>NZ_NIVQ01000009.1 GCF_002811245.1 Vibrio salilacus | reverse complement strand
CGAGCAGAGCCAACTAAGCTAAGCATTGTCGGTAAACAAAAGCGATGCATGATGAACACAACCATGCTAGAGGCCGTATTAAGCGCTGGTTTTAGTCATGTGGTGAAAATATAGACACTCATGCGGTCGCCCTGACACGAATACAGTGTCTATCTCCTTTTAGCCTGGGCCGAATCTAAATGAGTTGTTACTTAACCTTTTGAGACTTGGGCTTATTATCAATTTCAAGACAGGGTGACCTTGGGCGGTTTTCGCGTACACTGATCCTTCATGTTCAGGGGGAGATTATGGGCAGTGTGGTGGATATTTTATGGTTGACCTTGGGGTTGTTTTCGAGCTTGCTAATAATTCCATTCTCAATCAGTCGTTATGGTCGTGTGCTAGTCAAAGACGTTCATGATAACGCCAAATAGCGCCTATTTAGCTATTGTAGGATCTTATCCACAGAATCTGTGGATAACCGTGGTGATACCTAGAAGTCAACGGATCAAGCCTGAGTTAATGAATTATCTCTCACAAAATTCATTTTGCATTCATACGCATATCATTTAATTCTACCAATGTAATAAATACGCAAAGATCAGACATTAGTCTTGCGCTATAAAATCAATGCAAGGAATGCGAGCGATGACTTTGGACCAACACAGTTTGGATAATGCATTTACCGAACGAGATGAAATGAGAGATTGGTTAATCACTCAGCCTGAGGCCTTACGAGAAAATGCAGTTAACGATGGTTTGTTAGGCCATCATCAAGATCAAAAAACTCACTTAAAGTGAGTTTTTTAAAACAGTTCACATCCATGGTGTCAATCACGCAGATAGATTAACCAGTACCACATGCCGACAAACACTCCACCACCAATGATGTTGCCCAATGTCACCGGGAGCAAATTATTGGTGATAAAATCAAGCATATTCAAATCAGTAAAGTCAATCTTTATACTATTTTCTCATTTATACGCGTAAGGCGGCTCGCGATACTGTTTAGTGGTAGCCTGCTTTGATCTCGCTCTAGTCTTATCGCGACTGTTTAACTCCTGAACAATCGGCTCCAGTTATCTGATCAAACTCTGGCTTAGGTAACATTTCTATATAGTGGGCATTGCTGAACGCCAACTTCCTGATTAAGTTGAGTACATACACTTTATAAGGAATCGAATATGAAATTTACGCCTGAATATATATCTGAACTTAACTTACTGCTTCAGTTTGATATCAGCAGTGCTGCGACTGGCATTAAAGTTCATAATGACGCATCTGAAGAGATTCAATCGGCTGTACAGCGTCTTTACGCCAAAGGCCTATGTACTCTTCCTGATGGCGGATACTTAACCGATGAGGGCATCGAAATGGCCGAGCACGCAGACAAAATTATCCGTGTGCTTTCTAGTTAACTTAATTCAATCGCAAACGCCAGAGGCGCACTCCGGCGTTTGCTAAAGCCCCTCCCCCTTACATACCACCTCGCACATAACACCACTGATATTGCTGCAACAACAACGGTTGTTGTTGCGTTCAATAAATGCCAAAGTAAGTACGTTTCAGCAAGCTTGTAGCCTTAGTCTTTGGTATACCAACAGTGATTATATATTGCTGGATCTGATACAACATCAATCATTGACTACCCAGCCCATTCACAAAGTGTTGCGAACACAACTTGGTCATTTATTAGCAAGGAGTCTGACATGAAAACCATCACAATCGTCGGTGGAGGTTGGCTAGGTAAACCACTTAGCCAATACCTGACATCCATCGGTTATCAAGTCTTCACCAGTAAAACAACTCCAGAAGGGGCAGCAGAGCTTGAACAACAAGGACTCAACAGTTTTGTGTGCGACTTAAATTTGGGTCCTGAACAACTCAAAGATCAACTCAATATAGCGCCGAGCGACATAGTGATTGGTTGTTTTCCTCCAGGATTTCGCCGAGGGGCTGGCGATAATTACGTCACTCAATGGCAAAATCTTATCCAAGCGGCCAAGCAGAGTACGGCACAACGTATTGTCATGGTCAGTTCAACAACCGTTTACCCAAACACAGCCACAGAGATGGTTGAAGAGCACGCTAGCCTTGCTTTAGCACAAAGCCATGGTCTATTTAGTGATAACGCGATAACGATGTTAACAGCTGAGCAAGCGCTGATTGATTCTGGCCTGAGCTACGCCATCGTTCGTTGCAGCGGGCTGGTCGGCCCCGCTAGACACCCATCGCGCTTTGCCGCTAGATTAAAGCAAGTCAGTGAGCAAGCGCCTGCTAATATGCTTGAGCTAAAAGATGCGATTGGCGCCGTGAGCTATATGGCCCTAGCAACACACAACACGGTAGTAAATGCCACCACACCAAACACGGTCAGTAAGGCACAGTTTTATCAGGCAGCGCTCGACAGCGTTGGTTCAAGCGACCCTCTTCCACCCGTGGTTCAACAGCCCGATAAGCGCATAATGGCAGACAAGATCATTGCCCTTGGCTATCGTTTCCATTTTGACCACACACTCGAACTGGTGTGAACTGAGAGGGGTTTATGAACCAAACTAAGTTGTATCAACACATTGAGCGCTTATGGCGTTACATGCAACTCTCCGACGATTTAATCCAATCAGATTGCCTCTTCGTGTTAGGCAGTAATGATGTTCGTGTGGCGGAGTATGCTGCGAATTTGTATCTACAAGGCTGGGCTGAATATTTAGTCTTTTCTGGCGGGTTAGGCCGTTTAACTGCCGATGTGTTCGAGCAGAGCGAAGCGGAAACTTTTGCCCAAATCGCACGTGATTTAGGTGTGCCGAGCAATAAAATGATTATTGAGGCTCAGGCAACCAACACCGGAGAAAACCTCCTCTTTACGCATCAACTACTTACGCAAAGAAATCTCAACTTCAACTCGTTTATCTTAGTGCAAAAGCCGTACATGGAACGACGCACTTACGCCTCATTCCGTCAGCAGTGGCCAACACAGGTCAAGCATCTTTGTGTAACCTCGCCCAAAGGTGAGTTCTGCGACTATTTTAATGAAGAGATCGACCTCTACACCACCTTATCGGCCATGTTGGGCGATTTTGAGCGAATTAAGACGTACCCTGCTTTGGGCTATCAAATTGAACAAGTGATCCCAGACGACGTCAACATGTCATATCAAGCGATTAAGTCCGCACTAAGTTAGTTAATCGTTTAGAAAATAAAAAAGCCAGAGACGCAGTGCTCTGGCTTTTTTCATTTTGCTTGATTAATGAATCGCGGCTTCTTTTTGACTGAGATAAGTGAATTTAAGCTCATCATCTTTCAGGTCAACTTTCACCGTACCACCATCGACTAGTGAACCAAATAGCAGCTCATTAGCGAGGGGTTTCTTCAGTTTTTCTTGCACAACTCGTCCCATTGGACGCGCCCCCATGGACTTATCGTAACCACGAGAAGCCAACCAATGACGTGCATCGTCCGACACTTCAAGCGAGACACCGCGTACATCAAGCTGTGCTTGCAGTTCAACGATAAATTTATCAACCACTTGATGGATAACGTGCTCATCTAGGCTGTTAAACCAAATGATGTTATCAAGACGGTTACGAAACTCTGGAGTAAATACCTTTTTAATTTCAGACATCGCATCGTGACTGTGATCTTGTTGGATCAAGCCGATCGATTTCTTAACCGTTTCTTGCACACCTGCGTTGGTGGTCATCACCAAGATCACGTTACGGAAATCCGCTTTACGACCGTTGTTATCCGTTAGCGTGCCGTTATCCATTACTTGCAGCAACAAGTTAAAGACGTCTGGGTGCGCTTTCTCTATCTCATCAAGTAACACCACCGAGTGAGGGTGTTTGATCACGGAATCAGTCAGCAGACCGCCTTGATCGTAACCGACATAACCCGGAGGCGCACCGATAAGACGACTGACGGAGTGACGTTCACCATATTCGGACATGTCAAAACGCAGCAGTTCAATACCAAGTAACTTAGACAATTGCACCGTCACTTCTGTTTTACCCACCCCGGTTGGGCCAGCAAACAAGAAGGAACCAACCGGTTTATTGTCTGCTCCCAAACCCGCACGAGTTAACTTAATCGCTTCACTAAGAACATCAATCGCATCATCTTGGCCAAACACCAACATTTTCATCTTCTCATCGAGTTTCTGGAGAATCTCTTTGTCAGAAGAAGAGACGGACTTCTCTGGGATACGCGCCATCTTGGCAACCATCGCCTCGATATCGGCCACCCCTACCGTTTTTTTACGACGACTCGCCGGAGTAAGACGGCTACGAGCACCCGCTTCATCGATAACATCGATCGCTTTATCAGGCAAATGACGTTCATTAATGTACTTAGCCGACAGTTCAACCGCTGCACGCAGTGCTTTATTGGTGTAACGCACTTCGTGGTGTGCTTCGTACTTCGGTTTCAGGCCCATCAAGATTTTAGTGGTATCGTCGAGTGACGGCTCAACAACGTCGATTTTTTGGAATCGACGAGAGAGCGCGCGCTCTTTCTCGAAAATATTGCTGTACTCTTGATAAGTCGTTGAACCAATACAGCGTAGCTTGCCACTACTAAGCAGAGGCTTAATTAAGTTGGCGGCATCGACTTGACCACCAGAAGCCGCGCCAGCACCGATGATGGTATGAATCTCATCAATAAACAGAATCGCATCTTCTTCTTTTTCAAGCTGTCTTAGTATGGCCTTGAAGCGTTTTTCAAAATCACCGCGATACTTAGTACCCGCTAGTAGCGCCCCGATATCTAATGAATAAATGACACTGTCAGCGATAATTTCTGGGACCTGCCCTTCCACAATACGCCACGCCAAGCCTTCTGCGATCGCTGTTTTACCTACCCCTGCCTCACCAACAAGCAATGGGTTGTTCTTGCGACGACGACAAAGCACTTGAACCGTTCTTTCAAGCTCTTTCTCACGACCAATAAGTGGATCAATCTGGCCCTGCTTGGCCAATTGATTGAGGTTAGTAGCAAAGCTTTCCAAACGATCTTCGTTACTCGCTTCTTCGGCACTCTCGCTACCAAAAGCGTCGGGAGAAGACGGTTCATCACCAGCGCTTGATGCTTTAGTGATGCCATGCGAAATAAAATTAACAATATCAAGACGGCTAATGTCGTTTTTCTTGAGTAAGTACGCCGCATGGGACTCTTGCTCACTAAAAATAGCCACCAGTACATTAGCCCCTGTCACTTCACTGCGACCAGAGGATTGAACGTGAAACACCGCGCGTTGCAAAACGCGTTGAAAACTCAAAGTGGGTTGCGTTTCGCGAGTTTCATCATTTTCAGGAATCAGCGGCGTTGTTTGATCGATGAAGATATCTAGTTCACCACGCAAGGCATCGATGTCCGCCTGACACGCCTGAAGTGCTTCTCTCGCAGCATCGTTTTCTAACAACGCCAGCAGGAGGTGCTCGACAGTCATAAACTCATGTCTTTTGTCTCGAGCGCGGGAAAAAGCGCCGTTGAGACTCGACTCTAACTCTTTATTCAGCATAAGTACCTCCTTTAAGAACAACTTAAGTTGCTCGAACAAGCATTAGGCTTGTTCCATTGTACAAAGCAAAGGATGCTCATTCTCGTTCGCATACATAGTAACTTGCGCTACCTTGGTCTCAGCAACTTCTGCAGTATACGTGCCACAAATTGCTTTGCCTTCATAATGCACCTGGAGCATTACCTGCGTTGCTTTGTCGATATCCATTGAGAAAAATCGCTCTAAAATTTCAATAACAAAGTCCATCGGGGTGTAATCATCGTTGTTCAAAACAACGTTATACATAGATGGTGGCTTAACTTTTGTTTTTTCTCTCTCCAGTAAATCTGAATCTGGAGTAACCCATTCAAAATGTTTGCTCATGACTATAACGACGTTGATGTTTGACTCTGTGAATTTTACCACTTCGACGAGCAGAAGTTTTGAATTTAGCTCTCTTTAAATAAGGACAATTAAGGTGGAAAACAATATTTGGCCCTACTTAGAGACTAATCCACCATTTGAGTCGCTGCAAATAAAAGATTTTGATCCGCCTAACTGGCGTATCTAATTGATTAAAAAGAACCCGAATTCCATTTACAGTGCGTATATTTTAATACGTGGCATTGAGCTATAAGTTGCAGAAATGTAAATCTTAAAAGTGATTTGCTTGCAAATATGTCGACTATGAGACCTTTTTACTATTGACTGCGCTCGCCCATTAGCTACATTGGTCAAATAGTGACTCAAAATTTGGCAGCGGCTGAATGGATATTCACTTTCAGTTTACTAAGGATGATAAGTAAACACTTAACAAGGTTACATGACACAATGCATGAGGGATGTAAAGCATGGCTACAGGTACAGTAAAATGGTTTAACAACTCCAAAGGATTTGGTTTTATCTGTCCAGAGGGAGAAGACGGTGATGTGTTTGCGCACTATTCAACGATTCAAATGGACGGTTATCGTACTCTGAAAGCGGGCCAACAAGTAAGTTTTGAAGTGGAAGAAGGGCCAAAAGGTTATCACGCAAGCTCCGTGGTTCCAGTGGAAGCCCACTCAGCAAAATAACCGCTGCCAACTGACTTAAGTTGTTGATAAAAAACCGGTTGTTGATAAAAACCCGCTTGGCAGCGGGTTTTTTAGTTTCAGCGTATTGATTATCGATTGATTATCGATTGATAATCGCGTTCAAGGTCGCACTTGGGCGCATCAAGGCTGATACCTTTTCAAATACCGGCAAGTAGTAACCCCCTAGATCAGCAGGCACACCTTGGGCTTGGTTAAGCTCAGCAACGATTTGTTGTTCGTTGTCTGCAAGGGTTTGAGCAATTGGCGCAAACTCGGCAGCAAGATCAGCGTCTTGAGTTTGCTCAGCAAGCGCTTTAGCCCAGTAAGTCGCAAGATAATAATGGCTACCACGATTATCAAGCTCACCGACACGGCGCGATGGTGACTTATTATTGTCGAGGAACTCACCTGTCGCTTTGTCTAGCGCATCAGCAAGCACTTTGGCTTTAGCGTTACCCGTCACCGTACTTAAATGCTCTAGAGACGCAGCCAATGCTAAGAATTCACCTAATGAATCCCAACGTAGGTGGTTCTCTTTCTCAACTTGTTGCACGTGTTTCGGTGCACTACCGCCCGCGCCTGTTTCAAACAAACCACCACCATTCATCAGCGGCACGATTGAAAGCATCTTCGCCGAAGTACCGAGTTCTAGAATTGGGAACAGGTCAGTTAGATAGTCACGAAGAACGTTACCCGTCACTGAAATAGTGTCTAGGCCTTGCTTGATACGAACCAGCGAGTACTGACACGCTTCAAGTGGTGCCAGAATCTTAATTTCTAGCCCTTCGGTATCGTGCTCAGGTAAGTAAGCGTTAACTTTCTTAATCAGCTCCGCATCGTGCGCACGATTTTCGTCTAACCAGAATACCGCTGGAACACCAGTAGCACGAGCGCGAGTGACAGCAAGTTTAACCCAATCTTGGATTGGCGCATCTTTCACCTGACACATACGGAAGATATCACCTTCTTCGACCGCTTGCTCAAGCAGGACTTTGCCTGACGTGTCAACAATGCGCACAGAGCCTGCCGCATCAAGAATAAACGTTTTGTCGTGAGAGCCGTATTCTTCGGCTTTTTGCGCCATTAGACCAACATTTGGCACGCTGCCCATGGTGGTTGGATCAAAAGCGCCATTCTCTTTACAGAAATCAATTACGGCTTGATAGATGCCAGCATAGCTTCGATCTGGGATCATTGCTTTGGTGTCTTTCTGCTTACCATCAGGTCCCCACATTTGACCGGATGAACGCAGCATCGCAGGCATAGAAGCATCGACGATAATGTCACTCGGTACGTGGAGGTTAGTAATACCGCGGTCAGAATCTACCATGGCTAATGGTGGCTGAGTTTGATATACCGCTTGCAGCGCAGCTTCAATTTCTTGTTTTTGCTCAGCAGGTAAGGTTTGAATTTTAGCGTACACATCACCAATACCGTTGCTAACATCGACGCCTAGTTGCGTAAAGAGTTCACCATATTTTGCAAATACATCTTTATAGTAAACTTTAACCGCATGGCCAAAGATCACAGGGTCAGACACCTTCATCATGGTGGCTTTCATGTGCAGTGACAGTAGCACGTCTTGCTGCTTCGCTTCTTCAATTTGCTGTTCGAAAAACTCTACGAGTGCGTTCTTGTTCAGTACCGCACTGTCGATGATCTCTTTATCTTGGATTGGAAATGGCGCTTTAAGTTCTTTTACCGTGCCATCGGTGCCCACAAACTCGATTTTTACTTCTGTTGCGCCATCAATCGTAACTGATTTTTCGCTACCGAAGAAGTCTTTATCAGCCATGCTTGAAACATGTGATTTAGAATCCGCAGACCACGCGCCCATTGAATGAGGGTTTTTCTTGGCGTAGTTCTTAACTGACAGCGGTGCGCGACGGTCAGAGTTACCCTCACGCAGCACTGGGTTGACCGCACTACCTTTGATCTTGTCGTAGGTCGCTTTGATCGCTTCCTCTTCGTAGGTACTCGGCTCTGCAGGGTAGCTTGGTAAGTTGTAGCCTTTGTCCTGAAGTTCCTTGATCGCCGCTTTTAACTGTGGGACAGAAGCAGAGATGTTAGGTAGCTTAATGATGTTTGCCTGTGGCGTTTTGGCCAATTCACCAAGTTCAGAAAGTGCATCACCAATGCGCTGCTCTTCAGTCAAATGTTCTGGGAAACTAGCAAGAATACGCCCAGCTAGAGAGATGTCACGAGTGTCAACATCAATACCAGAAGAAGCTGTAAACGATTGAATAATCGGAAGTAGCGAATACGTTGCTAGTGCAGGAGCTTCATCTGTAATGGTGTAAATGATTGTAGGTTTTTCTGTAGGCATGAAATTTCCCTATTGTTCTAACAAAGCCATCGGATGAGTAGCCTTGTGTGAATGGCCGCTAACAAGTTGAATACTTCATCTCCCTACTTGTTGCGATTTATCCGTCTCTTATTGTTTTTGCCACTGACTGACTAGTGACGTCCATGAGAGCGATTAATTATAATTAAACAAAAACAAGATAATAGTCTATCATCTTGCTCGACAATCCTGTTTTTTGGCGCGAAAATGATAGCTTAAATTGGATATATAAGAAACTTTCAAACACACTTTATTCACATTTTTGCAAGGTAGTTAACATGCCTCCACCATCGCGTCGGGACTTCTCATCCAATTCTAACACCCAGTCCCAATCTGGTTTTAAACGCAGTACATCCGGCTCATCCATGGCCAACGGTTCGGCCAAACGTCGTCGTAAGCCTGTTAGTCAAAAGCCGAAAATCTCCGCAGCAGAAAGGCGCGTTATCCTTTTTAACAAACCTTTTGACACCTTAAGCCAGTTTACTGATGGCGACGGTAGAAAAACCTTGGCCGATTATATTGAGGTCAAAGACGTGTATGCCGCAGGCCGCCTTGATAGAGACAGTGAAGGCTTAATGGTGCTGACCAATGATGGAATTTTGCAAGCAAAGTTGACTCAACCCAAATCAAAATCACCGAAAACCTATTGGGTTCAGGTTGACGGCGCACCGAGCGAAGCTGATCTTGATAAACTGCGTAAGGGCGTTGAACTCAAAGATGGCCTAACTCTGCCAGCGACAATCGAGCGTATTGATGCGCCCAACGTTTGGCAACGTAATCCGCCGGTGCGTTTTCGGGCCAATATCCCGACCACCTGGCTTGCTATTACCATTATTGAAGGACGTAACCGTCAGGTGCGACGCATGACCGCACATATCGGCTATCCGACCCTGCGCTTGATTCGCTATTCGATGGGTGATCTTACTCTGGGAGATTTACAACCGGGCGAGTGGCAAGAGATTAACATCTAACTTCAGCCCTTATCGAAAGCACATCCAAGCCTAGATTCCAGATCATTCGTTGCTCGCTTGTGCAATGACGAACAAAAAAATGGCGCTTCAAGTGAAGCGCCGTTTTTAAATCGTCAAAGAAAGTAAGCGATTACGCTTATTGTTTTTTCTCTGCAATTTTAACCGCAATCGATAGCTCTTCAAGCGATGCCGGGTTCGCTAGGCTTGGGGCGTCTGTGAGTAGACACGCCGCTGCTGTTGTTTTCGGGAACGCGATAACATCACGGATGTTCTCGGTACCACATAGCAGCATCACTAGGCGATCAAGACCAAATGCAAGACCTGCGTGCGGTGGCGTACCAAACTTCAGTGCATCGAGTAGGAAGCCGAATTTCAGTTGCTGTTCGTCAGCTTCGATACCTAGAATATCAAATACCGCCGCTTGCATTTCTGCGTTGTGGATACGAACAGAACCGCCGCCCACTTCGTAGCCATTAAGAACCATATCGTACGCATTAGAGTTTGCCGCAGCTGGGTTGGCTTTCAACTCTTGCGCATCAACACCCAAAGGCGCTGTGAATGGGTGGTGCATCGCATGGAGGTTACCTTCGTCATCTTCTTCAAACATTGGGAAGTCAACAACCCATAGTGGAGCCCATGCAGACTCATCAGTTAGCTCTAGATCTTTACCTAGCTTCAGGCGAAGTGCACCCATAGCTTCTGCAACGATGCCCGCTTTATCAGCGCCAAATAGGATGATGTCACCAGATTCTGCTTGAGTACGATCGAGGATAGCATTGATTACGTCTTCGTTTAGGAACTTAGCCACTGGAGATTGAATACCTTCCATGCCTGCAGCGCGGTCGTTAACCTTCATCCATGCTAGACCTTTCGCACCGTAGATACCCACGAATTCACCGTAACCATCAATTTGCTTACGAGTCAAAGATGCACCACCTGGAACGCGAATAACGGCAACGCGGCCTTTCTCATCGTTTGCTGGACCAGAGAATACTTTGAACTCAACGTCTTTAACTAAATCAGCAACGTCAACTAATTCTAGCGGGTTACGTAGGTCTGGCTTGTCAGAACCGAAACGGCGAATCGCTTCACTAAATGGCATCACTGGGAATTGACCCAAGTCGACGTTAAGCAGCTCTTGCCACATATCGCGAACCATGTTTTCTGTTACGTCACGAACTTGGTCAGCGCTCATGAATGACGTTTCGATATCGATCTGGGTGAATTCTGGTTGGCGGTCAGCACGCAAGTCTTCATCACGGAAACACTTAACGATTTGGTAGTAACGGTCAAAACCAGACATCATTAGCAGCTGTTTGAATAGCTGAGGAGATTGAGGAAGCGCGTAGAAACTGCCTTTATGAACACGACTTGGCACTAAATAGTCACGAGCGCCTTCTGGCGTTGCTTTGGTCAGCACTGGGGTTTCAATGTCAAGGAAGCCGTTGTCATCAAGGAAGCGACGCACAAAACTTGACGCTTTAGCACGCAATTTAATACGGTCACTCATTTCTGGGCGACGTAGATCTAGGTAACGGTATTTTAGACGCTGTTCTTCCGAGTTCTTTTGGTTGAAGTCTAATGGCAGTGCGTCAGAACGGTTGATGATTTCAAGGCCTGTGGCCAAAACTTCAACTTCACCAGTCGCCATATCTTTGTTGGCTTGGCTGTCTGGACGAGCGCGTACTTCACCCGTTAACTTGATACAGAATTCATTACGAAGTGTATTGGCCACTTCGTGTGCGTCTGCCATATCTGGATCGACAACTACCTGAACAACGCCTTCACGATCTCGCATATCGATAAAAATAAGACCGCCTAAATCACGACGACGGTTAACCCAGCCGCAAAGTTCTACAGTTTGTCCTGCAAGGGACTTGTTCAGATGACCACAGTAATGGGTACGCATAATGAATTTCCCAATCTCTTTAAATTTGTTGATTACTCTCTATCAGTGATAGATTTACCGATAGAGCAAAGTTCCATTTATACGCTGAAAGTCAGTTTAGATCGACTATTCAACGTACAATTTATTGCGATTTATCATCTGTTGATGCTTTTTAAACCAATAAAGCGGTAAAAGCACTACACAGACAATTGAATGGCGCTGATTATAGCCTTTAAAAGGTCGGTTCGGCAAAGCTCTGATAGATCCAATTCAAACCAACGGTGAATAGGGGCACTATGGACGATTTACCCATCAGATTCGGCCTGACGATGTGGTCGCACAATCACTGGCAGCAAAGCTTTTATGGTAAGAGTACTCAGGCCAATCAACGACTTGAGAAATACGCGCGCGTCTTCCATACCGTTGAGGGCAACACGACCTTCTATGCCACCCCAAACCCAACGACCGTGCGTAATTGGTATAACGCCACTCACGATCAGTTTCGCTTTACCTTTAAACTGCCGCAAAGCATCACCCACCAGCAAATGTTGCGCGGCTGTCAAGCTGAGCTAAAAAGCTTCATGCTAGTGATGCAGCCTTTGCACGAGAGAATTGGTCAGTGGACCATTCAATTGCCTGCCGCGTTTGGCCCACAACATTTAGCGCAACTACAACAGTTTTGCACGCTATTCCCGCCAGATTATCCGCTAGGTATTGAGGTTCGTCATCCGGCATTTTTTGCCAAAGGTGATGCAGAAAAAGCTTTAAATCAGTGGCTTATCGAGCGAGGATACGACCGAATCATTATGGATAGCCGCCCAGTGTTTGCCGCCAAACCTGATAACGAAGCAATTATCGATGCACAAATGAAAAAGCCCAAAGTCCCAGTGCATGCCATCGCGACCGCCCAGCAACCCATGGTTCGTTTTATCGGTCACCCACAAGAGCAGTTCAATTATGAATTTTTCTCCCCCTGGCTACGCAAGTTGCCACAATGGATAACCGAGGGAAAGCAGCCTTATGTCATGATTCATACCGCCGATAATATTGTCGCCCCCGAACTGGCCACCGGTTTATATCAACAGCTACAAAAAAGTGTCACGTTACCCGATTTAGCGCCTTTCCCGGCTCAAAGCGGCCAACGGCAAATTTCGATGTTTTGATTGATTCACCGTCAATGCATGACAGCGCGGTAAATTTCCCATAAAATACGCGCCTTTTTTAGTGGCAGGCAATATCCCCTGTCGTTGGCATGTTACGAGAACTGAGCTATGAACCCGAAAAGCAATCCCGACACTATTTTTTCGGCTCCTATCGATAAAATTGGTGATTTCACCTTTGACGAACGCGTTGCAGAAGTGTTTCCTGACATGATTCAGCGCTCTGTTCCTGGCTACAGTAACATCATCTCGGCGATTGGCATGCTGGCACAACGATTTGTCAAACCGCACTCCAATATCTACGATTTAGGTTGCTCGCTTGGTGCCGCAACACTTTCTATGCGTCGCCATATCAAACAAGAAGGCTGTCAGATCATCGCGGTCGATAACTCGTCAGCCATGGTCGAGCGTTGCAAATTACACGTTAATGCCTACCGCAGCGATACCCCCGTTGATGTGGTCGAAGCGGATATTCGTGATATTGACATCGACAATGCGTCTGTGGTGGTACTCAATTTCACGCTGCAGTTTCTGTCCCCACAAGACAGATATTCCTTATTGAAAAAGATCTACGCTGGTTTACGCCCTGGTGGCATTTTGATCCTGTCAGAAAAATTTGTCTTTGAAGATAAAATGGCCAATGAACTGCTTGTCGATTTACATCACGACTTTAAGCGTGCCAATGGTTATAGCGAGCTCGAAATTAGTCAAAAACGCAGTGCAATCGAAAATGTCATGCGACCTGACTCTAAGCAAGAACACAAACAACGCTTTGCACAAATTGGCTTCACCAGTTACGACGTCTGGTTCCAATGCTTTAACTTCGGTTCAATGTTCGCGATAAAATGATGCGATAACGCGTGATTAAACGCTGAGCCACTTGAGTCAAATTTTTAATTTATCTAGCAGTGAAAAACTATGTTTAACTTTGCAAATTTCTACCAATTGATTGCACAAGACACACGTCTCCAGCCTTGGCTAAACGTATTACCTCAACAGTTAACCGATTGGCAAAATACTGAGCATGGTGATTTCGCTCGCTGGTTAAAGGCACTCAATAAGATCCCTGAAGGCTCACCTGATCAAATCGATTTAAAAAACTCGGTGACTATCGCCAACGACGCGCCATTCCACAGCGGTGAACTTAAAAAGCTCGAAAGCCTGTTACGTACTTTTCACCCGTGGCGGAAAGGCCCATACACGGTTCATGGTCTCCAGATTGATACCGAATGGCGCAGTGACTGGAAATGGGATCGTGTTTTACCGCATATTTCTCCACTGAAAGATCGCAGTGTCCTCGATGTCGGGTGCGGTAACGGCTATCACATGTGGCGTATGTTAGGCGAAGGAGCGCGTCTGACGGTGGGCATCGATCCATCCCATCTGTTCCTGATTCAATTTGAAGCGATACGTAAGCTGATGGGCGACAATCAGCGCGCACATTTGTTGCCGCTAGGTATTGAACAATTACCTAAGCTCGAAGCATTCGATACCGTGTTTAGCATGGGTGTTTTGTATCACCGTCGTTCACCGCTGGATCACTTGATTCAACTCAAAGATCAGTTGGTGTCTGGAGGCGAATTAGTACTGGAAACGTTAGTCATTGAAGGCGACGAAACCTCGGTATTGGTTCCGGTTGATCGTTATGCACAAATGCGTAATGTCTACTTTTTCCCTTCTGCTAAAGCGTTAAAGGTTTGGTTAGAGCAAGTGGGCTTTATTGATGTTCGCATCGTTAATGAAAATATCACCACCATCGGTGAGCAACGCACAACAGACTGGATGACCCACAATTCGTTGCCAGATTACCTCGATCCCGATGATCCAAACAAAACCGTTGAGGGTCACCCAGCACCCAGACGAGCGATTTTGGTTGCACAAAAACCTTAACCGTTGTGAATTGACAAAGAGTTAACTCAAGTGAGCATCAAATCGATTCCTCTGTGAGTGATTCCCTTTTACAATAAAGGATGCTGTTATTGCATCCTTTATTGTATTTATCGTTTGAGAATCAGATCATTATAGAACTGAATGTACGCTCTGCGATAAAGCTACATAGCGATTGGCTTGACTCCACATTTGTAAAATCTCAACCTGACTTAGGCGAATCAATGTTCACAAAATCTATCCCCGTATTGGCCCTGATACTGCTTTCCGGCTGTACCCTTACCAATAGCGAACAATACCATCTGCAGACGTTAGCCGCGATTAAGTCTTCTGAAAGCAACCTGACTAACCACTACCAGAATCTTGATGCCCATATCAGTAACCAAAATGATTACATCGAGAGCTTACAAGAACGTTTAACCGCTTTAGAGCAAGAACTATCAGACTTCAAATACGAATCTTTACAAAAACGCTGCTTAGCCGAGAAAGCAGCTCGGATTGACGCCATGCCAGCCGTGCCGATCCCACCAAGAAACGAACTCCTACTAGGCGAAATTGAGAAAGTCACCATCGATAAAATCCAGCAGGTGTTTGATGCTCGAATCGACACCGGCGCTGCCACCTCTTCTCTCAATGCAGTTGATATTGAAGAGTTCGAACGCAACGGCAAAACTTGGGTACGCTTCCACCTCTCTGACGGTGAAACGCCACAGGACGACTCAAATTGGATCGAAGCTCCCATTGTTCGCTTCGTTAAAATTCGTCAATCTAGTAATGATGACGTTGAGAGAAGAGCCGTGGTTGAGTTGTGGGTCAAGCTCGGAAAAATCCATGAAAAAGCGCAATTTACTTTGGCAGATCGCTCTCAAATGAGTCATCCTGTATTGCTAGGGCGTGAGTTTATTCGAGACATTGCGATCATTGATGTGAGTCAAAAATATATCCATGCGAATACTCCTAAAAATTAATAACGGTAGCGTGAGTTTATGACGTCTAAAATTCCTTTTTATATATCAGTCATTTTACTGATCTTAGCGGGCATTGCCTTGAGCATGTTCCGTCACCAAAGTTATGGTGTTCCTTGGACTCCAGGGGAAACGCGCCAAGTCTGGGACATTGAAGCGCGTATCGAGTTTAATGGCCAAGCCAAACCTGTTAAAGCCTCACTTGCGGCTCCCCATACTCAAACGGGCTTTACTCTGATTAGCGAATCTTCCTCCTCGCCTGGTTACGGTGTCTCTTACCTTGAAACTGAAACTGGCCGCCGAGCTGAGTGGTCTATCCGTCAAGCGACAGGCCCACAAACCATCTACTATAAAACCCAATTCTTGGTTGACCCACAGGCAAAAGTAGACCCGATTCCACCAAGTGGTGAGATCATGGCACCAACCTTGGAAGGCCCAGTAGAAGCCGCCGCGATTGCTTTGATTGAACTGGCGAACCAACGTTCAGCCGATGACATCACTTTTACCCGTGAGTTGATTAAATCGTTCAATGACTCTGACAGTCAAAACGCATCACTTGTCCTCAACACCATGTCTAAAGTCGATGCGGTCAATGCACTGCTTTCTTATGCTCAAATTCCCAACAAGATTGTCGGTGTCATTGAGTTAGAAGATGGTCGTCGTCGTCAAACGATTCAGCATATGAATCAAGTATGGGATGGGACCAACTGGATTTTGTTCAACCCGAATAAGATCAATCACGTTATCGCCGATAACCTACTGGTTTGGGACGAATCAAACGTATCACTGCTCGATCTGATTGGTGGGCAAAACAGCCAAGTCCATTTTTCGATGATTGCTCTAGAGGTCACACCGACCCAAGCGACGGTAAACAAAGTCGAAGCGGATGGCTTACTCAACTTCTCAATTCATAGTTTGCCACTCGAAGAGCAAGCGATGTTCAAGACGATTATGCTCATCCCTATTGGTGCACTAATTGTTGTGTTCTTGCGGGTGATTATCGGTCTTAAAACTTCTGGCACCTTTATGCCAGTTCTTATCGCGGTTGCTTTTGTCCAAACTCAGCTCGTTACGGGTATTGTCGGTTTCTTGCTCATTGTCGGCACCGGACTAGTGATACGAAGTTACCTTTCTAAACTCAATCTACTTCTGGTGGCCCGGATCTCCGCGGTGATTATCACGGTGATTATGATCATATCGGTCTTTACTATCGTCGCATTTAAGATTGGCCTGACCGAAGGTTTATCTATCACCTTCTTCCCGATGATTATTTTGTCATGGACTATCGAGCGTATGTCAATTCTATGGGAAGAGGAAGGCGCAAAAGAAGTGGTACTGCAAGGTGGTGGATCACTGCTCACCGCGGTGTTGGTCTATTTAGCCATGACCAACCCATTTATCCAACACCTAACCTTTAACTTTATTGGACTACAGCTGATTGTTTTAGCTTGTATCTTATTGCTAGGTACTTACACAGGTTACCGCCTGACTGAGCTACGTCGCTTTAAGCCACTTGCGGAGGACTAACTATGTTTTCTCGTATTACTTCGCCAAGTAAGCTCCGTCATAAAGGCATCATGGGGATGAACAAGCGTAACCATAGCTATATTGGTCGCTACAATGATCGCTCCAAATACCCACTGGTGGATGACAAGCTCAAGACAAAAATCATTGCTCAGCAACATGGCGCAACCACACCTGAGCTGATTGGTGTGATCAGTAATCAAGCTGAAGTGAAAACCGTCCATAACATGGTAAAAAACTGGCCAGGCTTTGTTATCAAGCCAGCACAAGGCAGTGGTGGCAAAGGCATCTTAGTGATCACCTCGCACAAAGATGGCGTCTATACCAAACCTTCAGGCGCGACCATCAATAAAGAAGGCGTTGAGCGCCACATCAGTAATGCACTGGCGGGACTTTTTTCTCTTGGTGGCAAAAACGATGTCGCCGTCGTTGAAAACCTAATCAAGTTTGATAACTGTTTTGATGGCTTTAGTTTTGAAGGCGTGCCTGACGTACGCATTATTGTCTTCAAGGGTTACCCTGTAATGGCGATGATGCGTTGCTCGACGTCGGCTTCAGACGGTAAAGCGAACCTTCACCAAGGCGCGGTCGGTGTCGGCATCGATATCGCAACAGGTCGTGCGGTGCGTGCAGTGCAGTTTGATCATCCTGTCACACATCACCCTGATACGGGTAAAGATCTTTCAACACTTCAGATCCCTCATTGGGAGCGTTTGTTGATTCTGGCATCCAGTGCTTGGGAGATGACGGGGCTAGGTTACATGGGGACGGATATGGTACTCGACCGAGACGAAGGCCCAATGGTGTTAGAACTTAACGCGCGTCCTGGACTCGCGATTCAAATAGCTAACGGTGCCGGGTTATTGCCTCGTTTACATCATATTGAAAGTTTGGGCTCACCCGTTGAGTACCCCAAACCAGCGGAACGTGTTGCCTATGCAGCGAAACAGTTTGGTATCTTTGCTAAAGAAGTCACCAACTAATCTTGTTCCAATGTAAAAAAAGCCCGTTTATAACGGGCTTTTTTATTGACTTTACAACTCTTCAACGAGTTGTTGACCTACACTTTTGGCTTTGACCTCTTGCCCAAAACCTCGCAGACCGACCACATGAACGTGCTCGTGATCCTTAAACACTTTCCGTACTAGCTTATACGTCGTACCTTTTTCAGGGCTGATATTCTCTGGCGCGGCAATAAGCAGTTGCATATCTAGGCGATCACACAGCTCAAACAAGGTAGAGATGGATTTAGTATCTAAACGCGCCGCCTCATCAAGGAACAATAAACGACATGGCACAATGTCTTTACTGCGTAAGCGACGAGACTCCTCTTCCCAACTTTGCACAACCATCAACAAAATCGACTGACCCGTACCAATCGCTTCACCGGTTGATAATGCGCCAGACTCGGCTTGTAACCAACCATCGGAACCACGGCTTACTTCAACACTGAGTTCAAGGTAGTTGCGGTAATCAAGTAACTCTTCACCCAAAACCTGCGGTGAGCGTTGACCCATATCGATATGTGGATTAACACGCTGGAACAGTTTCGCCATCGCTTCCGAGAAAGTGTAGCGCGTAGACTCAAATAGGTCTTTATGCTGCTCTTGCTGTGTGGATAAACCCTTGAGTAGCACCTCGTGGCTTTCGCGCACTTTAACGTTGAGACGAACCCCTTTCACTTGACCAAAAGAAATATTAGACAAGCCTTGGTTAAGCATACGAATACGGTTTTGCTCACGCTGAATGGTCTTGTTAATGATGTTTGCAACCGATTCAGAGCTGATCGCCAAGCGGTTTTCACGTTGGGTAAGTTCTTCAGTCAAACGCGCTAGCTCAACTTCCATCTCTTCAATCGCTTCGACTGGATCATCAGTGCGAATAATATCTTGACGAATACGTTCACGCAGATGTTGATAGACGGCAATATAAAACAATACTTTACGCTCTGGGCGAGCATTGTCTTCCGATAAGCGCAGCGCATCACGCAAATCATCATTATCGGCAACAGCAAGGCGCAATGCCCCTAGCGATTTATCCGACATTGAACGCAGTTCATCCGCAGACAGGTAGGCGAGCTCACGTTTATGTAGACGACGCTCGACATCGTTCTCACGTGCCAAGCGCAGCACTGAGCACCAGCCTGCTTTCGCTGCAACAACGAAAGTACGCAGTTCAACATACTCTTTCTGCACTTTCTTCAAACGCTTAGCCAGCGCTTTCATTTCAAGTTCAGTTGACGTAATGCTGCGTTCGTATTCACTCTTACGCGTGCGTGAGGTATGCAGACGCTCCTGCAGTTCGTCGCGACGGCGTAAAGCGCGTTCTGCCGAGCCTTCGTCCGCAGTAACACCAAACTCTTGCAGTTCTTGTTTGAACTCTTGCACGGTTTCCTGTTTGGCTTGGTGTGAGCTCTTGAGCGATGCAAGCAACTGGTGATATTGACTCAATTGACTTTGTGCTTGCTTGAGTTCATCACGTGAGCGCGTACGAGCACGCTCCGCCTCAACCAATTTCGCCTTCAACTGCTCACTCAACTCGCTGCTTTTGTTGAGTAAATCCACCGAATCTGAATAAGTAAAGTAATGACGACGCTCAACCAAATCGGCCAAGGCAAAAATTTGGCGTTTCAACTGCTGTAGCGCTTGATCGGCCGCTTGGTATTCAGCAGCCAGTACATCAAATTGTTCAGGGTCAGTATTGAGAGAAGAGGCGATTTTATCCAGTTCAGCAAGCGCTTTACCATGCTGATGAACAAAAGCTTTCGCTGCAGAAAGCGCGCTTAAACTGTGCTCAAGTTCTTCAAACTGAGCCGCTAAAGTATCCTCTTCGATCAAGGCCATATTTGGCGCTATCTTGTCGAGATCGTTTAACGCTTGTTTGCATGTCTCTAACTGACTGCGCTGCTGCTGTTCTTTGCTACCAATATCGGCCAGCTGGCGCGTCACCTGATTACGCTTGTCACGAGCAATCGCCAGTGCCCGCTCAGGATCCGCTTCAAACGCGACTTGAATGTGTTGTGCAACAAACCGATTTAACGCTTGATATAAGCGCTGCAGTTTCTGTGAGTCAAATGACGCTTTGGCGTGCTGCTCGACTACGTCTTCGCGCTCGTTACGCAGCAACTCTAAACGCTGCTCACGCGCTGCACGACCAAATAGCGGTATGTCAGGCAAACGCGAATAGCGCATTTGGCGATCGTTCATGCGAACACACACGGCACCTTCAAGCTCTTCGGCGTTAAAGGAGCTATCATCAAAGGCATCGACATCCCCTTCTAGGATGTACAGATCCTCTGGACAGTCATCAAGCTCAACCAATTTCGCTTCGATATCTGATAAGTCAGACACCACGATCGCGTGGCGAGCTGGACCATACATGGCACTGAAATATGGCGCATCTTCAAGGGTAATATCGTCGTAAATCTCAGACAGCAAAACACCGCCTAAGCTATCGGCAAGTCCCTTCAGGCGCGGGTCATTCGATCCCCCCGGAGACGCAAGACGCTCAATCTCGTTGTCGAGTTGATTGCGACGCTCAGCCAACTTATCTTTTGCCACCGACTGCTGCTTTTCTTGCTCAAGCACCACTTGCATGTGACTCATCACGGACTGGCTATCGTACAGATCAGCACCACTTTGCTCTCGAAGCGATTCTAACGCATCGTTGGCCGCAATCCAGCTTGGCGCTATGGCCTCAAACTTGTTTATTTCAGCGCTCACATCTTGTTCAACCCGACGCTGCTCACTGCGCTGTTCACGCAGATCTTCTTGCGCCAATTGCAAAGACTCAATGTGCATGGCATGACGTTGGCGCTCTTGTTCAAACGCCAACTCGTCATTGAGCTCAATCTGGTGCTGTTTTTGGTAATTGTTGACCAATTCTTGGGTCTGACGCTGCTTGTGTAGCCGACGTTCAATATCACGATGCTGCGCGCGCCATTGGGATTCGTTTTGCAGCAGTTGCTGTGCATCTCGCCCTTGTTGTATCGCAGCGAAAGCTTTTGTCGCAGCGTCATGACGCTCAACCTGACCGACAATACTCTTAACTAACGCGAGCGCTGTTTCAAATTGCTCAGAGGCCGCAGACGACATATCCAATTGATGCTTGGTCGCAAGAAGCGCAGTGGTGTGCTGTGCTTCTTGGGCTTTTAACTCAGCCAAACGCGTCTGGGCGGTGTCAGCACTCAAGCTATCATCAGCCAACAATTGTTGAGCTTTATTCAAAGCCTGAATCGCTTGTTGGTACTGCAATGCACGTGTTTGCTGGACATCAAGCGCTTGCTGGTAATCAGCCAACTGTGTTTTTAAGCTATCAACTTCTTGTTCTGAAATCGTGGCTTGCTCTTCCACCATCATCACGCGTTCTTGCGCTTCTTCAACCACCATCATTTGTTCTTCAAGACGCTCACTGAGTTCTTCAAGATCTTCTTGATAACGTTCGATTTTCTCTTGCTGACGCAACGCATTTTGCACCAATTGCAAGTGATCAGACGCGGCTTGGTAGTCTTGCTCTAAGGACGACTCAGACTCAACCAACAGTTCTAGTTCTTCTTGAACTCGATTAAGTAAGGTGTTCTGTTCAAGCAATGTCTCGCGTGAGCTAAACAGCTCTGAGCGCAAAGAGAGTGTCTGATCAAGCTTATTGCGTCGATCGTTAGCATGACGCATGTAATCTGCGGCGACGTAATTGGTCGATTCAGAAATCAAATGTTTGAACAGATCGCGGTCAGCTTGAGTGGTTTTAATCGCGTCGAGCGTCATGCGGTTTTCACGCAGCGCAGACTCCATATCTTGGAAGGCTTTCTTAACCCCACCATTTTGCGGCAACAAGTAATCACGCAGCGAACGAGTGATGGCACTTGAAATACCACCATAAAGTGACGCTTCGATCAGGCGATAAAACTTCGAACGATCACTTGAGTTACGCAGTTTCTTTGGAATCACGCCGTACTCAAACATCTGCGCATGATAATCCACAATCGACGAGAACGTTTTAAATTGTACTTCTTCCCATTGAGCAACCGATTGTTTGACTTCGTTAATTTGACGCACACGTGCTTGGGTATCAGACACACTCTCGATCAGTACATCGGTCGGTTTCACATGGCTTGGCAGCCCTTGAATAACAAACGGTTTGATGTCGACTTTCTTATCTCGGCCTGCCACTTGTTGCAGCTTTACCACAAATAACAAGCGTTGATTGCGCGAGTTAACCACATCAAGCGCGGCATAACACGCCCCCGCTTGCAGTTTGCCGTACAAACCTTTATCACGTGAAGATTGGCTGCTGCCCGCTTCCGTAGTGTTGCGGAAATGAAGCAGAGTTTGATCAGGGATCAGAGCGGTAATAAAGGCCGCCATCGTGGTCGACTTACCCGCACCGTTGCCACCTGAAAGCGTGGTGACCAGGCCATCAATATCAAAAGTACGGGCAAAGAAGCCGTTCCAGTTGACCATGGTTAACGATTGATACTTACCACGTTCAATCATGCTTGATCCTCTTTAATCATTGCTTCTTCGGTCTGTTCTTCATCGGTTTGATCTAACAGGCTGCCTTGACTTGGTTCTTTGGTGTGCACGACCGCTTCGCCATCGCGAATCAATCGTAGCTGCGATTCACGCATATCATCGCCGACACGCACGTCGGCACCGAAGCGAAACACCGATTCGCTAATACTAAATTTACCGGTCTCACCGATGTTGATGATCATGCCAAGACGACGCAAACGACGCAGCGACGTACGGACTTTCTCAAACAGCTTTTCTTTATCGAGATCAGAGCCGCTTGCTCGGTTGGTCACAAGCTTCATTAACTTGGCTTCATCTGCCAAAGCCAGCAGTTCTTCATACAGCTCTTGGTTAGTAAAGATACCTTCATGCGCCAAGCGCTCAGGACTGAGGTAAAGAAAACACAGTACCTTACCCACCAACATGTCTAACTCAGAAAGGACACTACGACCAATTAAAGCCGTCGAACGTGGGCGCAGATAAAAGAAACCTTCTGGCGCCTTAACAAGCTCGGTATTGTAGCGTTGGTAAAAAGAAGATAATTCGATTTCAAAGTCTGACAACAACGCATGGTTGTCGAGATCTTCCGTTGAGATATGGCGTCCTGAGCGGAGCATGCTATCTAACGCAGGGAACAGGGGGTTTGAAATCGCTTTTGCCAGGTTATCTGACATGTATTCATTAATATCGGTCGATGACATTTGCTTGTACCTTTGCACCGTAATTGTTAATCGCTTGCCAGTCAGGTTGAACGGCTTGATAGTCTGATTCGGAATATCCAAGACGCACCGCTTGGTCGATAACAATTCGCGCTAAATCAAAATGATGAGTCTGAGGGTGTTGTTCTAAGTAGTCACGTAGTACCAAGCCGAGATCAATTGGCGTCCCGTTGTGCTTGTGAACTTTTAGCATGCTACCAATACGTTCAGATAACTCATCGTTGACCTGTTGAAACTCTTCGTATTCCACGTCAAGCGGGACTTGGCCAGTCACTTCATCATCTCGAAGGACCAAAGCTTCATCACGAAGATCAGTTAGGCGCTCGGCATCTGCATAAGTGAGATACCAAGGCATATCGAAGTAATCTTTTACCGATTGACGCAAACGCGAACTAAACGCTCGGTTCTTATCCATATCAATCGCGGTTCGAATAAATTTATGCACATGACGATCATAACCAATCCATAGGTCAATCGTCTGTTGCCCCCAGCTAGTGATGCGATCAAGTTTCATCTGTAAACCAAACAAGGTCTCTGCGATAAATTCTAATTCATCATCACCATAAACTAGCTCTTGAATATCGAGGATCTGGGTTTGTAACTCATCACCCGCAGCTTGCAATGTATCTTGCAGCTCTTTGAGGGTATTTGATGTTTCAGACAACAGAGCTTCACAGTTATTGATCGCCTCGCGCCAATCTTTATTCAAAAGCTCTGCGATCTGAGTTTTGACCGATTGTTGCTGCTCATCCATGACGCGCTGATTAAGATCAATCTGGTCAAAAATTTCACCTACAGAGTATTTAAGTACGCCGTAGACATTTTTACGCCAGTGACCAGCGGTACCACCTTGACGAGCCGATTCCATCGCTTTAGCCATCTCATCCGCTACCATAGAAAGCTGAATAGAAAGTCTTAGCTTTGAAAATTGGCGATGACGAACGTAATAATCTGTGATCCCCAGAGCTAACGGAGACAAGCGATAGATACTTGCCCCTTCGTTCACTTCACTGGTAAAGCGAGTGATTAAACGTTGTTTAACCATCTCATTGATGGCGTTGTTGGCGCGAAACGCCGACGCCTCTCCCGTTTGTTCAAACAGGCGCGTTACTATGGTGAACGCATCGTGCAATTCACCCTCACCCAGCTCTTCATCAAATCTTTCATTACTGAGTACCGCAATCGCAATCAGGAATGCTAAGCGCTCATTAGAGAGATTTAATGAGAAATCGTGCTGTTTAACCCAGCCGACCAATTCGTCGAGCGGCTGCTCTGCAGCATTTAGAGTCATCTCACTCATTGTTAGTCCTGCTTATTGTTCTTCTTTGCCCATACATGTATGTATCGGCCTAACGAGAGGTAGGGCTCTTGTCTGCACAATTGTCTTTCTAGTGCCAACACATCTTCAGGCTGGTAATCACCCATATATTGTTGATTACCGATGTAATCGTTAAAACAGCGGATACCAGACTTGCCACAAATTGAGAAACCAGCGTCTTCTATCCATTGATAGACTTGCTCTGGTTTTAAGCCTTTTTGTGGTTGTAACTTAAATCTTTTTCGATGAGGCATGCCCTCGAGTACATGAGGAATATTGCCACACACCACATTCTTGTAGACTAACCCATGATGGTTATAGAACATCACAGAAGCCATGCCGCCGGATTTAACCTGATCAAGCACAGTTTCAAGCGCAGTTTTCGGAGAGGCCAGCCACTCCATCACCGCATGAAACAGAACAACGTCTACTTTACTAGTAAGGTGTTGCTCAATAGATTGAACCGGCGAATGAATGAAACGATACTGCTCAAGCAAGCGATTATTTGCAATATCCTGCTGTGCCAATTGCAGCATTTCAGAAGATAGATCACATAACGTAATCTGATGTCCGAGTTTAGCAAGCTTTTGTGACATTTGGGCTAAGCCACCGCCTGCATCAAGGATGTTCAACGCTTGCTTATCCCTTTCAATCAGCTTGAGTATCTGTTGAAGATCTTCCCAAACAATGACTTGACGAATGTCGCCTTTGTCAGAGCCGTAAATGTTTTTTGCAAATTTGTGGGCAATATCGTCGAAATTACGGTCTTCAGTCACAGCGGCTTGAGTTATCATGTCTAATCGTGCTGCTATTCTGTCACAAGAAAAGCAGGAATAAAGAGGCTTTCTCTTAAAATGTAATCAATTGATGTTTTTTCGGACTATTTAGTATGTTTGAGCTGAAAAAAGTAGTGTCTTCTTTACTTATGCCGCTGCCAGCCCTATTAATCATTGGCCTGTTCGGCTTAATGTTGATCATGTTCACTCGCAAGCAGAAGAGTGGCTGCTTTGTTGTTCTCTTCGCTTTTATCGGTATTTTTCTTATCGCATTCCAGCCTGTGTCTTCACGCTTGTTAATGCCACTTGAACGGCAATATTCCGCATTCTTCCCTGTTGATGAATCGATAGACTATGTCATGGTACTTGGCAGCGGGCATGTCGTTGATGATAAAATCCCTCCCACTTCAGAGCTCAGCCGAACCGGGTTAATGAGACTTGCAGAAGGGATTCGCGTTATGCGCATATACCCAGGCTCTAAGCTGATTTTATCAGGCTATGCCGGAGGTTCGGAAGTCAGTAATGCACGAATGATGGCGAAAGTCGCGCTAGCCCTTGGGGTTTCCAAATCAGACATCATTTTACTCGAAACCGCCAAAGACACGTGGGAAGAAGCGCGTCAAGCTGCTGCTTTCGTTAATATCAAACAGTTGGTGGTTGTCACCTCAGCGAGCCATATGAAACGCGCGTTACATGAGTTTCACTCGGTCGGCTTAAAACCTTACCCAGCCCCCACCAATTATTTGGCTCAGTCGAATATTACCCAAACATGGGAAAAATATACGCCCAAAGGGAAATACCTTGAACAAACGGAACGTTACTGGCATGAAACCTTAGGCAGTTTGTGGCAAAACATGCGTGATTGGGCGTCTAATTACGAACAAAAAGCGCTCAAATCAGCCGAAAGTCAAAACTAAACCTCACCGATAAAAAAAGGCCGTGGCATGCCACGACCTTTTTTATCAGTGATAATCATCTAATCACCCGCGAACATATACCCTTCACCGTGAACTGTAACAAAAATTTGTGGATTTTTAGGATCAAACTCCATCTTGGCACGCATACGACGTATTAAGACATCAATAGTACGATCATTCGGCGCATCAACTCGATGACTGATCATATTAAGAATACGTTCACGACTGAGCACTTGATTCGGGTAACTCGACAATGCCACCAACAATTCATACTCAGCTTTAGTCAGTTTAACTGGCTCACCATTACGGCTTAGAGCGCGACGTTGAATATCAAACGTCCAATCACCGAAGCAAACTCTATTATCCTTATCTGTTGATAATTTATTTTTATCGCTTGAGTCTCGCGCCGAGGCAATACGCCATAATAAATTTTTCACTCGCACTAATAGTTCACGTAGTTCAAAGGGCTTAGTGACGTAGTCATCAGCCCCCATTTCTAAACCAACAATTTTATCGATGCTGTCCGTGCGTCCTGTGACTAGGATAATTCCAATGTTAGATTGACTACGAAGCTCACGTGTGAGCATCAATCCATCTTCCCCGGGAAGATTAATATCTAACATGACGAGATCAATCGCATTATTACTGAGTGCTTCACGCATTTGTTGACCACTTTCGGCCTCACTCACTTGGTAACCTTCATGTTGAAAGTATCCAACTAGCTTACTGCGCGTCACTGCGTCATCTTCTACAACGAGGACATGATAGTTCATCTACACCACTTTATTTTCATTGGTCATGGGTCTATCAATTATTCTATTCATAAATAGTCACATTTCTAGTAAATATAAAAGCAAAACTAAGAAAGATGATTTTTTCTTGATTCAAGACAAACCCACTCCTTTACTCATAATCTTTCATATCTACTCTTATGCTGACATATGAGCCATTATCGCTATTCATTTTTATTGGTTACACTAATAGGTAATTATTTTAGGAGTAGCCCCTAGTGCAAGAAACTAAAGCATTTAATGAAAAACGCGCCGAAATCTATTGGTGGTTATCGAGCCTGTTCGCAAAAGAACTGACTGAGGAAAACTTACAGCAATATCATTCTGCTCAAATTCGCTCTTTTCTTTCAGGGTTAGGAGAAAATGCCGAGCTGAAGCCCGCCGTTGAGCGTGTAGTTGATGCACTCAATCGCCTGATCGACAGAGAAGATTCTCAATTGGAATTAGCAGCCGACTTTTGCGATCTGTTCTTAAAGTCTGATCGAGACTCTGCGCTGCCTTATGCCTCTCTGTATATTGGCAAAAATGGCTTACTTAATGACACCCCCGCCAAAGAGTTAGAAGCATTAATGAACAAGCATGGTGTCTCAGTTGAACACGGGCTCAATGAGCCTGTCGACCATATCGCTATCGTACTCGATTTCTTAGGTCATTTAGTTATCCGCTCCAATGAGCTTGAGCAACAACGTCACCTTGAAGACGCGCTGATCCAGCAAGAACAATTTATTCAAGCCCATTTGTTGAGTTGGCTGCCACCGTTCGTCGCGAAGTGTCAAAAACTGGACCAATTTGGTTTCTATGCTGCGATTGCGAGTTTGACCGAAGCGTTCCTTAAACTCGATAGTCACTACTTAATTGGTGATGAATAAAGACGTTGTGAACTCAGGCATGCCCTTTGCGCGTTTTTTGTTTGCCCTAATGACGTTTGCGGTCTAAAATTGTGACCGAAAACGATAAAAAATTAACGACTAAAATACAAACCGCTAGTTAAGAGCGGTTTTTGTGTTTCTGGTACTTCTGCCTCGATATTCTAAATTAGGATATAACCTTGTGGCAGTCATCGACAGGACAAAACCTATGGCCACTATTAAAGATGTTGCTCGCCTCGCTGGTGTATCAACGACCACCGTCTCTCACGTAATCAATAAAACGCGATTTGTCGCTGAAACGACTCAAGAAAAAGTAATGGAAGCAGTTACTGAGCTAAATTACGCCCCGAGTGCCGTTGCTCGTAGTCTAAAATGCAACACCACTCGAACCATCGGTATGCTCGTCACTCAATCAACCAACCTTTTCTTCTCTGAAGTTATCGATGGTGTCGAGAGCTACTGTTATCGACAAGGTTATACACTGATCTTGTGTAACACGGGTGGTATTTACGAAAAGCAACGTGACTACATTCGCATGCTCGCAGAAAAGCGTGTCGATGGTATTTTGGTGATGTGCTCCGACTTGACCGAAGAATTGAGTGAAATGCTTGATCGTCACAAAGACATTCCGAAAGTAGTAATGGATTGGGGCCCTGAAAGCTCACAAGCAGATAAGATCATTGATAATTCAGAAGAAGGTGGCTATCTAGCGACCAAATACCTGATTGACCACGGTCATAAAGAGATCGCTTGCCTGAGTGGACATTTCGAGAAGGCCGCTTGTCAAGAGCGCATCCGTGGCTTTAAGCGGGCCATGACTGAAGCCAATCTAAGCGTAAATGAACATTGGATCCTAGAGGGAAACTTTGAATGTGATACCGCCGTTCTTGCTGCGGATCAAATCGTTGCAATGGATAAGAAACCAAGCGCTGTTTTCTGTTTCAACGACACCATGGCACTCGGCCTGATGAGTCGCTTGCAACAGAAAGGTATTCGTATCCCTGAAGATATCTCTGTGATTGGCTACGACAATATTGAACTGGCAGAATACTTCTCTCCACCACTCACAACGGTTCACCAACCTAAACGTCGTGTGGGTAAGAACGCATTTGAGATCTTACTTGAACGCATTAAAGATAAAGAGCACGAAAAACGCATCTTTGAAATGCACCCTGAAATTGTTCAACGAAGCACCGTTCGCAACTTCAATCAATAGTCTCTGACTTCACTCAACTGAGTTGGATAGCCTTAGTTGAGTGAACCCACAATAAAATTTATGAGACATTCATCACATAAACTTCACGTTAATGTGATGCTCTGCGCATATTTATTTATTCTTTCTGAGTTCGCAACAGCCACGAACAGGGCAAACCACTTCGAAAGGGTGGGACGCAAAGCCTCCGGCCTTAAACATTTTATGTCAGGTAGCGGGGTTGCCGATGGCAAATATGCATACCGTCTTAAACGGTACCTACAATGGTATAACATCATACTGACACTGTAGCTGCATTTTTTTGCTACTCTCTCGGACCTGAATTGGTGGCGTATATTTATACACCGAGATAAAGACAGCATGGATAAACCTATTTTAAAAGACTCAATGCGATTCTTTGAGCAGCTTGGAAGCATCAAGTCTCGCTCAATGTTTGGTGGTTTTGGAATTTTTGCCGATGACACCATGTTCGCACTGATCGTAAACAACAAACTGCATGTTCGTGCCGATACGGCACTAACGAAACAATTCCAATCTCAAAATCTTAAACCCTACGTATACAAAAAACGTGGGTTCCCCGTTGTGACGAAATACTTTGCTCTAGATGACGACTTAATCGCTGACACAAGCAAAACCTTAGAGATAGCTCGGCAGGCACTAAGAGCAGCCAACAAAGAGAAACAGACTCAGTCGCAAGCAAAACCAAACCGCCTCAAAGATTTGCCTAATTTACGTCTGGCAACGGAACGTATGTTAAAAAAGGCCGGAATTGAGACGGTGGCGAATCTTGAAAAGACGGGGGCGGTTAACGCATTCAAAGCGATACAATCTACCCACTCTACCGATGTTAACATCGAACTTCTCTGGGCTTTGGAAGGCGCGATAAAGGGCACACATTGGTCGGTCATTCCTCAAAACAGACGCCAAGAGTTACTCAATCAACTCAGCCATTAAGTTAAATACGATAAAAAGTCAGCCATTGAGCTGACTTTTTTGGTTTTCAGTGAAATATAAATCTTGCTTTCTCTGTCTTGTCTATTAACACTTGAAACGCATCTGCTTTAAATCAGGACGGAACGTCGCAATGAATAAGAAAGTCATCTTTGGTGCCATTTTTTTGGCCTTAATTGTTATCTTGGGGGTCAACTTTGGCCAGTATTTAACATTGGAAAATGCCAAAGCACAGCAAGCAGAACTCGCGGTCTTTATTAACGATAATTTCGCCCTCTCCGCTGCCATTTATTTTTTTGCTTATGTCGCCGCAACCGCTTTCTCGATTCCCGGAGCTGCGGTGGTGACCTTACTCGGTGCGGCATTGTTTGGCTTTTGGACAAGCTTGTTTTTGGTCTCTTTTGCCAGCACCATTGGCGCGACTCTAGCATTTTTAAGTAGCCGTTATCTGTTGCGTGATTGGGTGCAATCAAAGTTTGGCGATAAACTCAATGCCATCAACCAAGGCATTGAACGAGACGGCGCGTTTTATCTGTTCTCGTTACGACTTATCCCTGTTTTCCCTTTCTTCCTGATCAACTTGCTGATGGGGTTAACGCCACTCTCAACCTTGCGTTTCTATTTCATCAGTCAATTAGGTATGCTTCCAGGGACCGCTGTGTATCTTAATGCTGGTACTCAACTCGCGCAGATTGACAGCCTGTCTGGAATTGTATCGCCCAGTGTTTTACTCTCATTTGCCCTACTTGGCCTTTTCCCTGTGATCGCTAAATGGATCATGGCCAGGCTTAAAAATACCTCACCGACATCGAATGGAAACGTTTAGTGAAGATATTTACCGCAACAACCCCGACCGAGGCTCATATTATCTGTGAGCTATTAAAATCGAACCTAGTGTCGTGTGAAGTGCGGGGCGAAGGTATTTTTGGTTTGCAAGGCGAAGTACCGTTTGGTGAAAACAGCGAGCCATATGTGTGGTTATTTGATAACGATGCGTTGCCACTTGCCCAAGACATCATCGCTGACTACCAACAAGACCCTCTTGGTGAACAATGGCAGTGTGACAAATGCCATGAACGCAATGAGGCACAGTTTGGTATTTGTTGGCAGTGTGGCGCGACTGCACCTTCAATACCTTAAGCCTTAAATAGCAGAAGCGTTGATCTGTTGCTGGATAAACGCGATAGAATGCTGATTGAACTCTTCAGGACGTTCTACATTACACACATGACCACAATCTGCAATTTCTAGTAACTGACTTTTGCGATGTGCCGCCACCATATCTTTAACTGGCTGTATAAACATATAGTCACGCTCACCCATGAGGTAAAGCGTCGGAATAGGTATTTCCCGATCCTTAAAATAACGCATTAATGGGTTCACTTCGGCGGTAAGCATAAACCAACGCTTAAACTCTTTCTGACACAGCTTTTTCGCTTCGCGGATGAATAGATGTCGAGACTCTTTTTGCGTCCTTTGCGGCATGACAATGTAAGCGAACAGACTATAAAGCCACATGTAGGGCAAGATATGCTTACACAGATTACCAAGCTTGACCAATACCTGAGAACGGGTGTTTAAACGCGTTACCGCACCACCAAGAACCATTGACTTGACTCTATCAGTTGCCAGCTCAGCTAAATTACGCACAATGATAGTTCCTAAAGACATACCGACAAAATGAGCAGAGCGAATCTTTAAGTGATCCAACACTTTGAGAATATCAAGCGTAACCGACTTGAAGGTATAGCGATTTGACATTAACTCTTTCAACAGTTGATTTGATTTTCCGTGACCACGTAAATCAATCAACAACAAGTTAAAATGTTGCTTATAGGCTTTGATCTGCTTAAACCAAATGGATGAACTGCCTCCTGCACCATGCACAAAAACCACCCACTCATCACTGGTTGGGTGCGCAAAGGTCTTATGGAAAAGCAAAGTGTCACTCATAGTCAAAACAAATACACGAGGTTGATGTAGGCTTAGGAGATTACCACAAAGATAGCCGAATTTGAGTCGTCTTGCGTTAAATCTTGGTGGATGTAGCGAGAAAATTGTAAACAGTCATCAAAAAAGGCGCCATATTGTATTGACGCCTTGTGAATACCCATTATACGCCTAGTGCACTTTGATAGAGTTTGATGTATTGACTGGCAGATTTTCTCCAACAAAAATCTTGTTCCATTGCATGCAACTGCACGCGTTTGAGCTCGTTCGGTTGCTGAAGATAAAGTAGCAAAGTACGTTGAAGTTTAGCTAATAGTGCCAAAGGATAAGGCTCATCAAATATGAATCCCGTCGCTTGAAGTGGATCGGCATCATAATCGCGAACACTATCACGTAATCCCCCCACACCACGCACGATAGGTAGAGTGCCATAAGCCATACTGTATATTTGGTTCAGTCCACAGGGCTCAAATTCTGAGGGCATAACAAAGAAATCACTGCCTGCTTCGACTAAGTGTGCGAGCTCATTATCGTAAGCTTCAACAAACGCAAGCTTAGCTGGATAATCGTCCGCCACTTCTCGCAACGCAGCAGCAAGTTCAGGATCACCCGTACCAACAATGACTACTTGCACTTGGTTGTGCAAAAAGTCTTCAAGTATAGGCAGTAAGTAGTGCACCCCTTTTTGGTGAGTCAAACGACAAACCATTCCGTATACCGCCACATCGAGCTCTTGCAATCCTACACGCTGCTGCAACGCGCGTTTACACGCTTTCTTACCACGAACCATACTTTGACGATTCGCTTTGTAGTTAGCGGGTAATAAAGGGTCAGTCTGTGGATTCCAGGCTGCATAGTCACAACCATTAAGAATTCCGACCAAATCTAGCGCACGACTTTGAAACTCCACCGCCATACCATGACTACCTAGCTCGGTGGTAAGCTCTTGAGCGTAAGTAGGGCTCACTGCATTAATTTTGTCCGCGTTCATCACCCCCGCCTTTAACATGGTGACATGAGTACTACTAACCGCAGCATCGGGAGCAAAACGAGTATGCATTTCAGGTAGGAACTGCAACTCATCGTAGCTAAATACCCCTTTGAATACCGCATTGTGGACTGAAATAACGCTTTTGGTTTGTGCAAAGAACGACGTCGCGCCATAACGATGCTTTAACAAATAAGGCACAAACCCAGTATGCCAATCGTTAGCATGAATAATATCGGCTTGAAAACCAATCTTAGGCAGCATATCAAGACTGGCTGCGCTGAAAAACGCGAAGCGTTCGCCATTGTCGGCATAAGCTTGATTGTTTTCTGCGTACATTTCAGGCCGATCGAAATACTGAGCGCATTCGATAGCATAAACGGGCACGTCAGCAATTTCTAATTGCTTGACGCGGTATTTTGTATGTGGCCAATGTTCTAACTGCGTTTCTAATATCACCTCAGCCTCAGCGGCTTGCGCCATCTTCTGATAGGCTGGTAACGTCAAACGAACATCTTGCTGAAGTGCACGCAGCGCCTGAGGCAGTGCTTTGGCTACATCTGCCAAACCACCGCTCTTAATTAACCCTTCAACTTCTGACGCTACAAATAGAACCGATAAATTCTTAGTAGCCAACTCGTGCTCCTTTAGGAATGACCACAATACCCTCTTCAGAAACATGGAAATGCTTCTTATCTTCCGACAAATTAACACCAATTTGGGTACCAGGGGCAATATCCGCGTCTTTGTCGACAATCACTCGGCGTAACACGCAACCTTCGCCCACTTTCACATCACCTAGCAAGATACTTTCACTGATGTCACAAGTTGATGCAATATTGCTGCGAAAACCTAGCACCGATTTTTCGATACGCGATCCCCGCACATAACTCCCACTACAGACTAAGCTGTCAATGATTTGTACTCGACCATTGGCTGAGTCGGTAAACGTTGCTGGTGGCAGTGGCGGATAGTAGGTATGTAATGGCCACTTACGGTTGTAGAGAGAAAACGGCGCATCTTTCTTAAGCAGATCCATATGTGCGCCCCAATAGGCATCAATGGTTCCAACATCACGCCAATAGACCTCTTCCTTTTCACCCGTAATGCGATTGGTGCTAAAGTCATAGACAAAGACATCACCTTTAGGAAACATATTAGGAATAATGTCTTTACCGAAATCGTGCGAAGATTCAGGATTCTCAGCATCTTCAATCAGTTCGGCGAATAATCGTTGGGCTTCAAAAATGTAATTGCCCATAGAAACCAAGGCAAAATCAGGATCGCCAGGAATCGATTTTGGCTGAGCGGGTTTTTCTTCAAAGCCGACCATACGCCCCTCTTCATCCACTTCAATCACGCCAAACTCTGAGGCTTCTGATAATGGCATACGCAAAGCCGAGACTGTCAGTGAGGCTTGCTTTTGCGCATGGTAATCGAGCATTTGCTTAATATCCATTTTATAAATATGGTCTGAACCAAAAATACACACTTGCTCTGGCTCGGAGAGTTCCATAAAGCGTAAATTTTGATAGATAGCGTCTGCGGTACCTTCATACCAGCGTTTACCTGTGCGCATCTGAGCAGGAATGGGATCAATAAAACGGTCGGTAATGCCGCTGATATTCCAACCCTTTTTCATGTGATGGAACAAAGATTGTGATTTAAATTGAGTCAGAACGTAAATGCGCATCAAGTCAGCATTGACAAAGTTATTCAGAGCGAAGTCGATAAGACGGTAGCTACCGCCAAAAGGTACAGAGGGTTTACTACGAGATTCTGTTAGGGGTCGAAGGCGTGATCCTTCACCTCCAGCCAAGATCATTCCCAAAACTCCAGCCATTCATTGTTCTCCATTCTATTTTTCTTGTGGTCAATCCTTTATTGAGGGGGAGATTAACCAATGTATTCCGTTTTTAGTCCCCCATTTTTAGAGAGGGACCTATCCAGCTTAAGCCATATCACGTCAGTATCAAGCCATCGATCAACAAGCCCGGTAGACATGCAAAAGGTTTACTATAAGGTATCGTATTCCTTTAAGATTACAATTTAAAAAATGCTGTACTATCGACCGCACATTAATTACTTTTTAGAGCCCTGCGTTAGCTCACACAAAATCATCGAATAGCTACAGGTTAATAACATCTCACCTACATTAAAGTGATCTAGCTCGCAGACTGATTTTATGGAGCATGACCTGCTCAATCTGTACTCGCTCCCATACTTGTCATAACGTTTTGCTATAAAAAAAGCAGCCATTCGGCTGCTTCTTAATTGGGTGTATTCAATTATTTTTCGCTCTTCTTACGCTTGTCGGTAATTTCCCACTTACCATCAACATATAACGCGGTATAACCTGAAGGCTTACCCTCGATTTCAGAACGCACGTAATTCTCTTTGGTCTTGCGACTAAAGCGCACGACCATTGGCAAACCATCAGGGTCTTTTTGTGGCGCATCTGTCAGATAATGGAATTTAGGTGAAATACGATCTTTAAATCTGACCAACTCTTCAACAAGAGGCGCTCGTGTTTCACGCGATTTAGGGAAGGTACTCGCGGCTAAGAACAGACCTGACGCACCATCACGCAGTACAAAATACGCATCTGAATTTTCACACGGCAACTCTGGCAGGTGGACTGGATCTTCCTTAGGCGGAGCCACTTCACCGTTTTTCAAGATCTTACGCGTGTTTTTACAGCTTTCACTGGTACAGTCCATGTATTTGCCAAAACGACCATTTTTCAGCACCATGTCGCTGCCACACTTGTCACACTCGACAACTGGGCCATCATAGCCTTTGACTTTAAACTCACCATGCTCAACTACGTAGCCTTCACAGTTTGGATTGTTACCACAAACATGCATTTTACGCTTGTCATCAATCAGGTAAGCATCCATCGCCGTTTCACAGATAGGACAACGTTTCTTCGCGCGCAATGCAGCTGTTTCAACGTCTTCTTCAAGCACATTGATAATGCCATCTTCATCGCCAAGGTTGATCGTTGTCTTACAACGCTCTTTGGGTGGCAATGCATAACCCGAACAACCTAAGAATACGCCAGTTGATGCGGTACGTATCCCCATTGGACGCGAACATGTTGGACACTCAATATCGGTATAGACGATATTATTTGGCTTCATGCCACCGTGTTCTTCGTCAAGCTCGGCCTTCTCAAGATCGCAGGTGAAGTCTTTAAAGAAGTCATCAAGGACGGTCTTCCAGTTGGCTTCTCCTTCTGCGATTTGGTCGAGCTTTTCTTCCATACGCGATGTGAACTCATAGTTCATCAACTCGTCGAAGCTACCATCAAGGCGGTCAGTAACAATCTCACCCATTTTTTCTGCGTAAAAACGACGCTGATCGACCTTTACGTATCCACGGTCTTGGATCGTAGAGATGATCGATGCGTAGGTTGATGGGCGGCCAATACCACGTTTTTCGAGCTCTTTTACTAGCGCAGCTTCAGTAAAGCGTGCTGGCGGCTTAGTAAAATGCTGCTTAGGATCGAGCTTAATCAAATCAACACTATCACCCACTTGAACTGCAGGCAGGATTTGATCTTCGTTTTTACCCAGAGGACGTTGAACGCGAGTCCAACCATCAAACTTGAGAATACGACCTTTTGCTTTCAAGGTGTATTCTGCCGCTTTCACACTGACGGTGGTTGAATCATATTTAGCTGGGGTCATTTGACAGGCAACAAATTGATTCCAAATTAAAGCATACAATTTGTGTGCGTCAGCGTCCATTCCATTGAGATCATCCGTTGTTACCGCAACATCAGAAGGTCGGATCGCTTCGTGCGCTTCTTGCGCACCTTGCTTGCTGCCATAAACATTGGCTTTAGCAGGTAAATAAGCATCACCGTACTCTTCACCAATGAAGCCGCGTACGGTCTCCACAGCTTCCGAACTTAGGTTCGTTGAGTCAGTACGCATGTAAGTGATGTAACCCGCTTCATAAAGGCGCTGAGCTAACATCATGGTCTTTTTCACGCCATAGCCAAGACGCGTACTCGCGGCTTGTTGTAATGTCGAGGTAATAAAAGGGGCCGAAGGCTTGCTTGAAGTCGGTCGATCCTCTCGTTTGCAGACTTCGTAGCGCGCTTTTTCAAGCACTGCCGTCGCAACTTGGGTTTCAGCTTCATTGACAGGCTTAAACGCAACACCATCTTTTTGCGCCACTTGTAAACGAAAATCGGCTTTATCTTTGGTTTTAGTGTCTGCGTGGATATCCCAAAATTCTTCAGGAACAAAGGCCTTGATTTGACGCTCACGCTCAACCAACAGTTTAACCGCAACCGATTGAACACGCCCGGCAGAAAGACCACGCGCCACTTTCTTCCATAGCAGCGGAGAAACCATAAAGCCCACAACGCGATCCATAAAACGACGCGCTTGCTGTGCATTAACACCATCAATACTCAACTCGCCTGGTTTCTCAAACGCTTGTTGAATGGCGTTTTTGGTGATCTCGTTAAAGACTACTCGTTTGTATCGCTCTTCATCGCCACCGATGATCTCACGAAGGTGCCAAGCGATGGCTTCTCCTTCGCGGTCCAAATCGGTTGCGAGATAGACGCGGTCCGCGTCTTCAGCAAGCTTTTGCAGCTCGGCGACAACTTTTTCTTTTCCGGGTAGAATTTGATAGTTCGCTTCCCAACCATGATATGGGTCTATTCCCATTTTCTTGATTAAGGATTTACGATCTTTTTCTTTCTTAATGCGTGCTTTTTCTTCGGCGCTTAAGCCTTTAGTGGATACCGCTGCCGCTTTCTGGCCCGTACTTTGGCCAGCCGTCGGCAGATCACGTACGTGACCTACACTGGACTTTACAATAAAGTCCTTACCTAAATACTTATTGATGGTCTTCGCTTTGGCTGGCGATTCCACAATAACCAGTGACTTACCCATAATTGACTCAAGTGTCCTTTATCGAGTGCGAATTTATCGCACGACATTCTTAATATTCTGCTTCTTTTTTACTATCGAGCGAGAATGCAAGAAGATCAATCTCTTTTTTAAAAATTCTCTCTTGACTGCTCGACAAAGCAGCGATGTATCCAAAAACGCCAAGTCGATTTGATATTGATGTTCGCTTGAGTGTTAATGGTGGGCTAGAAAGTGGGACATACTAAACGTCAAGGGCAAAAAGTTGCCAAACTATCACAAAGATTTTTGCCATCAGTCACAAAACCTGTCGCTAGCGCAAGTCAACTCGATTGATCTATTGCATTGGAATTTGCTGTGCAACTCCTTACAATCACGACAACCCTTCCTGTGAGAAGCTTATTAACATGAGGCAAGACTTTTATGAGCGAGAAAAAAATCATCCCGCAAAACGAACTATTGATGATAGCTAACCACCTCATTCAAGAACATGACGACTACATCGAGGGGATGCGCGCGGACAGCGTCGAGGAAAAAGAGGGCGTGCTCGTCTTTAAAGGTAACTATTTTATTGATGACAAAGGTTTACCTACTATTCAGACAACAGCGGTATTTAATATGTTTAAGTACTTAGCCCACCATTTGTCGAAAGAGTTTACCCTCCAAAAATAGAATCGAAAAAGGGTTGCACACTGTGTCAACCCTTTCATTTTTTGCGAGTATGAGATCAAAGCTCAGCAATTCACTATGAGCTCAGCCCTGCCAGCTTATCAAAATAGTCTGGGAACGTTTTTGACGTACATTTAGGGTCATTGATCGTAACTGGGGTGTCGCTCAACGCAACCAGAGAGAAGCACATTGCCATACGATGATCATCGTAAGTGTCGATCGCGGCATGAATCAGCTGCTGAGGGGGGATGATGATAATATAATCTTCACCTTCTTCCACTTCCGCGCCTACTTTGCGCAGTTCTGTCGCCATTGCCGCTAAACGGTCGGTTTCTTTCACTCGCCAGTTGTAGACATTACGAATTGCCGTTGTACCTTTAGCAAACAGTGCGGTCGTAGCAATGGTCATCGCCGCATCAGGGATATGATTAAAGTCCATATCTACCGCGTTAAGTGCGCCAACGCGAGAGATAACATAGTCATCACCCCACTCTATTTCAGCGCCCATTTTCTCAAGCGCATCGGCAAACTGAATATCACCCTGGATGCTTTTTTTGCCAATACCTGTGACTTTAATCTCACCGCCTTTGATTGCCGCAGCGGCCAAAAAGTAAGACGCCGATGAAGCATCGCCTTCGACTAAAAACTCGCCTGGTGCAACATAAGATTGCCCTTTACGAATAACAAACTGCTGATAGTTATCATTTTCCACTTCGACGCCAAACTGCTGCATAATATGCAAAGTAATGTCGATATAAGGTTTAGACACTAAATCACCGCTGATCTTAATGGTGATATCGTCTTGAGCAAGTGGCGCTGACATGAGAAATGCAGTTAAGAACTGACTAGAAATCGAACCATCAATTTCTACCGTCCCGCCCTGAAGACCGGTGCCATAAATCTTAAGTGGCGGATAGTTTTCATTTTCTAGGTAATCGATTTTGGCTCCCGCTTGACGTAGTGCAGTCACTAAATGACCAATCGGACGCTCTTTCATACGTGGCTCACCCGTCAGAACAAATTCACCATCGCTCAAACACAGTGCCGCCGCCAAAGGTCGCATCGCCGTCCCCGCATTGCCAAGAAATAGCTCTAACGCCTGTGGGCTCGTAAAGGGCTTGCCAAGACCTTCGACTTCGCACACGGTTTTGTCTTGAGAGAGCGTGTAAGAAACACCCAACTGAGTGAGTGCGTTGAGCATATGACGAATATCGTCGCTGTCGAGTAAATTGGTTAAACGGGTCGTGCCATTCGCTAATGCTGCAAGTAATAAGGCACGATTTGAAACGCTTTTAGAGCCGGGTAAGTTAACCTCACCATTGACTTTGTTGATAGGTTGTAACGTAAGGCTTTCCATTAAAATTGTTAGTCCTTGCTCATCCCACTATCCTGATGCTAAATGGAATGATGAAAAATTCTTCGTAGTTGCAGACTATCTAAAAACAACGCGTAAAACCAGAGCCAAGCTGCGATTAAGACTGAATATTTATGTCGCAGAGCAGATAGCGTTAATGATCAGATTAATACGCTTTATCAACCCGCACACCATTATCAAAATAGAGTATGCGTACCTTATCACCACGTTTGAAAAGCATCTGATTATCAACATCTTGAATGACATTAATTAACTGCCCATCATCACTGTTAATTAATAACTCAACCAATTGATACTCTACTTGGTATTCTTGTTGGCCATGATGACGTGCCACTCCTGCGCCCGCAACTGCGCCAACCGCCGTCGCGACTTCTCGTCCGGTTCCGCCTCCAAATTGATGACCAATGACGCCCCCAATCACAGCGCCAAGCAAGGTTTCCCAACCATTGGCACGTGACTTAATAATTTCTTGTTCACTGATATACCTGACCGTATCGACTTGACCAAAAACGACTTGGTTGACGGGCCTGGCGCTATTTCTTTCATAAGCTGCATTGGCAATCAATGGAAAAACCAATATGATCCACAACCACTTCTTCATTCACGTTACCTCGACTTAACATGGCGCTTTATCTTACTGAACTTGATTCCGACCAACTCTGGTTTCCGTCTCCCTTTGAAGCGTTAACCGATCCAAACGGGCTCCTCGCTGTCGGTGGTGACCTAACTCCACAACGCATAGAGCTCGCCTATCAAAATGGCATCTTTCCTTGGTATGGACCTGGAGAGCCAATTTTATGGTGGAGCCCTTCTCCGCGAGCGGTGTTTAACCCTAAGACCTTCAAAGCGGCAAAAAGTCTCAAAAAGTTTCAACGTAAGCACCAATATACTGTCAGTATTAACCATGCAACGAATGCTGTCATTGACTATTGCGCCTCGACTCGCAGTGAGGATGAAACATGGTTGAATGAAGAGATGCGTGTAGCCTATAAACAGTTGGCTACACTTGGAATTTGTCACTCAGTCGAGGTTTGGTTTGATGACGAGTTAATCGGCGGGTTATATGGTCTCTCAATGGGTCAGTTGTTTTGTGGCGAGTCGATGTTCAGTTTAAAAACCAACGCCTCAAAAATTGCACTTTGGTATTTTTGTGAACACTTTCATACACATAATGGTCAACTTATCGACTGTCAGGTCATGAACTCTCATTTGCAGTCTTTAGGCGCTTACGAACTGGAAAGATCGGATTTTTTACAAACACTGCTATCCTTTAAGAACCAAAGCGTAGTAGAAAACTGTTTTGCAAAACAGTGGCTAAAGAGCGAGACCTAAAGATTGATGAGCTCAGACCTACAACAAATCCGTATTGGCTTAACCGATAGCCATGCTTGCAGCTATTTAAGTGACCGTCAGGAGCGTGTGGCGGTTGCTCTCGATCCCGCGATGCATTGCGGATCAAGTTATGAGGTATTGCTTGCCAACGGTTTTCGTCGAAGCGGAGATACCATTTACAAACCTCATTGCGATCGCTGCCAAGCTTGCCAAGCCATTCGGATTTCGCTCCCCGACTTGACTCTTTCTCGTAATCAAAAACGCTTGCTCAGCAAAGCTCGCTCAATAACGTGGCAATTAAAAGATCAAATGGACAACGATTGGTTTGATCTTTATAGCAAATACATCGAGGCACGACATCGTCACGGCTCAATGTACCCTCCCAAACGACGGGAATTTGCTCAGTTTGCTCAGTGTAATTGGTTAAATACCCAGTTTTTGCACCTCTATGACGATCAGCAATTGATTGCTATCGCTGTCACCGATATGCTGTCGAACAGCGCCAGTGCCTTTTATACTTTTTTCGATCCCGACTACTCGATTTCACTAGGAACCCTAGCCATCTTGTACCAAGCAAAATATTGCTCGCAACAAGGAAAGCAGTGGCTCTATTTGGGTTATCAGATTGATGAATGCCCAGCAATGAACTATAAAGTCCGATTTCAACGTCATCAAAGGCTAGTAAATCAGCGTTGGCAAGGGTAGAATACCGCCCAACTTTACTTAATTCATTTTTATCGGCATGAAAAGTCGCTAAAAATTGTCCATTTTTTAAAAGAGGATTAAATGGCTAAAGAAGACGTAATTGAGATGCAAGGCACCGTCCTTGATACTCTTCCAAACACAATGTTCCGTGTTGAGCTAGAAAACGGTCACGTAGTTACTGCTCACATCTCTGGTAAAATGCGTAAGAACTACATCCGTATTCTTACTGGCGACAAAGTAACTGTTGAGATGACTCCATACGACCTATCTAAGGGTCGCATCGTCTTCCGTGCTCGTTAATCTCTGATTCTCGAACACAAACAAAAAACGGAGCTTCATGCTCCGTTTTTTGTTTCAATCACAAGTGGCACTACTTACCAAGCGCTTCTTTGTAGTGTTGCCGACAGACAGAGACATATTTGTCATTACCACCGATGGCAACTTGGTCACCTTCAGCAATCGCAACACCATTCTCATCAGTACGTATCACCATATTCGCTTTACGCCCACAGTGGCAGATAGTTTTCAATTCAACTAACTTATCAGCCCAAGATAATAAATATCGACTGCCTTCAAACAATTCACCAAGGAAGTCGGTTCTTAGGCCATAGCACAATACTGGGATATGCAGTTTATCAACGACTTCTGTTAACTGATAAACCTGCTCTTTACTTAAGAATTGACATTCATCAACTAAAATACAGTGACGTTTTTCTGTGTCATTGAGTGCGACAGTTTCCTGATATAGATCGGTATCAGGGTGAAACAAATGCGCGTCAGACTGCAAACCAATCCGTGAACTCACTTTACCAATACCGTAACGATCATCAAGCGCTGCAGTAAAAATCACTGGTGTCATACCGCGTTCTTGATAATTGAACGAAGACTGAAGAAGAGTGGTTGATTTACCCGCATTCATTGCTGAGTAATAGAAGTACATCTGAGCCACGAAATGCCCTACCTCAAAGTAAAAATTTAATAGAAAAAGGGCTGAAAAACAGCCCTTCATTTAATCACCGTTGTCTATCACTTGCGACGCCAAATTGTTCCTTCAGCGCCATCTTCTAACACAATACCCATCTCGTTAAGCTTATCTCGTGCCATATCTGCGTTGGCCCAATCTTTAGCGGTGCGACTATCGTTACGCAGCTTGATCAAGGCTTCAATTTCAGCAACTTCATCATCATCGACCGCACCTTGAAGGAAGACTTCCGGCTGTTGATGAAGAATACCAATCACATCGGCAAGTTGACGCATTAATGCGCCTAGAGAACTCGCTTGATCTGATTTTTCCTCTTTGAGACGGTTAATATCACGGGCCATATCAAACAGGACGGAGTAGGCTTCCGGTGTATTAAAGTCATCATTCATGGCGGCAATAAAGCGCTCAATGTAATCTTCACCGCCCGCAGCAGGTACGCTCAGGTCAAGACCACGCAACGACGTGTATAAACGCTCAAGTGATGCACGCGCCTGATTAAGATTCTCTTCGCTATAGTTCAACTGACTACGATAGTGACCCGACATAAGGAAGTAACGTACGGTCTCAGCATCGTAGTGCGCTAGTACATCACGAATGGTAAAGAAGTTACCTAATGACTTAGACATCTTTTCTTTGTCGACCATCACCATACCGCTGTGCATCCAAGTATTTACATATTGGGTGTCGTGCGCACAGCAAGATTGAGCAATTTCATTTTCATGGTGCGGGAACTGCAGATCAGAACCACCGCCATGAATATCAAAATGATTGCCTAGGATTGATGAGTTCATTGCTGAACACTCAATGTGCCAACCTGGACGCCCAGGTCCCCAAGGTGACTCCCAAGTTGGTTCGCCTGGCTTCGACATTTTCCACAAAACAAAATCTAGAGGACTGCGTTTAGCGCTTTCGACATCAACGCGCGCGCCCGCTTGCAGTTGGTCAAGGTCTTGCTTAGATAACTTGCCATACTGGTCAAATTTTCGAACTTCGAACATCACATCGCCGTTACTCGCAACGTAAGCAAAACCACGTTCAATTAGCTTTTCGACCAACTCTACAATTTCTGCAATAAATTCCGTTGCACGGGGTTCTATATCAGGACGCTTCATATTGAGCGCATCAAAATCGGTATGCATTTCGCCGATAAGACGTTCAGTCAAGGAGTCACAAGACTCACCATTTTCGTTTGCTCGCTTGATGATCTTATCGTCAATATCAGTAATGTTACGTACAAAGGTCAAGTCGTAACCTAGGTAGCGTAAGTAACGAGAAACAACATCAAAAGAGACGAAAGTACGACCGTGACCAATATGACAGAGATCATAGATGGTTACCCCACACACATACATGCCAACTTTGCCAGCATGGATTGGTTTGAATTCCTCTTTCTGTCTTGTGAGTGTGTTATATATCTTTAACATGATCTCTTTCTAATTTTCGAGTGATACAAATGGTCGACCAGTATATCAAGTCACGCCCTGTTAGGTAATCCCTCAAACGCTCAAAAACCCATCAATGACGCCGATACCTAGGTCTCAAGACGTGCTTTTGACGTATTAATGTCGCCAAAGTTGAGCTAGAATCTTGGGTTCAAGTTAAAAATATCTGTAAAGGAAACAATCATGATCACCCTTCACACTAATTTTGGTGACATCAAAATTCAGCTCAACGATGAAAAAGCACCAGAAACTAGCGCAAACTTCCTTCAGTACTGCCGTGATGGTTTCTACGACAACACTCTTTTCCACCGTGTTATCGATGGTTTCATGATTCAAGGTGGTGGTATGGAGTCTGGCCTTCGTGAAAAACCGACTCGCGCAGCAATCAAGAACGAAGCAAACAACGGCCTAAGTAATAAAATCGGCACGTTGGCAATGGCTCGTACCATGGAACCGCATTCAGCGAGCTCTCAATTCTTTATCAACGTTAACAACAACACTTTCCTGGATTTTCGTAGTGAAAGTCTAGACGGGTGGGGTTACTGTGTCTTCGCTGAAGTCGTTGAAGGCATGGATATCGTCAACAAGATCAAAGGCGTGAGCACTGGCTCATCAGGTATGCATCAAGACGTTCCACTCGAAGATGTAATGATCACTGGCACGACTATCGAAGAATAATAAAGAATAACAGAGCGCCTAGTGCGCTCTGTTTGTATTGACTATGACCACATTATTTATATCTGATCTTCACCTCTCTCCTTCGACCCCTGCAACCACCGATTGCTTTGTTCGATTTATGCGCCAAGAAGCCGTCCATGCTGAAGCATTATATGTGCTCGGAGATCTGTTTGAGTTCTGGATAGGCGATGACGACCGATCTGAATTTGCCGAACAAATTAGAACCGAGTTTAAAACCTTGACCGACAGCGGAGTTGCCTGCTTTTTTACCCAAGGTAACCGTGATTTTTTGGTTGGTAAACGTTTCAGCCGCCAAACAGGCGTGACGCTATTGGGCGACGAAACCGTTATCGACCTCTACGGACGAAAAGCCTTAGTATTGCATGGTGACACCTTATGTACCCAAGATGTCAAATATCTCGAATACCGCAAAAAGGTTCATCAACCTTGGCTACAATGGTTGTTTAATCGTATTCCGATGCGTTATAAGAAGAAAATTGTCAGTAAGATACAGTCAGATATCAAAACAGATAAAAAAACTAAGTCGCTCGATATCATGGATGTGACACAAAGCGAAGTAGAAATCGTCATGCAAGTCTATAATGTAGATCTAATGATCCATGGTCATACTCATCGTCCTAACGTTCACACATTCAAGACAGATCAGACCGTCTGCACCAGAATTGTGTTAGGCGATTGGTATACACAGGGCTCAGTGTTAATATTCGATAAAAATGATTTCGAGTTACAGCAAAGACCTTTTTCAGGATAAGCGTAGTTTTAATGCACAATGTCGCCGTCTAATGATTTAGACAGGTAAACGCATAAACTATTCATACGGAGCAGGCTATTACCTTGAAATACTCATACGTCGCAAGACAACCTATTTTAGACGCCAATAAGCAAACGGTTGGTTATGAGCTTCTCTTTAGGGATGGACCTCAAAACACGTTTCCAGAAATTGATCCAGAACAGGCGACAAGTCGCTTGTTGTCTGACCATTTTCTCTCTACTCACTACGAGACCTTGGGTAAAAAACTTGGCTTTATTAATTTTCCCTATCAAAGCTTAATTAATCGAGTCCCGACGCTGTTTCCAGTGGATAATTTAGTCATCGAGGTGCTTGAAGACTGCCCACCGACCACAGAGCTACTTGATGCGATCAAAGAGATGACCGACCTTGGCTATAAAATTGCTTTGGATGATTTTGTTCCAAGCAAAGAGTGGCGAGCATTTCTTCCTTATATCTCAATAATTAAGTTCGATATACGCCAAGTTTCCATCGAGAAAGCACGTATTTTCATGCTGCGCTTAGGTGGAAGCAACATCCAATTTCTTGCCGAAAAAGTTGAGACTTACCAAGAATTTGAATTGGCGAAAGACGCAGGATTTGATTATTTCCAAGGTTATTTCTTTAGCAAGCCTGAGATGATCACTCGTAAATCGCTTGAACCTTCATTCATGACGGTCATCCAGCTTCTCACGGAAATAGCCAAAAAAGACATGGATTTTGCGGCGATTGAGACTCTGATTAGCACTGATGTCACCCTATCGTATAAGCTGCTCAGTTTTGTTAACTCGTCGTCTATTGTTATGACTGAGATTCATTCTTTTAAGCAGGCGCTTATCTACTTAGGTGAAGACAAATTACGCAAGTTCATTTCATTAGTTGCACTCACTTCTAGCCAAGACAGCAAGCCCGATTATCTCTATCGGCTATCAATTCAGCGCGCACGTTATTGTGAGCTTCTGGCCTCTCGACTAGAGGCTAAATTTGAGACGGGTCAAGCATTTCTTACTGGGATGTTTTCATTGCTCGACAGCTTACTTGATCGACCTCTTGAACAAATCGTTAGCCAAATATCGATTGATGAGTCAATTAAACTCGCCATTACTAACAACGAAGGCACTCTGGGCGATATTCTTTCACTAACCAGAGCCTACGAACAAGCGCAATGGGACGATGTAAATCACTACCGTGATAAGATCGGCGTTGATCAGCGCACATTAAATAAGTGCTACGATGAATCGGTGAAATGGACCACAGAGATTCTGTCTGTCAAAACGAACGAACTGGAATCGAAATGAACTCCTGCCCTTGTGGAAAGCCAAGCGCCTATGAACAGTGCTGTGGTCGCGTACATAATGATGTCACTCAAGCCCACACCCCAGAAGCTTTGATGCGTGCCCGTTACTGTGCTCATGTCAAAGGGTTGATCGATTTTGTCGTCAACACATACCATCCTAGCTGCCAAGCACAAACACAGCGTAGCGAAATCGCCGAGTCAATTGACAGCAATTGGACTCGCTTAGAAGTTATTTGCAGCGAAGATGGCAGCCAAGTCGACGAAGGTTTTGTTACCTTTAAAGCCTTTTTCCACCAAGAGGGGAACGAGTATTGCCTACAAGAACGTTCTCGTTTTGTGCGAGAGAATGGGCAATGGCTGTATATCGATGGAACCTTTCCCTCGGCAAGTGACACAGCTCGCGACATTGATGCTAGGTTAAGTCAATCAATAAACAGTATTAAGCTAGGGCGAAATGATCCTTGTTTGTGCGGCAGCGGCAAAAAATTCAAAAAATGCTGTGGGTAACACCTTACTTAATAACGCGATAACAAAAGGCAAGGTTCCCCTTGCCTTTGTGATTTATGGATCTTCGTTAAAGCGATTCACTCTTGATTTGGGTTTACTCGCACTATGTCGTCCTGCCCTTGCAAAAACTGCTTTTTCAGCTCCGCTTTAGATTTAAAACTGATTTCTCCACCCTGAGCCACTGTCATATGTTGAGCTTCTGCATTATGCTTAGATTGATACAACATCACAGCTTGCATACAAGTGCCTCGCTGCTGCTCAGAAAGTAGAGTACCCTCGGGCCACTTACCAGTTTCTACTGCAAATAGTAAGCGCTCATAAGCCTCAGGTGTGATGGCATTAATTAACTGCTCTGCGTCCATTTTATGTCCTATAAATCGACTAAAGTAAGCAAACACTACCGGGCTAGCAGAACGAGTCAAGACACCTGCAATGATTAAGTGTAACGGATCACAAGCAACGATAGTATGAAGATAACCAATGCGCTAACACTCTTGGGATCAAGCCTCCTGCTTACAGGATGCTTTGAAGGAAACAAGAACACTGAACAATTATGCAATAACAACCCAACCTTGCAATGCGAGCGACTCAACATGGACGATGGTCAGTGCCGTGTCCCTCGCACTGATCTTATATGGCATCGTTTTGAAGTCCTCAAGAACCCAACAGACACTAACCAAATAAAAGAATATCTGCTAACAGCCGAGTATCGAAAGTGTCTCGGGCTCGCCGCACAAATTCAACCGCTCGATCAAACCAATTTGAAACAGCGTCGCTTCAATGCACTGGTCAATTCTGGTGAAGACTTAGAACACATCGTCGCTAAATTACAACAATCTTCATCTCCGAACGCACTTTATTTTTTGTGGAGTCAAATTGGGGATGATCAAGCACGACGACGCTTCTTGCAACTCGAAGGCTCTCCCGCACTAGAAAGCGCGGAAATGCAATATGCCCTGGCGACTTTCTATACTAGCCGAGATCAGGGAAAGACACGCCAACTATTATTTCATGCCCTTGAGTTGACCAAGGGTAACAATATCAATACCGAAATATTTAAATCTCTAGCTAGTACCACGTACCGACTTAACTTGAAAGAAGAAGCCTATATATGGACACGTATTGCAGAATCGTTCAATGTACCGATCGCGTCTCAAAGTGAATTACAACTGCTATACGGGTTTGAGCCCAGCATTTATGACCAACTTGACGACATCGCCGACCAAATCGAAGATTCCATCCGTGCTGGCACTTTCAAATCAGAACAAATCCCAAAATTTGCAAGCGCCAAACGGTAAAGTGAAAGGATAAAACAATCAGCGGTGGATAAATCACCGCTTTTTTGTCAATTGGTGAAAATTAACGACACTGAGTTAACACAATAGCGCTCACCTGTTGTTTGCGGTCCATCGTTAAAAACGTGACCAAGGTGGCTGTCACATGCAGCACAACGTATCTCAGTTCTCACCATTCCGTGACTCATATCTTCTAAATAGCGAATAGCCTCGTTATTGATAGGGGCATCAAAACTCGGCCAACCACATCCAGAATCATACTTATTATCAGAGATAAACAGTGGCGCGTCACAACAAGTGCAGTAATATACTCCCGTCTCTTTATTATGCAGTAACGTCCCAGAAAATGGGGCTTCAGTTCCCTGCTCTCGGCAGACTCGGTACTGTTCATCAGATAGCTTTTCACGCCAGTATTCATCAGGCTTAGTGACTTTCTCTACCTTATGTTTCAAAACGTTATTTCTCCGTATTCTCAATCTTCATCATGACTTTTTTTTCGAAAAACTTGCGGATATCAACCTTTGTAGCACATACTTTGAAACCATAAAAGGATGTTCAAACTTTCAGCACTGCTGTCGACATCTAAACTATTTTACGTCAACTGGTTTAGGAAGAAACTAGCAATCCGTTCAAAAGTTAACCGTTTGCAACTAATTGTGAAAAAAAGCGACACTTTTTTTTGACTTTAAACAAGTTAAGTCCGATTATCAGTTGCAGATTTTGACTGGATTCTGTAATTTTACTACCAGTTATCTTTAATCAGAAATTAAGTTGTGGAGCAACTATAATGACTATCAAAGTAGGTATTAACGGTTTTGGCCGTATCGGTCGTTTCGTATTTCGTGCAGCGCAAGAGCGCAACGATATCGAAGTAGTAGGTATTAACGATCTTATCGACGTTGAGTACATGGCATACATGCTTAAGTACGACTCAACTCACGGCCGTTTCAACGGTACTGTTGAAGTTGAAGGCGGTAACCTAATCGTTAACGGCAAAACTGTACGTGTAACAGCAGAGCGTAACCCTGAAGATCTTAAGTGGGATGCAATCGACGTTGACGTTGTTGCTGAAGCAACTGGTCTTTTCCTAACTGACGAGACTGCACGTAAGCACATCACTGCTGGCGCTAAGAAAGTAGTTCTTACTGGTCCTTCTAAAGATGCAACTCCAATGTTCGTAATGGGCGTTAACCAAGCATCTTACGCTGGTCAAGACATCGTTTCTAACGCTTCTTGTACTACTAACTGTCTTGCACCTATCGCTAAAGTACTTAACGATAAGTGGGGCATTGAGTCTGGTCTTATGACTACAGTTCACGCTACTACAGCAACTCAAAAAACTGTAGATGGTCCTTCTGCTAAAGACTGGCGCGGTGGCCGTGGTGCTTCTCAAAACATCATCCCATCTTCAACTGGTGCTGCTAAAGCTGTAGGCGTTGTTCTTCCAGAGCTAAACGGCAAACTAACTGGTATGGCTTTCCGTGTACCAACTGCTAACGTATCTGTAGTTGACCTAACTGTTAACCTGAAAGAAGCTGCATCTTACGAAGAAATTTGTGCTGCAATGAAAGAAGCTTCTGAAGGCGAAATGGCTGGCGTTCTTGGTTACACTGAAGACCAAGTTGTATCACAAGATTTCATCGGTGAAGTTCAAACTTCAGTATTCGATGCTAAAGCTGGTGTTGCTCTAACTGACAAATTCGTTAAAGTTGTATCTTGGTACGACAACGAAATCGGTTACTCAAACAAAGTTCTAGACCTAATCGCTCACATCTCTAAGTAATCATTACTTTAAGGTAAGCGTTTAACGCAGAATATCGTAAAGGCGGCTCTCGAGTCGCCTTTTTTGTACCTGCTCTATTGCTCACTGGCAAACAATATCCTGAGCTAGATTTGATTCAATTGGAAATGCTTCATATAAGAAAAGAAACCCGATCTAATTGAATACAATTTATTTTTAAGGGACACGCAATGAACCTGAACCAATTACCGGCATTAACGGTACTGTCTGATAACGTCACTATCGTCGAACAAGACAAAGTAAAAATCGTCCGAATCATCCACAACAAAGCATCTGCGGGTATCGCTCTTCATGGCGGTCACGTGGTGTCATTCAAGCCTGAAGGTCAAGACGATCTGATTTGGATGAGTGAGCAAGCCAAATTTGATGGAAAAACAGCATTACGCGGTGGTATTCCAATATGTTGGCCATGGTTTGGCCGTCTTGCTGCACCTGCTCACGGCTTTGCGCGCACTTCACAATGGACACTGATCGAACATCGTGAAAGTGATAACGGCGTTATTGTTGAGCTTGGTTTGATGGCTTCTGAAGAGACTCTTTCGGTGTGGCCATACCTATTTTCTGCTCGATTATTGGTCGAAGTCAGTGAAGAGCTCACAGTGACGCTGGATATACAAAATACCGATCAAACACCTTGGACATTTTCCGGTGCGTTGCATAGCTACCTTAACCTCGGTGATATTACCCAAGCACAAACCACAGGCATGGGATGTCAATACATCGATAGCCTAAAAGGTGGCGAGGTTTTCCAAGGTGATGATGTACTTCGGCTTACCGATACCATTGATCGCGTTTACACTCAGCCACAAGCGAAGATTATCGTTCAAGACCCCGTGTTAGACCGCTCTATTGTGATCGAGAATCAAGGCCATAACTCGGCGGTAATTTGGAACCCATGGGCCGAAGGCGCACAAAGTATGGGTGATATGGCCGATAATGGCTATACAACCTTTCTCTGCGTCGAATCAACACTGCACGCTGCCACATTAGAGCAAGGAAAAACGTTGCAACCTGGCGAAACACATCAGTTGGTCACCACGCTCTCAAGTAAGTAGGTTTCCTCTACGCAGGTCGCCAGACCTGCGTCTATTCAACGACTACTAGCTTAACAATGCTATCGCTTTTCACTTCTACTATTTCCTAAGGTTCTTCCTATAGCCTGAATCAAAGACAAGCGGCCATCAATACGGTGATTGGTATCGTTATTCACTTAGGCTTTGACCCGCAAAAACCTGCCCTTTGTTTTCTTGGTGCTAGTGCCTGACAACGCTTCCTGATAAAATCTGCGCCTTCACTATTAAGCGAGCGATTTATGTCTTATACCTGCCCTCTATGTCATCAAACTTTGAGTTTTGTTCAACACAATTATCAGTGTGCCAACAACCACAGTTTTGATCTCGCGAAAGAAGGTTATGTCAATCTGATGCCTGTGCAACATAAACGTTCAAAAGATCCCGGTGATAATAAAGAGATGATGCAAGCTCGTCGTCGATTTTTGCAACAGGGCCACTATCAACCCTTGAGGCAACGAGTCGCTGAAGTTTGCGCACTACATACAGTTAACACTCCGCATCGCCTGCTCGATATTGGATGTGGAGAGGGCTATTACACCATGCAAGTTGCCACCGCACTCACTAAGCAGTTCGAGCCAGCTCAAACCTATGGCCTCGACATTTCAAAAGTAGCGATTCGTTATGCCGCCAAACGCTACCCTAACTGCCATTTTAGTGTCGCTTCGAGTCATCGCTTACCTTTTGCTGATCAAAGTTTAGATGCCGTACTGCGTATTTATGCACCTTGCAAGGCACAAGAGCTACAACGTGTTGTTAGTGACAACGGGGTCGTTATCACGGTAACGCCCGCCGCTCGTCATCTTTATCAGCTTCGAGCTAACATTTACGCTGACGTCAGGCTACACAATGAAGAAGCGGAGTCTGTCGCAGGCTTTGAGCTCGAGTATCAAGAGATGCTTAACTACACCATGTCACTTGGCGAGGGAGCAGGATTCGACCTACTACAAATGACCCCTTTTGCGTGGAAAGCCAGTGACGAACTGCGTGAAAAGCTGGCCCAGACAAGTGTATTTAAGTGTGAGGCACACTTTATGATCCGAGTTTATCGTAAACAATAGCCCAAACAAACGAAAATAATTCTCATTATAATTGAGTTGCCCGATAGCCTCGATTACTATTAGGTCAATCTTTTGTGGAGGCTTTTATGTTTCAACGTCTATCCATCGCATTATTATCGATGCTACTTAGCGCTTGCTCTATGCCGCCCTATACCCAGCAAGCAATCATTAGCTTCTATGACTATCAACTCTATTCTCCTCAATTCACTCCCATCGATCTTCAGACATTACCTGACGACATTGACCAAGCTGACATCATTTTAATTGGCGAGTGGCATACTCATGCTGGAATCCATCGCTTTCAAAGCGACTTTCTCAAGCAACGGCTACAGCAGCAAAGACCTGTCACATTGTCTATGGAGCAATTTTCGCGTGACAAACAATCAGTTGTCGACCGTTACTTAGCTGGCGAAATTGGAGAACAGGAGCTGATAAAGCAAGGCGCAGCTTGGCCAAACTATGAAAGTGATTACCGACCATTAGTCGAACTTGCCAAGTCACATAATGCCGATATTATCGCTGCAAACGCGCCCAGAGCCATCGTACGCTGTATCGGGCGACAAGGGTTAAGCTATCTCGACACACTCGATAATCAACAGCGTCAATGGCTTGCACCACAGATTGACGACTCCGCAAGCCCCTATAAAGAAAAGTTCATGGCGTCAATGCATCATAGCACGCTGGAGCAAACGACACGTCAATATGCAGCGCAAGTAACATGGGATGAGACGATGGCAGACAGTATTGTCACTTATCTTCAACACCACCCCTCAACTCAAATCGTCCATATCGCGGGTAAGTTTCATACCGAGCAAGGATTAGGCACCAAAGCATCAATACTCAAACGTAATCCAAACCTCAAGATCGTGGTTATTACTCCTAGCTCACTCACCTCCCCCACCACATCCTTAAAACAAGATTACTGGCTTAATGTTCTTGAGCCACCAATACGTTACGTCAGTGAAGAGAGTCGTCAAGCGGCCTATCGCCATATCGGCCAAAAAAATAATGACTCAGACTGTCAGTAGGCACTCATTTTGCTATGTTCATCAATCCGACAAACTTTTTTAGATAAGAAATGTGGTATACACGCACATTTCTTCTCACTGGTGAGGAAACCAGTGAATAATAATTAAACAGGCACGATTTATGCTTTAATTTCTTTTTATACAAATTTTGCATATTTGCACAAGTTTTTCTTAAAGCAGTCGATATATTGTCTGAGGATAATGTAAGGAGATCATTATGACACCAGTAGGAATGGAGCCAGCCAAACTGTCACCGACCCAGCAGGTAAAGCCTCAAGCAGTTGCATCTGAAGCCGCCTCTAAACCTGCCCCACTCAAAGTGGAGCAAAATAAAGTGACCCTTTCCGATGAAGGTAAAGCGCTTTTAGCTGCTCTTCAAGAGATTGATAAAGAAAGTAAAGTTGATGATAAGAGCGTCGGCAAGAAAGTCGAGTCGTTTGCCCATGGCGCGCTAGGCATGGATCATCCAGATAAAATTGAACAAGAAGAAGATGGTTCGTACTCTGCGGGGCAATACCTTTCCGCAGCGGCAACCGTTGGCGGCATTCTGCTGGCACTCCTTTAGCACCTTGCCCGCTGACCATAAGCATCTAATTCCATCAAGACAAACCTCACGGTTTGTCGAAAATTACCCGTGGATCCGATAATTTCATCCCTTTTAAATCATGACATCATTGCGCGTGACTGATTCCAACGTGCAATAAACTTACATTTTTGGCCTGACAGCACTGCTACTCTCAATGGCTATTTTATTGATATCCTTTTCTAAATAAGTTCCAACACTTTCCTCACCATGACTCAACACTGCTGGTCTCTTGATTCAAAGCTCACTATTTGATGAGCGTTTTCTATCCGTTGTAACAGACGCCATGGCGACTTTGCTGTTATCATTTCGCAACCAAAGTGAAACATTAGCGAAACAAATCAATGTTTTAATTATTGCGCTTTTATAAACAAGGACAATTTAATGAAGCTCTATATAAAACCAATTATTGCCGCAGTGGCAACGTCTACGCTCTCTTTTAGTGTTATTTCAGCAGAAATCAAAAACGTTATCTTAATGATTGGCGATGGTATGGGGCCGCAACAAGTTGGCCTACTCGAAACCTATGCGAATCAAGCTCCCAACTCTATCTATCAAGGTAAGAAAACCGCACTTTACCAACTGGCAGAACAAGGTGTCATTGGATCATCATTAACCCATCCTGAAGATGCGATTGTGGTCGACTCCGCTTGTTCAGCGACTATGCTCGCAACTGGTATTTATACTGGTTCTGAAGTGATTGGTATCGATGCACAAGGTAACCACGTAGAGACCGTACTTGAAAAAGCAAAACGTGCAGGCAAAGCGACGGGGCTTGTATCTGACACACGTTTGACCCATGCCACTCCAGCTGCTTTTGCTGCCCACCAGCCGCATCGTTCACTTGAGAATGACATTGCTTCCGACATGCTAGCCACCGGCGTTGATGTGATGTTATCGGGTGGTCTACGTCATTGGATCCCTCAGTCAACTAATGACAAAGGTGAGACTTATCAGCAGCTTGAAAAACTTACTCAAGGTGATGTTTACCTTAAGTCAAAACGCAAAGACCAACGTAACCTCCTCACAGAAGCCCAGCAAAGTGGTTACCAACTTGCGTTTAATCGCAGCATGTTGGACAACGCAAAAGGCGATAAACTACTAGGCCTATTTGCCTATTCTGGGATGAATGATGGTATCGCTTATCGTAACGAGAAAGACGATCCTAAACGCAGCCAACCCAGCTTAAAAGAAATGACCAATAAAGCGCTAGAAGTATTAGCGAAAGACAAAGACGGTTTCTTCTTGATGGTTGAAGGTGGGCAGATTGACTGGGCGGGGCACAGTAACGATGCCGGTACCATGCTGCAAGAATTGATTAAGTTTGATGAAGCAGTCCAATCTGTCTACGACTGGGCAAAAGATCGTGACGACACGATAGTGATTGTAACTGCTGACCACGAAACAGGCTCATTTGGTTTTAGTTATTCATCAAATGACCTACCTCAACCACAAAAGCGTTCAGGAAAAGCATTTGAGAATCGCGACTATGCACCAAACTTCAACTTTGGCGCTTTTGATATCCTCGATGGTTTATACAACCAAAAACTCAGCTACTACGCGATGATTAGCCAGTTTGAAAAGCTGGACAAAGCTCAACAAACCCCTGAAAAGCTTGCTGAAATTGTTAACCAAAACAGCGCTTTCCCAATTTCAGCAGAACAAGCAGCGAACGTTTTAAAGAGTAAGCCGAACCCTTACCGTCTAGCTGGACATAGTTACTTATCAGTAGAAGACGTCCCTGCGATTAACGATTTTGATGCTTTCTTCCCTTACAACGACCGTGGCAACTTATTAGCACGCGAGCAAGCCACCGGACAAAACATTGTATGGGGAACAGGCACTCACACTCATACGCCGGTCAATGTATTTGCTTGGGGACCTATAGAGAAGGTACTACCCGTATCAAAAATCATGCATCACTCAGAACTTGGCGAGTTTATTAAGTCTCAAGTGAAATAGCCTGAATAAATTTTGCTTGGCATAATCAAACGCCCCTGTTGGGGCGTTTTCTATGAGGCAGACTTACGGTCGACCATATGTAAATGCACATCCTGTTGCGGGAAAGGAATCGAGATAGCTTCTTTATCAAACCTCAGCTTAACCTCTTTCGTCACATCCCAATAAACGTCCCAATAATCATCCGTTTTCACCCACGGACGAACAATGAAATCCACCGAAGAGGTATTAAGTGTATGCACTTTGACCATCGGCTCAGGTGCACGTAACACCGAGGGGTGTGAGGTAATAATGTCAGTCAGAACTTGCTCTGCTTTTAGCAGGTCATCGGCATAACCGATACCAAACACCATATCAACGCGACGAACACGCTCATGAGTAACGTTCTTGATAACATCACCCCAAATTTTGCTATTCGGAATAATAATGATCTGATTATCAAACGTTTTAATGGTGGTGTTAACCAAACTCATATGGCTGACCTTACCATCAACGCCACCCGCAAAAACAAAGTCACCGACATCAAATGGACGATAGATAAGTAACATCATCCCCGCCGCAAAGTTCGACAGAGTATCTTGCAAGGCAAAACCAATGATCACACCTGCAATCCCGAAACCTGTCAGCACAGGGGCAAGGTTTAAGCCAATTTGTGACAAGGCGACTAAAAAGCCAATCACCCAGATGAACTTGCCTGACATGCCGATAAAGAAGTCTTGCATCAAGTGCGACAAATTGAGGTTTTTGGTCACCACTGTCTTACTCACAACTTTACGCACCAATTTTGCGAGCATACTTGTCGCAAGCAGGATTAAGGCAAAGACAAACAGTTGGAATAAATGCCGGGGTGCATTATTGACCATCCAATGCCATAAGTTGTCCGTCCAAGCTGTCACAACCGCAAACATTACCGGACCATTGAGCAAATCTTGAGTAATACTGCCGGTCACTTCAAACTGCAAGCGTTTGTACTCGGCACTATCGATATCAAGCTTGTCTGCTAGGTTAATTAATGTAGAGAGGCTGTCAACCGCAATACTCATGCGCTGTTTAATCACCAACTGATTAAGTTGCAATGCTGATTTTTCCGACTCTGGACTAACGGTAAGTTGCTTACCAACCACACTTATTTGCTGGTTAAAGTACTCAACGGATGCAGACATTAGTCGCAGCCGTTTCAGCACCACATTGCGCAATTGCTCTTCTGCCACGACTTCATTAAGACCGAGCGCTTTGAGCCACTGAATATTCTGCCAACGGGAGGTAATGACTTCATCAAGGTAGTGTTGTAACTCTTGATATTCGGTAATCAACGACAATCGGTCGGTATTCTCAGCTTCATCGATTTTTACGTTCAGTGCTTTGATCTTACTTTCAAGATAGGCAGTGGCATTGCTGGTATACTTTCGCTGTATTTCCACTTGCGCAATCAACATTTCCTTATCAATGCTTTGGCTGTTGATCGCACTCGTCAGTTGCGCTCTGAGCTCTTCATTTTTTTGAAATAGCTTGAGCTGCAGAGCATCCTTTTCATCGCCGCTGGCACTGTTCAAAGCATCACTCAGATCTTTTAAATCGCTATTAATTGTCTGCAGCGCCATTGCGTCTTGAGATAATACCGGTTGCGTGGACTCTGCCACAGCATGAGCATTCAGGCTGACAACCAAGGCTAGCACCGCAACCAGTGACCAGCAGAAAAAAGAGAAATTTGAACGTTTGACTTTTCCCATATTTACCTCAAAAAGACTCAAATAAGTCTTTGTTTTACAAGTTGATACTGTCTAGTGTACACCACTCTCCGTACAAGTTTTGCATTCTCACTGTTAGCCGGCAGCAAATACAAAAACAGCCGCGAATGGCGGCTGTTTGTCTCAACTAGTCTCGGTTAAGATGATTCAAAATGTGATCTTATTGTTCAAAGTCATTTATAGTAAATAAAAACAATAACTTAATTTAATATTTGAAATAGCCATAATATGGCGACAGAATGTAAATGCTAGCAATGAACCCAAGCTTGAAGCACTACAAAGGAATAAGCTCTAATCCTAGCACACCACTTATCCCCATCACCACTAGCAATGAGACTTTAAACACCGATTTTGACCAAGCGATGTAGTTGTTGTCATCAATGCTGCGAAAGGTCACTTTCGTCCACATAAAGCAAACAACCGCTGCAACCGCTAAGTATTCATACCCGGCTTCGCCCAGTAAAAATAATCCCAACGATACTGCTCCAAACGCCACGACATACGCTTTCATGTGTCGATGCGCTTTATGAATGCCTTCTTTAACTGGCAATACGGGAATCCCGGCTTCTCGGTAGTCTTGCATCCGGAACATGGCAATGGCATACGAGTGCGGCATTTGCCAGAGACAGAACATGATAAAGAGTAAAATCGCTTCCAAGCTAATGAAGTTTGTTACCGCCAAGTAACCCACCAATGGCGGAACTGCGCCTGAGATACTTCCCACTAAGGTTCCATACACCGAGTTACGTTTGTACCACATCGTGTAAAAGAACACGTAATACACGTAGCCAAGCAACACGACGACAGCGGATAGTGGGTTCACTCGGATAAATAACAGTGCGGTTCCTACCAGCAATAATGCAAGTGCATAAACAAACGCAATATCGATATTGATGTTGCCTTTCACTGTTTCACGATTTCGTGTACGTGCCATCTTTTGGTCGATATCACGATCGAAAATATTATTCACCACACAACCTGAAGCGATGACTAACCCCACGCCAACCAACGTTGTAACAAACAACATTAGACTGGCTGGTTCTGTTTTTACGGCGAGGAAGAACCCCGCCGCAACAGAAATCAGGTTGCCGAAAATAATGCCTGGTTTGGTGATAGACAAATAACTTTTCAGCATACCTTGGCCTACAACTTCATGTTGACGTTCATGTTGTAGATGATCCATACCGAGCCAGCGATAAGGATAAGTACAACAATGGCGGTAAACATCAGTGATACAAGGTTCCAACGTCCATCAGATGTTTTTGTTTCCATGTGCAAGAAGTATTTAAAGTGAACAAATATCTGCACTAATGCACATCCAAATAGAATCGCATAGGTCGTTGTATCTGGTAATGATTTCGTCCAAACAAAGTAGAACGGAATTACCGTCAGAATCAGTGAGGTAATAAAACCTTTAACGTAATCTGACGCACTGGTTTCTACATGTTGATCCATTACATTACCCCCAGTAAGTAAACGATGGTAAAGACACAAATCCAAACGATATCTAGGAAGTGCCAGAATAGACTTAAGCAGTTAAAACGCATCGCCATGTTGTCGTTCAGACCTTTAGTCGAAAGCTGGTGATAAGCTACCGCTAACCAAATCAGACCAAAGGTTACGTGCAGGCCGTGCGTACCAACCAACGTAAAGAATGCCGATAGGAATGCACTTGTTTGTGGGCCATAGCCTTCTTTAATCAGGTGATGGAACTCATAGACCTCCATACTGATAAAGCCAAGACCAAGCGCGAACGTTACTAACATCCAACGTTTGAGACCAACGACGTTGTTGCGCTTCATCGCGATAATGCCAAAACCAAATGTGATACTGCTAAGCAGCAGCAGCATGGTTTCGGCAAACACGAATGGCAGTTCGAAAATGTCTTTACCTGTTGGGCCCGCAATTGAATTGCTCGACAGCACAGCGTATGTCGCGAACAAGGTCGCAAACAGTACACAATCACTCATCAGGTAAACCCAGAAGCCAAATAGCTTGTTGCCATTCGTGTCATGGTGGTGATCATGGTCGTGATGTGCTGCGATATTAGTTTGCATACGTCACCTCCAGATCATCTTTACTTTCGCTGTCTTTCACTGAGTTTTTCTTCGCTTTTTCAAGCTGAGCTCGACGCTCGGCCTCAATTGCTTTGACCTCTTCAACTTCCACGTAGTAATCCACATCATCGTTGTAGCTATGCTGAATACACGTCACGATAATACCGACCAAACTTGCCGCCGCTAGCCACCAGATGTACCAAATCATGCCGAAGCCAAATAGGAGCGACCAAGCCGACACATAGATGCCTGTTGCCGTGTTTTTTGGCATATGAATACGTTCGTATTCCACCTCTTTAGTTGGGTCGAACTCGCCACTTTGCTTCTGGTACCAGAACGCATCCAGTACATCACCTTTTGGCAGGTGCGCAAAGTTGTAGAACGGTGGTGGAGACGATGTTGCCCACTCAAGAGTACGGCCACCCCACGGGTCACCAGTTAGGTCACGGTTTTGCTCTCGGTCACGGATACTCACGTAAATTTGGATGAACTGAGACAATACACCCAGCGCAATCACAACCGTACCTGCTGCGGCAATCGACAACAGTGGGAAGTATTCTGGGTTGATGTCTTGGCTTAAACGACGAGTCATCCCCATAAAGCCTAGCGCGTAAAGCGGTAGGAACGCCATTAAGAATCCAATAATCCAAAGATAGAACGCACGTTTGCCCCAAGTTTCATTCATGGTGAAACCTGTCGCTTTCGGGAACCAGTAAGTGATCGCAGCAAAACATCCAAAGACCACACCACCAATGATAACGTTGTGGAAGTGAGCAATCAGGAATACTGAGTTATGCAGAACGAAATCTGCGCCCGGAACAGCCATTAGTACGCCCGTCATACCACCAACAGTAAAGGTGATCAGGAAGCCCACCGTCCACATCATTGGCGTTGTAAAGCGGATGCGACCTTTGTACATGGTGAATAGCCAGTTGAAGATCTTCACCCCTGTTGGGATAGAAATGATCATCGTGGCGATACCGAAGAAGGCATTTACGTTCGCGCCAGATCCCATCGTAAAGAAGTGATGTAACCAAACGACAAACGCAAGAATCGTGATAACTACGGTAGCCCAAACTAGCGATGTGTAACCGAACAACTTTTTACGTGAGAAGGTTGCGGTGACTTCTGAGAACACACCAAAAATTGGCAAGATCAAAATGTACACTTCTGGGTGGCCCCAAGCCCAAATCAGGTTGACGTACATCATTACGTTGCCGCCAAGATCATTGGTAAAGAAGTGCATGCCTAGGTATCTATCCAGCGTTAGCAGAGCGATAGTCACTGTTAGGATTGGAAATGAAATGATGATCAAAATGTTTGCACACAGAGACGCCCAAGTAAAAACTGGCATCTTCATCATTGGCATAGACGGTGTACGCATACGCAAAATGGTCGCGAAGAAGTTCACGCCTGTTAACGTTGTACCAACACCTGATATCTGCAGCGCCCAAATCCAATAGTCGACCCCAACTCCTGGGCTAGCCTCAATACCTGAAAGCGGCGGGTACGCTAGCCAACCGGTACGACCAAATTCACCTAAGCCGAGAGACATGTTTGTTAGGATGACGCCAGCAACAAACAGCCAGAAGCTCAAGTTATTCAGATACGGGAAAGCTACGTCACGCGCACCAATCTGCAATGGCACGATGATGTTCATCAGACCAATAACCAATGGCATCGCTACGAAGAAGATCATGATCACGCCATGGGCAGTAAAAATTTGATCGTAGTGATGTGGTGGCAAGTAACCTGCTTCACCCGCAGAAGAAAGGAGTTGCTGGCTACGCATCATTACTGCGTCAGCAAAACCACGAACAAGCATCACCATCGCTACTGCGATGTACATGAAGCCAAGTTTTTTATGGTCTACTGAAGTAAACCATTCATTCCACAAATATTGCCAATTTCCGGCTTTAGTTATCGCGTAAACTACGGCTAAACCAACCAGCGCCACAACCGCTAAGGTGATGACGATAATAGGTTCGTGGAACGGAACTGAATCAAGAGTTAATCTTCCAAACATTACGATTATCCTTGGTTTTCAGGCAAACAGTTCATTGAACCAGGATGCTGAGTCACAACGTCGGTGAACAAGAACGGAGGAACGCTAGAGAACAAAGTGACTGGCTCTGCGATACTTGGCGCTGCCAGTGAGCTATATTGCTCCCAGTTTTCAATACGATCAGGGCTCGCCTTCACTTTCTGCACCCAATTTAGGAACGCTGCACGATCAGACATTGCTGAGGCTGTGAACTTCATTTGAGAAAAACCTTCGCCGCTGTAGTTCGATGCAAAACCTTTGTAGTGACCTTCATGGTTCGCTATCAGGTTAAGCTTGGTTACCATGCCTGGCATCGCGTAGATCTGTGTACCTAAGCGAGGGATGAAAAACGCGTTCATGATGTTGTCTGAAGTTAGTTTGAACTGCACTGGCACGTCTTTCGGGAACGCCACATAGTTCAACGTCGCAATGTTTTCTTCTGGATAGATGAACAACCATTTCCAATCGAGTGACACCACCTCGATGGTCATTGGTTTAACATCACTTTCCAAAGGTTTGGATGGCTCTAGTTCATGAGTCGAACGCCATGTGATCGTCGCAAGAATCGCAATGATGATGATTGGAATTGTCCATACCACCACTTCGATTTTGGTCGAGTGTGACCACTCAGGTGCGTACTCTTCTGCGGTATTAGAGGCGCGGTATCGATATGCGAAGTAAATCGTCATTAGAATCACAGGGATTACAACGATCAACATAAGCAAAAGAGCAGTAATAATTAGCTCTTTTTCCTGCACACCAATGGCACCTTTGGGGTCAAGTAAAGCTGAATTACATCCTGAGAGCATAAGTATGACGGACGCCAAACTTCCCCTCGACAAGATGCGTTTATAACTTGAGGCTTCCATTAACTTTCTCGATGGTTGTCTGGTTTCAAAGCAAATGCCAATCACAGTAAATAAGAATTCAGAAATAGCGCAGAGAAAATGTTTGATAAAAAGCCAAAGATTTTGATAAGTAGTTATTCTACTTACAAATTTCTTAACACCGTTATCAAGCATCTTAACCAGCTAGAATGCACAATTACTTACTACGATTGGTATCAAGCTAAGAACCAGTTGTTATAGTCATTAGAATGTTTATGTGTTGAGCATGAGTAACGTTGGGATCAGAGCGAAACAAAACGGAATTGAGTGGAGATAAAAACCACACTATCAATGTGTATTCATTGTTGCACTTTGAAACACAATGTTACATTTTGCGCATTATGAGGAGTAAAAAGTTAAAGCTCATTAGCCACAACTGGAAACTAACCTTCCATTAATGAAACCAACACACTTTAAATAGGACATTAACCTCAACACGAATTTCACGTACTTCACAGTTAATGTCTTTTGAAACAGACAGTTGTAAGTTCATTTTGATGAGACTGACTATCAACTGCATTTACATAGATAGCTTTAGTACGAAGGGGGAATCAGAAGTGGTAAATTGTGAACAATATCAAATTATTGGTTTCACCTAGTATTTGAGTGGTATTTGCTTCTCATTATTTACTTTTGGCAAACCATTTTCAGGATGAATCCAAACATGGATTATAAATACACTTACGTTACCCAGAACTGGCTCTCGGCAAAATAGGAAATGTTGAAAGGGAAAGAAGCTTGTCATGAAGGTGTAGTAGCCAATTCAAACTGCATTAAACGGAGGTGGAGCTTTTGACCATTGAGGAAATACAGGACTTGATAGCCAAGGCAGAAGCGCACGAGTTCCACGATGATATTCAAGCTTTGTTAGCGACACTCCGCTTACTAAGAACAAAGTCACCTATACCCAATACCCAAACGAAAGACAAAAAGTACCGTTCAGTATCTATCAGGCTAGAACTCTATGATATGATTTACAAGGAAGGCTCAGGCCCGTTATTTAACATCGGTTATTCGACGGAAATTCTTGGGCACAGCGATATCAAACAGACCATGCGATACGCTCACCTAGCCCCCGTTCACCTTGAAGACGTGGTTAGCAAAAACTATTGGCGCATTTATAGATGAAAATTAATTTCAAGCACTTAAGTTGGGCAGTTGTAATAATCTATCTGTTAATAATGATCACGTTACATCGTTACCCAAACATACCTGAAAACGAGGTTAGCATTGCTGACTTTGCAAATATTCTGGTTGGCTTAGTTGCTATAGCAACTCTGATTTACAACATTCTAGATAGACACCATTCAATAACGACAAGCCAATCAAGGATCGCTCTTGAGTCATATGTAGCAAAGGTTGATTCAACGGTCGAGGAACTTTCTAAATCAGACTTAGCATGTGACAGGAAATGGTTTTTTGTACTCTCAGCACATGAAGGTTTGCTCTCTACTCAGGACTACATTACGGAAGAAGAGCATAAACGTATAGCTAAGAATAAGTTTGAGGAACTTAGGACACACCTAAAGTTACTCTATTTTGATTTGAAGATAGAAAATTTCATGGATGTACAGAAAGACCCTCATAAAGACTTTCACAACTATCGGGATAATCTGTCTGCCAGTGTATATGTATTTATAGTTTGCTGGCTAAAGTATGTAGTTAATCGGACTTATTTCTTTAAAGAGCACAATTACACCTCTTTTGGCAATGAATGGTGTATTGACAAAAAATATGTCTACTCTTTTATGAGTTTACTTGTTTCTGAGCCACTAAATATATTGGGCAGACGGGCTATCATTGAAAAAGTTACGGAACTATCTCAGACACTGAGCATCCCCCATGATAACGTGCTATTACGTTTAGCTCATGAATATCCGAGAGTCCTAGCATACGCACTACTCTCGAACCGTTTAAGTGTATACAATCATATAAAAGGTGTTTATAGGCCTGTCTTTCAGTTAGATTGTTTAGAAAGCAGAAACAAACATCACCTATTTTCTATAGGCAGCTGGTTCTTCCCGCTCCCAGAACAGTTGGAAAACCCTAAGTACCTACGGATTAAATCTCCAAGCAGTTAATATTTGTCGCCATAAAAGTGGCGACGAAATGGCGGAAAATTTTCGTGATACTGGTAAATATTGATGATTATTGATGAAGTGACCACAAGCAAGGCCTTGATATGCCTTGCTACGCCTATCCCCTGTTAGGATGATTCAAAATGTGGTCTTCCCAATTGACTACATCAATTTCGTAAACCACCTTATTACGCACGCTTTCACCGGCGGCATGCATTGCAGATTTTGAACCTGTGATCAATGGGTGCCACTCTGGCAGAGGTTGTTTTTCTGCCAGCAAACGATACGCGCATGTGTGTGGAAGCCAGGTAAAGTCGTCGATATCATCACGAGTCAACTTTGTGCACTCTTCACCTGAGGTGAAACGGTTTGGGTAATCTTTACACGAACAGGTTTTGCTGTTTAACCAGCTACATGCAACATTGGTGTAATAGATCTCATCACTGTCTTCATCCATCAATTTATGCAGACAACATTTACCACAGCCATCACACAGAGATTCCCACTCTTGTTCAGTCATCTCTTCTAATGATTTTTGTTGCCAAAACTGCGTCATGTGTCTAAACCCTAACTACTCGAGTACTTGATGAAAAAGCAAAGCCGAATTTATATAGATCCTGAACCGAAAGTGCAAGTAGTTAGGGTGAACATTCTATTAACTACTGTTCAAGCATTTGATTTAACTGCGCCACTTTCCAACTTAAATTGTTTAGCCTGCGTTTGAGCTCTTCAAACTCTTGTTGTGCTTGCTGATATTGCTGCTTCTCTATCAACTCTTCAACGTACCCTACGCGGCCGTATATTGGCGATAGACTGACCGCAAAAGACTCTAACGATTTTGTTTCGTTGGCCACATCAGACCAACGACGTTTTTTCGCTAACAGTGCAACATTGGCCATTTTGGTGCGAATTTCACTAAAGCGAGCGACAAACTCGTCCGCTTGCTCAAGAGCGTATTGCTGATCTTGACCAAGCTGATCACTGATTGCAACTACCTGCTCATTATCTGCATAGAGCTGCTGCAAAATGTTGAGCTGATCCATTGCCTCTAAATAAGGCTGCTCTATCGACACCTGGGTGTTGCGCTTAATCGACGCTTGATACATAGGCACCATTTCATCGCGAAATGACTGCAATGTATCTGGGCTGGTGAATTCAACAAAGTCAGGTAAATTGCGACTGTCGAGCGAAGGTACTTCAACCGATTGTTTGTAGTAATATTTATGAAAAAGATCGGGGTGACTATAAGTCCACAACCCGCCCCCGCCAATCACGCTACCCAGTAAAATCGCAGCAATTAAACCCAAACGAAAACGTTGTGGGCTAACTTTCTCACTGGATTCTTGGCGCTGTTTTTCTTGGCGCTTGAGCGCCGTATGGTAACGCGTTTCTATCTGATCAATATGCTCGAACAAAACAAACCCTACCCCCTCGAAATTAACCCTTTGTTCTGGTTGTTGCAGAGTTAACCAATCATTAATGCGTTCACACAAGCGTTCACTGCGATACAAATCGCGAAGCTGTTCCTGAGTCGGTTTCATCTTTTTCAGCTCAGGGATCGCTTTACCATTGACCCAATCGAGGACTTCTTTGCGCATTTTAGCCGACTTAGTGTCTGGTTTTGGTAATACCAATAAACACTGCATAATTAACTCTAAGCCGTTAGCATAACCGGTCAGCCCTTCTATTTTGAGTTTAGCAATGGTCATGTAACTGCTAAGCAACAGATCAATACCAGGTCCTTTGGCTAGTACTTCACAACACTCATAAACCGCTTGCCAATTCGTCCCACCCGAAAGTGGATTAAAGCGGGCATTAATTTCATCACGTACCTGTTGGTAGTGTTCAAGGTGTCGAATCGCTTGTGAGTCTGAAACGATATGGTAAACATTGTGATCAAGAAAAATCGTTGTGGACATGGAGACTTCGGTCCTAATAGTCAAAGGAGCAAGTCACCTTGCTCCTTTTTCTGGTTAATACAGGGTTTTAGAAAGCTTGAACGACTTAAACAGTCTCTCAGTGAACGGGTTCGCATCAGACTCGGCGTTGATTCGATAAATCATCTCTCCATCATCAACCGAGAAACGATAGTCAACCGATGTTTTACTCGCTGATAATACACTGCCCTCTTCGAGCAAGCGGAAAAATGCCCATGGCCCCTTGAGATTAATACTGCGAGGTGACAAGTTAGACTTCGTTGGTACTAAGGTCACTTTCGATACAGCCGAATCTCGTAATGTGTTTGGCCAAATCAGCTCAGCACCTTCACGTGGCCCATGACTGTACGTTAAGTACTGGCCATCTACGTTCAAGACACTACGCCTCTTGTTGCCGCTTAACTGTAGCGGCTCAACCGAGAAATTGACGTCCAAAATCCCTTTTCGATTAAAGAAAGCTTGGCGAATCCGCTGCGCTTGAGCAATTTGCGCCAACACTTCAGGGCGAATAATCGACTGGGCACTGTCATACTCATCAACCGCAATGTTCTCTTCAATAAACACTTTCAACTGGTTATTGTAGAAATTATCTAACGTTCCCTGCGGAGCAAAGAAGGCTTCAAAATCTTGTAACGCCACATCTTTGTTCGACTGTTCATTAAACGGATAGCGACTGGCTAGTTTAGTGTAATAAGGCTGGTAAACGTCTTCATACCAACGTACTTCCAAGTGCTTAATTGCCTCTTGCTTCACCACATACCAGCTCTCATCAGCGAGTTTTGCCACCATGCTGTCAAGTGGTCTTGGCAAACCTGATGAAATACGCTTTAAGGTATAAATAGGGTCAGCGCTGACCAGCTTGACCCGTGCTTTAGTCGCATCTAATGCCGCCATACCAACATCTGGTGACTCCTGGATCGCTTTCAGATAGGTTTTGAGTTCATCAACCGATGCCAGTACTTCATTGATATAAGCTGGCTGTTCGCCGACAGGTTTAAGCATCAAGTTAAGCTCCGCGAATGGCGATTGAATGCTCGACGCCACTTTGTACTTAGCACTTTTTAATAGCTCATCCTTTGCTTCACTGTCTGGGTCTAAACCCGCAATCACTTGGGTATTATTTTCCAATGTGCGCAGCAGACGCTGCATTGGCTCAACGTTACCCGTGAGATTTTCTAGCACCATAACCGCATCATTGATATCACCGAAATACTTCATATCGATATCATTGAGCGCCGCTCGCCAGGTATTGACGTAATCGGCGACATATAGATTGCGGATCTTCTCACGCAGGACCTGTTTATCCGCTTCACTAAACTGAGCAACTTTTGACTGCCCCAGAACCCAGCTGTCAATTAGAGCCAACTCAGATACCGATTCAGAGCGCGGCATAAAGTAGTTTTCAAAGCCCTCTTTGGTCAGCATTTGTGGGATGTATAAGCTACGATTAGCAACACGCTCTTCAAATACGATATCAAAAATAGGCCCGACTAAGTTGCGAATACTGATAGCAGGACCAAGCACGGTTTGAGCATTGAGCTTAAGGTTACGATAAACACGTTGATCGTTCGGCATCGTGCTCAGTTCAGACTGAACCTTAGCAATAGTGCCATCATAAGGTTTCATCACTTGCTCTGCGAACGCATCTCCTTGAGCTCGCGCACTGGCCAAATCGGTGTGGCGCATCGCGTAATCTAAATGCTCAATCAACTCGCCTTGGACTTTCTTTTGCCCTGCGAAGGCGCGTTGCCAATACTTACCAAAATAATCAAGAACATAGTCTTTATAACGACCACTTTTATCAACCATCATGCGATAGACACGCAGTACCGCGAGCTTTTCTTCTTCGGTTTTCGCTTGCTCAAGTGCGACGACTACATCAGCCATCAACAAAGGTAGGAAGCGGTTTTCCAATAAGTTTAAGTAGGTATCTTCAACCATTGGTCCGATTGTATGCCCTTGATAAAGACCAAAGTCCGAGATGTAACGTGGTTTTTCACGAAAGAAACCAAACTCTAACGTCGCTTGACGAATTTTGTTTAATGGCTCCAAAATATCCTTTTGCGACGCCAACGCAAGATTCGATGGGTACTTAGCTTTGTACTCATTCACCTTGGCCAATACCGCATCTGATTGATTAACGTTGACCTGATAGTAACGATGCCAAGTTCCGAACAGTAATACCGACGCCACCAAACAAGCGGCAAACGACAGCCCCATCAATCGGCGTTTTTGCTTCGCGATCCGGAAGTTATCCGAGGCTAATCCCGCTTCAGGATAAATAACATTACTAAACAACTGCTGAGTAAAATAGACCGTTGAGTTCTTCGCGTTTTGCGCTTTATTAACCGAATGCGATAAACCATATCGGCGTGACGCAGAGTCACCAAAGGCATTACTTGGTACGCCTTGTTGATACACCGAAGTAAAGTAAGCACCACGAACCAACGCTGACGTCGAAAACTGGTCGCTAGAGAGCGCATCTTGGAAAAACTCTTTCAAGATACTTTGTAACCCGGACATTTGACGCGTAAAGCTATAAATGGCGTCGCGCTCTTCTTGATCTATTGGCTCTGCAACCGCATGAGGAAAGAGATCATTAATACGGGCAACAAATTGACCATAGTCGTTATCGAACTCTTCGAGCCAATGGTCAAGGTTATCGACCGATTCAAGTGAAAAGGTAAAACCCAGCACTTCATCACGTTGCGACTTGGAATAGTGTTTGAAGAAAGGTTCAAAGCCGTAGAGCAGATCGAGCTTTGTCAGCGTAATATAAACGGGCAGACGAGTGGCCAACGTTTCCATCAACTCACGAATACGTGCGCGCAATAGATTGGCATAGGCTTTACGCTCACTCGCAGTAGAGGTTGCTAAATGCGATACATCCAATGCCAGTACAACGCCGTTAAGTGGTCTGCGACTGCGTGTTTTCTCTAACCAATTAACAAAGTGGAGCCACAAACGACGCTCCAGTTCACCATCATTGTCTTCGCTGCGATTTCCCTGAGTGAGCAATTCACCGTCAGGGTCAATCAGTACCGACTCATCACCAATCCACCAGTCGAATGAGTATGGGTTCTCACTCTTTTGCCCAGAAGCGCGCATGACCGAAGATAACGCGAAATTCTGTCCAGAGCGATTGATCAAACTGGTTTTACCAGCATTTTCCAAACCAAGCACTAGATACCAAGGTAAAGCATAAAGGTAATTACGTGTGTTGAGACTCTGCTTCATCTCTTTCATCACGTCATTAAGTTCGGCTTCTTGGCGCTCTTCGTAGACCTGGATCGGATCTTGTTTTAACTGCTCTTCGCGCTTTTGCTGACCTTTGAAACCTTGCAGTTTTCGCCACTGCCAAATCCCCCAGCCTGATAGGGAGAAAAGCATGAATAGCGCACTCGCTAAACCGCGAGCAAATACGCTCTCTAATGGTTTGCTGCCTTGAATTTCTAACCAAGGTCCGGCCCACCAAATAGCGACATTTAATAGAATAAAGAGTGTAAACAACAGAATTGGAAGCGCTGCTGCAATACCCGGCTTAAATTTCTTAACGATCCCAATAATACTTTTCCACATGGATAGTCCCTTAGCTTAATCTGACGCTGTATTTCGTTCTAATTGTTCGATGAGTGACGGCTCCCACTGGGTAACGCTCGTCTGTGTGATTTCTTGTTTTAAGGTTTGATATTGCTCTTTAGCCATCGCATCTAGGTGGTTATGTTTAAGAAGATCGGCACTCAATAAGCGCCAGTAAAAACGATCGCGCGGCTCTGTTGCGGCCACTAAACCATCATTGAGCATCGACATCGCGACCGCAATACCGCCCTCTTTGGCCAAACTGAACGCTTCGTCGCGCTGCTCTTGCCAACTGCCAGAGCCTGAAACAGCCGCCGCGCCGCCTTGATAAGCAGTGAGCCACTCTCGAACTGCGTCAGTAATAAATGGCGCGCCCCCTTTAAATTTCAGTTCCACAACCGTGGGGAATCGCTCAATAAACGCTTGAGTTTCTTCAATAATCGCTTTGCACCATCCTTCTTGGCCCAATGCCTTTGCGATATCGTGACTCATCAGTTGACCTTCAAACCAATACGGTGCGATGGTCAAGCTCTGTTCCACTCGACGCCATAGTGCGAGATCCGGTTGATGCAGATGATCTTGATACTCTTTCACGCGCTCAGTTTGCATTCCTCTTAGCAAGGTTTGGCCTTGATGATCGTGATCAGGAAGCGTAGTAATCGCCCCCCATAGCGCATGGCGACGCACGCGAATGGCCAACGCCCCCGAGAATTCTTGTTCAGAAAGATATTCCGCGACTTTCAGCAGTGTCTGTTTAGCCGCTTTGTCACTTGAATTGTCAATCGCTAAAGATGACGAGGACGTTGATGACGTACTCGTCGGAGCAGGTTGCTGCTGCGCGGCTTGCGCGACTTTCTCTCGCTCTTGAGCTCTTGTTAGTTGATTAACAATCGTCACCACGACCGACTCGGCCACATCAGACGATAGCTCGTTAGCTTCAATGACCGCCTGCCACTCTTGCACCGTTTGTTGCAACTCCTCTCGGTCTTGGCTATCGAGTGTGGCAAAATCAAACTTATCCACGGCCAATGAAAAACGCTGGCAGATTTGACTAAAAAACTTTCGTCTCGGCAGGTTGCCGCGTTTACCCGGAGCTGGAAAACAGTCTTGCCAATAGTGGGTAATAAAATCACTCATGACACCAAAAGAAGTGATCAAACGTTTGGGGGTCAATTGATGATGCAAACACTGCAAAAGGTAAACCAGCAGTTTGATGTCTTTACTTTTTTCATTCAACAAGGTGACGGTACTATGCTCGACCTCTTGCCACTGCACACTGGCATGAGATAACGAACCCACCTTCATCATTTGATCTTCAACAAAATCAAACAGTGGCTCATCCAATAGTCGTTCACCGACTGGTGACTCTGCGCTGATCGGGCGCACAATGCTGGCTCGATACTGAGTAATGTCCATTGTTACCACCCACACCTTTGTCGCAATGGCACTAGGGCTTGCTCTAACTGCGTAGCGTCAAATTTTAGGCCGTCAATCTGCGGCGAATTTGAGCGCAAAGTTAAACGCGAGTTTTTCGTCATCGCTTTCATCATAGAAATCGCAGGCATTCCTCGTGCTGACGAGAACAACACCCCGACATCATCGCTGCGCCAATGCTGTTTGGGGCCATAAGCAACAGAAACCTGAATCCGTGCATCTTCCAGGGCAGTCGGTAGCGCTAATTCAATCCGGCTTATTTTGTTAATACAGCTCATCATCAACACGGGTGAAGGCTTATCTTGAGTTTGCGCCACGGATAGCGTTAACCACGCATCACCATTGTCTTTATCGCCCTGCTCAATCACATTGATTGGCTGCGCTTCAAGTGCGGTGGTAAACGCGGTATGCCAAGCTTGTGGTTTGTTATCACCTAAAGACTGAGTCGATAACTGTGTTGGTGTATTTAGGGCTTGATCAAAGCAACTTAATCGCTCTAGGCGCTCGCTAATGGTGGTGCATTGCTGGGCACGTTCAAGCGGTGACATTGTGGCGTCACTCGCCACCGTCTGGACGCTAAACAGTAAGCTGTTAAGAGATACTGTCAGTAGCCAAGTCGAGGTTTTCATAACGCTTTGATCTCCAACTTCTGACATTTGTAGGCGAGTGTGCGCTTAGGGATACCTAAACTCTTGGCCGCTTTACCACGATCACCCGAAAATTGGTTCAAACGATCACGAATGATCTGCTCTTCATAATCATTCATCGCCTGCTTCAGGTCATTAATGGCAGAAAAGCCCCCTTGAGCTGGCGCATAAGGATGATCACTGATAAAGGTTGACTGTAGATTGTGATGCATTGCTGGCTCGGCACTTTGCAATTCAAAGTTCAAGCACGCGATGCGATTGGCGAAACTGCCTTCACTCACTTCAGATTCATCGCGGCACTGGGCACAGCCAAATTCCACTAAATGTTTTAACTCACGCACATTTCCCGGGAAGGTGTACTGCTTTAAACAATCCAGAGCACGGTAATGTAAACCACGGATTTTAGTCCCGTGTTGTCGATTGAATTCACTAACAAAATGTTGGCTCAACTGATCAATATCTTCGAGGCGTTCAGACAAACGCGGCAAAGTGAGTGGGTATTGGAACAGACGATAGTACAAATCTTGGCGAAACTGCTTGCTACGTACTTGTGCCAGCAAGTTAACATGCGTTGCCGAAACCAAACGAAAATCTGAGCTGAGCTCTTCTTTGCCCCCAATCGGGCGAAATTGTTTGGTTTCGAGAACGCGAAGTAACTTAGCTTGAAGTGAAAGCGGCATATCACCAATTTCGTCGAGAAATAGTGTCCCACCATCGGCTTGAGCGATCAGACCTTTTCGGTCAGATTCAGCGCCAGAGAATGCCCCTTTACAGTAACCAAATAACTCACTTTCAAGCAGGTTTTCTGGGATAGCAGCACAGTTAATTGCCACTAATGGCTGCGCACTACGAGTGGATAGATGATGAATCGCTTGTGCGACCAACTCTTTACCCGTTCCGGTATCACCTTGTACCATAACTGAAAGTTTTGATTCCGCCGCACTGACGATTTGCTGACGAAGCCTTTGCATCGAACCACTTTGGCCAATCAATGACTCAGACAGTTTATCCGCCATATAACGCAACTTTGTGTCGCGCTGAATATCGCTAAGCGATTCAGACAACACTTTAATATCACGCTGCTCGCGTTCCATCTCTTCAAGTAAGTGCCATTGCTTGGTGAACACATCAACAAACTTAATGCAGTCTTGGCTTGCGAACGCTCGACTGACCGTGCGTTGATCTCCCAACATGAACAGCACTAACTGCACCTGCTTCGAGTTCAACGGCAGAGGATGAATACATACGCTTTCAAACATGCCTACCCCAGCCACCAACTCAGCAAAAGCGCGATCGGATTGCCAGAACAATAACTCGTCCGAAGAGAGTGTCATTGGTGACGCGCTTTGTAACACATGGGCAAATGGATTGTTGAGGTCATCGACCCCCCACGAGACGTTAGTCTGCCCATCATGAGGAACGAGACGACGTCCCTCTGAGTTAGGCATTAACATCATGCAGTTAGACAGACTCAACTCACCCACAACAATTTCTACAAACCGAGCCATCAGCTCACTCTTGGTCTTGATGCCAATAAGATCAGTGACTCGCTCTAACCAGTTAGACATCACTACTCAACCTCGCCGATAAACTCACCGTCTTGCGCAGCAAGGTAAATACGAGTCACAGGTTGTTGATCAGAAAGCTTGTTGAGTAACGCCAGTGAAATTGGTGGCAGTAATTGACCTTCGATAATCGCTTCTAGCATGCGCGCGCCATTTTCTGAGCGAGTTGCACGCGATAAGATTTCATCTATTAGCGAATCTTCGATCACAACTTCCGCTGCATAGCGTTCTTTAAAGAGTGTTTCGAGACGCGAAAGCTTAAAGCGCACAATAGACTCAAGCACTTCCTTACTGAGTGGCATATAAGGAACCACTTCCATTCTTGCCAGTAGCGCGGGTTTGAAGAAAGCGGCCAACTCTGGATAGAGTGCATCATCAAGTTGTTCGACTTGGTCAGCGTAATCAACAATGGTCTGGAAACCTAAGTTTGAAGTTAGGAAGAAGACGATGTTCTGGCAATCGATAATGCGACCTTCACCATCGGCAAGTTCCCCTTTATCAAAGGCTTGATAGAAAAGGTTGAGGACTTCCGGATGGGCTTTTTCTACCTCATCAAGCAACACCACTGAATAGGGCATCTTACGAATCGCTTCCGTCAATATGCCACCTTCACCGTAGCCAACATAACCCGGAGGTGAACCGATTAAACGCGATACTGTGTGTTTCTCTTGATACTCAGACATGTTAATCGTGGTTAGAAATTGTTTACCGCCATACAAGTGCTGGGCAAGCTGTACTACCGTTTCGGTTTTACCGACACCACTTGGCCCCACGAGTAAGAAAGCCCCTTTTGGTCGGCCTGGACGACGTAAATCGGCACGAGCGGTCAGAAGGTGTCGATGAACACGTTCAATGGCGACATCTTGCCCCTTGATTGACTGACCTAAAATGCTCGCTAAGTGCGTAATCTTATGCAGTTCATCACTGTTCATTTGATCAACAGGTACCCCCGTCCAATCGGCTATCACTTCCGCGACTTGCTGAGCATCAACTTGAGGATGAATAAGACGTTCAGTGTGAGGAATGGAATCTAACTGCTGATATTTTCCGCGGATGGTCGCGACAATTTGCTCGCGCTGATCGACAGGTAAAGCGTTTTGTTGCTCGCTTGTGAGCGAAGCTCTAAGTTCAATAATCTCTTCAACCAACTCTTTTTGCTGCTGCCACTGAGCCGTCAAGCGCTCACGCTCTTGTTCGTCTTCTGCCTCTTGAGTTTTAAGCTCTTCTAGACGTTCATGGTCAACGTCTTTACCGAGTAATTGAGCTCGTTCCAGCATATCGATTTCAAGTTGACGTTGGTGACAAGCGGTTTCGATAAACGCTAAACGTTTTGGTGGCGCGGTCAAATTGATGGCAATACGTGCACAGGCGGTGTCGAGTACGTCAATCGCTTTATCAGGCAGTTGTCGACCCGAGATATAACGCACCGACAACTCAGCCGCCGCTTTCAATGCATCATCGGTGATCAGAACATTGTGCGTTTTCTCATACACGCTGTTCAACCCGCGTAGAATATCAACCGCTTGCTCTACACTTGGCTCATCAAGTTTAACCAGTTGGAAACGGCGAGTTAATGCCGGATCTTTCTCAAAGTACTTTTTGTACTCTTTCCACGTGGTTGCTGCGATGGTGCTTAGTTCACCTCGAGCGAGCGCTGGTTTAAGTAAGTTAGCCGCATCACCGCCTCCTTCTTGATTGCCCGCTCCGATTAGGGTGTGCGCTTCATCGATGAACAAAATGATCGGTTTTGGTGAGTGCTTAATCGCATCAATGACCCCTTTAAGGCGCTTCTCGAACTCACCTTTAACTGAAGCACCTGCTTGCAACAAACCTAAATCGAGTGAGTGAAGTTCAACACCTTGTAGTTGCAAAGGCACAGTCCCAGCGACCACGCGAAGGGCCAACCCCTCAATCATAGCGCTCTTACCAACACCGGCATCCCCAACCACGATCGGATTGTTCTTGCGTCGTCGACATAGGATATCAATCATAAGGTTGATTTCGTTTTCACGACAAAGAACCGGATCCAGTTGATTCTGGCGCGCCTGCTCGGTCACGTTAGTGCAGTATTTGGCAAGAATAGAGGTATCGCTACCCTCTTGTGCCAACGTTTTGCCTGGCGAGCTTGGTTCAACTTGTGTTTCTGAAGAGTCAGCGAGCACCATATCAAAGTGCTTTTTCAAGCTCTCGCGATTAATACCATCAACAATACGCACCAACTTATGGTCCATATAGCGATCAGCTCGTGTCAACGCGGCCAATAGAATAGCACCTGAGCGAAGTTCCGGTTGATCCAGTTCGGTGGTTGATAATAGCCAAGCTTCTTGAAGCAGCTCTACCAATAGTGGAGAAAACGTTGGATAACTATCAAGCGCTTGTTCGCGAGCAAAACTGGTCACAATGGCTTGTTTAATGTCATCGACCGATAAGTCAGATTGCTTCAAGATCACGCGCACATCTGAAAGTGGGTTGTCTAATAAGACTTCAAGATAGTGCTCAAAAGTAATTTCACTGTGCTGACGTTCAATACACACAGAAGCTGCCTGCTCTAGGGCAAGCTTGCTCTGTTGATTTAATTTAGCAATAAGAGTGGGTAGTTCAATACGTATCACGGCAATCACCTAGCCTTAATTATTTTTATAGAATTTGATTGAGTTGTTCGATTACGTCACTGGTTTTGACGTGGAGTAAGTAGCTGTAGCCGAGAAACGCGCCACTCCATAGCACGACAAAGCCTACAAATATCGACCACAAAGGCACCTGCTTACTCAATTTGTACTTAGAACGCACCACATGCTCAGTGGCGCTCGTGAGCTGAGCAATATCGGCCTCATTATCTCGATTAAGCAATTTGTGCAACTGACTAATGACTTTCTCACGCTCAAGCTTCCCTGATTCAATCACGCGATATTTGCCTTCGAAACCAAGCACTAAACATTGATAGATGAATTCAAGCAACGGTTTGTACTGCTCAGGTTCAGCTTCAAGACGCTTAAGGATGGTAAAAACTTTTTCGCCTCCCCACGTTTCATTATGAAAGCGCGATAGCATGGAATGCTCTGCCCATACTGTTGATGCGCCCCACGATGTTCCCATCACAGACTCGTCCAAAAACGTACACAGAATGTAGCGATAAGCCATTAACACCGCGTGTTCATAACCAAGCTCCGTGAGCTCAATTTCAATGGTTTTGATCTCTTCAACGGTCTGCTCATAAATGGCTTCAATATTGTCACACTCAGCCAGTTGGCGAACTCGCAGTGCCAAACCAAGCAGCGGGGTCGCCGCATCAATCAATGGGTTATTCAAACTGCCACGCATTTGAAACCAGTAGTCCTGGTCATGATTGATTCTTTCGACATCATCAAATAGCAAGCTGCTGTATTTACTGTCTTTTTTATTGATATCCATGCTTAACTCCTGATTGCCCAGAACTGCAGATCGAGTTCTTCAAATGCCGCTGCCACGTGGAACGCAAAACCACTAGAGTGCTGAAGCATACTCCAAGCACTGCTGGTCTTATCCAATTGGTAATAGGTATAACCCGCGTGATAAGGAAGCTGACGTGGTGCAACTGGCAACGCAACCAGAGGGACACCAGGCAATTGCAGTGAAATAAGCTCACGGATTTTCTCAACAGACGAAACTTTGGTTTGCTGAGTGAATTGACGACGCAACTCATCCATTGGCATACGCGCCTTGACAGCAATAATAAAGTCAGCGCTTGCCATCAACTGTGGATCTTGAATTGGCGCGACCATCAAGCCGTACTTACGTTTATCTAACTGAATGGATACCGCTCTCGGTTCAAGTACCACACTGAGCGACTGACGTAGATTACGGATCAAAGGCCAGAACGACTCCGTTGGCATATCATGGTTATAGCTAACGGTTTTCGGTGGCAGACGGCTTTCGTCGGTAAAGGTCGCTAGTTCGCCAGCCACTGTTGACAGGCATTCAAACAAGCGCTCTGGATGGAGACTACGTAACTCTGCCAAATGTTGCATCTGCGGCTGTAAGCGGTTTAGCGCTTGCAGCAACATAAAGTCAGACACATCCGCAACGCCACCTTGCGATGGTGAGCTAATACGCTGAGCAATATTCTTGGCGCGTTCACGCATCAAACCTGAAATTTCATTAACAAAACGGTGCAAAGCTACATTACCGACCACATTGAGGTGACACGGAATAAAATCAGTGTCCATCACCACACTGCCATCAGGACGTTTTTCTAAAATGCGACCGACCGCCATTGACGCATACGCGCTACGATCTTCTTTCTCGAGCATCAACTGAATGCGCATCGGTGACACATCAATGGTCGTCATATCGCCTTGTGCGGTATGGACATCACGAACTTCAAGGCGGCGGCTTTCATAGCGCCCTGTGCCTTGAACTTCTGGCCAGTTAACCTCCATTAAGGACTCACTACGCAGCGGAATTGCTAGGTAAACCAGTTGATTTGCTAGCGATGCATCTTCTATTTCTAACGCGTCAGGCAGTGTATCTTCTTGAGGAATACGAAACGCAGTACCGTCAGGCATAATGCCAACAGCACGTTCAATCGCGATACGACCGAAAGAGAGGTATTCTGGGTTTAACGAGAATTCTGACACACCATATAGATAACGACTCACTGAACTCATGCGTTCGTCGATATAGTATTCTGTGTATCTTTGCTGCTGTTGGAAGTGCTGAGGCTTTATAAATAAGCCTTCATTCCAAATAACACGATTGCGTGCAAACATCTTGTCTATTCCACCTTTTCCAACTTCACGTCGTATTCATCTAGAAGCATCAAAAGGTGATACTCCCTGCCTTTGTTTAGTACTTTGACCGCTTTCTTCCACTCACTCAGCTCAATATCGGAGAAGTTCGCCATGATGCCGATATAATTAGTCTCTTCATCGACTTCGATCTGATTAACGAATTTAAACTGTCCTGGCATCAAGACGTAGTCATAGCTTTTGACGAAATTACTTTTCAGTGCTTTCTCATGATCCGCTTTCAACTGGTCATAACTTGATGACATAAACATCGAGTCGTCCACCAGCTCAAACACTTGAATTTCGACTGGTGATGCCTGGCCCCAAAGACTCGGATTAACGTCATCACCTGCGACAATACTGAACGTCACGTTGGTCGGTAACAGCGTAGGATCGTAACGTTCCGGTTCGCTGCTACACGCAGTGAGGATCACAGTGAGAAAGCCCATCCATAACAGATTTCTCACGCCTAAAACTCCAATTGCTTCTCGCGAATCTTCTTGTCGTACGCTTGCTCAAAAATTTCCCAGAACAACTTTTCAAAGCCTTGTTGGCGATGAGAGGTCAGCTCTTGGTAATAATTGCAGTACATATTCCACGCCCAGGCGTCTGTGTCGTGGGCCGTATCTTGATGAGATCGCTTGTAGTTTTGGAAACGACGTTGCAACACCTGTGGCGAAAATGCGCCAAGAATCTGGTTTAACGCTTCACCAGTAGCATGTTGCATCGCTTCATTGTGCGCTTGAACATTACGTAAGCTTTCTGCAATGGCTGCCGGCGCAGACAAATGCACGGCACTTTTCTCTGCGTCATACAAGGTTTTTATTGTCTCTTGGTAAGACAACCCTAAACGCAACGGGTTATCTTCAATCGGCTGCAAATTACGGTTCAAGGTGCCAAATCGGCCGTTACAGACCTGTTGATGTAAATCAAGCAACCCTTGAATACACGCTTGTAACGATTCACCCATTTCTTGCGAGAGCATGTGCATGCGCTCAATATCATCCGTTTGATCAACTTGTACGCCTAAACCATTGAGCATCGGCCCGGTCAATAGGTGACCACCTGCTGCTGACTGGCTGTGATTCGTATTTGGTTCTGGTTGAATGCTTTTTGCTACTTCTTCCTCTAGCAAATCTAATGTTTGCTCGTCCATTTGCAGGCCCTCTGAAACGTTGTCGTGAGTTATCTGTTGTTGTGATTCAAGCTGATTAGCTTGTTCAATATTGGTTTGTTGCATCGGTTTGCTCGGCGCTGCTGCTTTCTTGCCAAAGCCAAAGCTAAGAATGCGTTTCAGCGTCATTGATGAGCTAATTTCATTATCACTGTCTGCTTGCACGGTAAAATTCGGCGTACGCAGGGTTAAATCTTCTTCAGGAACAATCGAGCGCTGCTCGTCTTCCCTTGCCGTTTTAAGCTCATCGTCAATCAGTGACTCTTGCTCGCTGCCGATCATAAGTTCATCAAGCGCCGCTAATGGCTCGGTGCTGATTTCGCTCTCTTGCTCACCCTCTGTGTCGATATCGAACGCATCATCGGCAAGCAAGTCAGTACTTGTTTCTTCAAATAATTGGCTCAATGGACCCGCAGTGTGATCTTCTTCGTAGTCACCTAGCATTACTCGCAGTTGGTAAGGACCAATGTTGATGTGGTCTTTGTGCACCATTTTCGCCAGCAATCCTTTGCCGATCGGCATTTCGGTCCCATTAACGAATGTCTCGCCACTTAAGTCACGTAGACAGAAGGCACCGTCAAACATCAACACTTCACAGTGCTCACTTTTAACTTGACCCTGACCATCTTTGAGCAACCATTTACTGTGTGACCCAGAGCCAATAATGCCGCCGGATTTGTCCCACTGCATCGCAGCAGAAAGGCCTGATTCCAGTCGCTGTGCGTTTATCACTAACAGGGTAAGAGTAGGTTGAGCCGAAGAATCCATTGTTATTGCCTTACTTGTATTAATACACTTTTCTCTTGTGAGCTGGTGCCAAGAAACGATGTCCAGCCAAGTGCAATACCCGACTGTTCGCCCAATACGAAATCAGGGGCTTCATCATCATCCATAGTCAGCTCCAAGTCGTATGCCATTTGCTCACGTAAAATAAATTCAACCAGTTTGCATAGCGGTTCAAACTCTTGTCCTGATGGTAAAAAGTCAGAGAACTTACTGCGCGATAGTTGGCGAATACAGATGGTAAACTTACCGTTGCAGTCAATAATCGATTCACCCACCATGCTGGTCACGCCCAGTTGTGAATTTGCTTTACCCAAGGTCGTTTGCTGAGCAGGGGCAATCAGCACTTTACGTCGCGTCCATTGGCGAATTTCAACATCGTCCAAATCAAAACAGTGGGCAATGATCCCAGACACCACTTGCGGCGAGCGACTTCGCCCTGCCAACGTACCTGAGTAAGCCAACATTTTGCACCAATTGATTGGCGTATCACCGCGCAAATCGGGCGAACCTAAGCCAACAAGTGACAGTAATTGAGCGGAAAAATCGTCCTGAGCGTCAGGTTGAAAACGCACAAAATAGCGATACTTACGCCAAATTCGGTACACCAGATTGATTAGTCGGTTGTTAAAAAAGTCGAAAAATGGCTGCTTAAAACCACCTGGCTCTTCGTTTAATAATTGTTCGACCACAAACCCTGGTAGGGGTGATTGCGCTCCTGACAAACCAAAGAAATTAGTCAGCATGACCAGACGTTGGTCATCACGCTTATCAAGCTGACTGACATCCGACGGTGAAAAGCCGAGACTCGGGTTGCCACTAAATACCAATTTGCACTGGCGCTCCCAATCGTCATTTTCCGGATTTAATTCAAATAGCTTTTGCAGCAACTCAACCAGCTGATAAAAGTTGTAGTCATGAACGTCTTGTGGCAACACGGCCTCAACGGTTTGACCCAACTCATCCGCTAAATGAGTGGTTGCATCCCCGTCTGAGTACCCCATGTGTACCTCTCTTGATTGGTGGTATTGACCACATTAAGCTCATGAAATGAGTTAATGCTGGCGTATAAAGCAAAGAAATGACTCAACACGGTGCCAAATAGGAACAAATCACCTTCTGAGCCAAAACCTGATTGGTCGATGTATAAGGTGGATTGCAACCCACGCACCGGCAGTCCACGCAATACCTTATCCAGTGGCTTAGATTCTATTTTCTGAATCGCTGCGAGCCGCTGCCTAGAAACCCGCTCGGCTTGGCGATCAACCAAAGCACGAAAATCATAAGCACGTAACACACTACTTAATGCGTCTTTAGATAACAGCGATAAATAGTTAAGCGACAAGTTGGAAATCAAGGTCCACAATAAACTTCCATCTAACACTGGGCGCAGCGACTGCGAAGGCACAGATAAATTGGCGAACGTGGCAAATGGCGGTGACGTATCGGTGGGTAGGCAAATATCTCCCACACCGAGTTCTAGCGGCAGCAGTCGGTTAGTGCAGTTGAGCTTAATCGAGACCGCTTCATCAACATCAAATGAGACCGTTTCATCACTGCGGACAAACGAGATAAAGGAATCAAAACCATCACCACGAATACTCTCTTTAACGCGAGTGCGGTAATAGAGGGCATTACGATTACGCACTCGCTCAACTTCGTGCTGGAAGCTTTCAAACGAGGAATAGACACGTTTTGCACCACGAACCCGCTTACCTTCACTAGCTGAGTCTTGCCAACCCGTTACCGCCTCGACATTGAAAACTTCATAATGCGATGGGTAACGGCTTGACGGCGCAATACGATATTCAGATTGACGGCCGGACAACGCAATAGGATCAGCATCGTGTTCAAATAAATTGATAATCGGGGTGCAATAAAGCTGAAAATTGTCTTTCTGAACCCGAACATCTGCGGGGAGCGTTTTGGAGAAATGCAGCTGGATAGAAAACGTCCCAGTGACATTTTTCGGGATTGCTCGGTCAAGCCCGACCAAGTCAAAGAAATGAAATGCCTCTGGAAATGACAAGTATTCTTGCAAGACCCGATACCCTTCATAGACGTTGGTTGGGTAAGGGAGTAGAGCATCGTCACTATCAAAACCTACGGTTTTAAAACAGCCTTCATCAAGTGGAAACTGAGTGCCATTGACATCAATGGTGACCTTGTCCAAGTAGTGATTAAGCCACAGGTAGATCATCTGTGAGCTGTACTTATCGCCACCCAGATAAAAGCGCAGGCCATCAAGCAGCGCACTGCCTACTGTGGTGTCTCCTAACATCTCAAGTGATAGGTCGATTGTGGTTGCTTCGCGGGTATGTTGCGCTCTAACATCAGTGCATGTTAATGGGTAAAGATCGACATTACGACAGGTGCTAAAGTGACATTTAGTGCCAAAAACTGGCTTACTGTCTACCTGAGTGCCTTTAGCAATCACCTGCTTTTCACTAACACTTTTATCTGGTTTAAAAGCCAAAATAGTCATGCTTGGGATAGGCCTTAAGTAGTTAGGCCAAAGCATGTTGATCATTGAGTGAGTGAGTTCAGGGAATTCATCCTCGACTTTTTCTCGCAAACGTGCCGTGAGAAAAGCAAACCCTTCAAGCAGTCTTTCGACATCTGGGTCCATTGTTCTACCGTGCAAGAATCGAGAGAGCTGAGGGTGAATTTCGGTAAATTCACGCCCTTGCTCTTTGAGAAAAGCCAGTTCCTCTCTGAAATACTTGTCTTGAGTCATAATCCCTAAATCACTCGATATTGTCTGTTTTGGTCCAAAAGCAAACTGATGTGAACGCGGTCGTGAATTGCATCGCTATTAATTTGTGCCGTTATTCTGAACTGCAGCGACAACGGACTGAATCTGTCCGTCTCAGCAATGACTTCAATGTTCTTGAGTCTCGGCTCAAAATTATGTAAGCAGTTTTGAATCGCTAACTTGACCTTTAGCGACAGATCTAAGGTGTCTAGCGTGGCATCATTGAAATCAATCAATCCCAAACTCGGCGAACTCTGTGCCCCACCAACACGTGTATTTAAGATCTTGGAAACGTTACCTTTAATTGAGTTAAGAACATCATTTGGCTCTGGGCCTTGTGTTAAAGAAACGTTCTTAGCGTTGGCTTCTAAGCGTTCAAAGAAGCCAACACCGAACGTACTTTCTTCAGGAGCAAAGTACGTCATGATGGTTATGCCTGATCTAATCGGCCAACCAGTGACAATTCAAAGTTTGCACCCATGTACTTGAAGTGAGGGCGGACAGAAAGAGAAACTTGGTACCAACCTGGGTTACCATCCACATCAGCCACTTCAATCTTCGCTGCACGTAATGGGCGACGACTACGAACGTCTGCTGGTGGGTTCTCTTGGTCAGCCACAAACTGCTTGATCCAAGTATTCAACTCACGCTCTAAATCTTGACGCTCTTTCCATGAACCGATCTGCTCGCGTTGCAGTACTTTAATGTAGTGAGCAAGGCGGTTAATGATCATCATGTAAGGTAGCTGAGTACCCAACTTGTAATTGGTTTCCGCTTCTTTCCCTTCTTTAGTATTAGGGAAGATCTTCGGCTTCTGGATTGAGTTTGCCGAGAAGAACGCTGCATTATCGCTGCCTTTACGCATTGTTAGGGCGATAAAGCCTTCTTCTGCTAATTCAAACTCTTTACGGTCAGTAATGAGGACTTCTGTTGGGATCTTCGCCTGAAGCGCACCCATCGACTCGAACACGTGGACAGGAAGATCTTCAACAGCACCGCCACTTTGTGGGCCAATGATGTTTGGGCACCAACGGTATTTGGCAAAGCTGTCGGTTAAACGTGTCGCAAACGCGAAAGCAGTGTTGCCCCAAAGATAGTGTTCATGAGACTGAGAAACGCTCTCTGCGTAGTTAAATGACTTAATTGGGTTTTCAGTTGGGTCATAAGGTACACGCAAAAGGAAACGCGGCGCTGCCAAACCTAAGTAACGTGCATCTTCAGATTCACGAAGTGAACGCCATTTGGTGTACTTCGGGCTTTCAAAGATAGATTTAACATCTTTAATATTTGGTAATTCTTCGAACGAATCAATACCGAAAAACTCTGGGCCAACGCTTGAGATAAAGGGAGCATGAGCCATAGCTCCGAGTGACCCCATGTATTGAAGTAACTTCATATCAGGTGTTGATGGGGTAAAGCTAAAGTTACCCACAATCGCGCCTGTCGGTTCGCCACCAAACTGGCCATAGCCCGACGAATATACATGTTTGTATAATCCTGACTGGGTAGTTTCTGGTGCAAACTCAAAGTCTTCAAGTAGCTCTTCTTTGGTCACGTGAAGAAGATCAATTTTGTTGTTCTCACCAAAATCGGTACGATCAACCAGTAGTTTTAATCCACGCCATGACGATTCCATCTGTTGGAATTTTTCGTCATGGAGAATTTCATCCATCTGAGCGCTGATTTTTTTATCTAACTCAACCAACATTTGGTCAACGAGTGATTTATTCACGGCTTCGTCAGTTTGTTGCGAGCCAATGAGGTTCTCAATAAACGCAGCGACGCCTTTTTTAGCAATATCGTAGCCTTCTTCACTTGGCGCAATTTTCGTTTGTGCCATGATTTCATCTAGTAAGCCGCCTTCAGCTAACTGGGGTCTTTCTAGTACCGTTTCTGTAGACATCAGGTATTTCCTAATCCATTAAATGACGAATGTTGTTAGTTAATCTCTTGTTCTATTTTGGCTCTTCGCCAACGATGCTGAGCTCTTCAAGTAATTTGTCGCGTGACTCCTGAGAGTGCAGCAGTTCTTGCAGACGTTCGCGGAACGCAGGGATATTGCCAAGAGGACCTTTCAGTGCCACAAGCGCTTCGCGCAGTTCAATCAACTTGTTAAGCTCTGGGACTTGGCTTGCAATTGAATCTGGAGAGAAATCAGCAAGTGAATTGAAACTCAGCTCAACTGGAAGTTCTGCATTTTCGTCGTCGCTTAGCTTACTCGCCACCGAGGTAGACAAGCTAAGTTCACTTTCACGCATCACTGACTCAAAGTTGTTTTTATCAACTGAAACGGTACTACGCTCTTCGACAGGTGTTTCTTCGGTATGGCCTTTAAAGTCACCGACTACTAATGTTTTTAGTGGCAGTTCAACTTCAGCCTGAGCATCGCCGGTAGCAGGAATATATTTAATATTAATCCGCTCTTTAGGAGCAACGCTTCCTTCCTTAGACATGATAAAAGTTCTCCGATATTAATTAAATGGATGGTGGTATTTATGACAAAAAGAACCATGAACCTATATTTTCCAATACAGGCCAATCATTCTTTTTATCAAATTTTTTATTTACGCTTATATTTATCCGACAAGAAAATTATAATTAAATCATCGGTTGCTGATAAAAGTTATGGAATAGACATCACACATAGCCCTTAACACCACTAAATAAAGGAATATGTTATTACGAACTAAGCAAATCAGTCTTTATGACCACTCTTAAAGTTGATCCCTGCCATAATATCTAACCCTAAATTCATTCTTTTATGGCTTAATCAAGCCATAAATAGTCATGATGGAAATACGTTTCTTGTTTAACCAGTTCTGCTTTGATTAACTCGGCTTGAGCAATTTCTTGCTCGGAAAGCGTATCAACAATGTCTTTGTAATCTTGCTCTACTTTCTCGTAGGTTTGTAGCAAACGATCTTGCCCTGCTGTCTCTAGGTAAAGTTCCAAGTACGCTTTGGCTTTAATAAGGTCTCGCTCAATAAACCCATAGCGCTGACTTTGACCACTGTATATCTTAGCTAGTGTGACCAATGACGTCACATCGCCCTGCTCTAAGGCCTTTTGTCGCCATTCAAACGCTCTGTTTAGCTTGCCCTGCTCTTCAAGCAAACTAATGTATTTCTTAGTGGCAGGTATGTACCCAGCCTGCGCCGCTTTTAAATAGCTCTGATTCATCGCGGTAATACGATCGCTATTAAAGAAAAACTCGCCTTCACCTTGCTCTAAGCGCGCTGCATAAGTCATCTCTGCTTTAGGCAGTTCGAATAGACGGGCTTTATCAAGGTAATATTGAGACAGTGGTCGATCGCTGTGGTAAAAATAGCCAGATAACAACAACAGCGCACGACCAGGATCATCTGCTCCCAATTCAATGAGTTGGTCATGATACTGGCGTTGGTAACGGTCACGTTTCGCCGCACTAATCCAGTCACCAAATTGGTAGATATAATTGAGTGCAAATAAACTTTGACCTTCTGCTGCCTTCTCTAAATAGCGCTGTGCTTGTTGATTAATACGTTCAGTGTGTCTATACCCCAAGGAATCAAGGGCGTAAACATACGCAGCATCTGCGTTGCCATTATCAGCCGCATACTTGAGGTATTGGCGTGCTTCGCTATTTTTAAACTGCGCTCGCAACAGTGCACCCGTTGAGTAGGCTTCGTCAGCGCCCATTTGCTCAATGTGATAATTATTTGATGCAAGAGCGGGATAGCTGAAGCCTATGAAAACCAAGATATAGAGCCTGAACTTAACCAATATTGACACTACTTCCACCTTGTAAAACACCACCACAACTAACGGCATCACCTGCTCTGGCTGCCGGTTTACCATCAATGTTTACTGTCCCTGACCCTGCAGCAATTGTCCGTCCATGGGGAGGGTTATTTGGTTTATCATGCGGAGCGAGTGGATCACCCTGCCGAGCTGCGGGTATCCCATCGATTTTCACGCTTCCAGAACCAGCAGTCACTGGCGTTGGTGGAAAACCATCATGCTCAGTGCCAATGTGTCCAACAATAATTCCATTACCCATATTGGTATTCTTCTCATTAAATAACTAAGCAGAATTAAATAGCAAATATCGCACCAACATTAATCCAGCTAATTATTAATACGAATGCGATTATTTGTGGTATATCTTTAAGCAATAACCTGTATATATCAAGCAGTTTTTTACCACATGATGAGCAATAAGTTGCCAAAAGTAAATCAATCAGCTAATTTAGGCTAATCTAAATTAGAGAGGTTAAAACAACAAAGTTATCACTACTTGATTAATTATTAATTTCCAAACTGTCAATAAGTCACTTTAGGAACAATATTGTCAATAAAGTAGTTAAATTCCGTTACGTTGATTCAGTGAAATTGTCTGTAAACGCTATTTATAGTACGGCACTATTAGTTAGACCTATATGGGCAATTCCATAAGTAGCTTTGATGCTCTCCCGTTTTCCGACTAATAGTTTACTCCATCAATCCACATAGCTTGGTTCATTTGCCCTAATAAAAACTCATCCGACCTCTAATTTTGATGTATTTTCCAATAGTAACTGGATTCAAATTAAGTGACACAGATCACACTCGGTGGTAGTATTTGATCGATTATTGCCTGGGGATAACAAAAGATGGATTGTCGTTTAGGATGTGGGGCGTGCTGTATTGCTCCAAGTATCTCTTCTGCTATACCGGGAATGCCGAATGGCAAACCGGCCGGAGTGAGATGTGTTCAGCTTAACGAGGACAACTTGTGTAAGCTGTTTGGTAAGGCAGAAAGACCGAAGGTTTGTCACCAGTTTAAACCATGCATCGAGCTTTGCGGCACTTCGAACCACCAAGCTTTGGCCAATATTATTGAGTTAGAGAGCCTCACCTAAAACGAGTGGCAAGCCAATGCATGTCAGAGACTCATTGTAAATTGATAAAAAAAGCGATGCTCAGTGGCATCGCTTTTTACTCTGTAGTTCGGCGTTCTTTTTACTCTGTATTGAGGCGCTATAGCTTTAGCCTGCCCAACAGCGAGTGAGACAGTGTAGTGCCATCAACCAATTCCAGCTCGCCCCCTACCGGAACGCCATGAGCAATACGGCTCGCTTGCACCTGATGAGCACGACATAGCTCAGCGATGTAGTGAGCGGTCGCTTCACCTTCTACGGTCGGGTTTGTCGCGAGGATGACTTCGTTAACATCACCTCGGCGTAATCGATAGTCTAATACATCAAGACCGATATCACTTGGGCCAATACCATCTAGGGGTGAGAGGTGTCCCATCAACACAAAATAGCGACCTGAAAACTGGCCGGTTGCTTCTACTGCTGCAATATCTGCAGGGCTTTCAACCACACAAATCTGGCCATTTTCTTGCCGTTTCGGGTTGGTACAGATGTGGCAAGTTTCTTCTTCTGTAAAAGTACGACATTCATTACAATGACCAATTTCTGTCATCGCTTGACTCAGAGCATCCGCCAGTTGAAGGCCGCCTTTTCTATCACGCTGTAACAAATGAAAGGCCATACGCTGCGCCGACTTGGGGCCAACCCCAGGTAGACAACGTAAGGCCTCCATCAATTGCTCCAGCATATGACTGGTGCGCATTATTTTTTACTCGATTAGAATGGCACTTTCATGCCTGGCGGAAGCTGCATACCACCAGTCACACCAGCCATTTTCTCTTTTTGTGTCTCTTCAACACGGCGAGCAGCATCATTGAACGCCGCGGCGATCAAATCTTCAAGCATTTCTTTGTCATCTTCCATCAAGCTCTCATCGATCTCAACGCGACGAACGCTATGGCTACCAGTAATGGTTATTTTCACTAGTCCAGCGCCTGACTCGCCAGTGATTTCCATATTTGCGATTTCTTCTTGAAGCTTTTGCATGCGATCTTGCATTTGCTGGGCTTGCTTCATCAAGTTACCCATACCGCCTTTACCAAACATGTTTATCTCTCTGGTTATTTAGCTTGTTTTGTTATTAGATGGGGCCGAATCATGTAAGTTCAACCCCAGTAAATTAAATCGGTCGTACGCTGTCTTTGTCGAGTTGAGCACTAAAGCGTCGCTCGATAAACTGTACATTTTGATCGTTATCCAAACTGTTAAATGCCTGTTGAAGTCGACCTTGATAAAGTCTGTCTCGTAATTCCAGCGGGGTTTCGCCGCTCTCTCCCACTTCAACACTCAAGTGACACTCTTCACCCAGCACACGATTAAGTTCTTCAACAAGCTCACTTTGCGCCTTATCGGTATCTAAGTGTGCTTGAGACGATCTCAATGTCAGCGCAATCGATGCACCGTTTTTTTGATAGCTAGAGTTCAGCGCAAGTTGCTCGGTGAGTTTCGCCGTATTAAGTTGGCTGATCAATTTAGCCCACTCATCTAGGGCTAAGCTCTCATCGACCAACTTCTGTGCCATCTCAGGGGTCTTTTCATGTTCCAATGCTTTTTTTAGTCGCGTTGGCGTCAGCTGTGACACTGGCTTTTGTTTTACAGGCAGTGTCGGCTTCCACTGATAAGGTTCATCCTTAGCAGACTCAGAGGCTTGAGCAGATTGGGTGAAAGACGATGACGACACCTGCCCTGCTCCGGCGTGCTTTTTCGCAACGCGCTCAAGAACAGACTCTGTTTTTTTTGCAGATGCCGTATTAGCCTTTTTTGGCGAATTACTCTGTCCTGGGGTCAACCCTTTACGTTGAGAACGTAATTGGTGTCGCAGGCCACTTATTGGCGATGAAGAACGCGGCTCCTCAGGTTGTACTGATGGTGGAGCTTGAGGCGCCATCTGATTGGGTGGCTGTGACTCATTAGTCGCAGGCATCGCGTAATCAGGATCATCATATTGAGGTGGCCCAGACATATAGTCCGGAACAGGTGGAGCTTGGTCATTGTTAGCAAGTGGCACAGGCTGAGGCGCTGGAGGCGTGTCAACTCGGGCAACCGTTTGAGCCTGCGGTGCTGACGCTACAGGCGCACTTGGCGCAGATATCGCGGGGGCTGCCTGAGTGGAAATCATCGCCGCTTGCGGCTGAACGGGTCTAAACGCCATCATGCGCAAAATAACCATCTCTAAACCAATACGTTCAGAAGGCGCCAAAGGTAAATCTTGACGTCCTTTCAATACGATTTGGTAATAGAGCTGAACATCTTGTGGCGTTAATGCTCGACTAAGTAATTCAATTTTTTCGGCATCTGGCTGAGTCATATCAAGCGTGGCAGGCAATGCGTGGTACATAGCAAGACGATGCAGTTGAGTCGCTAACTGTTGGAGTAAACCATCCCACTCAACCCCATTTTGTGCCAATGAAGAGAGACAATCCATAGCAACTTGGGGTTGCTTTGAACTGATCGCTTCGAGTAAATGTATTGCTTGATCGGTATCGAGTGTTCCCAACATATGGGTAACACTGTCAGTCATCACCTTCCCGTTACCCAATGCAATCGCTTGATCAGTCAAACTTAATGCGTCACGCATACTGCCATCAGCGGCATGGGCAATCATACCAAGGGCGCGCGTCTCTGCTTCGACCTGCTCTTTTTGTAACGTTTGCTTAAGCTGTTCATGAATCGTATCAACACTGATCGGTTTAAGATGAAACTGCAAACAACGAGACAAAATCGTCATTGGTAACTTTTGCGGATCCGTCGTCGCAAGAAGAAACTTCACATACTCCGGTGGCTCTTCAAGCGTTTTCAACAGTGCATTAAAACTGTGACGCGAGAGCATGTGCACTTCATCGATCAGGTAAACCTTGAATCGGCCACGCGCTGGTTTGTACTGCACGTTGTCGAGTAATTCACGAGTATCTTCAACTTTGGTACGCGATGCTGCATCTATCTCTAGCAGATCAACAAAGCGACCTTGATCGATTTCCTGGCAAGTATCACAAACACCACAAGGGGTAGCAGTAATCCCCGTTTCACAATTTAGCCCTTTCGCAAATAATCGACCAATGGTCGTTTTACCCACACCACGCGTACCACTAAACAAATAAGCATGATGAAGACGATTTTGAGCCAATGCATTTTCTAATGCGGTTAAAACGTGGGCTTGACCGACAACTTGATCAAATTTAGTCGGTCGCCACTTTCGTGCTAAAGCAAGATAACTCATGAAACTGTACCCATAAATAGCCTAGCCGATCGATTAGTGACCTTCAAATTCACAGATGCTATAAACGTTGAGGCCAAGACCTTCAAGACGTTTATCACCACCAATTTCAGGAAGGTTAATCACAAATGCAGCGTGTTCCACCACACCACCGAGTTGTCGAATTAGCTTAGTCGTGGCTTCAATCGTGCCGCCTGTCGCTAGTAAATCATCAACAACCAACACTTTGTCGCCTTCACGGATTGCATCGACGTGAATTTCTAGAGTATCTGTACCGTACTCTAACTCGTAAGATTGAGCGATGGTTTTACGTGGCAGTTTGCCTGGTTTACGTACTGGGACAAAACCAACACCGAGCTCTAGCGCAAGTGGGGCACCAAAAAGAAAACCACGCGCTTCGGTACCAACAATTTTAGTAAACCCCATCTCTTTATAACGGTCTACAAGAAGTTGAATGGTGGCCTGATAAGCCTGGGCATCTTCCATCAAGCTAGTCACATCACGAAACAGAATGCCTGGTTTTGGGTAATCGGCAATGCTTTGGATGCTAGATTTGATTTGCGCAATAGTTTCAGTTGTCATAACTCTTTACTTAGATTGGCTAATTTATCCATCGATTTGGTCAACAAATGACTGGAAGCGTTAGCACAGTTCTCAGCACAACCTAACCTAGGGTTTCACCAGAAACAGCGACCAAGGTTTATTGTGCCTAAAAAAACAAACGCCCACTATAAAAGCAGGCACACTTCTCAGCAATCTTAGTGATTTTCTTCGCTATCGGCAAGGTGCTCAATCACAGGCAAACGAATAAACCAACTAAGCAGGACCACAAGCATGACCACTAGACCAATCTTTAGCCAGAAATGGGGAACAATCCAAATCGAAAATGAAAAACTTAACACCATACATACCGCACCGCGTGCTTTTACTTTGCGTGATATGGCGCGATGTTGATGCCAATGAGTGATGATAGGCCCGAAGGTATTGTGTTGATGAAGCCAACGGTGAAAAGCAGGGCTGCTGCGCATAAAGCATGCACTGGCTAATAAGATAAAGGGGGTGGTTGGTAAGAGAGGAAGGAAAATGCCAATGATTCCTAACACTAGGCTGAGCATGCCAACAAAACTCAGAGCAATTCTACGAATGATGATGACATACTCCTATCGTATGAGTATTAGGAACCTGAATATCCATTCAATACGCGGATCCAAGTCAGCGTCGCTGGAAGCGTCGGGATCAGTAATACCGCGATAAATCCAAGAAAGTAAAAAATATTATAAGGTTCTTTAAAGTCTTTGTCTGCCATGAGCTTGCTTCTCTAATATAAAGGTGACGAAACATGTGCCCAATTGATTAATCAGGTGTTAATAGGTTGGGCTTTTTTTGTTTGTCGCGACTATACCTTAATCGCTCGGTGACAAACACCGAGTGATTATAGGGTTATTGAAGTGCTCATATTAGAAATGCGTTTAGGCGTTTGCTGCACGTCGGATATCGAGGCAAAAACTGCTCGAACCAAGACAACTCAGCGTCAATTGACAAGCCGAGTGAATGGGCAAGTCTGTAGTGATAAAGTTTTTCATGCAGTTGTCACCAAGAAACACTCCTGCAGGGATATGCTGAGAAAAGTAACCATTGGCCCATTGCGCATCAAGGCCAGCAGGCAGCAGTTCTAACGTCCCTTCAGATAAGTCTGCGACACCAAAAAGGGCTTTCACTGGGGTACTACAATCAGAGCACTTGATGCCTCTTTCAAGTAGAGTGGCAAGATCTTTCAAATCGGCATTAAAAGACCTGAGGTTACGCAAATAGTCATGAAATAACGCTCTGATCAACAAGGTGGTTGCCGCGCCGTGCTTTTCTTCGCTCGCAGAGTCGACCAGATAAAAGATAAACTGCCCGTTTATCAACCAAGCGTAGTCAAAAACCAAGGGCAAGACGTCCGTTGATTGCAACAAACGATAGCTGCACTTCCAATCTCCTTGAGTAGTATCTTTATCAGGCAATAGCGCATGCAATAAGTCTGTTGCGGCGCTTGGATTATCATCTAAGTACTCTAAGTGCCAATGCAACTCTTGCTCTTCTGGCACATCACCACTATCGATACGAAACCATTGGCTGGAAAAATCCCGCTGGTCACTGAGGTGATTATCAGCGTCATCTAACGTGCTCTCTATGGCACAAGCCAAATGTTGATGATTGCTAATGGGCTTAGCGAGAAAGTCTTTGATACCATATCGGAGTGCTTTGGCCACATCGGCTATTTCATCCGTTGCTGACACAACAATCAGTGGTAGCGAGGGGTATTCTAAGCTGACTTCTTCGACGAACTCAATACCATCAAGAATGGGCATCGAAAGATCGCACAAAACCAGATCGGGTTCATTGGACCTTAATTTCTGTAAGCCATCCAGTCCATCGTAAGCTTCAACGACTTGATAGCCTTGTTCTAATAGAAAACCCGACGTTATACGACGAAAAATCGGGTCGTCATCTACCAACATAATCATTTTGGGGCCCGCATTAGCGAGTGTCGTCGTGTTAGTCGCAACGTCAATTGTTTTATGCATACATCTTCGCCTCACACCTAAAAAGAACGACTGCTTATATTATTATTGTTATTTGTAGTTAAATCGCTCTTTAAAAGTAGCCCCGAAAGCTAATTTATACAAATCTTCCACTTTTGTTCCAGGTTACATACTATATGTATGGAATATCAAATTTCGCCAAAGTTGTTGATGTGACTCAAGCTTTGGCATTTGATATAGATATAAATTAATCAAATTGATAAAAGTGTGTGTCGAACGCAATGAAATTAGATGATCTCAACCTATTTAGATTGGTAGTAGAAAATGGGAGTTATACCGCAACTTCCCGTAAAACTATGATTCCTGTCGCTACTATCACGCGACGTATTCAAGCTTTGGAGGAGTCGCTCAATCTACGACTGCTCAATCGTCATGCGCGTAAACTGTCTTTAACAGAAGCTGGCGAACGTTTTTATAGCGAGTGTTCTCCTCTACTCGACCGCCTGACCTCTGCCGCAGAAGAGATTACCGACGAATGTCGTGGTGCGGCGGGCAAAATTCGCATTAACTCGCCATCGAACTTAACCAAACGCATGATGATGCCGATGTTTAACGCCTTCATGTGCCAATATCCCGATATTAACATCGAGCTGACCACCAGCAATCACGCCGATCAACTCGACCCTACCGAATGGGATGTCATTTTCCGAGTTGGGCCACAACGTGACTCAAGTTTAATTGCGCGTAAAATTAGCTCGGTGGTAGACATTCTGGTCGCAAGCCCAGATTATTTGAAAAATAAACCGGCGCCAAGACACGCCGAAGAGCTACACCAGCATTCATTACTCAAAGGCGCACCACTGCTTAAATGGCAATTGTCGAATAATAGTGGTGAAACCGTCATTAATAACGACAAAGCACGCTTTCAATCCAATACACTCAATGTGGTAAGAAGCGCTTGTTCTGACGGCTTAGGTATTACTTTGATGCCAAATGTGATGATAAAAGAGTACATCGACGATGGTAGCCTAATCCAAGTACTTGAAGATTGGATCGCCAATCCTCGAGATATCTATATGCTCTACAATCACAAAGATCACCTTCCAGAGAAGGTCCGTCTTTTTATCGACTTTGTTATCGCTTACAACCTTCACTAAAAAAGAGAGCTTGGCTGTTCGCCAAGCTCTCTTTTGTCGTTATAGGTATTCAACAAATCGGCTTAAATCCCTTTCAGGTACTTTCATTGGAGTACACCCCGGCGTCCCCAAATACAAAAAGCCAACGATTTGGTCTTCACCCTGTAGGTTAAACGCTTGATGCACTTTTGGGTGGAACATCCACTTTCCTGAACGCCAAAACGCCTGAAAACCTTGAGCAACTGCGGCCATTTGCATCGCTTGAACAGCGCAACCCGCCGATAAATGTTGCTCAAACACTGGCACTTTGTCATGTTCAGTCACCTTGGCAATCACGGTGATCACCATTGGTGCGCGAAATGGGGCATTTTTGACCTTTTCTATCAGGTTCACATCACTGCTTTCAGACTCTGCAGCAGTCACGAGAATTTTCGATAGCTTATTCAGCCCTTCACCCTGTGCAATTGAAAAGCGCCATGGTGTGAGTCCGGCATGATCAGGAGCGCGTAAACCGGCGCGAATAATGTTTTCTAGTGCTTTACCTTCTGGCGCTGGCTCAGACAATTTTGCAATTGAGCGACGGTTGAGCAAGAGATCGAGAGCATCCATTTGGTATCCTTTTGAACGTATTGTTGTTATTTCTTCTTGATAATAACTCTCATCAACAAAAAAGGCGAACCGATTGGCTCGCCTTTGTCTTTAATTGTGATTATGAATAAAAGCGTGCATCAACCCCAGCTCGAGTTAACAAGCCATCACAAGGGGCAAAACGATCACCGTACTTCTGTGCATGCTCGTTCATGATTTCAACAAGTTTCTTGATGCCTATCTGATCCATATACCGGAACGGACCACCTAAGAACGGCGGAAAACCAATACCGAATATAGCACCGATGTCGCCATCACGTGGACTACGGATAATTCCTTCATCAAGACAACGAACCGCTTCATTGAGCATTGGTAATACGCAGCGCATAGCGATCTCTTTCTCTGCCATCTTTGACTCAGGCTGCAAGCCTAGCAGTTTGTAAATCGACTTATCGACCTCTTTCTTCTTGCCTTTATAGCTATAAAAGCCTTTGCCGCTCTTACGTCCTTTACGACCATCATTAAGCAGCTTGTCGAAAACATCTGGCCCTTGGAATCGTTCACCAAGCTCCGCCACCAAGATAGGCATAATTTTAGCACCAATATCAACACCCACTTCGTCGAGTAGCGTTATCGGTCCAACAGGGAAACCGAAGTTGAGCAGCGCAGTATCGAGTTGCTCAATGGGCTCACCAGTCATCAACACTTGAGCGGCTTCATTCATGTAAGGCGCCAGAATGCGGTTAACATAAAAACCTGCACAATCTTTGACCACAATCGGCGTTTTGCCTTGCTTACGCGCAAACTCAACCACGGTTGAAATGGTTTCATCAGAGGTGCCTTGATGAGGAATGACTTCGACCAATGGCATCTTTTCTACTGGGCTGAAGTAGTGTAAACCGACCACATTTTCAGGACGCTGTGCTTGCTCAGCAATCTGATGAATTGGCAGTGACGACGTATTCGTCGCAAAAATGGTCGTTGGCTTGGCATTTTGCTCAACATCGGCCACCATCTGCTGTTTAAGCGCCAAATCTTCAAATACCGCTTCAATCACCATATCGGTATGATTAAACGTCGTAAAATCAGTCCCTCCCGATAATTGCATCATTTTATTTTGCAACTGCACTTTTGAGATAATGCGGCGTTTTCTTTGTTTCTCAAACAACTTGAAGTTGTACTTGAGCGCGTTTAAAACACCATCATTGGACACATCTTTAATGCGTACCGGTACTTTGGCTTTGGCTACGCTGACATGGCTTATCCCTGCCCCCATTAAACCACCACCGAGTACGGCCGCACGCGCAATGGTTCTTGGCTCAGCATCACTGCCGTTGTCTTTCTTCATTTCAGTCGTCGCAAAGAAAATGGATCGCAGCGCTTTTGATTCTGGCGTCATCACTAGCTCACCGAAACGCTCTGCTTCTTTCTGCAGACCTTTCTCGAACCCTTTTTCAAGACCAAAACGAATCACATCTAAAATCGCGTCTGCTGCTGGGTAATTACCTCGCGTTTTTTGTCGCGTTTTCTTCGCCGCTTGCTCAAAAATTACTTTGCGTCCGAGCCCAGTATTAGCCATCAACTTCTCTTTAGTTGAGGCCTTAGGCTTGGCTTTGTTCTTACGTGCATTTTTCTCGACAAAGCTTTTCGCAACATCAAGTAGCACAGTCTGAGGAACAACGGCATCCGCTACGCCCAACTTTTTGGCTTTCTTCGCGCGCAATTGTTTACCGGTCAGAATCATATCTAGCGATGGCAATAAACCAATCAGGCGAGGTAAACGCTGAGTCCCACCCGAGCCTGGCAGCAAACCAAGCTGAACTTCTGGCAGACCAAGGCGCGTGTTGTCGGAGTCGGTACATACTCGGAAATCACAGGCTAACGCCAACTCTAAGCCGCCGCCTAAACACGGTCCATGAATCGCTGCAACCACCGGGTAAGGCAAGTCTGCCAGCTTCTGGAACATTTGCTGGCCTTTTTCTGCCAATGCTTGCGCTTCTTTGGCACTGGTACACGCATCAAGCATGCGAACATCTGCACCAGCAATAAAGTTGTCAGGCTTTAACGAATGAACGATCAACCCTTTAAGCGCAGATTTTTGCTCTGCTAACTGAGCAAAAATAGCTTCCATTTCATCGGCAAATGCCGCTTGCAAAGTGTTCATTTTCTCGCCAGGCACATCAATAGACAGCCATGCAATCTGTTGTTCATCAATCGATAATTTAAATGCTGTTTGCTCGCTCATTACTCAACCTCCAATACCATTGCTGCACCTAGACCACCTGCTGCACATGCGGTATTTAATCCCAAACCGCCGCCTCTGCGCTTAAGCTCTCTTAAGGTCTGGGTGATCATACGTGCGCCAGTGGCTGCAAATGGGTGACCATAAGCAATCGACCCCCCTAGCACGTTAAATTTATCCATGTCGATTTCACCAATTGCTTTCGAACGACCCAGTTTTTCTTGAGCAAACTTATCGCTAGCAAACATTTTTACATTCGACAGAGCCTGCGCCGCAAACGCCTCATGCATGTCAATAAGCGTCAGATCAGACAGGGTAATGCCTGCTCTATCAAGTGCCATTGGAGTTGCATAAGAAGGCCCCATCAACATATCGCTTTCAACGCCGATCGCCGAAAAAGCGTATGAGCGGATATAGCCCATAATTTCAAGACCAAGCTCTTTTGCCTTACCTTCACGCATTAACATGATCGCGGCAGCACCATCAGTCAGTGGCGTACTGTTGGCCGCGGTGACACTACCGTATTGGCGATCAAACGCTGGACGCAACTTGGCGTAACCCTCAATGGTGGAATCTTCACGTACGTTATTGTCTTTCGCAATCCACTTTTTATAAGGTTCAGGGAAAGCGGTCATCACCTCCCCTTCGATCTTACCTTGACTCCACGCTTGGGCCGCTAAGGTGTGAGAGCGGTGGGCCAACTCATCTTGGGCTTGGCGAGTAATGCCATGGGACTTCGCCATTTGCTCGGCGGTTTGCCCCATTGATAAACCAGTTGAATACTCAGCAACAGCGGGTGGAACCGGCATTAAGTCTTTTAATGACAGTGTTTTTAAAATACTGAGTTTTTGGCCGATAGTTTTGGTCTTACTGAGCGCCAAAAGGTTTGCAGCAAGCTTTTTCGTCACCCCAATCGGTAACACAGAAGAAGAGTCGGCACCGCCAGCGATTCCGATATCGATGGTGCCCGACATAATGCTTTCAGCAACATTGACCGCAGATTGAAAACTGGTCGCACAAGCACGAGTGACACTGTACGCATCGGTGTGAATGTGCATACCGGTACCTAAAACAATTTCTCGTGCAATGTTTGGCGCTTCTGGCATTTGTACCACCTGACCAAACACCACTTGCTCGATCAATTTCGGGTCAATGTCTGTGCGAGCAAGCATGTCACTCACCACCATTTTGCCAAGGTCCACGGCTGGCACTTGGCTGAATTCTGTACTTTGACGCGCAAACGGTGTACGCAAACCAGCGACAATCGCGATGCGTTCTCCTGAGCGAGTTTTCACTTCCTGCTTGCCCATTGTTGCTCCTTAATATTTAGAGGTCTGACCACGCCATTGTAACGAGAATGTTAATTCAATCAAACGCTCGTTTAAATAAACGTGACTTATGGCAGATTACCATTGCTTTCACTCCCCTCGCGACTTATCGAGAAGGAAAATAACAATAAAAGCGTCGAATTTTTCAGTGGATGCTTACTAGTTTTCGGTGGGTACTGACTAGCTTACTACTTACTAATAGAGGGGCAAAAAAAAACCACACAAAACTGTGTGGTCGGAATATATAAAGCAATTAACTAACGCCAATTGAAATAATCAGTTTCCTGATTAGGAGAAAGTAAAGTCAGCCTTCAAAAGGAAGTGTCATCTTGCTCAACTCGCCAGTGAAAACACTGACTAGATGACAGGTGTTACTATAACCGTTAGAGTTTGTTAGATTTTGAAGTAGATCAATTTTAAGTGGATTTATGCGTTGCGACTGATGATTAAATTGTGCGGCGCTTTTTTCAAGCACTGAAAGCTTGAAGCGAATGTCATTGAGCGCAGTCAAACTTAGGTGATCCGCATCCTACTAGGGCGCACTGTAAATGGTAACTAAAATATTCAATCAATAGAAGTGACGGATCCATGATCAATAGAAGTGACGGATCCATGAGGGGAAACCAAGTGTCTATTATAAATTTTTTTGGAAAGAAAAAGTCCCCCGACCCGGTCAACTCGGATATGGACAGACAAAGAAAATACGAAGCGCTTGTAAGAGCCTATCACAGAGACTTGTTTCGCTACGCTTACTGGCTATGTAAAGACCAAAGCGTTGCTGAAGATCTGGTGCAAGAGACCTGCCTTAGAGCATGGAAATCTCTCGATAGTTTGCAAGATGAAAAGGCCGCCAAATCTTGGCTAATTACCATTTTGCGTCGCGAGAATGCGAGACGCTTTGAACGTAAACAGTTCGATTTGGTCGATATTGACGATCACGGCAATGATGCCAAGGTCTCCGACGACCCACATCATCAAACCGAATGGATTCAAGCCCAGATCATGAAGTTAGAACAAGAGTATCGCGAACCGCTGTTTCTTCAAGTGGTCGGCGGCTTTAGTGGTGAAGAGATCGGCGCGATCTTGGATCTCAATAAAAATACGGTGATGACTCGCTTATTCAGAGCCAGGAATCAACTCAAAGAGATGTTAGATACAGATAGCCAACAGAGAGGGCAGCAAAATGGATGAGTTAGAATTCCGTCGACGCATTATGTCCGATCCAAAATGTCGCGACCAACACATCACCGCGGCCATTAAAGCCAACGACAAAAACAGTCAGTTTGCAGACGAAATTTGCGAACTCGACAAAAAAATTGCCAAAGCGATGACGGTCGATGTTCCTGACGGTTTAGCTGATCGAATTTTGTTTAATCAAACCTCGTCAATAAAAGACGATGATAAGGTGGTAAGAGCAAATTTTGCGCGCAAAGCGATGGCGATGGCAGCATCGGTTGCTTTTGTCGCAGGCTTATTCGTTGGTCAACTCAACTGGAGCAATGTCGTTATCGCCCCCGCACAAGCCAGCTTGGTCAACACTGCGATTAAACATGTGGTCGATGAGCAGCCTTTTGTCGATAAACTCGATGAACAAGTGCCCTCTGCGCAGATAAACGCCAAGATGGTTCCGTTCAAGCATCAGCTTGCAGAAAATTTCCCTTATCACGTTTATTACTTGAACCATTGTGGCTTTGGCCAATCGAACGCCTTACATATGGTATTTCAAGGTGAAAAAGGCAAAGTCACCTTGTTTCTCACTGGTATCGCAACAGATAAAACGGTCGACTTTAATGAGCAGGGAATGTCAGGGGTGGTGGAACCGATGGGCAACAACAGTCTGATCTTGGTCGGTGAAGAGGGCGAAAATGTCGCTATCATCGCTCAAAACCTATCAACGATCATCAAAGCCTCAAATTAACAAATGCGTAACATTTTGTGATCAAGGTCATGGCTTGGAAACTCTGTCCAAGCCATTTTTTTAGCATAAAATTAGAGTCAACACTCTAAAAAGGCCATTTTTGCAACACTTTCCTGCCAGATAGCCATCATTTCCATAATTTTACCCTCCAAGTTGGCAATGGTCGGATTTCTATATTCTATACTTGGGTCTAGTATCAGCCACCACTGAGCTTTTGCTCAAATAATATCGCCCATCAGAGGCGAAAGAAGAAGGAAAAAGCAAAAATGAACAAGACGCGTCTGTTTAAAAAAACACTTTTAGCAGTAACCATTACATCCGCTACTCTCGCTTCGCAGCACGCTCTCGCTGCCGGCTTCCAACTTAACTCTCAGTCAGCCACTGGCCTTGGCCGAGCTTTTGCTGGTGATGCGGTTATCGCGGATAACGCATCAGTAATGTCACGTAATGCTGCAGCGATGTCGCTATTTGACCGAACAGAAATGTCACTAGGTTTCAACATTATCGACTCAGATGTTGACGTTAAAGATGTCACGCACGTTCGACCAGTACTTGCTGGCGGAACTAAAACCGATGTCGAAAATACCCAGAATGACGCTACCTCTTTCGTGCCTAACCTGTATGTCCTTCACCCAGTTAATGAAAAGTTTGCTGTTGGTTTAGGAGTTTACTCAAACTACGCTACTACTAACGAATTTGATGGAGCCTGGGGACAAGGTACAGGTGCAATCTTGCCTGGTCCAACAGCAATACCTGGCGCTGACGCTTTCGGTGGTACGACTAACCTGAGCACCATGAATCTTCTACTTGCGGCTTCTTATCGCCTAAACGAGCAATGGAGCTTTGGTGGTGGACTTGACGTCATTTATGGTCAGGGTGAACTGAAGCGTAAAACTAACTTCCAAGGTTCCCCTGCACCAGAGCAAGAGCTGCTCGACATTGACGCTGACGGATTTGGTTTCGGCTTTAACCTAGGTACCGTGTTCGAACTCAACGAAAACAACCGTTTCGGGTTAAGCTATCACTACAGCCCAGAGATTAAAGCAAGCGGTACAGCTAAGAAGTACAATTCGTCGACAAGAGCACTAGAAGATATTGGTAAAGTAAAAATTGCCCTACCATCAAGAGCCGAGTTTTCAGGTTACCATCGTATCGAAGATACTAAGTTTGCCGTTCACTACAGTATCCAATACATTAGCTGGAGTGACTTTGAAGAGCTAGGTTCTACAAGTGGCACGCAGGTTAAAGAGTACAAATGGAAAGATACATACCACTATTCAATCGGTGGTACCTACTACATCGATCAGAACTGGGAAGCACGTGTTGGCTACATGTTTGACCAAGGTGTACAAGATAATTTAACCTCAGTATCCGTTCCTGACTCGGACCGTCAATGGTTCTCTGCAGGTGCGACTTACCACCTAAATAACGACCAATCGATTGATCTAGGCTTTACTTATCTGACTAGCAAAGAAAAGAAGGTCAATGATGATTTGAGTGGTGTATCATTAGAAGCTAAGACACAAGCGACGGCTATCCTATTCGGCGCTCAATATACGCACAAGTTCTAAGCTTAGCGAACAAACTAACGATTAAAAGGTCAGCCTCTGCTGACCTTTTTGCTTTCTAAATCTCTGCCTTACCAACACATTTAACAAAGCCATCACTCTATTCGAGCTTACAACTGTACTCGCAACGGTTTATATACCGCACAAGTGTACGCTCAAAAAAACACACACTTCTTTAACATCCAGTTTATTAAACCAATAAACAAGTTATTTTCTATATATAATTTCAAATACAGGCGATATCGTGTTTTTTATTTTTAAAGTAATAACTCTAAGCCTATGATCGCTCGACCGATATAAAATCAATTCAGCGAACATTATAATGAAAAGCAATAAAACACTTCTCTCTATCGCAGTGGCTTGCGGTTTAATCACTACGTCAGCATCTGTTAATGCCGCTGGCTTCCAACTGGCAGAATATTCAGCAACCGGCCTTGGCCGCGCATACGCAGGCGAAGCAGCCATGGCTGATAATGCCAGTGCACAGTGGCGCAACCCAGCGATGTTGACGTATTTGGAAGGTACTCAGATTTCAGTGGGTGGTATTTATGTCAATCCGAATGTCGATGTAAATGGAACTAGTACTTATTCCGGTAATAAAATTGCTGCGAATTCTAGCGACTTTGCTCATGATGCCGTTATTCCTAATTTCTATGTATCGCATAAGTACAATGATAAGTTTGCCCTAGGTTTCGCTCTGGGTACCAACTATGGTATGGAAACTAATCTCGGTAACAACTTTGCAGGCGCTAACCACGGCAATGAAGCAAGTGTTTACTCTGTTGAAGCAAACCTAAATGCAGCATATCAGTTAACTGATACTCTGAGTATTGGTGCAGGCTTGCGCTACATAGAGGCAGACGGCAGTTTCGGTGCTATTGCGTCACCACAAAGCGCAGGACTTCCAGCAGGTACTCCTCTGAAGTATATGGAAGGGGAAGATTCTGCATGGGCGTGGCAAGCGGGTGTCGCTTGGCAGCTAAACGAATCAAATAGAATTGGTTTCATATACAAATCTGAAGTAGACCTAACGTTAGAAGGTTATGCAAACGGCTATGGCTTCAATCCAGCGAATCCTAAAGCTCATAAAGCGGGTTCAATGAGCCTTGTTCTTCCTGCTACAGCTGAATTCGCAGCCTTCCACCAAGTTAACGACGCTTTAGCTATTCACACTAGCATCAACTGGACTGATTGGAGCAGCTTTGAAAAGCTTGTTGCAGATTTTCCTGGTGAAGCATCCAACACGATTAAACACGAAAACTGGGATGACAACTTCCGTTACGCTGTTGGTGCTACTTACCAAATGGACTCTAAGCTAACTCTACGCACTGGAATTGCGTACGATGAATCAGCAGTGAGCGAAGAAAACCGCACAGCAACCATCCCTGAGACTGACCGTCTATGGCTGAGTCTAGGTGCTGGTTACCAATGGTCAGAGCAACTTAGCTTAGACGCTGGTTTCACCTATATCTTTGCTAAAGATGCACGTATGCATGAAACTGACGTTGCAGCAAACCTTGCTGGTGGTAGCTTCGAAGGTGAAGTAACAGGTAACGTTTGGCTTATCGGTGTCCAAGCCAACTACACTTTCTAACAACGATTGGTTAAATGATAAAGGCTTGGTGGAGACCAAGCCTTTATTTTATTCGTGGCTAAACAAGCGATTCCAATTTAGAAATCATCTAAATACTCATCTAAATACGCTTCTTGTTCGGCATCGTAATTGTCTGTTTGAATTTCTGCTTTAAAGTCTTTGTGCTGAATATAGATATCGCGTGTTAAGAGATATGGATCTGGTGAGTTTTCTAACATCGACTCTTGATTAGCAATAGCGGCGCGAGTCTCCATACCTTCGAATGCCCACTTGCTCAAGCTTGCCCAAAAGTTCAGTAGCGATAATGGCACATAAGCACTGTCTACTAAGTCTGCCGTTTCGCGTACTGTCCACGGGCCATAACCAGGCACCATCACATACGGACCATTTCCAACACCATAGTGCCCTATTGCATCGCTGAATGCTTTTTCATTATGATCAGTGATGCCAGCCTCAGAGGCGATATCAATTAAACCACCTAAGCCAAGAGTGGTGTTAAGCCAAAAACGATTGAAATGGTCTAGCGCCTTTTCACCATTACCCATCAGTAGATTGTTTACTATGCTAGCAGGCTCATCTAAATTGCCAAAAAAGTTACTGATCCCAGTACGGATGGGGACGGGTATATAATTAACGTACGCCAGAGAGACGGGCCGAACAAAATATGGGTCAAGATAATCGTAGTTGAGTGTCCACATCGAACGATTAAAGCTTTCGATAGGGTCATATACCTGCGGTTCATTAAACCCTTCTTGCTCGGTAGGTGTCGTTGCACACCCAGCCACCACTAACATTGAGCACAGTAATATCCAGCGCTGCAGTTTCATACTTTTCATTATTATAATATCCATTAAAAAAGGCCGATGTTTCCACCAGCCTTCGTCATTCTATAACCAGTAGTTATCAATACTGGTTATCAATCACCACGTCAACGGGTTCGCCCATTCTAACGGCTTCGCTCTCACCAAACCAGTCCCCTTGTTTGGTTGCAACGTTACCATCACTATCTATACGGACACGAACCAATAGTGAATCAAGTGATGATAGCTTACGATCTGCTAGCATACTACTGCCATCATCGAGCACAACGGTACGTGGGAATGTGCCAACAGGGTATCGCGCAGCAGCAACAGGCATAGGTGAACCATCAGCTGAGTGAATAGAGACAATCAGTGCTGCATTGCTGTCGACAGGGACTTGATCGCCCAGAGAAATCGTCACCGAAACAGATTTACCTTCTCCAATTTGCTGACCCATTTGCTTTTGCGCATTTTCTATACTGCGGGAAAGCATCTCGTATCGGCTGTCTTGGGCACCAATCATCTGCTGCATAATGCTCCAATAGCGCACGGCGGCAGAGTAATCTTTGCGTTCATAAGCATCAAAGGCTAACAAAGAGAACACTCTCAAGTCGACATAATCTTGTTGAACAAGCTTACCTAGTAGGCTGCGAGCTTTGTCTTGGTCAACGTCGTCTTGTGATAACATCAAAGCTTGCGCGTAACCCAACATCACATCGGTATCGTCTGCTTCAATATTATAGGCCTTTTTCATCGCGCCAATTGCCGTATCAACATCGCGGTTAGCTAAAGCAATACGACCAAGCAACAACCAACCCGTGGAATCGTCCGGTTGATAATGCAAGCGAGTACGAAGCGCAAGCGTCAGATCTTGCATTTCATCATCGCTAAGTGCAGTACCTTGTGGCGACATTAGTTTCTTCGACAACGCAGGTAAGTTGGCGTTTACTTGTTGCCACTGCACCACTTCATCAGACGCGCCAAATTTAAAGTATAGGCCATAAGACAGACCAACCACTAATAGCGCAGAGGGAACAATAATCGACCAAGATGAGGTGTTGTTTTCTACTTCGCTCGACGTATCGCCCGGGATGTCATCAAGCAACGATTGCTTCAAATCATCAATAAGTTCTTGCTGATTTCCCACTAAGCCTTCGTTACTTTCTTCTGCGAGCTCTTCGAGACGATCTTTATACAATGCTTTATTCAATTCATCTCGAAGCTGCGCGTCGTTGTTCGACTTCTGCTTGATAAACGGCAGTGCAATCACCACCACACTGATTGCGACAAGAATGATTGAAGCGATCCAAAATAGTGCCATTACTGCTTATCTCCATCATTCTTTTCATCAAGTAGCGCTTTGAGTCGCGCTTCTTTTTCTTCATCCCATTGCTGTTGACTTTTACTTGACTGCACACGCGCCTTACGGCTACGAATAACAATAAAGCCAAAACCAAACAGAACAACGGCACCTGGCCCCAACCATAAAATTGACGTTGCAATAGTGAATGGCGGGTTATAAGTCACGAAGTTACCATAGCGAGCGATCATGTAGTCAATGATGTCTTGCTTTGACTGACCCTCTTTGGTCATTTGATATACTTTATGACGTAAATCAACCGCCAGTTCTGCGTTAGAATCAGCAATGGTGTTGTTTTGACATTTTGGACAACGCAGGGTACTGCCGAGTTCTTTGAACTGCTGCTCTTGCTCTAAGCTATCAAACTCATACACTTCAATCGCCGCATGAGCAGATAACACCAACATCAAGCTTGCCGCGAGTGTAAGTAACCACTTTCTCATTGGTTCGCCTCCACGAGTAAGGCCTCATACATTGGCTTAAGCTTTGCGCCCCAATTATTTGGGTTGACGTCGCCAACATGACGATAACGAATAACGCCATTAGCATCGATCAAGAAAGTTTCAGGCGCACCATACACGCCCAAATCAAGACCAAGCATGCCGTTGCCATCAAACAAGCTAATTAAATAGGGATTACCTAAGTCGTTTAACCAGCCAACCGCTTTTTCGCGATCGTCTTTATAGTTCATGCCGATGATTTTGACCCCTTGTTGAGCCAATTCATTTAAGTATTGGTGCTCAGCATAACAAGTTGGGCACCAAGTCGCCCACACGTTAAGCAGCAAAGGTTCGCCCTTAAAAATAGCCTGATCGTAAAGCTTACCGGGTTCGGCTAAATCTTCGAGTCGGAAATCTGGCACTTTTTTCCCTACCAGAACCGATTCTAATTTAGTTGGGTCATCACCATGTTGGTTTTTGATAAGTTGAGTGGCAAATACCGCCACTAAACCGAAAAACATCACCAGAGGAATAAACAAAAGTTTCTTATTCATTATGCCTCCTCCAACTGAGTCTTCTTTCTAAAACGATAACGTTTATCACTAATAGCTAGAGCGCCGCCCAACGACATCAGTAAGGCACCAGCCCAGATCCAACGGACAAACGGTTTGTAATAGATACGCACGGCCCACGATTTATTATCATCAAGGCGCTCACCCATCGCGATGTAAAGATCGCGAGTCACGCCTCTATCTATCGCCGCTTCGGTCATCATTGAACGCGCTGTGGTGTAGAAACGCTTTTCTGCATGTAAAGTGTTGACGTAACGGCCGTCTAACGTGACTTCAAAGTCAGCAATATAGCCGTCATAGTTCGGACCATCTTTATCACGAACCCCTGAGAAGAAAAAGTCATAGCCTTGAATTTCAAACGTCTCACCAGGCGCCAAACGTACATCACGCTCAATGCTGTAATTTTGCACCATCGCAATACCAATCACACTCACCGCAAGACCAACATGGCCTAACATCATTGCCCAGTGACTGCGTTGAAGCTTTTTCACCCCTTCAATGAAATTGTGTCGGTGAGTGGCTCGTTGATGCAGTTCAAAACCGTGCATAGTCAAAATCCACAGCGCCATCACCCAACCTAGGTACGCCATAAATTGGAAGTAGTCTGAGAACAGGTGAACAAATACCGCCGCAAAAACGAGCGAAACAACCCCTGACACAGCCATTGGTTTGATTAAACTGGAAAGCTGATCGCGTTTCCAACGAATCAATGGACCGATACCAAGCAAGAAAGCAAACGGGATCATCAACCAAGCAAATAGCATGTCAAAGAAAGGGGCACCAATTGATACCGAGCCTAAACCAAGCTGTTTATGAACCAGTGGTAATAATGTACCAACCAGAACCACCACCAACGCAGCAATTAATAATACGTTATTGGCCAACAACACATTTTCACGCGAAACAAGCTCGAAGTTACCGCGCACACGCACTGCCGCCCCTTTAACCGCGAACAATAGCAGCGAGCCACCAATAACAAACACTAGGAAACCAAGGATAAACATACCGCGTGCAGGATCAGATGCGAACGCATGCACCGAAACCAAAATGCCTGAGCGCACTAAGAAGGTACCTAACAAGCTCAATGAAAAGGCCGAAATCGCCAGTAATACCGTCCACGCTTTGAACGTGCCGCGTTTCTCTGTTACGGCCAGTGAGTGCATTAATGCGGTACCAGCCAACCATGGCATAAATGATGCATTTTCAACTGGATCCCAGAACCACCAACCGCCCCAGCCAAGCTCATAGTAAGCCCACCAAGACCCCAACGCGATGCCGAGTGTCAGGAATAGCCACGCGGCGGTTGTCCATGGACGAGACCAGCGCGCCCAAGCCGTGTCGAGTCTTCCCGTCATCAGTGACGCGATTGCAAACGAGAACGCCACCGAGAATCCGACATAACCCATGTACAACATTGGCGGATGAATAATCAAACCTGGGTCTTGTAATAGTGGATTCAAATCTTGACCGTCTACTGGAAAAAAGGGCAGCGTACGCAAAAATGGGTTCGATGTAAGAATAATAAATAACAAGAAACCGACGTTGATCATGCCCATCACAGCAAGCACACGCGCAACCGATTCTTGCGGCATGCCACGGCTAAACGACGCAACCGCGACCGTCCAACCTGCTTGTATCAGCACCCAAAGCAGTAGCGACCCTTCGTGTGCCCCCCAAACGGCCGTTAAACGGTAGTACCAAGGCAACTGACTATTAGAGTTACTCGCGACATAATTGACGGTGAAGTCATTGGTGTAAAACGCCCACAGTAGCACCATAAATGACAGCGCAAGCAGAAGGAACATCCCCCACGATAGAGGCCTGGCGCTATTCATTAGTAGTGTGTTATTTTGCGATGCTCCGACTAATGGCAAAATGCTGAGTAGCACGGCCAGAGCCAAAGAGATGATCATCGCAAAATGACCGATTTCCACAATCATTGGTCGCTTCCTTGTATCTGTGTGTCTGAGTACTGAAGTGGCTCATGCGTTTTTTTCATCGCTTCTGCAATTTCTGAAGGCATATACTCTTCATCGTGTTTAGCAAGCACTTCAAATGCTTCAACCGTTGTCGCATCTTTTAAAACGCCCTGAGCGACGATCCCCTGGCCCTCACGGAACAGATCAGGAAGAATGCCGTCATAGACGATAGTGACTGTTGGCCCTACATCACGTAGTTCGAATGAAACACGCAGTGATTCAGAATCACGTTTAACGGAACCTACCGTAACCATGCCGCCAATACGTAGTCGTTGACCGACTTCAGGCTTTGTCCCATCAGGTTTACCGTTGACCAGTTCGGTTGGCGTGTAAAATAAGTCCATATTTTGATTAAGCGCATAAAGCATTAAACCAATCGTGGCACTGATACCAATAAAGATCGCCAGAACAATACCGAGTCTCTTTTTACGTCTTGGGTTCATAACGTATTCTCCAATTTTTTTGCAGCATCAATACGCGCTTGCCTATCAACCTTAGCTTGAACTTCATTGAGTAAGCGGCGCCCACGGCTTACGCTTACCCATAGTAAAATCAACAACGCGCCAAATGTAATACCAAATGCGCTCCAGACATAGCCGGCGTAGCCGCCCATCGCAAAAAAATCACTCAAAGATTCAAAATACATCGCTTAACCTCCTCTCTGAGATGTCACTTTAGCTAGCGTCCTCACCCAAGGACGGTGACTCTCTTTATGAATGATTTCATTGCGTAAGCGAATCATTGTTAGTGCGCCAAAGAAAAACCCAAAACCAAAAATATTGAGTAGCAACGGCCACAACATATCATTCGAGATAGATGGTTGCTCAAATTTAGTAATCGTCGCGCCTTGGTGTAGTGTGTTCCACCACTCGACGGAAAAGTGAATTATCGGCAAATTAACCACACCAACAATCGCTAAAATTCCAGCTGCTTTTGACGCTGCTTTTTGATCGTCAAATGCGTGATAAAGCGCAATAACACCCAGATAAAGAAATAGAAGAATCAGTTCCGACGTAAGGCGAGCATCCCAAACCCACCATGTTCCCCACATAGGCTTGCCCCATACCGCACCCGTGACTAGCGCAATAAAAGTAAACACTGCGCCTATAGGTGCCATGGCTGCGGCGGCCATATCCGATAAGCGCAACTGCCATACGATGCCGATAAACGCCGCTATCGCCATCGACATGTAAACACCCATCGACCAAATTGCCGAAGGAACATGAATATAAATAATTCTGAAACTGTTGCCTTGTTGATAATCTGATGGCGCGAAGGCAAGCCCCCACACAGTACCAACAGATAAACACAACAGCGCCAGTATGGAAAACCAAGGCAGTAACTTACCACACAACTGATAAGTCGATTCTGGTTTGGCATAAGGGTGAAGCCATTTCCACATTGTTGTTCTCACTCTCACTTCAGTTTCGTTTAACTTGGGCTAAACAATTTTCCGTTATTGTATTTTATAAAGGGTAACGACTCGTCGACCGTAACCGTTAATTGACACTAACTCGCAACGCCGCACTTATAGCAAAAGGCGTTAAGGTCATGGAACCCATCAACATTGCAGCTAACACAGCGAGTTGTCCGTTATACGCCATTCCTAAAGATGCCGCATCAATGGCTGAGGTCGCAAAAATCAAAATTGGGATGTAGAGGGGTAACACTAACAAGCTGAGTAATACGCCGCCCTTTTGTAATCCAACCGTCAGCGCCACGCCTATTGCCCCGATAAAGCTCAAAGTTGGCGTACCTATGAGTAGGGTAAGTACAACACCAAGCCAGGAATTAAAATCGAGCGACAGCAGCACCGAAAGTAGCGGGCTGATAATAATTAACGGCAACCCCGTCAGCAGCCAGTGCGCAATCACTTTCGAGATTACGACCACAGGCAAAGGCACGGGGATCAGCATCATCTGCTCTAAGGCACCATCTTGGAAATCGTCTCTAAATAGACGCTCAAGTGATAACAGGGCCGAAAGCAGCGCGGCGACCCACACAATACCCGCTGCGATACGTGCTAACAAGTTAGGCTCAGGACCGATACTAAGCGGAAACAGAGTAATCACGATAATAAAAAACCACAAAGGGTTAAAAATATCCGCTTGGCGGCGAAAAGCGATGAGAAGTTCTCGTCTAATAATACTATTGATGGTACCAAACATGGTTAATCACCCAGTTTAATTTTTCTAAGTTTTGGGTTATCGGCGAACATGTCTTGGTGCGTAGTTAGCATCACAATACCGCCGCTTTCAGCATGTTGCAAAAACAGTGATTCAAGAACTTTAACTCCCTGCTTATCAATCGCGGTTAAGGGTTCATCAAGTATCCATAGCTTATGATCACTCAACCATAAACGTGCTAAGGCAACACGACGCTGCTGACCAGCAGAAAGCTGTGCAACAGGAACATCTTCACGCCCAGCAAGACCAACTTTGGTCAACGCTTGATAGACTGTTAGTTTATCTACCTGCTTTTGGGCATGAACACTAAGGTAAAAGCGGAGGTTTTCGTATGCGGTCAATTCACGCTTAACACCCGTTTGATGACCTAAAAACAACAACTCTTGATGAAAAGCATCGCGATTAGACTCTATCTGTTCACCATCCCAAAAAATATCGCCGCTGTCACGGTCACCCAATCCTGTAATGATGCGCAGAAGGGTTGTTTTACCGGTGCCGTTTCGTCCTTCAATCTGAACTAATTCGCCAGAATCTATAGTAAAAGACAGAGATTCAAACAACGTTCGTTCATCTCTAATCGCGGTCAGTTGAGATACTTCTAACATTTGGGATCACTAGATAAATTTCGAGGCTGTATCTTACCACAGCCTATTGATGGCAAAACAGAAATAGACCTATACGAATCACGAAACTAAGTAAGAATCTGTTAATATCTAACCACAAACCTTAGTAACTACCACTAAATGATTACAACTAGACATAAAAAAAGTGCCCTTAGGCACTTTTTAGCAATCATTTCTTACTGGTTGTTCTTCGACGAGAAGCTTGGCGGCGTTCAAAACCGCTCTCTAAAGGGGGGATTTTTTCTTTGCCCGTGATTTTGTTTTGCAGCGACATCATCAGTTCGGCTTCCGCTTTAGGCAATTCGCACTCTTCAATCAACTCTTCCAGGTCGGCACCTAACTGAACCATCTTGGTGGCTCTAGAATAAAGTCGTCCATCGCTATCGACTTGTTCTAATTCAGTAATACGCTCACCTAAATGCTGGATCAAATCCTGCTGTTCACTGACTTTCTGCCCAAGTCCAACCACTACAGAGCGTAATTCTAACAGTTGCTTATTGGCTTTTTGCAGTTGTTTATCTAAGTGGCTATTCTGTTGACGGATATGTTCGGAAGCACGAACTTGCCCTTGCTTGAGTCGAAAAATTGCCAAAAAAAACAGTAATATGATTGAAACAATAGCCCCAGCGATCACCGGAGCATTTGTCATCCAACTCGCATCCATTACAGATGAGCCATATCATCCCACTCTTCATCAGTGAGTAGTTTATTAAGATCAACCAGAATGAGTAATTTACCATCACGATTGCTGACACCTTGAATAAACTTGGCACTTTCATCGGTACCGACACTTGGTGTCGTATCGATTTCAGAAGAACGTAGGTAAACCACTTCAGCGACACTATCAACCAAAATACCAATCACTTGATGTTCAGACTCAATAACGATAATACGTGTATTGTCGGTAATCTCACCTTGCATCAAACCAAAGCGTGAGCGAGTATCGATGACAGTGACTACGTTACCGCGAAGATTAATGATACCTAAAACATAATCAGGCGCACCAGGTACAGGGGCAATCTCTGTGTAACGCAACACTTCGCGCACTTGCATGACATTAATGCCGTAGGTTTCTTCTTCTAGCTGGAACGTCACCCACTGAAGCACTTCATCACTTGACTGATCTTTTCTTAATTCAACTTCATTAGTTTGAGACATACCTTATCCTCTCTAAGCCTAAATCGGCATAAATGTTCTAATTATCTAATGCTTTAACATCAAGTCCTGCATTAAGCATAGCTATCAATGCTTCAACGTGGATCAAAGCACACATTTTTTCTTTCACCATGCCAGCAAGCCACGGCCTTTTCCCGGCAGTTTCTCGCCAACGTACCATTGCTGGGTCTAGGGCTTCGGTTCCCTTCAATTGAGTTGAGGCCAACCCCCACATACTCTCACCCAACATTACAATATATTGGTAATTTTCTTTATGAGTGTCGTCTTTGAGCTTTTCGCTCATCACCCACTTCGCAGTATCGACCACATCCAACTGTGCTTCACGACTGGTTTGCAAGCCGAGATACCAGTCAGGCCGACCGATAAGATGATTCATTTCCGCAATACGGTGAATTCCACCCAGTTCATCAAGAGGGACGGCAAAGGTGACGTTATTGACATCAAAGTAAAGTACCGGAAACTCAATATCACGCTGTGTAGAATGCCAATCATCAGCCAACTTATGACTTGGTTGCGTTGCTAATTCGTCTTCGTCGTCAGTGGTCAGATTGGTATCAACGAATACCTCAACCTCAGTGACCACGTCAGGCTCAGTTTCCAATGACTCAGCAACTTGAGCAATAGCTTCGATTGACTCAGTGATGGTTTCGACGCTTTGCTCGATGTCAATATCGGCCTCAGGCGCTTCAAAGTCCCACTCTTGAATTTCCTCAACCGCAGTCAATGTCTCTGGCTGTACTTGGGCGATTTCGAGCGTGTTTTGCACCATTACCTGCTCTAAATCAAGATCGGCAACGGGATTGTCACTTTCTAGCTGCTTAAGTAGACGTTCCACATCTTCAAGATTAGGCACTTCGACTTCAGTCGCCGGTGTATGAAAATAACTTTTTTCTTGCACCGACTGCATCATTGGCTCAAGTTCATGAGGTTCGGTTTTAGCGACAATGGCCAGCGTTGCGTCACACTCTAGTTGTTCTATTTGTTGATCGACTTCCTCTGCAAGTAATGCTGAAAAGTAATCGTCGAGGGCTTGTTCACTCGATAGCAATGATTGGCTAGTCATCAATGGCTAACCTCTCTATATGAATAAGTAGTTGCTTGTAAGCAAACACACCACGACTTCCCGAAGCAAAATGAGACACGGGTAAATGCTTTAAGCTGGCGTCTCTAAATTTAGTATCGATCGGAATCGCTGATGACCAGACTTGGTCAGGGTAATCTTTCTTCAATTGCTGTAGCGTTTGTAAAGATGCGCGGGTTCTTTTATCGTACATTGTTGGAACTATGGTCACTTTGAACGGCTTATTGCGTGATTTTTGCATGATAGTCAACGTGCGTACCATGCGCTCTAAACCTTTCATCGCGAGAAACTCTGTTTGCACAGGAATAAGAATTCTATCACTCGCCGCCAACGCATTGACCATCATAACCCCTAAAATAGGAGGGCAATCAATCAGCACATAATCGTAACGGTCCCGGATGGCCAACAAGGCGCGCTTAAGAATTAACCCCATCCCACTGCGATTACCCATCACTCGATCTAGGGTGGCTAATGACATGTGCGCGGGGATCAAGTCGATACCTTCAATATCTGACTTCATCACCAGAGGCATCACCGTTTGTGCGGTATATTCCCTTAGTTGGAAGAGATCAAAAAGGCTTGAGGGCACCGTATCCGAGTCATAACCAAGATAAGTGGTCAGTGAAGCGTGTGGATCGGTATCGACCAAGAGTACACGCTTTCCTTGCTTACTTAGCAAACCCGCCAGGGTAATGGTTGTGGTCGTTTTACCCACACCGCCTTTTTGGTTTGCTATGCTCCATACAATCATGTGAAACCTCTATGTTAGACCGACTTCGACTAACATACGTTCAGCGATTCTATCTAGCGGCAAATCTTCTGTTGAAATGCCTGCTTTAGCAACAGCTTGCGGCATGCCATAAACGACACAACTCTCTTCATCTTGCGCCCAAATCGTCGCACCCGAATCTTTTAGCATCCGAGCCCCTTCGCGCCCATCAGCCCCCATTCCAGTTAACACCATTGAGAGTACTTGATCGGAATAGATTTTAGCGGCACTACCGAAAGTCACATCGACACAAGGTTTATAGTTCATTCGTTCACCACCATCGATGATGCGTAATTTTGCTGAGCCTGGTCTCCCATCAATCATCATCTGCTTACCACCTGGCGCCAAGTAAGCAACGCCCGCTTTGAGTGGGTCACCATCTTGTGCTTCTTTCACTTGAATTTTGCACAGTGAGTTCAGTCGACTAGCGAAGGCGGCTGTAAACGTTGCCGGCATATGTTGAATGAGCAGAATAGGATGCGGGTAGTTTGACGGGAGCTTAGTTAAAATTTTCTGTAATGCGACAGGCCCGCCCGTTGATGTACCGATCGCAGTCAGTTGATACTTCTTGCCACTGGCTTTAAATCGCGTTGCTACAGCAGGTTTTGCCGCAGTAGGTCGGATAGGGGTACGATTTAGTGTAGTGGCAGTATCTGGGCGAGTAGACACGGCCGGCCTTACAATAGCGCGGCGCATTGAAGCTCGTTTTGATGCGATCTGAATCACTCGCTGTTGCAATAAGATAACCGCTTCATCACGATTACGCGCGATATCTTCAAACTTCTTTGGTAAGAAATCTAACGCACCCGCTTCAAGCGCATCTAAGGTTGCTTTAGCGCCGTCATGTGTTAACGATGAAAACATCAAAATCGGCACAGGGCTTTTCGCCATAATTTCACGAACGGCGGTAATGCCGTCCATGACTGGCATTTCGATATCCATAGTGATGACGTCAGGCTTGATTCGTAGTGCTTTTTCAACGGCTTCTTTACCATTAGTCGCCACATCAATGACTTCTAAACGCGGCTCTGCGTTAATAATTTCACTCACTCGGCGGCGGAAAAAACTCGAATCATCTACAACTAGTACTTTGATCGCCATATGCGTCCTTCTTTATCTCGCGACTTAGATTTTTGAAGCAGCTGCATACTGCTTAAGCAAATCTGCCACATCTAAAATTAGAGCGATGTGACCATCACTGGTAATTGTCGCACCAGACATACCCGGTGTGCCTTGCAGTAGGTTATCAAGCGGTTTGATGACCACTTCTTCTTGTCCAATTAAGGTATCAACGACAAAACCAACACGTTGATTACCAATTTGGACAATGACCACATGGCCATGGCCTTTACCTCGTTCTACTTGACCCATATGAGGTGCAAGCCAGTTCTGCAGATAGAACAGTGGTATCGATTTGTCGCGTACTATGGTAGTTAACTGGCCGTCAACAATATTGGTACGCCCTAAATCGAGGTGGAAAATCTCACTAACACTAGCAAGTGGTAGTGCAAATGGGTGATTCGCCACACCGACCATGAGTGTGGGTAAAATGGCTAATGTTAACGGCACTTTGATAGTAATCTTAGTCCCTTTACCAAGCTCAGAGTCGATATCAATAGAGCCATTTAGAGTATTGATTGCGGTTTTAACCACATCCATACCTACACCACGCCCAGAGATATCTGAAATCTTTTCTTTGCTTGAGAAACCAGGCATGAAGATAAGGTTAAAACACTCTTTGTTGGTCAGACGAGACGCTGCGTCTTCATCCATCATCCCACGTTTTACCGCGATAGCTCGCAACTTATCTGGTTCCATACCACCACCGTCGTCGACAATAGCTAACTCGATATGGTCCCCCTCTTGAGAGGCCGACAAAATAACTTTACCCGTCCGCGGCTTACCTGCTGCCACTCGATCATCTGGCATTTCAATACCGTGATCAACAGAGTTTCTCACTAAGTGAATCAGTGGGTCGGCGAGCGCTTCGACTAGGTTCTTATCAAGGTCAGTCTCTTCACCACGCATTTCAAGAGTAATATCTTTATTAAGGCTTCGCGCCAAATCGCGAACAACGCGAGGGAAACGACCAAACACTTTCTTAATCGGCTGCATGCGCGTTTTCATAACCGCGCCTTGCAAATCGGCAGTGACTACATCGAGGTTTGAAACCGCTTTCGACATTTCTTCATCATTGCTGTTAAGCCCTAAGCTTAACAGGCGATTACGCACCAGCACTAGCTCACCCACCATATTCATAATGGTATCTAAGGTTGAAGTATCAACACGAACAGTTGCGTCAACTGGTGGCTTTTTCGCTTGCGCTGCCGGAGGCGACGCTTCTTTTTTGGCCGGCGGTGGAGGAGGCGCTTTTGCAGCAGGTGCTGGAGCCGGTTTCACTTCAGGCTTAACTTCGGCAGGCTTAACTTCGGCAGGCTGCGCAGCAGGTTTAGCTGGTTCAGGGATAACGGTTGCAGGCTTAGTTGCCGCTTCTAGTTCATCATCTGCCGGGCCTTTACCTGAACCGTGTAAATCGTCAAGGAGCTTTTCAAACTCTTCATCGCTCATTAAATCACTATCAACGGCACCAGCAGATGGAGTGACTGGGGCAGAGGCAGGTGCAGTCTCTTCGTTCTTACCGGGCGCTTTACCTGAGCCATGAAGTTGATCAAGAAGCTTCTCAAATTCATCATCGGTAATGTCACTGCTGTTTTGACTATTCGGTTCCGATACTGATGGCGTAGCCGGAGAAGCCGGAGCTGATGCCGCGCCAGGGGCGCTACCAGAGCCATGCAGTTCATCGAGCAATTTTTCAAATTCGTCTTGGCTTATGTCGTCAATTGAACCAGCAGAGATCTGTTGAGACTCAGTAGGCGGCTCAACTTGTGGTGCTTCAACAGGCGTTTCCTCAACAACCGGCGTTTCGTCAACAATAGGCGTTTCGTCAACAACAGGTTGCTCAGCAATAACAGATTCTGGATCATCAGGCGCAGAAGGATCACTGAGTCGATGCAGCTCATCCAGTAGCGCTTGTTCGGCTTTGGGTAAAGGTTCTCTGTTTTGTACAGCTTGGAATTGTTCGTTGACGGTATCAAGCGCCTTCAACATGGTGTCCATCAAGCCAGAGCTAACTTGTCGCTGGCCATTACGTACAATATCGAACACGTTTTCTGCGCCGTGGCAGGTGTCAACAAGTTCATGCAACGCTAGGAAGCCCGCGCCACCTTTTACAGTGTGGAAACCACGGAAAATAGCATTTAACAGGTCTTTGTCTTCAGGGCGGCTTTCTAACTCAACTAATTGCTCAGAGAGAAGTTCTAGTATCTCCCCTGCTTCGACTAAAAAGTCCTGAAGAATGTCGTCGTCTAATTCGTAGCTCATATGTTACCTCTAAAACCCAAGACTCGAGAGTAAGTCGTCGACTTCGTCTTGTGATGCCACGGCGTCTTCCCTTTCTTGAGGGTTAAGAATAGGACCTTCCGGATCCGTTGCTGATTTGTTGTTCTTATTGGCACTGTCGTGTTCTGAGTGGCTAGAGCCAAATGCGGTCAATATTTCTACTAGCCTGCCCTCAACTTCATTAACAAGGTTAATCACTCTACCAATAATTTGCCCAGTTAAATCTTGGAAATCTTGAGCCATTAGGATTTCTGTCAATTGGCCTCTTAATTCTGAGCTATCGCCTTCCACTTCTACTAACAGTTCATCGATATAATGACATAACGCTTTGAATTCAGAGAGTTCAATGCGGCCACGCATGAGTTCATTCCATTGCGGACGCACCTTAAGCAACCCCTCATGCAAGTTGTCTGCAATAGGCATACATCGATCGACAGCGTCCATGGTTTTATTCGCGGCGACTTCTGTCTTGTCAATGACGTACTGGAGGCGATCCCTAGCATCAGGAATTTCGTCCTTGGCTATCTCACTAATACGCTCATCACTACTAAAGTGTTTGATTGACTCGTGTAAGTCACGAGTCAGCTCACCAATCTCTTGCAACATTGGATTTGAAGCGTCTTCGTAGATACCTTTGACAAGTATATTTGCGTCTTGCTGTTGACCATTTTCTAACAGTTCTACGAGTTGTTTTGCCTGTTCTAATGAAATCATTCTGAATTGGCCTTTTAACGTTTAATCAATTCCTTGACTATAAACGCTCAAAAATTTTGTCTAGTTTTTCTTTTAATGTTGCAGCAGTAAAGGGCTTAACAATATAGCCGTTAACACCTGCTTGTGCTGCTTCGATGATCTGTTCGCGCTTTGCCTCCGCGGTGATCATTAATACTGGTAGATGCTTCAACTCATCATCGGCACGGATATGCTTGAGAAGGTCAATACCTTGCATACCTGGCATATTCCAGTCTGTCACGACAAACTCAAATTCACCTTTCTTAAGCATAGGTAACGCCGTTAAGCCATCATCCGCTTCTTGGGTGTTGTTAAAGCCCAAGTCACGAAGCAGGTTCTTTACGATACGTCGCATTGTTGAGAAATCATCAACAATAAGGATCTTCATGTTTTTATTCAAAATTGCCTCCACTGAGTTCGAGATCAGTGATTTTTACTCATTATTTTGTCCAAGCACTTAACTTTGTGCGTAGACGCTGCATTGATTGGCTCAATATTTGGCTAACGCGTGACTCGCTAACACCAATTATCTCACCGATTTCCTTTAAGTTTAACTCTTCATCGTAATAAAGCGATAGTACTAGTGCTTCTCGTTCTGGCAGAGTTTTGATCGAGTCGACCAAAGCTTGACGAAAATACTCGTCGGCAACACCCTGAAAGGGTAAATTCTCTGCTTCGCTACCTCCAGATGAAATAACATCTTCGGAAACGCCAAGATCTTCAATCCCAACCAAACGTGAACAGCTAATATCGGTTAAAATCGTATGGTATTGATCTAAACCAATGCCCATATGCTGGGCGATTTCTGAATCAGTTGGGTCTCGATTCAACTCACCTTCGAGCGCAGATATCGCTTGGCTAACCTCGCGGTTGTACTTATGTACTGAACGTGGTACCCAGTCACCGCGACGAATATCATCTAGCATAGCACCTCGTATTCGGATGCCTGCATACGTTTCGAAGCTCGCTCCTTTACTACCATCATAGTTCTTTTGAGCTTCAAGTAGTCCAATCATGCCCGACTGAATAAGATCTTCCACCTGCACACTTGGCGGTAAACGCCCGAGTAAATGGTGAGCAATACGCTTCACAAGCACCGAATATTTCTCTAAAAATACTCGTTGACTGTTTTGGTTGGCGTACTGGTCATAGGTCAAAGCCTTATTCACCAAGTGGTTCCTCTAACATCTCTGGTCTATTTAGTAAGCGTTCGACAAAAAACTCAAGATGTCCACTCGGTGCTCTAGGTATTGGCCAAGTAAGTGCCTTACTCGCCAACGAACCGATTGCTAACGCCGCTGGAGATCTTGGGAACGCGTCGACAACAATTTTTTGTTTTTTAACTGCTTGTCTAACTTTATCATCCAACGGAATACATGCGACAAGTTCAAGGCTCACATTCAGGAATCGCTCTGTGACCAAGGTCAACTTTGCGAACAATTCTCTACCTTCACGATAACTTCTGACCATATTTGCAACAATTTTGAAGCGTGGTACTTGGTGGTCTTTACTCAACAACTTAATTAAAGCATAGGCATCGGTGATTGAAGTCGGCTCGTCACATACTACCACCACCACGTCTTGAGCTGCTCGTGAAAAGCTCACCACCATATCGGAAATACCTGCGGCCGTATCAATAATCAATACGTCCATTTCATCTTCTAAAGTTCCAAACGCACGGATAAGCCCGACGTGTTGCGCATGGGATAGCTCAGTCATAGATTGAGTTCCGGATGTCGCAGGAATTATGCGAATACCGTGTGGTCCTTCAACAATAGCATCTTTTAGCTCGCATTCACCTGCTAAAACATGACCTAAGTTACGTTTTGGTCGAATACCCAACATTACGTCAACGTTTGCCAAACCTAAATCAGCATCAAGAACCATTACTTTTTTGCCTTGACGCGCCATTGAGATCGCCATACCCAAAGCTACGTTTGATTTACCAACACCGCCTTTACCGCCAGTCACTGAGATAACTTTAGTCAAAGAAGGTTGTGTTAAGCGGCGTAATCCGCTTGCTTGGTCTTGTATCATATTATTCGTCATAATCGTCCGCCGCCTAGAACCTCTCCGCTTCACTATTCCAGTAGTGAGGTTCATCATCTGTCGACTTCTCAAGTAATTCATTTGCTTTAGCGACCATATACTTTGGTTGCGCTATCACAATATCTTCGGGAACTCGTTGTCCATTCGCGATGTAAGCCACTGGCAGTGCGTTCTGCACCACTACACTGACGAATTCACCTAAACTCAGGGATTCATCCAGTTTAGTCATAATGCATCCAGACAGTGGAATACGCTTAAAATGGTCGATAGTCTCTTGCAGGACTTTGCGCTGTGCAGTGGCAGGCAGCACTAAATAACTGTGGATGACCTCACCACTCTCATGCATAAGCGTGTCTAATTGCTCAGACAGCCTTACATCACGTTGCCCCATACCTGCTGTATCAACCAGAATTAGGCGACGATTTCGTAACTGATATATTACATCGGCTAACTCATTGGAATCTTTAGCGACTTTTACAGGACATCCCATAATTCGTCCATAAATCGCTAATTGTTCATGTGCACCAATACGATAAGTATCAGTGGAAACGAGCGCGACGTTGTCAGCGCCAAACTCCATCGCCGCGCGTGCGGCCAGTTTTGCGACCGAGGTCGTTTTGCCTACCCCTGTTGGGCCAAGCAGTGCAACAACACCGCCACGTTTTAAAATATCTTGCTTAGAAATTGGGATTTGGTCAGACACTAAACCCAACAGCGCTTTCCACGCTTTAGTTGGAGGGGTATCTTCTGGGATATAGCATGCCAATTGGTCCGCGAGATCGGAAGAGACCCCCATGCGTTCAAGGCGCTTAATTAACATCGCTCTTAGTGGTTCACGTCGCTCGACCTCTTGCCACATTAAGCCCGAAACTTGATGTTCGAGCAGGCGACGAATCGATGTCATTTCTTCTTTCATTTCTTCGAGATCGTCACTCGACATGCTTGGTTCGTTTTGTCGCGAACGCTCATAACGTGTGGGATCAAGTTTGGCTGCAGGCTTGTCAATACGACGATCTTCTGCAATGAGGCGCGCTAACGGTGAGTCTTCTTTTACTCGAACATTTTCTTGGCTGTGAGGACGAGACGAGGCTTGCCGCTTTAACAAGGCGGATAAAGAGTCTGAACTCTCCTCCTCCTCTCGACCGCCGGCATCGGTTTGACCATAACTGTATTGCTTAAGCATGTTCGCAAAACGTTTAGTCATTGAACGTCCAGAATCCGTTTGTGATTGCAGGCTCACTCGGTCATCGTCGAGCGCTCGATTAGTCGTACTCGGCATTGAGTTAGGGGCCTGACGAGGCGGCGTATTTGTTGGGGTCGAGTTGTAGCCTTGACTATTTCTATTGCTGTTGTCAGTGCTTTTGCCAGCACCAATGCGATTTGCACCTTCGCCATCGACAGCAGCAACGATTTCAACTCCGCCCGACACTTTTTTATTTGACATGATCACGGCATCATCACCCAGTTCAGCTTTAACCTGAAGCAAGGCGGTGCGCATGTCTTTGGCAAAAAATCGTTTAATCTTCAAATTGAGTACCGTATTTCAACGCATTAGAACTAGTTGCCGACAGCTTGAACAATGCGAATTTGTTTCTCGTCAGGGATTTCTTGGTAAGAGAGAACTCTTAGCGAAGGAATCGTATTCTTAACAAATTTAGCCAACGTTGAACGTAACACACCGGATGTCAACAGAACCGCGGGTTCGCCTTTGAGTTCTTGCTCTTGCGTCGCATGACTTAACGACGATTGAAGTCGCTCTGCTAAACCAGGTTCAATTCCCGCGGATTCACCACCAGAAGCCTGCATAGTTTGATGCAATATTTGTTCCAATTCAGGAATTAGAGTGATAACTGGCAGTTCCGGCTCTATACCATTGATTTCCTGAACAATTAACCGCTTCAACGAAATACGCACTGCAGCCGTTAAAATGTCAGGTTCTTGACTCTTACTTGAGTATTCGGACAAGGTTTGTACGATGGTACGAATATCTCGAATCGGCACGGCTTCATTGAGTAAGTTCTGCAACACTTTAACCACCACACCTAACTGCAATTGCTCAGGAACAAAACTCTCTACCAGCTTCGGAGTGCTACGACCGAGCATTTCAATCAGGTTCTGCACCTCTTCGTGTCCAATCAGCTGTGAGGCATTGTTGGTCAGTAGCTGGCTCAAATGGGTCGCCAGTACCGTCGATGAATCCACCACTGTGTACCCCAATGCTTGTGCGTGTTCGCGCTGCTCTTCACGAATCCATACCGCTTCCAAACCAAAAGCGGGATCTATGGTTGGCTCACCTTCGATCAGGCCATATACCTGGCCGGGGTTAATCGCTAACTCCATATCTGGACGGATTTCGGCTTCGCCGACCGCGACTCCCATCAGAGTAATTCGGTAACTGTTGGGCGTTAATTCTAAATTATCGCGGATGTGTACCGCAGGGATTAGAAAGCCAAAATCTTGTGAGAGCTTTTTCCGTACCCCTTTAACCCTTTCTAGCAATTCGCCCCCTTGATCTTTATCGACCAGAGGAATCAAACGATAGCCCACTTCTAAGCCAACAATATCAACGGGTTGGACATCATCCCAAGAAAGCTCTTTCGGTGTCGGTGAGTCTTGATCTGTGTTGGCGGGTAAATTCGGTTTCTCAGCTTCTTTTTTCTGCTTACGCTGAATCATATACGCACAGCCAGCGGCGATAGCAGCCAGCAGTAGAAAAGCGAAATGAGGCATTCCAGGAACAATACCCATCACACCAAGAATCACCGCTGTGATCATCAATGCTTTCGGGTTATCAAACAGTTGGAACACCACCTGCTGTCCCATATCTTCATCTGTGTTTTGACGTGTGACCATGATCGCCGCACCAATCGAAAGCAACAGCGAAGGAATTTGTGCGACCAAGCCATCACCTATAGTTAATAAGGTGTAGATTTCAACGGCTTCACCAAAGCCAAGGTCGAACTGAACCATACCGATGGAAAGACCACCGATGATGTTGATAAAGAGAATCAAAATGCCGGCGATGGCATCGCCTTTAACAAATTTCGACGCACCGTCCATTGAACCGTAGAAGTCCGCTTCTTTGGTCACTTCCTGACGGCGGGTGCGAGCTTGGTCTTGATCAATAAGGCCGGCATTTAAGTCAGCATCAATCGCCATCTGTTTACCAGGTAAAGCGTCGAGGGTAAAGCGCGCGCTCACTTCAGAAATACGCCCTGCACCTTTGGTGACCACCATAAAGTTAATGATCATCAAAATGAGAAACACCACTAAACCGACGGCGTAATTACCACCAATCACCACACTACCGAAAGCTTCAATTACGCTACCGGCCGCACCCGCGCCTTCATGACCATAAAGCAGAACCACACGCGTTGAAGCAACGTTCAAGGCCAAACGCAACAAAGTCGCAATAAGTAATACGGTAGGGAACGCAGCGAAATCTAGCGGACGACGTGTATAAACCGTTACCAGTAGCACCACCATTGACAGCGCAATGTTGAAAGTGAAAAACAAATCGAGCAAAAACGGTGGGATGGGCAAAATGACCATCGCCAACGTCGACAGCACCATAATAGGTGCGCCAATCGCTGGCATCGCGCGTTGCGTGATCGGCGGTAATTTATGTGCAAACGGCAGAGTAAACTTCATCGTTGAGCAACTACAATATTGGGTAAAAGTAATGACTTGTCAGTTACATGCAATATCCAGTCCAACCACTGTGTCAATATTATGGCTATCTAGAGTCAAGGAGATTTATAGTCAGCGCCATACTACGAAACGAGTATATAATTTAGTTTTAATAGCAAAAATGGCACACCTAATGTATGCCAATACTATTTAGGGGTGGATATTAAACCGCACTTTTCCGGCTCGTGTTTGAGAGGAGTAATCAATACACATCAGCCCCGACGTCTGGAACATCGGTGGCACCATATCAATCACGAACTCAGCCGCCAAATAGCCAACTAATGGCAAGTGCGAAACAATGAGTAGATTTTGATAATGGTGCACATCGACCAGTGCCGATAGATACTCGGCGACTTGGCCAGCTTCTCCGTATGGTGTAATGTCATCACATATCTCTACTTGATCAGCAGTAAAGCATTGTGAAATGACTTTCCAAGTTTGCTGCGCTCGAACATAAGGGCTAACCAGCACTTTGTCGAATTTCGCAACCCCTTTCTTTGCACATTCGCGCGCCACCGCCAGTGACGCACTTTGACCATGGTCGGTTAATGCTCGTTCGGCATCACTTTGCGCAAAATGCTCGGCTTCCCCATGGCGCATGATGAAAATATTCATGGTGTATTCCTGATACTATCCCGCTTTTCGTCAGCAGCGGTTTATTATGTTTGTAATGACGTCAGTGCGGTTTCAAACTTCGGTTGTCTCTTTAACAACCCCACTTTACCTTGAACTATCAATAATTATATCAACTCTCAAGTGAAAGACTCAGACTTTCTTAACACTCTTTGACGCACAACTGAGATCGGCGCTAATCTATGTTTTGCTCATATTTCTCAAACAGATAGTTTGCAGTCAGCGTTATCCGAGTCATAATTACTTTATTATCTATAATCCTAACCACTTTCGCTTGTGCCTTTCTACTTACGAATAGTCTTTGAACCGAGCGTTTATTTTTGATCATTTTTGGAGTATTCAGCGTGCATATCAGCCCTAATGACACCAACCAGTATCGATACCTCACACTTAGTAACGATGTCAGGGTGTTGTTAATTCACGACCCAAGTGCACAGAAGTCTGCGGCCGCTTTAGCGGTTAATGTCGGTCATTTTGATGACCCTGATGATCGTGAAGGTATGGCACACTATTTAGAGCACATGTTGTTTTTAGGCACAGAAAAATACCCAAAAGTAGGCGAGTTTCAAAGCTATATCAATCAACATGGTGGCAGTAACAATGCTTGGACCGGAACAGAACACACCTGTTTCTTTTTTGACGTTGACTCGAATGCATTTGAGCGGAGCTTAGATCGCTTTAGCCAATTTTTTACCGCACCACTGTTTAATCCAGAAGCGCTTGACAAAGAACGCCAAGCGGTCGAATCAGAGTACAAACTCAAGCTCAGTGATGACTCTCGACGCCTGTATCAAGTCCACAAAGAATTAATTAATCCAGCCCACCCATTCAGCAAGTTTTCCGTGGGCAATTTACAAACGCTGGGAGACAGAAACGGCGAATCAATACGCAAAGAGATTGTCGAATTTCACTACCAAAAATACTCAGCCGACTTAATGACGCTCTCTTTAGCCAGTGCGCATAGCCTTGATGAGATGGAAAACTGGTGCCACGAAATGTTCTCGTCTATCCCTAATCATCAGTTAGCAGGAAAGTCGGTTTTAACACCTTGTTGTGATAAAAACTCGACGTCGATAATGGTCAATGTCGAACCAGTCAAAGAGATTCGCAAGTTGATCCTCACCTTTCCAATGCCAAGCATGGATGAACACTATCGCTCAAAACCGCTGTCATACTTTGCTCATCTGCTAGGTTACGAGGGCGAAGGTAGTTTGATGTTGGCACTGAAAGACCAAAATTGGATTACGTCACTGTCGGCCGGTGGTGGCACCAGTGGCAGTAACTATCGTGAATTTACTATTAGTTGCGCCCTGACTCCGATTGGGCTCGAGCATATAGACGACATTACGCAAGCCATTTTTAGCTATATTGCACTCATTCAACAGCATGGGCTTGATGAGTGGCGCTATCTTGAAAAGCAAGCGGTGCTTGAATCTGCATTTCGCTTTCAAGAGCCCGCCAGACCACTCGATATGGTTAGCCACTTAGTGATTAACATGCAGCACTATGAGGAAAGTGATGTCATCTACGGTGATTTTATGATGACACATTACGACGAAGTATTGCTTAAGTCACTGTTAGACTATTTTACTCCGGAAAATCTGCGCACCACGCTGATTGCCCATGGCTATCAATACAATCGCACTGCAAAGTGGTACTTCACGCCTTACTCTGTGACGCCTTTTTCATCCGAGCAACTCGAACGGTTCCGTCAACCTAGCTCTTTACCCTTTGCTCTGCCCGAGACAAATCCATTTATTTGCTACCATCTCGACCCGAAAGAGCTAGAGATACCTCACGACACACCACAAGTACTTGAAGAGTTACCGGGATTCAAATTATGGCACCTACAAGATACTGAATTTCGTGTCCCCAAGGGAGTGATCTATGTCGCGATTGATAGTCCTCACGCCGTTGCTAACCCGCGCAACATCGTCAAAACACGCCTGTGTGTAGAGATGTTTTTAGACAGTTTAGCCACCAGTACTTATCAAGCCGAAATTGCGGGGATGGGCTACAACATGTATGCCCATCAAGGCGGAGTTACGCTTACTCTTTCCGGTTTTAGTCGACAGCAACCGGAACTGATGACGCTGATTCTCGACCGTTTTGCTCAACGAGATTTTAGCCAACAACGCTTTAGCACCATTAAACAGCAATTGTTGCGAAACTGGCGAAATTCAGCACAAGACAGGCCCATCTCTCAACTATTCAATGCACTAACGGGAATTTTACAGCCAAACAATCCCCCCTACTCTGTGTTGTTAGACGCGTTAGAGTCGATTGAGGTCAATGAACTCGCCAGTTTCGTTGATAGCATTTTGGCTGAATTGCATGTTGAAATGTTTGTGTATGGTGATTGGATCAAAGCGGATGCGCTGTCACTAGGCAATACAGTCAAAAATGCTTTGCGTGTCAAAGATCAGCAATATGAAGAGGCACTACGTCCGCTCATCATGCTTGGCAAAAGCGGAACTTTCCAACGCGAAGTGTTATGTGATCAAGAAGACTCTGCAATCTTAGTTTACTACCAATGTGACGATTCCAGCGCACACAACATCGCACTTTATTCGCTCGCGAACCATTTAATGTCCGCAACGTTTTTTCATGAAATACGCACCAAACAACAGCTCGGCTACATGGTCGGTACTGGTAACCTACCGCTCAATCGCCACCCTGGTATTGTTCTGTATGTTCAATCTCCCAATGCCGCGCCAGTCGATCTGATTCGATCGATTGATGAGTTTCTCAACGCCTTCTATATGGTGCTGCTAGAGCTCAATGAATACCAATGGCATAGCAGTAAACGCGGACTATGGAATCAAATCGCTACGCCAGATAGCACCTTACGCGGACGTGCTCAGCGCCTTTGGGTTGCCATTGGCAATAAGGACAGTGAATTCAATCAAAAAGAAGTGGTACTCGCTGAACTGAAAAAGCTCACCCGCACCGATATGATTCGTTTCGTGGTTAACGAGCTAAAGCCCAGAATGGCCAATCGACTGATCATGCATGCTCAAGGTAATGCTCATCACGAATCAGAGCCACTCGACCTTGGCCAAGAGATCGGATCAATTGAAGAGTTTCAATTGAGACCTAAAGATATCGAGTTAGGCTAATTGCTCAGACTCAACAATACGTTTCAATGAATGAGGATGGAGCTTGATACAAACCCCCTGATACTTAAACGCAACGGTCGGGTTATTCAAGCGCTCTCCTTCGCCTTTCGGACTCGAGAGCTTGATCTTTACGCCCAAGGCAGAGAGTTTGTCCCAGCGCTTACCCAAAGAAGGAAAACGCGAGATCAGGTCGGTTAGGTAATCTTGCGCGGTCTGAGCCGGCGAAGGTACAACAAATTCTACGTGCTCCCAGCCCTGCACTGGGTAGTGTTTACCTGCAGCTGGATAAGGTAGCTCTAAGCACTCAATCGTCCATCCCCTAGCTTTGAGCAGACAGTCAAACAACAGTACGATAATCGGACGGCCATTGATTTGTGCTTGTGAAATCACTTTAGCTTGCTTTTGCCATTGATGATGCGCTTGTTTCGCCAATTCGATATCATTGATTCGCAACGCGATATGATCGGCTTGAAAGTCATTCAGATTAATATCCAAAATCTCGCTTAGAGTTTGAATTTTATGCATAAAATCATCGAGGTTAGTGATCATTTGATCTGGCATTAGTTGAGCATTTATCAGCTGTTGAGACATTTTTATCTATCCAAAATGTTGATTTCTCCGCAATAGTATCAAGATCGCTAGTAAAAGTAGAAAATTTCCCAGTTAACTCCCTATGTGCGCGCCGATAAAATTGCTATTATGTGCGCCGAATTTATCAACTAAATCCAGGTATGCATTGATTCCACTCCGTGGATAATATTCAGCACTTATCCCTGTAAGAGCCTGAGTATATCAGAATGTACACCTAGCCAATTCCCAAGAATTGAAGGAACCGCGTGTGAATATCCAAGCACTTATTAATGACAAAGTATCTCAGGCTTTAGAAGCCGCTGGCGCACCTGCAGGCAGCCCTGCAGCTGTTCGCCAATCAGCAAAACCACAGTTTGGTGACTACCAAGCCAACGGTGTGATGGGCGTAGCGAAAAAACTAGGTACTAACCCACGTGAGTTTGCCCAAAAAGTACTGGATGTTCTTGACCTTGATGGCATCGCTAGCAAAACAGAAATTGCAGGCCCTGGCTTCATCAATATTTTTCTTAGTGAAGAATTCTTAGCAAAACAAGCCGAAGTGGCACTGCAAGATGCCCGTTTAGGGGTGAGTGCGGCTGAGCAACAAACCATCGTCGCAGACTACTCAGCTCCTAACGTTGCTAAAGAGATGCACGTTGGCCACTTACGTTCAACCATCATCGGTGATGCGGTTGTCCGTACGCTTGAGTTTTTAGGCCACAAAGTGATTCGTGCTAACCACATCGGTGACTGGGGTACTCAGTTTGGTATGTTAATTGCCAACCTTGAACGCGTTCAGCAACAGTCAGGCGAAGTTTCAATGGAGCTTTCAGACCTTGAAACGTTCTACCGTGAATCGAAAACCCTTTACGATGAAGATCAAGAGTTCGCGGCAAAAGCACGTAGCTATGTAGTAAAACTTCAAAGTGGCGATCAGTACTGCGCAGATATGTGGAAGAAACTGGTTGACGTGACGATGATCCAAAACCAACGCAACTACGACCGTCTCAATGTCTCTCTAACTCGCGATGACGTCATGGGCGAAAGCATGTACAACGATATGCTGCCGGGTATTGTTGCGGATTTAAAAGAGAAAGGCATCGCTCAAGAAGACGATGGCGCTCAAGTCGTCTTCCTTGAAGAGTACAAGAACAAAGATGGTGAGCCAATGGGCGTTATCATCCAAAAACGTGACGGTGGCTACCTATACACCACCACAGATATAGCGTGTGCCAAATACCGTTACGAAACGTTAGGCGCGGATCGCGTACTTTACTTCATCGACTCTCGCCAACATCAGCATTTAATGCAAGCTTGGAGCATTGTTCGTAAAGCAGGTTATGTGCCTGAAGAAGTAACTTTAGAGCACCACGCGTTTGGTATGATGCTAGGTAAAGATGGACGTCCATTTAAAACTCGCGCAGGCGGCACGGTTCGCTTGGCTGATTTGTTAGACGAAGCGCAAGAGCGCGCTGTCAAACTGATCGAGTCGAAGAACCCGCAACTGGATTCCAATGAAAAAACCAACATTGCGACCACTGTTGCAATGGCTGCAGTTAAATATGCCGACCTTTCTAAGCATCGCACCACCGACTACGTTTTCGACTGGGACAACATGCTCGCTTTTGAGGGCAACACAGCACCATACATGCAATATGCTTACACTCGTGTTGCGTCTATTTTCGCTAAAGCTGGCATCGCAATGAATGATCTGCAAGGTAGCATCAAAGTAACTGAAGAGAAAGAAAAGGCCTTGATTGCTAAATTGCTTCAGTTCGAAGAGGCGGTACAGTCTGTTGCACGCGAAGGTCAGCCACATATTATGTGTAGCTACCTGTTTGAGCTTGCAGGTCAGTTCTCAAGCTTCTACGAAGCGTGCCCTATTTTGAGCAGCGAAGACGAGTCAATCAAGCAGAGTCGTTTGATGCTTGCAGCACTCACAGCGAAAACCATTAAACAAGGTCTATCGCTACTGGGTATTGAAACCCTTGAACGTATGTAAGTAATTCGAGATTCGAGATTCGAGATTCGAGATAAATTAAAAGGTTGGCGTGAGAGCGCCAACCTTTTGTTTTATTTGGCGTATACTCTTCACATTACTCTCTAATTGGAACACTATCATGAGCTTTGAACTCCACCCTCAACTCGCGCAAGATACGACCGTGATCGGGCACTTCTCGCTTTGTGTCGCTCTGCTGCACAAAGACAATGCAGTGCCTTGGGTAATACTGGTACCTAAGCGCGAACAACTCAAAGAGTTACACCATTTGCCAATGCAAGAGCAGCAGCAATTTCTGTATGAGTCACAAGCGGTTAGCCAAGCACTTGAGGCAACGTTTCGTCCTGACAAATTGAACCTTGGCACACTAGGAAATATGGTGCCACAACTGCATATCCATCATATTGCGCGCTTTAAGGACGATATCGCCTGGCCCGGCCCTGTGTGGGGGAACACTCGTGGTGAACAGCGTAACGAGCAGGAGCAAGCTCAGCTGCAGACTCGTATTCGCAATGTTCTGTCACTCAGTTCTCTGTTTACTCCCAATTAAACAAAACCGCTCATCAAGAGCGGCTTTTTAATCCTTATTACATGGTGACGGTCAATGAGAGCGCATTACTATCAATACAAGTGTAGCGCACCCTAATTACTTTCTGTTTCTCGTTGGTATCGACCAAACGAGAAATTCGCCCCTTTCTTATCCATACCGAAAGCATCGCATCAACGCCATCTTCACTAAGGTCAAACTGTTTCGCTAGCTCTTTTCGGCTAACACTCGCGTGTTGATCAAGATACGCTTTTAATTGAGCAAGAATCATAGTGCAGCAACCTCTATCAACTCAGACTGACGAGCACCACGAGATTTAAGCATGCGGTAAGTTACCAGCCCAATGGCGGCAATCGCCACGATCCAACCAACACTTGAGAGCGGATGATCCATAAAGTGGGTGACCTGATAGAACAGGGTTGCTCCACCATACGCTAAGCCCATCGTCCAGAGAGCAATAAATTTGGCATAAGTCGAGCCAAACTCGCGCACATAGGCTCCCATTGCTGCGACACACGGTGTATAGAGTAAGATAAAGATCAGATAAGCGAATGCGGCACTACTTGAAGCAAAATAACCTTTAAGGTTGCCAAAGATCGAACTGTCGACGTCTTGTTCCGCTGCCACGGTTTGACTATCAGAAAGATCGCCAACTTCAATCCCGAGCGGATCGGAGTAACTCAGATTGGCTAAGTTGTCAGGAATTGACATCACCGCTTGTTCTAGACTTGCCAGTAAATCATATTCTTCTGCTTCACCTTCACTCGGTGCATACAGACTATTTAGTGTGCCCACTACCGCTTCTTTGGCAAAAATACCAGTAATGATACCAACCGTCGCAGGCCAGTTGTCTTCTTTAATCCCCATAGGAGCAAACACAGGTGTAACCATTTGCGATGCTTTGGATAAGACAGAATTCTCGCTGTCTTCATTACCAAAACTACCATCGGTACCTACTGAGTTTAAAAAACTCAAGATAGTAACAACCACAACAATGGTTTTACCCGCACCAAGAATGAACCGTTTAAGTTTTTGCCAGGTTTTAAGAACAACATTACGCACAGTGGGTAGCTCATAATCCGGCATTTCCATCACTAAGCTATCACTTGAACCCGGATACAGGGTTTTCTTCAGTACAAACCCGGTAAATACAGCGGCGGCAATACCCAATAGATACAAAGCAAATACAATATTTTGACCACTTTGTGGAAAGAAAGCCGCGGCGAATAAAGCATAAACAGGTAAACGTGCGCCACACGACATAAAAGGAGCCATAGAAGCGGCAAGTTTACGCTCACGCTCTTGATCTAGAGTTCGCGTCGCCATAATAGAAGGCACATTACAACCAAAGCCAAGAACTAGCGGTACAAATGCTTTACCAGGTAAACCAATCTTTTGCATTACTTTGTCGAGGACGAAAGCCGCACGCGACATGTAACCTGAACTTTCCAATACCGCTAAAAATAGGTAAAGGCAAGCAATCACAGGAATAAAGGTTGCGACCGTTTGAACACCGCCGCCTACACCGTTAGCAATCAGCGTAACTAACCAAACTGGTAAATGATCATCGAGTAGATAATGGCCGCCATCAACCAAAATGGCCCCGACACCAATATCGAAAAAATCGATAAATCCACTACCAATGTTGATTGAAAACATGAACATGCAGTACATAACAATAAAAAAGAAGGGAACGCCAACCCATTTGTTAAGGATGACATTATCGACTTTTTCGGTAAAGCTATGGCTCAACTTAGCTTGTGACCGACGTACTCGTTGACATAATTGATGCAAAAAAGTGTATTTAACATCGGCCACCAACAAGTCAATATCAAGCCCTACTCGATTTTGGGTTGCTTGAATCGTTTCACGTTGTGGTTGGGCCAAGCGATTTAAAACCAATAGATCGTTTTCCAAGGCTCGAATAGCCAATGCGCGCTGCGCCACTTGCGTCGGCTGATCAAAACTCGTTTCCACTTGTGCGATGGCAGATTCAAACTCGTGACCATAATCGAGTTGCAATTCGTCCAAGGCTACACCAAGAACAAGCGCTTTATGCAAACGCTCTTTAAAATACGCCACTTGCGACTTATTGTTGGCTGAAATGGCCACCACAGGACAGCCCAAGGCTTTTTCTAGCGCTTTAATGTCGATGCTTTGACGCTCGCGCTTGAGCGCATCCATCTTATTTAAAACCACCATCATTGGTCGTCCAAGCTCACGCAGTTGCAATGTCATATATAGGCTGCGTTCTAAACAAGTCGCGTCGACAACATTAATTATCAGATCGGCCGGATGCGTTAATACCGCGCGTGATGCGATCGATTCATCGATACTATTGCCATCATTACCACTATCGAGAGCATAAATACCTGGCAGATCCATCAATGAAAATTCGTCTCCCGCATGAGTATAACGTCCGGTTTTTTTCTCGACCGTAACACCGGCCCAGTTCCCCACTTGTTGCTTCGCGCCCGTTAAACCATTAAATAGCGTCGTTTTACCACTATTTGGGTTACCTACGGTTAGAATAGAATATTGCATCAGCTCTTCTCCACAACAATTGAATCTGCGATATTGGTGCGTACTGCAAGTGAAATACCACGGACTTCAACTTGAAGCGGATCTCCCATTGGAGCCCGACGGACTAATCTTACTGGCGTTTGTGGCAATAAGCCCATTACCATCAATTTCTTTCTGACATCATTTGACAGTTGTTCAAAGCCAATGATCGTCGCTTTTTGCCCTTGCTGTAGCTGTGATAGTTTCATAAACAAGCCATTTGGATATAAATGAGAAGTATTTCTATTACTGATTGCAATAATAACGGTATACCTAGCGAATAATCTTGTTTGAAATCAATGTTTGCAAGTATAGAAAGGTAAAAACGTCAAAAAAATCTCCGTTAATTACGTCAAAGACACACTAATCTAGGTGGTTTCTTTACTTGGAGTGGTATTAAAAAAGATAAAAATAGAAATAAAGTATTAAAAATCAGAAGTTTAACCTTGTGTCGTTTTTCTTATACTAACTTGGCGTTAATTTTATAAATAAAAAAAGTCTGTCGGATTATAGTTAATCCCGTCGAGAGGCTACAACCTTAAGGCAACAACATTTAAATTCCAGATGTGGTGCAAACAGCACCACTCCGGCAGCAAGCGAAGGTGTCATTGGCACCCGTGGTATGGCCTCCCCGGCTGTACCACGAATTTTTTTCTTCTCTCTCCTGCTTTTCAATTAATTCCACTTTAATCACACTAACTAACGTATTAAACATCATCTTGTTGCTCGACAAACTGTGTCGGTGACATTCCAAACCGATGCTTGAAACGTTGACTAAAGTAAGAAGGATCATTAAACCCGCACTCAAATGCGACATCCGAAACCTTTCCGCCAGCTAGTAATCTACGGCAAGCGTGATCTAAACGCGTATCGTTGAGATATTCAGTGAAGGTTTTATCAAAAGCCGACTTGACCCGACGTTGCAGGCTGCGTTCTGAGATGTAGAGCTTTTTAGCCGCAACGGAAGTGCTAAACTCAGGCTCCGTGTACTGCTTTTCAACCAAGTCTACCAACTTTTCTAACCACGGGTCGTACTGCAATCTGCCCTCTTTTGACGCATTCTGCTGTGCAGTGGCCGTTGATTTCTCTTCAAATACTTCGCTGATTGGCCAAGATAACTGCAGCAAGTTACGTTCTGCTGAAGAGTGGCTATAGATTTTACCACCACTTTGCGCCACCAAGTCTACTAAGCCGTAGGTATGGGTTGACTCGCTTTGCTCAGGTGCGTAGCCTTGGTCAAGCATAGAAAGCGTGACCCAATCATCTCTTCGGGTCAACTGGATCACTACGGTTTGGTTGCGATAGCAACGCTTGACGATACCATCGAAGATAAAATTAAATATCTCATCAAGGTTGAAGACTTTAAGACTGATATAGAAGCCATCACTCACCTCTATATCGACGTGAACGCCCGCTCTATCGAGCTCCTTTTGCCAGCCACGTAGTACCGATTGAACGATCAAACTGAGATTATACACAGGTAAAGCCTGACCATTAGTCGAACGTATATTGACCAATAGATCAAGTTGTTTAGCCAGATAGTCTACCGCTGATTGATTGATGTCTTTTCTATCCGTTTTATTCAACAACTTGTCACGCAACGCATGAATAGACTCGATATAAATTAACCCTCGCACCTGCAGTTGTTTACGTAACTGCTGATTGTTATCGATCAGAACATGGCTTTGATGGCGAAGCTGATTGGTTTTTAGTGCCACTTGTGCTCGCAATTCACGATTTGATTTAGACATAATACGTGAACGCCAAAAAACGATGGCAGAAACAATGACCATCGTTAGTAGCACATACATCACCCCAGCATAATATGACGTATACCATGGCTCCTTGACCGTAAAATCAAAATGCTTAATGTTACTCTGTTCAACCCCATTACGCAGTGCGCGCACTTCGAGGGTATATCGACCAGGCTTTAAATGTTCAATAGAGAGTGTCGCCCCATCAAGCATTGTCCATGTTTCATCACGAACGAGTCGGTACTCAAGATCGAGGTTACTTGAGCTCGGTACAATACCAAATTGGAAAAATAGCGAATCTCCCTTACTTAACTCCAACGGAGATTGGACGGTGTTACCGAGTGAATACAACTGTTGATTTTGTTTAATTTTACTGAAGATAACTTCGGCTTTTGGCAGCACGCTATCATTAAGTTGACGGGTATCAATTTCGACGAATGTGTTGCGGGCACCCAACAATAATGTCTCTTTACTACCACTACTGTAGCTACAAAGTGCTGAAATAAACTCATTGTTAATCAAACCTAGAGGTTCACCGTAATGACTTTCAAATCGTCCTGATTCTGAGTATCTGGATAATCCACTCGACGAGGTTAACCACACTCCCGTCTTGTTTTTTAGTAAACACTTGGGAGTAACATGCCCATCCACCATAGTTAGCGGTTGAGTCTGTTGACTGTCGATGTCGAACCTGTAAGCACCATAACGACCGGCAACCCACAGCTCACTATCTGAGATCTGTTCAATGTCAATCACCTCGCCATAGGTCAGACTTTCTCCGGAAAATCGCACCTTACCATCACGCAATAAGTAGACACCGTGTTCCGTCCCTAGGGTCAGATAGCCTTGATGAGTGACAAACATATGCGTCAATTGCGCAGGCAAGTATTGTTCAATCATCCATTCCGAGCCATATGAGGTATATTGTCTACTTGTTAGGTGATAGCTCCATAACTGGTTATTGCTTGCTCCCCACAATATATTATGCTCATCGAACTCAATAAAGCGCACATCGCTCTGTTTTAGTATTTTTGGTAAATCAGTGTCAATCCTCTCTCCAGTAACAGAATCAATACCGACAATACCCTGCCCGGTGGCGAGCCATAAAATGCCGTTACGCTGTTCGAAGTCATTCACTTTACCTTGGTAAACTAATTTCCTTGGTTCAAGGTCACTTGTCCCAAGACGATAGATGCCGCGATTGGTCAACATCCAGTAGCCATCTTGCGTCGAGGCGCTTTGCAGTTTTATCGCTACTTCTCTATTTCGGCCATAACTGGTGGGTAAGTATGCATAGCGTACAAAGTGGCGTGAAAAAGTCGAGAAATAACGTACTCCCCGCTCAGTAGCTATCCATACCCCACCACGATGATCATTGAGCAACGCATAGATTTTCTCACCAGTAAGTTTATTTCCAGTCCAAAAGCCTTGATCAAATTGACGAGTTTCATCACGACTAAAGGTATAGATGAACAACCCTTTCTCAGTACCAATCCAATATTCTTGATCGGTTTCAGTAATACTCAATACATGGTCATGTGAAATGCGCTTGACTGGTTTATGCGGATTATAAATATCGAATACCAGTGCACCATTTAAGCTTCCTACCACCAGTTCGTTTCGTGCTGCAGAAAAATAGAGTGTCTCGGCGTAATGACTGCCTGAACTAGTGACATGTTTAAACGTCTGCTGCTGTGAAAGAAACACGCCAGAATTGGTCGCTAACACCCACTTTGAATGAACCAGTTTGGCGTCGTTTATCGTAATTTTCGCAGCCTGATTATATTGATAGAGTTCAGTGAGTGAGTATTGAGTTAGTTCACCAGTATCAATAAGATAGGTATAAAAGTTGTGCTGATCAGTGAGCCAAATAAAGCGTTGTGAGGTGCCAATAGAAAGAATTTCAGTTCCGGGAGTCAAGTTTAAAACCAGCTGCTTTTCCTGATTAGGTACCGTTCGATAGAGTTCGTTTTGAAAAACGGTCCAAAAAGCATTGTCTGCAAAGGCGATCTGCTCTGCATCGTGCTCAAGGGCGGAGCCCCACTTCGGCATGATATGTTGGCCGTCAAAAAACAGCACTTGATTGCGTACATCCTGCAGCCAGATGCCGCCGCCATCGGCACGAAATAAGTTTTTAGCTGCAAAGACTTTTCCCTCAGCCAAACTGGGGAGTGGATAAAAAACTTTGGGTGAGGTATTCAATGCCTGAACCTCTACACTAAATAAAAACATGTAGAGTATCAGTAATAGTTTCTTCAATTATTTCCGTCCTTGGCTACAACCAAAAGGCGATAATAGCGCGACCAAAGGTAACAAGGTAGCTTAGTGTTATTTTGTGATGATAAATTACCTAATAAATAAGTCGATTAACAAGTGATGTGAAGCAATTAGTGCCGACTTTCTCGGTAGCTTCACAGATAGTGAACCAACCGAGAAAGTAACGCTATCCTTGATCGTCAATCAGTCAGAACTCAAACAGTGGCTAAAGCTGTCTGCTAATTGCTGCTTAAACGTAAAATAACCACCTTGTTTTACCTCTATATCACTACCAATAGGATCCAGTACACCGATATTGGTGTCGCTACCCCGAGTAACAGACTGAACAACTGCAGGGGTGAACTGAGGTTCAGTGAATAAACAGTAAACGTCATTACCAGAGAGCGCTTTGCGAATCGAAATCAATGTCTTCGCTCCTGGTTTTCGGTCTGGGCTAATGGTGAAGTAACCAAGATGGTTGAGGCCATAATCTTGCTCGAAATAACCATATGCATCATGAAAAACATAGTAACCGCGTGCTTTTATTGGCGCGAGCTGCTGCTTGATGGCTTGATGCTGCTGTTCTAGCTGACGGTTAAATGAAGCTAAATTACTCAGGTATTGCGAGCGATGTTGAGGGTCTGCATCAGCCATCGCCAGCGCAATGGCTTGCGCGACTTGTTTTGTCGGGAGATAGCCAAGCCAAAAATGCGAATCATAACTTCCGTGATCATGGCCCTCATGGCTGTGGTTGCCATGCACATATTCACGTAGGGCTAAATCTGGAATTTGACTTAATGTCAGCACCTTTGCTCGCCCATCAAGAATTTTACTCAAAAATGGTTCCAGATCGTGACCGAACCATATGATCAAGTCTGCAGAACGAATGCGTTTGACATCAGAAGGACGTAAGGCGTAATCATGTGGTGAAGTATTGGAGGACAACAGCACATCAGGTGTATTAATCCCGTGCGCGATTTCAGTCGCAATCAACTGAATAGGTTTAATACTGGTCAACACCGTAGCGGCTTGGGCGGTACTTATCGTGGCCAACAAAATGGCACACGCCGAGATAAATTGTTTCATGACGAAGAACTACTGACTGGTTTAAATGAGGAACAAATGTTACATTATAACAATAAACAATTGCAAATGAGTTCCATTCATGTCGACTCTAGTCGAACTAAATGATATCTGCGTTCACTTCGAAAAACGAAAAGTACTCGATAACGTCAGCTTACGTCTAAACCGTGGTGAAATTACCACCTTGATTGGCCCGAATGGCGCTGGAAAGTCGACCTTAGTCAAAGTTCTACTTGGGCTACAACGTCAATTTAGCGGTCAAGTAACGAAAACAAAAGGGTTAAAGATAGGTTACGTTCCGCAAAAGCTTAAACTGAACGACTCTCTACCGCTTAACGTTGATCGATTTTTACAACTGGCAGGGAAATACAGCCGTCAGGAAATCAACGATGCGCTCAAATTAGTCGGCGCAGAGCACTTAACCTGTAGCAATATGCATTCGCTGTCAGGTGGTGAAACTCAACGTGTACTTCTTTCGCGGGCACTTTTGCAACGTCCTGATCTGCTTGTCCTCGATGAGCCTGCTCAAGGGGTCGATGTACAGGGGCAGATCGACTTGTATGATCTGATCGATACCATACGTCATCGCTTTAATTGCGCGGTATTCATGGTGTCACACGACCTACATCTCGTGATGGCTAAAACCGATGATGTGGTTTGTCTCCATCATCATATCTGCTGCTCTGGTGCCCCCGCAGATATTGCTCAGCATCCGAGTTACATTGCACTGTTTGGTCACAACCATCAACAATCACTGGCTTTTTATCATCACCAACATGATCATCACCACCACGACTTGGCAGGCCAACCAGTAACTGGCGAAGCCACTGACTGTTCACATCATTCTCACGGGCATCATCATGATTGAATTTCTCCTGCCTTCCATTTTTGCCGGTTTGGGGATCGCCGCCATTGCCGGCCCGCTAGGTTCATTTGTTGTCTGGCGCCGTATGGCTTACTTTGGCGACACATTGGCGCACGCCTCTTTAATGGGCTTAGCACTCGGTTTCCTACTCGATATTAACTTATACTTAGCTCTGACGGTTTGCTGTCTGGCATTGGCTATCTTGTTAGTCACGTTACAAAAACAGCAACTTGTCGCGACAGATACCCTACTTGGTATATTGGCCCATAGCTCACTTTCACTCGGACTTGTTGCCGTCAGCTTTCTCGATAGTGTACGTATTGATTTGATGAGTTACTTATTTGGTGACTTATTAGCGGTATCACCAAGCGATCTCATCTACATCTATTCTGGTGTGGTTTTAGTTGGCTTAGTACTTTTTGCCTTCTGGCGCCCGCTTCTATCAACAACGGTGAACGAAGACCTTGCAGCCGTTGAAGGGCATAACATTGATTTAATGCGATTAATTTTAATGCTGTTGGTTGGCTTAGTGATCGCCATCGGCATGAAGTTTGTTGGCGCACTGATCATGACCTCGCTACTGATCATTCCAGCTGCGACTGCACGTCGACTTGCTCGAACGCCCGAACAGATGGCGATGTTTGCCGCGCTGATTGGTGCAATCGCAGTTCTTATTGGCTTATCGATGTCATGGCACTATGACACCCCTGCAGGGCCTTCAGTTGTATTGAGTGCAACTGCCATGTTTATGCTGTCACAAATGACCAAGTCGAAAAGTTAACCGACCCAAAAAACAAATCAAAGGGGGCAGATTCACATCCGCCCCCTTTGATGATTGTTATTCAGTATTGATCACTTAAGCGCCTTCGTTGTGCAGCTCAAGGTTGGCTAAATCTTGTTGTATTTCACGTTGAACCTTTGCGTCATCACTACGCAGCGACTCTAGAAAGTCGAGGTAATTTTGATCAATGTCACCCGTAACATACTCGCCATTAAATACCGAGGTTTCGAACTTAGCAATATCGGTATTACCGCAGCCTACTGCCTGAACTAAGTCTTCTAACGTCTGGAAGATAAGCTCGTCAGCACCAATCTGCTTACAGATGGCGTCGTTGTCACGGCCATGAGCAATCAACTCGACGGCACTTGGCATATCGATGCCATACACGTTAGGGAAACGAATTTCCGGCGCGGCTGACACCATGAAGACTTTCTTCGCCCCAGAGTCACGTGCCATCTCGATGATTTGTTCAGAGGTCGTACCGCGCACAATAGAGTCATCTACCAGTAATACATTCTTATCTTTAAACTCAGATCGAATCGCATTCAGTTTGCGACGTACCGATTTTTTACGCTGCTGTTGACCCGGCATAATAAAAGTACGACCGACATAACGGTTCTTAACGAAACCCTGGCGGTATGGTTTGTCGATAGCTTGTGCAATCTGCAGCGCGATATCGCAAGAAGTTTCAGGAATTGGAATCACAACGTCGATATCAAGGTGACTGTACTCATCACGAATACGCTCTCCGAGTTTTTTACCCATCTCAACACGTGCACTATAAACCGAGATTTTATCGATAAAAGAGTCTGGGCGCGAGAAGTAAACGAACTCGAAAATACATGGGTTAAGGCTTGGATTATCAGCACATTGCTTAGTATGTAGCTGACCGTCAAAGGTCGCGTAGATAGCTTCACCAGGTGCCACATCACGAATAAAATCAAAACCAACGGCATCCAAAGCAACAGACTCAGAGGCAACCATATATTCGGTTGCTCCATTAATTTGACGCTTGCCAAGACAAAGAGGACGAATACCATTTGGATCACGAAACGCAACCATTCCATGGCCGATAATCATCGCAGTGACCGCATAGGCACCACGAATTGTACGATGAACATTGGTTACCGCACGAAATACATCATCGGTAGTGACATTGCCTTTAACCGTATCGATTTCATGCGCCAGGACATTGAGAAGCACTTCTGAATCAGACGTCGTGTTGATGTGGCGACGATCTTTTTCGAACAGTTTTTGGCGAACCTCAGCGGCATTGGTTAAGTTACCGTTATGAGCAAGAGTAATACCAAATGGTGAGTTCACATAGAAAGGCTGGGCCTCAGAGGAACTTGAACTACCTGCCGTAGGGTAACGTACATGACCAATGCCGACGTGACCTTGAAGACGTTGCATGTGCTTCGCTTCAAATACATCCTTGACTAAACCGTTCGCCTTACGCAGACGAAAACGATTGCTATCTATGGTACAAATGCCCGCAGCATCTTGGCCACGGTGCTGCAATACCGTCAACGCATCATAGATAGACTGGTTTACAGGCGAAGTGCCCACGACTCCAACAATACCACACATGTCTTAACCCTCGATTTTCGACAATAGCTGGCGCGTTATAGCGCGCCAGATAAGAAACTTGATGTTGCTTGCAAATGTTCAAAGAAAGGTGCAATCACGCGGCTAAATTCCGGGACCAATTGCGAACCTCTCCACCATTGCGAATCCGGAAACGTTGTAAACGCGTCCATGAAAAAGAGTGCAGCTGAAACAATTAAAACACCGCGTAAGCCACCAAAGACCACACCCAATACTCTGTCTGTTCCAGACAAACCCGTTTTTTGTACCAGTTGCGCTATGACGTAGTTGATTACTGCCCCTACAATTAGAGTAGCAATAAACAAGGCTGCTATCGCAGCGCCATTTCGAATCATGTCATCTTGAATACGCGTAAAGTAGACCGCTAATTTAGCGTAATACTGGCTGGCGATAAAAAAAGCACCAAACCAAATAACAAGTGACAAGGCTTCTTTAGTGAAACCACGAACTAAACTGATCAAAGCCGACAGGCCTATCACACCTAAAATGACAATATCTAATGGATTCATTTTGTACTTACATCTTAAGTTGGCGCGCATTTTAACAGAAAAAACGCTGACGCAAACGTTTTCTTATGGGTTTAGTGGTTTAAATTTGAGCAATTGACCTTTTGAACCAGTTATTTTTTCTAGCTCAATGATCTGACGCTCGAGTTTACTCTTTGATACATCTGGGCCAATGATCACTCGAGTAAAACCATTTTCTGGTTTTGTATGGGCTTGATAACCGCGTTTTTGCAGATCCTTAACTAGGTTCTTCGCATTCTCGGCATTTTTGAGCGCCATCAATTGTACAATCCAAGCACTTTCTTGGTATTCATTACGCTCGGGAACCGCTTTAATTTCAACCGTCAGCGGCGCATCTTGAGCCTGATTCGATTCAGCGTTTTCGACAACTTCAACGGGCGTTGGCGGAAGGCTTTGTGAATCATCAATAGGGTCGAGAATTTCAAAGCTCTCGAGTTCACTATCAAGTTCAGGTTTAAGAGGAATACTTGCTATCTCTTCTTGATAGTGCGCCTTCTTACCATCGAGTAGATCAGGTAAAACGATGACACCAATAGCAACCAATATAACGGTGCCAACAAGACGGTTTTGGAACTTGCTCGCCATTTATTCTCCTTTGCTCTGCCAATGCTCTAAAACTTCACCCACCGTGTGGAATGAACCGACGACAAGAATGACATCATCTTTAGCCGCGTTTGTCATCGCCGCTTTAAAAGCACTGACAGGGTTATCGTATTGTTGCGTTTGCTGGGCCAAATGTTGGGTCAGCTCGTGCGCTTTAGCCGCGCGTGGACCAGACAAGGAGGCAGGATACCAATGCTCAGCAATCGGCGCTAAAACTTCCAATGTTGCGGCAATATCTTTGTCGTGTAGCATCGCTACCACTGTGTGAACCGTTTGAGTTGGATAGTGCTGTTTTACGCGCTCGACCAAGTATTGGGCAGAATGAGGATTATGAGCCACATCAAGTAAAACGGTTGGCTGTTGCGATATCACCTGCATACGCCCAGGTAAAGTAGCTCGCTCTAAGCCATTCACGATATTAACATCCGTCAGGTCTAGATTCGCCGTGGCTAATGCCATCAACGCCGTGGCAGCGTTGGCCAACGGTAAACTAGGCAACGGGAGTTGATCTAAACAATAGCTGCCATGCGTCCATTGCCACTGCGTGTCACTGGTTTGCTCAAAGCGGTACTGAATATCGACTTGATAAAACTCTGCGCCTATGTCGTCGGCGTGGGCGGCGACCGTCACGGGAGCTTTAGGCTGACCACATATTGCTGGTCTACCACTACGGTAGATGCCTGCTTTTTCAAAGCCAATCACATTAATGTCATCACCGAGCCAATCGACATGGTCAATCGCTAAACTAGTGATAACCGAGACATCGTGATCGACAACATTGGTGGCATCTAAACGTCCGCCAAGGCCAACTTCGAGCAGCACGACATCAACATTCTCAGTTTGGAACAAGCGCAAGGCAGCCAATGTGCCATATTCAAAAAAGCTTAGACTAATCTCACCGCGCTGTCTCTCAATGAAATCGAACGATTGGACGATTTTATCATCGGCCATATCTTGGCCATTGATACGCACACGTTCGTTATAACGAATCAGGTGTGGCGAACTATAGACGCCGACAGAATACCCTGCATCAAGTAGTATCGCCTCCATTAAAGCGCAGGTAGACCCTTTGCCATTGGTACCGGCGACAGTAATAACAGTAGGAGCGGGTTTAGTCAGACTGGCTGACTGGGCAACAGCTTGAACGCGTTCAAGACCGAGGTCGATTGCTGAAGTGTGGATGTTAGTTAAATAATCAAGCCACATCGATAGAGGTGATGTGGCTTGAGGACTTTGGTGTTGACTCATCTAACTTTAACCAATTGATTGTGGTTGCTTGTTAGTGAGTTACTTTACCCTTTTTCGTCCGCTTCTGGTACAGAATAAGCAGCTTGATTTGGTGAATCGTTAACAGAAACTACCAAAGGCGATGATTTATTGTTCATCTTCGCCATTAGGCTACCAATACGCTGACGCATTTCACGGCGATCAACGATCATGTCGATGGCACCATGCTCCAATAGGAACTCACTACGCTGGAAGCCTTCAGGGAGATCTTCACGTACGGTTTGCTCAATAACACGACGACCCGCAAAACCGATTAGGGCTTTAGGTTCGCCAATGTTGATGTCACCAAGCATTGCCAGACTTGCCGATACACCGCCCATCGTTGGGTCAGTCATTACCGAGATAAACGGTAAGCCTTTAGCCGACAAACGCTCAAGTGCTGCACTGGTTTTTGCCATCTGCATCAATGACATTAGCGCTTCTTGCATACGCGCGCCACCACTGGCCGAGAAACACACCAAACCACACTCGTTTTCGATGGCCGCTTCTACCGCACGCACAAATCGAGCGCCGACTACCGACCCCATAGAGCCACCCATAAATGAGAACTCAAAGGCACAGGCAACGATCGGCTGACTAAGAAGCTCGCCTTTCATTACGATCAGGGCGTCTTTCTCTCCACTATTTTTCTGTGCAGCTGAGAGACGATCTTTGTACTTTTTCGAATCACGGAACTTAAGCTTATCTTGTGGCTCAAGCTCACCAGCAAGTTCGACACGATTTCCCTCATCAAGGAAGGTTTCGAGACGACGACGTGCTCTCATTCGCATGTGATGATCACATTTCGGACACACTTCTAAGTTACGCTCAAGTTCAGCGTGGTAAAGCACCTGTTCACATGAAGTACATTTAGTCCAAACCCCTTCAGGAATAGACGCTTTACGAGAAGTAACGATGTTGCTTTTTTCTAAAATCTTTTCAAGCCAACTCATGGAAGACCTTTTCTATCTACTCCCGCGCTAAATGCGCAGGATACAAATTCTGAATTTACGCGTGAGGATTAAAGCATATTAAATGCCAAGTGTAGACAAAAAACTGGTTGTACCTATTTTTTGACTGCAAACCTCACACACTAAAGCTCTGATTATTTGAACAATTTATCACGATTTAGTTCAGGTTGTTTGGCAAAAATAGTGGCCCAATAGGCACTCTTGGCAATTCAAACGCAGTAGGATAATCGACATCCACTAAGTAAAGCCCTTCTGCTTTCGCAGTCGCACCAGCCAATTTACGATCTTTAGTCTTTAACAACCACTCAATCCATTCTGGCTCTTGTTCACCACGTCCAACACAAATCAAACTACCAGTGATATTACGCACCATATGATGAACGAAAGCGTTGGCCTTGATATCAATAACAACATACTGACCATGACGAGTAACATCAAGGTGAATAAGGTTTCGCCACGGACTTCGCGATTGACAGTGTGTTGCCCGAAATGAAGTAAAATCATTTTCACCGAGCAAATACTGCCCTGCTTGATGCATTTTCTGTTCATCAAGCTCACCGTGATAATGGCTCACCCCAGAAGAGAGGATCCCAGGACGCAGTGGACTATTAAATATAATATAACGATAGCGACGTGCCGTCGCAGAGAAGCGTGCATGAAACTCTTCTGGAACCTCTTTGGCCCATCGCACCGTGATGTCATTAGGTAAGTTAGCATTAGCGCCCATTGTCCAAGCGACCATTTTACGTGTCGCTGTGGTATTAAAGTGCACCACTTGACCGGTGCCATGTACACCGGCATCAGTTCGTCCGGCACACTGAACTTCAATCGGATGGTTCGCGACAACGCTTAACGCGCGTTCTACTTTCTCTTGAACGCTCTTAACCTCTTTTTGGCGCTGCCAGCCATAGTATTGAGTACCATTGTATTCGATACATAAAGCTATTCTCATCAACTTGTTCTCACTGGATTGATTGACCTAAAATGGGGCCCGAAGTATATACCAAAAAACAAAGGGGCTAAACCGCCCCCCTTTGTTTACTTGATAATGCATCAGCCTCGGTTGATCGCATCAATCAGATTTTTTGCCTCACGACGAATATCATCACTGCCATCAACAATCGCTTCTTCAAGCAGCTTTATCGCACCTTGTGAGTCATTCATTTCAATATAGATTTTGGCTAAATCAAGCTTACCAGCCGCTTCTGAGTTTGCATCAATATCCGTTGCATCACCAATGTCACCAATAACATCCGGGAAGTCATTCAAGCCAACATCGAGCTTAAGTTCGTCATTTACTTCTTGCTGCTCTTCCGATTCAACCTCAGCCATCAGTTCATCAATAGTACGGTATTGGCTTGGTGTTGGGTCAAACTCTTCAAGTTCGGGTTGATCGCCCCAGTTCTCATCTAACACCTGAGCTTGCTCGGGTATGTTGTCTTGTGCCCAAATGGCTTGCTCATCTTCAGGAATATCATCGGTTATCTGAGCTTGTTGCTCGGGAGATAGGTTGAAACCATTCCAGTCTTCACCCATCTCCAACATAGCCTCAATATCCATGCCCGCACTGTCCGATGTCACACTATCAATAGGACCATCAAAAGAGAATCCACTCGACTGCACTTCGTCTTCTGCTAACAATTCATCGAAGGCTTGTTGGTCAAACTCTTGATGCGCCATAGCAATTTGCTCTGCGCTTACCTTACTTTCAGATGGGATCTCTTCAAGCTCTGGTAGATCCATTGCATCTAAGCCAAAGTTTTCATCTCCAGGCAAATCGTTGTCCGATAACGGCTCGGCATCCGCTAGGGCGTCTTCTTCGCCATACTCTGGCAGCTCAAGATCATCAAGTTC
>NZ_NIVQ01000093.1 GCF_002811245.1 Vibrio salilacus | reverse complement strand
GGCGTTATGTTTTTAAGAGGAAAAGGGAAGTTCGTTGAAGATAGCATTAATTTACTTTACACATACAGACGTTACAGGAAAACTAGCAAAATCAATAGCTAAGGGTATAAGAGAAGACGACTCAAACATTGAAATTCTTGAACATAAGATCAGCGGTAAGGAAATTGTAGATGGACGGTTTGTAAACCCTTCGCTGTTTGATAGCCTGCTAACTTGCGATGCCATCATAATGGGTTCACCAACTTACATGGGCGGAGTTTCTGCCCAGTTTAAGGCATTTGCAGATGCAAGTAGTGAATATTGGAGTGAGCAGTTATGGGCGAACAAGGTTGCAGCAGGTTTTACTAGTGGCAGTGCTTTAAATGGCGATCAGTCTAGTAGCCTAAACTATTTAGTAACCCTAGCTAACCAACATGGGATGTATTGGGTTGGTTTGGATCTCGCTCATGGTTATAGAGACCTCGGTTTAAACCGACTTGGCTGCCAGGTAGGGGTAGTCTCTCAGTCTTCCGATGGTCACGTACATTGTATTGATGAGCTCTCAGCACAGTATTTAGGTAAGCGTGTTGCTAGTGTTGTTGCTAAACTTGCCCCCAAAACATAACAAAGCGTTTAAGAGTGATTCCAAACGCTTGCCGGTTTCGCTTCGCTCACAGTATGGCAAGCGCTTGTCACACCTTAACGCAGCGTTATGTTTACTTGTATTTTAGTGGCTTAAAGTTTCTTCGATCTATGTTCTTTGTCCCTTTGGCAGATAGTTTAAGTACTTCAGCAAATCTGCATTGTCGGCCTAAATTCATGAATTACTCAGCCCGTAAAACATACTAATGTTCGTGGGTTGCTTCATTTTCAGGTCGTGGCGGTTGGTTTTAAATTTCACTGGCTTTAAGGCGCTTTGAGTGTATTTTCCAATTAGCATGTCGGCTTGGCAGTTGCCTCGGCAATTTGCCATTGTTCTGCGCTTTGGTTGGAAAGAGAGGGGGCTTGTTGAACGTTTGTCGGGTTGCCTCATTGGGCAG
>NZ_NIVQ01000092.1 GCF_002811245.1 Vibrio salilacus | reverse complement strand
AATCAAAGGTTTAGAATGGCAACTAACAAAGCGTTTAAGGCAGATTCGCAACGCTTGGCATTTTAGGTTTGAATCAGCTTTAGTGTGTACGGCACAATAGGTTAGGCTCAGTGGCTGCGTTGCTCACTACTTAACGCGGCGTTATGAAGCAGAAGGAAATATCAACTATGATCAAACAAGTTGGAAATACGGAAATCAAGGAAAATCATCAAGCTTCATGTCATTGTGGTGCTGTTGTGTTAGAGCTGTATTTGCCAAACGGCATCGAGAAACCTAGGCGTTGTGACTGCTCAATTTGTCGAAGAAAAGGTGCAATAGTTGGTTCAGTCCCGTTATCTAATATCAAAATCCTAAAAGGTGAATCTGAATTAAAGTTGTATCAATTTAACACTGGCACAGCTAAACATTACTTTTGTTCAAACTGTGGTATTTATACCCACCATCAAAGACGATCAGACCCAACTGAATATGGGTATAATATTGGTTGCCTTGAGGGAGTAAACCCATACGACCTAGGTACAATTGAAGTCATGGACGGCATAAATCACCCAGCCGATAGAAAGTGAATTTTAGTCAATCACGCGCTTGTAACTGCTTCATAACAAAGCGTTTAAGACGGATTCCCAACGCTTGGTATTTTCGGTTTGATTCAGTTTTAGTGTTTACGGCACAATGGTTTAGGTAAGGTGGTAGCGTTGCTCACCACTTAACGCGGCGTTATGTTTACTTGTATTTCAGTGGCTTAAAGTTTCTTCGATCTATGTTCTTTGTCTCTTTGGCAGTTCGCTCGAGTTACTTCAGCAAATCCGCATTGTCGGCCTAAATTCTTGAATTTCTCAGCCCGTAAAACATGCCAATATTCGTGGGTTGCTTCATTTTCAGGTCGTGGCGGTTGGCTTTAAATGTCATTGGCTCTAAGGCGCTTTCAGCGTATTTGCCAAGTAGCATGTCGACTTAGCAGTTGTCTCGGCAATTTGCCATTGTTCTGCGCTGTGGTTGGAAAGAGAGGGCGCTTGTTGA
>NZ_NIVQ01000091.1 GCF_002811245.1 Vibrio salilacus | reverse complement strand
ATGCAGTTCTTTGCCAAATAAATCAGTCATTTGTGGTAAAACATAACAAACAATTTAAGCTGATTCGCAACGCTCGGCGCTTTCGGTTTCAATCTGTTTAGTGATTACGGTGAAGTGTTTGAGTAAGGTGGCAGCGTTACTCACAACTTAATTGGGCGTTATAAGCACAATCAAGTTTCATTACAGGAGGGGCAAGTGGGAAATATGCAGTTAAGTCAAAGTGATCCTAATGCGCAAGTCGAATTGTTAATTCAAAAGTATGGCGACAGTCCATGGGTAAAGTCGATAGTGGCCTCTTTACCCATGGTAGGAGCATTTGTAGATTCTCATTTTAACTCAATGGCTAATGAGATTTATCAACGCCGTATTGAGTCTCTTTTTAGTGAACTTCACCAAGAGATACAGTTTCTTAACAGTAGAAAAATAGACGAACAATTTCTGGCTTCAGAAGAGTTTTTCGATTTGGCACAAAATGCTTTTAGTCGTGTCATAAGAATTTCAGATATTGAACGTACTTCTACAATAGCCAGAATCATCGCGGAAAGCATAACTGGCAACCCACCATCGAACATACCATCTTTTGATTTAATAAACGTTATTGGTGAAATGTCGCCATCAGAAGCTCTTATGTTTGGTGAGGTCGGAAAAATCTACATGCATCATCGAGACAAGCTATCAGGTTCAGAAAATACACTGTTTGCGGTTGACGATGTCGTTGATTTACTGCCAACTGAGCTTAAAGTAAACGCCTCGTTTCTTTGTGCTAGGTTAGAGTCTAAAGGTCTTTTGGGCTCAATATTCGATAACTATTGCTTGGAACCTGCTGGTGAAGAACTACTTAAATATTTCAAGTCACAGTGCTTATAACAAACTGTTCAAGAGGGATTCGCAACGCGTGGCATTTTCACTATGCGTTGGTTTAAGTGATTAAGGTGGTATGCGGCGGCTTTAGTATTGCGTTGCTCACCCCTTAACAGGGCGTTATGTTTACTTGTATTTCAGTGGCTTAAAGTTTCTTCGATCTATGTTCTT
>NZ_NIVQ01000090.1 GCF_002811245.1 Vibrio salilacus | reverse complement strand
TTACGCGTTTTATGTTCCGTGCATTTGGCGGCCAAGTGAGTTTTGTCGTGTGATTCGGCTCAGAAAACACGGTCAAGAATGCAGTTCTTTGCCAAATAAATCAGTCATTTGTGGTAAAACATAACAAACAATTCAAGCAGACCCTCAACGCTCGGCGATTTTGGTTTGCATTGAATTTCGTGTTTATGGCGTCATGCAGAAAGTCAGCCAGTGCGTTTCGGGCTACTTAATTGGGCGTTATATGAAAAAAGGAGGAACTTTGGCAGAAGATAGAAAAGCAAGATATAGAGATATATCTGATGGGTTATTGAGGCAGAGGCGAAACTTAATGGTAATTTCGATGTTGATGCCATTGTTTTTCTTGAGTGGAGCCAGCATAGAAAGAATTAATTTGTTAGGGACTGTTATTAGTATTTCAAATCCCGTTGTTATTAAGTACGCCTTGGCTGCTCTGTTTGGGTATTTTTTGCTACGTTATTGGCAGTATTACCAAGAGGAAACCTTTGTTAACGATATGCACCATAAAATGAGAGAGCATATCTACTATTTAGAAGAAACCTTTTTAACTAAAAAAGCTCGCGAAAAAGCTCATTTTGTCGAGCCTTCAATTTTAAGTGTTTGTTTTGCAGACCCTCGCTATAGTCGCGGTGGTAGGTATGCAGCCATCCCTATGAACAAAGATGAGGTTACCTTTCTGTTTATGCGTAAATGTGAGTTCTACATTTATGCAGATGATCGAGGTTATCCAAATAAAGAAGGTTTTATAGAACAGTTTCACGGTACGTTATCTGAAAGTCAGTATTCTAGTTGGGCGCCTTTAGATGGCTCATTTGACTCCAATGGTAAGCCGCATTTTTATCGTCAGTATTTAAGCTATAGCATTCTCAGGTTCAATGTTTACAGGCTAAGGGGAGGGTTGCGATATATGTTTAATGAATCTTACTTCACTGACTACCAGCTCCCGTTTCTGTTAGCTTTTACTTCGATTGTGGTGACTTCGAGTGCTATTTTCATATAACAAGAGACTATGGCGTCAAGAGTTAATTTTTGGCGCTGTTTGCATCCCACAT
>NZ_NIVQ01000008.1 GCF_002811245.1 Vibrio salilacus | reverse complement strand
CGGAGTCGAACCGAGGTCCACGGATTTGCAATCCGCTGCATAGCCACTCTGCCAAGGCGCCTCAATACCCTTTAAGGCTCTCGCTGATTTCTCTGCGTTCCTCTTGGGTACGGGATGCATTCTACGGATTCGAACTTGTTCGTCAACACTATTTTTAATTTTTTAAATCGTTTGTCTAATTTACAGCCAAAACGAACAAAAATCGTTATTTCTCATCACTCAATGATGCTAGTAACACTGAATTACCCCACAAACCTAGGCAACAGATCGTTCCATATCGAGGTAACATCGACCTTTCAAACTAGGATTATGCGCCTATCACTCATATCGCAAAGATTAATCTTCATTTTGTGAGCTTAACTGAATCGACGTTGAATATGAAAAAGCCCATCGGTGATGGGCTTTTTCATTAATGATGCTGTTTATCGAGCAAATCGTCTTTGGCCGCTAACAAATATTGCGCCATCGACCAGTAGGTTAATACGGTCGCGGCATACAATGCCACGTAGCCTAACCAAATCATCCAGTCATCGTAACGCCAAATGAGTACCCACAGTGCAAACATCTGACTAACGGTCTTGACTTTACCAACCCATGAAACAGCCACACTCGCGCGTTTGCCAATCTCAGCCATCCACTCACGCAGTGCAGAGATAATAATTTCTCGCGCTATCATGGTCACGGCGGGGATCGTTATCCAGATAGAATGGAAATGCTCAGTAATCAAAATCAGTGCCGTGGCTACTAACACTTTATCAGCGACTGGGTCAATAAACGCACCAAAGCGAGAAGTTTGCCCCAACTTCCTCGCCAACATGCCATCTAGCCAATCGGTAAAACCCGCGACCCAAAACACCATCGCGGCGGCGAAAGGAGACCAGCTGTAAGGTAGATAAAACACAACGACAAAAACTGGTATCAAGAATAGTCGCAACAAAGATAATATGTTGGGGATGTTTAAACGCATATTTTTTAAGGCTCTTTTGTTTGCGTATGGCTCGGTTGACTGCTTCCAAGCAGCGTCTTATGGTGCGGGATTTTTACTATTGTTTCAATGCTTGATAGATGTTTTCTGCCAAAGATTGACTGATTCCAGGTACTTTGGCGATTTCTTCAACACTCGCCCGCTTGAGCTCTTGTAGACCGCCCATATATTTAAGCAGTGTTTGACGACGTTTTGGCCCAACACCTTCAATACCTTCTAGTGCACTGGTTCTACGGGTTTTCCCGCGCTTGGCTCTGTGACCTGCAATCGCGTGATTGTGGCTTTCATCACGAATATGCTGCATAAGATGCAGGGCTGGCGCGTCACTGGGTAAGTTGAACTCATCCCCTTGTAGGGTAATCAATGTTTCCAAGCCTGGCTTACGTGTCACGCCTTTAGCGATACCAATCAAGACTGGGCGTTTTGGCCAGTCATTCCAGTAACGCGCGATAATCTCATGGGCGCGATTAAGCTGCCCTTTACCACCATCAATGAAAACGATGTCTGGGATTTTTTCAACATCTAACTGTTTTGAATAACGTCGCTCAAGCACCTGCCCCATTGCGGCGTAGTCATCCCCTCCGGTAATACCTGAGATATTGTAGCGACGATATTCTTGTTTAACCGGGCCTTCTTGATTAAACACTACACATGACGCAATCGTGCTCTCGCCCATGGTGTGTGAGATATCAAAACACTCCATACGTAGAATACTTTCTAAACCCAACAGTTGTCGAAGCTCTTTAAAACGCTGAGAAATGGTCATCTTGTGATTAATCTTGGTCGTGATGGCGGTCAGTGCATTGGTATTGGCCAACTTAAGATATCGCCCACGAGTCGCCGTTGGATTGACCTGAAATGTGACTCGGCGCCCTGCGATCTCAGACAACGCATCAGCTATAGGCTGCGTTTCATCGGTCAATTCTTGGTTTAAAATAATCCGAGTCGGAATCGTGCGCGCTTCGTTATGGCTCAAATAATACTGACTAAGGAAGCTATAAAACACTTCTTGCGATGTAGTATTACTCGGAATTTTAGGAAAATGACTACGACTCCCCAGCACTTTGCCCTGCCGTATCATCAGAATATGAATACACGCAATACCGTTCTCCTGAGCAAAACCGAGTACATCCATATCGTCCATCGAGTCTTCCGAGACAAACTGTTGCTCTTGAATACGGCGAATCGCGTGAATTTGATCGCGAAATTTGGCTGCTTGTTCAAAGTGCAGGTGTTGACTTGCCTGCTCCATCTTTTCGACCAGCGAAGCCAGCACTTGTTTGTCTTTACCTTGTAAAAACAGCCGTACATAACCCACCAACTCATCATAGTCGAAATCGGAAATAATCGTACTAACACAGGGGGCTGCACAACGGCCAATTTGGTACATCAAACAAGGACGGGTCCGGTTACTATAAACCGTATCTTCACACTGCCTTACTGGAAATATTTTCTGAATAAGGTGAAGCGTTTCACGCACAGCACCAGAATCAGGGTAAGGACCAAAGTACTCTCCCTTGCGCCTTTTCGCCCCTCGATGCATCGATAGTCTGGGGTGTTTGTGAGCGCTGATAAAGATATACGGGTATGATTTATCATCACGTAACAGCACATTGTACTTGGGTAAGTACTGTTTTATGTAGTTATGCTCTAAGATCAAAGCTTCTGTCTCGGTGTGCGTCACCGTGACATCAATTTTGGTAATATTGCTGACTAAGGCTCGCGTCTTCTCGCCGTCAACTTTGGCGCGAAAGTAACTCGAAAGACGCTTTTTTAGATCTTTAGCTTTACCGACATAGATCACCACAGCATCGGCGTTATACATACGATAAACGCCGGGCTGATTAGTGACGCTTCTTAAAAAAGAAACAGAATCAAATTGAGGCATGGTTATAAGTTTAATTACAAGATCATCTTTAAAGCGTTTCGGTATCTATCATGCCATGACGAATTGCAAGATGAGTCAGTTCTACATCACCACTAATATCGAGTTTGTTAAACAAACGATAACGATAACTGTTGACCGTCTTAGGGCTAAGACTAAGCTGCTCGGAGATGTCTGTCACCTTCTGACCTCTCGTAATCATCAACATAATTTGTAGTTCACGCTCGGACAGTTCAGCAAATGGATTGTCCGATGCCGAAGAGAATTGGCTTAAGGCCATCTGTTGGGCTATCTCGGGAGAGATATAGCGTTGTCCACTATTAACCAAACGAATAGCATTCACCATTTCATCTGGACCTGCGCCTTTAGTCAAATAGCCTGCGGCACCAGCTTGCATAACTTTGGTCGGAAATGGGTTTTCCGTATGAACCGTTAACACGATAATTTTAACATCTGGATTAAAACGCAGAATTTTCTTGGTCGCCTCTAAGCCACCAATACCTGGCATATTCATATCCATTAAAATGACATCTACGTGATGATTACGACACCATTTTACTGCTTCTTCACCGCTGTCAGCTTCCCCTGCTACGTTCATTCCACGGACGTCTTCAATAATACGTCGTATCCCTGTGCGAACCAGCTCGTGATCATCTACAAGGAAAACATTTATCAAACTTGTATCTCCACACTTTTTCATTCGCTCTGTACCCACAAATGTGGTCTACAGCATAGCTGCCTAGTATATCTATAATTTAAAATCGAGTTCATGTGAATATGTGCTGAAACGCAAACTTTAGCAAGCACTTCTTAGCAAAACTGCTGCCTGATACCATATTGATATATTAATCAATAGCTTAGACTAAGGTGGAAAAAGATTTTACTTTTCAGGTCGCGACACGTTATTCATAAGCGATGTCTTGAAAATGTCATCAATTTCTATTATACCTATTTCTGTGTAAATGAAAGATGTTGCACTTAAACGCCATCTAATTGGTGAAATATAATGCAAAAAGGATAGGTTATGAAAAAGCTCCTCGCAGTGGCAGCTCTTGCTACAACTCTACCGTTATCAACGGTAGCAATGGCTGACTCAGATATCGGTTGTGGACTCGGTACAATGATCTTTGACGGACAATCAGGCAAAGTGTTTAAAGTTCTAGGCGCAACAACCAACGGAACATCAGGCAACCAAACTTTTGGTATCACTTTTGGCACGCTTGGTTGTGATGGCAATGGCACCATCTCTTCATCTCAAAAGTTGGCACTCTTTATCGATGGCAATATGGATAATCTTGCTCGTGACATCGCAAAAGGCGAAGGTGAGACTCTGGCGACACTGTCAGAAGTTTGGGGAATTAATGAAGCAGACAAATCTGCTTTCAATACACTCGCTCAACAAAACTTCGCTGAAGTATTTCAGTCTGAGAATGTGACTTCAAACGAAGTGTTCACTAATCTAAACACATTAGTCGCAAACGACTCTGCATTAACGGCTTACGCAATTTAAGCCGCTGTAACGTAATGAAAAAGGTGTTCATGTGAACACCTTTTGTTTGATCTAATCACGTTTGAAAAGTTAAGCGCTTTATTAGGGTCTGTTGACCTTTCGAGCTAATTTTTGCGGCACGTTGTTGGAAATTGATACAAGACATCGGCTTTGACGTGTGGTTACTCTACATAAAAAGCCGATAACGCAGTAGAAATGAACCACAAAGGCTGCCCGAAGGGTTCGGCTAGAATTGTTTTATACTTTGTTAAGCCGTATTGACTAAGAATAACTAGGCGACATACTTCTTGCCGCGCCTAAAACGATTCTATCTCGAACAAAAGTTAACCGCGAAAGATAAACAGACCCTAGTCATAACGTTAGATTTAGAGTCTTTAACTATTCTTATGGATTGAATGCCTGCCCCAATGACGTTTTCCTCTTTTTACCGTACTTTCCTAGTCAGTGTGTTGACGATACCTTCAGCCTACGCCGAAACTAATTTCGATATAGATTCACTTGCCAAGGATCCTTATTGGTTAAAGCTTGGCCATTATTTACCATCGCCCATATTTGGTTCTAAGAGCCGTGTCGACACAGACCACTTTTTTTTATCGCCAAATGGTAAAACCTCACCCAAAGCAGAACTGACGGCGACCATTTCAGCCTTGTATAACCAAGACCATGAATTAGCAATGACAACGCAGTGCCAATATCCGGCAAGATTTACCTGGCTAGAGCAGCAGCAAGGGCGAACCGCCGAACTCGATTGTCCACAATTAGAAACCTGGCGTGATGTCCTCGATCCTGCAGGTATGACGTTGGTCTTTCCTACGGCATTTATGAACAATCCGTCATCTATGTTTGGTCATACTTTACTGCGCGTGGATGCAAAAGACCAAACTCGGCATAAGGAGCTCGTTGCCTTTGCAATTAATTTTGCCGCAGAGCCACAAACTAACGACAATGCTGCGCTGTTCGCATTAAAAGGATTAATGGGCAGTTACCCTGGTCGCTTTACTGTAATGCCTTACTATCGAAAAGTACGAGAATATAATGACATCGAGTCAAGAGATATATGGGAGTACAAACTAAATTTGACCGAGCAAGAGGTCAATCGTGTCTTGCTCCATTTATGGGAAATGCAACGCGCTGAGTTTGATTATTACTTTGTTGATGAAAACTGCTCTTACCAACTACTGGCATTGTTGGAATTAGCAAGAGATGATTTATCATTAATTGCAGACTTTCCTTTACACGCTATCCCATCCGATACCGTTGAAACCTTGGCAAATCATGGTTTACTCGACCAACCTCGCTATCGAGCTGCATTTGGTACCCGTTTACTTCACCAATCGGATAACATGGATACTCGCTTGTTTGAAGCTGCGAAGTTAGCCAAGCAAGGTAAATACCCATCTGCTGAACAATACAGCGACAAAGAACGTGCCGCTATTTTTGAATTCGCCTACGAGTGGCTCAACTATGAGTTATATGACCAAGGTTTAGAGCGTGATCCTACGGCTAAACAGCTCACTGACCTTCTGTATCAGCGCAGCAAAATTCGGGTAGAGTCCCCTTTCCCTCCCGTCGTAAAACCTGACATTTCGCCAGAACAAGGCCACGCTTCCGCAAGAGTGGGGGTTAGCTATCAATACAACAATCAGTTCTCAAATAAGGCAACACTTGAATGGCGCGCTGCCTATCACGATTTACTCGACTCTCAAGCTGGATTTATCCCAGGCGCGCAGATTAGCTTCTTAGATACCCAATTCAGTTTTGATCAACACGGCAGCAGTCGACTGGATAGGCTTTACTTGTTCGATGCTATGGCACTCGCCCCTTCAAATCGAGTTTTCGACAGTTGGGCATGGAATATTCGTACTGGTTATGATCGCAAACCGGACCAATATAAACTGGCAAGTCGTTGGTTTGGGCAAGGAGGATTTGGTAAAGCATGGGGTGATCCACGCGACCTGCATGCGTACAGTTTATTATCCGCAGAACTCAGCGGTGGAGCACTGACAGACTATGATGCCGTTCCTGGAGCAGGCATAGAAACAGGTGTGCTGTATCAGCTTGGTGACTCACATAGACTAGCCCTTCAAGGCCAATATTTAAGCCTTTTTAACACTGCGGCGAAACAAAATGCTGTCGCAACAGCAAGTTGGCACTGGGCAATCAACAGAAACTTCGCTATTCGCAGCCAGTTCTCCTACACACATTGGCTCGATGAAGAGGTCAGTGGCAAAATCACAGGATATTTATACTACTAGTCAGCAATATGTTAGACTCAAAAAGCGAAACACTGTGTTAGAGTTTCGCTTTTATTTTACAGTAACTAAATGAAAATTGACCAAGGCTTCTTACTTACTCGTCAAGCACGTGATGTTTCCGCCACCACTCAAATTGATTTATGGCTTATCACTGAGCAAGGGCCAACTCAACTGATCATTGAGGGAGAAAAACCGGTTTTTTTCATCGCACAAAGTGCCAAGACGCAAGCTCAGTCCATCGCTCAACAGCAAGGTATTGCTGCCACCTTTGTGGCACTCGAACTAAAAGACTTTGACGCAACGCCATTGACGGCGTGTTATACGACCTCAATTAGACAATCTCAATCGTTAAGCCAGCAACTCAAACAACACAATATTGTCGTTCTTGAAGATAACATTCGCTTGGCTGATCGCTTTTTGATGGAGCGTTTCATTAAGGGAAGCCTTGAGTTTACTGGCAACAAGCAAAATCATTCTGGCTATACGCGAATCACCCAGCCTAAATGCCGTAGTGGCGATTTCACCCCACAACTCAACGTTGTTTCGCTCGATATAGAGTGCTCAGAGAAAGGCGTGCTTTACTCGATTGGTCTCGATAGTCCAATGGACAGCCGCGTGATCATGATTGGTAGCCCACAACACGTCGACGATACTCCTGTCCAATGGGTCACCGATGAGAAAGCTCTCTTGCTGGCTCTCGTGGACTGGTTTTCTCAATTTGATCCAGATGTCATCATTGGCTGGAACGTCATTGATTTTGATTTCCGATTACTGCATAAACGTGCTGAGTGGAACCAAATCAAGCTGGCAATTGGCCGAGCAAAGCAAAACAGCTTCTTCCGTGCCTCGCAAACCACTCAGCAAGCATTTATCACCATCCCTGGTCGAGTGGTCATGGATGGTATCGATACGTTAAAAACGGCGACTTATCATTTTCGTAGTTGGTCTCTGGAGTCCGTCTCTCAGCATTTACTCGGGGAAGGAAAACAAATTCATAACGTACATGACCGCATGGACGAAATTAATCGTATGTATCGTCACGACAAGCCTGCACTAGCGAAATATAATCTGCAGGACTGCATATTGGTCAATCGAATTTTTGATCATACCCACTTACTCGAATTTGCTATCCAACGTTCTAAGCTTACCGGCGTCGAGCTCGATCGTATTGGCGGCTCAGTCGCCGCGTTCACTAACTTGTACTTACCACAGATTCATCGCGCAGGTTACGTTGCCCCTAACCTAGAACCAGAAAACTGGATAGCGAGCCCCGGCGGTTATGTAATGGATTCGATCCCGAATTTGTATGACTCCGTGTTAGTGCTCGATTTTAAAAGTCTTTACCCCTCAATCATTCGCAGTTTTTTAATTGATCCTATGGGCCTTATTGAAGGACTACAGCTAGAAGTTGGAAAAAAAGAGAACCAAGCAGTACCTGGCTTTCGTGGCGGTCAGTTCCATCGCCATCACCATTTCTTACCGCAGATGATCGAAAACTTATGGGCGGCAAGAGATGTGGCGAAGAACAACAACGAGAAGGCTTTCTCCCAAGCGATAAAGATCATCATGAATTCCTTTTATGGTGTGTTAGGCTCATCCGGCTGCCGTTTCTTTGATACACGTTTGGCATCGAGTATCACGATGCGAGGTCACGAAATCATGAAACAAACCAAGCAACTTATCGAGCAGCGCGGTTACCAAGTGATTTACGGCGACACTGATTCAACCTTTGTTTCTCTTGGCGGCGAATACTCACAACAACAAGCTGACGCGGTTGGCAATGAATTGGTCGACTATATCAACCATTGGTGGACGACTCATTTAGCCGACACGTACAGCCTTAAGTCGATATTAGAGATCGAGTATGAAACGCACTATAAGAAATTTTTAATGCCGACCATACGGGGCCAAGAGACGGGGTCAAAAAAACGTTATGCCGGCCTTATTGGTGAAGGCGCATCTGAACGGATCGTGTTTAAGGGCCTCGAAAGCGCTCGCACCGACTGGACACCGCTAGCGCAAGAGTTTCAACAAAAGCTCTATTCGATGATATTTCACGATCAAAACCCAAGTGATTATGTTCGCGAATTTGTTGAGCGGACAAAAACCGGCGAATTTGATCACAAGCTCATCTATCAAAAACGCTTACGTCGACGATTACATGAATATCAAAAGAACGTTCCACCGCAAGTGCGCGCCGCGCGTATGGCCGATGAAATCAATGCACAACTTGGACGACCACTACAATACCAAAATAAAGGACGCATTGAGTATGTCATCACGATCTCTGGACCAGAGCCGAGTAAATATCAAAAAAGTGCTATCAACTATCAGCATTACATCGACAAACAACTCAAACCCGTTGCCGAAGCGATCTTACCCTTTATCGGTATAGACTTTACAACCTTAACTGAACCACAACTCGGGCTGTTCTAATCCCCGGTATAAATTAAACACAAAATGAATATTAGCCGATTCTAAATTCTGTTTTTTTATATTGCTTAACTAACCAGTCACCAAATCCATCCAAAATTCCTATCACCGAGCGTTTGGCGACTAGCCGCCCTGACAACAAAATGACTAATCGGTCCACTTCGACTTTTTTGTCGGGGTAGTAGCGCAAAAAGACTTGGCCGCACTCGATAGGGTTTTCAAACCAACGTTTATCTTTGTACATCACTAGAGAATAACTGGCTCTGAGAAGCTTTTTAGCGATGATTTTTTGCGCTCTAATCTGATCTTCAGGCTTATCTGCTCGAGCAATTCGATTGCGATACACCGCGACCCAATCTTCCACATCCATATTCCATTGTTTAGCAATCTCCCAACTCGGCTCATAATCACCAAAACACTCAGAAAGATCTTCGCCATAGATACAAACCGCACAGTGGCGCAGTTGAAACCCCCATGAAAAAATACTGTCGAGACTCGCGACTTCACTGACCAAGGCTGTTTTGAAACTAACTTCGGTGACAAAAGGATACGCTTTTTGAAAACGCCAACGAATCGAGTTGAACAAGGTGGTTTTTATTTCGCTGAAATTACCTTGAGTTACCACGATCACATCTAGGTTCGATTGACCAGGTTGAGCCGTTTTACGCGCGACGCTGCCATACAAATATAAACTGTGTAGATTATCCCCTAACCCACTCACCATAAAGCTCACCAAGGCGTCAATCACTGGTTGGTACTGAGGTTGAAAGGCTTCGTTGGTGTCGATGGTGGATAGATGCATTTGATTGTTAAAAAATTAATCGGGAATACGTGCTTTTATGTTCGCTCAGCGCGATAGATCAATCAAGATATTCCTTCCGTTATTGTCTCGATATATACTACTCAGACTAACTCACATACGAAGGAAATTGTTCATGCCAAAGGCGAGTGAACTGAAAAAAGGTTTTGCGATTGAATCAAACGGCAAAACGCTACTAATCAAAGATATTGAAGTGACGACTCCTGGTGGCCGTGGCGGAGCAAAAATCTATAAGCTTCGTTGCACTGATTTAACAACTGGTGCGCGCGTTGATGAACGTTACAAATCTGACGATGTGGTCGACACCGTGGATATGTTTAAACGTGCATCAGCTTTCTCTTACGTTGATGGTGACGAATACATCTTTATGGATAATGAAGATTTCACACAATACACCTTCAAGCAAGATGAGATTTCCGACGATTTAATGTTCATAACGGAAGAGATTCAAGGCCTTCACATTATCTTGGTTGACGGCAAGGCTGTCGGTCTTGAGTTGCCTGCTTCTGTAGAGCTAGTGATTGAAGAGACGGATCCTTCGATTAAAGGGGCTTCAGCCTCTGCTCGTACCAAGCCTGCGCGTTTTGCAACGGGCCTGACTGTACAAGTTCCTGAGTATATTGCCACTGGTGATCGTGTCATTATCAATACCACAGAACGTAAATACATGAGCCGAGCATAAAGATGGCGGAATTGATCTCTTACGACGAAGCCATTGATATCGCTTACGATATCTTCTTGGAGATGGCACCGGACAACCTAGACCCTGCTGATGTTATTCTTTTCACCGCGCAGTTCGAAGAGCGTGGCGCTGCAGAGTTAGTCGAAACTGGTGATGATTGGCAACAACATGTGGGCTTCGAGGTCAACAAAGAGACCTATGCTGAAGTTCGTGTTGGCTTGGTCAACGAACAAGATGATGTCTTGGATGATGTTTTTGCACGCCTTCTGATTAGCCGCGACCCAGAGAATAAATTCTGCCACGCACTTTGGAAGCGTGATTAACCGTCAGAGTGCTAAATAGCAAAACGCCCCGCAATAGTTGGGGCGTTTAAATATCTCGCTGATTTACCCGTAAAGATAAACAGATGAACCATTTCGGTTAAGATACGTTAATCATTAATCTCAATATTCTCAACGCGAGCTTTCAATTTCTGACCTGGGCGAAAGGTCACAACGCGACGAGCGCTGATTGGAATGTCTTCACCGGTTTTGGGATTTCGACCTGGGCGTTCGTTTTTATCACGAAGGTCAAAGTTACCAAAACCAGACAGTTTTACCTGTTCGCCACTTTCTAGTGCTTTACGAATTTCTTCGAAAAACGCCTCAACCGTATCCTTGGCATCCCGTTTACTGTAACCAAGCTTTTCAAACAGGTTTTCAGCCAAATCGGCCTTTGTGAGCGCCATAAAACTTTCCTCAAAGCTGTGTTAAACATTGTCACCTCAAGGCGACACCCTAACTTTCGCTAAGCCAATCAACGACATATCGGCTTTACTTTGGAAAGTGTATGACAAGCTTATGATTTTCGCCAACTTTTTTATACAATGAGCACTATTTCATTATAAAAACAATAGGATAGCTCACCATGAAAACAGGATTTTAAGCGACTAATACAATAATGAAGCTTAAAAACCAGAGTTTTAGATTGCTAATGACAAAATGGTCGATACATTCCTCCAAAGAACAGTGATTATGCGAATAAGGCCTTGATGTGGAATAGAAAACTCAACTTACGCCTGACAACCCAATCACCATACAAAAAGTCTAAAGAATAGAAAATAGCCGGAGAAACTTCACTACTTCAATCTACCTACTAAAACTATCCTAGCCTCAAGTAAAAACTGAAAATGACGAAAATATGTGCATCACATCACTGATATAAATATTGACCTTATCAAAGTGATTTTTTTATAGAAATAGAGTTGCATAAAAACGGTTCTCCATGAATACTAACCAACTAAATTATAAAAACTTACTAACAACAGATGTATGGCTAGATTCAATAATTCAACCTCAGCTGAATATGAGGTCAAGGACGAGCAGTATGTTCTATTCGAGCAAATTGAAACCCTTTTTGGTGTAGACAGTAACCACTTTTTCAAACACGTGTTGAATGAACGTCTGTCTCAAGTTTGTGTGAAAAACACCTCACTTCGCTTTAAAAACATCGCAACACAACTGAAATCCCCTCATTATCTCGCCTGTGTTGACGACCCGTTAGTAACTGTACCTAGTCAATGGCACCACTTGGAAATAAGCGCTTTAAAGCTGTTCGACGATTGGGCACAAGCTTGGTGTGCTTTCAATATATGGCTAATTAAGAAGAAATATCAACAACAGCCTAACGCTTTACGGCTAAACGACACACCTGATTTTAGCCAAAATGAAGAGGATTACGTTGACGGCGTCATTGAAGAAATAGAGAACCATACAAACCTATATTATACTCTTCACTGTCAATACGCTCTGCAATTGCCTGATGCAGCGATGCTCATTAATCTCAGTACTTTTGTTTGGGAACAACATTGGTATGAGATGCTTTACGAAATAGACGTGTCTGCACGCGGGACTCATTTTGTACTTACACAAATCATTGGCAGCCTTCCATTGCCTGTGATTGTTTCAACCGCCAAAGTAAATCAGAACACTGACGCAAATAATTGGCTCTATTTCTCACCGTTCTTTCAAACCAATTGCTGGCGACTCATTAATCAAGATAGTGTAAAAAAGCGATTAATTGAGCTTAACCTCTTGTCTTCAGCAGCTTGTATACAGGATACTTCCTCTGTCAATTATGAAAATACTTTGTGGCAAAATATTATTGACCATGAAAAGTGCTGTGAGATCATCAGACTCACCGTCAGTGGCAAACAAAATCACAAAATATTCTACCTGTATTTATCGCAAAAAAGACTGATGGCGCAACTACAAACTCGCGGCTTCCAGATCGCTTTCGTTGTTATTGAACAACCACTTATGGTGCATTACTATCACAGCATACAAGAGTGTGCTTACTTACCATTAAGCTATAGCGAAACATCAGATTCAGGTTATTCAGCCTATAAAGGCCTTTGGTTTATCGACCAACTGAACAAAGCGCTATCTGAATGTAATTACCGAAGTTATAAAACAGGGGCAATTAATCAACTGAAGCGACATAGACAACATAGACAAGAGCTTAATTATGCTTAGTTACCTCGCGGAACAACTATTTTATCCTAAAGCAATCGTCTTGATCATAACCGCAATACTTGTCTTTGTCTGGGCGGGATACTTCTGCACGGCGTTGGCCAAAAAACAGGGGATTAATAGCTTACAGCAATACCGACATTATATTGCTTACACCTTAGGACTCTCTATTTGGATATTGAGTAATGCCTATTTCCATACTGGACTACTTGTTGAGTGGGGGGCAGAGGTCGGCGCAAAAATGGCGCTTGTGGCCAACTTGTCTGCACTGCTCGCGTTTAGCTCTGCGTATTATTTTTCTGTTAAGTTGAAAAGTCATTACACAAATAAACGTTCAAGTTTTTGGCAACACGCTATCGCCGGATCAACCATACTCTTCTGTGTCGCGATTAATTTTGTTCCTGATCTTATGATCCAAGGTGTAGTCATTAATGGCCCAAGTCAATTCACATTGGAATTTGGTGAATACACAAGGCCTTTTTTTATCGGACTCACGATATTGTTCGGTATGACTTTCATTAACCTTCTCTCAATTAAACAAAGTAGTAACCGCATTAGACGTACTCGAATCAACTACATGATTCTTGGAATGACCATTTTCATGGCGTCCACAGCCGTCATCCAGATGGGCTTTACCTACTTCTTCAATAATTTTTCGCTGACATGGTTACCGCCAGCTTTGTCGGTAAGCGAAATGCTGTTTATGGGTTATGCGATTTTAGCATCTCGCTTTTATAGCTTAAGGTACCTATGCCTTATTTCTCTGTCTCTGCTGATAACCGCCGCGGCTTATACCCTTGCTGTCGGACTGTTTGTCCCACTAAATTATATCAATACGACCGCGATAGTACTGACTATCATGGCGATTGGTATGTCTTGGCCCCATACATCCAAAATGGTCAGAACATGCCTAAGCTGTGCTCTATATGGATCAAGGGTATCTCCAACAGAAAAAATTGCTCAATTGGAAGATGAGTTCCAAAAATCCCCCAGCAAGGCCATCGAGTCTCTTGCAACGTACTTAGGGGTACCCAGTGATAAACTAAAGCTATTGGACGACTATCAAGGGGCGAACATATATCGCTCTTACTTTGAAAGCCACAGAACACCACTCGTTATTGACGAGCTAGAAGACGCCATCGAGCAAACGAGTAACCAAGAACTTTCTACTTTGCATAAAAACATGAACCAAATGGAATCTGCCTTAGTTCTGCCGATCTATGAAGGAAAGAACAAGTTATCTCATGTATTGGTTTCTAGTCACAAACAAGGCGGAGTTAACTTCTCATTCGAAGAACTCAAAGCCATGGAACGCGTACTCGAAAAGGTGCAGGTTCACATCAACTACGAGAGAAAAGTTCGCCAATCACAGGCATTGGCCAATTCGATCGCTCATGAGATGAGAAACCCTCTCGCGCAAGTTCAATTTGAATTTGAATCACTTCACCAAAAGCTGCTATCACCAAATAGCGCCGACAACTTGCTGCAGCACGTCAGTAAAGGCAAACAGGCCGTTAAACGTGGCCGCCAGCTGATTGATATTATTCTGCGAGAAGTAAATAGTTCATCTCTCGACCAAGAGCCGTCAGAAGCGACATCGATTGCTCACGCAATTAATCACGCGATCAATCAGTATGGTTTCGATAATGATGATGATCTTAAGCGTATATCCATATTGACTGAACAAGACTTCGTGGTGAAAATCAATGACACCCTATTCAACTTCGTTCTGTTTAACTTACTGCGTAACGCCATTTACTATTTTGATTCCTATCCAAACAGTAAAATAGAAATTTATACACAAAAAGGCCAGTACGAAAATCATGTTGTGTTCCGTGATTCAGGCCCAGGCATTCCTGAAAGCCTATTAAATCGAATATTCGATGATTTTTTCAGTCACAACAAAAGCGGTGGTAGTGGTTTAGGTTTAGGCTATTGCCAACGTGTTATGCATGCCTTTGGTGGCTCTATCAGTTGCGAGTCCGAGCCTAACAAGTATACCGAATTTACTTTGACGTTCCCTGCAACCAATATGACCTTGGACCAAGTCGCCCCGTTTGAACCCATCACTAATTCAACGTCAGTAAAGCGCACATCCATTAGACCGACTCCAGTGGTAGCGCAGCAAACAAGAGCAAACTTAGCCTCATCGCCGATCATATTGGTGGTTGATGATAAAGAGATTCAACGCGCTCTGGTTAAGCTCTATCTGGGGCAACTGGGCTATAGTGTAATATTGGCTAACAATGGTAAAGTGGCGATTGAAATCATTCATAACAACCCTATTGATCTCGTCTTTATGGATATCCAAATGCCTGTAATGGATGGTTTTGAAGCCGCAAGTATCATCAAACAAAACTACCCAACTATTCCTATTATCGCACTTTCTGGAGAATCAGCCGCGAGAGATATTCAAAGAATGAGCGAACTTATGGATGGGCGGTTGAGCAAACCAACCACCAAGCAAGCTTTGAATTCAATACTCGACTCAATCTTCACGCTAGAAGCTGATTAAAGTCAAAATCGTGGCATTTTGGGCCTCATTTTGCCACTAAAATTAAGAGTGTCGCCGAAAGAAAGCGTCCCCTGGAAAACTCTTTCTTTCGCAAAACATTGTATTTTAGATATTAAAAATAAAAGCCAGTTAAATGTCACAACGTCATTGTTAGAATGGCATCAAATATGCTGGTCATAACTATCAAACATTAGCGGCAAACTAACATATGGCCGCGGCATAAGAGGTACGTTATGGAAGTTCAACGCCACACCTATTACCGACTTATCCATCACGGTATTAAAAGCTTACTCGTCGAACGTGTCGGTCATTTCACTGAATTGGACTACCATCAATATCTAAATGGTATGACGGGAAAATCAAGCTGTTTTTCGATGAGCGACGAAGAGTTACAATTCACAATAGATAGCTTACGCGATGAAGGTTACCTAGAAGATTACCAGCGTATATTGAACTTTTCATCCAACTAACACGCCATTTAATATCAGTATGCCCTTTGTCAATACTTATGTTTTGGTTAGACTGAGGGCTGCTTTCATCAGATTGGCCTTACCCATGAAACAACTGCTCGACTTTATACCATTAATTATATTTTTCATATTATACAAAATACACGGTATCTATGCCGCGACTGGTGCCCTTATCGTTGCAACGACAATTCAACTCATCATCACGTATTGGATTTATAAAAAAGTCGAAAAAATGCAATTAGTTACTTTTATGATGGTAGCAATTTTTGGTGGCATGACCTTGTTCCTACACGACGATAACTTCATTAAATGGAAAGTGACCATCATTTATCTGGTCTTTGCTTTCGGTCTGGCTATCAGTCACCTGCTTGATAAATCTGTCTTTAAAAACATGCTTGGTAAAGAGTTAACCCTACCCGATTTCGTTTGGACCAAAGTAACCTGGGCTTGGGTTGTCTTCTTCACTCTATGTGCAGGGCTCAACGTCTATGTCGCTTTCGAACTTCCTCTTGATGTTTGGGTAAATTTCAAAGTATTTGGCTTACTTAGTGCGACCTTCGGTTGGACACTGGTCACAGGCGTGTATATCTACCAACATATGCCTAAGCAGGACAACGAGGCTAGTTCTAGCGATTAAACTCACTTTTTTGCTACAATCTCATTTTTTTAGCGGCCAACTTAGTCGCTGTATTCCTATCGCGGATGTCAATATGAACCAAGAAAAGCAAACCCCCAAAGGACAACTACTTCTACGAACCCTCGCCATGCCCGCAGATACCAATGCTAATGGCGATATTTTTGGTGGGTGGATCATGTCACAACTCGATCTCGCTGGTGGCATTCTGGCTAAAGAAATATCATCAGGCCGAATCGTGACTGTCTCTGTTTCAAGCATCACGTTTAAAAAACCTGTACGTGTTGGCGATGTGGTATGTTGTTACGGAGAATGTACTAAAATTGGTCGCACCTCGATGAGCATTGATCTCGAAGTGTGGGTAAAACCTGTCAAAGAAAACGGGCTAGAAGATCGTTATATGGTTTGCGATGCGACATTTAATTATGTCGCGATCGATAGCAAAGGTAGACCAAGGCCAATCTTGTAAGCTATACAACGATATTAATCTTTATCGTTCAACACTTTTAAAAAGCGCCGATTAGGTAAAGTAATCATAAAATCATTAGTATAAGGAAGTCAGTTATGTGGTACGTCATCTTTTCACAAGACGTAGAAAACTCTCTTGAAAAGCGTCTTAGTGTGCGCTCAGCTCATTTAGCTCGTTTGCAAAATCTGCAAAATGAAGGTCGCTTATTAACTGCGGGGCCTATGCCAGCTATTGATTCCGACACCCCTGGGGAAGCCGGTTTTACTGGATCAACGGTAATCGCCGAATTTGATTCACTGAAGCAAGCACAAGCATGGGCCGATGCAGACCCTTATATTGAAGCAGGTGTTTATCAAAGTGTTATCGTAAAACCATTTAAGAAAGTATTCTAATGATCACTTCCTCAGTCAAAACATCAGTACTATTAGCCATACTCGTCGCTCTTCTCACAGGGTGTTCATCGGCCGAGAGGGAGAAACAGCGTCACCTTGCAATGGTTGCAGAGAATCGTGCCAGTTTTCTCGCTTCAGAATTACCGATTGAAGCGGGACCACTATCCATCCTCAGAGCAACGGCTAAGCAAACCACGATCGAAATTATGATGGTATATAATCAGGAAGCTAAAGGGGCGAAACCAATCGCTCAAGTACTTAAAACAAGTATTCGTACTTACTGCGACAATCCTGAAACTAAGGAGAACCTTGATGTGGGTTTAAGTTATCGAATCAAGATACGTAATAGCCGCGGTCAACTGATGGCCGATGAGCACATTACGTCTCAACGATGTAGCCAACTTAATCAGTAATGAGAATTGGAGCCATTACAGCCATCAAGTGTTAATCCACGATACTGGCATAGCTTGTTCCTACCCTACTTACTAAGCCATAATGTCGACATGTAACTGCAAATAAAGAAAGCCTCTTATTTATAACTAGGGCCTGCTGACCTTTCGAGCTGATTTTTGCAGCACGTTGTGGGAAATTGATACAAGGCATCGGCTTTGACGTGTGGTTACTCTACATAAAAAGCCGATAACGCAGTAGAAATGAACTATAAAGGCTGCCCGAAAGGTTCGGCTAGAATCGTTTTATGCTTTGTTAAGCCGTATTGACTTAGCATACTAGGCTACATACTTCTTGCCGCGCCTAAAACGATTCTATCTCGAACAAAATTTAACCACGAAAGATAAACAGACCTTAGGCTTTATTACAAATCATTCTATGAATTTTTTATTGCACGGAGTCGCTCACGCCAACATCACAATTACCATTAAATCAAAACGATAGATTTCAAACTATTTTTACTGTGAATTTTTGTCACTGTGTTTTATGTCAAAACGCTCATTTTTCACTCAAAGCATATTGACGCCTGCCGGTTCAACTCCTAATTTTTCATATTATTGTCACAACTAGGAGGATCACTGCATGAAACGCGCAAGCAACTCGTACCGTCTACAAATGATTAAAGAAGTCGCCACTCACCAACAACGGCTCAAAGGCACGGATCAGATGGCGAGTTATATTCAACACCTTCTCGATGATCAACGGCACGATGCTAAAACCAACGAGTTTAATCACCGATTTTCTGGTTGTCACTTTGATGAACACGCTGGTGGTTGGGTCAGTGACCATTGGGGGCTTAAATAAGTTGATTAAAATCTATCGCGCTGAGAGGTTCTTGCTCAAGACGATACAGAATCTCTCTACGTTGATGCTCTGGTAGTTGATACCACTGATAACGCTCCTCTCTTGATCGACCGCAGCCAATACACATCCCCGAGCGATTCGTTTGACATACCCCAATGCAAGGGGTATCGCATGAACTTGGTATCGTCATAGTAAACCTACCAATAGAGTACACGACAGTTAAGCTATAGCTAATAGAGAGAAAAGTGTAAACCTTCTGATTTTAAAAAAGATCTTGTTGTGGGTTATCATCAAGGTTAGATGGTATGTTTTCAACACGCTGTTGTTTTATTTTACGTAAGTAGCGTTGTCGACAGAGTTTAATCACATGCAGTTGCTGTGTTGGGGTCATTGTTAGCCAGGTAAAGCGCTCTTCCCTTTTGCGCATGCAACCCTGACAATAACCTTTATCATCAACGCTGCAGACGCCAACACAGGGGCTAGGGACGGTGAAAAACTCTAATTGTTCCAAACAATTTCTCACTATAGGTTGAGGCGATAAAAACACTCTACGTCATATATAACTTCATGTTTATCAATAGGTTTTAATATGTGACCGAGACCAAACTATGACTTGGTATTGACAAAAATACACTTATATTCACTATACTGCTGTCACTGCGCCATCCATAGTGGTGTGTTTATCAATTTATTGGAGTTGACAATATGAAGCTTAGCCCAAAAATATTACTTGCCGCAATTAGCCTCCCTTGGGTTGTTACTGCGTGTACCTCGAACGGTGACAACACCCCTCAAATTACGGCACAGGACCTCCAACATCATAATTGGAAGCTAGTAAGTATTAATGGTAACCCGATTAAACCAACAGAAAATCAGACTGCGCCACGCTTAGAGATTGGCGAAAAAATGACCGCCAATGGCAATGCAGGTTGTAATAACTTCTTCGGTCAAGCGGAACTGAATGAAAATAAATTTCGCATCGAAAAAATGGGCATGACAATGAAGATGTGCGTCGGCGATCTGATGGATGTTGAGCAAGCTTTTTCACAAACACTGTCTAACTGGAGTGATATGTCACTGACCAAGGATAGCATGGTGCTTAAAAACGACATCCATACACTGACTTTTAAACTTAGCGACTGGAAAAACTGATCGTTATAAATCTCGTTTTGAAGCAGCCCAAGTGGCTGCTTTTTTGTATTCGTTCATCTCTGTGCAAACATCTCTACAACATTCCTCTCAAATCTATAATAAATCACTCTTTTTTAAGTCATAATGAATAGATAACTAAACTACCCCGGTCTAGTAACCTAACCGATATAAATAACTCAACTAACAGGGACGATTATGATAAGGCTAATCACGTTACTCTCCTCCGTTGCACTCTCCTTCTCTGCCATAGCAACAGAGAATTGGCAGCAAACGCTTAACGAAGCCAAAGGGCAAACTGTCTACTTTCACGCATGGGGAGGTAGTCAAGAAATCAATCGTTACATTCAATGGGCTGGTCAAGAGATTAAAGCCAACTATGGCGTTGAACTTAAACATGTAAAAGTCACCGATATCGCCGAAACAACCACTCGCTTAATTGCCGAAAAAGCCGCAGGAAAAAATCGCGGTGGTAGCGTTGATATGGTTTGGATTAATGGTGAAAACTTTAAATCAATGAAGGATAACCAACTATTGTTTGGCCCTTTCGTTGCAAACCTGCCTAGCTGGCAATATGTCGATAAATCATTACCTGTAGACGTCGATTTCACCGAGCCGACTCAAGGGCTAGAAGCACCATGGGGAGTAGGACAGTTAGTATTTATTCACGATAAGTTATCGCTCAATAACCCACCACGTTCGTTTTCTGAAATGCTCAGCTATGCCAAGGCGTACCCAAACCGTCTAAGCTACCCACGGCCTCCTGAGTTTCATGGCACCAGTTTTCTCAAAGCGCTCCTCATTGAACTAACGGACTATGACCAAGCACTTTCAGAACCCGTTGACCCCGAGCGCTTCCAACACGTGACGGAGCCTTTGTGGAACTACCTTAATCAGTTTCATACTGTCGCATGGCGTGGCGGTAAGCAGTTTCCAGCCGGTACATCAGAGTCAATACAACTGCTCGATGATGGTCAAATTGATCTCGCGCTCACTTTTAACCCTAACTCCGTCTACTCCGCACAAGCAAACGGAACACTGGCACCGAGCACTCAAGTCTACGCTATGGAACAAGGAGCATTGTCGAATATTCACTTCCTTGCCATACCATGGAATACCAACGCTGCCGCTGGTGCTCAAGTCGCGATTAACTTTTTACTCGGTCCTGAAGCCCAGTCACGTAAAGGTGACCTCAATATTTGGGGAGACCCATCAGTATTGAGTCGTCAATACTTAACGGGTTCGGCGAAAGAGACGCAGCAATTTAAGTCAATTGACGAACCGCACCCAAGCTGGCAAGCCGCTCTTGAGAAAGAGTGGTTGAAACGCTACGGAAGCTAGCCCATACCATGTTAAGAACGTTGTATTGGATTCTTATCGCCGTCTGCATCCTTCCGACCATCCCGGGATTACTCGGGGTGGTTGTCTCTGCGCTGGGTTACATTCCCCCGGTTGGCTTAAACCAATTCTCTTTTGACGGTTTTTATGCCGTATTCGATTGGCAAGGGGTAGAAAAGTCCATTGCTATAACAATATATACCACCCTAGTGAGTTGCTACCTTGCTTGTATGATCACATTCGCTGTCTTACAGGCGACTTGGCACAGCAAGTTTTGGCGCAAAGTAGAAGTGAGCTTGGCACCACTTCTCGCCATGCCACACGTCGCGTTTGCTATTGGATTTGCGTTTCTGTTTGCCCCTACAGGCATGGGGATTCGAACCCTTAGCCAATTGTTCGATTATGACCCAAATACTCAATCCGTTGAGCAGTTAGCATGGCTAGTGAAAGATCCCATTGGCGTTGGTTTGATCGTTATGCTCGCACTCAAGGAAGTGCCATTTTTGCTATTGATGAGTATTCCTATCTTAAACCAGTTAAATGTTGATAAATATGAGAAGCTGAGTCACTCATTGGGTTACAATAACACTCAAACTTGGTGGAAATGCATTTTCCCTCAATGGTTGGCTAAACTACGCTTCCCCCTCTTTGCTGTGATTGCTTATAGCCTCTCGGTAGTAGACGTTGCGTTAATTATTGGGCCAACAAATCCACCTACCTTTGCCGTTCTCGTTTGGCAGTGGTTTAACGATCCAGACCTCTCACTGCTGCCCCGTGCTGCCTCCGGCGCTGTGGTTTTGTTTCTGATAGCCTCAATATTGATTGGTTTTACTCGCTCGGTGGAGTGGTTTATAACCAAAAGATGGCGAAGTTGGCAAATCTCTGGTCGTGGCGGGATCGCCTTACCAGGCAAGAGTCTATTTAGTATCATTACGTTATTAACGTTACTCATGGCCCCGCTATTAATTATGTGGAGCTTTGCCCAACGTTGGCGTTTTCCAGATTTACTCCCAAGCCAATACAGTTTACGCTTTTGGCAATACGAATGGCTCAGTGTCGCAAGTACCGTACAGCAAAGCATGCTGATCGCGATGATGAGTGCCAGCATCGCGTTAATACTCGGACTGGTTGCTCATGAATACCACCTTCGTCACCGTTGGCGTATACCCAGCTATGTCATTGCTATCCCCATGTTAATTCCACAACTATCGGTTTTGTTTGGTATGCAAGTCGCGACCTTGTATGTCAGTAGTGGCAACTATTTATTTTGGGTTATTTGGTCGCATGTTTTCTTTGCCTTCCCATTTGTCTATTTATCGCTTGATGGGCCATGGCGAAGTTTTGATAATGGCTTAACTCGCGTGGCTTTAAGTTTGGGTAAATCTCCACTTCAAGTCTGGTTTAACATCAAATTACCACTGCTACTCCCTGCCGTTGCCTTTGCGTGGGTGGTTGGTATCAGTGTTAGTTTGGCACAATACCTCCCGACCCTAATGTTGGGCGCAGGACGCATCAGCACCATTACAACCGAAGCGGTTGCGTTATCAAGCGGTTTTGATCGACGTGTTACCGCCATTTACGCTCTGTGGCAAGCGTTGTTGCCTCTGCTGTTTTTCTCATTTGCGATTTTGCTTAGCCGTTTACAGGCCAAATATCGCCGATTGTCTATAAAAGGTTTACTGTCCAATGAGTCTGTGTCTCGAAAACCTCACCATTCATAAAATCAATGGTGACCCATTATTCCCTGCATTGAATATCACAGTGCCACCAGGAGAAATTGTGACCTTAATGGGGCCAAGTGGGTGCGGAAAATCAACCCTATTGGATACGATTGCAGGTCATCTGAGTGCGGAATTTCGCTATTCGGGCGCAATCACACTACACGACATCAAGCTAGATAGTGTTCCAGCACACAAACGTGAAGTAGGAATACTGTTTCAAGACGATTTACTTTTTCCACATTTATCGGTTTGGGAAAATCTCGCATTCGCTTTACCAGACTCAGTGAAAGGCGCCGAACGACAACAGCGGGCAACACAAGCACTCAACAACATTAATTTAACCAAGCTTGCTTACTCGTACCCCGAACAAATTTCAGGTGGCCAACGTGCGCGAATTGCATTAACACGCATGCTACTGGCAGAACCAAAGCTAGCTTTACTTGATGAGCCATACAGTAAATTGGACAAAGATCTCAGGGTTCAATTTCGAACTTGGGTCGTAGAACAGCTCAAACAAGCCAATATCCCAACGTTAATGGTTACTCACGATGAAACCGATGTTGCTTATGGTAGTCGCTGCTTAACGTGGCCATGGGAGAATAGCCATGCTTGATAGAGTGAGTGTTAAACTAATTCGTGCTCCCCTTGCTGTGAGTGCTAAAGGACTCAACCGTTTAGGAGCTACCGCCAACCAAACCACGCTGTTTGGTTTTGCACTCGGGGTATGCGCTTTTCCAGCCGTGGTCACGGAACACTATCTCGTCGCTTTGTTGTTTATCGTCTTAAACAGAATCTGTGATGGGCTGGATGGCGCTCTGGCCCGCATTCAAGGCATCACCGACGCAGGCGGATTTCTCGATATTTGCCTCGATTTCCTATTTTACTCTCTGATCCCGTTTGGTTTTGCTTTAGCTAATCCAGAGCAGAATGCGCTCGCGAGCGCGTTTTTAATTTTCTCTTTTATTGGCACAGGTTGTAGTTTCCTCGCGTTTGCAGTGATGGCAGGTAAACGCGGCATTGAAAACCCTGTGTATAAAAACAAGTCACTTTATTACATGAGCGGTCTGACAGAAGGGACTGAAACCATTGGTTGTTTTGTTTTTTTCTGCCTATTTCCACACCACTTTGCCCTCATCGCCTATCTGTTTGGCGCCGCGTGCTGGTTTACCACCTTCACCCGCATCTACTCAGGGTTTTATACTCTCAACCGTTAACACGGCAATATTTTCATTGTTTATTCTTTTACATGGGATGATGGCCGCTAGGGATAGTACTCAGTTAAGACCAAGCAAAATGATCAGAAAAACAGAAAGCGCCCTGAGGCGCTTTAATCATTTGAAACGCAACACCTTTAGCGCCGCTTCGTTGTCAATATCTGCAAACTCTGGCGGATTGTCTAAGCGTTCGACAAAACTCAGTTGAGGCGCTTCTTGTTGCATACTCTCAATCAAAAAGTCACTCGTCACCTGAGGCGAATTCACACATGCGATCACTTCCCCACCATCGCAAAGCAACTCAGGAAGGCGGCGCAGTATCCGTTTGTAATCCTTAGTTAAAGCGAAACTGCCTTTTTGAAACGAGGGTGGATCGATGATGATTAAATCATACGGCCCTAAACGCTTGATTTTGCCCCATGAACAGAAAATATCGTAAGCCAAAAACTTCACTTGGTTGAGGTTATGCTGGTTTAAATGATGATTGTCACGCCCTTTACTCAACGATGATCGCGCCATATCGACGTTGACGACCTGATCCGCACCACCGTCAATGGCGGCAACCGAAAAACCGCACGTGTAAGCAAATAGGTTCAAAACATTTTTTTGGCTCGCATTGACTTTGACCCAATCGCGTCCAAAGCGCATATCAAGAAACAAACCGAAGTTTTGATTACGACCAATATCAAGCTGGTACTTAAGCCCTGACTCTTCGACGACCGGACGATTGTCAAGCTCACCCCAGATAATTTCGGAGGGCGCACCTTGTGCATATCGGTGTTGTACAACAATCGCACGACCCTTTTTTTCCTGCCATAGACTGGATTGAGTCAGCAGATCAAGACCTTGTTTCAGCGCGGTAACGAATGTCTCGTCAACGCCTTTAAAGACACTGACGATTAATTGGCCTTGAATCCAATCACAGGTCAATTGCTCTAATCCTGCAAATCGGCGGCCACGGCCATGAAACAGACGGCGCACCTCATTAGGCGCAATGGCGAGTTGCTGAGTCAACTGTTGGAAAAAAAGTGGTAATTGTGACGCTTGCATTGCGTAGTCTGCGTCTATTTGTTTATCGTCGGCCATGATAACTCCCATGGTTTAAGCCAGGTTTCAATGCCCTGACTGGTAATTTCTTGATGCCATTTTTCGCCCAAATCAGCATAGTTGCGAGGATCGCAAACAAAACAGTACTCTTGTTGCTGATATTGAAAACGCAGCACGAAGGCGTGTAGGTAACCACGATCGGCAATATTTGACGGGTTGTAAGTCGGATCGCCTACAATCGCAGAGCCCACCGACTTCAGCGCAACTCGTATTTGATGAGTCTTGCCAGTATGGGGCTTGCATAAAAAAAGCCTCTCTCCCGGCTCGGATGCCAAAGAGAAAAACTGTGTCACAGCAGGATTGTCATGAGTGTTGATAAGCTTCCAAGCAGAGCGGCGAGAGCGTTGCATATCGCCACTCACTAGCCCTTGCTTTTTCTTTGGTTTTTTACTGCCGATCGCCAGATAAAATTTGGCGACCTGCCGCTTGGCAAACTGCTCGCTCAATTCTCGCGCTGCTTTGTTATTGCGACCAAGTAACACAATTCCCGAGGTCATTTTATCTAAGCGATGAATCAAATAAAGCTGCTGATCGCCGCTCTCTTTGGCGACTTCCTGCAGCAACATCGTTTCGCCATTATCTTTGTGTACTGAAACATTAGGATGTTTATTAATGACCAAAAAATCGTGGTGAATGTATAAAATATCAAACATTGGCATGGCTCCGTTTCGGAGGCAAGAGTATACCGTTTCTCACGCTGAAAACCAGTTCACGCTGAGGGCAACTCAGCAAAATAAATCTTACTCGCCCCCATAAAAAAGCCTCCAACGAAGGAGGCTTTCGGTAACATTTTACTTGGCGAATTATAGCTTCTTAGAGAAGATACCCGCTAAAGCGATAATGCCGATACCCAGTAACATGATTTCGCCTTTACCGCTGTCGAAACCAGACTTGATCCCCATAAAGGCAACAATTGCGATTGCCACAGGAATGACGTATTTAACTAGGCTGTACCATAGACCAAAGAGAGGGAAAGATACTTCACCATCGTTGGTCACTTCTTTCTCAAGCTCAGAGCGAGATAGACGCCAGCCAGCAAAGATACATACCAACATACCGCCAACCGCTAGGAAGATCTTATCCGTCAGTAGATCGAAGATATCAAACGCACCAGTACCAAATAAGGTAGGGCCAACACCGCCAAGCGAAAGAGAAGCAAACACACACAGTGATGCCATCACAGCGCTAGCACTGATAACCGCTGTCGAACGCTTGAGGCCTTTCTCATCAATTAAGTAAGAGACCACAACTTCCAACAGTGACACTGAAGAGGTCAACGCCGCGACTGTCAAACCGATGAAGAACATCAGTGCCAATAATAGGCCAATAACGCCCCCCATCTCAGCAAACAGTTGTGGAACCACTACGAAGACGAGACCTGGACCTGCCGCAGGCTCCATGCCAAATGCGAACATTGCAGGGAACATTGCCACACCAGCCAGAATAGCGACACCGGTATCCATTGCCGTCACCATACCCGTCGTTTGTACTAGGTTCTCTTTCTTCTTCAGGTAAGAACCGTAGGTCATCATACAACCCATACCAAGAGAGAGAGAGAAGAAGGCTTGGCCAAGCGCGGCTAGAACCACGTTGCTGTCAACTTTAGAGAAATCCGGCATGAATAGGAATTCTAAACCCGCCATCGCGCCCGGCAGCATCAAACCCTTGACTGATACCACGATCAAGATCAAGAACAGCAGTGGCATTAGGATCTTACCCGCTTTTTCGATACCGCCTGAAATGCCTTTCATAACGATAGCAATGTTAAGCATCAAGTAAATACCCATCCACATCAGTGGTTGAACAGGATCAGAGATAAAACCGCCAAAGCTATCACCAATCGCTTCAGGGGTACTTAATAAACCGCCACCCACTTTGAAGATATAAGCGAGAGCCCAACCACCTACCACTGGGTAAAAACCCATGATCAGTAGGCCACTGAGAACCCCCATCACACCAGTAAATGTCCAACGACGATCGGTCGATTTAAAGGCACCTACTGCTGATAGACCTGTCTTACGACCAATAGCGAACTCTGTCAACATCACGCTAAAGCCGATAAAAATTACAAAAATCAGGTAGATTGCAACGAACGCGCCGCCGCCACTCTCTCCTGCTGTGTACGGAAATTTCCATATATTGCCCAAACCAACAGCAGAACCTGCTGCAGCCATAACGAAGCCTAATTTAGACCCCCAGTTATCACGGGGCTGTGCACTTGTACTTGTAGCCACGGTTACTCCATTAAATCGTTTTTTAAGTTGTGTTTGCTTCTGTTAGGCGTCTAAAAAATGTTCGTATAATTATTTTTACACTTAATAGAATTATCAACGACGCTAACGTTATGGCAAGTAAACCAGTTTAGGAATAAAATTGAAAGTCCATTTAGTGCATTTTCCCACCACAAATGTAATTATTATGTTTAAATGCTGCTTTTTTGGTCTTTAACATTCAGCATGCACCACTATCTAGTTTACACTCCCGTAACATCATTGCTCTTTTTGCAGACAATTGCACTTACTGACCTTGTTCTTACAAATCATGCTTGTTCTCACCCTCTCTCGGTTCTAAGATTGAAGGGCATATTTTTACCTAGGTTACTGAATGGAAAAGTTTTATCACTTTCTCACACTGGCAAGCATTGTCTTTTACTGGATACTGGTCGCTGGGGTGACTATTCGTGTAGTGCTCAAACGTCGAGCTGTCAGTGTATCTTTAGCTTGGCTGATGATCATCTACATCATCCCAATCGTCGGTGTCGCTTGCTACTTTTTATTTGGTGAACTAAATCTTGGCCGAACTCGAGCAGAGCGCGCCAAACAGATGCTCGCACCATTTGCGGAATGGTTTTCCAACTTAAATGATTGCAACGCACACTCACCCGAAAGCTTTGGTCGGCATATATATCGCATTGATGAGCTGTGTAACAATCGTTTAGGTTTACCGGCTTTATCCGGTAATTCATTGTCACTGCAAAATTCGCCTGAGCAAATTCTCCATTCAATCATTCAAGATATCGAAAATGCTCAATCGAGTATTCGCATGGTATTTTATATTTGGCATCCTGGCGGCCTTGCAGATTCAGTGGCATCGGCCCTAATCCAAGCTACTAAAAGAGGTGTCAGCGTTAAGTTATTACTCGACTCCGCTGGTAGCCCGCGTTTTTTCCGCAGTGAATGGTACAAAATGATGCGCGGCGCGGGTATTGAAGTGGTACAAGCACTGCAAGTAAGTCCATTGCGTATTTTCCTGCGTAGGCTCGATCTGCGCCAACATCGAAAAATCATTGTTATTGATGAAGAAATTGCCTATACCGGCTCAATGAATATGGTTGATCCTGCCTACTTCAAGCAAAACTCAGGGGTAGGACAGTGGATTGATATCATGGTACGGATCACAGGACCGACAGTGAACGTACTCTCGGCCATTCACTGCTGGGATTGGGAGGTCGAGACAGGCTCGCGCACTTTTCCTAAATTGCCAGAGTGTCAGATTGAAACCAATCAACCTAAGCAGCCAGTACAGGTGGTTCCATCAGGGCCCGGAATGCCTGAGCACCTTATTTCTCAGGTATTGACCTTAGCGATCAATCAAGCCAACCACTCGGTACGTATCACGACACCGTACTTTGTACCAAGTGCTGACTTATTAGAAACCTTAAAGATGACCGCTCAGCGGGGAATCGAGGTTGAACTGATTATTCCGCACAAAAATGACTCCATGATGGTTCAATGGGCTTCGCGCGCTTTTTATAGTGAACTACTCACTGCAGGAGTGAAAATCTATGAATTCTATGGCGGCTTATTGCACACCAAATCGGTGGTTATCGACAAAGAATTTTGTCTAGTCGGCACGGTTAATATGGATATGCGTAGCCTATGGCTCAACTTTGAACTGACATTAGCGATTGACGATCAGGCATTTACCAAAGAAATGTATTGGCTGCAGCAAAGTTATATTGACCAAGCCCACTGTGTCGAGCTAGATCAATGGAAACAACGCACCATCTTTTCACGCTTCTTCGAGCGAGTCTTCTATCTATTTAATCCACTGCTGTGATCCTGCTTGCTATTGACGCGTTGCCATGTTTTAAATAAGGCAGCGCGTTATTAGATAAGGACTTCCAATGTCACAAAGTAAGCAAACTAAGTATGTCACCGCAGGTCGCGACAAAAAGTGGACCAACGGTGTGGTTAACCCCCCCGTACAAAGAGCCTCGACCGTGGTTTTCGATACCGTGGCAGAAAAGCATCACGCCACCATCAATCGTGCCAATAAAACGCTCTTTTATGGCCGCCGTGGCACCCATACTCATTTTGCCTTCCAAGACGCCATGACTGAAGTTGAAGGTGGCGCTGGCTGTGCCCTTTACCCTTGTGGTACTGCCGCTATTTCAAATGCTATTTTAGCCTTTGTTGAAAGTGGCGATCACGTATTGATGGTCGATACGTGTTATGAACCTACCCGTGATTTTTGCGAAATCATGCTGAAAAAAATCGGCGTGGAGACGACTTATTACGAACCAACGATCGGTGAAGGCATCCGCGAGCTGATTCAAGACAATACCAAAGTGCTGTTTCTTGAATCTCCGGGGTCAATTACCATGGAAGTTCAAGATGTTCCAACCTTAGCCAATATCGCTCATGAACATGACATTATCGTCATGCTAGACAACACTTGGGCGGCCGGCGTGAATTTTTCTCCATTCGATCACGGAGTCGATATCTCGATACAAGCAGCAACCAAATACATTGTCGGTCACTCTGATGTTATGCTTGGCACCGCGGTGGCAAGTGAACCTTATTGGGAGCAATTACGCGAGCAAAGTTATTTAATGGGTCAGTGCGTCTCACCAGACGACGCTTACCTTGGCTTGCGTGGTATTCGAACCCTCGATGTGCGCTTACGACAACATGCAGAAAGCAGTCTCAAGATCGCTCAATGGCTACAGAGCCGTCCAGAAGTTGACCACGTCCGTCACCCAGCTCTTGAAACGTGTCCCGGTCATGAGTTTTTCGTCCGTGATTTTACTGGTGGTAACGGCTTGTTTTCGTTCGTACTTAAAACCAGTTATCCGCGTGCAACTACCGCTTTGTTAGACAGCATGCAACATTTCAGTATGGGTTATTCTTGGGGAGGATTCGAGAGTTTGATTTTGGCTAACGAACCCAAAAGCTTCACAAGTCTTCGTACTGTCGCCAATCCACACTTTGATGGAACCCTCATTCGCTTACATATCGGCCTAGAAAACGTTGACGATCTGATCGCTGACCTCAAAACGGGCCTAGATCGGTACAATGCCGTGATGCTAGAAAAATCCGTTAGCGTTTAACAAAGCTTATAAATCATTAGCCTCGCCTCGCGAGGCTTTTATTGCCACAACCCGCACACCTCATCCACGTTCATGTGCATGTTCAATATTGCTGTTGAATTCTGACCCAAACTCATAATTTAACATTTTATTAACACTTACTATTTCTTACTCGCTCCATTTTTCTTCTAGTTTTTAACTCTCAACACGAGGTCTAACCAGAGGAACCTGCTTTGAAACTCACCTACTCATTGATACTTAGCTATACACTGCTTTTGACCCAGCCTTTTGTGGCGCTTCAGGCCCACGCTGGTAATTATACGCAAACCCAATACCCGATTGTGTTAGTTCATGGCTTATTTGGTTTTGATAAGCTCGCAGGAGTTGATTATTTCTATGGTATCCCTCATGCGCTCACCAAGGATGGAGCAACGGTCTATGTCGCTCAGGTGTCTGGAACCAACAGTAGCGAAGTGCGCGGCGAGCAACTGCTATCGCAAGTAGAAACAATACTCGCAGCCACCGGTGAGGAAAAAATCAACTTGATTGGTCATAGTCATGGTGGGCCGACAGCGCGTTATGTTGCCTCTGTCAGACCTGATCTCGTCGCGTCAGTAACAAGCATCGGCGGAGTGCATAAAGGCTCTAAGCTCGCCGACTTAGTGCGTACCAATGTTCGTGAAGGCTCTGGGCTAGAAGTGCTCGGTGTCAAACTTGCCGACGGACTCACTTCATTAATTAACCTGCTCTCTGGCGGCCAAGGCTTAGAACAAGATGCTTTGGCATCTCTTGATGCTCTGACCACTCAAGGCTCATTGGCGTTTAATCAACATTACCCTGAAGGTGTGCCAACCAGTACCTGTGGTGATGGCGATTGGCTCGCAAGTAATGGGGTTTATTATTACTCATGGACGGGAGCCGCTACGTTTACCAATTTACTTGATCCAACCGATGGCGCCATGACAGTGCTAGGATTGGCTTTTGATGAGCCTAATGATGGCCTAGTCGGCACATGCAGTACCCATTTAGGCAAGGTGATTCGCGATGACTATCGCATGAATCATCTTGATGAAATTAATGGTCTACTTGGCATTCACCACTTGTTTGAAACGGATCCGGTCACCTTGTATCGACAGCACGCTAATCGCTTAAAGCTGCAAGGCTTGTAGAGAGTTGAGGATGAAAAAGACCGCATTGGTTAGCCTAGTGATTGCGCTGAGTGTTTACTTCAGTGCGATCGCTTTCTTTACTGAAGAAACACTTATCTCAGACCCCATCACACTTGCCCCCTCTCAGCATGATATCGAACCCGATACCAGTTCTGAGAAAGCTTTTTATGACTACGCATTGTCAAGCCTTGGTGAACGCAATATTGAACAAATACAACAGCATGTCAGTCAACAAGCCAACAGCAATGACATGGTTTCCATTACACCCGAGCTATTTACGCTGTATTTAGACTATAAAAGTGCTTTGATGCAACTTGACCCATTGCCCTCTAACTCAATTAACGCGCTTGCACTTGAGCAGTTGGATATTGGTATCCTGACACTGCAACGCCAATTTTTTACTCCGCAACAAATAGCCTTATTGTTTGCCGATGAGAACCATTTACGCCAATTGGCGATTGAAAAAGCGTGGGCGGCTGAGAGCAGTTTGAGTAATGAACAGCAGCAGCAACTGCTAGAAGATAAGCTATTAACAATGCCCGACTACATTCAACGGGCCGAAAGCAATACTCAACTGTTAACTCAGTTAAGTCGTTTACCTGAACACAACATTCAACAGCGTTATACCACCAGCATCGAATTAGTCGGCCAACAAGGCGCTGAACGTTTAGCGGCTCTTGATAAACAGCGCGCAACATTCCAAACCGAGCTGACTCACTACCTGGCGATCAGGCAACAATTGCTAACCAGTGCATCAATCACGGATTCATCACTTCAAGTTCAGTTAAACGAGCTTAGACAGCAACACTTCGCCACTAAACAACTCAAGCGTGTGGAAGCATTGGAGCGACTTTACGACCAAGGTTTACTCGACACACCTTAAGATGACTTTTTAGGGCATATCACTAAATGGTCATCAACCATCCCGACAGCTTGCATAAAGGCGTAACAGATGGTTTCGCCGACAAACTTAAAGCCGTTTTTCTTAAGGAACTTGCTCATCGCCTTTGACTGCTCAGTTGAGGTCGGCAAATCACTCATCTTTGACCAATGATTGATCACAGGCTTATGATCAACAAACTGCCACAACGCCTTGTATGCACAAGTGTTGTCTTGGCTCATACTGACTCTCCTGAAAAAACGCCCCCGACAAAGTCAGAGGCGTAATCGTAGTAACTTGATTTAATTAGGCACTTTCACTTTGTGAAACAGACCATATAACACAGGTACGACAATAAGTGTCAGGACAGTAGCAAAGCCAAGACCAAACATGATTGTCACCGCCATCGGTTTAAAGAAGATATCGGGTAATAGTGGCACCATACCCAACACCGTCGTAATCGCCGCCATACAAACAGGTCGCACACGGCTGAGCGCAGCATCCACAACGGCTATATAAGGATCTTTGCCGGAGTGCATTTCTATTTCAATCTGATCGAGTAACACGATGCCGTTTTTAAGTAACATCCCCGATAAGCTTAAGAAACCCAACAGCGCCATAAAGCCAAATGGCGTATCTAAGACCAATAATCCCGTCGTCACACCAATAATCGCTAAAGGCACGGTAAGCCAGACAATGATTGGCTCTTTAACCGAATTAAACAGAAACACAGTTACTAGGAACATAAACAAGTAACCCATCGGCATGGTGGTAAACAGAGATTCTTGAGCGTCACTAGACGATTCATACTCTCCGCCCCACTCCAATGAATAACCTGGTGGAAGCTCTATCGCCTCTATCAATGGCATCAAGCGTTTTTGCAATGTCGCTGCAGTTTCTTCACCGAGAATATCCGGATCCGCCATAATAGTCAGTGCACGCTTACGGTTCTTGCGCACAATAATCGGGTCTTCCCAACGTAAGTCGTAACCTAAGGTAATTTGTTGCAGCGGAATGTATTCACTTAATACCGGGCTCCAGATCTTCATTCCTTCAATGTTACGAATATCAATTCGCTCATTTTCTGGCAATCGCGCCACAATCGGCATTAAAGTGGTGCCATCACGATAGACACCCACGGTTTTGCCCGAAAAAGACATGGCTAAGAACTCATCAACATCGGATTTAGTGATGCCGTAACGTCGAGCTTGGCTCTCGTTAAATTGAGGCTCTAAGATCTTAGTACGCTCGCGCCAGTCGTGACGAATATTGGTCGCGCCTGGGTCTGCATGCATTATATCTTCCACTTGGCGCGCAATACCACGTAGCACTGTAGGGTCCGAGCCTATGACTCGAGCTTCGATTTTTGCTCCACCACCTGGACCAAGTTCAATCTTTTTCAGCTTGTAATTTAACTCAGGAAAGCCCTGTTCTAGGTGCTGCCTGAAATCACTCATTAAACGATCCAATTGCTCATAATTGGTCACTCGGGTCGTGATTTCACCATAGGCGGCGTAGCTTTTCTCTGGCGCGTAAGTCAGCATAAAGCGTTGCAAGCCTTTGCCAGCCGTTGTGGTGATATGTTCAACGCCGTCTTGATCAGACAACCAAGACGCCAGCGCTTTAAGCTTGGTGTTGGTCGCGCGAATATCGGTTCCCTCAGGCAACCAGATATCCGTTTGAAAAATCGGCGTTGTTGACGAGGGGAAGAAAGACTGTTTGACTTGAGTAAAGCCACCAATACTGGCCGTTAAGCCTAAAACTAATACAATCACAGTCAGCCAAGCGCGCTTCATGCAAAACTCTAGGAAGTTCTTGTAGACAACAAAGATCATCCCGTTGTAAGGATCGCTCTCTTCACCCGTTTGCTTAAACTTTTGCCCTTTAAAGAAAATATCGGCAAAAAACGGGGTAAGCGAGATTGCGGTAAACCAGCTAAGCATTAACGAGATCAGCAGCACAGTAAATAAAGTGCCACAATATTCACCTGTCGCATCTTCAGACAGACCAATTGGCGCAAAGGCAGTCACCGCAATTACCGTTGCCCCCAAAAGCGGCCATTTGGTTTGCGTAACAATGTCGGTTGCCGCTTGCATCCTAGTACGGCCTTTCTGGGTGCCTATCAATATGCCTTCGACCACCACAATGGCATTGTCGACCAACATACCTAGCGCAATAACCAATGCGCCCAACGATATACGCTGCAAATCGATGGCAAAATACTTCATGAAAATGAAGGTACCCAACACGGTAAGTAGTAAGATAAGGCCGATCAATAGCCCAGAACGCAAGCCCATAAAAAACAGTAATACGATAATCACAATCGCTACCGCTTGAGCTAAGCTGACAACAAAGCCACTGACGGATTTGTCGACCTCTTTCGGCTGACTGTAGATTTCAGCAATATCGACACCCACTGGCTGCTGATACTTCAACTCGGCAAGACGTCGATCAAATCGCTTGCCGACTTCGACTACGTTCACGCCTTGCGCGAACGACACGCCTATATTCAAAGTCAACTTGCCATTGAAAGTGATGATGTTGCTCGGTACTTCAATGTAGCCACGCTTGATTTCTGCCACGTCTTTTAAATAGATCAGTCCCTGAGCACCACGCTCAGTAATGATTAAATCACCCAGTTTATCGACGCTTTGGAACTCGCCTGTTGGGTGGATACGTATGTACTCATCGCCAATTCGAATCGCTCCGGCACTCGATACTACGTTTTGTGTCGACAACAAATTAAACACCGTTTGCGGCGCAAGCCCTAAACTACTCAAGCGTTTCATCGAAACTTCAATGAACACTTGCTCTTGCTGCTGCCCAGAAACTGACACTTTACTGACGCCACCAACGAGTTCAAGTTCACGGCGCAAGTAATCCACATAATCGAGCAACTCTTTGTAGCTATAGCCCTGCCCCGTGACCGCCAGCAAAATACCGTACACATCGCCAAAATCATCAATAACTTGAGGCGAGTTGACTCCCGGAGGCAACTGACCTTTAAGGTCATTGACCTTCCTACGCAGCTCATCCCATATTTGGGGAAGATCATCTGGGCCGAAATTGTTTTTCATCGTAACGGTGATTTGCGACAGACCCCGACTTGAAATCGAGTTGACGTCATCGACATAGGTCAACTGTTGAATCGCTTTCTCTATGGGGTAAGTCACCTCTTCTTCTACCTGTTGAGGGGTCGCACCAGGATAAGAGGTGACCACCATCGCATCTTTGATAGTAAACGCTGGATCTTCTAGTTGCCCTAATCCAAAAAATGCCGCAGTACCACCAATCAAGAAAATCAGTGAAATCATCCAACTAATCACGCGATTGCGGATGAAATAAGCCGCTATGCCGGTAATATTGTCATCACTTTGAGGCGAATTGGCCTGTTGCTCACTCATTATCTGCCTCCTGGTTTACGATTTGCACTTTCATTCCTTCCCTTAGCGGTGAGATTCCGGCAATCACGATTTTCTGATCTGGCTTTAAGCCATCCAGTATCTGCACTACATTTTGACTCACATTGCCAGTCACGACTTTTCGTTTGGTCACCGTATTGTCGGGATTAACCAACCAAACAAACTTGTTTTCTCGCTCGATTGATGCACCGTCATCGTTAAAGAACGCCCCCACTGGCACTTGCACACCTTGCGTGAAATTGATGTCGGCTTGGCCACCTTTCGCTGTCACCTCGACCGCCATACCGTCCAGAATAAAGTCTTGTTCTGGCATTGGTAGTGACAGGGTGACAGTAAAAGTACCTGTCGCAGGGTCTGGTTCGGTGGTGTATTCCTTGACGCTAGCTGGGTACACGTTACCGCTTGGCACTTTTACCAAAGTCTCGAGAGCGTTCATCTCTTGATGGCTGGGCTGACTCGTGTATAAGCGATCGGGCAGTTGGATGAGTACTTCAACGTTCTCAATACTATGGATATTAACCACTCTCTGGCCAACTTGAATGTTTTCAAATTGATCAACGCTGACGCGAGAAATAATGCCATCGACTGGAGCATAAAGCTTAGTAAATGAGAGCCGTAACTTCGATAGTTCAAGTTCAGCAAGGGCAATTTGCCGATTAGCATCAATCTCATCAAATTGAGACTTGGCCAACAAACCTTTATTAACCAAAGGTTTAGAGCGCTTAAACTGACTATCTACGACACTAAAGCGCGCCGCGGCATTATCGACCTTAAGACGATAGTCAGTTGGGTCTATCTCTGCGATAAGAGTACCTTTAGTTAAGCGTTGACCTTCTTTCACATAGATATTGTTGATCTCTCCTGCGACACGAAAGCTGAGGTGTGAACGTTCGGCCGCATTCGCAACGGCAGGGAAGTAAAGCTTGTCTAACCTTTCTTCGCTGTTAGAAAGATCAACAACTTTGACCTTTGGCAAACCAAAGTCGATATAATCAGGCTCTCCACCACAAGCCACGATAAGCGCCACAGTCGAGAGCGCGCAGAGTTTAAACCATTGCTTCATTTTACAATCCTCGCTCTTTGACCCACTCTCGCACTTTGATTCCCGGCTCGATACCTTCAACGCCAGAAATAATAATTTGGTCACCCTCTTCTAAGCCGCGAGTCACCTCTCCTGCCTCATTTAGAGTTATCTGCGTTTTACTGACCATTCCTTGTAAATCAACACGCCAAACGTAATAAACACCATCTTGTTCCATTAATGCTGATGGCGGTATCTTAGTTGCTCCCGTTGATTCAACGGTCACATTGACCGTTCCTGCCATGCCAGGCAAGATCCCCACATCTCTCGGTCTTTCCATGATCATCGTCACTTTATAAGAGCCGGTCTTCGGATCAGCTTCTGTATCGACTTCTTGAAATAACAGCTCATATTGATGATTCGGAAAGGCATCAAACGTCATCATTGCGGTTAAGTTAACCCCGCGAGAAAAACGATTCAAAAGATGGTCAGGAAGCAAAAACATGATTTTCATCAATTGGTTGGTTTGAATGTTCATCACCCCTTGCTGGGCTGTGATGTACTCATAATTTTCCGCCGGCACTAACGATATCGTGCCATCATACGGCGCAACTAATTGGGTGTACTTTAGGTTCGCCTGAGCTTGCTCAAGCGTGGCTTTAGCGGAATTATGATTGGCTTTCGCTTGGTCAAAGTCTTGCTCTGACACAACTTGATCTGCGCGCAACTTTGTATAGCGTTGATATTGGACATCGGCTAAGCGAAATTGTGCTTTAGCTTGTTTGGCAAGCAGTGAGTACTCATCAGGATTGAGCTTTGCTAATACCTCTCCCTTTTGAACCTGTTGACCAGCCAGTACTTCAATAGACTGCATCTGGCCAGGCACGCGAAATGCCAAAATAACTTTATCTCCGGCTTCGGAATTCGCAGGAAAGCTGCGTTGAAATTGTGAATTGCCGAGAGAAACCGTAAACAGTTTGGCAGGACGCGAGTCAGGCTCAGGGACGGGAGGGCGTTCCTTGCCACAACCGCTCAGAGCGGCGCTTGTGACAAGCAACAAGGCCAGTTTATACATAGCGATTCATCCAATGGTAATGATTAGCTACAACATAGATGAATGGGCTCAGGAGTGCCACTAAACGTACGACAAATCAGTATGCAAATTAGTCATTTGCCCTTGTTCTGAGTGAGAAGTCGCATTTTTAGAACCAACGATTATAATGATTTAAATTCTCGGTCAACCTGAAACCTGTCCGAGGTCACGTACGCCTCTAGGTCACGGACTTGTTCCTCTAACTGATGCAAGTCTTTTTCTATCGTGTTAAGCAATGACTCTGGCGTTTGACCTTGCTGCCATGGTTTGTTCTTTAGTTTATGCTCTTGCTGCACTTTAATCGACTCAACATAATTAGCTGGTTGTTTTTCAATCATTAATGTCATCGCCGCATACGTCAACAAAACTAAAAAGCTGCCGCCAAGCAGAAATGCCGAGATGAACAAGATACGTACCAACCATACCTCTATCGCAAAATAGTTAGCTAACCCAGCGCAAACCCCGGAAATCTTGCCATTAATGGGGTCACGGTACAGCTCTGTTCTATTCATAGCGTCGCCTCCATGTCGGTGTTTCTGCATCTAAAATACGCTCTAAGGTATCGACTCGCTGTTGCATCTGTTCTGCTTTTTTCGATAAAGACTCTAACCGCTCTAGATCATCTTGCGACAGGCCTGTACTGACGTGCTTTTTACTTCGATAGTGCAAAAACACCCACAGCGGCGCGACGAAAATCATAAAGACGCTCAACGGAACGGCGATAAGAAATGAGGACATACTTGACTCCTTTAACAGACAGATAGCCATGCTCCCCGCAAGCTATCTGCCCAATTAAACTAACAAAAATTAGTGACCAACAACTGACCCAAATGGTTATTTTTTATCTTCCATTTGTTGTTTTAGTTTTGCTAGTTCTTTTTCAATTTCATCTTGTGCTTGTAAGTCAGCAAACTCTTGATCCAGTGACTTGGCATTGCCGCTTTGAGCATAAATATCGGCTTCCGCTTCCAATTCATCAATTTTACGCGAGTATTGCTCAAACTTCGCCATCGCTTCACTGGTACGAGAAGTATGCAAATGCTTTTGCACATCACGACGATTAGACGCACTTTGACTACGAATCGCTAAAGCTTGTTGCTTGGCACGAGTCTCGGTAATTTTGGTTTCTAACTTACCAATTTCTCCGGTCAACTTATCGATAGTCTCTTCAACTAACGTTTGTTCAGTGTGCAGCCCTTTGAGCATATCTTGTAGCTTTTGCTTCTCGATTAATGCCGAGCGAGCCAGATCTTCACGCTGCTTGGTTAGTGCTAATGTTGCTTTTTGCTGCCATTCATCAATCGCGTGTTCGATTGACTCAACTTTGCGCGCCAACTCTTTCTTGTCTGCAATCGCTTTTGCTGAATTGGTCCGCACCTCGACCAAGGTGTCTTCCATTTCCTGAATAATAAGACGAATCATTTTTTCAGGATCTTCGGCTTTGTCCAAGAGAGCACTGATGTTTGAATTTACGATATCTGCGAATCGAGAGAAAATACCCATAGTGAGACTCCTTTGTTGCTTCCCCGAGGGTGGACATTTCCGCCCTCATCAATTGAATCACTCCTAATTCATTTTCAAGTAGCGTGCCAATTTAAAAAAACATAAAAATCAGATATTTAAACAAAACCGCATTGCTTTTATGATTAATGTGTGATGAATTTGACCAAGGGCTGGTAAATTTCACCACGGAGTGCTTGATGCAACAAAATTTGATTGGCGAGTCACCGCTGTTTCTATCGGTGCTCGATAAAGTTTCAAAACTCGCCGCCATTGAACGACCGGTGCTAATTATTGGTGAAAGAGGAACTGGTAAGGAGTTGATCGCTCAACGTCTTCATTACCTATCTAAGCGTTGGGAACAACCGTTAATTTCTCTCAATTGCTCAAGCTTAAGTGAAGGCTTGATTGATTCTGAACTGTTTGGCCATGAACAAGGTTCATTCACTGGCTCAAAAGGTCGCCACAAAGGGCGTTTTGAACGTGCTGAAAACGGTACTCTGTTTCTCGATGAACTGGCCACAGCACCTTTATTGGTACAAGAAAAACTGCTGCGTGTGATTGAATATGGTCAATATGAACGAGTTGGTGGTCACCAACAACTCAGTGCCAATGTGCGCTTGGTCTGTGCAACCAATGCCGATTTACCTACCATGGCGCAACAAGGCGACTTTCGTGCCGATTTGCTCGATCGTTTAGCTTTTGATGTTATTCACCTTCCCCCGCTCAGACAACGTCGTGAAGACATCTTGTTACTGGCCGAGTACTACGCCATTAAAATGTGCCGTGAGCTTGGGTTCGATTACTTTGTCGGCTTTAGCCAACAGGCTGAGCAAGATCTACTCGATTACCCATGGCCGGGCAATATCCGCGAGCTGAAAAACTTGATTGAGCGTGCCGTTTACCAACATGGTGCGCAGCACATACCAATCGAACAGTTAGTCTTTGACCCATTTAAATCGAATTGGAGTGACGAACCATCGTCTTGCAATGACACGAAAATAGACGCTGAGATACGTTTTGATTTTCCTCTGGATTACAAACAGTGGCAGGAGCAGCAAGATCAACTCATACTTCAGCAAGCGTTAAAGCACAGTCAATACAATCAACGTAAAGCCGCCGAGCTTTTGGGATTAAGCTACCATCAATTCAGAGGAATGGTGCGCAAATATGACTTAACTAAACTGAATTGACGAGCAACAAGATAGACGAACCTATAAATTCTAGGGTTTTACTTTTGTTACCACTGTGTATTAGTGGTAAATTATTAACATCTTAAGGCATAATGGCCCGTTCATTTTTGCTTTGTCTCAGATAATTGTTCTTTCTATGAAAGCATTCATTCAGTTTACATTAAGTTTAGTCGGTTTCGCCCTAATCACCGGGTGTGGTGAAGCGCTCGACCACGATAAAATTCGCCAAAAGGGGTTTGTCTATTGTGGCCAAGGTAGCCCCACGACATTTAATCCTCAATTGGTTGACAGTGGCATCACCACAGAAACACTGAGCCCGCAGATTTTTAATACCTTGTTGACGCTCGATTCTGAGAATTATCAACCAGTTCCTAGCTTGGCTAGCGATTGGACGGTCAATACTCAAGGTACCGAGTACACTTTCACCCTTCGTGACCATGTCCAATTCCAAACTACGGCGTGGTTTACCCCATCACGACCAATGAACGCGTCTGATGTGGTATTTAGCTTTCGTCGCATTCTGGATAAGACCAACCCATTTCACCATGTTGGTAACGGACTTTACCCTTGGTTTAGCGGGGTCGACTTTCAGAACTTAGTGATTGATGTGGTAGCACTTTCAGACAACCAAGTGCGATTTATCCTCAGCCGACCAGATAACAGTTTTCTATCCAATATTGCTACCAGCCACGCGGTTATCCACTCTAAACAGTATGCCAATCAACTTGAGCTAAGAGATGATAAAGGCATGCTAGACAGCCACCCTGTTGGTACCGGTCCTTTCTACCTTGCTGAATATCAAGTTAACGATTTAATTCGTCTAAAGCGGCATGATGGGTATTGGAAACCGGCTCCAAAAATGAATCAAGTCGTGTTCGATATTTCTCAGCGCGGCACTGGAACGTTAGCCAAATTACTACGCAAAGAGTGTGACGTATTGAATTCTCCGCTTTCTAGCCAGTTACCTGTGATCAATCAAGACAGTGACATTGAACTGATGGCCAAACCCGCAATGAATATTTCGTTTGTTGCGGTGAATACTTCTCATCCGGCCCTCAGCGATGCCAGAGTGAGAAAAGCACTCAATTATGCCATTAATCGACACAATATTCTTGACTCTGTTTACTATGGTACGGGGACTCAAGCTTATTCCGTTCTCCCTCCATCCTCATGGGCTTACCAAAAGGATGTAGTACAAATTCGATATGATCGTAACTATGCTTTAGCCCTGTTGCGCGACGCAGGTTTCAGTCAAGGATTAGAGCTTAGTATGTTAGTTCCCCTTGAACCGAGAGCCTATAATCCGAGCCCACGTAAAACCGCGGAGCTCATCCAAGCGAATTTTGCCGATATTGGCATTACCTTAAATCTCATCACAGAAGAGCGCTTTGATCGAAGCGACCGTGATAATAATATCGATCTGTTTTTAACCGGCTGGATTGCAAACACTGGAGATCCTGACAATTTCCTTCGACCTTTACTTTCATGTGATTCCAACCGCGTCGGGTTAAACGTCTCTAGCTGGTGCAACCCTGATTTCGATTTTTTGCTCGACCTTGCACTAGAAGTCGATAAACAGCGCTATCGACTTAACTTATATAAGCAAGCACAAAATATATTAAATCAAGAGTTTCCGGTCATCCCACTCAGCCATGGCATGCAACTGCAAGCTCAGCACCGATCTTTAACTGGCTTCAAGGTCAGCCCTTTCAATGTGCAACCTTTTGATAATGTCGAGAGGGTCAAATAATGCTGTTTTATAGTCTACGGAGATTCAACCTATTTATTATCACACTATTGATTCTGACCATGGTTGGTTTCAGTATTTTACGCCTTGAACCAGACTCGCATTGGGCTGTGCAAGACTTTTGGAACGGTTGGTTCTCCTATTTAGGCGAACTGATGCAACTCAACTTTGGCGTCACAAAAAATGGTGTGCCTATTGTTGAAGAATTGAAGACCGTCTTTCCTGCCACACTTGAACTTTGCTTACTCGCCTTTGTTATTTCGCTACTTATTGGCATTCCAATCGGCACCTTAGCTGGCATGAAACAAGGTAAGTGGATTGACACTGCTATCTCATTCACTTCAATGTCGGGTTATTCTGCTCCCCTGTTTTGGATTGCGTTGTTAATGATTATGGTGTTTTCACTTCACTTTGAAGTGTTTCCAGTAGCAGGTCGTTACGACTTGTTGTACCAAATTGAACATGTGACAGGATTTGCTTTGATCGATGCCTTTTTTGCCAGTGGTGAATACCGCGCCCACGCCTTGCAAAGCGTGATTGAGCACTTAATTTTGCCCTGCATGGTTCTGGCTTTGGCCCCCACCACTCAAGTGATTGGTTTGATGCGCGCATCAGTCTCTGAGGTCATGGGGCAAAACTATATTCGTGCCGCGCGAATCAAAGGTTTATCGACGCATGAGATAGTGACTCAACACGTACTGCGTAACGCTATTCCACCTATTATTCCAAAGATCGGCGTACAGCTGTCAAGTATGTTAACGCTAGCAATCATTACTGAGTCGATTTTTAACTGGCCTGGTATTGGCCGTTGGTTACTCGATGCGCTCTCAAACCAAGATTATGTTGCTATCCAAGCTGGGGTGATTGTTGTTGCCTCATTGGTTCTCACTGCTAATATTTTGTCTGATTTGATTGGCGCTATGGTCAACCCGCTAGTAAGGAAAGAGTGGTATGCTAACCGATAACGTTTATCAAGAAGATCACATTCCGACTCAGTTAGAGCGTTTTTGGCGCAGTTACCGATCTAATAACCTGGCGATGTTCGGGCTTTGGTGTTTAATCCTCGTGGTGTTGTTAACCTTGGTTTCACCTTGGATTACACCGCATGATCCTCAGGCCCAGTCAAGTGAACTCTTGCTGCCACCCTCTTGGAATCCGCAAGGTACCGTCGAGTATTTCCTCGGCACTGACGATCTCGGACGAGATATCTTATCGCGTTTGATTGATGGCTCTCGCTTCACATTCGGCGCTGCGCTGATTGTCACTCTGATTGCCACTGTGATTGGTTGCGCAATTGGGGTTCTTGCCGGTATGACCAAGGGCTTACTTTCTAGTACCCTCAACCACTTACTTGATACGGTAATGTCCATTCCATCGCTGCTCCTTGCGATCATCTTTGTCGCTTTTCTTGGCTTTGGCGAATTTAATATTTTGTTGGCTATCTGTTTAGCCTTAATTCCACGCTTTATTCGTTCCATTTATATCGCCATTCATGCCGAAGTCGAGAAAGACTACATCATGGCGGCGCGCCTCGATGGAGCGAACGATATTTATCTGCTGTGGCACTCGATTATTCCTAACATATTGGTGGTGATTGCCTCTGAAATCACCCTTGCACTCTCTATCGCCATTCTCGACATTACCGCACTCGGTTTTCTGGGTTTAGGCGCACAAGCTTCTAGCACGGAGTGGGGGGCAATCCTTGGTGGCTCTGTAGAGCTTATTTATCTCGCCCCTTGGACTGTAACTCTACCTGGTTTGGCAATTATGTTTACCGTTGTAGTCATCAACCTCGTTGGCGAAGGGGTTCGCCAAGCACTTAATGCGGGGACCGAATAATGCCGCTATTAGATATTCGCCATTTAACGATTGAAATTGAGACACCGCAAGGCATGATGAAGGCGGTCGATCGTATGAGTTTAACCCTCAACGAGGGCGAAATTCGTGGTCTGGTGGGTGAATCTGGCTCAGGTAAAAGTTTGGTAGCAAAAGCGATTGTCGGAGTATGTAAAGACAATTGGAAAGTGACTGCCGATCGGATGCGATTGGGCAATATCGACTTACTCCAATTGACGCCAAAAGAGCGCCGACGGGTAATCGCCCGTGACATCGCCATGATTTTTCAAGAACCATCCACCTGTTTAGATCCGTCCGATGAAGTGGGTAAGCAGCTTATTGAATCAATCCCTACCCGCTCTTTTGATGGCAAGTGGTGGCAGCGATTCAAATGGCGCAAAAAGCAAGCCGCCGCTCTGCTGCATAAAGTCGGCATTAAAAACCATCAACAAATCATGAGTAGTTATCCTTACGAACTGACTGATGGGGAATGCCAAAAGATCATGATTGCTATGGCGATTGCGACCAAGCCAAAGTTATTGATTGCTGATGAACCAACCAATGACCTTGACCCAATTACACAATCACAGATCTTACGTCTGTTGAGCCGAATGAATCAGGTCCATAACACCTCGATTTTGCTTATCGGTCATGACTTGAATACCATTACACAATGGGCAACGCGGATTACCGTGATGTATTGTGGCCAGTCGGTTGAATCGGCTGATACCCAAAAGATTCTGACCAAACCTAAACACCCTTATACCTTCGCGCTACTCAAAGCGATGCCAGATTTTAATCAATGGATACCACACAAAGAGAAACTGCACTCATTACCGGGGTCCATTCCCCCACTGCAGCACTTACCCATTGGCTGTCGTCTTGGTCCACGCTGTCCTTATGCGCAGCGTCAATGTGTCGAAATACCGCTAACCAGACGAATTAAAAACCATAAATTTGCCTGCCACTTCCCTCTCAACACGGAGAAGAAACAAGCATGAGTGCGCTATTAGAAGTCAACGATCTCTCTAAGTCTTTTGTGACTCGACCTGGGCTATTGCGCAAGAAAGTCCACCAAGCCGTCAAACCGGTCAGCTTCAGCTTAGAAGCTGGACAAACCATTGGCTTTATTGGTCAAAATGGTTCGGGGAAATCCACACTAGCGCGAATGCTCGCTGGGGTTGTAGAGCCAACCTCTGGCGAAATACGTGTTAATGGCGAACGTTTAGAACATCGCGACTATGAAACGCGCTGCAAGCTTATTCGGATGATTTTCCAAGACCCCAACACGTCATTGAACCCGCGTATTCAAATTGGCCAAATTCTTGATGGGCCTCTGAAACGAAATACCAGTATGCCTCCTCAAGCGCGCATTAAACGCATCAAAGAGACACTACTACGTGTTGGACTTCTACCTGAGCATGCCTACTTTTATCCGCAAATGTTAGCAACAGGACAAAAGCAGCGCGTTTGTTTGGCCCGCGCTCTGATTTTGCAACCCTCAATCATTGTGGCCGATGAAGCGCTTAATGGTCTTGATATGGCAATGCGTTCACAAATCATCAACCTGTTTTTAGAGCTTCAAGAAGAGATGGGGCTATCGTTTGTTTATGTCTCTCAGCACATTGGTATCATCAAACACATCACCGATAAAGTGATGGTGATGCACGAAGGTGATGTAGTAGAGAGCGGTGAAACTCATCAAGTTCTCACCTATCCTCAGCACCCAATCACTCAACGCTTGGTGGAAAGTCATTTTAATAAACTGGCCCGTTTCAGGTGATCGCAATGTGGCAGACAAGATTGGTTGGGTTTATCTCACTCTTGGCCGCCATCAATGCGTATGGTGATGGAAATCAAAAGACTTGGCTTGACCCTCAGTTTATCGAGACTGCTTTTATCAAGGTTGCACTGCGCAATGAATACTCTTCCGGCCAAAAACCTTTGGTTAAGTGGCGACAACCAATAAAAGTATGGGTTGAACATAAGGTTGGCGATCAAGCGCTACATGATCAACTCACTAACGCTCATATCCGTCATTTAGAACAAATCACTGGCCATTTGATACGTCGCGTCACTTCACCCGACCAAGCAAACGTCACTTGGATTTACACTCGTGAATCGAACTGGCGCCAAGATATTAAAACGCAGTTTGGTGCCTCGGCTCTTAAGCATGTCCATGGGGCGATCTGTAAAGCGGGCTATCAAGTCTCTGGCGACGGGGCTATTTTTCAAGCGGCGGTGATCATTCCCGTCGATCAAGCTCGGGAGCACGGTAAACTGCTCGCGTGTATTGTCGAAGAGATCACTCAAGTGCTTGGCCTCCCGAATGACTCTGAGTACGCTTACCCTTCCATCTTCAACGACGAAACCGCCGAAGATTTGCTCTCTCCGCTAGATGTTGTGTTGCTCAAACTTTTGTACGAGCCGCAACTCAAACCGGGGATGAATGAACAACAAGTGAGAGACGTTATCCGCCCATTAATACAGCGCTATAAAAAAGACGGCACTTTAAATAGTGCCGTCTCGATATCCACCAGCGGTGAACTGTTTCAACTGATCGGGTATTAACCTTTAAGCACCGCGCTTTCTTAGCTCAGATTCAAACTCATCTGGATAGAGCACCATGCCCTCTTCGTTGTCATTTGGAAACACAACAACTGCCAGTTCATCATCTTCCAAGCCACACGTCCAGCGGCTAAACCATTTTGCTGTCGAAATAGACTCAGCCGTGCAATGCTCCCACTCTCCGGTTGCCCATTGCAGAGCGAATTCTTGATGTGGCCATACAGGAACACAATCTTCATCTTCGGTATTCAGCATCACGCTGCCATGCTCATCGGTTAAAATCCATACCTTGCGCTGCTGCGCAATCTCTTTAATACAGAAGTTAAAACGTTCTTCTGGACGCATTTTATCGACCGACTCGATTTGCTCTTTCGTTAGTGGTTGTGACATAAGAACCCCCTAAATAAAACGCCCACGGTATAACCATGGGCGTTTAAAAATATCCATTGAAAACGACTTACGCCAGTTCAGCTTGTAGCCAAGGCCAGCCTTGTTTCTTACGGCTGAGTGTGTTTTCCATCATTAGCACGCCATCTTTCTCGTGCTTAACCAATTTGTCAGCCCACTCACCTTTGTAGAGTAGACGAGTTTGCGCCGTGGTGATATCGGTAAGCATTACCGCTGCAAACGCAAGACCTTGTTCAGCGCAGCGACGCTCAAGATCCGCTTCTAGCGCTTCGATCATGCCATCAACTTGTTCAAGTGTCGCTAGCTCTACCTGGCCGACAACAACGTCACGACCATTGAATAGATAGCCTTTTAAGTCTTTCTCCACTAACTCAGCAGCAGACAAGCCTTCGATGTTAGTTTTAGCAATCAGGAGATCTTTAATGAAAGTATCAAGATCAGTGACACCTGCGATTTCAGCCAGTTCAGCAACAGCATCTTTATCTTTTTGAGTACACGTTGGTGAAGCAAAACCAACGGTATCAGATAGGATTGCAGACATCATAAGCTTCGCGATTTGCGGTTTGATCTCATGGCCTTCGATTTTGAACATGTTGAATAACACTGTATTAGTACAGCCTACAGGCCAGATCCAAGCTTCCATTGGGTTAACTGTCATCACATCCCCAAGACGGTGATGGTCAACAATACCAAGAATTTCAGCATCCGCCACATCATCAGGAGCCTGGGCTAAATCTGAGTAGTCAACCAACCAGATTTTTTCACCCGCAACTGAAGTACGTAACTCAGGTACTTGTGCGTCAGCGACTTCAAGAATATGTTGAGTTTCACGGTTAATTTCACCTTGGCGAATCGGCTTTGCTTCCACACCACGCGCAGTTAGTAGCTCAGTTGCAACCAGTGCACTACAGATACTATCGCTATCAGGGTTCTTGTGACCTACAACTAGAATCATCTTTTTTCCTATCTGACTTTATTTCTACCCAACTTGGGCAATTACTCACAAAGTTAATATTTTACCCTTTTTTAGCCATTTGTCATCGGCTGCCAAAGAAAATTTCGGTATAAGCCCAACCTTATAACTCAACAAGCCCGAGTTATTGTTGAAAATAATTCTCATTACCATATAATGATAATGATTCCCATTTGCAATGGTGCGCATTATGAACAGTACCACGCCCCAGTTCGAACGCCTAGTTTGGCTGAATTTCGCTCAATTTAGATTGACCTATAAACGCTTGCTGCTACCTATCAGTCTAATAGTATTACTACTCGCTGAAGCGACACGAGAGATAGTGTTAACGTCACTATCCGATGCTTTTTGGGCAGTTGCAAGTTATGTGGCCTTAACTCTGGCACTCTACCACTACCTGTCACGCTTCTTTAGCGGGCAACATTACCTGGTGACTATGTATCATCGTTCTCGCCACTATCAAGTGATGTTTGCCGCGCTACTTGGGGCGCTTCCTGGTTGTGGCGGCGCGATCATTGTGACAACGCAGTTTGTCAGTGGTCGGGTCGGTTTTGGCGCTTTGGTAGCAGTGTTGACTTCAACCATGGGTGATGCAGCATTTCTTTTACTCGCGAGTCAGCCTGATATTGGTATCTTGGTTATTGCCATTGGGATTGTGGTCGGTTGCCTTAGTGGTTGGGCTATCAATGCAATACACAAAGACGACTTTTTAAGGCCAGCACAGACTCACCAGTCCTTCCGAGCGCGATGCTGTCGTAATCGAGATCGCCATATCGAGCAAACGGCGATAAATCTACAAGGCACCTTTTGGAAGTGGCTGCTTGTGCCCACGACGCTTATCGCTAGCGTCAATACTTTCCAAGTTGATGTAAACCAATTGCTCACATTACCACAGCAAAGTATCGAATGGCTTGGCGCTATATTGATTATTATCAGTATGCTACTTTGGTCTGTGACAAAAGAAATTAATGACTATGAGTCGACGGTAGCAGAAGACCATAAAACGACGGCATCCCATCCAATGCAAAAGGCTGCCCAAGACACCAATTTTGTTACCGCTTGGGTCATCGTTGCGTTTATTGCATTTGAACTGATCACTTTCACCGCAAATATTGATGTAAGCACAACGCTAGCAAACTGCGGAGCTTGGATGCCGCTGATGGGGCTTGCGATTGGCCTCCTGCCAGGATGTGGACCGCAAATATTGGTCACTAGTCTTTATCTCTCAGGCGTTGCCCCCCTTTCAGCACAACTCGCCAATGCCATTTCAAACGATGGAGACGCACTGTTTCCTGCTATTGCTTTAGCCCCTAAAGCGGCGCTAGTCGCGAGTTTATACTCAGCCCTGCCCGCACTTTTAGTCGGTTATAGCTACTACTTCTTATTTGAACGATGAGAGTCAAAGACAACAAAAAGCGCCCTTTTAGAGGGCGCAAATGAGGAGGGAGTGGCTAAAAATCGTGTTACGCGACTTTTTTCGTTGTAGATTTATCATTGGTTTTTGTTGTTTTTCTATCTGCAAAGAACTCTTCATGCAGAGCAAAAATCGCTTGCTGATACTCTTTATCACTGACAACAAACTGAACATTGACATTACGCATTGATGAGTGCAGCGCAACCGGTGTAATCTCCTGATTCAGTAAGGCAAACACCCCTTGAGCCAGCGCCTTATTGGTATCAATTTGCGCTCCGATGGCTGAAATCAATGCCACCATTCGACCTTTGATTTCTGCATTTGGGTACTTTTTCTCAGCCTTGTACAGCACTTTATTGAGGTTCTCGCTACTGCCACCCAAGTAATAAGTGATAGAGTTAGCGTTCATCTCTTTACCAATCAGACTGACGTTCGCATCAGAAATAATTTCCATCAGATCGTAGCTCACGTTATCAACGTTACCGACCATACCCTGGTCGAATAAATGCAGCGCGAACACTTTTTCTTTACCAGCGATAATCTCAATTTTGTCGGCACTCGACTGGTAATCATTTGAGATTAACGTACCCGAATGATCCGGCTCAAAGGTATTTTTAATCTGCAGCTCAATATTTTTATCACGCAGGCCTGCAGCTGCATTAGGGTGAATAGCCTCCATCCCCAAGTTGGCGAGCTGATCGGCAACATCATAATTGGTTTGACCAATAGGCAGAACTTTCTCTGGGCCAACCACGCGGGGGTCAGCCGAGCTTAGATGATATTCTTTGTGAATAATCGCCAAGTCAGCCCCCGTAATAGCGGCAATGCGGCTAAAAGTAATTTCACTATAGCCTCGGTCATAAGTTGACATCAAGCCTTCGGAGCATGACGCATATCCAGTCACAATCGGGAGTTCTTTGGTCACGTCAATGTCAGAAAATGCATCTCGAATACTCTCATCTAAATTCTTTGGCGTGGTGGTGGTCCACCCTGACAAATCAACAAATCGTGCATTTAGACCAATATTTTTCAGTTTCAACACAGTGTTAAACGCACTGTGTGCTTCACCGATCGAGGCTAAAAACTCTCGGATTTGCGGCAGGTAATGACGCAACGAGAACTGGCCATATTCACATGTTTCAAGAATATTGGAGATACAGTTTTTCGCTTCAGCGATACGCGAGCGAATAAACTTATCGGCGCGATGACGGCTCATCGGGTCAGCAAACATATGTTCATTAGTTAATAACATTCGTTGCTCTAAATAGGACAGCGCTTCTTGCCAACGGTCATCGCGTTTTGCGATCAGTTGATACACTCCAGGCTTACTGGTTTTTTTACACTCAAGGAGTGAATCGGTCATACCGCCGTAAGCCGACACGACGAAGACTCGGTTATATCGTTTCTCAGGGGCGGGACGCAGAATAATATTATCGAGAACAGCATCAAATGCTGTCATTGAAGTACCGCCGATTTTCTCTACGGTATAAGTCATATAAGAACCTTTTGGGTTTCTAAATGTGGGTTTATGGCAAATGAGTGGGGCAATTAGCCCCACTGAATTTCAGCTAGGCATTTAAACTAGTCGATGAGTGGATAAACACCATTGTCATCGTGCACTTCCTGCCCCGTGATAGGCGGATTGAATACACACGCCATAACCATTGGGGTATCTTTGTAGGCACGCAGGTAGTGTTCATCATGTTGATCTAAGATATACAGAGTACCCGGTTTAATTGGGTATGTTTCACCACCAACGATTTCAATTTCACCTTCACCACTCACGCAATAAACGGATTCAAGGTGATTTTTATAGTGTATGTGCGTTTGGGTATTTTCATAAATCGTCGTGATATGAAATGAAAAACCCATGTTGTCATCTTTAAGCAACATGCGAACACTTTCCCATGTCTCGGCGACGACTCTACGCTCACTGTTACGACACTCGTCTAATGTTCTGACTATCATCTGTTATCCTTACTCTATGATGCTTTTTTGATGTGCTTAGCGGCAACTTGACCGACTGACTTTTCAAAGATTGCCAGACCATCTTCCAGCTCTGATTCCGTGATGGTAAGTGGACAGAAGAACTTCACAACTTCGTCATTCGGCCCTGCCGTTTCAATCACCATGCCATTGTTAAAACAGGCGGTTGTGATTTCATCCGAGATATCGCCATCATGACATTCAACGCCAATCATCATCCCGCGGCCTTTTTGCTGTAAAAACAGTTCAGGGTAGCGTTTGATGTTTCGTTGAATCACGTCACTGACCTTATCGGCACACAATCCGATATGAGATTCGAATTGGTCATCAGCCCAATAGGTCTCTAACGCCTTGGCCGCCGTGACAAAAGCGTGGTTGTTACCGCGGAATGTCCCGTTATGCTCACCAGGCTTCCATTTATCAAGCTCTGGCTTAAGTAAAACCACTGCCATTGGTAAACCGTAACCACCTATTGACTTCGAAAGTGTGACGAGATCAGGCGTGATACCTGCAGGTTCGAAACTGAAGAAGGTACCTGTACGGCCACAACCTGCCTGAATATCATCAACAATCATTAAAATATCATGCTGATCACAGATTTTCCGTAGTCGTTGCAACCATTGATTAGAAGCCGCATTTAATCCACCTTCGCCTTGAACGGTTTCGAGTAGAACAGCAGCAGGTTTGTCGATACCAGAAGAATTGTCATCTAGCATGGTTTCAAACAATTTTAAGCCGTCGATATCGGCATAGCCTTCAAATGGAATTCGGGTGACATTGTTTAGACTGACTCCCGCCCCCTGACGGTGGTGTTGGTTACCTGTTGCGGCTAAAGCGCCAGCAGTGCAACCATGGAATCCATTAGTGAAAGCAACAATAGATTCTCGACCTTTCACTTTACGTGCCAGTTTAAGTGCCGCTTCGACAGCATTGGTTCCTGTCGGGCCAGTAAACTGGACTATATAGTCAAGGTCACGTGGCGCCAGAATGTAGTTCTTAAGCGCAGTCAGAAAGCCAGCTTTTGCTTGCGAGTGCATATCTAATCCATGGGTGATCCCATCCATTTCGATATAATCGAGCAAAGCGAGTTTTAATACAGGGTTATTGTGGCCGTAGTTCAGTGAACCAGCACCAGCTAGGAAATCAAGATAGCGTTCACCTTGTTCTGTCTCAAGCCAGCAGCCTTTGGCTTTATTAAAGACCACTGGAAAACTGTTTGAATAAGAGCGAACTTTTGATTCCTGCTTTTTAAAAATATCCATGATGATACCGTTTCTAACTCCTGATTATTGATTTTGGTTTAGTGGGATACGATACAAATATTCACTATCGTGCTTCCCTTTGAAATGTTGATGTTCATCGAGAAATTTACTTACTTCGCCATCGAGGCCTTGTTGTTGTTCGAGCTTGTTAAATAGCGCCCAAGATGCCTGGTTGTCTTTAGTAATGGTGGTTTCTATCGCCGTTATATGGCTTAAGTTATTGCGTTCAAGCAACGATGACAGCATGGTAAATGCCAGCCCTTGGCCACGAAAATCACGTCCGATAGCCACTTGCCAAACAAAGAGCGTTTCAGGTTGTTGAGGTTTTAAATAAGCGGAAATAAATCCAGCAACCTGCCCCTCTTTTTTAGCGATAACACAGGTATTACTAAAGTGAGTTGACTGAAGAAAGTTACAGTACGAAGAATTGACATCTAACGGCGGGCAATCCGCAATTAATTGTGCAACGCCATCGCCATCTTCAGCACAAGGCTGAGAGAGTTCACACTCTGATTGAAGCGTATCCTGTATCTCAGGGTAGATAACCCAAGGTGCTGAAGAAATCATATATAAAAACATTTCCTTTGAACTCTAAGCAATTCTTGTATTTAATATCCGCTAAACTCCACTTAAAAATCAAATTCAATTCGGTTACATAGGCAAAAAATGTGACGATACTCACATAAAATACGCAAATATTGCTTAGTGGCCTAAATATATCGTTACTGTGAATTCAGACATGCTACAGTTAGCGCCCGCGCGTTTCTGGCGAGCTTAATTGTCAAGATAACGTATTAAACCGATAACAGATTTGTTAAAGTTTATCTTGAACAAACAAATAGATATATGGACGCGGATATGCGATTTTGGATAACTTTCACCTCTTTGCTGTGGGCTGTTTTCAGTACACCGAGTTTGGCTGAGCAAACAGCCTATTCAGATTCGGAACTACTCGACCGACCCTTAATGGAACGCTACATTCTTGATGAGTTAAAAGCGCTGCGCCAAGACCAGCAAGACTTAGAGCGTAGACTAATCGTGCAAATTACCGACCGAGAACTTAGCGTCGCTGATAAGTCGCTCAATTATGCTAACGTAACCGTGACTTATTTCTTCTACATCATTGCAGGTGTTGCTTCACTGATTGCTTTAGTCGGTTGGCAGTCATTACGTGAATTCAAAAACAACACCACAGAGATGGCCGATAAACGTCTTGACTCAATCGCAACTGTGTATGAAAAGAAATTTGGTGCTCTTGAAAGAGATCTGAAACGCAAGACACATATTATTAGTGAAAACAATAAAGAAATAGAAAAAATCAATGAGATCCACAACCTGTGGCTGAGGGCGCAAAGTATGCCTACCCCAGAGCAGAGAATGGATGTTTTTGATGAGATTTTAAGCATTAGGCCAGGTGATCTTGAAGCTTTGACCTATAAGGCTGATGCGGCAATGGAAATTAGAGAATATCACTGGGCGCTCAGCTTATGTAACCGTGTTTTGGAGCTTGATACCAGCAATGGTCCGGCGCTTTATCAACGAGCTTGTGCCTATTCACGTCTTGGCGTTGAAGAGCAAGCGATTGAAGATCTGGAAAAAGCGATGGAAGCTAGCCCGTCGATTAGCGATCTCATTGATACAGAGCCCGACCTAGAAGGTCTGCACGGTAATCCACGATTTGATGCCTTGATTCCAGTTCATAATGAGTAGCATTGACTCCATTAAAAAAGCCCATTTAACAATGGGCTTTTTCGTCATTCAAACTCATCAATGAGGGTTATTTATGGCGCTCTTTGAGTTTGTTCACCACATCATTCATCGACAAACCTTGGTCTTGTAATAACACCATTAAATGGTAAATCAAGTCAGCAGATTCACAGACTAACTCCGCTTTATCACCCGACGTCGCCGCAAGCGCGACTTCAACACCTTCTTCACCCACTTTCTGCGAAATACGCTTGGTGCCACGAGCATAAAGACTGGCGGTATATGAGGAGTCTGGATCGGCACTCTTGCGGGCAGCCAATAGCTGCTCAAGCTGATGAAGCCACACCATTTGTGACTCTTGTTGAGCATCACCATCCCAACAGCTGGTGCTACCTGTATGGCAAGTAGGACCAATGGGATTCACTTTCACCAACAACGTATCGTTATCACAATCAAGTGACATATTCACCAGTTGCAATACGTTACCCGAGGTTTCTCCTTTAGTCCAAAGGCGTTGTTTAGTCCGAGAAAAAAACGTCACTTGACCTGTTTCCCCTGTTTTCGACAACGCGTCTTTATTCATATACCCCATCATCAGCACTTGGCTTGACTGGTAATCTTGTACAATGGCAGGAACCTGACCATCCACCTTGACCCAATCGATTCGCTCGGATAGCACACTTACTTCGGCGGCTTTTAAACTCATAGTCGCACCTCAATCCCTTGCTGTTTTAAATACTGTTTTAGCTCACCAATATTGATGACTTGTTTATGAAACACCGACGCTGCTAATGCACCATCAACATTGGCTCGCTGGTAAGCCTCGGTAAAATGCTCCATCGCTCCTGCACCACCAGACGCGATGAGCGGCACGTGGCACACCTCTCGAACCATATTGAGTTGCTGAATATCGTAGCCGTTACGAACGCCATCTTGGTTCATCATGTTTAACACGATTTCTCCAGCACCACGTTTTTGCACTTCCTTAACCCAATCACATGTTTCCCATTGAGTTGCTTTGGTTCGTTGTTCGTCGCCAGTAAACTGATACACCTGATATTTACTCGTTTCTTTATCATAGTAAGAGTCGATACCAACAACGATACATTGAACGCCAAATTTGTCGGCTAGATCGGTAATCAATTGCGGATTCGCTAGTGCTGGCGAATTAATCGAAACCTTATCCGCACCAAACTCTAGAATACGCGCTGCGTCTTGTGCTGATTTAATGCCACCAGCCACACAGAACGGGATATCAATGACCTCTGCAACGCGCGCAACCCAGCTTTTATCAACAACACGACCATCACTGGATGCCGTGATGTCGTAAAAAACCAACTCATCTGCGCCTTCCTCAGCATAACGCTGGGCCAAAGGAACAATGTCACCGATAATTTCATGGTTACGAAACTGAACGCCCTTCACCACTTGCCCATCACGGACATCAAGACACGGAACTATTCGCTTTGCCAACATGCAAATGCCTCCTGTGCAGTGAACTTACCATCAAGTAACGCGCGACCAACGATCACCCCTGCAACACCGCTGCCTTTCAAGGCTTCGATATCAGCGAGCGAACCAATGCCACCGGAAGATTGAAACTCAACTTGTGGGTACTGTTTACATAGGTCAACGTAAAGTTCTACGTTTGAACCTTCTAACGTGCCATCACGAGAAATATCAGTACAAAGTACGTGGGTTAAACCCACCGTGAGGAAATTGTCGATCAGTGCTTCAATCGTAATGCCTGAATCTTCTTGCCAGCCAGAAATAGCAACGTTACGAGTACCATTTTGGTCAATATTAATGTCCAGCGCTAAAACAATCTTGTCTGCGCCGTACTTTTCCATCCAACTTTTAACAAGCTCGGGTTGTTTTACCGCAGTAGAGCCGACCACAACACGCTGAGCTCCTGCTTCTAACAGATCAACCACATCTTGCTCTGTACGCACTCCGCCACCAATTTGGATGTTGGCTGGCGTACTCGCTAAAAGCGTTGCAATAAGATCCAGCTGTCGCGCTGATGTATCTTTTGCGCCGGTTAAATCAACCAAATGCAGCCAATTTGCTCCCGCTTGGTGATACAAATTAAATTGTTCTGCCGGGTCAACTTTATATTCTGTTACTTGGCCATAATCACCTTGATAAAGGCGGACCACCTGTCCTTCAATTAAATCGAGAGCTGGAATAATCACATTAAATCCCTTTTATAATTCTAAGAAGTTTTGCATCAGCTTCGCGCCCGCTTTTGAAGAACGCTCGGGGTGAAATTGCACACCGTAGTAGTTGCCACTTTGCAAGGCTGCCGTGAATGGTTGGCCATACTCACACTGAGCAATGGTATAACGACCAACAGGCATGGCAAAACTGTGGACAAAGTAGAAATACTCACCCTGTTCAATGTCCTTGAAAAGTGGATTGCCTTCTTTAGCCGAGACCGTATTCCACCCCATATGTGGCAGCGGTAAACCTCCAGTTTGCAATCGCTTTACTTCACCATCACACAAACCTAAGCAATCAACTTGCTCATCCGCTTTCTGACCTTTTTCTTGCGACACTTTGCCAAGCAATTGCATACCTAAGCAAATACCAAGTAACGGTTTTTCGACTTGTTTAACGAGCTCAATGAGATCACGTTCTGCAAGATTTTTCATCGCCTCGCTGGCAGTACCAACGCCGGGCAGGAACAGTTTGTCAGCGCCGAGTACCACTTGCGGCTGTTTTGAAATGGTGACTTGATAGCCTAAACGTTGGATAGCAAATTTGACCGAAGAAACGTTGGCACAACCAGTATCAATAATTACAATTTTTTGCTCTGTCATAGTTCCGCCCCGCTACAGCACGCCTTTACTGCTTGGCAACTCAGTGCCTTCCACTTTGATTGCCTGACGCAATGTCCGACCAAACGCTTTAAACAAACTTTCAATAATGTGGTGGTCGTTGTCACCAGCAGACGATAAGTGCAAAGTACAAGCCAATGTATCGGTCAGAGAGCGGAAAAAGTGCACGACCATCTCTGTTGACAAGTCGCCGACTTGCTCACGACTGAACTTAGCATCAAATTTCAGATAAGGACGGCCTGATAAATCAAGCGCACATTGAGCCAAACACTCATCCATAGGCAAACTGAAACCAAAACGACCAATACCGCGTTTATCACCCAGCGCTTGTTTTAAAGCTTGACCAAGCGCCAAAGCAGTATCTTCAATAGTGTGGTGATCATCGATATGCAAATCGCCTTCGACCTGGCAAACCATTTGAAAGCCGCCGTGAGTCGCAATTTGGTCTAACATATGATCAAAGAAGCCTAGGCCTGTAGAAATCTTATTGCCGCCTTGCTCATCTAAATTAACCTTGACGCGTATGTCGGTCTCTTTAGTGGTTCGCACCACTTCAGCAATACGCGCTGTTACGGTCAAATCCTTGAGGATTTGTGGCCAATTCATCGTATCAGGGTGATACTGTATACCACGAATCGCCATATTTTCGGCCAACTGCAGATCCGTGACACGGTCACCGATAACCACTGAATGCTGAAAATCAACTTTACCGCCTTGCAGATACTCTTTGACCATGCCTAGCTTGGGTTTACGACAGGCACAGTTATCTTGTTCAAAGTGTGGACAAATAAGAACGTCATCAAATTTAACTCCCTGCGACTCGAAGATCTCCATCATCATATTATGCGGTGCATCGAAGTCTTGTTGTGGGTAGCTGTCTGTTCCTAGACCATCTTGGTTGGTAACCATAACCAGGCGATAACCCGCATCTTGTAGAGCTAAAAGGCATGGAATGACCAATGGCTCTAATGTGAGTTTATCTAAGCGATCGACTTGAAAATCAACTGGTGGCTCGACAATCAACGTGCCATCACGATCAATAAATAAGATTTTTTGTTGTTTACTCACTCGAACTTCCTTATTTCAAATTGGTTAGCACTGAGAAACATCGTCAGTGCCAAAGATTCTTTTTAGCTGTAATAATTTCTAATGAAGCCGAGTGTTTTCTCACACTCGTCTCGGCTGCCAACGCTGATCCGAACGCAATCTTCAATAGGCGAATTACGCAGAATAATCCCTTGCTCCCACGCCGCTTTAAACAAAGCATCGCCATCAGGAAATTTAACCAATAGGTAGTTACCCCACCCTTCAAAAACTTGCAAGCCAGGGATCATCATCAGCCCAACTTGTAAGTAAGCGCGATTGGCATTGAGATCCAATACTTGAAATTTCGTACGGGCTAAACCGGCCTCAGACAGGGCTTGAATGGCAATCTCCGCCACAGGAACAGGCACAGGATATGGCGCAATAACCTTCAACAAGACGTTTATCAGTTGTTGATTTGCTAAAGTAAATCCACAACGCAACCCTGCAAGCGCGAACGCTTTCGACAACGTGCGTAAAATGGCAAGATTTGGATACTGTGCGAGTAAATTAACTGTTGATGCCTCAGGGCAGAAGTCGATATAGGCTTCGTCCATTACGACGATGGCGCGATTTTTGGTCATTTCAAGCAAAGAGACAATGTCTTCGCGCTTTACCAAGTTCCCCGTTGGGTTATTCGGAGAACAGACAAAAACCAGTTTTACATCATCGAGATTCGATTCGATACTGGCGAGATCCAGTTGCCAATCGGCCGTTAATGGTATGGTTTTACGTTCAACACCGAACGTTTCAGCGCTGATGGCATACATGCCATAGGTGGGAGGACAGTAGAGAATCGCATCTTGGCCTGGCTCACAAAACGCTCGGATCAGCAGTTCGATCCCTTCATCAGCGCCTCGAGAAGTTAAAGTCTGCTCAGGCAATACTCCTGCATAAGCCGCATAGGCTTCGATCAGCGCTTTAGGTTGGCACTCGCTGTAACGATTTAAACGCGCAAAATCGGTTTTATATTCATTCGCAAAAGGCGATTCATTGGCATTGAGCCACACATCACCACTACCACCAATGCGGCGTGCAGAAAGGTAAGGTGTCAACTGTTGTACTTGTTTGCGTGCTAGCTTTTCCATCTCATTCAATCCTTACGCATTCTCTTGGGCGGCAAGTTTCTCAATGCGGATCGTCACGGCTCGTTTGTGCGCATCAAGCCCTTCCGCTTCTGCCATCGTCACTACCGTAGAGGCAAGGTTTTTCAGCCCTTGTTGCGTCAGCTCTTGCACCGTCATCCGTTTAGAGAAATCCGCTAACCCTAAGCTTGAGTAAGTGCGCGTATAACCATAGGTAGGCAGTACGTGGTTGGTACCTGATGCGTAATCACCCGCAGATTCTGGCGACCAATCACCGAGGAAAATCGACCCGGCATTATCGAGAAGAGGTAGTAGTTCACGCGGGTTTTTGGTCTGGACAATCAGGTGCTCAGGGCCATAGTAGTTTGAGATCGCTACCGACTGAGTGATAGACTCCGCGATAATAATCAGACTTGAGGCCAAGGCTTGCTGGGCAATATCTGCGCGCGAAAGTAGTTTCAGCTGACGTTGAACCGCATCGGTCACCTGATCAGCAATAATTGGTGATGGCGTGACTAACACCACTTGCGAGTCTGGCCCGTGTTCGGCTTGGCTGAGTAAATCGGCTGCAATAAAGTCCGCATCGGCGGTTTCATCGGCAAGCACTAGAACTTCAGAAGGCCCCGCCGGCATATCAATCGCAGCGCCGCGAAAATCGTTACTGACCTGACGTTTTGCTTCTGTGACGTACGCATTACCAGGGCCATAAATTTTATCGACTTTCGCCACGGTTTCGGTCCCGTAGGCCATAGACGCAATGGCTTGAGCCCCGCCAACATTATACACTTCATCAATGCCGCACAGTTTTGCGACATAGAGAATTTCATCAGCAATCGGTGGCGGTGAACACAACACTACTTTGCGACATCCAGCAATTTTCGCCGGAACCCCAAGCATCAATACGGTTGATGGCAGTGGAGCACTTCCCCCAGGGATATAGAGGCCAACTTTCTGAATCGCACGAGTTACTTGTTCGCACATCACGCCCGGTTGAGTCTCGACCTTGATCGGCTGTGGTTTTTGCGCCTTGTGGAACTTAGCAATATTGTCATACGCTTGTTCAAGCGCTTGCTTCATCTTGGTGGATAAACGCAAACACGCTTCGTCTATCTCGGTACTTGAAACTCGAATCGATTGCGGCCTTACGCCATCAAATTTTTCAGTTAACGCAAGCAACGCCGAGTCGCCATCTTGACGAACTTGACCCATCAAATCGGCCACTGCCGCCGTAATATTTGCGCCTTGCATGATTGCTGGACGCTCAAGGATCGACGCTTGCTGCGATTCACTTAATGATTGCCAAACTACCGTTCTCATCGCAGTTACCCCATCATTTTTTCAATTGGTAGGACTAGAATCGAACTCGCCCCTAGCTCTTTTAACTGTTCCATGGTTTCCCAAAATAAATTTTCGGTACTGACAAGATGAATGGCGACTTTTTCTTGCTCACTCGACAAAGGCAAAACGGTTGGGTCTTCCGCACCCGGCAGCAGTGCTTTAATTTGTTCAAGCTTGCTCACTGGCGCGTGTAACATGATGTATTTAGATTCTTTTGCCTGCTGAACGCCTTGCATGCGAGTAAGTAGTTTTTCAATCAACGCGGTCTTGTCTGCATCAAACTCACCCAGTCGCTGGATTAGCGTGGCTTTTGATTCAAAAATCACTTCGGCTTCTTTGAGACCGTTAGCTTCCAAAGTTGCACCGGTAGAGACTAAGTCTGCAATCGCATCCGCTAGGCCGGCTCGCGGCGCCACTTCGACAGAGCCCGTCAACATACAAGTCGAAAATTGCACGCCTTGTTTATCCATGTAGGCTTTTAGTAATTGTGGATAGGTCGTGGCAATTCGCTTACCAGCCAAATCTTGAGGGCCCTGGTACTCTTCATCTTTATCCAATGCGATGGAGAGTCGGCAACCACCAAAATCTAAACGGCGCAGTGAAACATATTCGCTTGGCTCTCCAAGCGCTTTACGATCAAGGCGAACTTCTTCTAGCTCGTTCTCACCAATGAACCCCAAGTCAACCACACCATCCATAATCAGACCCGGAATGTCGTCATCTCGCACTAATAGCAGATCGATGGGCATGTTCTCAGCGTGGACGACCAAACGCTCACCCATTACATTGAACTTCACACCACACTGTTTAAGCAGAGCTTGGCTCTCTTTACTTAGGCGGCCTTTCTTTTGGATGGCGATTCTTAAGCGTTGTGTCTGCATAACTTTATCCCTGTGCAAATTTTTCAAATATGTAATTTTTAAACTGTAAAACTAAAAAACCCTCGGAAGAATGTATCTCCCGAGGGTTCTAAATCTTGTCATTTGCGATTTTAGCCTCCGGGAGTTTCCTATCTCCCGGGTATGCGCGCATCTCCCGAAAGACTAGATTGGGTGATGATGGTGATGAATGTTCATTCCGATTGGGCGCATAGTTAATAAGCTCTTCAGTTTCGCTTGGTTGATATCCACACTAACTAAGGCGGACATTTTTTTCAACTATTTATTTAAACTTTTTGCCTTTTGTATATAACAAATAAAAAGGGAGCTTACGCTCCCTTTTTACACGACTGAATGACAATAGATTAGGCGTCGCTACACACCGCCATTTTTGATTTAGAGAGCACCGAAAGCAGTACACAAACCGCAATAAAGCACACCGTTGCAGCCGCAAAAGAGATCGCGACTGAAGCCGTCATACCCAAGGTAATGAAGCCAATACACGATACAACCGCGACCGACAAAGCATAAGGTAGCTGAGTGGCAACGTGATCGATGTGATTACAACGCGCCCCCGTTGACGACAAAATGGTGGTATCTGAAATTGGTGAACAGTGATCACCAAATACCGAACCGGCAAGCACCGCACTCAACATTGGCAGCATCAGAGCCAAATCAGTTGCGCCCGCCATGTCGCCAGCGATAGGAAGCATAATCCCAAATGTTCCCCATGAAGTACCGGTCGAGAACGCCATCAAACCGGACAATAAGAACAAGATCACCGGTAACCAGTGTGGGTTAATATTCCCCTGAACGAGTGATGATAGGTATTTACCCGTGTTCATGTCACCAATAACCGAACCGATTGTCCATGCGAAGACAAGAATTAAAATCGCACCGAACATAGATTTTGCACCAATCCACAACGTGCGTGTGATCTCGTTTGTGGCAATTCCTTGTTTGATCACCGTAAATAGTGCAACCGCCAAGCCAACTAAACCACCGTAGATCAGTGACATACCAACATCAGTATTTTCAAACGCGCCGAGTAGATCAAATTGATGACCATCTACGGCCAATGCTTGACCACCGGTGTAAAGCATTGAAGCGATAGTCGCGACAATAAGAAAAACAATCGGTAACACTAGGTCTGAAACTTTACCGCCTTCGCTCTCAACAATATCAAGCTCTTCATTAAGTTCATGAGCTTGTTGGTCATCATCAGCTTGTTCTTTGGCAAAGCCATGACCGCGCGAAGCGGCGATCTCATGGTCGCGCATTTTACCAATATCTAGCCCAAACCATGCCACAGCAAAGACCATCAATAGAGCAAAAATGGCGTAGAAGTTCATCGGGATCAATCGAACATACGCGCCAAGTGCAGAGTACTCAGTGATACCGTGAGAAACTAAGATACCACCGATGATCGTCATGATGTATGCACCCCAGCTTGATGCTGGCATGATCACACACATAGGCGCTGCAGTAGAATCGAGAATATACGCGAGTTTAGCTCGTGATACATAAAAACGGTCAGTGACCGGACGAGAGATCGCCCCCACCGCTAAACTGTTAAAATAATCATCGACGAAGATAAACACGCCAAGAAACGCAGCCAAAAGCTTTGAACCTCGCTTACTTTTAACGCGAGTTTGTGCCCATTCGGCAAAGGCACGAGTACCGCCTGACAATGTCAATAAAGCGGTCATCATACCAAGCAGAATAAGGAAGCCGACAATACTCATGTTCCAAGTGTTAATACCACCGTCTTCAATAAAAACACTCGAAACGGTCGTGCCAACGTAGCCAGCAGCATTAGTTAGCGAGTAGTCGTTGAGCAAAGCCGCGCCCAGTGCGATACCAACACCAAGTGAAACCAGCACGCGGCGAGTAATGATAGCTAAACTCAAAGCCACAAGTGGTGGCAAAAGAGATAAAGGAGATGATGCAAAATCAATTAAATTCATGATCTTCAAAAACCAGTAATAAATGGTTAGAGATCTACTGCAGACTAATTGCAGGAAGTGATTTCCAAACAATTAAGTTGAAATAAGCGGTAGGTAAGCGAATGCTTTACCCAGCCCTACAGTAGCGCTCCATAGTTTAACAAATTATAGACTATGGCAGTGTTACCCCTTTCGAGTGTAACCCCAGCAAGCACCTTTGATAGGGATACTCACTTCGGCGAAATAACCTTTCCTGCTTGTTCATTGGCATCACCCCAACAAACATTACTTATTTATTCCGCGCCTCTACCGCGAGTGATGAAGTTTTAAACTACTGTAAAAGCAACTTAACAATAATTTAACCATCATATCGCATTAGGTTGCGTTCATTGTACTTAACTCAGCACTCGATTCAACAGATTATTCCAAGTTTTATTGTTAATTTTATGATTCAATCGTTTAATCCGTGACTGAATATCTTTTGAATACTCATCCAGTTCAATAACAGCTCCTACCTTCAAATGAGTGACTAAATTCACTATTTTTAATGCTATGATCTCCATCGCAATAACAGAGGTATAAGTTAAATCTTACAATATATGCTAGGCTACTCATATAATGCTATTTATAATATAGGTTACACATTTCTATGAAGCGGATGGAATGCAATTACCTATTTTCTAGCTTAACGACGAACTTTGCATGGAATATAGTCGTTGTGTGTTTATCTTTCTTCAACAAACATGATTATTTTGTGTAAATTTATCTCTATTGGATTGTATTATTAAAAATAGAGGTTTATGATTCCTCCATCGACAACTTATATATGAAGAGATGAATAAATGTCGGAACTAACAAAAACACTATTAAATATTCGTAGCCTACGTGCATTTGCTCGTGACCTGACTCTAGAGCAGCTTGAAGAAGCACTTGATAAATTAACGACTGTGGTTGCTGAGCGTAAAGAAGCTGAAGAAGCTGAGCGCGCCGCTGCCGCTGAGCAAGAAGCGAAACTGGCTGCCATCGCAGAGCAAATTTCTAAAGATGGAATTGATGTAGAAGCGCTAATTTCTGCTCTGGCTGGAGAGTCAAAAACCAAAAGCAAGGCAAAAACAAAACGCGCTCCTCGCCCAGCTAAATATAAATATGTGGATGCTTCAGGTGCAGAAAAAACATGGACAGGTCAAGGCCGTACGCCATCATCAATCCAAGAGCAATTAGACGCAGGTAAGTCACTCGACGATTTCCTAATCTAACTGTTTTTATTGTTTAAAAAGCGCCTAAATGGCGCTTTTTTTGTGACTAGAATAAAAAGACCTCATAAGTACGAGGTCTAAATAAATTTCCAATCATCATGAGCCTCTAAACAATAATATTAACTCCCGTTCAGAGGTCCCCCATTTAACGCTCCCAGTATGCCTCTTCCAGGCTATCTTCACGCTCTGGCAGCCCTTTTGAAAGACGTGGGGAATGCTGTACCAAAACCTCATAGCTTGCGCGATTTGAATACTTACATACTTGAGAAAAAGATGAATAAGTCAGGTATGAATGGGTATGTTTACTCGAATTGGGTACATTTTCTTTATGGTATTTATTAGCGGCCATGTCATGCAATAAGGCAGAGAGTGCCGCATCGCCAGCACCATTCGTGTTTTTAATTTTCTCAGGCCCCCCCATATAAGGTGAAATATGTGAGTAAACTTTAATGGCATTATCACATAATGCTTTCGATGCAGGGCGACTAAATTCGTAACGGTTAAATTCTGCGATACTACCTGGCAAAAGTGGTAATGAGGTTTCACGTTTTGCCGCCTCTTCCGTATAGCCCGCCATAAATAACCCCAGTGGCCCGGCAGTACATAATACTAAATCTACCCAATCTAGTGCTTTGTCAGAGGCAACTAATGGATCAGATTCTCCAGTTAACGCCTCCGCTTCATCCTCATTCATGGCAACGACACTGACGTGATCGCGTAAAAATGCCTGCCAAAACTCAGGGTCATCTTGAATAACAAATTTTGTGCCTAGGGTTAGCACCACTGGGACATGATACTGCTTGGCGTACTCAATTGCTTTCATTGTCGCCTCGGGCATTGGATCGCCTGCTTTGCAACGTACCAAGTAAGCGGTCAAGACAAGCGCTGAAGCATTTTTGAAAATTTTCTCTGGAATACTGTCTGGGTGGAGTTGGTTCATTTGACCTTCGCTAATCGCAAAAGTACGTTCACCATCTTCAGTAATCAGAGCAAAGCAGCGTCCAATCGCACCATTAACACCTTGTAAATAGTTCAGATCCATACGGCTAGATGTGTTACATAAATAACGGTAACCATAACTGCCAATCTTGATGTCTTGGCTCATTACTCCCAGTAGGGTCGAACGGTCATCAGCAAGAACCGAATAATTATGAAGTGTATTGCCTATAGTGCCACCCGCATATTCATTAGTAATTAGAGCGTACTCTTTTAACTCGGTATAAAGCGCTTCTGCTGTTTCATCATCGATAACTAATGAGTGTCCCTTACTCAGATTGTATTTCTCGATTAACTTACTACTCACCTTAGCTTCAATATCAACCAAGGTTTGGTCAATACCAATAATATGTGTTCGTGACATCTTCTTGCTATCTTGCGCTTGAGTAACCAGTGGATCACGAGCATGAACCGGAAAGTAGTGTTTGGATTTGCGTTGACCAGGAAATTTCATATTGCTGATTCTGAATAAGGGATGAAAGGATGCCGGATTCTACATCGCCGTTTTCGGTGCGGCAATATAAGGAATTATAGCAAACGTTTGCTGCGTTAATTTATTATCCTCGGTTCAAGGCTTCACCGTGGTTGATCCAATATGCAAAAATGAGTCTACCGAGAGTAAACTCATAATAATCGGCAAATAAGGCCCTTACTCACCTTCCATAAAGCTTAAGTCCGGCAAACGGTCTAAGTTGTCACTGTAGCGTTTTAAGTTGAACTTACCGTCATTTTTTGACACATCAAATATTTCAATCGCCACAGCACAAGCCATCATAGCCACTGCATCTTGTTTTGAATTCCCCGTCATCATTAGGCGCATCAAGGTCTCTTTAACCTTAACCGGATTGCCATCTTCAAGTTGATTCTCAATCACTTCGATCAATTGAGCTTCTTCGATTATCGAGTTCTCATCACTCATTGTATTTACCTTGCCTATCTTGAATTTTGCTTACTATGCCATATATACAAACTCTATAGACAATAAAGCGTGATTTTGTCGTGTTACTTGGTCAAACAATAGCCGTTAGCGAAATGTGAGGATGATCTCGGATCTGTCCCCTCGTTATGCTTTCTGATAGAATTTGCGTCCGGTTAATTTAAGTGGTGTTTAGTAATGTCTGACAACTGTACTGATAACAGTCAAAAGAAAGTCATCGTGGGTATGTCCGGTGGTGTTGATTCATCCGTTTCGGCTTACCTTCTTAAACAACAAGGCTATCAAGTCGAAGGGTTGTTTATGAAGAACTGGGAAGAAGATGACAACGAAGAATACTGTACAGCAGCAGAAGATCTTGCCGATGCTCAAGCGGTTTGTGACAAGCTAGGCATTCACCTTCATACCATTAACTTTGCCGCAGAATACTGGGACAACGTATTTGAGTACTTCCTTGCAGAATATAAAGCAGGTCGTACACCGAACCCTGATATTTTGTGCAATAAGGAGATCAAATTTAAAGCTTTCTTGGAGTTCGCAGACGAAGTTCTCGATGCAGATTACATTGCGATGGGTCACTATGTACGCCGTTCATTTCCACAAAATGGCGAAAAACCGCAAATGCTACGCGGCGTTGATGGCAACAAAGACCAAAGCTATTTCTTATACACGCTTAGCAGCGAACAAATTGGCCGTAGCTTGTTCCCAGTCGGAGAGCTTGAGAAGCCTGAAGTGCGCCGCATTGCTGAAGAACAAGATTTGGTCACGGCCAAGAAGAAAGACTCGACTGGTATCTGCTTTATTGGTGAACGTAAGTTTACCGACTTTCTTTCGCGCTACCTACCCGCTCAACCAGGTAAGATCGAAACCCCTGAAGGCAAAGTTATCGGTGAACACCAAGGCTTGATGTACCACACTTTAGGCCAGCGTAAAGGCCTACACATTGGCGGACAAAAAGGCGGTGGCGGTCACGAAGACCCTTGGTACGTTGCAGAGAAAGACTTAACACGCAACGTGTTAATTGCTGTACAAGGCGCTGACCACCCGCTACTGAAGTCACAGGGGCTGCTTGCATCTCAGTTGCATTGGGTAGATCGCGAAGTAATTAAACAACCGTTACAATGCAGTGTAAAAACGCGCTACCGTCAGACAGATATCCCATGTACTATCATCCCAATTGACGATGAAAACATTAAAGTTATCTTTGACCAGCCGCAAGTTGCCGTAACACCCGGACAATCCGCTGTCTTCTATCAAGGCGAAGTGTGTCTAGGTGGCGGTATCATTGAAGCGCGCATTTAAGTAACCATCAGGAGTAGAACTACGTGGCTAACACACTTTATGACCGTACTATCGCCTTTGCTGGAATCTGCCAAGCGGTTGCCTTAGTGCAACAAGTCGCCAAAAACGGTCACTGTGACTCTGACGCGTTTAAAACTTCATTAAAAGCGATCTTGAACACCAACCCTCCTAATACCGTTGGTGTTTATGGCCGAGAATCAGATTTAAAACTCGGCCTAGAATGCTTAGTGAAAGGGATCGACAGCACCCCAAGTGGCAGTGAGATTACTCGCTATATCATTAGCTTACTGGCATTGGAGCGTAAACTGCAAAGCCGCAATGACGCAATGTCGCAGCTTGGTGATCGCCTGCAAATGCTTGAACGCCAACTGGAACACTTTGAGTTGCTTGATGAGCAAATGATCAGCAACTTAGCCAGCGTTTATCTTGATGTGATAAGCCCAGTAGGCCCAAGAATTCAAGTCACTGGCACCCCTTCAGTGTTGCAGCAAACCTCAAGCCAACACAAGGTTCGTGCTTTACTGCTATCAGGCATTCGCAGTGCTGTGCTATGGCGACAGGTCGGTGGGAAACGTCGTCATCTCATTTTTGGTCGTAAGAAAATGGTAGAACAGGCACAGATCCTGTTAGCTCGCATGTAAACTTTATAAAAATCAGCTCGTGATAACTCTCGAGCTGATTTTTTTGCACAACATCAAATTCGCGCAAACGTTTGCGCGATATTCGTGACAATTGCCGTAGTTATTGGTATAAAGCTCACGAAATTTAGAAACCCAATTCAGGAGAACATCATGGAACTGTCAGCATTGACTGCTGTTTCACCAGTAGACGGCCGTTACGGAAGCAAGACAATGGCGTTACGCGAGATTTTCAGTGAGTACGGTCTATTAAAGTACCGTACTATCGTTGAAGTTCGTTGGTTACAAAAGCTTGCTGCTACTGCTGAAATCGCTGAAGTACCCGCATTCAGCGCACAAGCAAGCCAATTCCTAGACGACCTGGCTGCCAACTTTTCTGAGGAAGACGCGCGTCGTATCAAAGAGATCGAGCGCACCACCAACCACGATGTGAAAGCGGTTGAGTATTTCTTAAAAGAAAAAGTAGCTGACGTTCCTGAGCTGCATGCCGTCAATGAGTTCTTCCACTTTGCATGTACTTCTGAAGATATTAACAATACCTCGCACGCTCTGATGTTAAAAGAAGCGCGTGAGACAGTAATTCTTCCAGAAATTCGTACTCTAATTGACGCGATTAAAGCTCTTGCTGTTGAGTACCGTGACATCCCACTGCTCTCGCGCACTCATGGTCAGCCAGCATCTCCATCAACGATGGGTAAAGAGATGGCTAACGTGGCGTACCGTATGGAGCGTCAATACAAGCAGATCGAAAATGTTGAGATTCTAGCTAAGATCAATGGTGCTGTGGGTAACTACAATGCTCACCTTTCTGCCTACCCTGAGCTAGACTGGCACCAGTTCAGTGAAGAGTTTATTACTCAATCTCTTGGCGTTAATTGGAACCCTTACACCACTCAAATCGAACCTCACGATTACATCGCAGAGCTGTTCGATGCGGTTGCACGTTTCAACACCATCTTGATTGACTTTGACCGTGACGTTTGGGGTTACATTGCTTTAGGTCACTTCAAACAAAAGACCATTGCTGGTGAAATTGGCTCGTCAACCATGCCACACAAGGTCAACCCTATCGACTTTGAAAACTCTGAAGGTAACTTAGGTCTTGCCAACGCTGTCTTTGGCCACCTTGCGCAAAAGCTACCCATTTCTCGCTGGCAACGTGACCTAACGGACTCAACGGTTCTTCGTAACCTAGGTGTGGGTGTTGGCTACGCGGTAATTGCTTATACTTCAACCTTAAAAGGGATCAGCAAGCTTGAAGTGAACCGTGAAGCGCTTCTTGCCGAGCTAGACAAAAACTGGGAAGTACTTGCTGAACCAGTGCAAACGGTCATGCGTCGCTATGGTATTGAAAAGCCATACGAGAAACTCAAAGAGCTAACTCGTGGTAAGCGTGTTGATGGGGAAGCTATGCGTGTCTTCATTGACGGCCTTGAGCTGCCTGAGCATGAGAAAGCTCGTCTAAAAGAAATGACGCCAGCAAACTACATTGGCCAAGCCATCGAGCTAACCGATAAGCTGTAAAAAAGCTTAAAACCTAGAATGAGGTTGACGTGAAATCGTCAACCTTTTTTTGTGCCTTGCCATCATCACGACAAAACTCAATCACCTCATTGCTTTTGAAAAAACAGCGTAATACGTCCAACTTCTAAGCCAAACTTCTTAATTTTGGTTAAATTAAAAATATGCTGTTCGTCTTGACGATAGAGCCAGTCATCAAAGGTGACCACCACCGATGAGTCTTCCATCTTTAGCTCAAAATCATACTGCCATTGCAACGCGTTACCGACTTCTCGTCCCTTCGCGACACCAATGATGTCGTCAGCCTGGCCTTCATATTGACCATCACCCAATCGCTTTATGGTCCATATACGTTGGCTTTTTTCTCCATCATCAAAAATAAAATCCTCGACAAGCGTAAGGGTATTGCCTTCAATTGTACCAACAATGTCTACTTCAAAACGACGGGTTTGCTGATGGGTATAGTCTTGCACCATCCCCCAAGCAGTCGATGTTCCTTGAAAATACTCAAATAAATCAAAACGAGGCTGGGTTTGATGATAATCATCAATATCTGCCGAACAACCTAGTAAGCCAGTCATCATAGCGACTGAAACGAGTAAGTATGACATCCACTTTTTCATTGATTGTTTCCTATTAAGCTTGCTCGTAAACTCGGGTACTGCGTTTGTGGGGAAAGCCAAATAGCCACGAACGCATCGTTAAGAGATTCATCAGCGATCTGGCCAATAAGCTGCGAACTTGATTGTGGCCCAGCATAATAGAACTGCCCCTGCTGACCATCCGTCACATAAGTCAGATTAGTGCCTTGAGTTATGTTGGGGAAAATTGCCGTCAACTCCTCGATCCACTGCTTAGTTTGCAGCGGATCAAAGCCCAACTTTTGCCACTGCTCTCGGGTTGCTTCCAATAGCTGCTTTTGACTAATGTCTCGTTGATAAGTAATCGATAGAGCAAGAGGATGTGGTGTTATATCTGAGCTGAGTTGATATTGACCGTCAGGGGTTAAAAGCTGTGACTGATAAATATCAAAGAACAGCATTGATAATTGTGCCTGACCAACTTCAGGCCATGAGCGCCAGTCAGTTTTAGTCGATAAAACGCCAGAAGCGAGTGCACTATTCATCCACACCAAACACGTTGCTATGAGTATCACGATTCTCATGACCTAACACCTTCATTATCACATAGACCACTGCGAACCATTGCATAAACAGTATCGCAATCATGTAAGGTAAAGGCAGACCAAAAGTCACAGCGCCAAGGTTCGCCCCTGCAATATAGCTCAATGCTCCGCCAACACCTCCCACTAGTGATACGAGATAAAGTGGATAGCGGGTCAAAATAGGCTGTAAATAAAACGCATACCAAACAAAGATTCCCCATAATCCAACTAACCAGAGAGGAAAACTTGTTGCACCAAACTCAAATAGCCCTACTGACAAATTAAGGTAGTCGAGGATGATACCCAGTAACACCACAAAGGCCGGTTTGAGCAGGGAAAAACCGGCGTACAGGTAGCTGATAACGATAGTGATAATTACTAGACTCAAGGTTAGCCACTGCAAATTGTCATTACCAATGACGGCCAATAACCAAATGATTTGAAACCAAGTTGATACCAATAACAGTCGCTTCATCGACACTGGAGTCTTTTCCTTATGGTCGCTCAAAAGTCATGTGAACGGTACTGATTGAACGCGCTTTAAAGCCGCCCTCACAGTAACAAAAGTAATAGTTCCACATTCTGACAAAACGCTGATCAAAACCTAATTGCGCCACCCTCTCGTGCTGTTGATTGAACCGGATATACCACTGTTTTAACGTTTGAGCATAATCTTGGCCTATATCGAATAGATCACGCATCACCAGGTCACTGTGCTTAGTCGTAGCTTGGGCCACCGCCGTAATTGAGGGTAAAAAACCGCCAGGAAAAATGTACTTTTGAATAAAATCGACATTGTTACTGTAGTAATCGTAACGCTGATCAGCGATGGTAATGGCCTGAATCGCCATCAAGCCACCACTTTTAAGCAATGACTGGCACTTCTGAATATAAGAAGTTAAGTACTGCTTACCCACGGCTTCTATCATTTCTATTGAAACCAACTTATCAAAACGTCCCTCTAGCAGGCGATAGTCTTGCTTGAGTAAGGTAATTTGCTCGCTTAAACCTTTGCGCTCAATTTGCGCTTTGGCATATTGATATTGCTGCTCTGATATTGTGGTTGTCGTGACCTGACAGCCATAGTTCTCGGCCATATAAATCGCCATGGCTCCCCAGCCAGTGCCTATTTCGATAACGTGATCATCTTTTGTCAGCTTTAACTGTTGGCAAAGTCGCTCCATTTTGTTGACTTGGGCTTGCTCTAACGAATCATTTGGATTGGTAAACACTGCCGATGAATACAACATTTTTTCATCGAGGAACGTTTGGTAGAGTTCATTGCTTAGATCATAATGCGCTTCGATATTTTTTGCCGAGTTAACCAGTGTATTACGGTTAAGCCAATGGGTAACTTGATGCATCAGCTTCGACAGCAAGCTTGAACGGCTCTCAATCGAATCTAAAGCTGAGAGGTTAAGCGCCATTAGCTCCATAAGCTTGGTTAAATCTGGGCTTTCCCACCAACCATCCATGTACGCTTCACCGGCAGCGATACTACCGCCTTTGAGTAAACGAGCGTAAAAAGCGGGATTCTTGACTTCAATGATCGCGCTTGGCTGACCATCTTGAGGCTTACCGAAGTTTTCACTTACTCCCTGACTGGCATCATCGACGAAATTCTCGATAACCGTTAGAGAGCCCACCTGCAATTTGCAAAGGCATGAGAATGCAATATTCCTAGCGGTCTTTTGTACTGATGTCAGTTGACGGGGAAACGGTAAAGTTTGCGAGTTTATCATCTCCAAAGCTCCTTGTTATTGTTCTGATTCGTGCTTTTCTGAGCCTTTACTCGTACCTGGTTGGTATTTAGGGTGCGAGTAAAATGGGGCTTTCTTAATCCAAAGTTTTAGTGCATGCCAGTAGATACCGATGGTTACTTTTACTGCCATAATGGGTGTTGCGATCAACTGCGTTAGTAATACTTTCGAGTTAAAGGGGTGTTTACTCATTTTAAGCGTAGCATCGAACTCTTTAATGCTTCGGTGGCATTCTAAATGTATCGATAATCGCTGCTTAAGCGGCTTTAATTTCCACTGATATTGTTGGTCAATTGGATTGAACGGCGAAACATGAAAGGCCTTTTGATGGCGCCATGTCGACTCATCATTGGCATTGAGTAAATAGTAATGTCGTTGGTTCCAAGGCGTATTACTGACTTCAGCCAGTAAATAGCGCCACTGATTGTTGTCGTCGTACACATAATAGAAATTAACGGGACTGAAATAGATACCGAAATAACGCAGGTGAATAACCGCTTCAACCCGACCGGTTAATCGCTCTCCTGACAAATCAAAGACTTTTTCAAACACCGCGCTTTTTAAGCTGCCGTCACCGAGGTAGTCGCTACGCTTAAATCGAGCCCAATGCCACCAGCGACGGCCAAACCCCCACACTTGCTGTTCGAGTAAGTCAATTTCATCGAGATCCAAACATGGCATAAATAACCCATACTCTAATGCGTGCTCAACAGGCGTAAAGCGTCTGTGTCGCACGTTACCGATCAATAATCGGCTATGGGTTTGCTGTGACATGTTAAGCCGCTCCCTGCGTATTAAGCTCACTTTGCACCAGTTCAATACCGCGCACGACATCTAACGCACTGCGTACACCGTCTTCATGAAAACCGTTATACCAGTAAGCGCCGCAGAACCAAGTTCGTGACATACCATTAATTTCATCGCGTCTTGCTTGTGCTTCGATGGATTCGCGATTAAACACAGGATGGTGGTAGACAAAACTACGCAGCACTTTATCGGCATTAACCTGTTCGCGACTGTTCAAGGACACGCAGAAGGTTTGTGGTGCGTCGATGTGTTGCAATATATTCATATTATAGGTCAAGGTTGGCGCGCGCGATTGCTCGTCATCGCTTCCTTCAAGCCAATAGTTCCATGCCGCCCACGCCGCTTTACGTTTAGGTAGCAAGCTGTCGTCGGTGTGGAGGATTACCTCGTTCGCTTGGTAAGCCAAATTGCCGAGGATTTGCTGCTCTATTACCCCTGCATCGGTTAACAATTGTTTAGCTTGGTCGCTGTGACAGGCAAAGATCACTTGATCAAAGCGTTCAGACTGACCATTAACATGCAGTGTTACCCCCGCAGCATCACGAACCACGGCTTCCACGGCACTGTTGAGGCGGATACGCTCAGAGAAACCTTGAGTTAACGGTTTAATGTACTCTCTTGAGCCTCCTTTAATCACATACCACTGTGGACGATTGGTGACGTCAAGCAGCCCATGATTGAGAAAGAAGCGAGCAAAGAATGGCAGCGGAAAAGCGCGCATGTCTGCCAACGTTGAAGACCAGATCGCCGCGCCCATTGGCAAAATGTAGTTATCGCAGAAAAAGGCACTAAAACCGTGTTCTTGCAAGAAGTCGCCGAGTGTTTTCTCGCCTTGCTGTTTGTGATTGGCGATCTCTTTAACCATGCGGTTAAAGCGTAATATCTCGAAAATAAATGCGTAAAACTTGGGGTTTATCCAGTTGCGTTTCTGTGCAAACAATGTACTGATGGTATGTCCATTGTACTCAAGGCCGTTAGCATCATTACGAACGCTAAAACTCATTTGACTCGGAATGCCTTCTACCCCAATTTCGTTCATCAAGGCAATAAAATTAGGATAGGTTCTGTCATTGTAGACAATGAAGCCCGTATCAACGGCGTATTGGGTGCCATCAAGGTCAATATCAACAGTGGCAGTATGTCCACCGATGTAGTTATTGGCTTCAAACAGAGTAACGTCGTGCTGCTTATGCAAATAATAGCCACACGTCAAGCCAGAAATTCCTGTTCCTATAATTGCTATTTTCATCGAATAAATCCTAACCTTGAGCGAGTAATTTTGTCGTTAGTGCATTTTGCCAGCGGTAAGGTAAAGCACCAATCAAACGCAGAATAAGTGTAAATCGTTTGGGAAAGTAGATATGCGATTTCCCTTTAGCTAACCCTGTGCGAATGGCTTGTGAGGCCTGTTCGGTTGTGATGAGCATCGGCATCTCGAAGGTGTTTTTTTCCGTAAGCGGTGTTTGCACAAAACCGGGAAAGATAATCGACACATTAATACCACGCGGTTTCAAATCAACTTGCAACGCACGCGCTAAATAGCTAACCGCGGCTTTTGATGCACCGTAAGCTTCCGCTCGAGGCAAGGCCACTTCACTGGCTATCGACCCCACAATGGCTAAGCGATGTCCTTTCTTAAACTGATCTTGGCACGCTGAAATGGCATTGGTTAAGCCGAGCACATTGATGTCCATGACACGTTTGAACAGCGCCGCGTCAATTTGCCCATCATCGATATACTCGCAATCGCCTGCATTGAATATCCATAAATCTGGTACGTTTTCCAGTGCGCTCAGCGCCTGCTTTGACTGCTCTACATCCGTCAAATCAAACGCTAACGCGCTTACACAGGCGTACTTTTGAGTGAGTTCATTGAGCGCATCGGTGTTGCGGCCGCAGGCAATAACGTGTGTGCCCTGTTTGGCGTAATCTTCGGCTAACTGCCGACCGATCCCAGAGGTTGCCCCAGTGATGAGTACGCTATTCATTGCCCTAGCCTTTGTTTGATTGTCTTGATCACCGAACCAAGAACCGGTAAATGTTCATATAACATTTCGCCAAGGTCGAAGTAGTCACGGTGGTAAATGACTCGGCCTTGATAAAACTTTAAATGACTGACGCCATTAACTTTGATCACCGCCCCTTTCGACAGCTTGGGATGCTCCAACGCCATCTGCCAAGTAATAAAACCGTTGTCGCCACTTTGCTGATGCTCAATCACATCAAAGTCACAGCGCTTGACGTTGGTGTATAAAGCGTCGAAGTAACGCTCTAATGCATGCCAACCTTCTAAACGATGTGCTGCATCTTCAAACACCACCTCTTGGTGATAAACATCTGATAATAAATGCAGGTTCGATTTGTTAAGCTGCTGATAAACTTGACTCACTGTTTGAACATCCATTCACGCCCTCCTCACAAAGTTGTACAGGCATTTTTTTTGTACAACGAATAAACCATAGATGACTTTTTAAAGTTGTACAAATCTTTTTTTGTATAACTTTTGTGACTTATGTACGTTGAGAACTTTAAAACAGATCAAAAAAGGCTTGGTTATAAACCAAGCCTTTTCAATATATTAGACGATAAGATTACGAATTGCGTAGTGCGTTAATACGTTTGTCTAATGGTGGATGGCTCATCAGTAGTTCAGTCATTGAGCGCTTACCATTGATACCAAATGCCATCATCGATCCCTCAAGTTGAGATTCATGACTCATTTTCAAACGCTCAAGTGCCGCAATCATCTTATGCTTACCAACCAATTGTGCCGCGCCTGCATCGGCATGAAACTCACGATGACGGCTATACCACATCGTGATGAAACTTGCTAAGAAACCAAAAACGAGCTCGAGCACCATACTGACGCCAAAATAGACCATCATGTTGCTACCGCCTTCTTCTTCGTTATCGTTAGAGGCCACAATATTGGCGATAAAACGAGATAAGAAGATGACAAAGGTATTTACGACCCCTTGCATGAGCGTCATGGTGACCATATCACCATTAGCAATATGGCTCACTTCATGGGCCAATACCGCTTCTGCCTCGTCTCGGGTCATGTTGTGCAGTAATCCCGTCGAGACAGCTACCAACGAGTCATCACGCTTGGCACCAGTGGCGAAAGCGTTGATATCCGCCGAGTCATAAATCGCGACCGTTGGCATGCCAATCCCGACTTGCTCTGACTGACGACGAACCGTATGCAATAGCCAATGTTCGGTTTCATTGCGTGGGCTCTCAATCACTCTTGCACCCACAGAGCGCAACGCCATGCCCTTAGACATCATTAACGAGATGAACGAGCCACCAAAACCAAACACCGCTGCCATCACAAGTAACCCAGACAAACTGCCCGGCTGCATACCTGTCATTGCGTATACAATATTTAGGACAACACTCAGTACCAGCACAACCGCTAGGTTTGTTGCCAAAAATAACATAACTCGCTTCATTTACTTTTTCTCCAAATACGCAAGTATTTAACTGCCCAAGCAGGATCGCTTAGGTTTGATGTTGCTTTATAGATATAGTTTATTCCCTTTATTTACAAGGTTAAGTAGTAAATTGAAACATTTGTTTTCTAGTTAGTTAGATAAGATGTGTTTCTTTTACCTATAAGTACCCATTAATCTTCATCCGCATTGGTTAAACTTAAACCAATTTTCGTTAGACTTTGGTCGTATTGCCAGTCACACCAAAGCTGTTAGATTTGGTCTAGTTGAGAAATTCCAAGGGATAAGGAACAAAATCATGGTTGAAACTAACGACTATCAAATGGCAATTGATCTGTTGCGTTGTCATCTCGGCATTTCTGAAGAGGAAGCGAAGCAACAACTTGGTATTTCTGCCGACAATACAACTCAACAGCGTATAGCAGAAACTCAACAAGCGTTAATGGGATTAAGTCACGAGCGATAGGCCACCTCAACACAAAAAAAGGGCTGCCAGATTGGCAGCCCTTTGCATATCTAATAAACAGGATTATCTGATCAGTGGTGTTACATCAATGTATTTTGCCAAATCCTTGCGCTTAACACTTGGTACATAAGGAATCTCGCCAATTTTTGGCGCATCAATCTTATGCGCTAACATAGCGATGATTTCCGCGTAGTGCTCTGTGCCTGGATTGATTCGGTTTGCCACCCACCCAACCACAGACAACCCATCGGCTTTGATGGCATCTAACGTTAATAGCGCGTGACTTAAACAACCGAGCTTTATTCCCACCACTAACACCACTGGCAGTTGTTCTTGTTGCACCCAGCTTGATAAACAATCGGTGTCAGAGACAGGTACACGCCATCCCCCTGCTCCCTCGACCAACACAATGTCTGAATTACGTTTATGCTGAGCCAATTTGTCACTCAGTCGCGTGTAGTCAATGCTGATACCTTCACGCTTAGCAGCAATATGAGGTGAAGCTGGCAGCTCTAGTGCGTATGGATTGATATCATCGTAGTCGACGTCAATGGTCGCCACATTTTGCAAGTAAAGCGCATCAGAGTTGCGAAATCCCAGCTCTGTTTTATCACTTCCTGCCGCAACAGGTTTATAACCAATTGTGCGCAATCCTTGCTGAGCTAAAGCATGAAGAATCGCCTTTGAAGCGACTGTTTTTCCAACATCGGTATCCGTACCCGCAATAAAAAATGCATCTATCATAGATGTATAACCCCTAAACAAACCTGATATGTTGCAGGTAGAAGACCTTGACGGTTGCGAAAAACTTGGTACTCACGTTCAACACCCAACAATGAATGTCGACGGGTTAACCCTTGTGTGCGACCATGAACATAGGTTGCACCTATGCCTTTTAGATCGCGCATCAATGCAAACGCTGAGTTGTACCAAACGGTAATAGTGGGCAAGTCTAGTTGATGGGAAGTACACCCAGATTGCGCTAACGCAACTTTTATCTGATTGATAGAGGCAAAGTTGTTGACGTGTTGATGTGAATCAATTTTTCCCCAGGCCTGTTTGAGTTCACATAGTGAGCCCTCAAGCAAAGTAGAAATGTACGCTTGTCCCCCAGGTTTTGTTACCCTGAAAACTTCCCGCAATGGCAGCGACAGATCCTCACACCATTGCAGGGCAAGACTGGAAAAGACCAAGTCAACACTATTATCAATCAATGGTAAAGATTCCGCATCTGCTTGTAGATAGCTCACGCCATCATCACCACAACGCTGCTGTGCGCTCACCAACATTTGCCCAGACAAATCACAACAGATAACATTAGCGCCGCGTTTAAGCAGCTCTTGCGAAAAATATCCCGTTCCACAACCCAAATCGATGACCGTCTTATTACTCAAGTCGACGGGTAAATGCTCAAGTAGACGCTCGCCAACATCGCGTTGAAAAGCAGCATGTTGGTCATACGTTTTTGCAGCACGACTAAAGGCTTCTGCAATTGGGGTTTTATCGCTGTGCGGTGACAACTCAATTGATAGCGCCGTTTCCATTAGTCACTCTCCTTACCAATGCGCTTTAGCTGCTCAGTTAACAGCAAGATATCTTGTTGGTTATGCGCGGCGGTTATCGTCACCCTTAAGCGCGCACCACCCTTAGCGACCGTGGGGGGGCGAATCGCACTTACCCAAAGCCCCTTTTGCTTGAGTTTCGCTGCACATTGAACCGCGCTATCGGCATCACCAATAATAAAAGGTTTGATCGCGGTTGGCGTATAACGATATCCGGCAACATTGGCGAGTTGCTGATCGTAATAATGCGACAGCTCTAGTAACTTTTCTCGCCGCCAATCTTGCTGTTGTATCATGAGAGCCGCGGTGTGTAGGGCATAAGCTTGAGCCGGTGGCATTGCCGTTGAATAGACATGATGCCGTGCAAACTGAGTTAAAAAGTCTCCCACAGGCTTGCTACACATTATCGCAGCTCCAGACAGCCCAAAAGCTTTACCAAAAGTAACGATTAAGATATCGGGCTTTATTCCAGCTTGAGCACAGCTACCAGCACCTTCTTTTCCCAACACACCAATGCCGTGTGCATCATCAACTGCAAGCCAAGAGTGTGGTTGAGTGGCAAGAGAAATGTCAGCTAAGGGAGCAAGGTCACCATCCATGCTAAACACCCCCTCAGTCACCACCAAGGCGTTAGGTTTCAGTAACTGTTTAAGGTGCTCAACATCATTATGACCAAAGCGCCGCATTGTCGCAGGCGACAGCACCCCAGCTTCAAGCAAAGAGGCATGATTGAGCTTATCTTGCAGTAACAAGTCGTGTTTTTCTAACAGTGTGAATAGTAGTGCTTGATTGGCCGAAAACCCTGAGCAAAATAAAACCGCGCGCTCAAAACCCAACCACTGACACAGTGTTTCTTCTAGTGCTTGATGAGCGGTGCAAAACCCCGTCACCAATGGAGAAGCTCCGCTGCCATTACCAAATCTTTCTAGCCCTTGCTGCCAAGCTTGAGTTAACTGCTTATCGCTTGCCAAACCGAGGTAATCGTTATTGGAAAAATTGATGTATTCTCGATTAGCTTGTGACAATTGGCGTGAGTTACCGCCCTCTACACAGCCGATCTTGCGCTCTAGCCCTTGATGTTGCCTTTGAGATAATGCGCGATCTATTCGTTGATTAAGCGCCGACATCGTAGAACAAATCATCCTTAGTTGGCCTTGACGCTACGCGCTCAACAACACGTTCAAGCAACTCGTTTTCTTCTATCTCATCGGGTTTTTGCGATACCGACTGACGATTAATACCGAGTTTGTTAAATAGCTGCAAATCTTTGTCCTCAGAAGGATTAGGCGTGGTTAAGAGCTTGCAACCATAAAACACCGAATTGGCCCCCGCCATAAAACACAGTGTTTGCATTTGCTCATTCATCTGTTCACGGCCAGCAGAAAGGCGCACTGCTGACTTAGGCATCATAATGCGGGCAATCGCAATCAAACGTATAAAATCGAACGGCTCAACATCCTCGACCTTTTCTAATGGTGTGCCTTTCACTTTCACTAACATGTTGATCGGCACACTTTCAGGGTGAGTGGGCAAGTTCGCCAGCTCTACCAATAGCCCAGCGCGATCGCTGCTGCTTTCACCCATACCAATTATTCCACCAGAGCACACTTTCATACCAGCATCACGTACGTGAGATAAGGTATCAAGCCTATCTTGGTAGGTTCGAGTGGTAATAATATTGCCGTAAAATTCAGGTGAGGTATCCAGGTTATGGTTGTAGTAGTCTAACCCAGCTTGTGAGAGATCTTGCGCTTGCTGCGGCGTTAGCATACCGAGCGTCATACAGGTTTCGAGGCCCATCTGTTTGACCCCTTTGATCATTTCGGTCAGATGTGGCATGTCTCGCTGTTTAGGATTTTTCCACGCGGCGCCCATACAAAAACGCGTTGATCCTGCTTGCTTCGCTTTTTGTGCGGCATCCAGAACCCGCTCAACCTCCATCAGACGCTCTTTCTCAATATCTGTGGTATATCGTGCGCTTTGAGGACAATACTTGCAATCTTCCGGACACGCGCCGGTTTTTATCGACAATAAGGTACTGACTTGTACGTGATTATGCTGCTGATAATGACGATGAACTTGCTGCGCTTCAAAAAGCAGATCCATAAAAGGCTTGTCCATAAGCGCTCGAACTTGCTCAACGGTCCAGTTGTGACGAACTTCCACTTGTCTTCCTTTGATTATTGTTAGTTTGACTGCTTGGCTAGTCTACCGCCGAGATGTAAACTGTCAACAAATCAAAAACACCAATATTGACAAATGGTTATTAATTAACCGTAAGTAATTTAGGATTTATTATGGATCTCGACTTCGATCGCCGTCATATCTGGCATCCTTATACTTCGACCTTAACACCTCTGACCTGCTACCCAGTCACTTCAGCCCAAGGTGTTTTTCTTAAGTTAGAGGATGGCAGAGAACTGATAGACGGCATGTCGTCATGGTGGTCAGCAATTCATGGCTACAATCACCCACACTTAAACCAAGCCGCGCATCAACAAATAGACGCTATGTCTCATGTGATGTTCGGCGGTATGACTCACCAACCTGCGATTGATCTATGCAAAAAACTCCTCGCATTAGCGCCTGACAATTTGCAACACGTCTTTTTGGCAGACTCTGGCTCTGTCGCCGTCGAAGTAAGCTTGAAAATGGCTTTGCAATATTGGCATGCAAAAGGTGAGTCTCGGTCTAAGTTTCTGACCCTGCGAGATGGCTATCACGGTGACACCTTTGCTGCAATGTCGGTCACCGATCCCGACAACTCAATGCATTCACTGTACAAAGGTTTCTTACCGGAACACATTTTTGCTCGCTCTCCCCAAACGGGTTTTTGGCAAGAGTGGAACGAGAGGGATATTGAGGACTTCAAGCATAAGATAACAGAGCATCATCGCGATATTGCGGCTGTCATTCTAGAACCGATTGTTCAAGGAGCCGGAGGAATGAGGATCTATCACCCTCAATTTCTACAACGTGTGCGTCAGCTTTGTGATGAATTTAACGTATTGTTGATCCTTGACGAAATCGCTACAGGATTTGGCCGCACAGGTAAGATGTTTGCCTGTGAGCATGCGGCTATTGAGCCCGACATCCTGTGTGTGGGCAAAGCATTGACCGGTGGTTACATGACTCTCTCTGCTACGCTCACCTCATCAAATGTTGCCAATACCGTCTGCGGAGGCGAAGCAGGCTGTTTTATGCACGGCCCAACATTTATGGGAAATCCACTGGCCTGCGCTGTAGCGACAGCCAGCATGGAACTACTAGAGCGAAATGAATGGCAGCAGCAGACAAAGCAAATTGAGCGACTCTTTTCTGATTTACTGCCTAAGTTAAAACAACACGATTTAGTTGCAGATGTACGCTGGCTTGGAGCTATTGGAGTCATCGAGACCAAGCGACCTGTTAACATGGAAGCCATCCAAGCGCACTTTGTTGACCAAGGTGTTTGGATTCGACCTTTTGCCAAGTTGATCTATATGATGCCGCCGTATATCAGTGAGCCGGAGCATATTGAGAAGTTAGTCGATGCTGTAGAGCTGGCTTTGAAAAATCCACACCTCTTTCAGTAATCGACGCAAGCGCATCCGAAACAGGTACTGCCTCGTCATTCTACACGGTGAGGCGGGAGTCTAATTACAATACTCATAAAACCAGATTCCGTATAGCTCGTTCCTCACTTACGGAATGACGGCTCAATCTTAGCCATGCACCGTTCCGTCATTGTGAACAGCGAGGCACGAGCGTGATTCAGAATCTAGGTTTACTCCAAAGCAAAAACAGCCTCGTTAGTTATCCCAACGAGGCTGTCACATGATGTCTACTTAGATGAATATTTACTCTTGATCAATCATCCAACGACGAAACGCTTTGCGCTCTTCATCACTGGCCTTAGCGTACCAAAGCTTCAACTGAGTTACTGAATCTCCCTTAATGGAGACTTTCCCTTGATGATCCACTTCGACCAATAGCTCGTTAAGATTCTTACTCTCACCTTCGTCAAAAATAATACCGTTGGCTTGATTATATTTTGCCACTAACTCTTCCATATTTGAGTACGCTGCAAAACCATCACCTTCCAGCACTGTGGCCACCAAAGGCTTTACTTCATCGTTACTGTAAACGGCTTGCCACTGTGCTCCAGACGCAAAATAGCTCGATGCTTGGCTTTGCGCAGATAAGCGTGTATCTAAGCCAATCGTCATATCCCGCCCGTTTACAGTTAATTCAAACACATAAGGACGAGAGGTGTAAATAACCTCTTTACTTCCACGTTTCACTTCATCTTCAAAACGCATAACTAATTGATGTGTACCATCTGCAAGTTCAATACTTTGCTGAGGTGACCAACGATCAAAATTAACAGCATGACCATCAACGACCATAAACTCAACCCCTCTTTCAGAGGTGATAGTGGCCGCCTGTGCGACACCAAAGCTGACGATAAAACCTAGTATAAGAGTTGTCAATTTAAACTGATTCATTTTTCTTTCTTATCCTTAAATGACTAAATAAAATAGAAAAAGCCGCCCTAAGGCGGCTTTTTAGTTAATACTAAAAGCAATAATGCAATCGATATTCTCGATTAGAACTTAACTTCCATACCAGCTAGGTAAGCAGTATCAAAATCAATTTCTTTGCCTTCGAAGTCTTCACCGTTAGCTACTGCTACTTCTAGGTAACCTTTTACATTGCTATGGAATTTATGAGTAAGATTAGCATATACAGTGTCTTGATTATATTTAGCTGCTGTACCAGTTAGATCGCCTTCGTAGCGAGTGTAACCTAATGCAAACACGTTTTTACCCATAGTGTAATCTGTAGAAAGAGCGATGATGTCAACAGTCAACTCATCAGCGTTAGCAATGTTAGATTCTTTGTACTCGACTTGACCGTAAGATGCAGCAAAGCTAAACGCATCCCATTTGTAATCAGCTTCTAGGTTAAAGCCATTGATATCAAGCTGAAGAGTAGACTTATCAAATGCATCGTTAATGTCTTCTGCATCAACGTCTTTGCCTTCGTAAGCGTACAAACGAACATCTAGATCATCGTTTACTCGGTAACCAATACGGCCATCGAAAATTGTATCGGCGTCGCCTTGACCTGTTGTAACATCATAATCGTTGTTTTCACCGTTCGACTCTAGTAACGCAGAAACACCCGCGTACAAAGAACCGTTGTCGAATTCGTATTTAGCAACTTGCTCGCCTTCGTAAACAACGAAGTCTAGGCCTTCACCGCCAAATTCGAGATCTTTGGTGTTACCAGCGTTATCAGCAACAAGTAGCTGACGGCCGAAAGTAACAGTACCGTACTTCTCGCTAGCAAAACCGACATAAAGCTCGTCGTTTTTAGTGTTGCCATCTTCAAATTTGAATGCGATACCACCGACAGCATTTACTGAATCAGTAATCGCGACGGTTGTGTTGAAGGCCAGGTCGCCGTCATCATGACGAAATGCAGCTTCAGAATTATCTGCTAGTTTGCTGATGTATTGAATTTCCATCGCACCTGATGCATCTACTTTTACACCGTTTGCATCATATAGGTTGATGCTTGCAGATGCTGAACCAGCAGCCATGATAGCTGGAACTGCGATTGCTAATAGAGTCTTTTTCATAATAATCCACTGCCTTTTCTATAGATTGGGAAATCCTTATCCGGTTCCCTTTGTTTTTGATGATAACTCTTACTTCTTGTGAGTAAGATGTCATCGCCACTAAATTCGGTGTCTAGATTGCAAAAGATTATCCTGCGTGTCAAATATTCTAAAATCACAACATAAAAAAAAGTAAAAACAATTAAAAACAGACACTTACATCATTACATGTACAAAATACGACCAACTTCATACCAGTCTACACCTTATTCAACCAAATGCGGTGCAACTCAAAAATAGAACAAACCACCAAAAAATGATGTTTAAACCTATAAATTCAATATATTTGAACGGTAAAGCGGCGTCAGTGGCGTGATATATTTTTTAGATTTAGAATTAATTGTAAGTGTCTGAAGGTTCAGTTTTTTTGTGAACAAGATCTACCTTTGGCAATAAAGGATTCTATTTCGTGAACTAAGTAGTGTTTAGCAAACTGTGCTATGATGCCGCACTCGTTATTTAGGTCACCGTATGATTACCAGTAAAGCCCAGCAAGCCATTCGTGCTAGTTATCAAAACCTTCAATTTCAGCTCGATAACTTTGTACCTCGTCGAGCTCAGAATTACCTTGTTGCAGAGATAGCCAAAACATTATGCGGGGAGTATCACAAATCAACCCGTATGATCGTTGCCGAAGCCGGCACCGGAATTGGTAAGTCTATCTCTTACTTAATGGCAACGATTCCTGTTGCCGTGCTCAGCAAACGTAAAGTCGTCATTTCAACCGCGACGGTCGCTTTGCAAGAGCAGTTGATCAATAAAGATTTACCTCTATATAGACGGTTGACTGACTTTGAGTTCTCTTTTTTGCTTGCCAAAGGTCGCCAGCGTTATTGCTGCGCTGAGAAGCTGGCGTCAGCCAGTGGCGTTGACGGTGGTCAGCTCGCTATGTTTGAAAGCAAACCGAAAAAGAAGGATATCGAACAGCTCGAAACCCTGTACAAATCGCTTGCACAGGGCAAGTGGGATGGTGACCGCGACGCTTGGCCAAAACCGATAAAAGATGAAATTTGGCAGATGATTGTGAGCGACAAACATAGCTGCAATAACAGCCTACCTGCGCACCGTGATTGTCCGTTCCAAAAAGCGCGCAGCGAAATCGATAAAGCTGACGTGATTATTGCGAATCACAGTTTGGTGATGGCCGATGCCGATTTAGGTGGGGGCGTGATTTTGCCTGAACCAGAAAACACCTTCTATATATTTGACGAAGCACATCATCTTCCACATGTTGCGCGCGACCACTCGTCAGCCTCTGCTAGCCTCAAAGGTGCGGCCAGTTGGCTTGAACGACTCAACCAGTCGGTGAGTAAATTTGCCAATATGGCCGAGGAAAAACGCGTCGCGAGATTTCGCAATGAATTACAAGATTCGGTGCAGCAACTGATTCCTTCGTTATCTCAACTCGCCACACGCTTTGATCCCACTCATTTCAACGACAATATCTATCGATTTGAAAATGGCGAACTGCCGAGTTGGCTTGACGAAGAGGCAAAAGATCTCAAAAAGTTAACCAGTAAAGGCGCTCAAGCGGTGGCGAAAGTGGCTGATCTTATTGCCGAGCGAGTAAAAGATGGCGAATTATCGAACCGACTTGCAGAACCGGCGCTCGCCGAGTTGGGATTTTATATTCAGCGTATGGATAACCTTGCGCAGGTTTGGCGATTAATGGCAGAGCCCATGCGCGAAAAAGGTGCCCCACTGGCACGTTGGTTGGAAGTTAGCTCTGAACGAGAGGGGGATTGCACCGTCAACGTTTCGCCATTAGAAGTCGGTTGGCAACTCGATCAACAACTGTGGAGCCGCTGTGTTGGCGCTGTCCTTACCTCTGCAACTTTACGCGCCTTAAACTCATTTCGCTTTTTCTGTCGCCAAGCTGGTATCAGTGAAAAAGCGGATGACGGTGTGCGCTTCTTAGCCCTTGCCTCACCGTTCGATTATGCCGCTCAAGCAGAGTTACACCTGCCCAAAACTAAGTGTGAACCCCAAATGCCCCAGTTCACTGATTATCTTATTGAGGCGTTGCCTGATCTAATCGAAGATAAGAAAGCCAACTTAGTCTTATTCGCTTCCTATTGGCAGATGAATCAAGTCGCGCAAGCCTTGTCGAATCTTATGCAAACAAAAGGTTGGACACTTCAAGTACAGGGACAACAATCTCGCTCAGAAATACTAAAAAAACATAAAACCTTGGTTCAATGTCAAAAGACTAGCGTACTTTTCGGTACTGGGAGTTTTTCAGAGGGGTTAGATCTGCCGGGAGAGCTGCTCGAAAACTTAATCATTACTAAGATCCCTTTCGCGGTTCCGACCTCCCCTGTAGAACAAGCTCATGCAGAGTATATCGAAAGTCGCGGTGGTAACCCGTTTATGCAAATCAGCGTACCGGAAGCGAGCAAAAAGTTAATCCAGTCGGTAGGTCGCTTGCTGCGTAAGGAACGGGATTCTGGTAAAGTCATTATTCTCGACCGTCGCTTAGTGACCAAACGTTATGGCAGCGCTTTACTTGACTCTCTGCCACCTTTTAAACGCGTGATTGAATAACACTCCGAAGACATAAGTAGAAGAATGAAATATGGAATTATTTGAGCCAAGCGTACTGGCGGTATTGGCACTGGTGGCGTTTGCTGCAGGCTTTATCGATGCGGTTGCTGGCGGAGGAGGCATGCTCACTGTCCCAGCACTGCTATCGTTAGGTTTGCCACCGCACATTGCCCTTGGCACCAATAAACTTGCGGCTACTTTTGCCTCATCAACGGCCGCTCTCACTTATTACCGAAAACGACTGTTTAAACCACGATGCTGGAAGCGCGCCTTTGCTTCCACCTTGACTGGCGCGATTTTAGGTACCCTAGCGGTCGATTTAATGGCAACGGAATGGCTTGAAAAAATATTGCCATTGGTTATCTTGGCGGCCGCTATTTATACTATTTGGCACAAAACGCCAAATACGACCGATAACGCCACCCCTCAACCGTGTCCGACCCTCAATAAGAAGCAATATATCCAAGGTTTGTCGCTGGGATTTTATGATGGCGTGGCTGGGCCTGGCACTGGTGCATTCTGGACGGTCAGTTCTATGGCGCTTTATCGGCTCAATATTTTGCTCGCATCAGGCTTAGCAAAAGCAATGAATTTTACCAGCAATTTCACATCGCTAGTGACCTTTGCGCTACTCGGCCATATCGACTGGGTACTTGGTTTAACCATGGGTGTGTGTTTAATGGCCGGCGCCTTTGTCGGTGCTCATTCAGCAATACGATTCGGCGCGACATTTATTCGACCGGTTTTTGTTACTGTTGTGAGTATTCTTGCCGTCAAGCTTGCCTATGAAGCTTGGTTTGTTTCACTGTAAAGAGAGTCTCTGCAATGAGTAATATTCGTCAACTACAAACGACATTAGAACGACTCGCTATTGACGCTGCTGCCCTTGATCGTCAGCGCGGTGAACACCATCTTCCGCTGTTTGATGAACGATTGTTTCATTCGAAAGCCAAACTATTGGTTCCCTGTGTTAAAGAAACACAAGCCACCTTAAGCAGTATTGTGCGTGAAGAAGACGCAAAAAAACTGACACCTATGCGCGCTGAATATTTGACGGAACGGTTACTTGCTCAAGTGTCTGCCATCCAGCGCGAGCTTGCGACAACAAACATTCGTAAGCACGAGCCCAAACACAAAAGCTATTTTCTAAAGCCGATCAATGAACTGTATCAACAACTGTCCCAGCATCAAGAATGGGAACGTCGACTATTAGAAATGGTCAGGGATAAAGAACTGGCGATGCAGTACGCGCCTCCCTTCCAGCAACAAGAAGCGCAGCAATCGTTACTTGCCACCGAGCAAAGACTCAAACGTTGCCAAGAATCCAAATTAAAGATTGAAAAGCAGATCACTTATCGAGAAAGGAATCAGCCATGACGACAAATAATACTGGCTTAGAAAATGCCCCGACGGAAATAAAGCTCGCGGTTGATCTTATCTACTTACTAGAAAGTAATGACGTTGACCCGCAGGTCGCGTTGGCCGCAATAAAAATTGTCAGCGCGGATCTGGAAGAGAAACTGATACAGCAAACAAATAAATCTTAATAAAAAGGAATCTATATGAAAGTCATCTCTTTCAATATTAATGGCCTACGTGCTCGCCTTCACCAACTTCAAGCTATTATCGATAAGCACCAGCCTGATGTGATTGGTTTACAAGAAATCAAAGTTCATGATGAAGCCTTTCCTCTCGACGCTGTCGAAGCGATGGGTTACAAGGTTTACTTTCATGGTCAAAAAGCGCATTACGGCGTTGCTATGCTGTGTAAACAAGAGCCTATCTCTGTTCAAAAAGGCTTCCCGAGCGATAACGATGAGCATCAGAAGCGTATGATTATGGTGACGTTGCAAAATGAGAAGGGTGAAAAAGTCACGGTTTTAAACGGGTATTTTCCACAAGGTGATAACATCAATCACGAGACAAAATATCCTTATAAGCGCCAATTCTATAAAGATTTGATGGCTTACCTGAACGAGTACCACAGCAACGACGAGCAACTGATCGTGATGGGAGACATCAACATTAGCCCACTCGACCGCGATATTGGTATTGGCGAACCAAACCGCAAGCGTTGGCTCAAAACAGGCAAATGTTCATTCCAACCAGAAGAACGTCAATGGCTAAAAACGCTACTAGATTGGGGGTTGGTCGATACCTTCCGCCACATTCACCCCGAAGCAAGTGAGCGCTATTCGTGGTTTGATTATCGTTCACGTGGCTTTGATGACAATCGCGGCCTGCGTATCGATGTCGTGCTGGCAACACCATCACTGGCAGAAAAATGCATTGAATCGGATATTGACTATGAGTTACGCGGGATTGAAAAACCGTCAGATCACGCCCCTATATGGTCAACGTTTAACTAAACATGGTCAACGTTTAACTAAACGACAACGATCGATTGTCATTGTTATACATAAAAAATCCGGTGTCAGTGCACCGGATTTTTAGACTTCGTCATCAATTAGATGGTAATAAAGTCGTGTTCAATTGCAGGATTAATATCAGCATCGTAATCGACGCCTTCAACACCAAAACCAAATAACTTCAGGAATTCTTCTTTGTACTCAACGTAGTCGGTGAGTTCTTTTAAGTTTTCCGTCGTGATTTGTGGCCATAGTTCACGACAATATTGCTGAATATCATCACGCAGTTCCCAATCATCAAGGCGCAGGCGATTGTGATCATCCACCTCAGGTACACTGCCATCTTCTTTATATAGACGCTGACTGAACATACGGAAGATCTGCTCCATACACCCTTCGTGTACCCCTTCTTCGCGCATCTTCTTGAAGACCATCGCAATGTAAAGTGGCATAACAGGAATCGCAGAGCTTGCTTGAGTCACAACCGACTTCAGTACGGCAACATTTGCGCTGCCACCTTTAGCGGCTAACTGCTCGTTTAGCGCTGATGCGGCGCGGTCCAAGTCCATTTTGGCACGACCCAGTGCGCCGTCCCAGTAGATTGGCCACGTCAACTCAGTACCGATGTAGCTGTACGCCACGGTTTTACAACCGTCTGCAAGAACACCCGCTGCAGAGAGTGTGTTGATCCACAGTTCCCAATCTTCGCCGCCCATGACGGTGATGGTATCTTTGATCTCTTCTTCTGTTGCAGGTTCAACACTTGCTTCAATAATGACATCTTTATTGGTATCAACCGCTGTCGATGTGTAAGTTTCACCAATCGGTTTTAGCGCAGAACGCACTAGCTCGCCTGTTTCTGGCATTTTACGTACTGGAGATGCCAGCGAGTAAACCACCATATCAATCTGGCCAAGATCTTGTTTGATCAGATCAATGGTCTTTTGCTTGGCTTCATTTGAAAACGCATCGCCATTTAAGCTTTTTGCATACAAGCCTTCTTCACGAGCCAGTTTTTCAAATGCCACTGAATTGTAAAAGCCTGCCGTGCCGGGCTTTTTCTCTGTGCCTTCTTTTTCAAAGAAAACACCGATAGTTGAAGCACCACCGCCAAATGCAGCCGCGATACGAGAAGATAGACCGTAACCACTTGATGCGCCAACCACTAGCACACGTTTTGGTGCATTCTTGATTGGACCGTGCGCTTTAGTGTAAGCGATTTGTTCTTTTACGTTAGCTTCACAACCCACTGGATGCGTTGTGGTACAGATAAATCCACGAATTCTAGGTTTGATGATCATATTCAACTTCCTTTAAAAAACCCCGCTAGGATAAAAGGTTCGCCAGTGGATCGCATCTAATTTCTGTCAAAACAGCGCTAAAATGCAAGTGGTTGGAGCACTTTCACTCGATAGCTTGAGTTTGCGCAAAAAATAAAGGCACCTGAGTCGGTGCCTTGAACTGTTCAACACGTTTTGCAGCTTACGCGGCGCTGTTCAACTTAGCTTTACGCTTTTTTTTATCATGAGTAAGAACTTCACTGAAGTCATGACTAAAGTGGTCAACTTGAATGGCTTTGTAGCGCAATTGGTCTGCCGCAACAATTGTGTCGACTTCTTCTTGAGTCAATACATCCGCCTCAAGTGCTTGGGCTAATCGGTCTGCAAGTAGACCTTTACGAGCGATTTTACCCTCTTTTGCTGCGCGTATTAGTTTTCGCTCTAGGGTCTTAACGCTATACATCGCAAGGAAAGCGTTTTCCATCAGGCCAACACTGTCATCATCACCTTTACCGACATAACAGAGATGAGTTAAGCGATCACGATGCGCACCTGGCGTCATTAAGCTATCCGCCAGTTTGACCGTTAGATCATCACTCGGTTTGGTGTAACGATTACCAAGAGGGAAGATCAACACCTTCAACAAGCGACCTACCGCTTTTTGTGGGTAATTGTTAAACGCCTGCTCTAGTGATTGCGCCGCATTATATAAGCAGTATTGAACCGCGTAATGAACGTAATCTAAGTCTTGTTGCTGACGCCCTTCATCTTCGTATTTCTTAAGCGCTGCAGATGACATGTATAAGTAAGCCAACACATCACCTAAGCGTGCCGAGATCATCTCTTTACGTTTAAGATCGCCACCGAGCGTTGCCATTGCGATATCAGCGCTAACCGCCAAAGAACGGCTTAGTCGGGTCATCTCTTTATAGTAATGTTGAGTAGGACCGCTCATCTCCGCTTTAATAAAACGCGAGCCAGTTAGCGCTGCACCAAACGCGCCAAACGTATTGCCCATCGCATGTTTGATGTGCTTAAAGAGCAGTTCATCGAACTCTTTCGCTCCTTGTTTTTCATCTGGATTGGCCGCCGCTTCCATCTCTTTTAAGACATAAGGGTGACAACGTGTTGCGCCTTGACCAAAAATCATCAAGTTACGGGTTAAAATGTTGGCACCTTCAACCGTAATGGCAACCGGAATACCTAAATAAGGCGCAGCTAGGTAATTCATTGGCCCATCTTGAATCGCACGTCCTGAATGAATATCCATTGAGTCATTGAGAATGGTTCGCGCCATTTCAGTCATGTGGTACTTAGCAATTGCTGTCACTATGCCTGGTTTTTCTTTCAAATCGAGCGAGGTCGTCGTCAGCGTACGTGTTGCTTCGAGTAGGTACGTTAACCCACCAATGCGGCCAAGCGCTTCGGCAACCCCTTCAAATTTACCAATCGACATACCGAACTGCTTACGAACATAAGCGTAGGCCCCCGTTGTGCGTGCTGTGAGATGACCCATCGCCGAGCCGAGTGCAGGCAGTGAAATACCGCGCCCCGCTGATAGACACTCCACCAGCATGCGCCAACCTTTGCCGGCGTAATCTTGGCCGCCAATCAGCCATTCCATCGGGATAAACACATCTTGGCCACGAGTCGGGCCGTTCATAAACGCAAGACCTAATGGATCATGGCGTTCACCAATCTCAACGCCTTTGTGATCCGCGGGGATCAGAGCACAGGTAATGCCGATATCTTTTTTATCACCCATTAGCCCTTCTGGGTCATACATCTTAAATGCCAGGCCTAGCACGGTCGCAACCGGCGCGAGGGTAATGTAGCGTTTGTTCCAATTCAGACGTACGCCTAGCACTTCTTTTCCGTCATGTTTGCCGTAACAAACAATCCCTTCATCAGGAATACCACCGGCATCTGAACCAGCTTCCGGCCCAGTCAGAGCGAAACACGGAATATCTGTGCCATCTGCTAGACGAGGCAACCAATAATCTTTTTGCTGTTGCGTACCATAATGAGACAACAACTCACCCGGACCTAATGAGTTCGGGACCATGACTGAAACAGCGGTACTAATACTGCGCGTGGCAATGCGTGAAACGATGGTTGAGTTGGCTAGTGCTGAAAACTCACGGCCACCATATTGTTTAGAAATAATTAGCGAGAAGAAACGCTCTTTGCGCAAGAAGTCCCACACCTCTTTCGGTAAGTCGCGATCTTTCTTAACAATTTTTTGGTCATCGAGCATATCGAGCAAAGTCTCAAGTTCGTTATCGATGAACGACTGCTCTTCATCACTCAGTGACGGGGTTGGGTATTGGTGAAGTTTGGTAAAGTCAGGTTTTCCTGAGAACAACTCTCCATCCCACCACACACTACCCGCTTCCATCGCCTCTTTTTCGGTGCTAGACAATGGCGGTAGTACTTTTTTAAACAGTTTAAAAGCTGGGTCGCTGACCCATTTTGTTCTTAGAGAGCCCATGATCAGATCCTTTTGTTCTGTGGTGGTTCAATGTTGTTATTTTTGTAGGTCGAGGTTTGTTATTTTGCAGCGACACCCGCTGCTAAAAATGGAATCAGTTGGTCAACAACAGATTTTGCATCCATCGCTTTGCCATAATCGTTTTCTGCTATTTCAAGTAGCGCCTGGCTTGATGCCATGGTGAAGACACACGTTCCAAGCGTAAAGTGCAAGCGCCAAAACAGCGCCTCTTGCGTCAGTTCAGGGTTGGCCTTTAGTACCGATTGAGTAAACAGGGCCAAGGTGTCGGCATAGCGTGTGGTAATGAACCAACGCAGATGGCCTTGTACATCAGTGTAGCCGCGACCGATAAGTAACATAAAGCGGCTAGTGCCGTTTGGTCTGACATCGTTGAGATTGCGTAGTGGTCCACGCAAAGACTCAAACACATCCGCCATTTGATAGCCTTCGTTGAGATTTAAGTTAATTAAAGCATCTTGAACAGGAGGCATAAACGCCTCTAAATAGCGGTTCAACACAGCTCTTACTAAGGTTTTCTTATCACCAAAATGATAGTTGACCGAGGCTAAATTCACGCCCGCTTTGCTGGTAATGGTGCGTAAAGAGGTATCTTTAAAGCCGTGCTCTGCAAACAAGGCCTCTGCAACATCTAAGATTTTCTCTTTGGTTGAATTTCTCGCCGACATTTCAATCACTCGTATTAAACAACTGTTTGAAATATACATTCGAAACACAAAGACAACAAGTTATTAACATCACATTTTTACGCATTGGTCCGACCAGAAAGGCCACAAACGCAATTAACTCGCTGAATTGGCGGAAAATAAATTTTTTTTGAAATTAATTGGAACTGTTTGCCAAACACTCGGTCTCAATAGGTGTAGTTAGCAGAGCATTCAAGGGGTTTAGACAACCCGTAAAGTTTACAGGCCGTCAAACTTACTTTCTGACTGAAGCTGCTGATTTTCAATGCTTTTTCTTATTAACTCCTATGTTTATTTGTATATGCCCAGGGCCAATTTGCTCTGGGCTTTTTTTATCTGCGTAATTCACCCCTTGCCACCATTTCGCAAAAGAAAACTTGATCTAAAGTGATGCGCGCACGATTTAGCAGGTTAAGATAGGCGCCCAATTCCGATTAGATTGATTGTATGAAGCTGTCAAATACGCCAATGACCCAGCACACATTCGCTGGTATGACATTTTTTGTTAAACGCGATGATCAGCTGCATAGCCATTTTTGTGGTAATAAAGCACGCAAGTTTATGGCGTTTTTACAGCAAGATTACCCCGAGGTTGACACCTTAATTAGCTATGGCAGCGCCCAAGCCAATTCACTCTATTCTCTTGCGGCTTTGGCTGCGATAAAAGGCTGGCAACTGGAGTTTTATGTCAACCATATTCCTAAATGGCTCAACGAAAAGCCATTGGGCAATTATCGTGGTGCATTAGAACTTGGCGCTAAGGTGATCGAAATCACATCGCACCCACTCGACTATATTGAACAAATACGTCAACCTGACCATCACTGCTTATTTATTGATGAAGGCGGTCGGTCTACAGCGGCTGAGGAAGGCGTGAAACAGTTAGCCAGCGAGATATTGTCTTGGACGCGCTTTGAATCAAACCAAACCTTTGTTGTAGCGCTGCCTGCAGGTACGGGGACTACCGCTTTATACTTACATAAGTATCTGCAACCACACGGAATTGAGGTACTCACCTGCCCCTGCGTTGGCGGCAAAGACTACTTATTGACCCAATTTAAACAGCTAGGCGAAAACGACTATCCACAGATTCTTGAGTTGGATTACAAACACCACTTTGGCAAACTTTATCAGCAGGACTTTCGCATCTGGCAACAGCTTCTACAGCAGACTGACGTTGAGTTCGACTTACTGTACGATCCTATGATGTGGCAGTGTCTACAATCATGGTATAAAGACAATCGAGACAAAACCATTATATACGTTCATCAAGGTGGGCTGCTTGGCAACGAAAGTATGTTGCCTCGCTACGAGCGGAAGTTTGGTTCAAACTTTGGAGAGAGCTGATGAAGTCGATATTTTTCGCGTTACTGAGTCTTATTGCTCAGCCATCAATGGCGAGTATTATTACCACACCAGCAAGGCCTGTGATCGGGATTAACGCCAGTGAGATAGGCAAACGCATCTGCTACTATCAAGATCAAGCCTACTCTGAAGGGGCCGTCATCCAAGCCGGCGATTACTTCATGGTGTGCGCCGCCGCAAAAGAGTTTGAAACTAATGGTGCACTGATGTGGCGTCAGCTTGATAAAGCCCAGCAAACACCAGAGCCCAACAAAGCGCCGAGCAAAAGTTATAAAACCCATTAATCCATTACCATTAATGATGTGAGAAAGTTTTGATTACCGCGATTGCCACCCGACTAACCAAAGGTGACGACCTTAAACAGACGATTCAACAGTTGGTCACTCAACATCACATTCACGCAGGTAGTATCGCCTCTTGTGTCGGTTGTTTTACCGAGCTCAACATTCGCTTAGCAGGAGCAACCGAAACACTGCAACTGTGCGAACCGCTTGAAATTGTCTCGATTATGGGCACGCTGACGGCAGAACATCAGCACATTCATCTGTCTGTTGCCAAACAAAATGGTGATGTCATTGGCGGGCATCTGCTTGAAGGGTCGCTTATTGATACCACCGCCGAGTTGATCATCCACCATTATGACAATCTCAAATTTCACCGTCAGTATGATACGAACACTGGATTTACAGAGCTTGTGGTTGGTGACGGTTGACTTAGGTATGCGATTATCACCGTGCAGACGCCGCTTTTCTAACGACTTAGCGACCAAAAAGTACCGACGTTCGCGACCTACTTGGTGGCGAACGTCACATAAGGGCATTACTCTCGCCAGGTCGTCCATTGACGATGCTGATAACGTTCAAAACCATCATCCGTAAAGCGGACTAAATAAAGCCACTGATTGTCGATAAGGTTTTTGACCACTGCATGTTGAGCAATAATCGACTCAATGCGCGCCTGTGGCGCATCAATCACGACCGTTAATCTCAGTGGTTGATGACGCCACTGGTTACCATCATGAATCGACTGCATAGCCAGACCACCACGCAAATCACCGCCATTACCCTCGAATAAACCGATTCTACCACCAACAACATTGTGCAGCGTCTTGTTGCCACTACCATATCTAAAATTGTCTACCGTTGAGGCAAAGTACTGCATGTTGATCCAATGAGTCACTAACATAGGAGCAGTCATTATTTTCTCGAGCAAGCTGCCTTGGTTATCTTGCTCTGGATGATACTCGTGCATGAACACACGCCCTTGTAAGTCGGTATGCTTGCTTCGCTGACGTGGCGCAATAATGAACGCCGCATTGTTAACAAGGCCCCATTCTGGGCGAGTTTGCGACCAATCATTGGCTCGCCGCTTAAATACTCGCTCTAGTTGATTATCGCTTAACTTGGCCTCATCGAGATCAATCGCTGCTGAACGCTCACGCCGCGCTTGGCAACTAGCGCTACGCATTTGTTTGAGAACATGAGTAACATCATCTTGATGCGATTTGGCAACCGTAGAAACATCGTACAACTCAAGTGCTTCTGTGGTTGTGTTGTGCAAACCTGCAATAAACAGCGTCTCTGGATTGAGCGTCACACCATAATCATGCAATTTTTCTCGCACTTCAGGCTCATTAAGTAAACCCGCCACCACTCGCGCATTGACCTCACCACTTTGTCCGCAACACGCCCCGCAATCTAAACCGGCTTTTTGAGGGTTATTATCGGTTTGCGATCCATGACCGACTAACAGCACCAAGCGAGCTTGCCTCTCGCCGAGCCCCATCCCAATCAATATATCCGCGGCTAATTGCGCTTTTTGCTGCAACGAAACCTCTCTGCCTACCCTAGGTTTTACGCCACTTTGCTTTGGCATCGCCAATTGTTCAACGCTGATTGGCTTTAACTGCGATGGTAAAGTACGTTTGACTAACTTCGCCAAGTAGCCGAGCCCCATCGACTCAACCAACGTGAAGCTCGCACCGGGTTGTTTGGTAAAAGGCTGCCAACTCAATTGTTTACTCAATGTGCTTTTGCGCCGCTTTTCCAGTTGAACATCTTTTTTCGCATCACCACAGCTGTCTGTCACTATCAACGACGGTGCCAACAATCCGGGTAGCTGAGGTCTTTCAACCTCAGTACCCAGTGGTGTGTAACTGGCCGGCAAACCGAAAAATCCGGCAAAACCCAAAGTTTCAATCGAGGATGACTGATCTTCTAGGTGGCGACGAATCACCTCCGAGCGGACATCAATACAAAAGACTGCCTGAACCTTTACCGCCGATCTCGCCACTGGCGCTGGTTTCTGCTGACGTAGCATCGACAATAGCTGATGTTGGTAACTTAACTCATGAGCTCGTTGCCAAACGTGCAATACATTAGTTTTGGCTTGTTGTTTATAATGTTGATGCCATTGCTGCTGCCATTGATGCCATATGGTGTTGATGCCGCGCTGCTGATCGTCAATTAGCCACTCCCAGCACAATCGTATCGCTAACAGATCCGACAGGTGGTTGGTGCGTTGACCTTGAAAGTTTGCTTGCCAATTAAGATACGCGCACCACGATGCCCAACCATTAATTCTTAACAGGCAAGCTTGCAGATAATCACGCTGAGCCGACTCCTCTGGCATCAATTTTGTCACAACCGATTGAACCGCGAGTTCTGCATCATAAGGTAACTGCTTTGCCCGCTGATTGATCAGTTGCGACTTCATTAATAATGTCACACTGTAGTCACGCTCTATTGCTTCACGCCATGTGGTAAACAGCCCCTTTTCTCTTTGAGCATGCCAATCAGACTGATTCTCATCAAAGTAAGCGGCGCAAAACTGCGAGATTTGATGCGTGATGGTATCGCACCAAGCCGGTTGATGAGAGAGATCGCGTTGGCCATCTAATGCATCGCATAATAGCGGAGGCGGCGTTAAAGGCAATGTAGGGTAAGACAACAACTCAACCAACTGCTCGACAGTGTACCCGCTTTCGAGATCAGTAGCGGCTTGCTCAAGGGCTGAGCGAGCGATCTCCCCTTGCTGCCAACCATTCAGATAATAGTCAGCGTCCATACTCATACGCGAGCCCGCATGTTGCTCAAGCTGCTTTGATACCTGCTCAAAATTGTGTTCAATTCGGTGCCAGTACGGACTGACCGCTATCATTTGATCAAGAGGCCAGTTTGGGGTGATGGTTTGGCAAACCTCGCCAATTAAATGCTCAATATTTCCGATGAGGTTTTGCTGCATCGGCTTCATACATACTCTCCCATTGATGATTTTTCGCGAATCACCCAAGTTTGCGCCTGACGTGGACTAAAGCGCGCCGGCCAATATTTAAAGGTAAAACGAGTGAAGGTTTCGTCGAGAAAAAAGCCGTGATAAGCCCAAGTGTAAAAACGTTGAATCTGGCGATTATTGACAAACAAGCTAATCACGATTTGCGCTAAGTAGAGCAGCATAAACACACCAATAACCCAACTGACTGCCCATAGCCCATGGCTCGGCTCGGTTCGAATTACTTGAGCAAAGAGCCAGTGCCACGCAAAGTACATCTGAGTCACCAGTACAACGCGCACCAAGCCTAGCATCGCTAACGAGGCACAAGTGTTTGACCACAGTAGCGGTGCGAGACCAAAGCTCAGTATAACCAACACGACTGGCGGTAACTCAAACCCCACGAATAGCCCCTGCCATATCAATAGCAATCCAAACACCACACCGCTTGAGACAAAGGGGGCCAAGATCATGATGATAAGAGTATGTTTATTATTGCCTCGCATTTGTTGAATCACGGTGTGCTCAACGACCTGGCCAGAACTTAAAAACGCATACGCTTTGTACAGTGAGTGAGCCACCAAATGCAGCAGCGCAAGCTCATACAAGCCAAGGCCTATCTCCATCAACATAAAACCCATTTGTGCGCAGGTAGACCACGCCAAACGCACTTTAATACTGATGCGTGTCATCATCACAACCCCAGCCAACAACGCAGTGACACTACCTATCGCGATTAGCAGCCACTGTGCCACTGGGGCTAAACCGATGAGGTCGGCGATACGAATTAAGACAAAGCCCCCCATATTGACGACACCGGCATGCAACAAGGCGGAAATCGGTGTAGGCGCTTCCATCACCTGAATCAACCAGCCATGCAGTGGCAACTGCGCAGTTTTTAGCACCGCCGTTATGGCAAACATCACGGCAGCAATAGACAGTTGTGTCGATAACGGCCCTTGCGATACCGTTTGGCTTAATGCCTCAAGCTGAAAACTGCCAACACTTTGGTAAATCAAAGTGACGCCAACCAACAGACATAAATCGGCGATACGACTCACGATAAACTTCTTATGTGCGACAATTTGTGCTGCTTTACGCTGAGGGTAGAACGTGAGGAGATAATGCAGGCCGACACTGGTTGCAGACCAGGCCAACGCAATCAAAGCAATATTATGACTAGTTACGAGTACCGCGACGCAAGCTAAGGTAAAAAACGTAGCGCGTACAAAGCGCGTTTGCCCTTGTTCACCATTTAAGTATTGCGCAGAAAAACGCACAATCACCCAACTGAGTAAGGACACCAACAACGCCATGATCACCGTTAGAGGATCTTGCACGACACCGACATGCCAATAACGATACATCGCGCTCAATGTCACGCCTAGCATAGAAAATAGACCCAGTGCACTCGCCGCTTTTGCCATCGGCCAAACACGGTTTATTGGCAGCAGCGAGCAAAGAAATGCCCCGATATAAATCATTGGCAACAGCCAGGGGGTAATAAAATCTGACACCTTGCGTTCCTCCTCGACAACGGCAAGTGGTTCTTTTTTGTTGAAGATATTGTGGTGCGTACTCATATATAATGTAAAATATATAATTATTAACAAATCATTCTATAAAAGAGAACAATGCCAATTCGCTCGCTCAATTTTCATCATTTACGTTACTTTTGGATGGTCGCCAAAGAAGGACACTTGACGCGTTCAGCGCAGCGGCTCAATGTCTCTCAGTCTGCCCTCTCATCACAAATACGTCAGCTTGAAGATCACTTAGGCCAGGCGCTATTTAGTCGCCAAGGGCGCAGTCTGCAACTGACCGATACTGGCCACTTAGTGCTTGAGTACGCCGATAGTATTTTCAACTTGAGCGGGGAGTTACTGTCGATACTGGAAGCGGGCGAAATGCAGCGAATTCAGCAGTTACGTATTGGCGCTGTCGCGACGCTATCACGTAATTTCCAAGAGAATTTTTTACGCCCCGTACTAGGAAAACAGTCTATCCGCTTAGTGCTGCATTCATCGAGCCAAGACGATTTGCTTGAGCAATTACAATTGCACAAACTCGACTTGGTATTATCCAACCAACCCGTCGCCAGTGACTCATCAAGACCTTGGCGATGCCGTTTGATCGATCAGCAAAAAGTCTGTTTAGTTGGGCCAAATCACCCTTCGCTAAATGCACTCTCGCTACCAAAAGACTTAGATAAAGTCCATGTTATTGTGCCGGGCCCAAGTAATGAAATTCGCCTGCAATTTGATATGTATTGCGAGCAACACGGCATTGACTTAGTCCCCTATGCTGAGGTTGATGATATGGCCATGCTGCGTTTACTTGCACGCGATGTTGAAGGTTTTGCTGTGGTTCCAGAGGTCGTAGTCCAAGATGAAATTGAATCAGGCTTACTAAAAAATTACCTGACGCTCGATAATGTCACCGAATGTTTTTATGCTATTACTGCCAAACGACATTTTAATATGTCGGTGATCAATAACCTGCTTAATTGCATCGGCCCAAGTGAGTGAGCGTGACACCCTAAAAACACCACACCCGTTTTCAGTTTGATTCAACTCACCTTATTATTTTGCAACAATATGTATATGAGTAATTTTTGACACCTATCATTAGAGAAAAAACCAAATTTGGTACAGTCAGAACCGCTTTTCAAATGATAAATAATTAGAATGAGTTAGATATGAAATTAAGTGATCTTTCTATTAAGTCTAAGCTAACGACAATTGTGGTGTTTTCCGTTGTACTGATCGCAATGGCGTGTGCTTATAACCTTGTTCAACAACGTAACTCTTCGCTGCAAGAACGCGAAGACAAACTCAGTGCCCAAGTTGAGGCGGTCATTAGTTTGGCTCAGCATTATTACGACCAACGCCAAGAACTAGGCGATGATACCGCCAAGCAGCAGGCGCTTGCAGCAATTCAGTCGTTAAGATACGACAGTAACAACTATTTCTGGATTCTAAACCAACAAACCGAAATTATACTTCACCCTATTAAGCCAGAACTCAATGGCAAAAACGCGCAAGACTTCAAAGACGGCGCGGGGAAATACCATTGGCGCGAGATGGTTGCCATCTCTAACACATCAATGCAAAAGGGGTTTCTCGACTACCAATGGAAAAGCCCACAGGGTGCATTAAAAGATAAGATATCGTACGTACAACTTTTTCCAGAATGGCACTGGATTGTGGGCACGGGTATTTTGGTCGCCGATATTCAAGAAGCCTTTTATGTGATGGCTATTAAAGAAGCCGTAGTGGCTCTATTACTATCAGCACTGCTTTTTGCCATGGGCTATGCGATTTCTAATAATATTCTTACGCCATTACACAGGTTGATTGAAAACACCCACAAAATTGCCGATGGCGATTTACGCGTTCGAATGAATATGTCACGTAAAGACGAACTCGGCGATATGAGCGTTCAAATTGACAAAATGCTAGATAAACTGCAATCAACCCTTCGCACAGCCAATGATTCGGCAACACAGTCTAGTACGATGGCTAACCAGATCGCACAAGCCAGTGAAGAAGCGGCAACCAGTGTTAATTCTCAGCACGCTCAGCTTGAACTGTTGTCGACCGCGATGACTGAAATGAGTGCAACCATTGCAGATGTCGCAACGAATGCTGAAAATACCGCCACCAGCACCAACACCGTCGTTGACCATGCCAATCGCAACGAAGAAACAATGAAACTAACGTCTCAATCTATCTCGCATGTTTCTGACAATATCTCGATGGCTAACGAGCTTGTGCGTGATTTGCAATCAGGCGTCAATGAAATAAGTAATGTGGTTAGCGTTATCCGTGAGGTATCCGAACAGACCAATCTACTGGCTCTCAATGCCGCGATAGAAGCCGCTCGAGCCGGAGAGCAAGGGCGTGGATTTGCGGTCGTCGCCGACGAGGTACGTAACCTAGCAAGCCGCACACAGAACTCGACCAATGAAGTTCAGCAGACAATTGAAAAGCTAACCCAACAAGCAGGCAAAACCTTTACCGCAATGCAAACCAGCAACGAAAGTGTAGAGCGAAGTGTTCAGGCCTCTGACAATACTCGCAAACAGCTAGATGTGATTGTTAATGAGATGCACAATGCCAACGATATGGTGGCTCAGATCGCTGCCGCATCTGAGCAACAAAGCGCAGTAGCAAGTGAAATGAATCAAAATGTAACGGGAATACACCTCGCTGCGAACGAAGTGCTTCAAGCGTCGCAGTCTCTTGCCGAAGACAGCCAAATGATGGCCAATACTGCAGAGTATCTCACCGCTCAGCTTAAGTATTTTAAGGTATAGCTTTAATCTTCAATCTTCAATCATAAAAAAAGTAAGGCGTAAAACGCCTTACTTGCAATTCTTCAACAGCATTTTGGCTCAAACGTTGCGCCGACTTTAAAACTGAGCGGTTAGACTTTAAAACTGAGCGGTTATAGCAAGCTTACTCGATATAAAAACGAGGGTTTGCAACTCCCCAAATCGTATAGAGCTCTGGGAAGATTAGCTGCGCATTGTCTTCCATTTCGCTGACGGTAATCTGACTTTGCTTTTGCTTACCAAATAAAATGACTTCTTGATTTTGCAGTACGCCTTTGACATCACTGACATCAACTAATGTGGTGTTCATAGACGTCACTCCTAACACTTTTGCCCGTTGACCATTGATTAAAACGTCACTTCGATTGCCCATTTTTCGTGGGTAACCATCAGAATATCCAACAGGAAGGTTCGCTAAAACACTGTCTCTGGTCACTTGGTATGTACTGTCATAACCAACCGTGCTTCCTTTGGGAAGGTAATGCAATGACGCGATACGTGTTTTAAAAGAGACAATGGAAGGGTATTCTGGGTTAGTCGGAAGGTCACCGTACAAAACGCCACCAGGTCGAACCATGTCTAGCTGTGCTTCTGGTACGTTGAGTGCGGTATAAGAATTAGCAACATGGAGCGTTAACTCATCACGCTTCAGGTTTGCCTCGTTAATTAACCAGGCAGAATGAGCATTAAAGTCGCCTAATTTACTGCGGATATCATCCGGATTGTAGTTCGGAAAATGGGTCATGATACCAACGATTTTGATGCCGTCTTGAGTCGCAATCGACAGCGCTTCTTGCTTCCCAGCTTCGGTTGACATGTCGATACCGTTACGTCCCATACCACCGTCATTTAATGCTAAGTGCACTTTTATCGTACTCCCGGTGCGTAAGCTCAGCGCTGCCAATTGTTCGGCTTGTGCTTGACTACCGATTAGCTCTTCGATATTCAATTCCACGCTCTGTGCAATTTCTTCAAAGCTTGCCGAACGCACACGCATTAACTGGCCTTTAAAACCACTTTCACGCACCGCTCTCGCTTCAGCATTGCTAGTAATGGCAATACAAGGGATCTCTTGAGCTAGAATGGTTGGCATTAAACCTCGAATGCCATTTCCGTACGCGTCAGCCTTCATCACTGCACAAATTTTTGTTTCGCTATTAATGTGGCTCTTAAACTGTTCAATATTTCGTTTAAATTGCCCGAGGTCGACTTCAAGCCAAGCATTCGTTTGCTGAATATCTTGTATTGAAGAGGTACTGTCATTAAGGCTTAAAGGGGCAGCAGACGCTAAAAAAGAGGGTAACACCATAGCCATAGACAGGGTGAGAAAAGACGCTTTGAAGTTCATCTCATATCCTTATTTAGTGGAAAAAAGAAAGCCCCATAAGGAGCTAACTGTATTGTAGTTGAGATAACCATAAATCAGTGAAGTTTGAAACGACCCATGGCATCTTGCAAAGTAACCGACAATTGGCTGAGCTCTCGGCATGCATGCGCCGTTTGTTCAGATCCTTCAGCAACTTCTTGTGAAGCCATCTGAATATTTTCAATGTTACGACTTAGCTCATCGGCCACTGAATCTTGTTCACTACACGCGCTGGCGATTTGTCTGCCCATATCTGAGATTTGAGCGACAGAATGCTCAATCGATACCATAATCTGTTGTGAATGATTACCTTGTACAACACAAGCATCAATACCGGCGCGTGAATGTTCAGTTGCCGCTTTTGCTTCACTGGCCATAGCCTGTAGCTTCTCAATAATGGTTGTGATTTCTCCTGTTGAGTCTTGTGTTCTGCCCGCCAAAGTACGTACTTCGTCAGCAACAACAGCAAAACCTCGACCAGATTCACCAGCTCGAGCCGCTTCAATGGCTGCATTAAGAGCCAATAAGTTTGTTTGTTCAGCAATATTGCGGATTACATCTAACACCACATTAATTTGCGTAGATTGCTGCTCTAAATTCGTTACGGTTTCACCCGCCTGACCAATAACGTCAGCCACCTGTTCAATTGAGCTAACCATAGCCACATTGTCTTTTGCCCCTTCTTGCGCTTTTTCATTGGCACTGCTTGCTTGTGACGCAGAATCTTCTGTATTACGTGCAACATCTGTTACGGCCGCCTTCATTTGCGTCATCGCCGTTGCGACTTGGGTAATCTGATGTTGCTGCTCTTTCATGCCTTGTGCAGAAGTCGTTGAGATGTGGCTCATTTCTTCTACAGCGCTGCTAAGTTGAGTCACCGCCGTAATGACCTCTTCAATTAACTGGCGTAAATTATTTTGCATCTTTTGCGATGCGTCGGCTAATTCGCCTAATTCGTCATTACCAATCGCTTCACGATCAATCGTTTTAGCCAAATTACCTTGTGCAATGGCATTAGACTGTTCAACCACTAATCGCAGCGGCCCACAAATAATTCGGGTTAAAAAGAGAGTGATCACAATCATTAAGCCAATGATCGCCACATTACTGGTCATCGAGGAAGTATTTAATGTATCGACGGCTTTTAAAATATAACTTTTATTGCCGTCCATTGCTTTTTGCAAAATACCAATCAACGCCTTAGTATCAGATTCAATATTGCGGAAATTATCCAACGATGTTTTCAGTATTTCGTGAGCACCGGCTTTGTCGTCTTGCTCCAACGCTTGATTGAACTGCCCTATCGTCGAGGTGTAGCGTTCCCAGTTTCTCATCAGTTGTTTAAAAGTGCGTTCTTCTTCACCCGGCCAAACCGTTGCGCCGTACTGTTTCAAGCCGGCATCGACTTCTTGCTGTAACTGGCGGCTTTCTTGTAGGCGCTGTCTCACTTCGTTCGGATCATTAGCCAGCAACGTCGCAAATTGTGTGCGTCGCCAATAAGACATCTTGTCTGCCATTGTGTCAACATGCTGAAGCGCCGGTAGCGTATCGTCGGCAAAGTTAACCAATTGCTTTTTAACTTCGGTCAGCTCACTGTACAAATACCAAGCAAAAATAATATTGATTAAAGCGATGAGGCTAAAAGAGCCTGCAATTTTTTGTTTAATCGAGAAATTTTTTAACAACATGAATGAGTTACCTTTGATTGTTTGTGTCAAAAGTCGCATAAGCGAACAACATCCATTTATTGACAGTGTGATATATATCCCAAATTTTTGCCGATATTATCATGTTATCTATAAATTGACGATAGCTTTAGTATTGACCAAATCTGAACAGTTACCAATAAATCGACGGGTTATTTACCACATCGGATGTTTCGATTCTTTAACTACATTACGGTTACCAACTCGTCTAACGCCGTTAGTTCGCTATTTTCTTTGCTTAAACAGCGATGACTTGTTTTGCATCAACAGCCAGTTCAACACACAAACGACGAATGTAGTCTAGGCTGACCAGGCTCAAAAGCCGAACATCGAGCCGGTATTAAGACCCGTTGGTTTTTATTTTCCGCCAGACTAATTTTTCTAATTCAATAATCATTAGCACGGCCGCACCATAAAGCAACATTATCGCCCAATAACCGGCTGAAATCGGGGCACTGTGGAAAAGATGATTCATCATCGGCAGATATAAAAAAGCCAATTGTGCGCTTATCATCGCAAACAACCCCACCGCTATCCATGGGTTCGAATGCAGTGGCATGGTAAAGATTGATCCATTTAAGCGACGGCAATTGATTAAGAAAAAACTTTGCACCACAACAAATAAAGTAACGGCAAGGCTTCGCGACTCTTCTAAGCTCGCCCCTTGATGAGCTGACCATTGGAATAAACCAAAAGCACCGAGTAACAATAAACTACTCACTGAAATAATCCGGCTGATGATTTCACGATGTAAGATCGGTTGTTTGAGGTGCCGAGGTTGACGCATCATTAACCCGTCTTCTTTCGGTTCAAAGGCCAACATTAAGCCTAAGAACACCGCCGTGGTCATATTAAGCCACAGCGCTTGCACCGGTAAAATAGGCAATGTTAAACCAAAGACAATAGCAAGCATAATGACAAGGCCTTGGCCCAAATTGGTTGGTAAGATCCAAGTAATAAACTTAGTCAGGTTATCAAAGACATTACGCCCTTCTTCTACCGCCGCCTCAATGGATGAAAAGTTATCATCCGTTAAGACCATATCTGAGGCTTCTTTGGCCACCTCTGTACCATTTATCCCCATCGCAATACCAATGTCGGCTTGCTTCAAGGCCGGTGCATCGTTGACGCCATCTCCCGTCATGGCGATGACCAAATCATGAGACTGCAATGCCATGACCAGTTGCAGCTTTTGTTCAGGCGCAACACGGGCAAAAATCGCCACCTCATGGCAAGCGTCTTTGAGTTCCTCATCACTGAGTTCACTTAACTGTTGCCCGGTCAACATAGGGCCAAAGCGGGAATTTGACTCGCTGAAAATGCCAATTTTCTCTGCGATTGCTTGCGCGGTTAAGCCATGGTCACCGGTGATCATTTTGACTTTGATTCCCGCTTGTTGACAAATTGACACGGCATGGATCGCTTCTTCTCTTGGCGGATCGATCATGGCTTGTAGACCGATGAATACCAACTTTTTTTCTGCTTCATGCTGGTTAAAGTGCTCTAGCGTCTGTTGATCTTTATCGATCCATTGCATCGCAAACGCTAAAACCCGTAAACCTTGACTGGCCCAATTGGTGACCTGTTGATTAACGTGTTCTGCATCCAATTCACTCAACTCACCGTTAGCGGTTAACTGGTGATTACAACGACGGATTATTTGCTCTACCGAGCCTTTGAGGTAGAGGATATTGTTGTCTGAATCGCCAGCATGCAGTGTTGCCATATATTGGCGGTCAGATTCGAAGGGAATAATATCAAGGCGTGGGTGAGTATGGTGACACTCATCATTGACCAAACCGGCTTTCAACGCAACAGTGATCAATGCCGCTTCGGTAGGATCACCTTCGGCCAACCAGCGCTGGTCTTTTTCTAATAAACGCGAATCATTATTGAGCAACCCCGCGATCAATAAATGCTCAAAAGCACGATTATCTTGCCATTGCCCCTGGAGTTCTCCTGAAGGCCGATAACCATTTCCGGTCACTGTAACAATTTCATTCGCCGCATACAGCCCTTGCACCGTCATCTGGTTCTCTGTCAACGTGCCCGTTTTATCAGAACATATGACGTTAGTTGAACCTAGTGTCTCGACCGCCGAGAGCTTACGAATAATGGCATGGCGTTTTGCCATGCGTCGAACACCGATGGCAAGCGTGATTGTTACCACCGCAGGCAGTCCTTCAGGAATAGCAGCCACAGCCAACGCCACGGCCGCCATGAAGGCGTCTGATAATGGGAGGCCATAACCTAAACCAATCATAAAAGTCACACCTGCCAATAGCAGAATGACCCACAATAATAAGCGGCTAAAAGCGTGAATTTTACGTGTGAGTGGCGTCTCGAGTGGTGTGGCCTGCGCGATCATAGTGGCAATTTGCCCAGTTTGAGTGTCATCGCCCGTTGCGACAACAATCCCTTGTGCCGTACCATACGTCACGAGCGTGCCGGCAAAGGCCATATTGTGTCGCTCTCCCAGCGCTGTCTCTATTTCGAACTCGCCTAATTGCTTTTCTACCGCCACAGATTCCCCTGTGAGTGTCGATTCATCGATTTGAAGATCTCGACACTGATAAAGCCGCGTATCAGCGGAAACTTTGTCACCAGAAGCAAATACCAACACATCACCACAGACCAAGTTCTGGGTGGGTATCGATTGTTTTTTACCCTCCCGAATCACTGTCGCATGGGACGAAAGCATTTTTTTCAATGAGTGGATGGCTTGTTCAGCTTTGGACTCTTGAATAAATCCAATAAAAGCATTAATTAACACCACTAATAAAATAACGCCGGCATCAATGTATTCACCCAATACCGTTGTTACTATTGTGGCCACCAATAAAATATAGATCAGCGGGTTATTAAATTGCAGCACGATGCGACGCCAAGTTGGCACCATCACTTGACCCGTGATCACATTCGGCCCATTGCGTTTCAGTCTTTGTTCGGCTTCATCTTCAGACAAGCCATGGCGACAGTGACTCTTTAATTGTTCAAACACCGCCTTATGATCAAGATGATGCCAATGATGGCGTTCCTTTTTATTAGGATGATCAGACGATTGCGTTGACATATATGCCCACCTAGTGATTGAATATTCATCGATTTGTTATAAGCGTAGTCGGGCTAATGAGGCAAAGAAGCCTCTTACTTTCGAATCTGTCTTACGCTTCAAATTTTTGCGCCTAATCACTCATAACATGCCGAACAACATGGTAAATAATGAGAATAAAATCACCACTAAAGATAAAGCCACGCCCTAACTCATACACGCTTTGCTTAAGGCTACGCGTCGTAACACCTTGCTTCTGGATAAATAAAGCCATCACAGCCATTCAGTCGCAATATCATTTGTAAAGAAAAGCAATGTCACTGTGCTTGGTCTGATCTTTTAGACAGCATACTTATCCCAAACCAAGAGTCGCTGGCCAACCACGCTGAATCTAAAGCGGCGCAAAGTTTCAAAAATACGGTTGCCGATACACTAAAATCTGGTAACATCATCGCAATTGAAAATCATTCTTATTTTGATTTAGATCAATTTTATGATTTGTGCTATATCGCTGATCGCGATGTATCTTCCTGACTGTGTTTTAAATAGCGCATAAATTCAGCATACTTTGGGAATTTTTTATGTTTCGTCATTTTTCATTTTCCGTCATTATTGGCGCATTATTACTCGTATTTTCGACATCCAGTGCTCTGGCTAAAACCTATCAACATAGCTTAGGTACTTTAGAAATCGACGGCACTCCCCAACGCGTTGTTGTGCTAGGTTACGGCAGTTTAGATTTCATCGATGCGCTCGGCATTACGCCCGTGGGTATGCCAAAAACACTGCTACCTACGTCTTTACAACACTATAAGGCCGATGCCTTTACCAATACTGGCAGTGTCAAAGAAGTGAATTTCGAAACTCTCTTTACCCTAAAGCCCGATCTGATCATTGCAGAAGCACGCATGGCAGACATCTACCAAGATTTGAACGATGTCGCCCCCACTTATATATTCAAAATTGACACTACGGATTACTGGAAAACGACTCAAGAGCATTGGCGAACGCTAGGTGCAATTTTTAACAAGCAAGCACAGGCCGAACAGTTAATTGCCGAGGTTCAAGATCAAATTAATCACTTACACAGCAAAGTCGCAGTGAATCCTCCTCGCGCACTGACCGTCTCAAGTAGCGGTAATACGCTTGCCATGTTTGGCCAGCATAGCCGTTTCTCATTCATTTATGATGAAGCCGGCTTCAAGACCAGTACATCGGCAAATGTTGACGCCGTTTCTGGATCTCACGGTAACTTGATCTCATTTGAATATATTGCTGATGCGCAACCGGAAGTGCTACTGGTTCTTGACAGAGAGCAAGCGATCGGTCAAAGCAACGGGAAAGCAAAACAACTGTTTAACAACGCGCTGATCAAATCGATTCCAGCGGCGAAAAATGATCGAGTGCTATTTATAGAGCCCGCAGCATGGTATCTGACTGCCGGGGGTTACCAGTCAACAAAAACCATGATCGCAGACCTCAACAAAGTGTTCAAAAGTTAACCAAAACTTCTCATTCTCATCGCTAAATGGCCTTTCCTACTCCAGGTTGTGAAAGGTCATTGTCGTTTTTTAAGATCGATCATAACACCATGAAACTTCATCATATTCTGGCATTTTTATTGCTAATCATCCTCGCCGCTTGCTCGTTATTAGTCGGTGTCGCCGATGTGTCAATTTCGCAGGTGCTTGCGGGTGATCACCACAGTTTAACGATAATCTTAGTCAGCCGCTTGCCACGGTTACTCGCGATCATATTGGCCGGAGCAGGGTTAAGTATCGCGGGCCTTATCATGCAACAGATTATGCAAAACCGCTTTGCTGCTCCGTCGACGACCGGCACCATTGACTGGGCGATGTTTGGTTATATTGTCGCTCTTATTTTCTTTGCTGATATGAGCACTTGGGTACACCTGGTTACGATCTTCGTCTTTTCGGTACTTGGTACGGTCATCTTTGTGCGCTTCTTGCAGCGCTTAAAATTCAAAAACACCATGTTGGTCCCCTTGATTGGCATCATGTATGGCAACGTGGTGTCATCCATGGCGACGTTCATCGCTTATAAATACGACTTAGTGCAAACGATGGGGTCTTGGGCCGTGGCGAACTTTGCCTCTGTACTGCAAGGAAACTATGAGTTTTTATACTTAGCGCTCCCGGTTTCGATATTAGCTTACGCCTATGCCAACCGTTTTAGTGCCGCCAGTGTTGGCGAAAGCTTTGCTAAAAACATCGGCTTAAACTATCAACGAATCATTCTAATTGGTGTTATTCTGGTGGCGGTGCTCTCTTCGTCCGTCGTCATGATCGTGGGTGTTATTCCTTTCCTTGGTTTGATTGTGCCTAACCTTGTCTCGCTCTTTATTGGCGATAATATGCGCCGTAACCTCCCATGGACAGCCTACACTGGGGTGATCCTCGTTCTGTCTTGCGATATATTAGGCCGTCTGATTATCTTCCCTTATGAAATTCCAATTTCTATGATCATCAGCATCTTAGGCGGTTCAATTTTCATTTTCCTTGTATTAAGAGACAAAGCGAATGCGTGATTCTGTTAAAGTGAGTCTGCTCGCGATCGTCGCAGTGTTGATCTGTGCGATCTTCATTGGCAAAGGCTTAACTGCCGATAATTATCAGTTTTTCTTATCTCGTCGTGTGCCAAAAGTGCTGGCAATAATGCTAGCGGCCATGGCGATTGCTTCCTCATCATTAGTTTTTCAAACCATCACCAACAACCGGATTTTGACACCATCCATTCTCGGATTTGATTCAATGTATGTCATGATCCAAGTTATGTTGGTGGTAATGTTTGGTGGTTTCAGTGCACTCGTTATCAACAGTAAGCTTAACTTTTTGCTTTCAACCGCCATTATGACTCTCTGTGCCATGACGCTGTTTCACTTTTACTTTCAAAGTCGGCAACGCAATATCTTTACTTTATTATTGATTGGTATTGTCTTAAGTAGCTTATTTAATAGCGTGACTGGTTTTTTCACCATGATCACCGACCCTGACGAATTTACCTTTATTCAAAATTCGATGTTCGCGAGCTTCAATAACATCAATAATGAACTGGTTTACTGGTGCTTAGTACCACTTCTGATAAGTGGTGGCTACCTAATGCGCATCGCACACAAACTCGACGTTATGTGGCTTGGCATTGACAACGCAAAAAGCCTAGGTGTCGATACCCATAAGCTGACCATGCAAGTCATGTTCATCATCACCTGCATGGTATCTATTTCGACAGCATTAATCGGACCAATCTTATTTTTTGGTTTAATTGTTGTGGCCTTAACCCGCCAGCTGTTTTCTGGTTATCAACATCGACTCTTGCTTTTAGCCAGTTCGGTCTTGTCCGTCGTGCTGTTATTAGGTGGTCAATGGGTGGTCGAAAACCTGTTTGATTTTGATACCACCATTAGCGTTATTATCAATTTCCTTGGCGGCGGATACTTCTTACTTCTGCTAATGAAAAACAAATTTGATTAAAGGTTTATGACATGATCCGTATTCAAGGTCTTAGTAAAAAGTACCATCAACAATTTGTGGTGAAAAATGCTGATGCTTTGTTCCCGCTAGGAAAAGTGACCAGTATTATCGGCCCCAATGGCGCAGGAAAAAGTACCTTACTTTCGATGGCAAGTCGCTTAACTGAGAGCGATGCCGGAACCGTGGTTATCGGCGACAAATCGCTTGAGCAATGGAGTAATGAAGAGTTAGCCAAACACCTCTCTGTTCTGCGCCAATCGAATAACATCAACATGCGCTTTACCGTTAGTGACTTAGTCGCTTTTGGCCGATTTCCTTACTCACAGGGGCGCTTGACTGAAAACGACCATCGAATCATCAAGGAATCGATGCAAGATCTTGATATTGAACATTTAAAAGATCGCTTCATCGATCAACTTTCTGGCGGTCAACGTCAAATGGCCTTCATTGCTATGGTTGTGGCACAAGATACCGACTATATCTTCCTAGATGAGCCTCTGAATAACCTCGATATTAAGCACTCTGTTGACATCATGAGTACACTGCGTCAGCTTGCCGAAAAGAAAAATAAAGCCGTGGTTATCGTTATCCATGACATTAACTTCGCCTCTTGCTATTCCGACCACATCATCGCAATGAAGCTTGGTGAAGTCATTAAGGCAGGAAGCATAGAGCAAGTGATTAATTCAGATGTCCTTAGCGAAATTTACGAAATCCCATTTATAGTTCAAGACATCGATGGTAAGCGTATTTCACTTTACTATCGCCGTTAACCACCTTTGCATATCGATAGGACAATTGCGACGCCGTGTTGTGGCCATTGCTCGGATACTCACGGCACGGCTCCTATTTATCTCGAACCTGGATCGCACCGATTTCACTCACTAAACACTGAATTACTTAAAGAAGTGTTGGAGCCTCGCAAGTCTCATTTATTTCCATTTACTTCAAGCTCTCTTCCTCACAAAGTGACAACGTGAGTCAACAAAAAGGCGAGTTATGGAAATTATCCACCACGGCGGTAAAGAGACAGTAACGGGTTCGTGCCATGAGTTCCGATCAAATGGCCAAGCGGTGTTGATTGATTGTGGCCTATTTCAAGGCGCTGATACCCGCCCCTTGGATATTGAGTTTGACACCAAAGCGCTCGGTGCCCTACTGTTTACCCACACTCATATTGATCACATTGGCCGCCTGCCATGGCTGCTGGCGAACGGTTTCAATAAGCCGATTTACTGCACTGCAGCGACCGCAGAGCTTATCCCTTTGATGCTCGAAGACAGTTTAAAGCTGCAGCTCGGATTAAAATACAAACAAGCGCAACGAGTGTTGAACCGCATCCGTAAGTTGTTGGTTGCCAAAGAATATAACCAATGGTTTCCGATTGATGTGCAGCAACCCGATGGCCTTTATGCTCGCTTTCAACCTGCGGGCCACATTCTGGGGTCGGCGTATATTGAACTGCAATTACCCAATCAAGAGGTGGTGGTTTTCTCTGGCGACTTAGGGCCAAGTAATACACCATTATTACCTGACCCAGTTTCCCCTGAACGAGCGGATTATCTATTGATTGAAACCACTTATGGTGACAACAAACACGAAGAGATCGCGTCTCGCGCGGCGCGGTTGAAAGCCATTATCGACCGTTCATTACAAGATGGCGGATCGATCCTCATCCCTGCGTTTAGCGTTGGTCGAACGCAAGAGCTACTGTTTGATATTGAACAACTGATTCATGACCACGACATCGACATTCGTCTACCGATTATTCTCGACTCGCCTATGGCGCAGAAGGTCACTCGATCTTATCGACGTTTTAAAAGCTTGTGGGGGCAAGAGGCCAAGCAACGTTTGCAAGCACACCGTCATCCGTTAGCCTTTGACCAATGCATCACGGTAGAAGATCACCGTACCCACCAGCGACTAGTGAACCGTTTAAAATCGACTGGCGAGCCTGCGCTCGTGGTAGCGGCTTCAGGGATGTGCCAAGGTGGGCGCATTATGGACTACCTGAAAGCACTGCTGCCAGATCAACGAACCGATGTGATATTAGCCGGCTATCAGGCTGAGGGAACGCTTGGCCGTGCGATTCAATCGGGTGACAAGCAGGTACGCATTGATGATGAATACGTCGAAGTTAACGCACATATTCATACCATGTCTGGCTATTCAGCCCATGCCGACAAAACCGATTTACTGCGCTTTGTCGAGGGAATAGATCCCAAACCTAAACAAGTGCATTTGATTCATGGCGAGCCACAAACCCAAGCGTATTTTGCTCAAGAACTGAAACAGCGTGGTTACTTGGTGAAATAATAACGGCCATGACACAACGAGAAGTAAGTTGGGGCGAGTATCAAAGTCTCAACTCTAGTCTTAGTGGCAACTTAGACTACTTGTACTCATTAGGTAGCGACTTTGAATATGACGTGGGTATTGAAATACATGAGTGAGCGTTTTAACTGGCAGTTCGGCCGATACTACACGTGACTGTATTACACAATCGATGTGCAACACGCGCCGAACCAGACCGATACCAGTACCAACTTTAGCGCTACCATTACCACCGGCAATTGCAGAACCTGCTGCACCAAATAGTGCACCTCTGGCCGTTGGACCAACAACACTCATTCATCGAAGTTTATCGCTTCAACACGACTACGCGCTATTGAATAAGAAGGATCATATCCTCACGCAGAATACCAACTGAGTCTAATTGGAAGATTTAACATACATCAAATGTACACCTGTAGGCGTAATCTTAGTTAAGTCACGGCTGTACACGTAACCGTATTTCTCTAGTAAATCAAGGCTGTGATACGTCCACCCGGCCGCGAATGCCACCCCTACTAATGCGAAATAAATGGTTATCTTATTCGCTAGTTGCATTGCTTTTGGAGAGTAAACCTTTCCAATTCCTTTCCCTTGATAAAGAGCCCTTGGAGACATCCAAAGTAGGCTAAGTACAGCCCCTAAACCACCAATGGGAACCCAAAGAGTAATAATTGACACTCTGACCTCTGCTTCTTTGTTTAACAATCCGACATAGTCACAATAAACAGCATAGGAAGGATAAATCCAACTTAGTAATGCGAATGTGAGAAGTAAGACTCCAGCTGAGCGTACCTTAACTTTCGATTGCATTTTCAAGCTCTTTCACTATTAATTTTGAGATTTGATACTCGCTCCAGAAAATTTCAACTAGTACATATGCAGCAAAGCAAACGGCCGCGCCTACAATGATAGGGGCACTATAAGTAGCAGTTAACCATAGAGCCCCCTCACCAGCACCAACCTGTACTAAAAACTTAAACATGTCAGAGCCAACGTTACCAAACCAGTCAACTAAGTGGTAATCACTTTTGAACACCAAATCACTGGTCGCAATACTTGCGGACACTACAAACGTTAATACACCCGCTCCTTTGAAGTTTGCTGCTCTTGCTTTCGGGCTAAATCCAGCTTGCATCGACTTAAAAGAGTTTAGTGGGTACTTTTTCCCATCCATGTTGATACGGGTACCATTTACAAACGCGTGCTTAAGCGCTTTACCATTCTGGTCTGTGCCATTGAATGCCACAAAAGTTTTACCTTTACTTTCGACAAGATCCGCTTTGATATTCATGTCACCAAATTGCTTGGCAATTGAAGCGGCATTGAACATTGGTTCAGTATGATTAAACCATGATTTAGCGGCGTTAATACTAGCAGCAATGACCGCAACGTTTTTTCCGGCCTCAAGCCAAACGTTATGCAAAATTTTATGGGCATCCTCAAGATCTACAATCATTACATGTTGATTGTTTTTTGCCATTTCCTGTTCAAGAGAGCACTGTAACCCCATTGAATCACCGAGTACTTGAGAAGCATTTCGTCTGGTTAACGTTTCTGCTCTTTGGGTTGCATATTGATCTTGGTTGGCTTGTACATAAGCCCAATCCTTCTCAGATTGAGCAATACGCTCAGCATGCTGTTTAGCTATTCGTTCTTTTGTGGATAAACGGGGAAGCTCAATGGAGGGAGGGGTATCACCCTCTAACCAGCGAGTATTGTCTCTAATCATAAATATGTATTCCTCTTACTGGCGAACATAATACATGACAAAATTACGAGGCAAAAACTTGCTCAAAGCGAGAGACAAAGGCAGCACTTTCAAGCTAAATTCTGACAGACCAAACTCTTTGTTCTCTTCAAACAGCAGGGATAAGTCCTCTTATGCGAGTTAGGTGATCTTTCTCCAGTAGCCAAACTGTAAAGGCCCAAAGTAATTTCCAGTTTTAAGCATATTTTTAAACTGAAAACTTCACGAAAAATATTACAGGCATAAAAAAAGACGTCCTAGGACGTCTTTTTTCAAGAATGTGGCAGGAGTGAGACAGCACACTTTGCGAGGTAAGCTATTGAAATTTAATCAAAAATAAATAAAACCCGAGACAAGTATTACCTTAGATATTACTACGTGCTAATCCTTGGCTTTAAGTACAACCAGCTATATATTCGGGCAGTGCTCTTGAATAACCTGCTCCCCTAACTGACCAAACACAGCTCGAACCGCTGAGTGAAATTTTCTTAGCTGATCACAAGTATAACCCAATTTCGCATCATGCCTTTGCGCCGGAGTTAGCTCGATTTCAGCCAATAACTCGATGGATTGAAGATCGCTACTGTCGATCAAAGGCTCCAAGCACTCTTCGATTTCCTCTAACCACTGCTTTCTTTCGGCTTTTAAAAAAGGAGCATTTAGATTTAACAAGTCTATCGTATATTGTGCTTTTTGTTGCTCACCTGCTGGCAGTGCTAGGTTAGGGCTAATTTCACCACTGCCTGATGAGTATATGAAATAATCTCGACAATTAGCCTGATGCGGAGAAACAAATAATCTAGCATCAAACTTGCTCCCCTTAAAATGGCCTCCAAACTGCTGTAGGCCCGGAAAATGTTTCAGATCTTCACTAGCTAATGAACATAGCAACAGATTGCCATAGTTAAACGTCTCCACAGGAAGGAAGCTCTTAGGCTTCTCATGCTCAATATGGCTTCCCATGTTCTGCTCAGTTGCAAAGTCTGTAAGGTTTAGCTCTGTGTAACAGCAAAGTCCGTATTGTTGCTGTAATAACTGGCGGCTAAGCTCAGTTTTACCATTAAAGTTTTTCCAGCGTCGGGTAGCCTCTTCACTTGTTGCTGGGTTCCCGTTCTCTATTTCCTGCTCAAGCTTTACGTTGGTTGCGTTATGAGGCTTATCTATATGTCTCATTTACCCAACAACTCCCTGCGCTTTAATACTCTATCAGCATGAACTAAGTCTTCATGCTCTTTACCCAGTAAACCATCTAATTGTGCACGCACCTTCGTTGCTTCGTTATCCCTTCCTAGTCCAGAGTTTATTAGCTGCATATACTCTTCAAAAAGCTCCACCTGACGAAGTGGAGGTCGAGCGTCGACATTAAGTGTTTGTGTTAAGACATAATTACTAGGCTTCCCTAACGTCTCTCCAATTGGAGGTAACGCTTCAGTCTCACCTGCTGCAACGTCAGGTAATACTCGAATTTGTTCTTGTTTCACGGTAGAGAGCACTTGAGGACTGTGTGTGGTCACAATGAACTGTATGTTAGGGAACGCTTCAGATAGGTTCTGAAGAACTAGCTGTTGCCACTGTGGGTGCAAGTGCATATCTACTTCATCAATAAGTACGATACCACTTGTGTCGTTCACCGCATTTTCAGCTAAGTGAGGGTTAAGCCTAACGGCTCTATAGGCAATATCAGCAACCATTCCTAGCATATTGCGCACGCCATCACTCAAGTATGAAACCGGCACATCGCCTTGATCTTTATGTGTAGCAATCACTTCTTTAGTTGTTGCGCTATATCGAATGTTTGACCATCCTGAAGGAGCTAATACAATATTTACAGCGTTAGTAATGGCTTTTAATAGCTTGCCTCTAATTGTAGAGCCATAGACAACAGCACCTTCAAGGCCATGCTCTTCAATTATTTGCATTTTTCTTTCATATTCTGCAATCGTTTCAACTCTCAACCATTGCGCAAATGCAGAATAAGTCGATTCAGGATCTAAACAATCCATATAACCATCTAGACGGCTATTTGTTTGATGGGCTGGGTTCTTCTTTTCAGTTAGTCTTTTCTCTTTCCAAAGCCGCCCAGTACCGTAATAGCTCAACAACGGTAATACTACTTTTCCATTGTTCTGCACTGACTTCTGCAAGTCTTGAGCAACAGCCTTGAGTTCTTTGACTTGGGTCGTCCGCCCCTTGAGAGTATTTCTAGAGCGCGACCAGCTACTTGGAAAATGATAGTCGTCCCCCTCGTGAACCGTCACTTGCACTTCCACAGGAAACTGACGCTCCATTGTAAACTTCTCAGCGCCTGAAAAAGAATCTCCCGCTTCAAGTTCACCAGCGCCGACAGTATGTTTAGCGATACGAATATCAGAGTTCAGGATGCCACGATCTTTACTAGTTTCAAATCCACCAGAAAATTGACCATAGCCAATAGCGATAGCATCAAGAACGGACGTTTTACCAAAACCATTTAGGCCGACCAGAACGTTAACACCAGTGCCAAACTGACACTCGAAATGCTTGAATGCCCTAAAGTTTTTTAGTTCTAATTTCTCTATTTTCATTATTTATCCATAAGCTGCTCTGGTCGATGCGCAGATTACACCAATCTGTTGTTTCATTGTATCACTAAAACCATGATTGCTTTTTGCACTCCATAAGCTTAAAAGGCAATATTTTGGGGTCACTGCTCTGTGTGCATTTAAGAGGCGCCAATTTGAAGCCTCTACTATTCCGAAATAGTTACCAAACGCCTAGCCGTTCATACTGCTGGCGTTTCTGGTTCAGCTTTTCATCAGACTTAACTAATCTAAGTAACGCACGCAAGTAGCCTGCAGACGTGTTGTAGTCTCTTAGCTGTTCACACACTTGCAGTAAACGAGTTAGTATTTTCTTTTGCATAGGGAACAGCTTATTCAGCTTTTCCAGCTCAGTTTTGGCTTCCTCGTACCTTGCATTCAGAACAATACGGGGTCAGGTCTTGCGTTTTGACACAATGCAGTTGCCCCGTGAATCACGCGATGTCACATGATATAACGTATTAGCAAATTCGCCCCTTAATCATCGGCTCATTTTCTCTCCCTGAAAACACCACACCAAATACCTAAATTAAACCTCCCGCCAACAAACCCAAAGGGCAAAAGGCAAGACCTGACCCCGTTAATTTTAATATCAACAACTATAGTCAAAATTGCTAAAATCCAAAATTAATTCGGAAAAGAATGGTTAGAATCGCATTAAAAATTACGACTCAGAAAATGCTGTGTGACATATTCGAAAGATTATAACCATTCATTGATTAGTAAGCGGCTTTTGACGCCTCTGATTTGCAAATTCATAGCCTCAAACACTTCTTCTAAATCACGGCATTGCGGCGAAACATTAGGCAAAGATAAACATGCCTCTTGGAAAAAGCGATCCTCACTCGCCGTTCCCAACCAAGCCATTGTCCACCACTCTACAATTCGAGTTTTCGAATCCTGCAAACGCTGTTGGCTCGGGACACGATTGCTTTTACTGTTGTTTTCTGACGCTGTCGAAGGCAATAAATTCCATCTATCGTTATTGGGCCAATATACAAAAGGCAAGCAGTGATCGATTTGATACGTCGACTGCAACTTTTTACCACTCCAAACGCTCTCGACTCTACCTTGTTGCTGGGTAATTTGATCTACACGTTTACGAACAACACGAGTATCATGATCTTTCTCTACCCAAACTAAATAATCATAGTAAGTCTGCAAAGAAATATTACGTGCTTGATTGCGGCTATACTTTTGCATCTCCATCACCCACTGGTTCACCACCAGAGGTTCAATCCACGAATGAAATAAACGCAAGCACTCCCATAAACTCTCATCAAGTATAAAATAACCATAGCTTTCAAAGAAGCTTCGGTCTAACACAATGTGCTTTTCCTTACGTTTTGTCTTACGAGTAACGGAAAATACACAATTCTGTTTATCGCCAATATAAGTAAATTTCACAGGGTTTTGGATTATAGTATCGAGCGTATCTTTCAACGTTTCTTGAAGCGCTTTCGCCTCATCCCCGACGAAAATAGAGCCTACTGCTAAATCGTCAACGCCAATATGTTTTATCTTGTGCCAACCATCTGGCTTTATGAAACCTAATCCCTTATTTGGATTGCTGTTTTGTTGGATATCACCAATATCGATTAAACGCTTAAATTGGCGTACCCAGTACAACGCCACGAGTCCCAATGGGATAGCCACTTTGCCATCAGTTCTGTCGACTACAGAACCTGAATGAGCATCGGCAATCCGCAACAGGGTACGGAGTAACGCGAGTTTGTAGGTTGCTGCTTTATTGTCATTAACCACAATATGTCGAATTTTCGTCAGATCGCCTGAGCCATCATCAGGTAAGCACATCACCACCGTTTGCCACGTTACATCATCTCGATTCAATGAGTCTGAATTCATTGATGACACATGGCGAACCACTAACGCAGAGTCTTTGGCCAATTGCTCTAGTTCTTCCGCACTAACGTCATACGATTGGCGTTTATCATTAAAATTACCATGCCTTAGTGAAATGACTAGCCGACCATTTGGTGCCAACAAATTCGATAGTTTTCGAAAAGCACGTTCACGATGAGAAGGCGCGACGTGCATCCAGACTGCGCTCACTAGAATAAGATCAAAGCGAACCCCTAAGTTAATCACTTTGTTCAGCGAAGGGAGTGAATCATCGATCCATGTAACGTTGGTCCCAGTATACTCTTGCCCTATCTTGCGCATTGCTTCTGCGGGCTCAACAGCAAATACATCGCAATGTTGCTCTGCCATCCAAAGCGCATCTCGGCCAATTCCAGCACCTACATCCAAGACTTTATCTTTCGACAACGGCCAGAATGATTTCCACGAACCATGCACAGACTCGAAATTCGTCGCAGTGTATTGCTCGAAGCACTGCTGCGCATTGTTTTCGTAAAAAGAGATTGTTATAGACATATATCCAACCAAGACAGAAACTTACCTCGATGATATATGGCTTGGTTGCATAGTGCGAGAAAGTATTGGATTTGAATGACCTTGTGAGAAGTGGGTCATGCTAAATGATAACTAATTTGATACGTTCAATTTGCTCTAGGCATAAAGCATACGCCTAAAAGGCTTTGTTTCCTAAATCATGGAACTAAATCTTCGACCCACGATCTGAACAGCTCAGTTTAACAAATGTGATCGAAGTTGAAGTGTTTCTAAATTTGCTTAGACAGACGCGCCGAAGAATCATGGGGATATCTGGCGATGGTGCTTATTATACAAGGTTGTGTTACGGAGCTATTAGCATCTCGTATCAAACACGCTGTCCCGATCATTCCGCTAAGGGAAAGCGCAGCCTTCTGGGAGTATGGTCATCTCAATGTTCCGTGTAAAAAACTGCTTGACGGTACATTAAGCTTAAGAAATTACAATAGCGTGAGCCATGATAAAACGCTAAACAAGATCACATTGCTAGGTATGCCAGAAGCAATAGTGATCGTCTAATATTAATCATGTGAAGAACGCTTTAACAGAATCTGAATTAGAAAACAAAGCCCTTGAAAGCCGCTCGTTTAGAGTCAGCACAAGGGCAAAATTTAATGCGGAGTATTGTATCGCGAATATATGGTTTTGCATTTGATAGAGAATCGGCTTTGCTTACCAAATTAATTTATGACATTGAGAGATCGCCAGAGTAGTCTACGTGGGGGGTAACCGAATCCGGAAATACTTCGGTACTGAATACCACCAGCTTTTGGCCCGCCCTCGTCATGGCAACATAGAGCTTACGCAACGATTCTTGCAGCGCTTCCTCGCGCTCTGATTCGCTGAAATCAATATGCTTAGCCTGATTAATGATATGCCCAGCTCCCAACACGAATGTTGTTGAAGCTTCCATGCCCGTACAACTATTCACCGTCATGATTTTGATTCTGCTGCCCACGGCGGTTTCGAGATCTTTTTTATCGTTGTAATTCACAACGGTGTTATAGCCTGTTCTACTTTCAATCTCTTTTTTCAAACTCCACGGGTTATAGTGACGGCTGCAAACCACCATAATTTGATGCAGTGGTACTTCTTGTGACTTCACTAAAGCTTCAATCTCATTTAAGAAGCGAGCATTCTCATCTTGCGGGCTTCTTGAATAGATAATATGGGGCTTACTTCCCCGCGCCATTTGGTCAAAATCGGGCTTAACGTAGTCTTCAGGGCTAACGTCCAACTCTTCCAAAAGTGCATTTGCTGCGGTCATAATTTCATAGGTCGTTCGGTATGAATGATTCAAACGCTTGGTTCTACCACGAACATTTAAGCCGATGCTTTTCCAGCTCAATCGTCTTTTTAGAAAACCTTGATTGGGGTCGGCACACATGAAAATGCTTCCACCAGGCACAAGTGATCTTTTAATCACCTCAAGCCAAGACGGTGCAAAAAATTGCGCTTCATCAATCATGAAATGGTCAAAACTAGGCAACGTTTTTGCCGATAGCGCGAGTTCTTTAATATAAATATGGGGAAGATAACCCTTAGGATCTGAGAGCTTTTCCACTAGAATTTCGTACAATTGCCAAACATGTTCCCTTTGGCTTTTCTGCAATGCGAATCCTCTACCTTGTCGGTCATATTCTAGATACTCATCCTTATCTTTGATCAGGTAGTCATTGATATACTCAAGTTCATCCCAAATTTGACTGTCTTTCAGCGACAATTCTGTATAGCAAGTATTGGCATCACTGAGAATTTTCTTCTTTGCGGCTTCAACATCTTGCTCTTTGAACAAGGCGCTTACATATCTAAATTTTGCTCTGTATTGCTGCCACGCGAAGGAGTGAAATGTCTGTATTTCAAGGTTGGCAGGCTCTCCGCCTAACCATGTTTTAAACTTCAGCTTAATATCTTCAACCACCGGGTTATTATGGATAATCAGCCGCACCTTTTTTTCAGGATATTTTTTGCAATAGAGGATTGCTCGATTAATTAGAATGAGCGTTTTACCACTTCCGGCAACACCATTAATCAAACGAACCGAGAACTCACCCTGCTGCTCTTCATCCTGATCTACCGACTCCATAATATCTAACCGAGTCGCTAATTCTTGGTCATAATCAAGGAAAAAAGGCAATAACCTTGCTGAGTTATCACTCACTAAATGCTGCTTACGCGTACTGCACTGTGTCGGGATAACAGACTCTGGGAATAGCTTCTTTTTTATGCTGGCAAAATGCTCAGCTGAAAGCTCTACCAGCTTGTCGATGATGATTTGTTCACCATTAGCATAAAAATCAGCTTGGCTAATAACTTGAACATAATCAGGCAAATGAGAGTGGTTCGAATCTAAATTTTCTACCACAGCGAGATATTGGACTGGAGCACAATCTCGCTCAACCAGCAACTCATTGAATCGACGCAATATTTGAACATCTACTAGGCTTGGCGCCTGCGAATGCGACCCGATAAAGAGCCAGCTATTACAAGGCCCTTCAACAATACAGGGCGCCACTTTTAAAGCATCGTCTAGAGGCTCACGAATAAAAAAATCATCGCCCAATTGAGCAAATACTTTTTTGAAATGGCGTCTTACCTTGCGATCAAGACCTGTAATTGTCTCTATATGTGCCATGACTAAACCTCCACTCTACAGCTGTGTTTTATTAAAGAGCGATACTCCAGAGCACTCTTTCGAGCTCTCTCTTCCTCAATACCCAAGGCAAATGATTCTGATATTTCGGGACCAATGAGAATCAACTTGGTTTGTGGGCGAGTAATGGCAACATTGAGACGTTCGGACTGAAAAAAGAAATCAGCGATCGCTGTAATATATTGGGGGTCTGATGAGCACATTGAGATGATAATCATCTCTCTTTCTTGCCCCTGCATCCTTTCAACCGTATCAGTAACAATCGACTTCGATGAAAAAATTCCGAGCTTGTCAGACAAACAACTTTTTATCGCTTTAGCATGGGCACGGTACGGCGTCACAATGCCAATTTCTTCTGCATCTAATCCTGATTCAACCGCGCTATAAGCAATATCTGCAACTAACTCTGCTTCGTCTCTATTTGAGCTTCGTTTGTTGATACCCGGCGTGCGAATAAAGACAAAAGGCTCTTCACTCGAAAGAATTTGGCTGTATTTGAGTGGAACGTTGGGAAGTCTAAACGTTGATTTGTCTGCCGAGCGTTTAGAAACAAGATCACCTTTGTAATACGTTTTACTTGGCCAGTCGGTAAGTGCTGGTGACATTCGGTAAGTGAAATCCAACATAATGGAAAATTCATTATTAGCAGCAATAAATTCAGAAAAGGCAGACCCTTCAGCTAAAACAGATTGAGACAAAATAACTGGCGGTAATTGCTTGTGATCACCAACAAACACATATCGTTTTCCTTTGCGCATCGCCATTAAGGCAAGCGGTAATGTTATTTGGCTTGCTTCATCAAAAATGACAGTATCGAATTCAAATCTCTCTAGGCGCTCAGTACACGTAGCAAATGGCGTTGCACCAATAACGTACCCACCTTCAGGTATCTCTTGCCATTTATCACCTGACTCGTAAGATTTTACTTTTGAATTTAGACCTTTATTCCCACCATGGGCGCATACCTTAATAACAGGTACGTTTTCATCCACTATTTTATTAAGAGCATTATTAATTGCCATGTGAGTATGAGAGGTGAGCAAAACGCGCTCACCCGCTTCTACAAGTAACTTGGCGATTAAACTGATAACCTTGGTTTTCCCGGTGCCTGGGGGCCCTTGAATACATGCTAGATAACGTGATGCCACCCCATAGGCCGCCGCTTCACATTGTTTGTCATTTAAACCACACTCTTGCGCGTAATCTGCCGCATCATCAAACCGATCTTCATCAACAAGATCAGTATTTAAACTATGCGCTAGTAGGGGCAATAGCGTATTTCGACCGATAGCCGAGGTCGCGACATCCTCCAAGGCTTTATCGTAAAACGATGTTAAGTCCATTCCATCAGGATCAGCAAAGCAATCACTCTGCAATTTCGTTATTTTTGTTTGATCAAATTTAGCTCGAAGTAGCCATTTACCATCATCTTCAGCCTCAATTGTTGCTTGTGATATGACCCGTTCGATATGAGCTTCACCCAAATGGAGGCATACCATGTCTCCTTCACGAAATTTCGATTCATTCTTACCAAGAGTGACTTCTAGTTGACCATTACCAAGGGACTTAACAGAATTAATCTGCTGAGTTTCACCTTTGTATAATTTATCTTTGAGCGGTTTTTCCCAAATTTCTAAAAGCTTCTCCATACCCGCCCGATGTTCGGCATACACAAAGGCTTTTAATTTTTCCAATACTGGGGAGAGTTCCATTAAGATCATCCTAAAAACATGCTAAGTCTATGATACTCATCAACATGAATAAGAGAACCATAATATCCTGACAGGGATCACATTAAATAGAACTATATGAACATAATAATTACAGTGTATTTGCCAGGACTCACTAAAACGCTGTTATGGTGAGCTGAGTGGATACTGTCTAGCCTATTTCAGAAAGTTAGATAATTGAATTATACGACTAATAACACAACTTTAAATAAGAAGTTGGATCGAATATTCGACATATTCAGCTTTTGGTCAAGCATAAATGATACCCACTTAGTCGTATGCAAAATAATGAACGAACTTGGACATCTTTGGACGATAATCCATTGATTTCAAAATATTACAGGCATAAAAAAAGACGTCCTAGGACGTCTTTCTTCAAGAATGTGGCGGTGAGTGAGAGATTCGAACTCTCGATACGTTGCCGTATACACACTTTCCAGGCGTGCTCCTTCAGCCACTCGGACAACTCACCGAATCAAATTTTGGTTGGTATTGCTAACCAACGAGGCGCTAATTTAATGATTCTACTCAATTAGGTCAAGCCAAATAGTGAAAAAAAGACGGCTTAAAGCACTGTTTGGTTACTAACTAACTCATTTGATCGTCAATGCATCAAATTAAGCTTGTTGATAGTAGCCAGGGACACGAAACCATTTACGGCAGATGTCGAGAAAGTAGCCGTACAACACCCCCATCGCACATGATACAAGCGCATTTGAGCTGACGGCGGTGATAATTTGCTCGGGTGCTGCGCCAACCGCAAATAAAATCGCAGCGTACACCGGAGACTGGAACAAAACGTACGCGACTAAGTCTGAAACATTCTTCATCTTACTGGTTGCCGATATACGTGAGCCTTGCTTCAGTACAAAATCACGGAACAGACCATATGGCCAAGCAATGGCAATGTTAACCGGAATCGAGAGCATTCTCGAGGCAAGCGACTGTTCAAATGACATACCAGAAACAAAGACTTCAATCAGCATTCCAGATATAAAGCAAAACACCACCATTGCAAAGGTATCCGCTGCTGCATTGCGAATACAAAAAGGCCCACGCGACTTCATCTTCACCTCAAAACATAAAACCAATCAAAAGACAATTAAAAGAACCATTAACTGGACAAAGACCAATAGTGCAGTTAATGACGCTATTAAAACATCAAATATGTAGTTTTAGATTTCAAATTAAATTATGAGATGTGGATAAATGACCAAATTGTGTAATTAAGTTAGATTAAAGCACTGGTTTTGATGGAAACGTTCAAAGAACAACCAAAAACAAGAAAGTTAGTCACAATAATCTTTAACCAAGACCGTCAATACATCCAATTGAGTTGCATTTGGCATTTTACCTTGCTGCAAACGAAAATTGATGTCTTGAAGGCATTTTTGTAATGGTGGCGTAGAAATAGATTCAAGGGCCTGAGTAATCATCTCGTAGCGATTGATAGCATAAGGCAGATCTTGGTTCTCAATCGCCATATAGAACAGCGCTAACGCTTCTTCAAAGTCAGTCCCACGGCCTTGAGCTTCAACTAGCGAATGTTGGCGATATTGATAGAGTTTGTCTGAATAGGTCATTAACGCATCATCAAGCTCTATCTCATCAATAGGCTTAGAGATAATGAAATCGACACCAACGCCCATCATTCGCTCTCGCGTCTCTTTAAAGACATCAGCGGTACAACCAAAGATCAATACATTTGCTTTAGCACTATTGAGGTTGCGTATTGCAGTGGTGGCATCAACTCCATCCATGACTGGCATATGGTTGTCCATCAGCACTAAGTCGTAGTTATCGTTGACGACAGCATGAACACTGAGCTCGCCATTTTCTACCGTGTCACAAGAGAAACCTTTATTGGTCATGAAAGTGGTTAAGATAATGGCGTTGGTGCGGTTATCTTCCACAATCAATGCCCTTAGGCCGTGGTAATCTAATTTCTTGTTTTCGCTATAATCTGTATAAACAGGCTCGCAGTGCTGCACTTTTAAACGGACTTCAAAGCTCGACCCAATCCCTACTTCACTGGTAAGTTGAATGTCACCTTCCATTAAATCACACAGCTGTTTGACGATCGCTAAGCCAAGGCCTGTTCCACCATATCGCCTTGTTGTCGAAGACTCGGCTTGCTCAAATGGCTTAAAGACTTTTTGCTGCGCTTCTTTCGCAATACCGATACCCGTATCACGTACACGGATAAGTAAGTAGTCACTACCCTGGCGCTGCTCTTCTTTGAAATACACCTCAACATAACCACGAGAAGTGAACTTGAGAGCGTTATTGAGTAGATTAAATAATATTTGCCGCACTCGAGCTTTGTCGCACATATACCAACGATCACTTGCGACCTCTGAGTAAACTTTGAACTGTAAACCTTTCTCACTGCAAAGGGTGTAATAAATACTGTTGATACTACCTATAATCGACTCAAGCGGGAATGGCGCGCGCTCTAGTTCTAAATGCCCTTGCTCTACTTTAGAAAAATCGAGAATTTCATTGAGTAAGGTCATCATGTGCTCACCAGACTCGTACAGCGTCTTAAGGTGTTTGCGCTGCTCGCCCGTCAGATCTGTTTTTAATAAGATTTGCGCCGTGCCCAATACCCCATTCATTGGGGTACGGATCTCGTGTGATAAGGTCGCTAAAAAGGCACTCTTGGCTTTAGTCGACGCCTGCGCTTTGACTTTTTCGCGCTCTAAATAGATGGTTTTATGATTGAAGGTATCGATTAAATACTTAATTTCATCTTGGCTATCATAGTGAGTTTCAATAATGCCTCCTTCCTTTGAAGCATCCACACTACGCGCGATGGCAATGATCGGAGAAATCAAAAAACGATCGATAAGGAAGTAACCAAACATCACACACACGAGCATTATCGGTATGATACCCGCTTCTACTTTCGATACCACATCATAAACTTGATCAGCAACTAACTGGCTGGCATTAACCACTTCAACGCTCCAGCCAAGCCCATCAAACTGGTTACGACCGATATAGATATTCTGTGTGAACTCAAAATTAAATTCTGTAATCGTCTCGCCATAGCCATCACGTAACAGCACCCCCAGACCATACTTTTCCGCATGCACTCGTATGAAATCGACAAGCGTCTCAAGCGAGATATCCACCGTTGCTACCCCAGCGAATCGACCATCAACGTAATAAGGTGAAGAGGCGGTTATCATCTGGACATGGGTATAGGGGTCGATATAAACCGGAGACCATGACACCATTCCTTGCGGCTTATCAACCACCGACAAATACCACGACTCGTTCTCGTAACCACCCAATGCCGGGTTGTTCCATGAGTGTATTTGATCAATCAGCCCGTCACTGGAACGAGTAAAAAACAGGCTAGTATAAGGTGTATTGGCTGAGATTGAGTGAGGCACTGGCCATATGCCGCCACTTACCGTGACACCATCAATGATGGTAAACAGCTGATTAAGTTGCTCGGTTTGGTGCAGCGGGGCGTCAGCGTTACTGCCAATACTGACGATGGCCTTTAAGATACCTAAAGAGATATTCACCGGTTGTTTGATTTGTTCTGATATCAGCTCAGTACGCAAGTCGAGGTTTTGCTTGATCTGCTCACGCGTTGGAGGTTCAACCACAAGGTAGCTGATCGTCCCTATAACGGCGATCACAAGCGTAAGGTAGATAGCGAGCGCAACAATACTTTTCCTTTTAAGCGATGAACGTATATCCATAAATCTTTGAATTTTGTGTATTTATAAGAAAATTATAGCGAATATATCACCACAGCAACCTTTTTATCTCACTGTTTGACTGTGATACCATCATGTCATTACTATTCTAGCTCGATATAGGATGTCTGTTTTGACACTACAACAACTACTTGCCCTGCCTGAACTTGAGGGAAGATTAATCAATGAAGCCAAGACCCAAGGCTTTGTCACGGCTATGGCAGCGGCGCCAAACATACTGCCTCCTAACGAGTGGCTGCCATTTTTGTGGGGTGGCGAGGAAGTCGCACCATTTAGTGACGGTGAGCAGTTAGAAGCTTATATAGAACATATTATTGCGATGTGGAACGATTATCGACCGGCATTACTTGAAAACCGTTGGCAATGGCCACAAGGTTGTGCTTTAGATGATGAAGAGATCGTCACTGAATGTACGCGCGAGTTTTGCGAAGGCGTATTGCAAGGCTGGCAACTTACTCGTGATGATTGGGAAACCGTGATGCCAGAAGAGAGCGAAGATAATGCGCTACTTGGCGGCGTGCTACTGTCATTGAGTATGCTTTATGATCCAGAAACCTCGATTGCGACATTGGCAGAACAAGGTATTCAAGGACTAGAGCAATTTGAAGAGATTTTTAACGCAATGCCAACCATGCTTAGCGGTCTAACAATGCGCGCGAGCATACTCGTAGAACAAGCGTAAATCAGACTAATAACAATTAAAAACGCAGCCAGAACGCTGCGTTTTGTTGTTTTTATCGCGCTGATATTATCACGTTGTAATCGAGCGCCAGTTTAAGTGCTCGATACGTTCATCAGCGCTATATACGCCAAAAGCATAATCAAAAGATTTCGACTACTTAAACTAAATAAGTGAGAATGCAGCCACTTTCTGACCACCAACCAAACTGTCATAACGCTCCTTGTAGAATTTGCTAGCGTAAAAACCAGCCGACAGGCTGGCTTTCATCGCGATAGACATCTAATTTTTATGCGTTGCCTTTGACTTGCATATTTAACTGCTCTGCGAAATCGAGCATACGGTTGAGCGGAATTAATGATTTCACACGCGTTGCCTCATCGACAAATATTTCGTGCCCTTTTCCACCATCGCGCAAGGCAGATTCAATCGCTTTCAGGCCATTCATCGCCATCCAAGGACAATGAGCACAGCTACGGCACGTTGCTCCAGCCCCTGCTGTTGGTGCTTCAATTAACTCTTTTTCTGGCACCAATTGTTGCATCTTAAAGAAGATGCCTTTGTCGGTGGCAACGATCATTTTTTGCTGAGGCAGCGCTTTCGCCGCTTTGATCAATTGGCTGGTAGAGCCGACCGCATCGGCCAATTCGACCACGCTCGCTGGTGATTCAGGGTGAACAAGGATGGCCGCATCTGGGTAGACATTTTTCATTTTACGTAGTGCATCAGCAGAAAATTCATCGTGTACCACACACTCGCCTTGCCACAGCAACATATCTGCACCCGTTTTATTGGCAATATATGAACCTAGATGGCGATCGGGACCCCAAATAATCGACTTGCCTTCAGCATCAAGGTGTTCCACTATTTCCAATGCAATACTTGAGGTCACCACCCAATCGGCGCGCGCTTTCACGGCCGCCGAGGTGTTGGCGTACACCACAACCGTATGATCAGGATGAGCATCACAAAACTGTGCAAACTTGTCGGCAGGGCAACCCAAATCAAGAGAACATTCGGCTTTAAGCGTCGGCATTAAGATACGTTTTTCAGGCGTCAGGATTTTTGCTGACTCCCCCATAAAACGTACACCTGCGATAATGAGCGTACTGGCCGGGTGACGATTGCCAAACTTGGCCATCTCTAACGAGTCACCCACAAAGCCGCCTGTTTCTTCTGCCAGTGCTTGGATCTCTGGGTCGGTATAGTAATGGGCAATCAATACCGCCTCTTTTTCTTTCAGCAGCGTTTTGATGCTCTCAATATGCGCTTGCTGCTGCTCTTTGGTAAGCGGTGCAGGTTTTGCTGGAAATGGGTAAACGGTCTCTATTTTGTCTAATATGTGGCTCATTGCTCTTGCTCTACGCAACTTCCTATAATCCGGCTATTGTAACCTTAACGCTGGCGTAGATGCCAGTTTCGCTCAATAGCAGAATTAAAAAAAGGAGCGACTGGCGCTCCTTTTTGACTGTTGGGTAAGACTACAAATGCTCTTGCGCCAATTTAGCCGAGGCACTATTGGGATACTCTGCAACGACTTGCTGATAGTACTTAGTCGCTTGCTGTTGGTTATTATTGCGCTGGGCGAGATCACCCAACTTAACCAACGCATCAGCACGCTTATTAGACTCTTTGTACGCCACTACCGCGGCAAAACTTTTCGCGGCTTCTGTATCTTGCTTTTTGGCAAAATAAAGCTGGCCTAACCAGTAATGTGAGTTAGGCGTAAAGCTAGATTCCGGATAATCGTTTTGGAACTGCTTGAACGCAGTAATCGCCCCCGTGTAATCACGCTTTTTCAGAATTAGGTCGACCGCATTTTGATACGCGGTTTGTTCGTCAACGTCAGAGCTGAAAGTGCCCGTCTTTTCTGGTTGACTGTCACTCAGTTGCGGTGTTTCTGCAGGGTTTGTGACTTGTGAGCGCAGTTTATCTAATTCGATAAACAGTTCACGTTGACGCTGCAACATTTGTTGCATGTCGTAAGTACTTTTTTCGAGCTGACCACGAAGGTTGCTGATTTCAAGTGACATGTCATCAAGCTGCTGCTGCATTTGCAACTGAACTCGATTACGATTTTCCAATAGGCGCTCTAAGCGCTGGACATCGGTTTCATTAGAAGCCGAAGACGTGGTGTTGACAGTGTTGCTGCCGCCTAGATCGGATACTGGAGCTGGTGCAGCGAACGAATGGCTCGCTGCACTTGCCAGTAACGTAAGCGTAACAACGCGCTTAAGGTTACTGAACATCAGGTATTTCCTTTATTAATACACTAGAACTGCGCGGCGGTTCTTAGCGTATACATCTTCTGATTGGCCTAGAAGAAGTGGTTTCTCTTCACCGTAGCTTACGATAGAGATCTGGTCAGCCTGAACGCCTAAAGCTTGTAGGTACTTAGATACCGCGCTTGCACGACGTTCGCCTAGTGCGATGTTGTACTCTGGAGTACCACGCTCATCGGCATGACCTTCAACCGTTACGTTTAGTGCTGGGTTTTTGCTTAGGTATGCTGCGTGTGCTGCTAGCATCTCTTCGTAGTCGCCAGCAATCGTCGCGTTGTCAAAAGCAAAGTAGATGGTTTGAGTTTCGCGTAGCGCTTGCTCTTTTAGCTCTTGCTCTGACAGTTGACCGTTTGCATCCAGTGGAGATACAGCGGTGTTATCAACAGTTTGAGTTTGATTAGTCTGAGTAGAGCCAGATGCATTGGCCGCGTCATCGCTTGAGCTACATGCAGTAACTGCAAGTACTGGTAGCGCAATTAGAAGCCCTTTAAGAACTTTGTTAAGTTGCATTATTATCGTTTCCTTTGTTATTGATACTTACTTGCTATAAAAACGGTGACCATGCAGGAGCACGAACTCGACCATTTGTTGCCGGTAATCTTGCTTTAAAGCGTCCATCAATAGAGACCATTGATAGTACATTTTTCTGGTTGTAGATCGAGCTATAAATGACCATACCACCGTTTGGTGAAATACTCGGAGACTCATCTAGCAATGTTTTGGTTAATATTTCCATCGCCCCAGTTTCCAAATCAAGCTTGGCGAGATTAAAGCCCGTGTTGCTGCGATTAACCATCACTAAGAAGCGACCATCTGGGGTAATTTGACCACCTAAGTTTTGGCTACCCTGCCAAGTTAAACGATTTGCTGAACCATCTGCCAAATTTACTTTATAAATCTGAGGTTTTCCACCCCGATCGGAGGTAAAGATAAGAGATTTACCATCTGGATGCCAATATGGCTCGGTATTATTAGATCGACCACGAGTTATTTGAGTCAGTTTTTTTGTGGTCAGGTCAAGCGTATACACTTGCAAGCTGCCCGTTTTGGACAAGACTAAAGCAAGCTGACTGCCATCAGGTGAGAATCTTGGCGCACCATTATGACGCGGGTATGACGTCACTTTCTCACGTTCACCGGTGTAGATGTTCATGATAAAGATCTCAGCTTGACCATTTTGGAAACTGACATAAGCCAGCTTCTGACCATCTGGTGACCAAGCCGGAGACATCAAGGGTTGCTTCGAACGTAATACTAAACGTTCGTTGTAGCCATCATAATCCGCCACGCGTAGTTGATAAGGAAAACTGTCACTATCGTTGACCACCACATAAGCAATGCGCGTTAAGAAAGCGCCCTTTTCACCCGTTAAAGCTTCATACACCAAATCAGAAATGCGGTGTGCATACTCACGCATGCGCTTACCGGGCACAGTGGCACGTTTGTTAAATAGCACATGATCTTTTGACAGTACTAACTGGCCATCCTTGCTTAACGCTTTGCTCTGGCCTTGCGTTAACTGACCACGCACCACGTCAACCAATTGATAATTGATCACGTAATTGCCTTCAGCATTTTGTGTAATCGAACCTGTGACTAACGCATCAACCCCAAGCCCGGTCCAAGCATTGAAGTCGACTTCGGCTTCGCTGTACGGTGTTTGTGGCATCTTACTCGTCGCAACTGGGCTAAACTTACCGCTGCGTTGTAAATCGGAGGCAATAACAGACGAAACGTCTTGAGGCAATTTACCTGGGCCATCCCATTGAAATGGCACAATAGCGATGGGACGCGCCGAGTCGATACCATCAGTTATGACCAACTCTAACGCGGCATTTGCCGTTTGAACTACGCTCAACAACGTGAGCACACATCCTATTACTAGTCGCTTTAACACAAGCTATTCCTTATCACTCAGGTACTACGGTTAAATTGATATTCTTCACTTTGTTGACAATATCTGGGTCTTTCGGTAATGGAAAACTGTTTACACGAGACACGGCTCGCTTGGTTGCCGCACATAAACGGCTGTCGCCCTCTAGAACCGAGAGATTGCCCAAAATTGCATCTGCTCCGGTTGGGATCAGACGTAAGTTAACTCGGCAAGACTTTCCCCGAAAGCTGTCCTCCAACAATAAGTTTTGTTGGATCAGCTGCGTATAAATCGCACCATAACGCTGTGCTTCATTGGCAACAAACTTAGAACGCGCTGAGGAGTTGAGCTCGGCTTCCGACTCAAGACCAGAAAAAATGTCATTCAGTGCGGCTTCTTGCTCTTTACGCTCTCGCTCAATACGTTCTAAACGCTGCTTTTCTTTACGGGCTTTTTCCGCCGCTTCTTTTGCGGCCTTTTCTTGCGCTATACGTTGTTGTTCCGCTTTGGCGGCGGCTTCACGTTCGCGACGGGCTTTTTCTTCAGCCTCTTTCGCCGCTTTTTCGCGTGCCACTCGCTCTTGCTCTGCTTTCGCAATGGCGGCCTCTTTGGCTAAACGTTCTTGTTCCGCTTTTTTGACTGCTTGCTCTTTCGCTTTACGTTCTTGCTCGAGCTTAACCGCGCGCTGCTTTTCTTCTTGAGCACGTTTTTCTTCAGCTTGACGCTGTTTTTCTTTTTCTGCGCGACGCTTTTCTGCCTCACGGGTCGCTTTAGCTTCTTTAACTTGCTGCTCTTTGAGCTTGCGGATACGTTCTTCTTCTATCTTACGATTTTTTTCGAGCTGCTCGCTTTCCCGACGCAGTTTATCCAGGCGATCTTGCTCTTTTTTCGCCGCCGCTTCACGCTGACTACGAATTTGCTGCGCCTGTTGCTTAACCAGTGCCGGATCTATCACCACCGCCTGAACCATTCTGCCGCTCGGCTCTGGCTTGGACATGGTAAAGTCCGTGCCCCAGATAAGGGCGATAATCAATAACCCATGCAAAGCGGCCGAGATTAGAATCGGCTTTTTGTAGTCGCTACTTTTTTTAATTTGCTTCTCTTTCATGAATCGCGAACGTTATTCCTTTATGTCCGTCAGCAACCCGACTTTCGGGATACCAGCGCGACTCAATTCGTCTAAAACCAAAACCACATCAGCGTATGGCGTGGCTGCATCTCCACCCACCGCAACCGGTGAATTGGGTTTAAGTGATAACTCAGCTTTGACTCGGACAATCACATCTTGCAACGAAATACCGCGCGTGACTTCTTCATCATTGACGCTAAGCCCCAAATTACCCTCTTTGTCGATTTCAACAATGATAAAGCTAGCATCACTGTCACCTGCAAGATCGGAAGCCGGTTTAGCCGTGGCGGTTTTTGGCAATTCAACATCGACCCCTTGAGTAACAAAGGGAGAGGTAACCATGAAAATGATCAGCAGCACCAACATCACGTCGATGTAAGGAACCACATTGATTTCAGCCGTCAGTTTTCGCTTTTTCGTTTGGTAACCAGCCATTACCATTAATCCTTATGCACTGTGTCTCGCCCAGCCATGGCTTGACGGTGCAAAATACTGTGGAACTCTTCAGAAAACGTCGCATAGTTATGCTCAAGCTTACCCACTTGGTTGCTGAGGCGGTTATAGGCCATAACAGCAGGAATCGCGGCAAATAAGCCCATCGCGGTTGCAACCAAGGCTTCCGCGATACCCGGAGCCACCATGGCTAATGTTGCTTGCTTAACTTCACCTAATGCGATGAACGCATGCATGATGCCCCATACCGTACCAAACAAGCCGATATAAGGACTGATAGAGCCGACTGTTGCTAAGAAAGGCAAATGGCTCTCTAACTCGTCTACTTCACGCGCAACCGCAACACGCATGGTACGCCCAGTGCCTTCCATAATGTAATCTGGTGAGCCAGAGTTAGATTTACGTAAACGCGCAAATTCGGTAAAACCTGAATAGAAGATCTCTTCAGTGCCGGTTAATTCATCTTTACGTTTTTTAGCATTTTGATAAAGGATCGATAGGTCAGTCCCCGACCAAAACTGGTCTTCGAATTTTTCGGTATCTTTCGCGGCTTGGGACAATACTTTGCTACGTTTGATGATCATCGCCCAAGAAAGGATCGACATACCTAAAAGAATCAGCATTACCATTTTTACAAGCAGGCTAGCCTGCAAAAACAGATCGAGCATCGAGATATCAGCGGTCACTATAAGTTAACTCCATCACTATTGATTTAGGCATCGCTTTCGGCCTCATTTTTTTATTATCGATACATGCTACCTTAACCATTGCTTTACACAATGTTTTGCCATCACGATTAACGATCTCCTGACAGAAGACCAATGAGGCTTTTTTCAGGTCAGCAATTTTGGTCGTCACTGTCAGGTGGTCATCGAGACGCGCGCCTTGTAAGAAATCAATGTCCATGTGTCGGACTACAAATCCTAAGTTTTGTTCCAACAGCACCTGTTGCGACACACCAATTGTGCGAAGCAGTTCTGTTCTTGCCCGCTCAAAGAATTTGAGATAGTTCGAATGATATACAACGCCACCGGCATCAGTATCTTCGTAATACACCGTTACCGGCCATTCAAAAGTCGCAGCTTGCTGTTGCACCTTACTCCCCACCAGTGAATTATCACCAATTACTTTTCTGACTCGATACTATAACGCAACTCGTCACCCACAATGCAAGGGTAAATCGATGAATTCAAAACTTGAAACAAAAAAAAGCGCTCACTCTTCAATGAGTCGCGCTTTTTTTATACAACCGGTTTGTCATTAAGCTCAAAACGAGGTTAAACGTAGTACCGATAAATACATTAAGATGGTCAAACTGCAATAAGGGCTAAACAACAACTGCCAGTACCAATTGCGTGGTTTAAAACCCAGCCCAAATACCATACTTGAGCACACCGCCCAAATCAGCATCGGTGAAATCAGGCCGTTAAAACCGCCAATCGATGCTGCATAGAGTTCTGGATTCCACATTACCATTGCGACATGATAAAAACCAAGAACCAGAGATAAGGCTCTCAAAAGAGCCTTATCAACAGGGGCATGAAGTTTCGCCACCTGCTCAGAGAGATTACTCACTGTCTTTGTCCATCATTTCAGAGTGCTCTAACCAAAGAGCGTTGATGATGCCAAATGCACAAGCCAATAGTACACCTAGAATCCATGCAAAATACCACATAGTCAATGCTCCTTAGTAAGCTGAAACGTCGTTGTCTTCAATGTGCTTGTTATCTAAGCGACCGAACATTTTGTAATAAGTCCAAGTCGTGTAGCCAAGAATCACAGGAACCATTACCGCAGCAATCGCCGTCATTAGACCTAGCGTCAACTCACTTGCTGTTGAGTCCCACATGGTTAAGCTGTGGTTAGGCACAAGGCTTGACGGCATGACAAACGGGAACATCGCAAAACCGGCGGTTAAAATCACACCAGCGTTGGCCAAGCTAGAGAATAGGAAGGCAAAGCCACCACGCTCTAAACGAGAAGCGACCACGGCAAGTAGCGGCATAAATACCCCTAAGATCGGTGCCGCCCACATCGCTGGATAGGTTGCGAAGTTTGTCATCCAGGCACCTGCTTGAGTCACCACTTCTTTGTTCAATGGGTTTGAATCGGCGAAGGTATCTAGAGTACTGTTAATGACATAACCTTCAATAGACTGAACCCAAAAGCCACCTATTACAAACAGTGTAACGACAATCAGACCTGCAATCTGCGCGGTATTACGAGCACGCACATGCAGCGCTTGAGTGGTTTTCATCTGTAACCAAGTTGAACCCTGAAGAACAAACAACATCAGGCTTAATACACCACATAGCAAAGCAAATGGATTAAGCAGAGCAAAGAAGGTGCCTTTGTACTGAGACATCAGTAAGTCATTGAGCTCAAATGGAACGCCTTGTAGCAAATTACCAAAAGCGACACCGAAGATAACTGGAGGCACTGCACCACTGAAACAGATAGCGCCATCCCACACATTACGCCACTGTGGGTTTTCAATCTTAGAACGGTAGTCTAGGCCCAAAGGACGTAGCCACAGCGCCGCAAGGGTAATATACATAGCCAGGTAAAAACCTGAGAATGACGTTGCATATACAAGTGGCCATGCTGCAAACAAAGCGCCACCAGCGGTGATTAACCAGACTTGGTTGCCATCCCAGTGCGGTGCGATGGTGTTGATCATCACACGGCGCTCTGTGTCAGTTTTACCAATCACGGGCACAAGCGCGCCCACACCCATATCGAAACCATCAGTCACAGCAAAACCAACCAGTAGCACACCAATCAGTACCCACCAGATGAATCGCAAGATTTCATAATCAAACATTGTTCTCTCCTTGCCTTATGCTTCTACTTGACGGCTAACTTTATCTTCAACAGTGTCGATATTCTGTTCGAAGTGGTAGCGCCCTGTTTTCAGGCTACTTGGTCCTTTGCGCGAAAACTTCACCATGAGGTAAACTTCTGCAATCAAGAACACGGTATACAGCGCTAGAATGGCAAATAGTGACGTCCACAGCTCAGTGATAGTCAGTGCAGAAGCAGCCACATGGGTTGGTAAGATTTCACCAACAGCCCAAGGTTGACGACCAAATTCTGCAACGAACCAACCAGCTTCAATCGCAATCCAAGGCAATGGAATGCTAAATAGTGCCGCTTTAAGAATCCAACGTTTTTGTTCGATCTTTTGGCGACATGTTTGAATAAACGCGGCGCCGAAAACAAACAGCATGATGAAACCACAAGCCACCATAATACGGAACGAGAAGAACAGTGGCCACACGGTTGGAATTGAATCATCCGCGGCGGCTTGGATTTGTTCTTCCGTCGCATCGACGACTTGTTCGGTGTAACGTTTAAGCAGCAGTCCGTAACCTAAATCACCTTTTACTTCATCAAACGCCGCTTGGTTTTCTGCTGATTTGTCACCAGCACGCAGTTTTTCGAGCAGTTCATAAGCGTATATACCGGTACGAATACGCTCTACGTGTTCGTCACGTAAGTCATGAAGGCCTGTGACTTGCTTGTCAAATGAACGCGTTGCAATAATACCCATAACGTAAGGGATCTTGATCGCGAAATCTGTGTGCATCTCATCTTGGTTTGGAACACCAAACAGTGTGAAGGCAGCAGGCGCAGGCTCGGTGTGCCATTCGGCTTCTACTGCCGCAAGTTTGACTTTTTGAACGTCACCTAGCTCGTAACCAGACTCATCACCTAGCACGATAACCGATAAAATGGCAGCCATACCAAACGAGGCAGCAATAGCAAATGAACGACGAGCGAAAGCAACATCACGGCCTTTGAGTAGGTAGTAAGAGCTGATGCCAAGAATAAACATCGCGCCAGTGGTGTAGCCGGAAGCTACTGTATGAACAAACTTAACCTGAGCAACTGGGTTAAGTACAACTTCAGAAAAGCTGACCATTTCCATACGCATGGTTTCAAAGTTGAATTCTGCCCCTACAGGGTTTTGCATCCAACCGTTAGCAACAAGAATCCAAAGTGCAGAGAAGTTAGAACCTAATGCGACTAACCAAGTGACAACTAAGTGTTGACGTTTTGATAAGCGATCCCAGCCAAAGAAGAATAAACCGACAAAAGTGGATTCTAAAAAGAATGCGACCAGTGCTTCAATCGCCAGTGGTGCACCAAAAATATCACCAACATAGTGTGAATAATAGGACCAGTTAGTACCAAACTGGAATTCCATGGTAAGGCCCGTGGCCACACCTAATGCGAAGTTAATACCAAAAAGCTTACCCCAGAACTTGGTCATGTCCTTGTAGATTTGCTTGTCCGTCATTACGTACAAAGATTCCATGATGGCAAGTAGGAATGCCATACCTAGAGTCAAAGGTACGAAGAGGAAGTGATACATCGCTGTCAGTGCAAATTGCAACCGCGACAGATCAACTACGTCTACGTCAATCATGTTTACTCCTATGTGTCGGCTGAAGACACTTTCCACATTATTGCATTGTGAGTCAGAGTTAATCAAACTCGAACACTGTTACCAAACATCGGCTTCTTGTTGCAAAAATGTACTGTGATGGTTAGTTAATTGTTAAGCGATAGCTAATACAGCTAGCCCTAATACTACTGCTAAAAAATGATTGTTTCAAAAGGTTTATAGCCTGATTGCGCTTTGATTTAAATCAAATTCCGTGCGCCAAACCTGGCCATAAAACCATCATATTGATCTGCATCAATGGATTGCATTATATTTTGTTGCAAACCGGTTATTGCAAAGATGATAATCACTATTTATGCAAAACAAGCGGTTAACAACTCATTCAATTGTGCTACGTATCTACTGCCAAGGAAGTTTTATTAATGTGAACATGATCACTAAATTGAAAAGCCAGCATGTGACTGCTGGCTAGTGGAAACTTATTTTTCAATTCCGAAATGAAGATAGGCACGGTCAGTTGCAACTCGTCCTCTTGGCGTTCTTTGCAAATACCCTTGTTGAATAAGATAAGGTTCGAGTACATCCTCTATGGTGTCTTTCTCCTCACCGATCGCCGCTGCCATGTTATCAAGCCCTACGGGACCACCTCCAAACTTCTCCATAATCGCTAACAAAAGCTTTCTATCCATGTAATCGAAACCTTTGGCATCAACATCAAGCATGTTAAGCGCTTTGTCAGCCATATCGAGACATATATGCCCGTTACCTTTCACTTCAGCGTAGTCACGAACTCGACGTAATAATCGGTTCGCAATACGTGGAGTGCCACGAGCACGTCGTGCCACCTCTAAGGCCCCTTCTGCTTCCATCGACAACCCTAAACAATCAGCGCTGCGTTGCACAATGTTTTGCAAGTCAGGGATATTGTAATACTCAAGACGCTGAGTAATACCAAAACGGTCACGCAATGGTGAAGTTAACGAGCCCGCTCTTGTTGTCGCACCAATCAGTGTAAACGGAGGTAAGTCGATTTTAATTGAGCGAGCAGCGGGCCCTTCCCCGATCATAATATCCAATTGATAGTCTTCCATCGCAGGATAAAGTACTTCTTCAACCACTGGACTCAGGCGGTGAATCTCATCAATAAATAGCACATCGTTTTCTTCGAGATTGGTCAACAGCGCAGCAAGATCGCCCGCTTTTTCTAATACCGGCCCTGATGTAGTGCGGATATTCACTTCCATTTCGTTGGCGACGATGTTGGCTAATGTGGTTTTTCCCAAACCCGGTGGGCCAAAAATGAGTAAATGATCCAATGCTTCACTTCTTAGTTGCGCAGCCTTGATAAAGATTTCCATTTGGCTGCGTACATGATCTTGCCCTTTATAGTCTTCAAGTTTTTTCGGCCGTATGGCTCTATCAATAATGTCTTCTTCTCGGTAGACACTATTGTCAGGTGCGATCAGGCGATCCGCTTCAATCATAGTTTATGCCTCTATACCATCGACTTAAGCGCTTCTCGGATAAGCTGCTCACTGCTCATATTCGCTTTCATTACCTGAGAGACAACTTTAGATGCTTGTGTCGGCTTGTAGCCTAATGCCAGTAGTGCACTTACCGCTTCTTCCTCAGCACTTGACTGAGCTAATTGAGGCGAACTGTCCGTCTCAGCGGCATCAGTAAACGGTGTAAACAGATCGCCAGCCCCCCAACCTTTGAGACGGTCTTTCATCTCCACCACTAACCGTTCGGCGGTCTTTTTACCAACGCCAGGTAATTTGACTAAAGTCGACACATCTTCACGCTCTACTGAAGCCACAAACTGGCTGGCCGTCATGCCCGATAGAATGCCTAAGCCCAATTTAGGGCCAACGCCATTAGCTTTAATCACTTCGCGAAACAACGCACGCTCTTTAACATGGTTAAAACCATACAACAATTGAGCATCCTCTCGAACAACAAAATGAGTATAGATGATCGCTTCTTCACCGACATTTGGCAGTTCATAAAAGCAGCTCATCGGCATCTGGACTTCATAGCCAATACCATTCACTTCAATAAGCAGTTGGGGAGGTTGTTTTTCAATTAGAATGCCGCGTAGACGTCCAATCACGGTGATTACTCTTGGAAAAATGGATTTGCGACAGGATAATAAAGAACTGGATAGACATCCAGTTCTTTATTAAGCGAGGATCAAAAAGGCGTGAGCGAATCGCACAAGGCGACAACTATGCTGACACAAGGGGACAACTATGCTGACACAAGGGGAAACTAGCGATATCGACCGCGACGCGCTTTGGTCGCTTTACCTGCAAGTGCAACGAGAGTTTTGTTGGTATTGGCGTGGCAAATTGCAACGCCCAACGCATCCGCGGCATCTGCTTGCGGTTTAGCGGGTAACTTGAGCATATTTTGCACCATGTGTTGGACCTGATCTTTATCAGCGCCACCGTTACCGACCACCGCTTGTTTAACGAGCCTTGCCGCATATTCGTAAACGGGTAAGTCAGCATTGACCGCCGCTACGATAGCACTGCCTCGTGCTTGACCTAATTTCAAGGCAGAGTCTGCATTACGCGCCATAAAAACTTGTTCAATAGCGAAGGCATCAGGCTGAAACTGAGTAATGATTTCAGACACTCCTGCGTAGATTTGCTTAAGTCGGCCTGGCAGCTCTTTTTCTGAAGTACGAATACAGCCACTGCCAAGATAAAGCAGATGGCGACCCGTTTGTCGAATCACACCATAGCCTGTGATGCGTGAACCTGGGTCGATACCTAAGATGATGGACATGAGATTGTTAATTATCGCTAAAACGGCCAGTGATCTTAATCTAGCTCGACCACTATAGCGAGGTAATTATTGCACGGCTGGACAAACCGGCCTCAAGTGCCACTTCTAGCACTGGCGTCGGATCGGCCAACATCAATGGGGTTATGCCAGGTCGCGATTGTTCACCGTAACCCACTGCTCGTTGGATAAACGATAATTTTGCGACATATGACACTCTTTAGTATGCGTTTTGGTCAATTAGAGCATTACCCCTTGGTATTGTCTATTTGCTCAACAAAAACGAACACTACCGAGTTCACATTTATGATACCAGTATTAAAGGTGGCACAAATACCGTGGCCACCGTTTATTATGGATTCCGACTATGGACAGAGCATCGCTTATGATGTCATCAGTCACAAAATAGTTATGCCTCTTCGATTGGACCACCAAATGCGGTCACTGGTGGTACCTTACCGGTGAATTTCTCAAAGTTGACGATACAGGTATTGGCAGAGGTTGCCTGTGCAAGCTCTGACGTGCCGATATCTAACGTTAGCGTATTTGGATCGCCGTAGGTACAAATCGCCCCTTCTTTCTCGTTGAGTGGGCCATACCAAGCCCCCTCTTCAATCCGAATGACGCCACGTGGGTAGCTGTCGTTCAGTACTGCACCCGCAAGCAATTGGCCACGGTCGTTGTAAACACGCACTAAATCGCCCTCTTTGATGCCCTTATCTTTGGCATCAAGTGGGTTGATGTAAACCGGTTCTCGACCTTGTACTGCGTAGGTCGCACGGAACGCTTCAGCTTCACACATTTGCGAGTGAAGACGCTTGTCTGGGTGACATGACTGTAACCAGAACGGATGCTTCTCTGAACCTGGGCCACCGTGTGAACGCTCGGTTTTTTCAAACCACATTGGGTGCTCTTGACAGTGTTCATAGCCGTAACGGCCAATTTTACGTGAAGTAATTTCGATAAAGCCAGAAGGAGTGCCCAGTGGGTTAATTTCTGGATCTTGACGGAAGTCAGCGTGGCGAACCCAAGGTTTACCTTCACCGAAATCAAGCACGCTCTTGTCCCAGAACTCATCAAACTCTGGCATATCGAACTTACCGCTATTCGCTTTACGACAATCGTTATAGAGGCTTTCGATCCACTCCATTTCACTCATACCGCGCGTGTATTCATCACGACGGCCAAAGCGCTGAGTCAACTCACTCATGATTTGGAAATCCGGCTTCGATTGGAACAGTGGATCAACCAAGCGATGCATGGCGACCAAGCCTTTACTTGAGTAGGAACCGTAAACGTCGATATCGTTACGCTCCCACTGAGTACAAGCTGGTAGCACGATGTCTGAGAAGCGACAGGATGCCGTCCACGCAAACTCAATCGTCACTACGGTTTGCAGTTTTTTGAACGCTTGCTTCATACGGTTGCGGTCTTGGTGGTGGTGCCAAGGGTTGTTACCTGAAATCACCATCATTTTGAAGTCTGGAAGCTTCACTTTACCGCCATTGTAACGGATCTCTTTGCCCGGCTCTAACAGGCAGTCAATCCAGCGCGCGACCGGAATCGTGCGGCTATAACCGTTGAAATCGTTGTTGTCCCATTTCGGCTTCATCCCCGTGTCTAGGTTACGTGGGAAGCCACCAGGCCCGACAAAACCGGTCGATGGCACACCAATACTTGAATAGTGGTGACCGTATGAAATGCCACCACCAGGCAGACCAATTTGACCCACCATCGCAGCGACAACCGCAGCGGCCCAGTATGGCTGCTCACCATGCTCTTGACGCTGAATACACCATCCCATCAAGATTTGAGTGCGGCCGTTAACCAGCATTCGAGCAAATTGACGAATCTTATCAGCTTTTACGCCACAAATTTCCGCTGCCCACTCTGGAGTTTTCGCGACTTTATCTTTGGTTTCACCCTGAACATATTGGATGAACTCGTTAAAGCCTAGGCAGTAAGTATCGATAAATTGCTTATCGTATAAGTCTTCGTTGTAGAGTACATGAGCCACCGCCAATATAAATGCCACATCGGTTTGTGGGTTAATGTAAAGGTGGTCATTGTCGAGATAGCGCTGGGTTTTATTTTTAACAGGATCAATCGATAAGACATTGATTTCACCTTTAGCGACTTTTTCTTTTAACTGCTCAAGGTAAGCAAACGACTCATGGGTTTCACAGTTCCACCCCACTTGGAGGTTTTTAACCGGATCGTTGGCCCACATCACGATATTGTCTGAATGTTTCAAGATTTCAGACCATGAGGTGCCTTGCGCATACACTTCGGTAGAACCAAGCACATATGGCAAAATGGTTTGGCCTGCGCCGGTTGAGTAGTCACCCACTTTAGTAATAAAGTTGCCATGCATACCGACAGCGCGCTGCATGTGCGCCGTACAGTTGTTAAATGAGCCAGTTTGGTTCCAACCAGTTTGTCCAGCGTGCAGTGCCCAAGGGCCGTAATCTTTTTGTACTCGCTCGAGTTCACGATAAAACAGATCTAACGCTTCATCCCAAGTGACGCGAATGAAACGGTTATTACCGCGTGTTTCTGCGCTGTATTTGTGTTTTTTGAGCCAATCTAAGCGCACCATAGGGTAACGAACACGTGATGGGCTGTAGATAATACCTTTGATGCCGTTAAGCATCTCGGTCGGGTTTTTATCTAATTCTAACGGTTTGATCTCTTGAACTTTACCTGCGTAAATATGAGCACGGAACGCCCCCCAGTGAGAACCAGATACCTTCCAAGTTCCAGTGCTCTCTACCGCATGGGCAGAAGTAGACACTAATAAGCTCGGACCAATGACCGACGCTGCACTTGTTGTTGCAACGCCTTTGAGAAAACTTCTTCGTGTAATAGCCATTTAAATTACTCCATCCGACGCTTATTAGTGATGACCTTCAACATAATCTGAAGAGTGTTTTTGCAAATACTTCAAGATAAGTGCTTCACTGTCTGTATCTAGGTTAACGAAGGCAAGCATACCGTCGAACATACCTGGCCAAGTATTGGCATCAAAGTGCTCTTCTGCTGGCTGGGTATGACAAACCGAACAGTTGGTTTTGTAGGCTTCTTTGGATTTTTCCCACACTGGCGTGATGTCGTTTAGCATCGACTCTTTCTTAAGCCAAACGTTAGCTGAAACTTTCTCCCAAGGCAGGCCTGTCAGTTCATCGACTTTTTTCTCGCCCGTTTTGACCACCTTGGCGTCCATTGAAGCTTCTTTAAGCAAAGAGGCCACCGCGATGTTCATACCAAAGTCTTCTTGGATAACGCGACCAAAGCCTTTGGCCTTTCGCCAACCATCAATTTCGATCGCGACATAATCGCCTTTATCTTCAATCACTTTTACCGTCGATGCAGGGTTAAGCAAGCCCGCTTCTGTCGTACCTTGCCCATCAAAGTAAATCGGCAGGTGACGTACACTAACCAATGATTGACCAACCGAATAATTAGTATTCGAGGCAAGCGCTTCTAAGTCGCCAACAATGCCACCGATGCTATCCATACCTGCGGGCAGTTTGTGTGCGATGCCTTTGTGACAATCAACACAACTTTGATCTTTCTCTGCCGCTTGCTTCATTTGAATGCGCGCTGTCGGAGACATAAGTTCAAAGTCCATTGAATCGTAATTGTGACAGTTTTTACACTCTAACGACTTATTAGCAGAGAAACGATCCCATTCATGTTTGGCCAATTCGATACGACGCTCTTCAAATACTCCGGGTTCGTCATAATTGCCAAACACCTGAGCAAACACTTCTTTGGAAGCCTGCATCTTACGTGCAATCTTGTCGGTCCAATTGTGTGGTACGTGGCAATCAGGACAGGTCGCACGAACCCCTGAATGGTTTTTCCAGTGAACCGTTTCTTGTAGTTCAACGTAAACATTGTCACGCATGGTGTGACAACTAATACAAAATTCTTCTGTATTGGTCGCTTCTAGTGCGGTGTTAAAACCACCCCAGAAGATAACCCCAGCAATAAAGCCGCCCATGGTCAGCACACCTAGGCTGATGTGGACAGCTGGACGCCGCATTGTGCGCCACAGTTTAACAATCATTGATTTCATGGTTTGCTCTCTTCAAATCTTTTTAAAAATGTAGTGTTGAGCTCACGGACTTTTACATGCCGTGCGCGCCCGGAGGTCCCATTACAAACATTTGGAGCATCCACACCAAGAATCCGTAACCGCCGACGAACGCCACACTTAAAACCGGAAAAAGAACAACCGCGATGAAGAAGAATGACTTCCACTCTAGAGAGCGTTTTTCATTACTCTCAGTTTTGTTAACATCACTCATACATTTGCCTATTTTGTATTTAGTGTTATTGGTTAGCTCAATTAGATGAGCTGAATTTTTTACAATCTCTAGTGAACAGATTAGACCATACTAAGAGTAAGGTTCAATTAATTCATCGCTTATGAAGCTTGTTATTCCACACTTTTTTGAGCTCAACCAGAGATGTGTTTAATCGTGCTGCAATATGTCAACATGCCATTATTTATGAACAAATATGAACAGGGTTTAGAGCGATAAAAAGCCTAAAAACACCCAAAAACTGGCCCTATTTCCGACACGAATACCAGGGTGAGATCGTGAACATTTTTTAATCAAAATAACGATCGATTTGACGATCACATTTAGCTGTGATCATATACTCCCTTTTTCGGGAGAGCACCATGCACATTGACCACTTTAAAGAACATTTTCAAACGATTACTGACCAACGCCAAAGTGCAAAAGTGACTTATTGCCTGTTTGAAGTCCTCTTTGGCTCATTATGTGCGGTGATAGCGGGCGCAAAAGGTTGGTTTGATATCCGTGAATACATTCTCGGACACCATGATTGGTTCAAGCGTAATGGCCTCTTTGTGAACGGCATTCCTGTTGATGACACGATTGCTCGCATAATATCGACGATTGAACCAGAGTCTTTTCATGAGTGCTTCATCAACTGGATGTCGTCAATACATACTCTTACCCAAGGTCAAGTTATTGCAATTGATGGCAAAACACTTCGAGGCTCCTACACTCGTGAAGACAGAGCGAGCACCATTCACATGATCAGTGCTTATGCATCATCAAACAAACTTGTGTTGGGACAGTTAAAAACTG
>NZ_NIVQ01000089.1 GCF_002811245.1 Vibrio salilacus | reverse complement strand
GTTGCTCACTACTTAACGCGGCGTTATATTTTTAATTGGGATTCAAGGCTATGGAAGAAAGAAGTCAGACTTATTTGAACGAGTATCTAAGCTCATTACCTAGTGAAATTGCGAAAAAACATACCTCTTTCAGTGCTGACTATTTCTGCGCAGATGAGTACAACGCCAATGTCTGTGCCGACTTAATACTGCGTGGAGAAAAACGTGCTTCTTGCAGTTTGGAGTACTGGTACAGTCATGAAGGCGAACCCATGCCAGAAGTTGGTCATCTTCAAGTGGTGACTAACTGGGACGGCAAACCAGTTTGTATTATTGAACTTACCTCAGTCAATAAATGTAAATATAGCGATGTTACAGCGGAGTTTGCAGCAGAAGAAGGCGAGGGTGACAAGTCATTAAATTGGTGGCGAGAAGCCCACTGGAAATTTTTTAGCTTAGAGTGCGATGAACTTGGTATAAAGCCAACAGAGGATATGCTGTTGGTTTTAGAGCGCTTCAGGGTCGTCTATAAATAAAAATATAACAAAGCGTTTAAGAGTGATTCCAAACGCTTGCCGGTTTCGCTTCGCTCACAGTGTGGCAAGCGCTTGTCACACCTTAACGCAGCGTTATGCTTTATTGAGCCTCAGCAAAATCAATATATAAATTTTAATGGGAAAACTCTGTCTGATTTAGAGGTTTTCCTATTCTAATTTATTGATATTATGAGTTTATTGTTCTTTTGGGTGGCGATTGAAAGTTGAACGATGCTCATGCTTTTTAGCCAACTCTGCTCTGACAAATTGTGTGCGCAAAAGGTTCGACTGTTGCTGAAAGGTCTCTTCCTTTGGTGTTGTTGACCCCTTGATTCCGCAAGCTAATTCGCTTCAACTTGTTTGGGATCTTATCGGCAACAGTGATTGCTGAAAGTAGGCAAGTTTATCATTTTGAGTTAAAGTGGATTTAACCAATGAACATTGTAAAAGTTCAATGTAATCAATAGGTAATAAAGCATAACAAACGCTTCAAGAGGGACTTCCAACGCGTGACATTTTTATTATGCGTTGATTTTGGTGGTTACGGTGTTATGCGGAAAGTTGGTAG
>NZ_NIVQ01000088.1 GCF_002811245.1 Vibrio salilacus | reverse complement strand
ATACCAATTCCGTTAATTAGCTTATCAGTCTTAGCCAATCTCTAAAGCAGAGTGAGATGACTCTGCTTTTATCTTCACAAAACCTATTCCACGCTCTACATAATGTCTCTACGATATCGTCATAGTTTTCGAAGCACCTGTTTGCTACTTCATTTTGACGGAGCCAACTCCATACCTGTTCTATAGGGTTAAGTTCGGGAGAATAAGGTGGGATATGAATTATGGTGAGGTTCTCAAATTCATCTGCAAGGTAGCTTTGGTGCCAACTCGCTTGATCCATGATCACAACTGCATGCTTGCCAACTGGTGTGGCTTGAGAAATTAATCTGAGTTGCTCTTTCATTGCTTCCATATTGCTCAGGGGAACCACTATAGCTTCAGCTTCTCCTGTCGTGACACATACAGCTCCGAAAAGGTATGCATACTCAAATTGCTGTTGTTGTACTACTCTAGGGCGCGTACCTTTCTCTGCCCATATTCGCGTTGTTGTATTGCGTTGACCAAATCTAGCCTCGTCTTGAAACCATATTTGAACATCTTTTAAGGGGATGTGACCAGGGATCTTAAGGATCGTTTCGATTGGGAATTTTTTTAAAAGCCTCTTGAGCTTCAACTGATTGCTTAGGATGTTTGGAACGAGTAGTAATCCAACTCAAGCCTATGTCATGTAATAACTGATAGAGCGCCGACTTTTTATAGGATGTATTGAAGTTGCTTTCTATATAGCGCCCAATGTCTCTCGCTTGAAGGCGACCGCCATTCTCATTTACGGCATGTTCGATAACATATTCTTTGAGTTGTGACTTTTGCTCGTCTGTTAGGCGGTGAGGTCTACCTGAATGTGGTTTCTCTTGAAGTCCTTCAAGACCATTGTCGAGATATGCTTTGACCCATTTATTGACGCTTACTCTGCTAACTTTAAGGTACTTAGCTATTTGAGTGCGGCTTTTACCGTCAACAAAATGAGAAACGGATAAATAACGAATTCTAAGTCGAGCATTGGATGTGGAATTAATCAGACTCGGAAAATCATGCTTCATAAGGACTCCTTTTAAGAAATCACATTAGATCACAAAATTAACGGAATTGGTATTA
>NZ_NIVQ01000087.1 GCF_002811245.1 Vibrio salilacus | reverse complement strand
TCCAGTTTATTTCCACTTTTGCCAACACCGTTTTTCAGCACTTTGAAAAACTCAAATCAGGCGCAGTTTTAAAGCGCCTGCCACTGAAACCGCTTGGAACTTACAGCGCCGTAGAAAACTGGCTAAAAGCACCAAAAAGATCTTTTGGACAGGCAATGCCACAAAGCTGACTTTCAACGAGTACATTTGCGTCTGAAACGGCAAAACAAAACCACAACATTAACAACCAAACGAAACTTCAGCAAACCACACCAAGGCAAAAATCGAGCAAAGTTACACAATTCATTAGCCTTAAACTTTATGCTTTAGCTGCGTTTTTACCACTGGCAACTAACGCCGCATTAAGGGGTGAGCAACGCATGACCACGAAGCTCAACCTTGCCACCGTAAACACTGAACCCAACCAGAACAAAAAATGTCCCGCGTTGGGAATCCCTCTTAAATGCTTTGTTATGCCTGTTCTTTTTTCTCTACAGCCTTTGCACTTGCAACGCCAACACCGACACACGCAACGGCAACACCTAGAATTTTGAACCATGTAGGTTTTTCGGACAAAAGCGCTGTAGCCAAAGCGCCTGTTGCGCCAAGAGCAATTCCCGTTTTCACTTGTTTTGATGTGATACCAAGTCCGAAAACAAAGTTAACAAATTGCTCACAGTTTCTATCAGTAACTGAATATTTCCAGACATCAATTTGAGCACGAGCATTTTGAATAGCGAGTTCAACTGGTACGGGTAAGCTGATGTCTGCAAGGTATGTTTTTGCACCTTGAGTAACTACACCAACGCTTTCTTCTTTTACTGTACCCGTTCTTTCTGAAGCCGAAATTAACATATAAAAACCTTCAGAACACTTTCGGTCAGAGACCAATGCCCAATGCTGGTATGGAAATGGGCCCATACTAAAGTTGGAAACTAGAACATCACCAGGTTTAATCGTCGAAAAATCCATTTTTTACTCTTCCATTGATATACACTCGGATCAATATGAGGGTGGATATTTCTATTTCAAGAGCGATTAAGGCATAACGCCGCATTAAGGTGTGAGCGACGCTTGCCTATACTTTGAGCGAAGCGAAAACGGCAAGCGTTGCGAATCACTCTTAAATGCTTTGT
>NZ_NIVQ01000086.1 GCF_002811245.1 Vibrio salilacus | reverse complement strand
GGCCACGTTGACCACGGTAAAACAACTCTAACTGCTGCTATCTGTACTACACTTGCAAAAGTGTACGGTGGTGTTGCGAAAGACTTCGCATCAATCGATAACGCTCCAGAAGAGCGTGAGCGCGGTATCACAATCGCTACTTCTCACGTAGAGTACGACACACCAGCACGTCACTACGCACACGTAGACTGTCCAGGACACGCGGATTATGTTAAAAACATGATCACAGGTGCTGCACAGATGGACGGTGGTATCCTAGTTGTTGCTGCAACAGATGGTCCAATGCCACAAACACGTGAGCACATCCTACTAGGCCGTCAGGTTGGTATTCCTTACATCATCGTATTCATGAACAAATGTGACATGGTTGACGATGAAGAGCTACTAGAACTCGTAGAAATGGAAGTTCGTGAACTTCTTTCTGAGTACGACTTCCCAGGTGATGACCTTCCAGTAATCCAAGGTTCTGCACTAGGCGCGCTAAACGGCGAAGAGCAGTGGGAAGCGAAGATTGTAGAACTAGCAGAAGCGCTAGATTCATACATTCCAGAGCCAGAGCGTGCAGTAGACATGCCGTTCCTAATGCCAATCGAAGACGTATTCTCAATCCAAGGTCGTGGTACAGTAGTAACTGGCCGTATCGAGCGCGGTATCCTACGTGTAGGTGACGAAGTAGAAATCGTTGGTATCAAAGAGACAACAGTAACGACTTGTACTGGTGTTGAAATGTTCCGTAAGCTTCTAGACGAAGGTCGTGCAGGTGAGAACGTAGGTGCGCTTCTACGTGGTACTAAGCGTGATGACGTAGAACGTGGTCAAGTACTAGCAGCGAAAGCTTCTATCAACCCACACACTAAGTTTGAGTCAGAAGTCTACGTACTTTCTAAAGACGAAGGCGGCCGTCATACTCCGTTCTTCAAAGGCTACCGTCCACAGTTCTACTTCCGTACAACTGACGTAACTGGTGATATCTCACTACCAGAAGGCGTAGAAATGGTAATGCCAGGTGATAACATCAAGATGACTGTAGAGCTAATCGCACCAATCGCGATGGACGAAGGTCTACGTTTCGCAATCCGCGAAGGTGGCCGTACAGTTGGTGCTGGTGTTGTTGCTAAGAT
>NZ_NIVQ01000085.1 GCF_002811245.1 Vibrio salilacus | reverse complement strand
CAGCTAAAGTCTGGGTCTCACTTTACCCTGATTTGTTAGTTATTATCCATACAAGAAATTTAAGAGTGATTCACAACGCTTGGCGCCTTCACTTCAAGTAAGCTTAGTGTTTATGGCACAATGTTTTAGGTAAGATGGTTAGCGTTGTTCACACCTTAATTTGGCGTTATAACGCAGTAGAGTTCATCACACATATTAAGGAATGATATGGAAGAATATTGGAATCCGATGGTGCCTGAATTGTCGGTGTCAGACTTCGCTAAATCACTGAATTTCTACTGTGAAATGTTAGGGTTCAAGGTCAGAAGCCAAAGGAAATCACCAGATTTTGTCTATCTTGAACTTGAGCAAGTGCAAATCATGCTAGAGCAAATTCACGACAATGCTTGGGTTACTGGCTCTTTAGAAACTCCGCTTGGTCGTGGTGTGAATTTCCAAATTGAATTGTCAGATATTGCGCCAGTTTACGACCGCTTGGAATCAGCAGGTGTGTCATTATTCAAAGAGCAAAAAGACACATGGTATGACGTTGGCGATAGTTTATCAGGTCAGCGTGAATTTTTAGTACAAGACCCAGATGGCTACCTTTTAAGGTTTTCACAGTATCTTGGTGAAAAATCAAAGTCATAAAACAGCGTTATAACAAACAATTTAAGAGGGATTCCCAACGCTTGGCATTTTTGGTTCTACTTCCAATTTAGTGTTTATGGCACAATGCTTTAGGTTGGGTGGTAGCGTTGCTCACCCCTTAATTGGGCGTTAGTTGCCAGCGGTAAAAATGCAGCTAAGGCAGAAAATTTAGGGCTAATGAATTGTGCAATTTTGCTCTGTTTTGTGTCTGATAGTTTGCTGAAATTGTGTTCGATATTTAATGCTGTGGTTTTGTTCTGCCGTTTCAGACGCGAATTTATTCGTTGAAAGTCAGCTTTGTAACATTGCCTTTCCAAAAGGTTTGTTGGGTGCTTTTGGCCAGTTTTCTACGTCGTTGTAAGTTCCAAGTGGTTTCAGTGGCAGGCGCTTTAAAACTGCGCCTGATTTGAGTTGTCAAAGCGCTGAAAAACGGCGTTGGCAAAAAAGTGGAAATGAACTGGAAATCAAAGGTTTAGAATGGCAACTAACAAAGCGTTTAAGGCAGATTCG
>NZ_NIVQ01000084.1 GCF_002811245.1 Vibrio salilacus | reverse complement strand
GCAATGCGGAAAGTGAGCCAGTGCGTTTCGGGCTACTTAATTGGGCGTTATGTTTTCCCATCAATACAGTGCTTTAGGCAGGTTTTTGCCCCCAAGATTTTGGGTGTATAGTGTAACCACGAACTACGCGTTGAGGTTAAGAAATGGAGTATAGAAAAGTATCAGGTGCTGTTGCCTGCACATTGATTGCAGCGATTTCAATTTCGTCAGCATACTCATATATTGGAGATATTTGGGAAAAGGCTATTAGTTTTTCATCTTCATTATTTACGTTTTTGGTAATTGCTACCTTATTAGGTATATGGAAAGGCTACAAGCTGCTTAAGCCTCTTCAGGTGAAAGTGATTGTAATCGGTTACTTGGTATCAACAATACTAACCTATTTATATCCTTTATTTGAGTACTCGGAGCAAGTGCCGCCTTCGAATTGGTTCTTCTTGCTAGGTATTGATCTAACCGTAGCCTTTGTTGTATCGAGTCTTTTGTGGAGAAACAAGTAATGTCAGTATTAGCTCAATTGAAACCTGCTAGCCCTTTGGCGACTCTTTTAGGAAAAATGTACGGGCAAATATCAAGCAAAAATGATGCGAACAGAATATATAAAGAGCTTAGGCCGCTTTTATCTGATCTGTTAATGCAGGGGCATGCGTATAATTCACCTCAAATACAATCGATTGTTAATGTTCTGCGTGAGCTTCCTGCTTATGGTGCTCAAAGACGTAACTTCGAAAATCTGTATCTAAAAGACGAAAACACTTTACGCAAGTTACCTAAAGACCCAAACCAAATCCCAAAAGGTCATTGGCACTAAAAACATAACAAAGCATTTAAGAGTGATTCGCAACGCTTGGCAGTTTCGCTTCGCTCAAGTATAGCCAAGCGCTGCTCACACCTTAATGCAGCGTTAGTTGCCAGCGGTAAAAATGCAGCTAAATCAGAAAATTTTGGGCTAATGCATCGTGCAATTTTGCTCGTTTTTCTGTCTGGGTGTGGTTGGCTGAAATTGTGTTCGATTTTTAGTATTGTGGTTTTGTTCTGCCGTTTCAGACGCGAATTTACTTTTTGAAAGTCAGCTTTGTGACATTGTCTTTCCAAAAGGTCTTTTTGGTGCTTTTAGCCAGTTTTCTACGGCGTTGTAAGTTCCAAGTAGTTTCAGTG
>NZ_NIVQ01000083.1 GCF_002811245.1 Vibrio salilacus | reverse complement strand
AAGAACATAGATCGAAGAAACTTTAAGCCACTGAAATACAAGTAAACATAACGCCGCATTAAGGTGTGAGCAACGCGGCCACAAAACCTAACCACACCACCGTAAACACAAAACCCAACGATGGAATGGAAAATGCCATGCGTTGGGAATCACTCTTAAATGCTTTGTTATGTGTATAGTGCGTCAGTTGGAATTAATGCAATCTTCACTGGCTGACTTTAAACGGCAGTCTTCCGGATGAATGATTAGAAAATCTTGTTTACCCAAAATGAACTGAACTAAACGACCATAGTTTGTTTCTGGATTTGCCAAAGAAAAAACAATCGATAAGAGAAGCGCAACAAAGGCAAAAATAGTAGAGCCTAAGGCTCCTTTGAAGCCTGCAACCCACCAACCATCGTAACTAGATTCAACTTTTGCTAAGACACTTGCGTTATTCTTTTTAGTCGCAGAATAGTTTTTAAGGTTATGCTCCCGAACCTCTTTTATAAGGTTGTCATTGAGAGCGTTTTTATAAACTTCTTTAGAAATACCTGATGCATAATGCTCCGCAAAAACATACAGAACCTCCTCTGCATCATTTCGAAGTTTTTCAAGCCTATGATCATGATAAGAAAGCAAGAAACTCTTTACATCTTCAGCAGGAACAACCTCAACACCGTGGGCCTTTCGATATTGCTCTTTCCACTGATATTTTTCATCTTTATAGTCAGCGTAAGCGAGCATACCAATCAAACGCTCTTTAGAGTTACGTTTAGTATCAACGACTAATTTTTCAAAAATTGGATTATAGTCGCAATGCGGCTTAGTACTTGCGGGTGACACCATGAATGAATAGCTCCTTAGCTACTGCTTTTTTTCGAGAAGAACGTACATTCATTGCAGCAGCGAAGGCATCATCTGCATTCTGTATTTCAACTTTAACCATTGTGCCATTTACTTTGATAAATCTATAAGTAACTGTTGTTTCGAGAACTTCCTGCTCTTGAGCTTGAAATGTCATAATAGTTACTCCTACAAAATGAATGGGATAGGTAATTTTACATTATAGATGAAGAAAGGGAAGCGTTGATGTATCACGACTTGATTTTGACACATAACGCCGCGTTAAGTAGTGAGCAACATTGCCACCTAACCTAAACCATTGTGCCGTAAACACTAAATTCAAAGCAAACTGAAAATGCCGAGCGTTGCGAATCTGCCTTAAACGCTTTGTTAGTTGCCATTCTAAC
>NZ_NIVQ01000082.1 GCF_002811245.1 Vibrio salilacus | reverse complement strand
AAGAACATAGATCGAAGAAACTTTAAGCCACTGAAATACAAGTAAACATAACGCCGCATTAAGTGGTGAGCAACGCCTACCCCTGAACCTAACGCATTGTGCCGTAAACACTTTAGTTGAAGCAAACCCAAAATGCCGAGCGTTGGGAATCCGTCTTAAATGCTTTGTTAGCTCTCTGTATGGCGCATAAGTTATTGAAACTCTTGACCATGATTTTCTAAGGTTGCTTTGCCACAAATAGTACAAACAATATACCTATCAGTTAACTCTAAAGAAGCACCTCCAGGTAAGGAAGCAGCGGAACCACTAAAGAAGCCATCTAGAAAGGCTTTAAACTGTTCTTTTTTAGACTTGCCATATTTCGATGGTTTTTGCTTCATTGCTTCTTTGTGTTCAGTGTCCTTTCCACATTTTTCACAAAACTGAGTATTCATACTGCCTCCCAAATTGATTGTCACAGCAAACATCAAATCCACCATGATTTTAACTCTGCGATGAATTTTAAAAAGATAGCTAACGCCGCGTTAAGTGGTGAACAACGCGACTACCTAACCTAAACCATTGTGCCGTAAACACTTAAGCTGATACAAACCAAAAGTGCTAAGCGTTGTGAATCCGTCTTAAACGCTTTGTTAGCCGTTTTTGACGCCAACTATAGAAAAGTGGTGACTAGCGATATTGAAACCTTCGCGTAAATAGAACTTATGCGCTGGAAAACGCTGAACACCAGAATCCAAATGTATTTGTTCGCAACCGCTTTCTAAAGCATATTTTTTAAACCAATCGATAATAAATTTACCTACTCCACTCGAACGAAATTGCGCATTAGTTACCAAGTCTTCAATGTAAATATGCTTACCCCAAGCAAGCTTTTCACCTACGCTAAAGCCTGCTGCTGCTAGTACGCCTTCTGGCGATTTGACATAGACGACTTGGTAACCGTTTGATTGCTGCTTCTCGATCTGACCAGACAAAGTATATAAGTTGTAATTTGGGCGAAGTTGTAACAACACTTCTAGGACTGACTCGTAATCAGAATTTTTTTCTAAAAATTGTACTTCCATGTTTTCTCCATTTTGACGGCTAACGCCCAATTAAGTAGCCCGAAACGCACTGGCTCACTTTCCGCATTGCTCCCTAAACACGAAATTCAACGCAAACCAAAATCGCCGAGCGTAGAGGGTCTGCTTGAATTGTTTGTTATGTTTTACCACAAATGACTGATTTATTTGG
>NZ_NIVQ01000081.1 GCF_002811245.1 Vibrio salilacus | reverse complement strand
CAACTAAAATTGGCCACGGTTTTAGAGCTTTCCCAATACAAACGTTCCGATTCATTGGGCGTTAACCCACCGTTATACTGATGTGGCCTAAGTTGGCTGTAATATCCAATAATGTATCGAATGATCTCTTGTTGAGCCTCTGCAAAACTACGATAACCCGCCTTGGGAACCCATTCGCTTTTCAGGCTTCTAAAGAAGCGCTCCATCGGCGCATTATCCCAACAATTGCCTCGTCTTGATAAGCTTTGTGTAATCTGACAACGCCATAGTAACTGACGATAATAGCGACTCGTATAATGGCTACCCTGATCACTGTGGAACATGACCCCTTTGGGCCTGCCCCTAGATTCAAAGGCCATCATCAGTGCTTTTCCAGTGAGCTTGCTGTCTGGCGATAGTGACATTGCCCAACCAATAGGTTTTCGTGCAAACAGATCTAAGACAACAGCCAAATACATCCAACGATGGCCAACCCATACATAGGTGACATCACCAACCCAAACCTGATTTGGTTGAGTCACAGCAAATTGCCGCCCTAAAAGATTGGGGATATCAAGATGCTCTTGTTCGGCCTTTTTGTATTTATGTTTAGGTGACTGGCAGCTCACTAAGCCGAGTAATTTCATTAGCTTACTTGCTCGATAACGGCTAAGCGGTATCTCCTCAATATTGGTTACCATATCAGCAATCGTACGTGCACCTGCTGAGCCGTGGCTAGCTTCATGCATGTCACTCACAATAGAGTGCAATTTCACCTGCTCTGGCGAGAGTTGTTTGTCTCTGTTACGCCAATACTTGTAGCTACTACGATGAACACTGAACACATGGCATAAGGTTTTTACACTAAAGCTCTTCCTGAGTTTCTCGATCATCGAGAATTGTTCAGTGAGTCCGACATCAAGAGAGCAGTAGCCTTTTTTAAAATTTCATTGTGCTCCTCAAGGTTAGCGATTCTCTTCTTGAGTTCACGAATTTCTATTTGTTCTGGCGTAAGCGGAGAGGCTTTCGGCGATATACCTCGTTGCTCTTGCTTAAGCTGTCGTACCCAGCGATCCATTGCTGATTTACTGACATTCATTGCTTTAGCGGCTTCGATAACCGAATAGCCATGCTCTGTTACTAATTGTGCAGCTTCAAGTTTGAACTCTGCACTAAAAGTTCGTCTTGTGCGATTTGTCATAAAGTCACCTATTTGTCTCTGAGATGTATTTTAACACCTCTATTTAGGTGGCCAAATTTACTGTACCACTACA
>NZ_NIVQ01000080.1 GCF_002811245.1 Vibrio salilacus | reverse complement strand
AATCAAAGGTTTAGAATGGCAACTAACAAAGCGTTTAAGGCAGATTCGCAACGCTAGGCATTTTTGGTTTTCTTTGAGTTTAGTGTTTATGGCACAATGGTTTAGGTTAGGTGGAAATGTTGCTCACTACTTAACGCGGCGTTATGTGTTTTTGAGTTTACAAAAGGAGATTTGTAGTGAAGGTTTATGGAGATATCCAATCTGGAAACTGTTACAAGGTCAAGCTGTTGCTTGCTTTCTTAGGCATTGAACATGAATGGCATCACGTCAATATTTTAAAAGGTGACACAAAAACAGCTGAGTTTTTATCCATTAACCCAAACGGAAAAATACCCGCAGTTGTTTTGGATGATGGCCGTTGTTTGTCAGAGTCGAACGCAATTCTTGGCTATTTTGCAGATGGTACAGCGTTGATCCCTAGTGACAGATATGAAAAGGCTAAAATGTACGAATGGTTGTTCTTTGAACAATACAGCCATGAGCCATTTATTGCAGTGGCCCGTTTTATCCAAAAATATCAAGGTATGCCAGAGTCAAGGTTAGAGGAATATCACGCCTTACAACCTGGAGGTAATAAAGCCTTATCAATAATGGAAAGTCGCTTAGCCCAAACGGATTACCTTGTCGGTAAGCAACTCACGATTGCTGATATTGCACTGTACGCCTATACGCATGTTGCTGATGAAGGTGGATTTAACTTATCCGATTACCCCAATATTCAAGCGTGGTGCAAAAGACTCCAAGAGCAAACCGGCTATGTTGGTATGGCGTAAACAAACACATAACAAACGCTTCAAGAGGGACAGCCAACGCGCGGCATTTTTATTGTGCGTTGGTTTTTGTGATTACGGTGTTATACGGAAGCTTGGTAGTAGCGTTGGCTGCCCCTTAAGCGGGCGTTAGTTGCCAGCGGAAAAATGCAGCTAAATCAGAAAATTTTGGGCTAATGCATCGTGCAATTTTACTCGTTTTTCTATCTGGGTGTGGTTTGCTGAAATTGTGTTCGATTTTTAGTATTGTGGTTTTTTGCCGTTTCAGACGCAAATGTTCTCGTTGAAATTCAACTTTGTGGCATTGTCTTTCCAAAAGGTCTCTTTGGTGCTTTTAGTCAGTTTTCTACGGCGTTGTAAGTTCCAAGTGGTTTCAGTGGCAGGCGCTTTGAAACTGCGCCTGATTTGGGTTTTCCAAAGTGCTGAAAAACGGCGTTGGCAAAGGTGGAAATAAACTGGAAATCAAAGGTTTAGAATGGCAACTAACAAAGCGTTTAAGGCAGATTCG
>NZ_NIVQ01000007.1 GCF_002811245.1 Vibrio salilacus | reverse complement strand
AAGGACTCCTTTTAAGAAATCACATTAGATCACAAAATTAACGGAATTGGTATTAGAGCTCTGGTACAAAAAAGCCCACTCTTTTCGAGTGGGCGCAATATCAGCTGTGACGAAGTTTTGATATTATTTTAAGATTGCTTCATTACCGTTTTCACGGATATGTTTGAGTATGCCTTTCACACCACGAGCACTTGAGGCTACAACGTTGCCTGACTTCATGTAGTCAGTACCGCCTGAAAAATCAGTGACAATAACACCAGCTTCACGGGCAATTAGTTCACCAGCTGCGATGTCCCAAGGCTTGAGTCCTAGCTCAAAGAAGCCATCAATACGACCAGCCGCTAGGTAGCAAAGATCAAGAGCGGGAGAGCCCATGCGGCGGAAATCGGCGCAATCTGCGAATAGCGATGACATGATTTTAAAGAAAGACTCGGCATGTTGTTTCTGTTTGTATGGAAGGCCTGTTGCGATAACTGTACCTTGCAAATCTTTAAGTTGTTTAACGCGAATACGCGAGTTGTTCAGTTGAGCACCTGAGCCGCGTTGTGCACTAAAGAGCTCATTAAGCATTGGGTCATAGACACATGCCACTTCGGTTTTTCCTTTGAAACGAACTGCGATAGAGACAGAAAAGTGAGGTAAACCTTTTACAAAGTTTGTGGTGCCATCCAGTGAGTCAATGATCCATTGTACGTCATTATCTTTACCGTCGATTGCGCCATGCTCTTCTGCGACAATACAGTGTTCAGGATAAGAAGCCTGAATAGTATCGATAATGAGCGTTTCCGCTTCTTTGTTTACGTTAGTAACAAAGTCATTCGTGCCTTTTTGAGTCGATTCGATCTTCTCAGCATTTTCTAAAGATTTAGCAATATGATTGCCAGCTTTTCGTGCAGCACGAATAGCGATATTAAGCATTGGATGCATACTAATTTCCCAACGGATGTTAAAGAACAGAAAAACGGCGGTGAGTATATCAGATAAATCATTAAATGGAAGTGGCTAATTTTTGTTCTTTTGTTTTTATAACGCATAAGGGTCTGACCATTTTACTTAGGTATATGATACTATCTTGCGGCTTCGTTTTTAGTGTTAGGATTTTATCATGCTCGACAACGTCACAGTGGTTCTGGTTGGAACTTCTCACTCTGGAAATATTGGCTCGGCAGCGCGTGCCATGAAAGTGATGGGATTGACGAATTTAGTTCTAGTTGACCCTCAATGCAGTGTTGATGATCAAACACTTGCCTTAGCAGCAGGTGCAGCAGACATCGCTCAGAACGCGACGATTGTCGATACCCTTAATGATGCTGTTGCGGAGTGCTCGCTCGTTGTAGGCTCTAGTGCACGCTCTCGTACGCTAGAATGGCCAATGTTAGAGCCACGAGAGTGTGGTCAGAAATTTGTTGAACAAGGTCAGTCTGCACCAGTGGCGTTAGTTTTTGGCCGGGAGCGCACTGGGCTTACCAATGAAGAGCTGCAAACTTGTCACTATCACGTCTGTATTCCCGCTAACCCTGAGTATAGCTCTCTCAATTTAGCTATGGCGGTGCAAACATTGAGTTATGAAGTAAGAATGGCTTATCTTGAATATCAACAAAGCCAGTTTTTTGTAGAAGATCAAGTTGAATATCCACGTCACAAAGAGCTAGAAATGTTTTTCACGCATCTTGAAAAAGTAGTTAAACAGACCCAATTCATTAGTGATAAACAGCCTGGTAAAGTGATGAATAAACTTCGTCGATTGTTTAACCGTGCTCGTCCTGAAGCTCAAGAGCTGAATATTCTACGTGGTATTTTAACTGCAATAGAGAAGCATGTTTCCTAACAATAGTACCCATGTAAATAGAGTGGTTAAATACCTGACTAATTTAGTCAATTAAATACTTGACCATTTTAGTCAGGTATGAAAGAATTGATGCCACATGAATGATGTGGAAATGGTGTTCTATGAGACTTACATCTAAAGGAAGATATGCAGTGACAGCCATGTTAGATGTGGCTCTACACTCACAACAAAATCCTGTGCCTCTTGCGGATATTTCAGAGCGTCAGGGTATCTCTTTATCATATCTAGAGCAGCTCTTCTCTAAATTGCGCAAAGCTGGTTTAGTCACGAGTGTTCGTGGGCCAGGCGGTGGTTACCGTTTAGGTGAAGATGCAAGCTCGATTGCAATCGGTACTGTGATTGCAGCGGTGGATGAATCAGTCGATGCCACCAAATGCAACGGTAAAGCAGACTGTCAAGGTGGCTCTCGTTGCTTAACACATACACTATGGCGTGACTTAAGCTCACGTATCAGCGACTTCTTAAATAATATTACGCTCGGTGAGCTGATGAAAGATAATGAAGTGCTAGAAACTACCGAACGACAAGACTTAGAGCTTGTTGTAAATAATGGGTTCGCTAATAAAAATACTCACACTGCACCCATTGGTGTGAACGTCCGCTCTTAAGCGGTCAGCTTGTTACATTGGAGTAAAAAATGAAACTGCCTATTTATCTTGATTATTCAGCGACCTGCCCCGTAGATCCACGTGTAGCTGAAAAAATGGTTCAGTACATGACCATGGATGGTACGTTTGGTAACCCAGCGTCACGTTCACATCGTTACGGTTGGCAGGCAGAAGAAGCGGTTGATACTGCGCGTGAACAGATTGCTGACTTGCTCAACGCTGATCCACGCGAAATTGTATTTACCTCAGGTGCGACTGAGTCCGATAACCTTGCGATTAAAGGTGCTGCGCACTTCTATGCGAAGAAAGGCAAGCATGTAATTACATGTAAAACTGAGCACAAAGCTGTACTCGATCCTTGCCGCCAACTTGAGCGTGAAGGTTTTGACGTTACTTACTTAGAGCCAGAGTCGAACGGTCTGATTGACCTAAACAAGCTTGAAGCTGCTATGCGTGAAGACACTGTGCTCGTATCAATCATGCATGTCAATAACGAAATCGGTGTGATTCAAGATATTGCATCAATTGGCGAACTGTGTCGTGAACATAAGATCGTTTTTCATGTTGATGCAGCTCAGTCAGCAGGTCGATTGCCTCTTGATGTACAAGAGATGAAAGTTGACCTCATCTCTCTTTCTGCACACAAGGCCTACGGCCCTAAAGGTATTGGTGCGCTCTACGTTCGTCGTAAACCACGAATTCGCCTAGAAGCGCAAATGCACGGTGGTGGTCATGAACGTGGTTTCCGCTCTGGTACGCTCCCGACTCACCAAATTGTTGGTATGGGTGAAGCATTCCGTATCGCAAAAGAAGATATGCAAAAAGATTTCGAGCACGCTTTAGCGCTGCGTAATCGTCTATTTGACGGTGTAAAAGATCTAGAAGCAGTTACGGTTAACGGCGACTTTGAACAACGTGTACCACACAACTTAAACATCAGCTTTGCTTTTGTTGAAGGTGAGTCATTGCTGATGTCATTGAAAGACTTAGCGGTGTCTTCAGGTAGTGCATGTACTTCTGCCAGTCTAGAGCCATCTTACGTTTTACGCGCTCTTGGTCTAAACGATGAGTTAGCACATAGCTCAGTGCGTTTCTCATTTGGTCGTTTTACCACTGAAGAAGAAATCGACTACGCAATCGAACAAATTCGTACGGCAGTGATTAAGCTGCGAGACATGTCTCCTCTATGGGATATGTATAAAGAAGGAATTGATCTAAGTACAGTTGAGTGGGCACACCACTAACCGAACATTTCATTCCAAGGATAGAGATAGAGGATTCGAGGTAAATATCATGGCATATAGCGAAAAAGTAATTGATCACTACGAGAACCCACGTAACGTTGGTTCATTTGATAAAGAAGACCCATCAATCGGTAGCGGTATGGTTGGCGCACCGGCTTGTGGGGACGTAATGAAGCTTCAAATCAAGGTCACGCCAGAAGGCATTATCGAAGATGCGAAGTTTAAAACTTACGGTTGTGGTAGTGCTATAGCATCAAGCTCTCTCGTCACCGAATGGGTGAAAGGTAAGAGTATTGACGATGCTGCGTCAATCAAAAACTCGGAAATTGCTGACGAGTTGGAACTACCACCAGTAAAAGTCCACTGTTCAATTCTTGCCGAAGACGCAATTAAAGCAGCAGTCGCAGACTACAAGAAAAAACACCAACAATAAGTAATCCGTATATAATGGGAGGCCTCCTCCTCCCATTTCATTCGCAATAAAGAGACTAAGGTGCAGTATGGCCATCACAATGACAGAAACCGCGGCAAATCGCGTTAGATCATTCCTAGACAGCCGAGGAAAAGGTATCGGTTTACGCTTGGGTGTTAAAACGACGGGCTGTTCTGGTATGGCGTATGTGTTGGAATTCGTTGATGAGCTTAATGAAGAGGATCAAGTCTTTGAACATGAAGATGTCAAAGTAATTATTGATCAGAAAAGCTTGGTTTATCTCGATGGTACTGAGCTTGACTACGTTAAAGAAGGTCTCAATGAAGGGTTTGAGTTTAACAACCCGAATGCGAAGGGTGAATGTGGTTGTGGTGAAAGCTTCAACGTTTAATTGATAGCACCAGTAAGCTTTGGCTTGCTGGTAAAATACCAGGGACCGAATTCAACATGAATTACTTTGAATTATTTGGGCTACCAAGTCAGTTTACGCTGGATGGTAGCCTTCTTGCTTCTCAGTTCCGTCAACTGCAAACGCAGTTTCATCCTGACAAATTTGCTACTGCGTCTGAGCGTGATCGATTAATGGCGGTTCAAAAAGCGGCGCAGATCAACGACGCTTACCAAATACTCAAAAGCCCTATTTCTCGCGCTGAATATTTGCTTGCCGAAAACGGTGTCGAGCTGCGTGGTGAGCAACAAACGATGCAAGACCCTATGTTCTTGATGGAACAAATGGAGTTGCGTGAAGAGTTGGAAGACATCGCCGGCAGTGACGATCCTGAAAGTGCATTGTTCGACTTTGACACTAAGGTATCAAAAATGTTTAAACAGCAGTTAGTGAGTGTCGAGCAAGAGCTCAACGATAGTGATTGGTCACACGCAGCGGATCGAGTGCGCAAACTTAAATTTATTGCCAAATTAAAACATGAAATCGAGCTAGTAGAAGAGAAACTCCTCGGCTAGTCAACAACAAGGATCAGCATGGCACTACTTCAAATTGCAGAGCCGGGCCAGAGCTCGGCTCCTCATCAGCATAAACTTGCTGCAGGTATCGACTTAGGTACAACCAACTCTTTGGTTGCATCCGTACGCAGTGGTGAGGCGACAACCCTCAATGACGAGCAAGGTGTGAGTCTATTACCTTCCGTCGTGAACTATTCGGGCGATGCACCTGAAGTCGGTTACAGCGCGAAAGCTAAAGCAGAAGTTGATCCGGTGAACACCATTATTTCGGTTAAGCGTTTGTTGGGTCGTTCTTTAAGTGATATCCAAACGCGTTACCCAAGCTTGCCATATAACTTTAAGACCAGTGATAACGGACTGCCAGTACTTGAAACGGCAATGGGAATGAAAAACCCGATTGAAGTTTCTGCCGATATTTTGCGTACCCTTGGCCAGCGAGCAGAAAATACGCTCGGTGGTGAGCTTGCGGGGGTTGTGATTACTGTTCCAGCTTACTTTGATGATGCACAGCGTGCAGGCACAAAAGATGCGGCAAAGCTTGCAGGCTTACATGTACTGCGCTTGTTGAATGAACCGACGGCTGCGGCTATTGCCTATGGTCTAGATTCGGCTCAAGAAGGGGTGATTGCGGTTTATGACTTAGGCGGCGGCACATTCGATATCTCTATCCTTCGTTTATCTAAAGGGGTATTTGAAGTATTAGCTACGGGTGGTGACTCTGCACTTGGCGGTGATGATTTTGATCACTTGTTAGCAGACTACCTAATAGATAAAGCTGGTATTAGTACGCCGTTAACGGCTGAGCAAAATCGAGTTAGTCTGAATGTAGCCACCAAAACAAAGATTGCTTTCTCTGCACAAGATGAAGTGAGTGTGGAGCTATTAGGTTGGTCAGGCCGTATCACACGACTTGAGTTTGAAGATCTTATTCGCCCGCTGGTTAAGAAAACCTTGATGTCTTGTCGACGGGCCTTAAAAGACGCCGATATTGATGCAAATGAAGTACTAGAAGTCGTGATGGTTGGAGGTTCAACTCGTACGCTTTTAGTCCGTGAAATGGTTGGTGAGTTTTTTGGTCGTACGCCATTAACCAGTATTAATCCTGATGAAGTGGTTGCGATTGGCGCGGGTATCCAAGCTGATATTCTTGTCGGTAACAAGCCTGATTCAGAAATGCTGCTATTAGATGTGATTCCACTGTCACTCGGTATTGAGACTATGGGTGGTTTGGTGGAAAAAATTGTTCCCCGTAACACGACGATTCCAGTGGCGCGTGCACAAGAGTTTACCACGTTCAAAGATGGGCAAACGGCGATGAGTGTGCATGTTGTACAGGGCGAGCGCGAGATGGTCGATGACTGCCGTTCTCTTGCCCGATTCTCACTTAAAGGTATACCGCCAATGACGGCTGGTGCGGCCCATGTTCGTGTGACTTACCAAGTTGATGCTGATGGCCTATTATCTGTCACTGCAATGGAAAAAAGCACCGGTGTACAGTCTGAAATACAGGTCAAGCCATCTTACGGTTTGAGCGATGATGAAGTGGCTAACATGCTGCGTGAATCAATGACGCATGCTAAAGATGATATGCAGGCACGAGCGCTCGCTGAACAGCGTGTCGAGGCAGATCGCGTTATCGAAGGCCTGATTGTTGCCATGCAACAAGATGGCGATGATCTACTCTCTGAACAAGAGAGAGCTGAACTGATTAACGCGATTGAAGCGCTTATTGAACTGCGCAATAGCGGCGATGCCGATGCTATTGAGCAAGGAATAAAAGACACAGACAAAGCAAGCCAAGCGTTTGCGTCACGTCGTATGGATAAATCGATTCGAGCTGCATTGGCAGGTCAATCCGTAAATGATATTTAAGAGATAAAGATATGCCTAAGATTATTGTACTTCCGCATGAAGACTTGTGCCCAGAAGGTGCGGTATTAGAAGCTGAACAGGGTCAAACTGTACTTGATGTCGCGCTTAAAAATGGCATCAGCATTGAACATGCTTGTGAAAAATCATGTGCGTGTACGACTTGCCACGTGGTTATCCGTGAGGGATTTGATTCTCTTGATGAGAGCGATGAACTTGAAGATGACATGCTTGATAAAGCTTGGGGGCTGGAGCCGGAATCGAGACTAGGTTGTCAGGCTCGAATCACCGATGAAGATCTCGTGGTTGAAATTCCTAAGTACACATTAAACCACGCTTCTGAAGACCATTAATCGATTTTCAGACAAGGCTACTTAGTTATAATACGAAAGGAAGGTAATGTATGAAATGGACTGACTCTCGTGACATTGCGATAGAGCTATGTGACAAGTTTCCTGACATTGATCCTAAAAATGTGCGTTTTACCGATCTGCATCAGTGGATAACAGAACTTGATGAGTTTGATGACGAGCCTAATCGTTCTAACGAAAAAATTTTAGAAGCGATTATTCTTTGTTGGATGGATGAAATGGACTAACCCTGATGGGAAACCCATCATAGTTAACAAATTTTACGAAAAAAAACGGACCTTTTGGTCCGTTTTTTATTAATTTCATTTTAAAGTGTTAACATCCAGCAGTAACTAGAAAGGCGTAGGCAACGCCAGCAAAGACAAGGAGAAACCATGTCTACACAGATGTCAGTATTTCTAAGCCAGTCACCGGCAGCAGCGCAATGGGGTGACAAGGCGATCGTTTCTTTTTTAGACAATAATGCGACTATCCATCTAGAGGGTAGCGATGATCTTGGCGCAATTCAGCGCGCAGCACGTAAACTTGATAGCCACGGAATCTTCAGTGTCTCACTTGAAGGTCAAGGTTGGAATTTAGAAAACATTTGGTCCTTTCATCAAGGTTATCGTGGGCCGAAGCAAGTCAATCAGATGATTTGGCAACCCCTTGCTGACAACGAGCAGGCCGAGTTGAATGCTCGTATCACAGCAACCGATTTTACTCGTAATATCATCAATAAGCCGGCAGAAGAAGTTGCCCCGCGTCAACTCGCCTCAATGGCGGCGGAATTCATCAAGTCAGTCGCACCTGAAGGCTCTGTCACGGTACGTATTGTCAAAGATAAAGACTTATTGACAGAGGGATGGCAGGGCATTTACGCCGTAGGGCGTGGTTCAGAGCGTACGTCAGCGATGCTACAACTTGACTTCAATCCGACAGGCGATGAAAACGCGCCAGTGTTTGCTTGTTTAGTTGGTAAAGGTATCACCTTTGATTCTGGTGGTTATAGCATTAAACCTTCTAATTTTATGACTTCGATGAAAGCGGATATGGGCGGTTCTGGTACCATTACAGGTGGTCTTGGTCTAGCTATCATGCGTGGATTAAATAAACGTGTAAAACTGATTCTTTGCTGTGCAGAAAATATGATCTCGGGGCGAGCTCTCAAATTAGGCGATATTATCACCTATAAAAATGGTAAAACGGTTGAGATTATGAATACTGATGCCGAAGGGCGTTTAGTATTAGCAGATGGCTTGATGTTCGCTAGTGAACAAAAACCTGAACTTATTATCGACTGCGCAACACTTACTGGTGCGGCAAAAAATGCATTAGGCAATGACTATCATGCATTAATGAGTTTTGATGATGAACTGTCACATCAGGCCCTAACGGCAGCACACGCAGAGAAAGAGGGCTTGTGGCCACTTCCTTTGGCTGATTTTCACCGTGAAATGCTCCCATCAAACTTTGCTGATTTATCGAATATTAGTAGCGGCGATTACGCCCCAGGAGCCAGCACGGCGGCGGCTTTTTTGTCATATTTTGTTGAAGATTACAAAAAAGGTTGGTTGCACTTTGACTGTGCTGCTACCTATCGCAAAGCACCAACAGACAAATGGGCGGCAGGTGCGACCGGTGTTGGTGTTCGCACTTTAGCGGGATTGTTACTTCAACAAGCAGAAAAATAATATCAAGAGGTCGTAGAGCCTCTTTCATTACAACAAAGAAAACGAAAGGATACCCTTATGGCTCTAGAAAGAACTTTTTCCATTGTTAAGCCTGATGCAGTAGAACGTAATCTTATTGGTGAAATTTACCACCGTATAGAAAAAGCAGGTTTGAGAATTATTGCTGCTAAAATGGTACATTTGACTGAAGAACAGGCGAGTGCTTTTTACGCAGAACATGAAGGCAAAGAATTTTTCCCTGCTTTGAAAGAGTACATGACTTCGGGGCCAGTGATGGTTCAAGTACTTGAAGGTGAAGATGCGATTGCACGTTACCGTGAGTTGATGGGGAAAACTAACCCAGAACAAGCCGCTTGTGGTTCGATTCGAGCTGACTACGCGCTTAGTATGCGTCATAACTCAGTCCATGGTTCAGATAGCCCCGAGTCGGCTGCGCGTGAGATCGAGTTCTTTTTTCCGAGTTCGGAAATTTGTCCGCGTTAATCGCCCAATGAACACGAAACTTATTGGTGCTGCTGGTACTATCAAGCAGCATTTCTAATAGCAAAATATTAAGCTTGTTCGCAGATCATTGGTAAGAGTGATGAGTAATTCCTGCTAGTATTGGAAGGACAAGTTTTTTTGAGCACAAACACACGCAAGGGTATCAGTCTTGACAGATTGTGATATACTCTGCGCGCAATTTATACCTTATAAACAGAGTAAGACAATGGCAGATTTATCAAAGTACAGAAACATTGGTATTTTCGCGCACGTTGATGCGGGTAAAACGACCACTACGGAGCGTATCCTAAAGCTCACTGGTAAAATCCACAAAACGGGTGAAGTACACGACGGTGAGTCTACTACCGACTTCATGGAGCAGGAAGCTGAGCGTGGTATTACAATCCAATCAGCAGCGGTAACTTGTGAGTGGAATGGTCACCGTTTAAACGTTATCGATACTCCGGGACACGTTGACTTTACAGTAGAAGTATACCGTTCTCTTAAAGTTCTTGATGGTGGTATCGGTGTATTCTGTGGTTCTGGTGGTGTTGAGCCTCAGTCAGAAACAAACTGGCGCTATGCGAACGACTCAGAAGTTGCTCGTTTGATCTTCGTTAACAAGCTAGACCGTATGGGTGCAGACTTCTTCAACGTTGTTGATCAAGTGAAGAACGTTCTTGGTGCAAACCCATTAGTTATGACACTACCTATCGGCCGTGAAGATGACTTTATCGGTGTTGTTGATGTACTAAGCCGTAAAGCTTTCGTATGGGATGACACTGGCCTTCCAGAAAACTACGAAATCAAAGATGTCCCAGAAGACATGGTTGATGAAGTTGAACAGTATCGTGAAGAGCTAGTTGAAACTGCTGTAGAGCAAGACGACGACCTAATGGAAGCGTACATGGAAGGTGAAGAGCCTTCTATCGAAGACCTAAAACGTTGTATCCGTAAAGGTACTCGTGACCTAGCGTTCTTCCCAACATACTGTGGTTCTGCATTCAAAAACAAAGGTATGCAGCTTATCCTAGACGCAGTTGTAGATTACCTACCAGCGCCAGCAGAAGTTGATCCTCAGCCACTAACTGATCCAGAAACAGGTGAGCCAACAGGCGAAGTTGCTACAGTATCAGTAGATGAGCCTCTACGTGCACTTGCGTTTAAGATTATGGATGACCGCTTCGGCGCGCTAACCTTTATCCGTATTTACTCTGGCCGCATGAAGAAGGGTGATACCATCCTTAACTCTGCAACAGGTAAAACTGAACGTATCGGCCGTATGTGTGAAATGCAGGCGGATGAGCGTAACGAGCTAACTGAAGCTCAAGCTGGCGACATCATCGCGATTGTTGGTATGAAGAACGTTCAAACAGGTCACACACTATGTGATCCTAAGCATGAATGTACTCTAGAAGCGATGATCTTCCCAGAACCAGTAATCTCAATCGCAGTTGCACCTAAAGATAAAGGTTCTACTGAGAAAATGGGTATCGCGATCGGTAAAATGGTTGCAGAAGATCCATCTTTCCAAGTTGAGACTGATGAAGATTCAGGCGAGACTATCCTGAAAGGTATGGGTGAACTTCACCTAGACATCAAGGTAGATATCCTTAAACGTACTTACGGCGTTGAGCTAGAAGTAGGTGCTCCACAGGTAGCTTACCGTGAAACTATCACTCAACCTGTTGAAGATAGCTACACGCATAAGAAACAGTCTGGTGGTTCTGGTCAGTTCGCGAAAATCGACTACCGTATCAAACCTGGTGAGCCAAACTCTGGTTACACGTTTAAGTCATCAGTTGTTGGTGGTAACGTACCGAAAGAATTCTGGCCTGCAGTTGAGAAAGGCTTCGGTTCTATGATGGAAACGGGTGTTCTTGCTGGCTTCCCAACGCTAGACGTTGAAGTTGAACTATTCGACGGTGGTTTCCACGCAGTTGACTCTTCAGCTATCGCTTACGAAATTGCAGCGAAAGGTGCATTCCGTCAGTCTATGCCTAAAGCGGGCGCACAGCTTCTTGAGCCTATCATGAAAGTTGACGTGTTCACTCCAGAAGACAACGTTGGTGATGTAATCGGTGACCTTAACCGTCGTCGTGGTATGATCAAAGACCAACAAGCTGGTGCTACTGGTGTTCGTATTAAAGCTGACGTTCCTCTTTCAGAAATGTTCGGTTACATCGGTCACCTACGTACTATCACTTCAGGCCGTGGTCAGTTCTCTATGGAGTTCGCACACTACGCACCTTGTCCAGCAAACGTTGCTGAGCAAGTTATTGCTGAAGTTAAAGAGCGTAACGCTAAGAAGTAATTCTTTTTGTTAGCTTAATAGCTTAAAAAAGCCCCTGAAGTGAAAATTTCAGGGGTTTTTTATTGGTCGTTCAGTATGCTGAGGACTACGTGTGTCTACTCAATAACCTCACTTTGTAACCAGTTGGCAAATGCGGCGATACGATTCCGACGAGGGGACTTCTCATCATAAAAAAGATTGAACTGAATCCCCGGCGTCATACCGATATCAAATGGTTTGATTAGTAAGCCTCGTTCGACATAATCACTCGCCAGTGAGTCACTAGCCAAACAGGCACCATGACCTGCCATGACCGCGTTCATAGCATGATCAAAGGTGCTTACATCCATCCATTGAACCGAGTCTTTGTTCATACTGACGCCCGCTTGAGCAAACCAGGTCTGCCAAGGGTAGCCACCAGACTCATAATGGATCAGCCAGCAATTGAGTAGCTGTTCGGGTGAGGTCAATTGGATTGAATCAGCTAAATGGGGCGAGCAAAAAGGATAAATGGTTTCTTCGAACAAAAGATGTTTATTGAGTTGCTGTTCTCCAGTGAGATCAAGCTCGTCACCTTGCCAGATTGCGACATCGACATCACCTTGCTTAAGTTTAGGAGCATCACAACTGGTAATAATTCGGATCGGAATACCAGGGTGCTGAATCGAGAATTTCCACAACCTAGGCAGTAGCCAACGAGAGGCGAAAGAAGGAGTCGAGCTGACGCATAGCAGGCCTTCAACCGGTTCATTTTGGATCTGGTTTAAACCTGTGATGATGTAATCAAAACCAAGCGAGACATGACGAAAGAGAATCTTACCAGCCTCTGTTAGGCGCATCTCTCTGCCATCGCGGACAAACAGTTTGCAACCAAGGCCATCTTCAAGTTGACGAATCTTTTGACTGACCGCCGCTTGGCTAATACAGAGCTCATTTGCAGCTCGACTATAGCTCTTGAGCCTAGCGGCGACTTCAAAGTAACGCAATCCTGGTAAATGATGCAGCCTTGCATCCATATTTTATCCCTAACTATTCATCACTTATCTTGGCATCATAATCGCTTTAGTTGAAAATGCAAAAAGGAGAGCGCTGCTCTCCTAATTGTTGTGTTGATAGTTGGCTGGCAAGCTATTCTTCCCAAACGACCAGTTGGCCTTTAGGCCAGTTTTGTCCCATCTCGTGATACTTTTGTTCAAGAACGTGACGTTTAATTTTTAGCGTAGGTGTCAAAATACCATTTTCAATCGTCCATGGGTCTTTGATCATCAGCACGCCTTTGATTTGCTCGTGAGACTCAAGATCAGAGTTCATTCGAGCAATGACTTTGTTCGTGGTTCGTTCATAACGTTTGCGATCAAAATTAGGGAAGTCATGGGGTACGACTAACAAAATCGGGCCGGGTAAGCCAAGTCCGATCAGACACATCATCTCGACACGGCTGTACTCAAATAGTTTTTTCTCAATTGGTACAGGGGCGACGAACTTACCTTTTGCAGTTTTGAAGGTGTCTTTTTTACGCCCTTGAATCGTCAAATATCCTTCGCTGTCGATCGCGCCGATATCGCCAGTGTGGAGCCAACCATTAGCGTCAAATGACTCTTGAGTGGCAATATCATTTTTATAATAGCCGGAGAACATCCCCTTGCTGCGAACCATGATCTCTTGGTCATTGGCAATTTTTAATTCGATACCTGGCCCGGCGTTACCGACACTGCCAATCTTGTCGGCTCTAAATGGGTAGTTTAGGGTGCTGTAAGCGAAAGATTCGGTCATCCCCCAAGCTTCAGTAATGTGTAAGCCCACACTGTGATACCACTCAAGCAGAGCGGGAGACACTGGCGCCGAGCCACAACCTAGCACTCGTGCTTTATCCAACCCAAGTCCTTCTGCGAGCTTCTTCTTGATTAATGAGTTAACGAACGGGATCTTGAGCAGTAAGTTAAGTTTTTTAGGCGGAAGTTTATCTTGGATTCGTTGCTGGAATAATGTCCACAAGCGTGGTACTGAGATGAACAGCGTCGGACGCTGCATCTTAACATCTTCGATAAAGGTATCGAGAGACTCTGGAAAAGCGGTTTGCACACCGCCTAGGATAGAAGAGCCAAAAATGTAAACACGCTCGGTGATATGAGCGAGCGGCAAGTAAGAGAAAAGACGGTCATTGTTCTCGATACCAATATGATTGATCAACTGCTGAGCTGACCAACTAAATGCGCCGTAAGTGAGCATCGCCCCTTTCGGTAATCCTGATGTTCCCGATGTGTATACGATAGACATCAGTTTATCGTCATAGTGTTCTGGGCGATTTGTCGTCGGTATCGCTTTGGCTATCTGCTCAGAATATTGGTATTGACAGTTTGGCGCCGAGTCATAAGGCAGTGAAATCGTAATCAGCTCGCTAATTGAATCGATGGCTTGCTGTGTTGCGGCTTTGTCGTCGAGCTTACCCGCGATAAGCGCTTTGCTTTCACTATGCGTTAAGCAGTATTCAATAGTGTCCGCTCCCGCAGTAGGGAAAATCGGTACACTGACAAAGTCACCAAGCGTCATGGCCAAATCGCAAATAAACCATTCGGCACAGTTTTTTGAAACCAATGCGACTTTATCGCCTGGCTGGATACCCAGTTCATTTAACACACTTACCAATTTTAGCGCTTGGTCAGCGACTTGCGCGTAAGTGAACTCGACATGTTGGCGATTAATGGTCTGTTTCAAATAGACCTGATCTGGGCGCTCTTGTGCCCATTTTAAGATCATCTCATTCGGCGGGGGGAGAGCACAGTGTGGTTTGCTTAACTCGTTAGGCTGAATCATTCTCTAACTCCGTGTTATTGGCAAAATATTATATTTATTGTTAATAGAATGTTAACTCTAACATGCTCACTAAAAGGGATGAAAGCAATTATCGAGAGTTTGCGTTCATCTTGTGACCATGACACCGTTAATTTACTTGACGTTAGATTGCAGGGCTAATCCCCGTTTTTCTTTAAAATGCGTGAAAAGTAAGAGACATCATTGTGGCCGCACTGAAATGCAATCATACCTCCACTGGCTTTCTCAAACGGTGTGTTGTTACAAAAAGACCGTGGGGGTAACTTAAATAGAGGAGAGTCTTGCTTCCTTCACTTGCTGTAGATGAGTGGCCTGGCTAGCCTTTCAGCAGTCCCGCGAAGATGAAACATGCCACCATCCAAATAATAGGTAATTTGTGCTGTTTGAGTAGGTAGAACCCGAATAAAACCAAGGCGATATCGATCGTCTCGAATACTGCGCTAACAAAAACAGGTTGATAAAGAGCCGCAATTAGCAGACCAACCACTGCGGCATTGACACCGTTTACCGCGCCAGACACTTTAGGATTTTGAGCTAAAGATTGCCAGTTTTTTAGTACCCCAAGCAGCAGCAAAAAACCAGGAAGAAACACCGCTAAAGTAGCCGTTATGGCGCCTAAAATCGGTGCGTTTGGCAGTAATTGATAACCGATGTAAGTTGCGAAGGTAAACATTGGCCCGGGCACTGCCTGAGCGGCGGCATAGCCGGTTAGAAAAGCATCTTGGCTAAGTTGGTCACCGACAATGTTTTGCAACAGTGGCAGAACAACATGACCACCACCAAACACTAAGCTTCCCGCTTGAAAGAAGTCATTAAATAGCCCAAGTTGTGGTATTACCTGCGCCGCAATTGGCAGACCAAACAACAAACCTAAAAAGATCGCCACTGGCAAGACAGAGGGCTTGAATGGGGCGCAATCGATGTGGTCACTATTTCCTAGCCATTGAACACCGATCAACGCGGCAATGATCAGTACGGTTATTTGCGTTGCGATACTAGGAATAAGCAGCAAAGCGATTGCAGTGAACACACATAAGCTGGCAGATAAGCGCTGTTGGCAAAAGTTTTTATACATTCCCCAAGCCGCATCGGCAACCACCACCACCGCCAGCAGTTTTAAGCCATGAACGACATTGTTAAACGCATTAGTATCAGTCAATTGACTGCTCAATACTGCGAGTGCCAGCATGATCACAATGGAAGGAAGCGTAAAGCCTAAAAACGCCATACAAGCACCGCCCAAGCCGCCGCGTTTATACCCTAATGCAAAACCAACTTGGCTAGAACCAGGCCCCGGCAAAAACTGACTCAGAGCAACGATTTGTCCATACTTTTTATCATCAAGCCATTTTAGCTTCTCAACAAAAGTATGACGAAAGTAGCCAATATGAGCGGCAGGGCCACCAAAACTAATCCACCCTAGCCAGAAAAAGGTTTTAAAAATAGACAACATGGCGTTGGCTTCTTATTTAATAAACAGTGCCGATAATTTACGGAATGCGGTAGGATGATTCAAATTAATAGTCTTGATATTAACTATGAATTAAATGGGTTGGCTGATGAAAGAATTTAATTGGAAAGGGGTCGATCTAAATTTGCTGGTGGCGTTTCAAGCGCTTTATCAAACCCATAGTGTCAGCCTTGCCGCGCAGCGCTGTTTTGTCAGCCAAAGTGCCATGAGCCATACTTTGCAACGGATGCGATTGCTATTTGATGATCCTTTGTTTGAGCGAGTTGGTAGTCAAATGGAGCCGACTCAGCATGCTCAAGATATCGCCTCGGTTATTGATTCTTTGCTCATGAGTATTCAATGCGATCTATTGGTCAAGAAGCATTTTTCGCCGATTGAGTACTCTGGCGTATGGAAGATTGGTTTAACAGATTATGCCGAGCAACTGTTTGCTCCGGCTCTGTATGACTCGATAAAACAAGCTTCTCCGTTGGCACAGGTGAGCTTTTATAACGTTAATCGCAGTAACTATGTCGATATCGTCGAGCAAGAAAACCTCGATGTGGTCATTGGCAGTATTGAGAATATCAATCGGCGTTTTTTAAGTGAGCACCTCTATACTGAGCAACACTTGTGTCTGTTTGACCCGCAAGTGATCACGACCAATGACGCGATGGGTTTAGATGAATTTGTCGCTTATGAACATGCGTTGGTTAGCCCCGATGGCAGTTTACAAACCCAAGTGGATAAACGCCTGCATAAACTAGGCTATGAGCGTCAAGTTAAAGTGGCTTCACGAAACTTTCTCACCGTTCGCCGTTTGTTGTTGGGGCGAGCCTTAGTCTGTATCATGCCTAAGCGTTTTGCGCAGATGGAAATTGAGGCCCATGGGTTAAAAGCGATTTGCCCACCGCTCGAGATTCCTGATTTTGATATCAGTTTACTCTATCTTAAAGCCAATCAACATGAAGAGAAGAGTCTCTTCATGCGAGCACAAGTTAAGGCGGTGGTTCGCTAGTAACCAAGTTACTAGCGATCAATCCAATCATCACTCGACTTTTAAGCCATTATGGTCAAGATAGTCTGCCCATCAAATCGACAGCAGTGTGCGTATTGCCCCTGCTGATTTTACTTATTGCACGGTATAGCGGGTCCACACTTTCGAGCGCCAGCGACGCGATTTTGGGATCTTGGGTAAACAGGTTAATCACGCCGCTCAACAGGTTGACTTGCATCGGGCAAACCATTGCTGAACGAAATCAACAAATGCCATCATTTTAGTACTGCGGCGCAGCTGAGGCGGGAAAATCAGATAGATTTGGCTTTGCGCCAGTTGGTATTCAGGTAATAAACGCAATAAACGCCCACTTTCTAGCGCAGGGTTGACCAAATAACAGGGCATTTTGATGATACCTTGGCCTTGTTCCGCCGCTTTGAGTAGCAGTAGGTTATCGCTGATATAGAGATTACCACTGGTCTCGACATTGATAATATTTTGCTGTGCTTCAAACTGCCAATGACGTAAATGAGGGTCAGATAAGCAGTTGTGCGAGACTAACTGATTAGGGTGGCTCGGAGCCCCATATTTGGCGATGTATTGTGGTGAGGCACAGCAAAGATGCTGATAGGGCATCAACTTTTTGGCTACCATATTTTCAGGTGGTGTGTTGGTGGCGCGAATAGCTAAATCGAAAGGGCTTTTGGTCAAGTCTTGACGGTTGTAGCCAATGTCTAAGTCGAATTCTATTTGTGGATGCAGTGATTGAAACTCGGCGCAAATATCGATCAGAAAACGGTGACTAAAAATGGTTGGGGCGGTAATACTCAGCAGCCCACTGACATCACTTTTGGTGTGCTCTAGCTCTTTCTCCAGCTCCACAATTGAGGCATTAATGATGTGCATTTTCGCCAGTATTTTCTCACCAGCAGCCGTCAAACGTACGTTGCGCGTTGAGCGTATCAATAGGCTCGTGTTTAACTCTTGTTCCAATTGATTGATTTGCGAAGAGAGATAACTTCGCGAAATGCCCAAAGTATCCGCTGCTTTAGAAAAACTCAGTTGTTTCGCCACTTCACCAAAAAGCGTATAGCGCTCGAAACGTTTGTGTTTTTTATGCATGGGGGAATTTCAATAGAAGGCGGATTGCCTGAGTATATCGTTCAATATAGAAAATGAAACCTGATAAATTGTGCTCTATAACGAATTATCTTTTCGCCTTGATGTGTTTAATTACCTTATAAGGAGTGAGTATACTGAGGTTAAGTCACTGGCGCGTTATCAGACGACGGCAGAATCACTAAAGGGTTTCATTATGCAAAAATCACATCCGGTCTTTTCTCCGCTGATCCAAGGCTATTGGCGCATGGCGGAGTGGGGAATGACCACTCAGCAACAACACACGTTTCTTAAACAGCACGTTGAAATGGGGATTACCACGGTCGATCATGCCCCGGTTTATGGCCCGGACTCGGCTTGTGAGCGTATGTTTGGTGAGGTTCTCGCTCTTGATAGCCGTATGCGTGATCAGATAGAAATCGTATCAAAATGTGGTATTTATCGTGGTGAAGGTAAAACCGTTAACCACTACAATAGCAGTAAAGCGGCGATCATTGCCTCGGTTGATGAGTCGCTGTCGCGTATCAACACTGATCATCTTGATGTGCTGCTGTTGCACCGCCCTGACCTACTAATGGATGCCGATGACGCCGCTGAGGCCTTTGCTGAGCTCAGTGCGGCAGGTAAGGTGAAGCACTTTGGTGTGTCTAACTTTACCCCGACTCAGTTTGAGTTATTGCAATCTCGCCTGGATCAGCCTTTGGTGACCAATCAAGTTGAAATTAACCCGGTGAACCTACAGGTGACGGAAGACGGCACTCTTGATCAGTTGCAACGCATGCGAGTCAGTCCGATGGCTTGGTCATGTTTGGCTGGCGGACGTATCTTTACTGAAAATAGTGAGCAGATGACGCGCCTACGTGAAACATTAGCTCAGGTAATGGAAGAGATTGGTGCAAGCTCCATTGACCAAGTGATCTTTGCTTGGGTGATGCGTTTACCTGCGAAGCCAGTGCCGATCATTGGCAGTGGTAACATTGAGCGTGTACACGCAGCGGCAGGTGCTCTAGATCTTTCTCTGACTCATGAGCAGTGGTATCGCATCTGGGTTGCTTCGAAAGGCCACGGCGTGGCATAAAGCCAAATGGATAATAACAAAAGGCATGAGAAATCATGCCTTTTGTTGTTTCTGCTCTTATTTAGCGTTTTTCGACTGAATTTCGTCTTACTAAGGTCGGAGTAAACATCAATGCTATAGAATTATTGTTGAGGGCGGCTAAGTAGCCAGTATGCATTGGTCTGAGCCTTCAATTTGGTACGATGAGGCAATACACGCTATCTCATGCTATTTAACCTAGATAATATTTATATAGCAGTGACGTGTGCAATTTGCGAAGTTAAACACTTGCTGTATAAGTGTTTTCAGTAGGTGTAAACGTTACCCTATGACGTCGGCAATTAGAGCGTCAATGGTCGGATGATCAGCTGGGGTGACACCTGCAAGATTGCCGTACTTAGGTTGGTGACGGTCATTTTCTAGCGGGAAATGCCAACCTACGGTGTGTTGTACAAACTGCTCGGCGAAGTGTTGCGAAATTTCTAAGCAACCAGCGAGGACAGTATCAACGTAAGTTTGCATGATGGGACTCAGCGCGCACGGGGGCTGTGGGTTATCTTTGATATAGACCCAAACTTGATCGCTAGAGTTTAACGAGAGTGGCGCATCAAGTTGGTCTGGTGCAATCACCACACGATGATAACCTCGTTCGCGAACATCGAACTCTAGGAGACCACGGTCACTGACTTCAAGTAGAACGCCATTAACCTGTCCTTGGCCTTTGTTGACGACCAGAGGGGACAAGATATAACTGTCATCGACTTTGCCCCAATAGCGCTTGAAACCATGGGCCGTGGCAGGTGTCGCCTGTGAGGTTTGTCCAGTAAGCTGGCGAGATGCGGAGTTCATCAAGCTACCGTAACCAAAGATATAGTTCGCCATATTGTCTCCTTTATCGTGGCGTGCTGACTTAACGTTGTAACCTAAGCGAGCGTGTTTGCAAACCGTCACGATGTAAATAATCATTAATGAGTCAAAATGACTTGAATATTCGATTGTAAAGTCGTGAAACCTTTCTTTACTGCTAGCGATTTAATGTTGATAAAGCAAAACTTTTGGTCTGGCTTGATGCGGTCGCCAACTTCCCGTTGGTTGCGCTGTCTAATCCGTTTACAAATCACAACATGGTGCATTTATTTGCGATAGGGGTGTTAGGTGGAGTGATATTAGCCATGATAACTCGCGTGACAATGGGTCATACTGGCAGAGCCATTTATCAAGGATCAAATATGAGTGTCGCGTTTATGGCGATGGTGTTGGCAGCATTAGTGCGCAGTGTCGGTGTCACTTGGTTGCCAAGTTATTGGATGGAATTGATTACATTGAGTGGGGGTTTGTGGGTACGGGCGTTTGCACTCTATCTGGCTCAGTTTAGCAAAATGCTTGTACAGCCACGTGTGGATGGGCATCCGGGTTAAATAATAATTAGTTCAATCAGGCTTGGAGTCACGACCAAGCCTGATTGAATTTCCGCTTTAGCCAACTTCAGACAGTTGAACTAAAGGCTTTGCTTGTCGGCTTTCGACATATTTCGCTAGCACTTGCTGTTCTTGCTCGCAGAGGTATAAGCCGAGCTTAGTTCGACGCCACAAAATATCTTCAACACTTACCGCCATTTCATGTTCAATAAGATAATCGATCTCACACTGATAAACCCCCTGCGCCGCCTGAGAGAACTCATTGCCGAGATCGTCTGTACAGGTTGCGCCTTTAAGCAGTTGCCAAGTATAAGTGCCAAATTGGGTCACGTAACGTAGTAGCAACGGATAGGGCATCCATGGGTAGGAGGCGTAAAGTGTGTTCGCCAGTTGTTCTCGAGAGCAACTAAAATTACCACCTGGTAGTGCGTGATGGGCCGTCCAAGGGGCTCCCATATGGGGCAGATACGGCTTGAGTTTTTCAAGCGCGGCTTCACCAAGTTTACGATAGGTGGTGAGTTTACCGCCGAAGACCGATAGTAGGGGGGCTTGATCAAGCTCTGCCTCTAACTCAAGCGTGTAGTCACGTGTGATCGCTTGCGGTGAATCGGATTCATCATCACACAGTGGACGTACGCCGCTATAGCTCCATACTACATCTTTTGTGCTGAGCTGGGTGACGAAATGTTGATTGACGATATCAATAAGATAGTCAACCTCATCGGCTGAGATCGTAACGCTACGTGGATCGCCTTGGTATTCAACATCAGTAGTACCAATGATCGAAAACTTATCAAGATAAGGGATCATAAATACGATTCGGTTATCTTTATTTTGCAGAATATAAGCCTGAGGTTCGTCGTGAATGCGTGGAACAACAATATGTGATCCTTTGATCAAACGAATGTTACGCGGTGAAGCTTGCTCAAGGCCGTCATCAAAGAACTGTTTAACCCAAGGCCCTGCTGCATTGACCAATGCTTTTGCTTTACGGGTAAAGGTTTTTTCCGTGAGGGTATTTTTAATCGTCACATACCAGCAATCACCCACTCGACGGGCATTTTCAACTCGGCAGTAGTTGCGAATTTCTGCACTGTTTTCCTGGGCAGCTAAGACATTAAGCAACACCAATCGCGCATCATCAACCCAACAGTCTGAGTACTCAAAGCCTTTTTTCATTTCAGGCTTTAACAATCCTGACTGACTAAGATCAATACTTTCACTGGCTGGTAATGTGGTGCGCTTACCCAAATGATCGTACAGAAATAACCCACAACGTATCATCCATGCAGGTCTTAAGAATGGACGGTGAGGTAGGCGAAAACGCATCGGTTGAGCGACATGAGGTGCTTTTCTTAATAGGACTTCACGCTCTGCAAGTGCCTCAGAGACTAAGCGAAACTCATAGTGCTCAAGATAACGTAATCCACCATGGATAAGTTTTGAGCTGGCAGAAGATGTAGCAGAAGCAAAATCATTAGCTTCATATAAGCCGACTGAAAGACCACGGCCGGCTGCGTCTGCTGCGATACCTGCGCCATTAATGCCACCACCGATAACGATCAAGTCGAGAATTTCTGATGCATTCGATGCAGTCGCATTGTGTTGGATACTCATAAAATTTGACCTCTTGGTGAGCGAACGAGCATTTTGGAACATGATATTATCGTAACTTAGGTTTCGTTATTGATCACCATTTATTTTCGTTTGTGAGCGTTTTGTGTGATTTAGGCATAAAAAAACCTCCTACAAAGTGTAGAAGGTTTCGCATGATGAGAGAATTTGGTGTTATTCGGCCGAATAATTCTCAATTACTTGCAATGGAATAGAGTGCTCTTTAAGAATAGTTTGAATTTCTTTAGGTGGCTGTTTGTCGGTAAATAACATGTGTAGCTGAGAAATGTTCCCTAACTTGACCATCGCATTTCGGCCAAACTTAGAGTAGTCAACGGCAAGAAAAACACTGCGGCTATTCTCTATGATGGCTTGTTTTACGCGTACTTCGTGGTAGTCAAAGTCGAGTAAGGAACCGTCAAAGTCGATGCCACTAATACCCAAGATGCCAAAGTCTAATCTAAATTGCTTAATAAAATCGAGCGTGGCTTCGCCAACAATGCCTCCATCGCGATTACGAACTTCACCGCCGGCCAAGATCACTTTAAATTCAGGGTTGGCCAGTAATATGGCCGCGACATTGATGTTGTTGGTCACCACGCGCAGTTGTTTGTGGTTCTTACTTAATGCACGAGCAATTGCCTCTGGCGTTGTGCCTATATCGATAAATAGTGTTGCGCCATCTGGGATGTGCTTTACCACCTCTTCGGCAATAACATCTTTCTCATTGTAGTTCATGCTCTTACGGGTATTGTAAGAGGTGTTTTCAGAACTCAGTGGTATCGTCGCCCCGCCGTGGTAACGACGAATTTTATTGTTAGCGGAAAGTTCGTTGAGATCGCGGCGGATGGTTTGTGGGCTAACATTAAACTTCTCTACCAGTTCATCCGTGCTGACGTAGCCCTGCTTTTGAACCAGCTCAATGATCTGCTGATGTCTTGATATTTGTTTCACTCGTTACTCCCTGATCGAGGTCGAAACTTTCGAATTGATAATTTCGAAAACCCGTACTCGATAATTTTTCTGTGGTTATTGTGCTCGAATTTGCGCATAGAGAGAAGAGGGAGTGATAAGGAATAGGGGATAAAACGCAAAAAGGGCGCAAATAGCGCCCTTAAGTTATTCATGCAAAGAGAGATTAATCTTCTTCGTTATGCATCTCGGCCCAGGTCTGAGCACATTTCACCGCGCGTTTCCAACCTTTATAACGACGGCTGCGTTTTTCCTCGTCATGATGCGGAAGGAAAGATCGATCTAATACCGCTTTACCTTTAAGTTCGTCGATATTGTTCCAGTAGCCGACGGCTAAACCTGCTAGGTAAGCAGCACCGAGAGCGGTTACTTCTGTCACCTCTGGGCGGTGAACTTCAGTATCCAGCACATCCGACTGGAACTGCATTAGGAAATTATTCGCTACAGCGCCACCATCAACACGCAGATTGGCTAATTTAATTCCCGAATCAGCTTGCATGGCATCAAGGACGTCACGTGTTTGGTAAGCAATACCTTCTAACGTTGCTCGGATAATGTGGTTAGCACTAACGCCACGGGTAAGGCCAACAATGGTTCCACGGGCATAGGCGTCCCAATAAGGAGCGCCAAGACCTGTGAAAGCAGGGACAACGTAAACACCATTTGATGAGTCTACTTTGGTCGCAAAGTACTCTGAGTCTTTCGCGTCTGCAAGCAACTTCATCTCATCGCGAAGCCATTGAATCGATGCGCCGCCCATGAAGACCGCGCCCTCTAATGCATAAGCAGGCTCACCTTTTGGTCCGCAAGCCAGCGTGGTCAAAAGCCCATTATGTGAGGTGACTTTTTCTTGGCCGGTATTCATTAGCAAGAAACAACCAGTGCCGTAAGTATTTTTGGCTTGTCCCGCTTCAACACACATTTGTCCATACAGAGCCGCTTGTTGGTCTCCGGCAATACCAGCAATAGGAATACGCGTACCACCTTTACCACCAATGTTGGTTTGGCCGTAGATTTCCGATGAACACTTTACTTCAGGCATCATGGATGCAGGTATGCCTAGCTCATCAAGCATTTTTTGATCCCAGCATAGATCGTTGATGTTGAATAGCATGGTGCGAGATGCATTAGTGTAATCTGTCACATGCACACGGCCTTGTGTCATCTTCCAAACTAGCCAAGTGTCGACGGTACCAAATAGCAACTTGCCTGCTTCTGCATCTTCACGCGCCCCTTCAACATTATCGAGAATCCATTTTACTTTCGTTCCTGAGAAGTAAGGGTCGAGTACTAGGCCAGTGTTGTCACGTACGTAATTTTCAAGGCCACGTTGCTTTAGTTCTTCACAAGTGTCTGCGGTACGGCGACATTGCCAAACAATCGCGTTGTAGACAGGTTTGCCTGTTTCTTTATTCCAAACGACAGTCGTTTCACGCTGGTTGGTGATACCAATACCCGCAAGTTGGTCGCTGCGGATACCCGATTTCGCCAGTGCTTCAACCAGTGTTGAGCTTTGAGTTGCCCAGATTTCGAGAGGATCGTGCTCAACCCAACCGGCTTTAGGATAAATCTGTGTGAACTCACGCTGCGCTACGCTAACGATATTCGCATCGTGGTCTAGGATTACGGCGCGAGAGCTTGTTGTGCCTTGGTCTAGGGCAACAATGTACTTTTGCTCAGTCATGGTAAGAATCCTTCTTATTTCTCTATTTATATTTTAATTAATACGGAGTTGGAAATTTATGCGCGTGCTTCTTGAATTTCGTCTTCTTGATCACACTGATTGGGAATCGTGCATCCTTGACCTTGTTGAGGTAAGTAAGCAGCGATTGCTTTCGGATATAACCAACCCCCGAAACAAGCACCAGCAATAGGAGCAAGTACCGGAACGATGAAGTATGGGATATCTTTAGCGCCTGTTAGCGCGTATTCCCAGCCAGCAAAGTAAGCGAATAGTTTCGGGCCAAAATCACGAGCAGGGTTCATCGCGAAGCCAGTTAGTGGGCCTAAAGATCCGCCAATCACAGCAATAAGAATACCGATTAATAGTGGGTTCATTGCCCCGCGAGAAGCACCATTACTTTCATCACCCAGAGCCAAAATAACGAACATCAGAACAGCGGTAATAACAAACTCCACAGCAAAAGCGCCGAGGAAAGAGAGTGAAGCGTGTGGGTATGTTGAGAAAATACCTGCTGTTGCTAAGGCATCTTTGCTGTCACGAGCAAAGCCATGGGCGATTTCGTAGTCATTAAATAGGTTGCTGTATAGGGCGTAAACGAGTGCTGCAGAACAGAATGCACCTAATAACTGTGAAATGATGTAAGGAATGACTTTCGCTTTATCAAAACCATGGAATGCCGCTAGAGCGATGGTGACTGCTGGGTTAATGTGTGCTCCTGACACTCCGGCAGTACAATAAATAGCGATGGCGACACCGAAGCCCCACATGATGCTAATTTCCCATTGTCCAAATGTCGCCCCGGTTAATACCAAAGCAGCCACGCAGCCAACACCAAAAAAGATCAGCAGTCCGGTACCGATAAACTCGGCCAAGCATTCACCTAGTAGGGTAGGTTGTTTGTTCGTTATCATTTTTAAAGTCCTTTGTCGTATGTGCTTATCTAGCATGGTGATATTTTGCATATTTAAGCGAGGTCGAAAATAAACGAACAGTAAAAATGAGCGTTTGAGCATGAAATTGTTAATTAATACCACTTCGTTTGTTAAATAACGCAACTTTTAGAACAAAAGTGAAACGAACATGAATGTCATTGCTCGAAGAGGAAATTTGAAGTGGCTAAATTAACGCTGAATCACGCATGTCACAACTGGTAAGATGAGTCTATAAGCGGAAGTGTGAATGTGGTGCTGAATTGGTGAATAGTTGTCCAGAAAAAAGCTGGCATTTTAATGCCAGCCTTAGGTTTTACGTTTTCGCTTAGTTATTGCTGTGTAACTCGCTGTTCAGCTCAACCGCGGTCTTGTTGGCTAAACATTCAATTTGACCCGTCACAGAGTTGCGGCGGAATAGAAGATCAGACACGCCAGCAAGATCGCGAGCTTTAACCACTTCGATTTCGTTACCTGATGAGTCGAGCATTAGAACTTTAGCACCAGAGGTGACGTAAAGGCCTGACTCCACAGTACAACGATCACCTAGAGGGAAACCAAGACCTGCGTTCGCACCTAGCAGAGAGTTCTCACCGATAGAGACAACGACAGTGCCGCCACCAGATAGCGTGCCCATGATAGATGCGCCGCCACCAATATCTGAGCCGTTACCAACCACAACTCCTGCAGAAATACGACCTTCAACCATGCTTATGCCAGTTGTGCCGGCGTTGAAGTTGATGAAGCCTTCATGCATTACAGTGGTGCCTTCACCAACGTGTGCGCCAAGACGTACGCGTGAGGTATCAGCAATACGGATCCCTGCTGGGACCACGTAATCGACCATTTTCGGGAACTTATCCACACAATCGACGCTTAGAGTACAACCCGCAAGACGTGCTTCGATTTGGCGTTCAGCAAGTTCAGGCAGGTCGATTGGGCCTTCGTTGGTCCATGCGATGTTGTGCAGTAGACCGAAGATACCATCAAGTACCGTACCGTGTGGCTTCACAAGACGATTCGAGATAAGTTGCAGTTTAAGGAAGCCTTCTGCAACCGAAGCTGGTTTCTCATCTGTTGCCAGAACAACAAGTACCAGTGGCTGCGCAGATTGGGCGGCTTTTGCTGCGAAAGAGGCGTTGGCTGCATCGCCATTTGCTTCAAATGCTGCTGCAAGCTCAGCGCTTTGCGCTGTAGAGATTTCGATAGCTTGGTTGCCTTGCTCATAACCTGCCACTTTTGCTACTGCGTCAACAAGTGCATCTGCAGGGTTTAGTACTGGGTTTGGGAAAAATGCTTCAATGATTTTGCCGTCGCGGTTTTTGGTCGCGCTACCAAAGGCGAGAGAAAAGTAAGCCATGTTAAATCTCCATGTTATGTTTGCTGAGAGAGCCTGCTTGCTCTGTCTTAAATTAAGTTAGCGCCATCATAATAACAGCCCGTAAGACTTTAAAGAGCGTACGACGATAAAGTCTGTAAGCCGATACGCATTGTCTCTTTAGCGACACTTTGTCTTTTTAACTATATTGTTTGTCAAATAATCGTTGTTTGTCGGATCTGAGCCTGCAAGGAATGATGTCCTCGAACTTTGCTTATCATCTGTGCGAGAGTGCAGCAGTGCGTCATCAATGTCGAGCAATAAAAAAAAGAGCCCAAAGGATTACTTTGGGCTCTTTATCTCGACTTTACTTATCACTGATTGGCGCTGCGCTTTTTGCGCTTATAGTAGCTTTATATTGACCAACCATTCATACCCGTTGAGCTTGGGTATGAGTCAGGCAATTACTTTTTGCCTAGGTCTTGTGAGTGCTCAGATAGGAACGCTGCAACACCTTTTGGTGATGCGTCCATACCTGCTTTACCTTCTTCCCACTGTGCTGGACAAACTTCACCATGCTTCTGGTGGAAGTTTAGTGCGTCAACCATACGTAGCATTTCGTCAATGTTACGACCTAGTGGTAGATCGTTAACCACTTGGTGACGTACTAGACCGTCTTCGTCGATAAGGAAAGAACCACGGAAAGCAACACCTGCTTCTGGGTGCTCAACGTCGTATGCTTTACAAATTTCGTGCTTAACGTCAGCGATTAGTGGGTACTTAACTTGACCGATACCGCCATCTTCGATAGCAGTGTTACGCCATGCGTTGTGTGAGAACTGAGAATCGATAGAAACACCGATAACCTCAACGCCTTTCGCTTTGAAATCTTCGAAACGGTTGTCGAATGCGATTAGCTCAGATGGGCAAACGAACGTGAAATCTAGTGGGTAGAAGAAAACAACCGCTTTCTTACCTTTAGTGAACTCTGCAAAGTTGAAGCTATCAACGATTTCACCGTTACCTAGAACAGCTGCAGCAGTAAAATCTGGGGCTTGACGACCTACTAGTACCATTTTCTTGCTCCTAAAATATATGGTTTGTTCCAAACCCGCCTATTAGGCGTTGGTTCGGTCCGTGTTTGTACGCGACAAACTATAGTACACATTGTAGTATGTAAAAAAGCGAATTAAATAGATTAAGTTAATCGAGAAAAGCGATAAGTCGTGTTTTATTAACTTGGTCAATATCTCACTATAATTAATCGATACTTCTATGAATAAGTGGCCTAGCCTCAAACAGTTACATTACTTGGTTACTCTCCATGAAACCCGCCATTTTGGCGATGCCGCTGACAAATGCTTTGTTAGCCAGTCGACCTTAAGTAAAGGGATACAGAATCTTGAAGGCTTGATTGGTTGCCCTTTATATGAAAAGAAAGACAAGAAAAGTCCACTGGTTTTCACTCATGCTGGCGAACAGGTCGTTCAACAAGGCCGAGAGCTGCTGGCGAAAGGGCAAGATTTAGTCGAGCTTGGTCGTTTGTGTCAGGGCGATGAGATGGAAGGGCAGTTGCGAGTCGGTTGTATTCCAACTATTGCACCTTTCTTATTGTGTGAGTTAGTTCAGGTTGTCAATCAGCGCTTCCCCCAATTAAATCTGTTACTAAGAGAGGACACCACGACAAACTTGCTTGATGCACTGCGCCATGGAGAGTTAGACGTGCTTATTCTTGCTCTGCCAGTCGACATTCACGGTATGGATAGCCGTATTGTTGGTAGTGATCCGTTTCGCATGATCATCAGCCAGAATCAAGCGGATGCCATTCGTACTCCGATTAAGTACGCCGATCTGCCGAATGAATTCGTGTTCTTACTCGAAAAAGAGCACTGTTTGACCGAGCATGCGGTATCTGCCTGTCAGTTAACCGATAAAGAGAAGATCAATCCATTCTCTGCCACAAGTCTGCACACGCTGGTTCAGATGGTTGCGAATGGGATGGGGACCACGTTTATTCCTCAGATGGCGATTAATCATGGTTTGATTGAGAAACAAAACTTGGTGGTTATTGATGCCCCGGGGCAGCAAGCGCATCGCCATATTGGCTTAGTTTGGCGGCCAAGTTCATCGCGAGTGAATACGTTTAATCACTTAGCCGATGTGGTGTCAGAGTTACTTTAGCGATAAGTCTTAGTGCTAATCGCGGCTTTCTCTTATAAAAGCACACTGGTTTTAGTGTGCTTTTTAGCATTTTATGCTGTCGGTGAACTTTGACTTGTAAAATTTTACAAGCAAACCTTAATGAAGCTTTCATTAAATTGTAAAATTTCACAGTGTGAATTTTACAGTACTCATTTTCCTTACTGTTTGATACCCAATAGACTTCCCCCCGTCTCGACCAATCACACTAAGCCTTGACTGGTTTTATTTAAAGTTAAACGTGCGTTTGAAACGATTTTACAGCTCTAATTTTACTGTAATTAAATTACGTAACTAGTTACGGTTTGGTGACCCAGATCAAGTACTTAACCGGCACGGAATAAAACTTCAAATTTAACGTTTTGTTTACTTTGGTACTTTTACTCTAACATATGTTGGTATACTTTAAATGCAGGCTTAGTAAGACTTATGTCTAGATTGTAAAGCACGTTCAGCTCAGTCAATCTAACAGCCAACGAAACGGAAAACTAAAACGAATTGCAGTCAGTAAGGATGTTTTATTGTTGTTTTATAGTTACAAATGTAACTGGGTTAACGTCCAAAGTCGCTGTTGTACCCATTACGGATAGTTAAGGATGAAATTATGCTTGCCAACACGCCTGATAGAGAAAAAACAACACAAGATCACGAAAGTTTTCATACCGAAGGCATACTTGATGTTAAGGGCTCTCTTTCGCCACAACATCAAACGATTTTCCCTGTTGAAGCCCAAACCTTTTTATCTCTGTTGTGCAGTAAGTTTTCCGGTCGTATAGAGCAACTACTTGCGGCGCGAGAAGAAAAGCAAGCGCGCATTGATGCTGGTGAATTGCCTGACTTTCTTGAAGATACGCGAGATATCAGAGAAGGCAGTTGGAAAATTCAAGGCATCCCTAACGATCTTCAGGATCGCCGTGTCGAAATTACTGGTCCTACCGATCGTAAAATGGTGATTAACGCCTTAAACGCTAATGTAAAAGTCTTTATGGCTGATTTCGAAGATTCGATGTCACCGGCTTGGGACAAAGTATTAGATGGTCAGATAAATCTGCGTGATGCGGTAAAAGGGCAAATCAGTTACACCAATCCAGCAAACGGTAAGCAATATGAGTTGAAGGAGGATCCTGCGGTGCTTGTCTGCCGTGTTCGTGGCCTGCACTTAAAAGAAAAGCACGTCACATTTAACGGCGAGGTTATCCCGGGAGCTCTGTTTGATTTTGCGCTGTATTTTTATAACAACTACACCACGTTACTTAATAAAGGCAGTGGCCCCTATTTCTATATCCCAAAACTTCAGTCTCATACAGAAGCACAGTGGTGGAGTGATGTGTTCCATTTTACTGAAGATTACTTCGGCCTCGATACTGGTACGATTAAAGCCACGGTTCTGATTGAAACTCTGCCCGCAGTATTTGAAATGGATGAAATTCTTTTTTCACTCAAAGAGCATATTGTTGGCCTCAATTGCGGTCGTTGGGACTATATCTTCAGCTACATCAAAACATTGAAAAAACACCCTGAACGAGTACTGCCAGATCGTCAGGTAGTGACGATGGACAAACCATTTTTGAATGCTTACTCGCGTTTACTTATTCGCACTTGTCACCAGCGTGGCGCTTTCGCGATGGGAGGGATGGCCGCTTTTATCCCAGCCAAAGACCCGCAGACCAATCAGCAAGTGCTCGACAAGGTGTATAACGACAAATCACTTGAAGCGAGCAATGGCCATGATGGCACTTGGGTTGCGCACCCAGGACTTGCCGATACCGCAATGGCGGTATTTGATCAGGCACTAGGCGAGCGCACCAATCAATTAAATGTTTCACGTGAGCAAGATGCACCCATTACAGCGGCAGACCTACTTGCCCCGTGTGATGGAGCGATTAGCGAACAAGGAATGCGTCATAACATTCGCGTGGCGCTGCAATACATCGAAGCTTGGATCTCGGGTAATGGCTGTGTGCCGATTTACGGCCTGATGGAAGATGCCGCGACAGCCGAAATCTCTCGCGCTTCTATCTGGCAATGGATTCAACATGGCAAGGCGCTCGATAACGGTCAAATCGTGACCAATGCGCTTTTTGAACAGTACCTTGCCGAAGAGATCGAGGTGGTGAAACAAGAGGTCGGCGTGGCGCGTTATCAAACGGGACGCTTTGCAGAAGCGGCCGAGTTGATCGCCAAGCTGACCACCAGTGATGAACTGAGTAACTTCTTAACCATTCCAGGTTATGACTACCTCGACTAACAGAGAATAACTCAACAACCTGACAATAACGTGAATGCTCAATGGCAGAGAAGGAAGTACTGCCAAAGGCAATAAAAACAAAGCGCCGACCACAAAAGCGCTCATCAACAGAGGGATAGACCGATGACTAACTTAACTCGCCGCCAACAAATTGAAGCTCTAGAAAAAGATTGGGCAACTAATCCACGCTGGAAAAATGTAAAACGCCCTTATGCGGCGGAAGAAGTAGTAGAGCTTCGCGGCTCTATGGTACCTGCAAACACCATCGCTCAACGCGGTGCAGACAAGTTGTGGTCACTGGTCAACGGTGATGCGAAAAAAGGTTACGTAAACTGTCTGGGCGCGTTAACTGGTGGTCAAGCGGTTCAACAAGCGAAAGCAGGTATTGAAGCGATTTACCTTTCAGGCTGGCAGGTAGCGGCAGATAACAACACTGCATCAACCATGTACCCAGACCAATCACTATACCCAGTGGATTCGGTTCCTTCGGTAGTAAAACGCATCAACAACTCGTTCCGTCGTGCAGACCAAATTCAGTGGTCTGGTGGTAAATCTCCAGCGGATGAAGGTGCTATTGACTACTTCCTTCCTATCGTTGCTGATGCAGAAGCTGGCTTTGGTGGGGTACTTAACGCTTACGAGTTGATGAAGTCGATGATTGATGCCGGTGCTGCTGGTGTGCACTTCGAAGACCAACTCGCGTCAGTGAAAAAGTGTGGTCACATGGGCGGTAAGGTATTGGTTCCGACTCAAGAAGCGGTGCAAAAGCTTGTTGCAGCGCGTCTGGCGGCAGATGTCGCTGGTACTACAACCTTAGTGATTGCGCGTACAGATGCTAACGCAGCGGATCTGATCACGTCTGATTGCGACGCTTACGATGCTGACTTTATTGTGGGTGAGCGCACTCAAGAGGGTTTCTACCGCGTACGTGCTGGTATCGACCAAGCGATTTCTCGTGGTCTTGCTTACGCGCCATATGCAGACCTTATCTGGTGTGAAACGGCAACGCCTTGCCTAGAAGAAGCTCGTCAGTTCGCTGAGGCAATCCACGCTGAATACCCCGATCAACTACTGGCTTACAACTGTTCTCCTTCATTCAACTGGGAGAAGAACCTTGATGCAGACACCATTGCTAAGTTCCAACAAGAGCTATCGGACATGGGCTATAAGTACCAGTTCATTACGTTGGCGGGTATTCATAATATGTGGTTCAACATGTTCGAACTTGCGCATGATTACGCCCAAGGAGAAGGAATGCGTCACTATGTTGAGAAAGTTCAGCGTCCTGAATTCCAAGCGGCAGAGAAAGGCTACACCTTCGTTGCTCACCAACAAGAAGTGGGCACAGGTTACTTCGATAAGATGACCAACACCATTCAAGGTGGTAACTCATCAGTGACGGCATTGACAGGGTCAACCGAAGAAGACCAATTTTAATCCCTTGCCGCTTAGCCATCACTTGTCATTGTTGGCCTAAAACTGACAAGTGATTGGCTATTGGTATTCTGTTTAAGCATAAACGTTGACATGCTTATGAGCGGTGCAGGCCGCTCTTTTTTATTGATGACCTTTTGGGATAAATAGCAACAGGATAAATCAGTGAGTTGCCATTAGCAAAAGGGGCGTTTTAACTCATTGTATGCCGAGGTGTGAGTAATTAATCGATTTCTTCGGGTTCAGATTCTTCCTCTAGCTCAAGTAAGTTGATGGCAATCGCAACAAAATCACTGTCGGTAATGATACCGACCAGTACACCGCGATCCACCACAGGTAGACAGCCCACCTTGTGTTTTTGCATATAAATAGCGCTCTCTTTCAATCCCGCTTGCGGTGCCGCGGTCATCACCCCTGTTTTCATGATTTCATACAGAGGAGTGTCGAGAGTATAACATTGGTTTTCAGGGATGTTTTGCAAGCTAGACTCTTGGGCTGCTAACACATCTCGTTGAGATACTACGCCGAGTAACTGTTTGTTGGCATCGACGATAGGCACATGACGAATGTCGAGTGCTTCCATCATGCTTTTGGCATCGGCTAGGTTATGAGAGCGCAGTAGAGTGTGTGGACTACGCGTCATCATGTCTTCGACTTTAATCATGGCTGCCTCCTGATTTTTGTTTATGCCTAGTAACCTCAACGGATAACGTTGGAAAGCGGTCTGCTTGACCAGGTGGTTACTCGGTCTATGTTATTAATATAGTAACTTTTGCTGCAATATAGTGAGATCTGATTGGGTTTTATCCTAATTTATATAATTTCAGTAGCGAAATATGAACTGCTTCACTGCTCATTGAGCTCTCTCAGTCCCGGCCAGTTTTTCTGACTGGATAAAATCGTATTTGATTACAATAATTCACATCTCTTTCCTTGCTATTGCGACTATGCGGAATATACTAGTCGGCTGCGAAAAACTCGTCGTCTGTTTGTGACAGAATCAGTTCGACTTTCATCACGACCAAAGAAAACACGACATAAGATTAGTGACATGCAAGTATCTGATTTCCATTTTGACTTACCTGATGAGCTGATTGCTCGTTATCCGCAACCTGAGCGTACTGCAAGCCGTTTGCTGCAGTTAGATGGCAATAGTGGAGCGCTACAAGACGGTACATTTACCGACATACTTGACCAGGTTAAACCTGGTGATTTAGTGGTTTTCAACAATACTCGTGTTATTCCTGCACGTATGTTTGGCCGTAAAGAGTCTGGTGGCAAGCTCGAAGTACTGGTTGAACGTGTACTGGATGACAAGAGTATTTTGGCTCATGTGCGCTGTTCTAAATCACCCAAACCGGGATCGACAATTCTTATCGGTGAAAATGATGAGTACTCAGCCTTGATGGTTGCACGTCATGATGCACTGTTTGAACTGGCGTTTAACAGCGACAAGAACGTCTTGACGGTTCTCGAAGAAATTGGTCATATGCCGTTGCCACCCTATATTGATCGCCCAGATGAAGATTCAGACAAAGAACGCTACCAAACCGTGTATAACCAAAAGCCAGGGGCAGTAGCTGCACCAACGGCAGGCTTACATTTTGATGAGCAACTACTGGAAAAAATTAAAGCCAAAGGGGTCGAGTTTGCTTTCGTGACTTTGCACGTAGGGGCGGGCACTTTTCAGCCTGTCAAAGTGGACAAGATCACTGAACATCATATGCATGCAGAGTATGTTGAAGTCCCACAACAAGTGGTTGATGCGATCAATGCAACCAAAGCTCGTGGTGGTAGAATCATTGCTGTGGGGACAACCTCGGTGCGCTCAATAGAGAGTGCTGCGCAAGATGCATTGAACAAGGGCACACAATTAGCCCCTTTCTTTGGTGACACAGAGATCTTCATTTTCCCTGGTTACGAATACCAGCTAGTGGATTGTTTAATTACTAATTTCCACCTGCCAGAGTCAACACTGATCATGTTAGTCAGTGCATTTGCAGGTTATGAAAATACCATGAATGCTTACAAGCATGCCGTCGAGAATAAGTACCGCTTCTTCTCGTATGGCGACTCAATGTTTATCAAGAAAAGAACATAGTTCCTAGTTCCTGTAGGTGGGTTCGAGTGCAATAGAAACCAGATTCCAGATAGTTCGTCTCTTACTTCTGGCATGATGAGGTCAAAGTTGTCATTCTGAACAGCGAGGCACGAGCGTGATTCAGAATCTTATTAGAGCCTAAATATAGGCCGCTAGGCCTTAAAAACACAAACAATTTACGAGTGCTAGCAGAACGCTAGGATACTAACCATAAGGCTGGTTGGTATCTCGCATGGAAGGCGACCGCTCCTCAATAGAGCTTAATGCTCTGAACTTAATGTCAGACTGTTTCTCTGACAACCGGAGGCTTCGTGAAGTTAAAATTCGATCTCAAGAAAAAAGATGGTGTGGCGCGTCGTGGTCAATTGACCTTCGAACGTGGCACCGTGCAAACTCCCGCATTTATGCCCGTTGGTACTTATGGTACCGTTAAAGGTATGACGCCGGAAGAAGTGAAAGGTACGGGTGCTGAGATTCTGCTCGGTAACACTTTCCACTTATGGTTACGCCCAGGTCAAGACGTGATGAAAATGCACGGCGATCTGCACGATTTTATGAACTGGCACGGTCCTATTCTGACCGATTCAGGTGGTTTCCAAGTATTTAGTCTCGGTAAAATGCGTAAGATCACCGAAGAAGGTGTTCACTTCCGTAATCCGGTTAACGGCGATAAGATTTTTATGGACGCTGAGAAGTCGATGGAAATCCAGAAAGATCTCGGTTCTGATATCGTAATGATTTTTGATGAGTGTACGCCATATCCTGCGACACACGATGAAGCAAAAAAATCGATGGAGATGTCGCTACGCTGGGCACAACGTTCACGCGATCATTTCGATAAACTCGACAACTCGAACAACCTGTTTGGTATCGTTCAAGGTGGCGTTTACGAAGATTTACGTGATGTTTCGGTGAAAGGTCTAACGGACATCGGTTTTGACGGTTACGCTGTGGGCGGCCTAGCTGTAGGTGAGCCAAAAGAAGATATGCACCGTATCCTAGAGCACACTTGCCCTCAGCTTCCTGAAGACAAGCCTCGCTATTTAATGGGCGTTGGTAAACCAGAAGATCTCGTTGAAGGCGTGCGTCGTGGTATTGATATGTTCGACTGTGTCATGCCAACGCGTAATGCGCGTAATGGTCATCTGTTTGTGACTGGCGGTGTGATTAAGATCCGTAATGCGAAACACAAAACAGATACCACTACGCTAGATCCACATTGCGACTGTTACACTTGTCAAAATTACTCTAAGTCGTACTTACACCACCTAGAGCGTTGTAATGAGATCTTGGGTGCACGCTTGAATACTATCCATAACTTACGCTACTACCAGCGTTTAATGGAAAGTATCCGTCAGGCGATTGATGAAGACCGTTTTGACCAGTTCGTCCAAGAATTCTACCAACGTCGTGGTCGTGAAGTTCCACCATTGGCAAAACAACAGTAACGATTTTCAATTCAAGCCTTTGGTATTGTGCCAAAGGCTTTTGCTAATAAAATAGGCAGACGCGCGTAATTTTTGAGAGAGCGATCTCTATTGCTTGCTTTACTACTTGAATCTAAACCGTGAATGCCCAATTTGAGTATCAATAAATAATATATAGAGGATTTTTTCATGTTTATTTCTCCAGCTCACGCAGCAGCAGAAGGTTCACCAGCCGGTGGTGGTTTTGAAATGCTAATCATGCTTGGCATGTTTGCGGTGATTTTCTACTTTATGATCTACCGTCCACAAGCTAAGCGTGTAAAAGAGCACAAAGGCTTAATGGCGTCGATGGGTAAGGGGGATGAAGTTCTGACCAGTGGTGGTTTAGTGGGTAAAATTACTAAAATCGCAGAAGATAACGACTACATCACTATTGAGTTGAATACAAACAACGAAGTTGTGATCAAAAAAGATTTCGTTACTGCAGTGCTACCAAAAGGTACGCTTAAATCTCTGTAAAACAGCTAGAGGATCCTCGCTGTGCTAAACCGATACCCGTTATGGAAGTATTTGATGGTGATGTTTACCATTGCCATCGCTGCGCTGTATGCACTTCCAAATCTCTACGGTGAAGATCCGGCAATTCAAGTTACAGGGGCGCGTGGCGCCTCTGTAGAAATGTCAACGCTGGATTCTATCACTCAAGCTCTCGAAAAACAGGGCTTATCTCATAAATCCATTGCTCTTGAAAATGGGTCTATTCTTGTACGTTTTGGCGATACTGATACTCAGATCAGTGCTCGTGACGTGATCAATGAAGCGTTAGGTAGCGACAATATTGTTGCCCTCAACCTTGCGCCAGCAACGCCTGATTGGCTTGAATCTATTGGTGCTGCACCAATGAAACTCGGCCTTGATCTCCGTGGTGGTGTTCACTTCTTAATGGAAGTGGATATGGACGCGGCGATGGAAAAGCTGGTGGGTCAGCAAGAAGAAGCTTTCCGTAGTGAGTTGCGTGAAGAAAAAATTCGTTACCGAGCCATTCGTCCATCGGGCAAAGAGGCAGTGGAAGTGTTATTGCGTGATCAGCAGCAACTCGACGATGCTCTACAACTTCTCGGAAAAAATCACCCAGATATGATCTTTACTGAATCAGGCTCTGACGGTCGATTTGCTCTTGTTGCGACTTTTTCTCAGCAACGCCTAGTTGAAATTCGCAATTACGCCGTTGAGCAAAATATTACTATTTTGCGTAACCGTGTTAACGAGTTAGGTGTCGCAGAGCCGCTGGTTCAACGCCAGGGGGCGAGTCGTATTGTTGTCGAGCTGCCGGGTGTTCAAGACACCGCGCGCGCTAAAGAAATTCTTGGTGCGACTGCAACTCTTGAATTCCGCGAAGTTGATTCAAAAGCGGATCTTGCCGCTGCTGCTAGTGGTCGAGCGCCAGCTGGAAGTGAAATTAAGCAAGATCGTGATGGGCGTCCTGTCGTGTTAAAGAAACGCGTCATCCTTGGTGGTTCAAGCATTACCGATGCAAGCTCCAGTGTTGACGAGTATGGCCGTCCACAAGTTAACATCTCACTGGATAGTGAAGGTGGTAACAAAATGTCTGCGTTCTCGAAGAAGAACATCGGTAAGCTTATGGCGACGGTGTTTGCAGAGTACAAAGATAGCGGTCGCCGCACGCCGGATGGTCGCGTCATCTTATCAAAGCATGAAGAAGTCATTAACCAAGCAACGATTCAATCTGCGTTAGGTCGTAACTTCCGTATTACAGGTATTGACTCTGCCGCTGAAGCTCACAATTTAGCACTATTGCTGCGTGCTGGTGCTTTGATTGCGCCAATTTCAATTGTTGAAGAACGTACCATAGGTCCATCTATGGGTCAGCAGAATATCGATATGGGTGTTCAGGCGTGTATTTGGGGTATGGTCGCGGTAATGCTGTTTACCCTGTTCTACTACCGCAAGTTTGGCCTGATTGCCAATATGGCACTGATGGCCAACCTAGTACTGATTATTGGTGTGATGTCGATGATTCCCGGGGCGACGATGACGCTACCTGGTATCGCCGGTATTGTTCTGACGGTCGGTATGGCAGTCGATGCTAACGTTCTGATCTTCGAGCGAATACGTGAAGAACTTCGTGATGGACGCAGTCCACAACAAGCGATTCACCAAGGTTACGCCAATGCCTTTAGTACCATCGCTGATGCCAACATCACCACTCTTATCACCGCAATTATTCTGTTTGCTGTTGGTACGGGTGCGATTAAAGGTTTCGCGGTGACACTGTCTATTGGTATTTTAACTTCTATGTTTACTGCTATTGTCGGAACGCGCTGTGTCGTGAACCTAATGTACGGTGGTAAACGCATCAACAAACTGTCGATCTAAGGCTGGCAATTAGTATGTTTCAGATTCTAAAAGCAGAAAAAATGATCGACTTTATGCGTTGGTCGAAGTTGGCATTTATGTTCTCCATTTTGATGATCGGTGCGTCGATCTTTACTCTTTCGACCAAATGGTTGAACTGGGGTCTAGATTTTACGGGCGGCACGCTTATTGAAGTGGGATTTGAACAACCAGCTAACCTAGAAGATATTCGTGGCGCATTAGAAGCGAAAGGTTTTGGCGATGCTACGGTACAAAACTTCGGTAGCGCGCGTGAAGTCATGGTTCGTCTGCGTCCGCGTGACAATATTGCTGGTGAAACTTTGGGTAACCAAATTCTTACAGCGATCAAAGACGGTACTGGAGAAAGCGTTGAGATGCGCCGTATCGAGTTCGTTGGTCCGAACGTCGGAGATGAGTTAACCGAAGCTGGTGGTTTAGCGATTATTGTGTCGCTGCTGTGTATCTTGCTTTACGTATCGGTGCGTTTCGAATTGCGTCTGGCAGCCGGTGCTGTATTGGCGCTTGCGCACGATGTGATCATCACACTGGGTGTGTTCTCTCTGATGGAGATCGAAGTCGATTTGACTATCGTGGCAGCGTTGTTAACCGTTGTCGGTTACTCGCTCAACGATACCATTGTTGTCTTTGACCGTATCCGTGAGAACTTCCGTAAGATGCGTAAAGGCGAGCCACCGGAAATTATGAACAATTCAATTACGCAGACGTTGAGCCGTACCTTGATTACGTCAGGGACGACTTTGTTTGTGGTTATTGCACTGTTCACTCAAGGTGGCGCACTGATTCATGGTTTTGCAACCGCGTTACTGCTTGGTATTACCGTTGGTACTTACTCATCAATCTATGTTGCTTCGGCACTGGCATTGAAGTTGGGCATCAACAAAGAACACTTAATGCCACCTCAAGTTGAAAAAGAGGGTGCAGAGTTCGACGAGATGCCATAAGGTTTATTCGTTTATTAAAGCCGCTGATTATCAGCGGCTTTTTTCTTTTTATAAGTATGGTTTCTTTTTGTAGGCAGCTTATGTGGCGTGCATTTTGTGTTATCACTCTAGTTGTTACTCAATCAGTGTCGGCTGCGAGTATTGTTTTCTCTGATGACGATAAAACGCTAAAACAATCGATTGTTTCTGGCTGGCAAGCATGTGGTGAGGTAACTTGGTGTGAAGACGAGCTTATTTATTACCGTGACAGTTTTATCGCGGAGGCGCGGGTCGACGAAACTCAAGTACACATCGAACTTCTTGCTCAATACAGCGCCCACCGCTTATCTCAAGTACAACTTGGTTTACGTAAAGATGGCTTTGAGATCATCAAAGCTACCATTGGCCAGCAGTCACTTGATGTCAATACACTGCTCACGGGTTTTAGTCGTCTAGAGGCAGATAAAATACTGATTCTATTTATTAACCGATTCTCTCAATCAACGCCTCGAGTACTGATTTGGCAGGCAGGACAAAGACAACTTGAGCTTATTAGTGATGGCGAAATTATCATTTTGCATTACCATCATGATGCGCAGGACTAAGACAAGTTGGGAGTCTCGCCATACTGTAGCGGATTAATGGCTATGAATGTTAACTTTATGTAATTTTCTTTCATAATTTCCGATACTTACCTAAGGGTAGGCCGAATTAACGTCAAGTTTGCCATTTTATCCGCAAGATAACGTGACTTAGTAAACTTTGGATACATATCATTGTATTTTGAGACGATTCTTTTACACCTTTTCTCCTCAAAAATTGATATAAATCAATTTTTTAATACGCTGGATTCATCGGGTTAAGCTCAGATGGATCCAATTCGTCCTTTTCTACGTAATTAAATTACATCAGCAACGAGCTCATTAGAGCGAGACGAGTGTTTTGAGGACATAAGATGTTAGACACCCTCATGTTGTCGCGAATTCAATTTGCGGCCAATATTAGCTTTCACATACTCTTTCCGACTATCACCATTGCTTTGGCGTGGATGCTAGTTTTCTTTAAATGGCGTTATAACCGCAGTCAAGCGCCAGTTTGGCTGGATGTCTATTACTTTTGGGTCAAAATTTTTGCACTGACGTTTGCGCTCGGTGTGGTCTCAGGGATCACAATGAGTTTTCAATTTGGCACTAATTGGCCTGGGTTTATGGAGCGCGTCGGTAATGTTGCAGGCCCACTCTTAGGGTATGAAGTCATGACGGCCTTCTTTATGGAAGCGACCTTCCTTGGTGTGATGTTGTTTGGTCGCGGTCGCGTGCCTGATTGGTTCCATACTTTGGCGACCGTTCTGGTTGCGGTTGGTACTACAATGTCGGCATTTTGGATTTTAGTGCTTAATAGCTGGATGCATACGCCAAGTGGTTATGAGCTCATTGATGGCATTGTTCATGTTACCAGTTGGAAAGAAGTGATCTTAAATCCATCGCTGCCTTACCGATTTACTCACACCTTGTTGGCGTCAGCGTTAACCGCAAGCTTTTTGGTTGCTGGCATCTCGGCCTATCAAGTGACGAAACAACCAGGCCATCGTGCGGCGAAGTTAGGTCTGAAGGTTGCGCTATTTGCAGCCGCGGGTTTTATCCCACTGCAAATTTTCATTGGCGATCTACATGGCTTAAATACCTTAGAACATCAACCCGCGAAGATCGCAGCGATGGAAGGGGTATGGGAAACCGAGCAAGGTGCGCCACTGCTCTTGTTTGCTTGGCCAAATGAAGAGACTCGCACCAATGATTTTGCCGTTGGCATTCCTAATTTAGCTAGTTTAATCCTAACCCATGACCTCAATGGTGAAATTGTCGGACTTAACCAGTTTGCTCCTGATCACCCTCCAGTTAAACCGCTGTTCTTCGGTTTTCGAATTATGGTCGGAGTGGGCGTGTTGATGCTACTGGTCAGTTGGTACGGGGCGCTGCGTTTGATGCGCAATAAGCCTTTGCCTAAGTTTTATCTCTATACCGTGGTCGCTATGACATTCTCTGGTTGGGCAGCTACATTGGCTGGTTGGTATGTCACTGAAATTGGTCGTCAACCTTGGTTAGTCAGTGGCGTATTGAGAACCTCTGACGCGGTAACAGGCGTCGCTAGTAGTAGTGTGATGATCTCACTGCTTATGTACCTTACTATTTATGCGGTTCTGCTGGTGGCTTACATTCACACCTTATTCTATTTGGCGCGCAAAGATATTGCCGCACATCAGGTGCCATCCCAAGAGCAAGGGGCTTCTTCATGAGCAATTATTTACCAGAAATCTACTTATTGCTACTCGGCTTTTCGGTGTTTATGTACGCTGTGTTAGATGGCTATGATTTAGGCGTGGGTATGCTACTGCCAAGTAACAATGAACAGCAGCGTGATCGTATGATCGCCTCCATTGGCCCATTTTGGGATGCCAACGAAACCTGGTTAGTATTGGCCGTCGGCATCTTATTGATCGCGTTCCCAAGTGCGCACAGTTTGATATTGACCGAACTTTACCTTCCGACGGCGTTAATGTTGATCGCACTGATTATGCGCGGTGTGGCCTTTGACTTTCGTGCCAAAGCGCAGTCGGATCATAAAGAGCACTGGGATTGGTGCTTCAGGCTAGGATCCTTGATGGCATCTTTAACACAAGGTTATATGGTTGGTCGCTACATTATGGGGTTTGAAGATTCAAATCAAGCTTATGGTTTCGCTGTGTTAAGTAGCCTATGTGTTGCTGCGGCTTACGTTTATATTGGTGGTGCGTGGTTAGTACTTAAAACGGAAGGTGAGTTACAAATACGTGCTGCGCGTTGGTCGCGAAGAGCTGGATGGGTTGCTGGATTAGGTATTTTTGCGGTTAGCGTGGTTAACCCGATGGTTAATGAGCAGGTCGCACTACGCTGGTTTAGTTTTCCTGAATTCTTGCTATTAGCGCCTATTCCTATCATCGTCTTAGCTACTATTTTTGTCGTTGACCGCTACCTTCGCCAAGTACCTATGATCAATGATTTAGGTGTCCGTTGGCCATTTTTTGGTGTTACGGTAATTTTCGCCCTGAGCTTTTTAGGGCTAGCGTACAGTTTTTTCCCTCAAGTTGTACCTGGATTGATGACGGCGCAGCAATCTGCCTCATCACCTGCAACGCTGATTATTGTCGGCTATGGGGTGATGATAGTGATGCCAATGATCTTGCTCTATACCTTTGCGGTGTATCGAATATTTAAAGGTAAAGCGACCGATTTAAGTTATAAGTAGGTCTGTAAAAACGAAATCTAGGACCATAAAAAACGCCGCTTGAACGCGGCGTTTGTCTTTAGGCTAATCCTTGAATGATGACGAACTTCTCTAACAATTGTTCTTCAGTCTCAATATGACTTGGGTCAGTGATAATACATTTAGTAATAGGGCAAACTGACTGGCAAGTCGGCTTGTCGTAATGGCCTTTACACTCGGTACAAAGGTCTGGGTCAATCTCAAAGATAGACTCCCCCATAGAGATTGCCCCATTAGGGCACTCAGGGTCGCACATATCACAGTTAATGCATTTATCAGTGATCAGCAGTGCCATGCTTATTTACCTGTTGGGTTACGGGTATCCTGACCGACATTAAGGTTACGCATCAACAAGCCGAATTCTAGGTCCATGTCTTGTGGAACAGGAATAAACACGAAGTGGCCGTTACCTTTTGCGTCTTCAATTGACTGTGACTTACGGTTTTCCATTGCTTCAAGAGTGAACACAACATTACCTTTAGGGGTCATCAGCTCAAGGCTGTCACCGACTAGAAATTTGTTCTTCACTTCGATCTCTGCAAGATCACCACGGCGTTTACCGGTAAATTCACCGACAAATTGCTGAGCGTCTGAGACAGAATAGCCGTAGTCGTAGTTTTGGTAGCTATCGTGTGTGTGACGACGAAGGAAGCCCTCGGTATAACCGCGGTGAGCTAAGCTTTCTAGTGTGCTCATTAGGCTCTCATCGAAAGGCTTGCCTGCAACCGCATCATCAATCGCTTTACGGTAAACTTGTGCAGTACGAGCACAATAGTAGAACGACTTAGTACGACCTTCAATCTTAAGAGAATGAACGCCCATCTTCGTTAAGCGCTCAACGTGTTGGATCGCACGCAGGTCTTTTGAGTTCATGATGTAAGTACCGTGCTCATCTTCGTAAGCGGCCATTTTTTCGTCAGGGCGGTGCGCTTCAGAAAGTAGCACCACTTCGTCGCTAGGTTTGCCACGCCCAATGGTGGTTTCAGGACGCTCATCAGCAACAGCTGCCGCTTGAACTTCAATCGCTTGTGTTTTTGCTGGGTCAAATTTTTCGACGATATCGCCAGTGTCGTTCTCTTTACCTTGTTCAACCTTGTATTCCCAACGGCATGCGTTGGTGCAGGTGCCTTGGTTAGGATCGCGCTTATTGATGTAACCAGACAATAGACAACGACCAGAGTAAGCCATGCATAACGCGCCATGAACGAAGACTTCGAGTTCAGTTTCTGGGCAGTGTTGGCGGATCTCTTCAATTTCTTCCAAAGAAAGCTCACGCGAGACAATTACACGTTCAACACCGTTGGCCGCCCAGAACTTCACCGTCGCCCAGTTGACAGCGTTAGCTTGAACAGACAAGTGGATTGGCATTTCAGGGAAGGCTTCACGAACCATCATGATAAGACCAGGGTCAGACATGATCAGTGCGTCAGGCCCCATCTCAACCACCGGTTTAAGGTCACGGATGAAGGTCTTTAGCTTTGAGTTGTGTGGTTGAATATTACAGACCACGTAAAGCTTTTTGCCCAGGGCATGCGCTTCGTTGATACCAATGTTTAGGTTTTCGTGGTTAAACTCGTTGTTACGTACACGAAGGCTGTAACGCGGTTGACCAGCGTAGACGGCATCTGCCCCGTAGGCAAAGGCGTAACGCATGTTTTTTAGGCTACCCGCAGGTGATAGTAGCTCAGGTACGAATGCTTTCTCAGTAGTCATTGTTTTTCTCTAGTCTGATCTCAAGTCAGGTTACTTCCACCTTGTGGAAGTAAAGGGGCGCAAATTTTACGTCAAAATGTGACTTGTGACTAGGGGAAATATCCAAACAAACTGTGTGCCTATTCGGTGCTTTGTTGGCAGAGTCGAAATTTGAAACTAAAGAAATGTTTAAAACAAGATGGGCCGAGGTGATAGCAGGCTAAGTTGTCCCAACCGATACTGTCGTCATCATCGTGGTGACGACAGTATCGGTTGCTTAAGTCTTACACCATGCCGTTTTGATTAGGCATTTGGGTGAGGCAATCCACCAAGGCAGTCATAAAGATTAGGTAGCAAAGCGCTCAGCTCACCACACATCAACGAGAAGTCAGCGTCAAAACGCGCGGCTTGATCTTCACGCGGAATGTCTTCATTTTGATCTTTAAGTTCATCAGAGAACTTGAGGCGCTTGATGCTACCATCTTCAGCCAAAATGAACTCGATACGTTCTTGCCACCATAGGGCGAGTTTAGTGACTACTTTATCTGCGTCGATATGGCTGCGAATCTCATCAGCCGTCAACTCTTGTTTTTTACAGCGAATTACGCCGCCTTCTTCGAGTACCGATTTAAGCTCAGCTTCATCAAGCATTTCAATACCGGCAGGCGTTGCGCCCGTTTTGACCCATTCGGTCAACGTAGTTTCAACGGCTGTTTCTGGAATGGCTGGCACAACTGGTAGGCTACCCATGGTTTTACGCAGCAGGGCTAGCACATCTTCGGCTTTTTTGTAGCTGCTGGCATCGATGAGAATGAAGCCTTCTTTTGGTAAAATCAGCACATAAGTATGGTTGCTGCGGCTAAAAGCGCGCGGTAACAGATCGATCAAGATGTCTTCTTTGAGATTATCTTTCTCTTTCTTCTTCAGCGCACGGCCTTCTTGTCGCTCCATCGCCTCGACTTTTTCATTCAAAGAGTCCTTGATGACCGAGGCCGGAATCATTTTCTCTTCTCTTTTGGCGCAGATCAGAATACGGTCTTCTGATACGTGAGTCATCATGTCGCCATGTTTTCCCATCGCCGTTACCCAGCCAAATTTTTGCTTGTCTTGGCTGCCACAGGGGGTAAAACGAAACTCAGCCAATTGCTTCTCTAGTTGGTCCGCATTGAACTCAATATCACGGTTAAAACGATAAACCAAACAGTTTTTAAACCACATACTCTTTCTCTATGCCTTTTGTTGAGCTGCCAATCATAAAGACTTTTGCGACGCTTGTCTTACTGCAAACACACAATAGTGGGATGAAAGTTATATGAAAATTTGTTTTCAAAGGTCACAAAAGTGTCATAATTGCTAGTGATAATGCTTAACGTTGCACAAGGGCTACTAGCCCGAAATTACTCAACTTATACAAGGTTACGGGATTATGTCTAGAAGGATTCTGGTTGTTGAAGATGAAGCACCAATTCGTGAAATGCTCTGCTTTGTTCTCGAACAAAAAGGTTACCAAGCCGTTGAAGCAGAAGATTACGATAGCGCGGTTACGAAACTGGCTGAACCCTTCCCAGATCTAGTGTTGCTAGACTGGATGTTACCAGGTGGCAGTGGCATCAACTTTATCAAACATATGAAACGCGAAGAGCTGACACGGAATATTCCTGTGGTTATGTTGACGGCACGCGGTGAAGAAGAAGATAAAGTTCGTGGGCTTGAAGTTGGCGCTGATGACTATATTACCAAGCCATTTTCACCTAAAGAGTTAGTGGCGCGTTTAAAAGCAGTCATTCGCCGCGTGACTCCTACGGCTCTTGAAGATGTGATTGATGTACAAGGTCTCAAGCTTGACCCTGTTTCACACCGAGTGACGGCCAACGAACTACCATTAGATATGGGCCCAACAGAATTTAAGATGCTGCACTTTTTCATGACTCATCAAGAACGTGTCTATAGTCGTGAGCAACTGTTGAACAATATATGGGGCACAAACGTGTATGTTGAAGATCGTACTGTCGATGTTCATATTCGTCGTTTACGTAAAGCGCTTGAAGCCGCTGATCATGACAAATTGATCCAGACCGTACGTGGCGCTGGCTATCGTTTTTCGACCAAAGCATAGTAGTATTGCGAGTGCGCAAACGGAGAGGTAAGTGGTAGAACGTTTAACTTGGAAAAAGCTAGCTTGGGAGCTGGTTTTTTTTTACACCCCATGGATCGTCGTAGGGTGGATATTTGGTCATATGCCGTGGTTGCTTTTGGCGGCGACGGCTTTGCAGCTTGTCTGGCACTTACATAACCAAATGCGTCTATCAGCCTGGCTATGGGATGAAAAGCGCTTGACGCCACCATCAGGGAGTGGCAATTGGGAATCGTTGTTTAATGGTATCTATCGTCTTCAGCAGCGTCAGCGTAAAAAACGTAAAGAATTGACCAACCTGATTCGCCGTTTCCGTAATGGTGCTGAATCTTTGCCAGATGCTGTGGTGGTGTTTCGCAGTGAAGGCAACATTGTCTGGTGCAACAAACTTGCTCAACATCTACTCGGTTTTAAATGGCCCGACGACTCCGGCCAGCCAATTTCGAATTTGATTCGTACCCCCGATTTTATCAAATACCTCAATAAACAAGACTTCTCTGAGCCGTTAGAGATGCGTTCGCCGCTTAACGTTGAACGTATGCTTGAGCTACGTATCGTACCTTACACCGAAGGTGAACACTTGATGGTGGTGCGGGATGTTAGTCAGTTGAAGCAGCTCGAGGGCATGCGTCGTAACTTTTTTGCTAATGTCTCTCATGAGTTGCGCACGCCAATGACGGTATTGCAAGGTTATCTGGAAATGACCGAAGACCCAGATATGGTGGTGGGCCCAATGTGGACCAAAGCTCATGGGGTGATGACCGAGCAGCTCAATCGAATGAATAGCTTGGTCAATCAGCTGCTGACGTTATCAAAAATTGAAGCGGCGCCGATGCATGAACTGGATGAAGTGGTGAATGTGCCCGCGATGCTTGAGGTATTAGAAAAAGAAGCCGTTAGTTTAAGTGGTGAGGCCGAACATAAACTCAGTTTTGATGTCGATAGTAAGTTGCGCGTATTAGGTGATGATGATCAACTGCGCAGTGCGATTTCTAACTTGGTCTACAATGCGGTAAAGTACACCCCACCAGGTGCAGATATTCATGTTCGTTGGTACCAGAGCTCTCAAGGGGCGCATCTTGAAGTGGAAGACAGTGGTGATGGTATTGAGCCGCAGCACCTACATCGTTTAACTGAGCGTTTTTATCGAGTCGACAAAGCACGCTCGCGTGATACGGGTGGCAGTGGCTTAGGGCTGGCGATTGTTAAGCACGCTCTTTCACATCATGATTCGCGTTTAGAAATACACAGCGAAGTCGGTGTTGGCAGTAAGTTCTCGTTTATTCTACCGTCTAGGTTGGTGGTTAAGTGATTAAGCCACTGTTGACGTCATTGTTACTCGTCTCTAACGCATGCTTGGCAAGTCAGACGCTGTTACCTGATTATCAAAAAGTGCCGGGTATTTCGGGCACGTTAACCAGTGTTGGCTCAGATACATTGGCCGGTATGACGACGCTATGGGTTGAAGAATTCAAGCAGTTATACCCAAGTGTTAATGGCCAGGTGCAAGCGTCGGGTTCCTCGACGGCGCCGCCAGCATTAACCGAACGTACGGCGCAATTTGGGCCGATGAGTCGACCAATGCGAAACCGCGAAATTGAAGCGTTTGAACGCGAGCATGGTTACAAGCCTACTGTATTGAGAGTGGCGATCGACGCGATTGGTATTTTTGTTCATCGAGACAACCCAATCGAAGGGCTCAATTTTGTTCAACTTGATAGTATTTTCTCTGCCACTTTGCGTTGTGGGTCGACAAAACAAATTAATCGTTGGGCTGACCTTGGCTTAGATTACCAATGGGCCAAGCGTGGTATTCAATTGTTTGGGCGTAATTCGGTGTCTGGAACTTATGGCTACTTCAAAAAACACGCCCTGTGTGGCGGTGATTTTAAAAATAGCGTTAATGAACAGCCGGGATCGGCGTCTGTTGTTCAATCGGTAGGCTCTGCCGTTAATACTATTGGTTATTCGGGGGTTGGTTATCAAGTGTCTGATGTCAAGTTGCTGCCGATTGCACAGCGGGGCAGTGAGTACATTGAAGCGAGTCAGGAAAATATTTTATCTGGTGAGTACCCATTAGCACGCTATCTTTATGTTTATGTTAATAAACATCCGTCGAAACCGTTAAGACCGATCGAACGTGAGTTTATTCGTTTTATCTATTCTCTTCAGGGGCAAGCCTTGGTGGCCAAAGATGGTTATGTGGCGATCTCGGCGTCAATAGCCCGACAAGAATTGGCGAAAGTCGGTATTACTCCCTCTACCGATTAAGGTTTAGATGATTAACTGCCAGTTGACGTTGTGCCAGTAGGCTTGTTCATTTTGCAAGTCGGCGCGAAGTAATTTATTGTTTTCCAACCAACTTTTTTTGTGCGAGCTCAGAGTCCATTTATCGCCATCAATGGTTAAATTGGGCGTCTCAATCAACTCGTCGCTGCGCTGTCCATTGAGGATGATCGCAAGGCGCAAAATACGAATCAAACTGATAACACCGGCTTGATCATAAAGGGTAAAAGGCTCCAGTTCATTCAGTTTTAACGCTTTACGTTGAAAGCGCACTAGCACCGCAAGCAGGCGTTGTTGTTCGCGGTTGAACCCCGGCATATAGGTATGGCGCAAAATATACGCTGAATGGCGATGAAAAGCTTGCAAGCTAATACTTAGTCCGACTTCGTGTAACAGCGCACTCCACTCGAGTAACTCAAATAGTTGAGAGCTTTTTTTGATTCCGACATCTTTATGAATCTGTTGAAATAATTCACGTGCGTGGCCTTTGATTTTGGCGGCATGATCTAAATCGACAAGGTGTTTGCTGGCGAGATTTTCGGTGGTACGCATGCGAATATCAGAACGCTTGAAGCTATCTTCCATTTCGAAAAGCAGGCCTTCACGCAATGCACCTTCAGAAAAATGCAGTTGGTTAATATTAATACTGGTCATGATCGCATGTAAAATGGCAACACCAGCGGCAAAAACAGGTTTTCTCTCAGTCGTTAACCCCGTCAGTTCAATGTCATCGATGGTGGCCCATTCACACAGCTTGTTGATCAGTTTTTCTAACCGTTTGGCAGTGATCAGTCCATCATCATAGCCCAGGCCAACCAGAACTTCACAAATGGCTTTGATTGTGCCGGATGAACCAAAGGCAATTTCCCAACCCATTTTTTTATAGCGATGAGCAATCGATTCGAGCTTTTGTTCGGCAGCGAGCGTCGCGCGATTAAAATTCTTTTTCGACAATTTACCATTGGCAAAAAACTCGCGGTTGTAACTAACGCACCCCATTTGCTTGCTGTTAATGAGCTCAGGTTCAAAGCCACGACCAATAATGATTTCGCAGCTGCCGCCGCCAATGTCGATGACCAATTTTGAATCAGACTCAGGCTGAGTGTGAGCAACGCCCAGATAGATCAGGCGCGCTTCTTCAACACCGGGAATAATTTCGATTGGGAACGGCAAAACTTCACGGGCACGCTGTAGAAATATATGAGCGTTATTGGCTTGACGCAAAGTATGAGTGGCGGCAATACGAACGTTTTGTTCTTCAAAACCTTGCAGGCGTTCGGCAAACATAGCTAGGCATTCTAGCCCGCGTTCAATCGAGGCATTATCGAGATTTTTTTGTCCATCAAGCCCTGCAGCTAAGCGAACCCGCTGTTTATGGCGACTGATGAGCTGTAAATCTTGTTCGACAACTCGCGCAACAACCATATGGAAGCTGTTTGAGCCTAAGTCGATGGCGGCGACATCACGAATGTCAGACGTTTGGTTCATCTTCTCTCAATTGCTCTTTACGTTTCTGATACTTAGTTTGTTTTTCTATATTTTTAAGATAGTCGTAAATCGCAATTTGTGAGCGAACTTTCTTCCGATTACCACGAGGCACGTAGCTATTGCTCATCTCCTTATCGATCCATCTCGCTTTTACGGTATCGATAAAATGAAGATTGACGATATCAATAATGCGCTGTTTAAGGCGAGGATCACGTACTGGAGCCGCTACTTCAATTCGGTGATCAAGATTGCGTGTCATCCAGTCAGCCGAAGAGATGTAGACCGCTGGATCGCCGTCGTTGTGCGCAATGATGACCCGCGGGTGTTCAAGAAAACGGTCAACAATGCTGATGATTTTGATATTGTCACTAACGCCATCAATACCAGGAACCAGCGAACACATGCCGCGGATAATCATTTTGATCGTCACTCCGGCATTACTGGCGCTGTAGAGTTTATTGACCAGACCTTTATCGACTAAGTTATTGACCTTGATGGTTAAGGCGGCCTTTTTTCCCGCTTGTGCATTAGCAATCTCATTGTCTATCAAGCGATAGAGTTCCTTACGCGAGTTTCTTGGGGAGACAACTAAGTGATTGAAGCGCACCGGACGATATGGGTTTTCGATGTAACCAAACACATTTCGCACTTCCCGAGTTAAATCAGCATCGGCGGTAAGTAAGGAAAAATCGGTATAGATACGAGCTGTTTTTTCATGGAAGTTACCTGTGCCTATATGTGCGTAGTCGATGATTTCATCGTTTTCACGTCGACTAATCAGCAGCAGTTTGGCGTGTATTTTTAACCCTGGCGCGCCAAATACAACTTCCACTCCAGCTTCGGTCAGAGTGCGTGACCACTCTATGTTAACCTCTTCATCAAAACGAGCTTGCAATTCGACCACGACGGTCACGCTTTTACCGTTGTGCACGGCATCAATCAGCGAATTCATTAAGCGCGAGTCTTTTGCCACGCGGTAGATATTGATTTTTATACTGATGACTTTAGGATCAAACGATGCCTGACGAACCAATTCGCTAATGTGTTCAAACGTGTGATACGGATAGTAGAGTAAAATATCTTGCTTTCGAATAGCATCAAACTTGTTAGCGAAGCCGTCAAAGTCGGCACATTTCATTGGCGGTAAAGGTTTGTTTTCTAAGTAATCACGGCCAAGATTAGGAAAGGTAATAAAGTCTTTAAAATTATGATAGCGCGTCCCAGGAATCAGACTGTCGTAGTTGGATATCTGCAGTTTTCCGCACAGGAAATTGAGCATCTCTTGCGGCATATCACGCTGATAAACAAACCGAACTGGCATTGCGGTTAAGCGCTGGCTAACGCCCTCTGACATTTGCTCTAACAAGCTATGATCAACTTCATGACCTAAATCGTACTCCGCATCTCGCGTCATTTTCATTGCGTAACCATTGAGCTGTTGGTAATCAAAAAAGCCACTAAACAAATCATCTAAGCAATAACGAATAATATTATCGAGTAAGATAATGGTTTTACGGCGCTTGCCTTTCTGCTCAGGCATTATGATGAAACGCGGTAGGTGGTCTGTTGGGATCTCGATCAGTGCGTATTGACTATGTTGTGGTTGTTTAAGTTCAACGGCAATGTAGGCGTATTCGTCTTTAAGAAATTCCAGTACATCAATATCGTCACGCATCAACAAGGGAGTCAAATGTGGTAAGACTTCGCGGTGAAAATACTTTTTCGCCCACTTTTTCTGCGCGTCGCTTAGCTGAGTTTCATTGACTAAAAAGATCCGTCGTCGCGCCATTTCACGGATGAGTTCGTTGTACAATTCATCAAAACGTTCATTGAGTTTGAGCGCTTTGGTTTGCATTTTTGTTAATAAGTGCTTGGAGTTATCGTTACCACCGCGCTCTTGGTTGATCAGAATGCGTCGTTTAACATCGGCAAAGCGAACTTTATAAAATTCGTCTAAGTTATTAGAAAATATACCGAGGAAGCGGATACGCTCAATCAAAGGAACACTCTTATCTGCCACCTCTTGCAGAACACGTTCATTAAATGACAGCCAACTGAGCTCTTTTTCGATATACAGTTTTTCGGTACTCATCCCTTACTCCAATCCCTGGTTTGAAAATATGAAGTCTGCCGAAGCCTCTCCATGGATTAGCAACTTAAGGCATTTGCATGACACTTTTATTGCATTTTTTTATTGCATTGTTTTCAGTTGTTTATTGCGATCTGTAATATAATTGTCACCTAATAGAAATATTATACTCTAGGACGAAAATAGGTAAATAAATCCGATGACCAGAGCACAATTCTCCTTACGAGAGCGAGATCGAAAACGGCTAATCAAAGATAGATTGGTGCGTCTTGCTGTATCTGCTGGTGGGGTTGGCGTTTTAGCGGCGTTGGTACTGATTTTTGTTTATTTGGCGATGATGGTTTTACCGTTGTTTAGTGATGCCAAAATTACACCGAATGCGCTGAGCAAAACGGTGTCTACCCAGCAAGTGATTGCGGCGGGAATCGATGACTATGGCCAACATGCGTATTTAATTTCAAAACAAGGCCAGATTGATTTTTGGTCACTCAATGATGATCGCGATACGCCAGTGCTGTCACAAACGCTCACTGAGCCAAATCGTCTGTTCGCTCAATCGGTGGCCGCGCAAGGTTGGTATGGTTTTGCTTCACCTGAAGGAGTAATCCATTTATTTAAACCACAACTAGCCACGGCACTGAATAAAGATCAGCGTGATTTTGCACCGAAAGTGTTGGAGTTTTCGCCCTCATTTGGCTTAGATAAACCCAATAGCCAGCTCAAGCAGTTTGCGTTTGCCCAGCAAAAGAATTTAACCCTAGTGGGCTGGTATCAAGATGGTTCGATAACCGTGCGTTGGCAGCAAGCCGACAGCGTCAAAAGTTATACCTTTGCCCAGCGTTTTCCCCAGCTTGACCAGTTGCTTCTTACTCCCGATGGACAAACACTGTATTTGCGTTCGGGTTCAGAACTGATTATTGCCACTAAAAGTGCGCAGCGATTCGATGTGCGAGAGGTGGTCGATTTAAGCCAAGGGCGCACAGAGCACAGCGTTTGGCATATCGATCTGCTGTCAGGTGCCTATTCACTGCTGGTGACTCATCAAGATGGCTTGGTGTCGCAATGGTTTGATGTGCTCAATCAAGATCAGCGCCAATTAACCCCAATTCGTCAGTTTAAGCTTGCATCACAACTGCAATTTTTATTACCAGACACCTACCGTAAAGGCTTTTACAGTTTCTACATCAATGGCACGGTGCAAAGTCACTACACCACCAGTGAGAAACTGGCACTATTCGAGCGTGCTTACGACAAAGCGCCTTCATTGGCAGCCATGTCGAGCAATGAGTCCTATTTACTGGCGTTTGATGACGGCCTACTGAATGTTGCGGTTGTCGATAACCCTTATCCGGAAGTGTCATTGTCTTCGCTGTGGCAAAAAGTCTGGTACGAAAGCTACCCAGAGCCGCGTTATGTGTGGCAAACCACCTCAGCTAGTGATGAGTTTGAAGCCAAGTTTAGTCTTATTCCCATTGCTTTTGGTACCCTAAAAGCCGCGGCTTTCGCGATGTTATTTGCCGTTCCTATAGCGGTGCTCGGTGCCATATACACCGCTTATTTTATGACGGCTCGTATGCGCCGGGTGGTTAAGCCATCGATTGAGCTGATGGAAGCCTTACCCACGGTTATTATTGGTTTTTTAGCTGGGTTATGGTTTGCGCCGATCGTTGAAAGTTATTTAGTGGCGATTGTTGCTTTGATGCTATTTATGCCGTTCTCTATTGTGCTGATTGGTTTGATGTGGTATTTGCTGCCTAGTCGATGGACGGAGCGTTTTGCCAATGGTTGGCATGCCGTGATCTTGATTCCCGGAATCGCTTTGGTGAGCGTGGCAATCTTGTCGCAAAGCGGTAATATCGAAGCGTTATTCTTTGCTGGAGATGTGCGGGTCTATTTGGCCGAGCGCGGCATTAATTTTGACCAGCGTAATGCTCTTGTGGTTGGTTTTGCGATGGGGTTTGCCGTGATCCCAACCATTTTTACCATTGCGGAAGACGCGATTTTCTCGGTGCCCAAACACCTTTCTGATGGGTCACTTGCATTGGGTGCGACGCAGTGGCAAACCTTATGGTATGTGGTACTGCTTACCGCAAGCCCGGGCATTTTCTCTGCGATCATGATGGGACTTGGTCGTGCGGTTGGAGAAACCATGATCGTATTAATGGCGACCGGTAATACCCCAATTCTGGATTGGAATATTCTCGAAGGGATGCGCACCCTTTCGGCGACCATTGCGGTGGAGATGTCCGAATCAGAAGTCGGCAGCTCACACTATCGAATTTTATTCTTAGCGGCATTGTTGCTGCTGATGTTTACTTTTGCGGTTAACTCGTTAGCCGAGTGGGTACGTCAGCGTCTACGCGAAAAATATCGCTCACTCTAATACTCTCTACAGTAGGAAATAGGCAACGTGTTTAAGTGGTTTAAATCAGGGTCCCCATGGATATGGTTAACAGGCGGTGCGGTCAGTATCAGCTTGCTTTCTGTGCTTGGCCTGTTGCTGCTTATCGGTTGGAAAGGCCTTTCTTACTTTTGGCCTGCACCGCTGTATCAATGGCAAACCGATCAAGGTGAGCTGTTAATTGGTCAAATTTATGAGCAGCAATCTATCCCTATCAGCCACTTGCGTGAAATGGATGTCGAGCTGCCTGAAGAGATCGTTGACAGAGGGTTAGTTGAGCGAGTGAGTATCAAAGTGGCCAATCGTGAGCTCTACTCTGCCGATTTTGTTTCGTTGTTGGAAGTGAACCTTAATCCACCGACTCGCCCACAAGGTTGGGCTGTGATTGAGCGTACCCGAGATGGCGACTTTTTTGGTCGACCGGTTGGTTACGTAAAGGAAAATGGCCAAGTTAGTCGTGAGGTGGAGCAAAACTTAGCGCAAGGTTTCGCCTTTGCCAAACAGATCCGCCAACAAATTGAAGACTTGATTGAAGGCGATATTCGTACCATTAATGCCCAAGCGCAGCGGTTGCGACTAGCGCACCGAAAGCACAGTTTAAATGGCACCCTAGATCACGCCTTTAGCGATTTATATCAAAAGCAAAGTAAGCAATATCGCCAAGCTTTGATTTACGCAGAAGCCAAACTGGATAGCCTTCGTGACCAACTGACGCGGCAAGGGTTGCAGGTCGAAGAGATGACAGGGCAACGGGTTACGATTCCACTCAGTCAAATTTTGGATTTATGGTATCCCAATCAAATGAGCAGCGCAGAGAAACTACTGCGCTGGGGGCAACAGGCGTGGAAATTTTTGTCGGAAAATCCCCGTGAGTCTAATTCTGAAGGTGGTGTGTTTCCGGCGATGTTTGGTACGGTATTACTGGTACTGATTATGTCGGTGATTGTGATGCCACTTGGTGTTATTGCTGCGATCTATTTGCATGAGTATGCGGGGAATAACGCCTTTACTAGGCTGATTCGTGTCGCGGTGATAAACCTAGCCGGGGTGCCTTCGATTGTTTATGGTGTGTTTGGGTTAGGTTTTTTTGTTTATACCTTGGGCGGCTCGATTGATACGCTGTTTTATCAAGAGCAATTGCCCGCGCCAACCTTTGGTACACCAGGGCTTTTATGGTCAGCCTTGACCCTCGCCGTACTGACATTGCCCGTGGTGATTGTTGCCACAGAAGAGGGGTTAACACGCATCCCTAACTCGGTTCGTCATGGCTCATTGGCACTTGGAGCCACGCAATTTGAAACCATGTGGCGGATTGTTTTGCCGATGGCAAGCCCTGCAATGATCACCGGATTGATCTTAGCGATTGCTCGTGCGGCGGGAGAGGTCGCGCCTTTGATGTTAGTGGGAGCAGTAAAACTGACTTCAAGCTTACCGATTGACAGTCAATTTCCGTTCTTACATCTTGAGCGTAAATTTATGCATTTAGGCTTTCACATTTATGATGTTGGTTTTCAAAACACCAATATTGAAAGTGCCAGACCTTTGGTTTATGCCACCTCGTTTTTACTGGTTACTGTCATTGTTGGGCTTAACTTAACAGCGATCAGTATCCGTAACAATTTGCGCGAAAAATATCGAACACTAGGACAAGATTAAGTATGTTTTCTGTCAATCAAACCTTGGGCTATCAAGCGCCATTAGATGTCAACAACCTCAGTGATGAGCAAACCGCGATTGCTATCGAAGGGCTCAATTTGTTCTATCAAAATACCCAAGCGCTGCACGACATTTCAATGCGTATCCCCAAAGGACAAGTGACGGCGTTTATCGGACCATCCGGGTGTGGCAAATCAACCTTACTGCGCTGCATCAACCGAATGAATGATTTAGTCGAAGGATGTCGGGTTGCAGGAAAGGTAAAATTGCACGCTAAAAACGTTTACCACCCAAAGGTTGATGTAGCGACACTGCGCCGCCGAGTGGGAATGGTGTTTCAGCGTCCGAACCCATTTCCTAAGTCGATTTATGAAAACGTGGTTTATGGTTTGCGCTTACAAGGCATTAACAACAGCCGCGCATTAGACGATGCGGTTGAGCGTTCATTGCGCGCCGCAGCACTGTGGGATGAGGTCAAAGATCGTCTGCATGAAAATGCATTTGGTTTATCGGGAGGCCAGCAGCAACGATTAGTGATTGCGCGTGCAATAGCCATCGAACCTGAGGTATTACTTCTTGATGAACCCACTTCAGCACTTGATCCGATTTCGACTCTTACGATTGAAGAGTTGATCAATGAACTGAAAACCAAGTATACCGTGGTGATCGTAACGCATAATATGCAACAAGCCGCAAGGGTGAGTGACCATACCGCCTTTATCCATATGGGGAAGTTGGTTGAATACTCAGATACCGATTCTATTTTTACTTCGCCATTGAAAAAGCAGACCGAAGACTATATTACAGGTAGATACGGTTAAAATTCTTCGTCATATTTAAAACTGTAGCCTTGTTAACGGTGAAAGTTGCCTCTAATCATATAGACGAACTATGCTCATAGGGCTGCAATTTCTTGTTGCTTTGTTACAATTCTAGCTAGTTAGAACAAATAATTACGCTAATCTTTTGCTACTTGTTCAGAAAAAAGAGAGTCACTTTATCTATGAATTTTGGACGCCATATTTCAGGCCAGTTTAATGTTGAGCTAGAGTCGATCCGTACCCACGTACTTACCATGGGTGGGTTGGTCGAGCAGCAATTGTCGTTTGCAATGCAAGCGCTGCACCATGATGACATTGAGCTAGCAAGAAAGGTGGTGCGTGATGATCATAAAGTCAACGCAATGGAAGTGTCGATTGATGAAGCCTGTACGCGTATTATCGCCAAAAGGCAGCCGACGGCGAAAGATTTACGCCTGATTATGGCGATAATCAAAACCATTACCGACTTAGAGCGGATTGGCGACGTTGCGACCAAGATTGCTTATGTGGCGATCGAAAGTCCATCACAAAAAGAGCGCCAGTTCCAAGTATCGTTACAACCTCTGTATCGACAAGCGATTGATATGTTGCATAAAGTGTTGGATGCGTTTGCTCGCATGGATGTTGATGCCGCTGCAGAAGTGCATAAGCTGGATGACAAAATTGATGCTGAATACGAGGCCGTCATTCGCCAGTTAATGACCTATATGATGGAAGATCCGAAAAATATCCCTAATATTTTACAAGTGATGTGGTCTGCGCGCGCGATAGAGCGTGTCGGCGATCGCTGTCAAAATATTTGTGAATACATCATCTACTTTGTGAAGGGTAAAGATGTTCGCCACTTGGGCGAACAAAGCATTGATGATGCGCTGCGTTAACTCGCTGAATCCCAGCACTGGTTAATCTGTTTTACCACCTGTTCAATCGCTTCTGAATTAGTGACGGGAATCACTAAGTCATCAATCGCGTCACTGCCCATTTTTGCTTGTTGGATTACGCCATGCATTAGACTGATACGGCTGGTTTTGCCTGAGAGATGAACCTCACGTACGCCTGTCTGGGTGATAATGTCGACGACGTTTGCGTCATTTAAGCCTGCTCCCGCCATAATCGAAATACGCCCATCGGCTTGTGTGACCATTTGGGCTAATGTGCCACTTCCTTGAGTGACATTGGCCGCTTGTCCTGAGCTCAATACACGTTCACAACCTAGCGAAATCACCTGTTCTAATCCATTGATCCAATCGCGGCACTGGTCAATAGCGCGGTGAAATGTTACGCCTAATCCGTACAGTTTGGCCCGCTCGGTTAACTGCTGCATCGCGACGAGATCGATGTCACCGGCAGCGGTTAAAGCGCCCAAAACGACGCCTTGTAACTCGGCTTCGGCGGCGGCTTCAATATCGAGCAACATCGAATCAATATCATCTTGGCAATAGAGGAAGTCACCTTGACGGGGGCGAATCATGGCATAAATGGGAAGAACTGAAATCTGGCGCGCCTTTTTCATTAAACCAAAACTAGGCGTTAAGCCGCCAAGTGCCAGTGAAGAGCAAAGTTCAATCCGGGTCGCACCGCCAGCAATGGCATTGTGCAGAGATTCTAAGTTATCGATACAAACTTCAACGTGATATTTCATGCGCTAAGCCCAATTAGGGGGAATGATGAACTATTCTAGCAGTCAGGTGATGAGATATAAGGGTAAATATAATAATATTTATTTCCGTAAAAAAACCTCAGCATGTTGCTGAGGTTTCGTGTTGAACTGGTGCGAGATTAAGCTGCGTCATCTTGCTCTTGTTCAGCGTCTTCGACCGCTGCAACTTTTTTCGACTTCTTCGGTGCAGGCTTGCGCTTAGCACCCAGTGCGTATAGCACCTCTTCTTTGTTTTGTGCTAGGAACATCGCCAAGTCTTCTTGCTTGCCTTCTTCTTCTAGCAATTCACTTTTACCTAGTAGCACAAAAAGCTCATCTGCCATATCGAGCATTTTGTCATATGCGTCAGCTTCCGCTTTAGAGGTAAAAGTCATTTTCTCTTCTCCGTTGCGTTCTACCACGTACTTGACGATTACAGCCATGGTTGGTCCTCTAACTCAAATTATTGAATGGATTTACTGTCTTTTTATACAGTTTTTAACTAGTAAAGTCTAGGCGAGGAGATAAATATGCGACTTAAGTGGCTAGGGTCTGTTTATCTTTCGCGGTTAAATTTTGTTTGAGATAGAATCGTTTTAGGCGCGGCAAGAAGTATTTAGCCTAGTTATTCTAAGTCAATACTGCTCTAGTCTTTGCGCCATTGCTGACAGTAGTCGATAAAGCGCTTTAGTAGTGGGCTTTGGTACTTTTCTTTGTGAACTAAAAGCCAGTAGCGGCGCTTCATATCGAGCGGCAACCTAAGCTCAACGATGCGGCCATCATTGAGCGCGGGTTGCGCGGCGAGTTTAGATAGGCAACCTAACCCAAGCCCCGCAGAGACACTGTTGATTAATGCTTCGGTGGTGTTGAGCTGAAAGGCTTCGTGCCACTGCTCAATGCGTGGCGCGATCATACGTAAAAAGAATTCCCGTGAGCCAGACCCTGGTTCACGCAAGATCCATTCGCTACGTTCTAAATTCTCCATCGAAAAAGCTTGCTGTAATAGCGTAGAGTTAGGCGAGCATACGACACACATTTCATCTTGGTTAAACGGAGTTGAAATAAGCTGTGGATGAAGGGTTTTGCCTTCGATAAGCGCCAGATCGAGCTGATAGTCGACCAGTTTTTCGCAAATCAGCGCCGAGTTAGAGATCAACAAACTTTGCGCGGTGTGTTGTGTCTCACGGCGAAAATCACTCAATAGATAGGGCGCGACTTGATTGCCAATGGTATCACTGGCACCAATGCGCAGCAGTCCGGAAAGCGTTTGGTCATTATCGAACAACTGTTCAATATCTTGCGCCCGCTCGATGAGTTCATCGGCCAAAGGCAGTAACTTCTGCCCCTCTTGATTGAGAATAAGCCGATTGTTGACTCGATCAAACAGTGAATGACCGATCTGCTTTTCGAGCTCAGATAACGCCATACTCACCGCTGCCTTAGAAAGAAACAGCGCTTCTGACGCTGCGGTTAAGGTGTCATGCTGAGTGATGGCAATAAAGACTTTCAGCTGTTTCAACGAGATATTAGACGCCATGATTCATTGTTTAAATTTACTGAACGAATGTTTTAAATAATTGGATATTATTGAACAAATAGCAAGCGTAAACTGCAGTTGACATTGAGAAATTGAGACATTGTGAGGCAGTTATGATTAGAACAGCAAAAGCAAAAGTGATGGGAGCGCCGACTCCGATGGCCGGCTTAGCGCTAGGGATTGCCAGTCTAGGATGGTGTTGGGAAAATGCCGCACAGTTTAATGGCTACGCGCAGTGGAGCGCAGCCGCGATGGCGAGTGTATTGCTCTCAATACTGGCGGTGAAATTTCTGTTCCATCGCCATCTACTACGTGAAGATTTAGCTCATCCGGTGGTGGGCAGTGTTGTGCCGACCTTTGCCATGGCGACCATGGTGGTGTCGAACTCGCTTGGGCAGTTTTGGCCGATGATTGGCGATAGTCTGTGGCTGTTCGCGGTGGTTTTGCATCTGCTGTTCTTAGTCAGCTTTGCATACCACAGAGCTAAAGACTTTCAACTACACCATATGGTGCCAAGTTGGTTTGTACCACCGGTGGGGATTATTGTGGCGGATGTGTCGTTTTCGGGCAATCCGTGGCTCAGTCTGGTCGCTGATGCTGCCTTAATGTTCGGCATGACCGCTTACGCGCTCATGTTACCGATGATGATCTACCGCTTTATGTTTACTGAGCAAATTCCTGATGCGGCAAAACCGACCATGGCGATCATGGCCGCGCCAGCAAGCTTATCCTTAGCTGGGTATTTGACGGTGGTGGCTGAGCCATCACCAGTGATCATTGGCTTATTGTTCGGCATTGCCGTGTTGATGACAGCGATTATCTATTTGGCGTTTTTTAAACTGTTAAGATTGCCATTTAGTCCCGGCTATGCGGCGTTCACCTTTCCAATGGTGATCGGTGCAACGGCATTGTATAAGTTAGTGGCCTGGATGGAGAGCATTGGCATAGCAAGCAAGTACATCAGACAAGTTGAGTGGTTGGCAGGTTTTGAGCTTATCATAGCTAGCCTAGTGGTTAGCTATGTTGCGTTGCGCTACCTTGCTTACTACCGACCATTCAGCCGTAGCTGCGGTTAGCATAGACGGTATGCTTATACCCGTTCAACCCTTGAGCGGGTATTTTGATTCGAGCCAAATCATGCGCTTATATTGCTCTGCTAACCGCTCAGGTTGTGCTAGTCTCAGGCTAATTGTGGCAACGATAGCGTGAGTATATTTTGTTTACTGTCTACCATTCCAATCAAGTCGATGTATTAAAATCATTGCTTGTTGAGCTGGTTCGGCTCAACCCACTAGAAAACCCGTTTGAAGCGGAGCAGATCTTAGTGCAAAGCCCGGGTATGTCTCAGTGGCTGAAGATGGAGTTGGCCCAAGCGTTTGGCGTGGCAGCAAACATCGAATTTCCTCTGCCGGCGACTTTTATTTGGAACATGTTTACCGAGGTGCTGCCTGATGTGCCTCAGCGCAGTGCGTTTAATAAAGAGTCGATGACTTGGAAGCTAATGCTCATTTTGCCAAGCTTACTCGATGATGACGAATTTGCTGCTCTGAAGCGTTATCTTGAGCATGACGACGACAGTTCAAAACTGTATCAACTCGCAGAAAAAATCGCTGATATATTTGACGGTTACTTAGTCTATCGCCCTGAATGGATCGCCAGTTGGGAAGCGGGGCAAAGTGTCGCTGAGCTCGAAGGTGAACACCCATGGCAACCTATCCTATGGCAGGCACTGTATGATCATACACTGGCACTTGGTCAGTCACCTTATCACAGGGCCAACCTCTACCAACATTTTATCGATGCACTAGAGAATGTCGCGTCGACAGGTGATCAAAGCGACTTTAGACATCTACCTAAGCGATTGTTTGTGTTCGGTATTACCTCATTGCCACCACGTTATATGGATGCGCTAAAAGCCATTGGTGAGCACATTGATGTTCACCTGATGTTTACTAACCCATGTCGCTACTACTGGGGGGATGTGCGCGATCGTAAGTTTCTTGCCCGTTTGGCCACCAAACATCGTCAGCATGTGGTATGGCATCAAGATCATTCACAAGCGCACGGCGAGAGCGAGCAGCTCAAAGGCACACTGGAAGATAATTTGCTCGATGAGCTTCATACTGATGCTGTGGGAAACAGTTTACTGGCCTCGATGGGTAAGTTGGGGCGCGATAATATGTATCTGCTGTCGCAACTTGAGTCTCATGAAATTGAAGCCTTTGTCGATGTTGAGCGCGACTCGCTGCTGCATCAATTGCAGGCTGATATTCTAAATCTCGAAGAACATCAAGACGATCAACAGCTTGAAAGCAGTCAGCATAAAAAGACTGTTCAGCGAGATGATCACTCATTGACACTGCATGCCTGCCACAGCCCGATGCGTGAAGTCGAAGTGTTGCACGATCAATTGCTGGCGATGTTTGATGCTGATGCGAGCCTAAAACCGCGCGATATTATTGTCATGGTTGCAGATATCAATGCCTACAGCCCAGCCATTCAGGCGGTGTTTGGCAATGCTCCTGGGGAACGTTTCATCCCTTACTCAATTTCAGACCGTACCGCTGACCAAGAAAGCCCGATCCTCAATGCCTTTATCCAGTTGGTGAATTTGCCTAACACGCGTTGCTTGGCCACCGAATTGCTTGAATTGCTCGAAACGCCCGCCATTTTGGCGCGCTTTGAGTTGAGCGAAGAGGAGTTTATTGTGGCCAAACAGTGGGTGGAAGAGTCGGGCATTCGCTGGGGGCTCAACGCAGAAACCAGTCGTGAGTTTGATCTACCAGAAAATGGTCAAAATACCTGGCAATTCGGAATTGAACGCATGCTGCTTGGTTATGCGATGTCGGAATCGGCGGGGCTGTTTAGCGCCAATAGTGGCAAGTTAGCGCCATACAATCAGGTGCAAGGCTTTAGCGCTGAACTGGCGGGTAAACTGGCGCACTTTATTCAGACGGTGAGCGACTATCGCCAGCGTTTAGCGCAAACTCAATGGATCGAGAGTTGGCGTGAAGTATTAACCACACTACTGGATGATTTTTTTACCGTCGAGCTTGAAGGTGAAGCGGTACTCAAATCGATTCGAGATACGTTAGCCAACCTCAAAGAACAACTGACCGATGCCACGTTTGAACAGCCGCTGGCTGCTCCGATCATGACGCAATATTTACAAGATAAGCTGTCCGGTACTCGCGTTAGTCAGCGCTTTTTAGCCGGACAAGTGAACTTCTGTACCTTGATGCCGATGCGTTCGATTCCGTTTCGCACTGTCTGTCTGCTTGGGATGAACGATGGTGTTTATCCTCCTAATAACCCTGTCGAAAGTTTTGATTTAATGATTGGACGGACTAAGCCAGGAGATCGCTCTAGAAGAGAAGATAGTCGTTATCTATTTTTAGAAGCGTTACTCTCTGCGCAACAGACACTGTACATCAGTTATGTTGGTCGTTCGATTCAAGACAATACCGAACGCGTGCCGTCAGTTCTGGTTTCTGAGTTGATGGAGTATTGCCATCAAAACTATTGTCTCGAAGAGGACAAAGACCACTCGGTGGATGAGTCTGGCCAGAGATTAACCGAGCTGTTGCTTAGCACTCATCCTATGGTGCCCTTTAGTGAGCAGGCGTTTAGCGGCAATCGGCCGAGCTACGCCAAAGAGTGGTTACCGGCGGCCAATCGACAAGGTGAGAGGAGTGGCGACTTTAACCGTCAGTTAGCTGACTACTTACTTGATGCCAGTTATCCGCTCGAATTGGATCTGGTCGAACTGCAACGTTTTTGGCGCTTGCCAGTGCAGTATTTTTTCAACCGTCGCCTTAAAGTGGTCTTTGAGCCACCACTGCCTGTGATGCAAGATGATGAGCCGTTCGTTCTTGATGGGCTAGAAAGCTATCAGATGCGTGATGCGTTATTGAATGAGTTACTCAAGCATCAACTGAGCGGTGAAAAAGATGCGCAAGCGGTTATTGAACGCTTCGTCGAGTATCAACGTGCTCAAGGCAAACTGCCGGTTGGTGCGTTTGGTGATATTGAGTTTGCAACTAACCGTACTCAGGCTCAAGAGTTGGTCGAGAGATTAACGTTTGTCTGCTCGGCGAGCGAAGAGGATCTGGAAATCAAACTGAGCTTTGATCTGCTCGGTGAACAAAAGCCGATCCATCTTAGTGGATGGCTAACCCAATATTACCGCTCGGGATTGGTGCGTTTTCGCCCGGGCAAGCTGCGCGCTCAAGATTATCTGGCAGCGTGGATTGATCATCTAGCCATGTCGGCGATGGGCGTAAGTAAACGTACTCATATGATTGGTTATGACCGTAAAGAAGGCATTGTCCATATGATTTATCCTGCTATGGATGACAGTGCCACGGCGAAATCTTTACTCAGTGAGCTCGTTGGCCTGTTTTATCAGGGCATGACACAACCACTGCCTTATTTCCCCAAAACGGCATTAGCGAATATTGAGGCTGGGTTTAATCGTGGCCGTTGGGTCGATGATGAAGAGAAATCATCGAAGAAAATGGCCGATACCTTTAACGATAGCTTCATGGCTGCGGGCGAGGGAACTAATGCGTATATCGCGCGGGTCTGGCCAAATTGGAATCAACAACTGGCCGCTGAAGTCCGCACGCTGAGCAACTTAGTTATCCAAGCGCCACGTTTAGCGATGGTCGCAAGTGACGATGAAAAACAGTAAGGGTTGGGTTGCTTGATAGACACAGAGAATAAGCAAAGGTAGTTGGCCGCCAGTAAATCATTATTGTGTAGGGCGTTCGCTGTACGGCCAGAGGTCAGAGGGACCATAATTGGGTCGGTCTATTGCAAGTGCGATTAGCGATAGTTCGCCACAGTTGCTCAACGCATGGCGCGCATACTATCGGCTTGACGAGCGGATCGCCGTGAGAAAGATCGCAGAAAGTTCTAACTTTTTTATCGATGTATCTGAGTAACAAGCGTTTTAAACTCTGGATCACATTTGGATTTAAGTTTTTCAGTAAAAGGGCAAATTTTTTATGACATCAACGTCTACGGTTACCGCACTCAACGCGATGACTTTTCCTTTGCACGGTGCGCGATTAATTGAAGCATCGGCCGGGACAGGCAAAACGTTCACCATTGCCGGATTGTACCTGAGACTGTTATTGGGTCATGGCAGCCAACAAACTAAGCATCAGGTGCCATTAACGGTCGACCAGATTTTGGTGGTTACTTTTACTGAGGCGGCTACCGCAGAACTGCGCGATCGAATTCGAGCTAGGATTCACGATGCGCGCTTGGCATTTGCCCGTGGTCAAAGCCATGATCCTGTCATTAAGCCGCTGTTGGCAGAGGTGGTCGATCACAAACAAGCGGCCGAGATCTTACTCCAAGCGGAACGGCAGATGGATGAAGCAGCGGTCTACACCATTCATGGTTTTTGCCAACGTATGCTGACGCAAAATGCATTCGAATCAGGTAGTCGTTTTAACAACGAATTTGTCACTGACGAGAGTCACTTAAAAGCTCAAGTAGTGGCCGATTACTGGCGACGTAATTTCTACCCGTTGCCGGTTCATTTAGCGGCAGAAGTGCGTCGATTGTGGAGTGCTCCCGCCACGCTACTCGGTGATATATCACGCTATTTGACGGGATCGCCGGTCAGTTTATCAGTCCCAGCCATGAGTGGGTCGTTAAGTGAGTTGCACCAACAAAACCTTCAACAGATTGACCAGCTTAAAGCGTTATGGCGTGAGCACCAAGATGATTTACCTGCACTTATCAGTGACTCTGATGTGAATAAACGCAGTTACAGTAAAAAGTCTTTACCTGTTTGGCTTGAAACGGTCAACGCTTGGGCGGCGAGTGAAACCCTCGATTATGCTTATCCAGATCAGTTAGAAAAATTTGCTCAGACAGCGTTAATTGAAAAAACGCCACAAGGAACGCCGCCAACCCATGCGGTGTTTAGCGTGATTGATGAGTTTATTGCTGATCCGATTAGCCTTAAAGCGCCCTTGTTGGCGCACGCGATTGAACACTGTCGAACCATGCTAGCCAAAGCGAAACAGCAAAAGCAGTGGTTGTCATTTGATGATTTGTTGACTCAGCTCTCTGCCGCTATAGACAATGATGATAGCGAACAACTGGCAGAGCGGATTCGGACGTTATATCCGGTCGCGATGATCGACGAATTCCAAGATACCGATCCTCTGCAGTACAGTATTTTTAGTCGTATTTACTTAAACCATCCTCAATGCGGCTTGTTTATGATTGGCGATCCAAAGCAAGCTATCTATGGTTTTCGCGGTGCCGATATTTTTACTTACATTAAGGCGCGAACCCAGGTTAATTCGCATTTCACCTTAGGCACCAATTGGCGCTCCAGCGCGGCGATGGTAGCGGCAGTCAATCAGGTGTTCGAATTGCCGCAAAGCCCCTTTATTTATGACCAAGATATTCCATTTCTACCCGTAGCACATAGCCCGAAAGCTGAACAACGTATTTGGACTATGGCAGGCCAAACGCAACCCGCGCTGACCTATTGGCTGCAGGAAACGCAAGAGAAACCGCTAGCGAAAGGGGAGTACCTTAACGCGATGGCGCAGGCCACTGCGGATCAAATTCAAACCATATTGACGGCCGCGCAGCACCAGCAAGCACACTTCGTCAATGACAAGGGCCAGCAAATTATCCAAGCAGGTGATATCGCAGTTTTGGTCCGTACTGGTAGCGAAGGTCGACTGGTCAAAGACGCATTAGCTAAGCAAGGTATTGCCAGCGTCTATCTCTCTAATCGTGATAGTGTTTTTACCTCATCGGTCGCGCAAGACGTGCAACGATTGCTGCAAGCGGTGCTGACACCTGAAAATGATCGCGCCCTGCGTGCCAGTTTGGCCTCAGAGATCTTTGCGTTAGATGCGGGCACACTCGATAAGCTCAACAACGATGAAAATGAGTGGGAAGCGGCCATCAATGAGTTTAAAGAGTATCGTAAGCTGTGGTCTGAGCGTGGCGTGCTGCCAATGCTACGCAGCGTGATAAGTAAACGTCACATTGCCGAGCGCTTGTTGGCCGATCTGGGTGGTGAGCGCCAATTGACCGACTTAATGCATATTGGTGAGTTATTACAGCAAGCCAGTATTGACCTTGATAGTGACCATGGCTTATTGCGCTGGTTGGCTCAGGCGATCAGCGACGCTGAAAATGGCCTTGGTGGCAGCGATGACGAAATCCAACGTTTGGAGTCTGAGCGCAATCTGGTGCAAATCGTCACTATTCATAAATCTAAAGGGCTTGAGTATGATCTAGTCTTGCTGCCATTTGTGTTGAGTTACCGTCAAGCGAGCGAGGCGAAGTACTATGATGCAGAGCAAGACCGAACCATTCTCGATATAACCAGGCAAGATGCTGCGCTCGCGGCGGCCGACAAAGAGCGCTTGGCGGAAGATTTACGTCTTATCTACGTGGCACTCACCCGCGCCGTGTATGGCTGTTTTATTGGTGCGGCGCCGCTACGAAATGGTCGCTCAACCAAAGAGCCCACCGGAGTTCATCACAGTGCGATGGGCTATCTGTTACAAGATGGACAGCCTGGTGGCATTGACGATCTCATCCTTGCCATCGAACAACAAGTGAAGCGGCTTGAGTGCGTGCAACTGACCGCTCTCCCTGAGTCCTACGAGACGCCGCTTATTACTGAGACAGGCGAACAACAAGTGCTAAGCGCCAGTGAGTTAAGCCAAACCATTGATCGCAACTGGCGGATCACCAGTTACTCTGGACTGGTTAAACAAGGCGCTCACCACGGTGATGATTTTACCGACTTAATGCACCTTGATATTGACTCTTCGCAAGAGCATGACGAGCAACAAGAAAATGAGCCGCAAGCTTCAATTTTTACGTTTCCGCGCGGTGCTCGGCCAGGTACTTTTCTGCACAGCTTGTTTGAAGAAGTCGAGTTTACTGAGCCAGCCACCAGTGAAGAGAATACAGCCATCATTACGCGCTTGCTTGAAAGTGAACAATTAGACCTAAGTTGGCTGGCTATTTTACAGCAGTTGATTGATACCGTGCTTGATACCCCGCTCGACGGAAAGCAGCTGCGACTCAATCAGAAAAGTCCAAGCCAGCGCTTGGTCGAAATTGAATTTATGTTGCCGATTGAAGTGCTTTCTGCTGCCGCCTTAAACCGAGTTATTCAGCGGCATGATCCCTTGTCGGCAAAAGCAGGCGATCTCGGCTTTTATACGGTGCAAGGGATGTTGAAGGGGTTCATCGATTTAGTGTTTGAACATCAAGGCAAATACTATGTCCTCGATTGGAAATCCAACCATCTTGGCGATGAGGTTAGCTTTTATCACGGCGATGCACTCAAGGCGGCGATGGCCGAGCATCGCTACGATCTGCAATATCAAATTTATGCACTCGCCCTGCACCGATTCTTACGCAGTCGTTTAGCCAACTATAACTACAATACTCATTTTGGTGGGGTCTATTACCTGTTTTTACGCGGAATGGACGGCGCCAGCGAACACGGTATTTTTTCTGCTAAACCAAGTCTAGAGTTGCTCAGCGATATGGATAAATTGATTGATGGACAAGCCATCGATGTGAAACAAAACAGTGCCGGTCAGATGGAGTTATTGTAGCGATGAACACGCTTATTTCGACACTCAAACAACTGGCGAGCAAAGGTCAAGTTAGACAGCTTGATTATCAGTTCGCGCGTTTTATCGAAAGCCAATCTCAAAACAGTGAATTGGCCTTTATTGCTGGTGTGGTGAGCCATGAGTTAGCTAAGGGCCATATTTGTTTACCCCTGCTCGACGCTCAGGGACAACCAGTAGATTTAGCGGCTAAATTAGGTTTGTTTGGTGAGGAGGCCAGCGAGTTAACGCAACAACTACTCAGTATTGATTGGTTAGCACTGCTCAGCACCAGTGATTTAGTTAGCCGCAATGGTGAATCTGTACCATTAATTTTCGATGGTGAGCGATTATATCTACATCGTTACTGGCACTACGAAGTGGTGGTGGCTGAACGCTTAAACAGCTTTGGGTCACCAATGATCCTAAAGCTCGATCAGCAACAGAAATTGGCCCAGTTACTCGATCATCTTTTTGCAAGAAACTACCGCTATCTATTTGAAGACATAGAAAAATCAATCAGTGATGGCGTTAGCACAGCGGTGCTTCGTCAGCGCATGGTTTGTGATCATTTGGATGTCGTGGCAGACGATCATCTCGATTGGCCTACCATAGACCAAACGCTTCTCAAGGCCAAAAGCATTGAGCAATTAGCCCCACTTGATGAGCAGGTCCCACTGGCGGCGTGTATCAATTGGCAGAAAGTCGCGGCTGCGGTAGCACTGAGTCGCCGTTTTGCGGTGATCTCAGGTGGTCCTGGTACCGGCAAAACCACCACAGTGACTAAATTGCTCGCCGCTTTAATCGAACAAGCGCAAGCCAATGATCAACAACCGACGATTAAACTGGTCGCTCCGACCGGAAAAGCCGCGGCACGCTTAACGGAATCAATCGGCAAAGCGGTGTCTGCGCTGCCAGTCAGCCCAGAACTGAAACAATCGATACCAACCGATGCCAGTACGTTGCATCGTCTGCTTGGTGCGATTCCTAACAGTGCCGAGTTTCGGCACAATCATGATAACCCGCTTCACGTTGATATTTTGGTGGTTGATGAGGCTTCCATGGTTGATTTGCCGATGATGTATAAATTGATTGATGCGCTGCCGAAGAAGGCGCGCTTGATTTTACTCGGTGATAAAGATCAATTGGCCTCGGTTGAAGCGGGGGCGGTGCTTGGTGATATCTGTTCTTTCAATGCGCAAGGTTTTAGTCAGGCACATGCAGGGCAGATTGCGCGTTTGACTGGTTTTACGAGTCTGACTCACAGTGCCAATGCCCACCCTTCGATTGCAGATAGTTTGTGCATGCTGAAAAAGAGTTACCGTTTTGATGCGCGCTCAGGGATAGGTCAGCTGTCGCAAGCGGTTAACTCGGGAGACGGGCTCCGAGTCGACGCGGTTTGGAAGCGAGATTTTCCTGATATCGCTAAGTATCCAATTGACAGCCAAACTTACAACCAGATGATCCAGACGTTAGTCTCGGAATATCAGCATTATCTGCAGCGACTTCGTCAGCCACAGCAGCACCAAGGGCAACCTGAAAGCTTGTCACAACGAGCCAAAGCCGCCCTCGACCTGTTTGCCCAATGTCGATTGTTATGTGCGATTCGAGAAGGCGATTTTGGCGTTAAAGGGCTAAATCAGCGAATTGAACGGGCGCTGGCGTCACGTAAACTGATTAAAACTCAAGACGAACTTTGGTATCACGGCCGCCCTGTTATGGTGACGCGTAATGATCACGGGTTAGGGCTGTATAACGGCGATATTGGTCTGTGTGTACGTGATGATTCACATCAGGAATCTAAGCTTAAAGTGTTTTTTGAACTGCCTGATGGTAGCGTCAAAGCGGTTTTACCTAGTCGTGTACCAGAGCATGAAACGGCTTATGCCATGACCATTCATAAATCGCAGGGCAGCGAGTTTGAACATACCTTGATGATCCTGCCACCAGACTTTACGCCAATTTTAACCCGAGAGCTGATTTACACCGGAATTACTCGCGCCAAAAAGCATTTGACCTTGTTTGCCGATGAGCGAGGGTTGAAACGAGCGATTAAGATTCGCACTCAGCGGGCGAGTGGATTAATTCAGCGTTTGACCAGTAGCAGGTGACCTTCCTTGGCCGTCTGTGGTAATGATTAAAGCGCGGTGGAAAAAGAAACACTGCGGATGCGGTATTTCACTTGATAGTTCAAAATGAACGCTTTTAAGCCTTCTGTAACAGGGAATACGCAGTGTACGTCGAGATTTTCTAGTAGTTCGTTGTCTGCCATGTCCCAAAAACTCTGAACAGAGTTACAGATAATTGTTTTCATTGAGAGTTTGCTCTTAGTGACGTTGTTAGTAACCTCAAGCAATCCTTGCAGCTTAACTGAAACAGTTAAGTCGAGAAATAATTCCTATCTCCTCACTTTAATGAGGAGCTCGAATTTTAACCAATTTAAACTATGAAATAAAGCGACTATTTAAGAAATTTTCTGCAATGCGGTCTCATTTATGAGATAAATAATTGACCTAAAGCTCAAGTGCCAGAATTTTTGACTTACGTTGATAGTTGTAAAGGTTCTGTTTATGCGATGGAAGGAACTCAACCTCCATCTCATGAAAGCCCTGCTCTCTGAACCAGTGCAGGCTATGGGTAGTTAGAACAAATATTTGTTCAATCCCCTGTGCTTTAGACTGTAAGCGCATATGGTTGAGCAACAGCAAGCCGCGGTTGCCATCACGATATTCAGGGTGAATGGCGACACACGCCATCTCGGCCATTTTCTCATCGGGATAAGGATAAAGCGCGGCACAACCAATGATTAGGCCATCTTTTTCGATGATGGTGAACTGATGGATCTCTTGTTCAAGCTGTTCACGAGAGCGGCGCACCAATACGCCTTGTTGTTCAAGTGGCTCAATCAAATCAAGAATGCCACCAATATCATCAATTTCGGCCACTCTGACCTGCTCTGAGCTTGCTTTCACCACTTGTGTACCTATGCCATCAAGTGAGAAAAGCTCTTGAATTAAAGCCCCATCGACTTTGTAACTGATCAAGTGGCTACGTGGTACTCCCGCGTGACAGGCGGCGGTCGCGGCGCGTAAAAAGCGTAACGTGCCAGAAGAGTTTTCACAGTTGGTGGTTTTCTCGCTTTCAAGTTCCGCTTGCAGTTTTTCCGCTTCTTTAGGGAACAGTTCAGCAAAGACGTCTCCATGTTGATCAATAACCCCTTGCTCAGAACAAAAACCAATAAGTTTATCGGCTTTTAATTTGATCGCGACTTGAGTGGCAACCTCTTCAGAGAGAAGATTGAACGATTCTCCAGTGACCGAGCTGGCAATTGGGCCGAGCAGCACAATTGAGCCTTGATCGAGCATACGATTGATACCCTGAGTATCAATACGTCTAATTTTGCCACTGTGGTAATAGTCAACGCCGTCATCAATACCAAGAGGCTGTGAAATAATAAAGTTGCCACTGACGACATTCAGTTGAGTGCCTGCCATTGGTGTGTTGCTCAGGCTCATCGATAACTGCGCAGTGATGGCTAATTGTAACCGTCCTGCGGCTTGCATGACGTAACTCAGGCAGGTTTCATCGGTAACGCGGACCCCTTTGTGATAAGGGCTCGCATACTGATGCTGATCTAACAGATGATTTATCTGTGGCCGTGCGCCATGAACCAAAACAATTTTTACGCCTAAGCTATGTAATAATGCTAGATCACTGATAATATTGGCAAAATTTTCATCAGCAACCGCTTCTCCACCTAGCATTATCACCATGGTTTTATCACGGTGAGCGTTCACATAAGGCGCCGACTGCCTAAAGCCTTTAACAAGCGCGGTACTTCTGAGTTTCACATTGATTACCGTTGTTGAATTTATATGTCAATATACTGCAATTTTATTCTATTGTGAGCAAGTGTTTTTGTTATCTATAGTCTGTTGTAAGGGGGGGATTTACCTAGGGGCATTTGGTGAGATAAAATCAAACTCGCGTAATCGCTCATTTTAGTTAACAATTACTCAATAATCAGGTGAGATTCTCACGAGTTCATTGGTATCAGATACATGAGCACCTTAAGTCGCGGTAACAAGAAAATCATTGAGCGAACCATAGTGATAGTGGCGTTGTTTTTTGCTGTTGTTGTGGTTGTTCTCGCAGACAAGCTATACGATCGCTATCTGGCCAAAGTCTACCCTAAATCGGCAATCTACGGCATTTGGGTCGAGCAGAATGTTGCGGCGTATTCCACCGATAAGTTTATGCTTAGCTCTGCAGGTGTTGCGGTCGATGGTGGTGTGGTTGATACTCATTTCGACTGGAATGGGTCGTACCTTGAATACAATGTCGGCGATAAAGTTCGCCGTTATAAAGTCCTCAACGAGCAAATGACCGAAATACAGCTGGTCTCTGAGGCGCACTATCAACCTGTTTTTCGTTTGTCAAGAAAGTATCAAGATAACATCCATTAACGACTGTGTTATTGCACGATATGCTTAACTTTGTCATCCTCGTTACATCGCTTATCAGGGAACAACTAATCAGTGTTTAAAAAATATCTTCCTCTCGTGGCAGCCAGCGTTTTGTTTGGCTGTGCTCAGCCGACCGATCGCGCACAGCAATACGGTGATCAAGAATTCAACTCTATTTTGAATAAATCGTCACTTGTTGAATCAGATAAAACCCGCGATTTTACCGAGTTTCATCGTCAAGCAGAGCAGGTTGTGGTTAACTCACCTTCGATGGCCAGAATCTATCAACCTCTGTATGAGCAACTTAATGAGTGGATATTGCAAAGTGGCGAACCAACCGAGTTGGCAAACTATGGCATTCAAGCCGCGCAGTTAGGCGGGGGCGACAAACAAGGTAATGTTCTCTTTACCGGGTATTTCTCACCTGTGATGGAGCTGCGCCACGAACCAAACGAGACGTTTAAATACCCCGTTTACGCCAAGCCTGAGTGTGAAGCGGATTGCCCAACACGTGCGCAAATTTACGATGGAGCACTGGATGGCTTAGGCTTAGAGCTAGGCTTTGCTGCCAACATGATTGACCCATTTTTGATGGAAGTGCAGGGCAGTGGCTTCGTTCATTTTGAAGATGACGATACATTAGAATATTTTGCATATGGTGGTAAAAACAACAAAGCCTACGTCAGTATTGGCCGTATTTTGATTGAGCGAGACTTAGTGTCACGCGAAAAAATGTCGATGAAAGCGATTAAAGATTGGGTACTCACTAACGACGAACAAACGGTGCGTGAATTGTTAGAACAAAATCCCTCGTTTGTGTTTTTTGAACCACGTGCGGATGCCCCCGTGACGGGCTCGGCTGGTATACCTTTGTTAGCGATGGCGTCGGTCGCTGGCGATCGCTCAATTTTTCCGATGGGGACTCCGATTTTGGCCGAAGTTCCGTTATTGAATCCAGATGGCACCTGGAGTGGCACCCACCAGTTGCGCTTGTTGATCGTGTTAGATACCGGTGGTGCAGTGAAGCAAAACCACCTCGATCTCTATCATGGTATGGGGCCGCGTGCTGGCACTGAAGCCGGTCACTACAAACACTTTGGTCGGGTATGGAAATTGGGCCTTGAAGGCAGTGCAACGCAAGCACCTTGGGCGCTACCACCCGAGAAGTTACAATAGCGCTTCACAGCTAGACTTTTTAATTAAGAGTGCGTATAAATCGCACTCTTTGTTTTTGTACCAAGCGGAAAACCGATATGCGTGAATTTGATACTCCTGCTTCTGATAACTACAACCAACGTTTTGGTGGTACGCGTCGTCTCTACGGCAATGGTGAGGTAGATATTTTACGCAGGGCACACGTCTGTGTGATTGGTATTGGTGGCGTTGGATCGTGGGCAGTAGAAGCATTAGCTCGCACTGGGGTTGGTGAACTAACGTTGATTGATATGGACGATGTGTGCGTGACCAACATTAACCGTCAGATACATGCGATGTCAGGAACCGTTGGTCAAAGCAAAATCGAAGTGATGGCAGAGCGAGTCAAATTGATCAATCCAGAGTGTCAGGTCAATTTGATTGATGACTTTATTACGCCCGATAATCAACACGAATACCTAAGTAAAGAGTATGACTACGTGCTCGATGCGATTGATAGCGTTAAAGCGAAAGCATCGCTATTGGCTTATTGCCGTAGTAATAAAATTAAAGTGATCACGACTGGTGGTGCTGGTGGGCAGGTTGATCCGACGCAAATAAAAATCGCTGATTTAACCAAGACTATTCAAGACCCTCTGGCAAAGAAAATTAAAGATACTCTGCGTCGTCACCACAACTTCCCGACCAATCCTGCGCGCAAGTTTGGCATTGACTGCGTGTTCTCAACCGAGCAGCTAAAATACCCCCAACCCGATGGTAGTGTCTGTGGTGTTAAATCAACCGCAGAAGGGCCAAAACGGATGGATTGTGCCAGTGGTTTTGGCGCGGCAACGGTTGTGACCGCTACTTTCGGTTTTATCGCTGTGTCGCGCATTGTCGAAAAACTGATTCAGAAATACCGCTAATAACGATTTGGAGTTCAAGATGTTACCATTTCCTCGTTCGCCATTCGGTCATGAGATCAGCGCTGAAGAGATCACTCAAATCATGCAAGGCTTTCATGGTTGGGAAGACCGTTATCGTCAGGTTATTATGTGGGGTAAGCAGCTGCCTCAAATGCCTGAATCGTTCAAATCAGATCAAATTATCGTCGCTGGGTGTGAAAGTCAGGTTTGGTTAGTTAGTCAACTTATTGATGGTAAGTGGTTCTTTTGCGCCGACTCTGACGCTCGCATTGTGCGTGGTTTAATTGCTTTAGTGATGGCAGCATTCAATGGTAAAACCAGCCAGCAGATCCAAGATTTTGATGTCGATGATTATTTCGACAAACTTGGCCTAATCGTGCATTTAAGCCCATCACGTGGCAACGGTCTTACGGCTATTGTTAAGCAAATAAAGCACACTGCGGTTTAGTCTTATCAACCATTATTCTCGTTATTTTAGTGGTTAGATCCTTTGTTTAAAAAATAACCATTGCGATATTAACGCCTTAGAAAAGACAGGGCTTTACAACGCTTGTTGTGAATGCGCAAAGGCTGTACAATTCGCGCCCTTAATTAATGTTCCGTCGCTTGAGAGGCCACATGACCACTGAAAAAATCAATCTACTCGACTTTGATCGTCAAGGTATGCGTAAATTTTTTGCCGATGAGCTCGGCGAAAAGGCATTCCGTGCGGATCAGGTCATGAAGTGGATCTACCATTTCGGTGTTGATAACTTCGAAAACATGACCAACATTAACAAAAAGTTGCGTGAAAAACTTCTGCAGCGCTGTGAGATTAAAGCACCTACGGTAGCGCAAGCTCAGCACTCTTCAGATGGCACGATTAAGTGGGCGATGAAAGTCGGTGATCAAGACGTTGAAACCGTCTATATCCCAGAAGAGGATCGTGCGACCTTGTGTGTTTCATCGCAAGTTGGCTGTGCCCTTGAATGTAAATTTTGCTCGACAGCGCAACAAGGTTTTAACCGTAACTTAAAAGTATCTGAGATCATTGGGCAGGTATGGCGTGCCGCGCGTGAAATTGGTCTAGAGAAAGAGACGGGGCGTCGTCCTATCACCAATGTGGTCATGATGGGGATGGGTGAGCCGCTACTGAACATGAAAAACTTGATTCCAGCGCTTGAAATCATGTTGGATGACTTAGGCTTTGGTTTGTCGAAACGTCGTGTTACGGTATCGACTTCTGGTGTGGTCTCAGGTCTTGATCAGATGACAGGTAAAATCGATGTAGCTTTGGCTATCTCGCTTCATGCGCCGAACGACAAACTGCGCAGTGAAATTATGCCAATTAATGACCGCTGGGATATCGAAGATTTCTTAGCCTCTGTACGTCGTTACATCGCGTCTTCAAACGCTAACCGTGGTAAAGTAACCGTCGAGTACGTTCTACTTGACCACGTCAATGATGATATGGAGCATGCACGTGAATTGGCGGCGTTGATGAAAGGAACGCCGTGCAAGATTAACTTGATTCCCTTTAACCCGTATCCAGGTTCTCCGTATAAGAAGCCAAGTAACTCGCGTATTGATCGCTTCCAGAAAACCTTAATGCAATACGAGCATACGGTCACAGTGCGTAAAACTCGTGGTGATGACATTGATGCGGCATGTGGTCAGTTAGTCGGAGATGTGATCGATCGCACAAAACGGACAGCGGTGTTACGTGCGTCTAAAGGCGACACTATTGAAGTTAAAGCAGTTTCATAATCTTTATCTCAATTCAGTCTAAGCCAGAGCATTGCTCTGGCTTTTTTCTTACATCTTGTTGCGATCTCTTGGTCAAAATAGTGAAAAACCTTGAGCTGACTGTAAATTATGCACCTTCACTATGTTGTTTCATCTATGATATCTATTAGAATTAAGGGTTAACGCTTTAGGGAATATTCTCTGTTATTAAGTGGAGCGTGATTTTTTGCATCGTATGAGGAGTTTTTCCTCGTTTTTAAAGACCTTGGTTATCGAGCAAACTACGAAGAATACATAATTAAGCGTCAGGTAAACCAAGCTTATTCAAGAAGAGATTTATATTCATCATGACACCTGAACAACCAATTCAAGACAGCGACGAGAACGTAAAACAACTAGACGCAGAACAAGTACAAGCGGGCACTTTGCTTAAAAACCAGCGTGAAGCGCTCGGTTTAAGTCAAAAGCAAATTGCTGATCGTCTTCGTTTACGCATTTCGATTATCCAAAACATTGAAAACAACGATTTTTCTTTTGAGCAAGTCGCGACATTTACTCGTGGTTATTTACGTTCTTATGCCAAAGCGGTCAACCTTGATGAAGCATTAATATTGTCGGCACTTGGCGATTGCCAAGAAACACAACCACAACCTCAGCAGATGAAAAGCTTTTCTCGCCAAACAAAGCAGGAAAAAAACGATAGCCGTATCATGACTCTAACCTGGGGTATTTTTCTGGTTATTCTGGGGATATCGTCGGTCTGGTGGTGGCAAAACCAAGACCTAGAGATGACAGATCTCACCACCATTAGCGAACAAGAGCAGCAGCTTGAACAGCAAGCTGATCAAGAACTCAATTTCACCACGTTTGCTGAACATGAACCACAGCAGAGCGAACCGCTACAAACGACTATTGATGCTGAGCCAAGCCAGCTTGGCGCTGATCAGCAAAACGATGAGCTATTGCCACAGGAAACCGAAATCATCAATGAATCGGTTGAACCTGAACCTGTTATCGAGCCTCAACCGGTAGAGGTGGTGGAGCCATCGGTGGTCGAGCAAGCGGTTAGCGTATCTAATCAACTACAAATGACATTCAGCGATGATTGCTGGATTCAAGTTAAAGATGCCAGTGGAAAAACATTATCGACTGGCGTGAAGAAGGGCGGTCAAGCACTTAGTTTGGAAGGCGAAATGCCGTACAGCGTGATTTTAGGTGCCCCTGAAAACGTTTCAATGATTTTAGCGAGTGAACCTGTCGACCTTTCTGGGTATACTTCGGGCAAAGTCGCAAGATTTAACTTACCTTAGACATTACTATGCAACACGAATCTCCTATCAAACGTCGCCCATCGACTCGTATTTACGTGGGCGATGTGCCTATTGGTGACGGTGCACCAATAGCGGTGCAGTCAATGACAAACACCCGAACAACAGACGTTGCTGCGACTGTTGCGCAGATTAGAGCGTTGGAAAATGTCGGCGCAGACATTGTGCGTGTCTCAGTACCCACGATGGACGCGGCTGAAGCCTTTAAGCAAATTAAGCAGCAAGTCAATATTCCATTAGTGGCCGATATCCACTTTGACTACCGTATTGCATTAAAAGTGGCTGAGTACGGCGTTGACTGCCTGCGTATCAACCCTGGCAATATTGGTAATGAAGAGCGCATTCGATCGGTGGTCGATTGTGCCCGTGATAACAACATTCCTATTCGGATTGGGGTTAACGGTGGTTCTCTGGAAAAAGATATCCAGATGAAATACGGTGAGCCGACAGCAGCAGCACTCGTTGAGTCAGCAATGCGCCATGTCGATATTCTCGATCGTCTTAACTTTGATCAGTTCAAAGTTAGCGTAAAAGCATCGGATGTATTTCTTGCCGTTGACTCATACCGCCTGCTGGCGACGAAAATTGATCAACCTCTGCACCTTGGTATTACCGAGGCGGGCGGAGCGCGCGCAGGTTCGGTTAAATCTGCGGTTGGCCTTGGTATGCTGCTTGCGGAAGGTATTGGCGATACATTACGTATCTCACTGGCGGCTAATCCTGTCGAAGAGATCAAGGTGGGCTTTGATATTCTCAAATCACTGCGCATCCGCTCACGCGGGATAAACTTTATCGCGTGTCCAAGCTGTTCTCGTCAAGAGTTCGATGTAATCAGCACGGTGAATGCGCTTGAAGAGCGTTTAGAAGACATCATTACACCGATGGACGTCTCTATTATTGGCTGTGTGGTTAATGGCCCTGGTGAAGCTGAAGTTTCTCACCTCGGTTTAGCGGGAAGCAATAAAAAAAGTGCGTTTTACGAAGACGGCAAACGTCAGAAAGAGCGTTTTGATAATGACGATCTTGTGACGCAGCTAGAAGCTAGGATTCGCGCTAAAGCAGCAATGATGGACGAGCAAAACCGCATCGACATTAAAGTTCAAGATTAATCTCAACCCAGATTACGGTAAGTAATTAACATTACGGTAAATATTGTGGCAAAAACAATTCAAGCAATTCGAGGCATGAACGATTGTCTCCCAACTCAATCACCATTGTGGCAAAAGCTAGAAAACACAGTAAAAAATGTGGTGAGCGCTTACGGTTATAACGAAGTGCGCATGCCAATCGTTGAGATGACGCATCTATTTAGTCGTGCGATTGGTGAAGTCACCGATGTGGTTGAGAAAGAGATGTACACTTTCGAAGACCGTAACGGTGACAGCTTAACGCTGCGCCCAGAAGGTACGGCAGGCTGTGTGCGTTCAGGGATCGAAAACGGTCTTCTGTACAACCAAGAACAGCGTCTATGGTACATGGGACCTATGTTCCGTCACGAGCGTCCGCAAAAGGGGCGTTACCGTCAATTCCATCAATGTGGTGTTGAGGTGTTTGGCCTCAATGGGCCTGACGTTGATGCAGAACTCATTATGATGACTGCGCGCTTATGGCGTGAGCTTGGCATCGACCAACATGTTCGCTTAGAGCTGAACTCTATCGGTTCACTTGACGCACGTGCTAATTATCGTACGGCGTTGATTGAATTTTTAGAACAGCATCTCGATATTCTTGATGAAGATTGTAAGCGTCGTATGCACACCAATCCACTGCGCGTTTTGGATACCAAAAACCCTGACGTTCAAGCTGTTTTAGGTGATGCACCGCGTTTATCTGATTATCTGGACGATGACTCTAAGCAACATTTCGCCGGCTTATGTGAACTTCTTGACGCCGCAGGCATCGAATACACAGTTAACGAGCGTTTAGTGCGTGGTCTTGACTATTATAACCGTACCGTTTTCGAATGGATTACGGATAGCTTAGGGGCTCAAGGCACCGTATGTGGTGGTGGCCGCTATGATGGCTTAGTTGAGCAACTTGGTGGCAAAGCGACCCCTGCGGTAGGCTTTGCGATGGGCTTAGAACGCTTGGTTCTGATGTTAGAAACGTTAGAGCTTACCGATGTGCGTCGCAGTGTCGATGTTTACATGGTCACCGCGGGCGAAGGCACCATGATGGCGGGAATGAAACTGGCTGAATTATTGCGTGAACAAGTACCGGGGCTGCGAGTCATGAACCACTTCGGCGGTGGTAACTTTAAGAAGCAGTTTAAACGCGCAGATAAAGTCGGCGCATCGGTTGCCCTCGTGCTAGGTGAGAACGAAGTGGCTGATGGCACTATTGTACTTAAAGACCTTATCGGTGGTAGTCAAGACACACTCAGTCAAAGTGACGTTATTGCTAAGCTCTCAGAGCTCGTTTAATTAATTATCAAATATCTCAGTGGTGATGAAGATCACCACTTTGGCTTAAGAGGACAGGAAGTGGAACTCTACGATACTGAAGAACAACAAGTAGAAGCGATCAAAGATTGGTGGAAAGAGAACGGCAAAGCAGTGATCTTTGGTGCCGTTATCGGTTTAGGTGGCCTATTTGGCTGGCGTTACTACCAAGATTCAGTGGTAGCGGCTCAAGAAGCAGCCTCTGAAAGCTACACGAAAGTCGTTCAAACGCTCGCAGAGCAAGGTGTTGATGCTCAAGCTGATATGCAAACCTTTATCGACAGCAACAAAAAAACAGAATACGCGACTCTAGCGGCACTTCAGCTGGCTAAAGTACAAGCGGAAACTGGTAATCTGGATGAAGCGATTGCTCAGTTAGAGTGGGCGATAAGCTCGACTCAAGATGCTGCGCTCTCTGCGGTGATCAATTACCGTCTTGCACGTGTGAAAGCTGAACAAGGCGAGTTCGATGCTGCTGTTGCGCAACTTGCGAGCATTGATGAGCAAAGTTGGGCTAGCCGTGTGGCTGAGCTTAAGGGGGATATTCTGCTTCGTAAAGGCGACGCTGAAGGCGCTTATGCAGCTTATACTGAAGCGCAGCAATCTGGTGATGCAAGCCAAACCCTTCAACTGAAGTTGGATGATCTAGCCAAGTAAGGGCATTGCATGAAGAATATGCTGAAAAAAGCGCTTGCGACGGCGTTATGTGTTGGTGCTCTCGCTGGCTGTGCAAGTGAAGAAGACATCATCATTATGTCACCGGTTCCACAGGTGAATAACGAGTTCACGCCATCAACTCTATGGAGTGCCTCTATTGGTGATGGTGCTAAACAATATTACTCAAAGCTCTCGGCTGAATACGCTTACGACAAAGTCTTTGTTGCTAGCCGTGATGGCTTAGTCAAAGCGCTTGATCCTGACAATGGCAAGACGCTATGGGAAGTTGACGTAGAAGGTGATGTTTCTGCACGTTTATCGGGGGGCATTACTGCCGGCTACGGGCAAATATTCATCGGTAGCGAAAATGGCCAAGTGTTCGCTTTTGATCAAGAAACTGGCGAACTCAACTGGCGTGTTGATGTTGATGGTGAAGTACTGGCTGCGCCAGCAACCGACAGCAACTTTGTTATCGTGCATACCAATAAAGGTATTTTATTGGCGCTTGATCAAGTTACCGGTGAGTCAAAGTGGACCATCAGTAGCGAAGTACCGAACCTGACTTTACGTGGTAATAGTGCGCCAGTGACAGCCTCTGGTGGTGTTTTCTGGGGAACGGGCAATGGCCGCTTGGCCGCCGCGATCGTGGAACGTGGTCAATTGATTTGGCAACAGCCCATTGGTAAACCGCAAGGCGCGACAGAAATCGATCGCTTAGTTGATGTCGATGCATCACCGCTTATCTTGGGCGGCTCGCTGTATATCATCGGTTATAACGGTCAACTGACCTCGATTGATTTACGCTCTGGTAAACCGGCTTGGAAGCGTAACTATTCATCGGCTTCTGATTTAGCCAGTGATGCCAGTCGGTTATATTTGGTGACCGAAAAGGATCACCTGGTCGCGGTTGATGCTCGTAGTGGCACTGAACTGTGGAGCAATGAACAGCTCGAATATCGCTTGGTCACTGCTCCAGTGATCATCGATTCTTATATCGTTGTCGGTGACAGTCAAGGCTACTTATATTGGATTGATCGCGATAGCGGTGATTTTGTTTCTATGCAGCATGTTAATTCAAGTGGCTTTGCGGTTGGACCTACGGCGCTTGAAGACGGTTACGTGATTGTGACTCGTAATGGCGCTGTAAAGAAACTAACGCTCAACGACTAATCGTGTGATACAATTCACATTCGGCTCCTCGCTGGTAACAGTTGGGAGCCGTTTGTTTGTTTTAGATACCCAAAGTTTGATGTGGTTATAGGTAAAGTGCTCATGACAGTGGATTGTGCTGAGTTATTACCTATAACTACATAAAGAAAATATTGTAGAGGTTATTATGGTACCTGTTGTTGCTCTTGTAGGGCGTCCAAACGTTGGTAAGTCAACGTTGTTTAACCGATTGACTCGAACGCGTGACGCATTGGTTGCGGATTTCCCTGGCTTAACTCGCGACCGAAAATACGGTCAGGCGAAGCTTGGTGAGCACGAGTTTATCGTGATCGATACGGGTGGTATTGATGGCACTGAAGAAGGTGTTGAAACCAAAATGGCTCAGCAGTCGCTTGCCGCGATTGATGAAGCCGATGTCGTGCTATTTATGGTCGATGGCCGCGCTGGTCTTACGCCAGCAGATATCGCGATTGCTAACCACTTACGTAAGCTTGAAAAGCCGTCGATGCTAGTGGTCAACAAGGTTGACGGTATTGATGCCGATGCGGCATCAGCTGATTTTTGGCAACTTGGTGTTGAGCAGATGTACCAAATCGCGGCAGCACATGGCCGTGGTGTTGGCGCTCTTATTGATCGCGCGCTTAATCCATTTGCTGAGCAAATGATTGAAGAAGCAAAAGGTGAGATCGAAGACCTGACTGGCTTTGAAGATCAAGAAGAAGAGAAGCTTGATTACACAGAAGAAGAAGCAGAAGCGGAATTTCAGCGTCTGCAAGACCAGCCGATCAAGCTGGCGATTATCGGCCGTCCAAACGTCGGTAAATCAACACTAACCAACCGTATTTTGGGTGAAGAGCGTGTGGTAGTTTACGATATGCCAGGCACCACGCGTGACTCGATCTATATTCCAATGGAACGTGATGGTCGTGAATATGTGCTGATTGATACCGCAGGTGTTCGTCGCCGCAAGCGTATTAACGAAACAGTTGAAAAGTTCTCTGTAGTCAAGACACTAAAAGCCGTAGAAGACGCTAACGTAGTGCTATTGGTTATCGATGCACGCGAAAACATCTCTGATCAAGACTTAAGCTTACTTGGTTTTGCGTTGAACGCAGGTCGTTCTATCGTAATTGCGGTAAACAAGTGGGATGGTCTTGATATGGACGTCAAAGAGCACGTGAAGAAAGAGCTTGATCGCCGTCTTGGTTTTGTTGACTTTGCGCGTATCCACTTTATTTCAGCGCTACACGGTACTGGTGTTGGCCACTTGTTTGAGTCTGTGCAAGAAGCTTACAAATCCGCCACAACGCGTGTTGGTACGTCAGTATTAACGCGTATCATGAAGATGGCGACCGAAGATCACCAGCCACCATTGGTTCGTGGTCGTCGTGTTAAGTTGAAGTATGCGCACGCGGGGGGCTATAACCCACCGATCGTGGTTATCCATGGTAACCAGGTTAACGAGTTGCCAGACTCATACAAGCGCTTCTTGATGAACTACTTCCGCAAGTCTTTGGAAATTATGGGGACGCCAATTCGCATCCAGTTCCAGAGCAGCGAAAACCCGTTTGAAGGTAAATCAAACAAAATGACATTGTCTCAAGAGCGTAAACGTAAACGCTTGATGAGTATGATGAATAGTCGTAAGAAGTAAGCTAACTCTGCGATTAGAATAACCACAAAAAGCGCCGACTTCACCTCGGCGCTTTTTTAGCATTAAACCATCTCAATTGCCACATCCACAATATCTTCCATCAAGTGCCGCCAATAAAGAAAAATACCGGAATAACGATCAGCGAGAAAACAAAACCAATCTTCCATCAACTTTGCAGGTTGAGGAAACCAGTAGCGAATAAAATCGGCGCGGGACCCAAAGAGTAGTGAGTGATCGACATATCAAGGTTTCATAAGATCCCAGGCAGAGCCATAGTTCGTTTTGCTATCAGTAAAAGTACCGCTAGACGTTATTTAGATCAGTCTGTCGATAACAACACTCTTAAAGCATTCTTGGCTCACGGCAAGGTGGGGAGACCGACAAGAATTTAGCGTCGACCGAGTCATAATCATCATTGCTAGTTGATTAGACAGAGCCCTAGCGAGCAATAAATTGGAAAAACACATCAATGTAATCGCAAGCTTGATGAAGTTGATCTTTTTATTAAATGCTGAATTATTGTTTTTATTTAATCAATATCAAAACTTTATGCTTCTTTAAATTCAAATGCAGCACATGTAACTTATGCTTTCGGTGTGTGGTTATATAAATGTTCTTTAAAGGGTAGATCGCTGATCAAGTTGGATTTAGCCGACGATCTGAGTTTGATCACTTCTCTCTCGATTTGATGAATACATTGCCATCTTTATCAATGATTACGTAACTGAGGTAATGATCAGCGTATGAAATGATGTCATATGCTACCGTGTATGGTAATGATAAAAAAAATTGAGTCAGTCATAATGAGTTACCTCAAGCTTCTCACCGCTCACAGAGAAGTCAATAAATTGCTCACAAAACTAGCATTAGGAATGGGCAAGGAAGAGCTCAATCGGCGGGTTGTCGATCTTTCTGAAAACTGGTTTGGTGAGCGTAGCGCGTCGATTCTTCGCCTTGATAGGCAAAGTGAACAGCTCTATGTCGAATACGCGCCGAGTTTACCCGATTTTTATAATCAAGCGGTGGAAGGTATCGTAATCGGACCCACTGTTGGATAATGTGGCGCGGGCCGCCTATTCAAAGACAATTGTGGTGGTTGAAGATATCAATCAACACCCTAACTGGAACTTTTTTAGCGCTATTACACACCAATAAATGTGAGCCAGATCAATACACTGATCGCGTTAGCCGTTAAATTAAGAGACAATAGAACGATTAATTGAGGGCTACTTACTATGAACGAAAACGACTGCCCAAGTTGCAATCAGGCGCTTGAATGGACAGGGCAATATCATTGTACTGCTTGTCAACGTGATTATAAGAAAGTCGGCTTTTGTCCCGATTGCCATGCTGAGTTAGAAAAGCTTCAAGCCTGTGGCGCTGCCAACTATTTTTGCAGTAGTTGTAATGAACTTAAATCTAAATCTCGGCTGAAGTTTGAGTTCCAGCCTTTAGACTAATTAACCGTCGAGTGGATTTCGCCATCAGATAAGCGGGTGACCAAAGTGTCGCCCGTTTTGGTTTGTGACACATGGCTAATGACTTGACCGGATTGGTTTTGCGTAATCGAATAACCACGCTTTAATGTTGCAAGTGGGCTAACGGTATCAAGTTTCTCAGCCGCCAATGCCAGTTGATGACGTGTGTTGAGCAATTTTCTATCCATGGCATCCAGCAGTTTTTGCTCTAGTCTTTGCAAACTCGCTTGTTGGGCCGCTAAACGTTTTACCGGAGAATAAAGGGCCATTTTGTGCTGTTGGCGCTCAATTTTGTGTTGATGAGAACGCAATAACTGAGTTATTGCACGTTGTAAACGCGCGTTTAATTCATCTAACTGTTGGCTCTGACGTTGCAGTTGATTATTCGGATGTTGACGATCCAAGCGATGCAGTAACGAGGTGGCTTGCTGCTTTTGTTCACTCAGATAGTGACGCATCGCACTGATGAGTTTATGTTGGCGAGCGTTGAACGCTTGATCTTTATGACTGTTGTCACGACTGACTAACTCGGCGGCGGCAGAGGGTGTAGGCGCGCGCATATCAGCAACGAAGTCAGCGATGGTTACATCTACTTCATGGCCCACGGCACTAATAATCGGGATCTGGCTGGCTGCAATGGTCCGAGCTAACACTTCATTGTTAAAGCACCACAAGTCTTCTAACGAACCACCACCGCGACCCACAATTAATACATCACACTCATTACGACTATTGGCTCGGCCAATTGCTTGGGCTATTTGGATTGCCGCCTCTTCGCCTTGAACCATGGTTGGATAAATCACCACCGGCAGCGATGGATCGCGACGTTTCAATACATCAAGAATATCAAACAGTGCCGCGCCAGTTTTTGAAGTAATGATACCGACGGTTTGAGGATGTTCTGGTAGTGGTCGCTTATTCGTTTGAGCAAACAGCCCTTCAGCGGCCAGTTTCATCTTGAGTTCTTCAAACTGCTGTTGCAGTCGACCGTCTCCTTCAGGCTGCATACTGTCAATGATCAACTGATAGTCACCACGAGGCTCATACAATGAAAGGCGGGCTTTAACTAGCACTTGATTGCCGTTTTGAGGCTTGAAGGTGACACGACGATTGTTGCCACGGAACATGGCACATTTGACTTGAGCACGTGAGTCTTTCAGCGTCAGATACCAGTGTCCTGAAACGGGTGCTGAGAAGTTTGAGATCTCGCCCACTAACCAAACAATCCCCATTTCGTTTTCAAGGAGTAAACGCACTTCGGCATTGAGACGAGAAACAGTGAAGATATTTTGATTGGTCAGAGAAGACACAGCTAATCTCTTGGGCGTGAGTATGGAAATTAGCGGTAATATAATACATAGCAAGGGGGTAAATGCAAATTAAAAATATAAAAATGTGTAGCCAAGCGATTGCTCAGGCCGTATAATCCGTCCGCAATATCTAATCCAAATGCAGCTGAGTTTCCCAAGCTTACTGCCCTCATTATGCGAAACGATGAGACCGGATTATTCTTTTTACTCCTCTAATTGTGAGATATTGCAAATGCTAAGAATTGCCAAAGAAGCGCTGACATTCGACGACGTACTGCTTGTGCCAGCACACTCCACCGTTCTCCCAAACACAGCTGATCTTCGCACTCAGTTGACGAAAAATATCACTTTAAATATTCCAATGGTTTCTGCATCTATGGATACCGTGACGGAAGCTCGTCTCGCTATCGCTCTTGCGCAGGAAGGCGGCATTGGTTTTATTCATAAAAACATGTCTATTGAGCAGCAGGCTCAAATGGTTCACCAAGTTAAGATTTATGAAGCGGGTGTGGTTTCTCACCCAGTAACCATAAATCCTGATGCCACTATCGCAGATGTTATCGCTCTAACTGAAAAGCACGGTTTTGCCGGTTTCCCTGTCGTCACTGATACTAACGAGCTGGTTGGTATTATCACCGGCCGTGATGTTCGCTTTGTCACTGACCTTTCTAAGAAAGTTGATGTTGTGATGACGCCAAAAGAGCGCCTTGCCGCAGTGAAAGAAGGGGCTACTCGTGAAGAAGTCCAAGAGAAAATGCACAAAGCGCGCGTAGAGAAAGTATTGGTAGTGAACGATGAGTTCCAACTGACCGGTATGATCACAGCGAAAGACTTCCACAAAGCAGAAAGTAAACCAAACGCTTGTAAAGATGAGCGTGGCAGCTTGCGCGTCGGTGCCGCCGTTGGTGCAGGTGCCGGAAACGAAGAGCGTGTTGCGGCTTTGGTTGAAGCGGGTGTTGACGTACTGCTGATTGACTCTTCACATGGTCATTCTGAAGGGGTACTAAACCGCATTCGTGAAACTCGTGCCGCTTACCCAGATCTCGACATCATCGGTGGTAACGTTGCAACTGGCGCAGGCGCTAAAGCGCTTATCGATGCTGGTGTTAGCGCAGTCAAAGTGGGTATCGGCCCTGGTTCTATTTGTACTACTCGTATTGTAACTGGTGTTGGCGTTCCTCAAGTTACGGCTATTGCCGATGCGGCTGAAGTGGCCAATCAACACGGCATCCCAGTGATTGCTGATGGTGGTATCCGTTTCTCAGGTGATATCTGTAAAGCGATTGTCGCTGGCGCATCATGCGTTATGGTCGGTTCGATGTTTGCCGGTACTGAAGAAGCGCCGGGCGAAGTCATTCTATATAACGGTCGTTCATACAAGTCTTACCGTGGTATGGGCTCACTAGGTGCAATGTCTCAAGGTTCATCTGATCGTTACTTCCAGTCTGACAATGCTGCAGACAAACTTGTTCCTGAAGGCATCGAAGGCCGTATCGCTTACAAAGGTCGCCTAAAAGAGATCGTGCATCAACAAATGGGCGGTCTTCGTTCAAGTATGGGCCTAACAGGTTCACCAACGATCGAAGAAATGCGCACTAAAGCTGAATTTGTCCGCATCTCTGGTGCTGGTATGAAAGAGTCTCACGTACACGATGTCCAAATCACCAAGGAAGCGCCAAACTACCGTTTGGGTTAACCAGCGTTGACGAGTTTTTGCTATGCAAGAACTTTACGTAAACGTTTGCTTTTCCTTGAAGCATTAAGAAGAGGTGAGTAAACTCGCCTCCGTTTTAATCACTTAGCCTAAAAAGACTGCTCAAAATGACTAAAAATATTCATGACCAACGTATTCTGATTTTGGACTTCGGTTCTCAGTACACTCAATTAGTAGCGCGCCGCGTACGTGAAATCGGCGTTTACTGTGAACTTTGGAGCTGGGATGTTGAAGAAGCGGATATTCGTGAATTCAACCCTGATGGCATCATCCTTTCTGGTGGCCCTGAAAGCGTAACAGAACACAACTCTCCACGTGCACCTCAATATGTTTTTGATTCAGGTGTTCCTGTACTGGGTGTGTGTTACGGCATGCAAACCATGGCAGAGCAGCTCGGTGGTAAAGTTGCGGGCTCTAACGAACGTGAGTTCGGCTACGCTCAAGTGAAAGTGTCAGGTGAATCTGCATTATTTAAAGATCTTGAAGCGACTCAAGATGTTTGGATGAGCCACGGCGATAAAGTGGTCGAAATTCCAGCCGATTTCGTCAAAGTAGCCCAGACAGACACCTGTCCTTACGCTGCAATGGCCAATGAAGAGAAGAAATACTACGGCGTACAGTTCCACCCAGAAGTCACTCATACTAAGCAAGGCCTGCAAATGCTAGAGAACTTTGTTCTTGGTGTGTGTGGCTGTGAGCGCCTATGGACTTCTGAATCAATCATCGAAGATGCGGTTGCTCGTATTAAAGAGCAAGTCGGTGATGATGAAGTTATACTAGGCCTGTCTGGTGGTGTTGACTCATCTGTCGTTGCAATGCTCGTTCACCGTGCTATCGGCGATAAGCTGACTTGTGTCTTTGTTGATAACGGCTTACTTCGTCTCAACGAAGGTGAGCAAGTTATGGATATGTTTGGTGACCAGTTTGGCTTGAAGATTATTAAAATTGATGCCGAAGATCGTTTTCTTGATGCGCTAGAAGGCCAATCGGATCCAGAACAGAAACGTAAGACTATCGGTCATGTTTTTGTTGATGTCTTCGATGAAGAATCGAAGAAACTAAAGAATGCGAAATGGCTAGCTCAGGGAACCATCTACCCAGACGTTATTGAATCTGCTGCCTCTAAAACAGGTAAAGCGCACGTGATCAAATCACACCATAATGTCGGCGGTCTGCCTGATGACATGGATATGGGACTGGTTGAGCCGCTGCGTGAGCTGTTCAAAGATGAAGTGCGTAAGATTGGTCTCGAGCTTGGCTTGCCATACAACATGCTTTATCGCCATCCGTTCCCAGGTCCAGGTCTTGGTGTGCGTGTTCTGGGTGAGGTGAAGAAAGAGTACTGTGACTTGTTACGTCGCGCTGATGCTATTTTTATAGAAGAGCTACACGCTGCAGACCTATACAACAAAGTCTCTCAAGCGTTCACGGTATTCCTACCCGTTCGCTCTGTAGGTGTGATGGGCGATGGCCGTAAGTACGATTGGGTTGTATCACTGCGTGCAGTTGAAACCATCGACTTTATGACCGCACATTGGGCACACCTGCCATATGACTTCCTAGGTAAGGTGTCTAACCGCATTATCAACGAAGTTGAAGGTATTTCCCGTGTCGTTTACGACATTTCCGGTAAGCCGCCAGCGACGATCGAGTGGGAATAATCCTCCTTTAAGAAAGGTCTGGCATTAACAGGCACTAAATCATACTTAAGTCCGCGTAATTGCGGACTTTTTTTGTTTTTGGCTTAGTCATTTTTGGCAATGTCTGGCAACACCAAGCACGGTTTGACCGTGGTATTTTGATGGGTATGATTCATCGGTAATGCCATGGATTACGCCCGATACCATGCTGAGTGTTTTTGATGGGGCATGGTATTAAATTTATATATCTATCTGTTTTGTAAAGATTAATCTCTAGTTTTTTAGAGGTTTTTCAGCATGGTATCAAACAATAATAATAGGTCGAAACATGCTCACTGATACCAAGCTACGCAATCTCAAACCCAAAGATAAGCTTTACAAAGTCAATGACCGTGATGGCCTCTATGTTGCTGTGACCACTGCGGGCTCTATTTCTTTTCGCTACAACTACTCGATCAATGGAAGACAAGAAACCATTACCTTTGGTCGCTATGGAGTAGGAGGCATCACGTTAGCAGAAGCGCGTGAGCGTCTCAATGAAGCGAAGAGAATGGTTACTGATGGAAAGTCGCCGGCCAAAGAGAAAGCACGTGCGAAGGCGAGAACGAAAGATGCTGAAACATTTGGTGCCTGGGCTCAGAAATGGTTGCGTGGTTATCAGATGGCCGATTCTACCCGGGATATGCGTCGCTCAGTCTATGCCCGAGAGTTAGAGGGCAAATTTGGCAATCAGAAGCTGACCGAAATCACCCATGAAGATCTACGAGCACTAACTGACACGATAGTAGAGCGTGGAGCGCCGGCAACGGCTGTACACACACGTGATATTGTACTCCAGGTGTATCGATGGGCGATTGAGAGAGGGCAGAAAGTTGAGAACCCGGCAGACCTGGTGAGGCCCGCAAGTATCGCGCGGTTTGAGCCAAGAGACCGAACGTTAACACCGGCTGAGATTGGTTTGATGTACCGCTATATGGAAAAGGTAGGAACCACGCCTTCGATTCGTGCTGCGGTAAAGTTGCTATTGCTGACTATGGTACGTAAAAGCGAATTAACCAATGCAACCTGGAGCGAAATTAACTTTAGCGAAGCGTTGTGGACGATACCTAAAGAGAGGATGAAACGGCGTAACCCTCACCTAGTATTTTTATCACGCCAGGCGATGGACATTCTGATCGCCTTGAAGACATTTGCCGGTGGTTCTGATTACATTCTTCCTTCCCGTTATGACTCAGATGCCCCAATGAGTAGTGCAACGATGAATCGAGTATTGGCATTGACGTATAAAGCTGCTCAGAAAGATGGTCAGTCCTTAAGTAAGTTTGGGCCGCATGACCTGCGTCGAACTGCGAGCACTTTGCTGCATGAGGCTGGATACAACACGGATTGGATAGAAAAATGCCTGGCGCACGAACAGAAAGGGGTAAGGGCGGTTTACAACAAAGCTGAGTATCGAGAGCAACGTGCATCAATGCTACAGGACTGGGCCGACATGATTGATGAGTGGATTTTATAGTTGATATTCAGGGGGAAGCTATTCCCCCTGAATTCTGATTTATATATCCATCAGTACATTACCCGCTTGTTCTTTTATAAGATCTGCGCCCTGTAATGTATTTAAGTACTTTTTCTCTAATTGTCTAACTTGCTTTGATAATGCTCTTTGTTCTTTAATATTTTCTCTCAAATCTATAACAATAGCATCAACTTGGTCTGTTGTTAGTTCAATCATTCCTGTAGAGCCTGTGTAAAACCTTTCAACTTGAATTGCTCCGAAACCTGCTCTCAAGTAATCACACAGATAGTAAGGGTCAATTTTCTTTTTGTCCACACGGATTATAGTTACATGCCCATCAGCTATTGCTGGTATATCTAAATCAAATACGGCAGCTTTTCCGAGTGTTCCATCGCCTGTTGATGACAGTAACACATCCCCTTTTTTAATTAGATTCCGATTTTCGCCTGCGGTTGCGGCTTGATCTAGAAAATCGTCATACACCGACTTTTCTATCCAGTCAGCGCCGTCAAGAATGATTGTTCCTTGCTTACTAATATTACTTCCTGACTTTATAACAACCGCATAACCTTCCTCTTCATCAACATAATTATCGGCTGACGGGCTTTTGCCTCTTGAGGTTATAATAGTATTTATGTCTGAGACTTTAGTTTTATGTTCTTTATAAATTTCTTCGATTTTATTCCGTGTTTCAGTATTCCAGTATTTAAAATCAAATCTACATGTTGAATCATTAACGATGTCTTTTGAATCAATATCAAATGCTTCCCAACAATAACCATTTCTATGACTGGACTTATCGTGGTTAAATACTTCTTTAGCTAATTGTTCTAAAAATTCGTTTAGTTTGAAGCCTCTTATTTTATCTCCCGAACCTTGATAGCCTAGTGAATCAACTTTGCATACAGTAACTTTATAATTGTCTTCAAAGTCAGTGTCTGGTTGAGCTCTACGTTCAAAATATAGCAAGCTTGATTTGACATTTATTTTATTAGGCTTAAAAGTTTCATTTGGAAGATTAAAAACACCAATAAGGCGGCATTGTTGCATTAACCACTTTCTTAATGGTGCCGAGTTTTCATTATTTAATACACCTTCATCAATTACAGTACAAAACTCTCCTGAGCCGGGTTTTAAAGATAAAACCATTTTCTGTAAGAAAAGATGCTGGCCTTTCCCACTTCTAATATCGAATTGTTCCCAATCCTCATTGGTTAGAGAGTCTGTTTCCGAAGTACCAAATGGTGGATTAGTTAGGATTAAATCACAGTCAGCTTTGTCCACACTCCAGTTTTTTGCATTTCTGCTAAGGCTATCTTCATGTTGAATATTTGTGTGGCCATCGCCTGCAATTATCATATTCATTTTAGCCGATGCAGCAACACCATCATTTGCATCTGAGCCGAAAAATATCTCTTCTTTAATCGCTTTTCGAGAGCGCTGGAAAGTAGTGGCATTTATTTCTCTAGAATTATACATTTCTGTGACTTTCTGTAAGGTATCTTGCATTAAAAATACTAAGAAACCTCCTGTACCACAGGCTGGATCTAGAATTTTTATTCCGGTTCCAGAAATAACAGCATTAACAATTTTTTTCTGACCAACGATAGCCAGCATCGCTTGTACTAACTCTCGTGGTGTAAAGTACTGACCTAGTTTCTTCCCTTTCAATGTTGCTCGAACAAAATATTCAAATGAAGCCCCTTTTGAATCAAGACTACAGTCACAAAAAGAAACAGAAGAAAGCTCTTTTACGATATATTGAAATGTTTTAGGGTTTTTAAGTTTTATTTTATCTTGTAAAACTTCACCGTATGCTCTTTCATCAACGATTTGTTTTATCATGCTAAGGATAGAATCTTTTACTTGATCTGCTTCACTAGCTGGTTTTAATGCTAATTCATGAAATCTATATGAATAAGGGAGTTTAAAATCTTCTTCTAGATCTTCTTTCTCTTCTAATAATTTTAAAAATAATAACTTCGAGAAGTCTGAAAACGCATTCTCTTCATTTTTTTCAATCTTTCGAATTGCACTATGACATTTGTAAAACATTGAATTAAGCTGGCGCAGTGCAAGCCCTGGACGAAATGGCAAACTCACATCATTAGATATTTTTATAATAGTTTCATGAGGATTTGCTTTAAGAGTAGTAACTACCTTTTTGAGTTGCTCCTTTGTTGGGATTTTATCTTGTACATTTCCATCCCATAATATTCTATTTTTGTTAGCTGAGTTGAAACATTGAATATCAATACCATTCGTTACAACAACGAATGGGACATTTACTTCTTTTGATGTTGCATATGCAATAGCCTGATCTCTATCTTTAGCTGTTAACTTTTTAGATATTTTTTTTGCTTCTATTAGAAATACAGGCTTCTTTTTACCACAAGTAACAAGTATGTCTATGTATCCTTTGGTATAGCGATCAGTAACAGAAACACCCGTTTCGAAATCCAGATCATCAACAAGGTCATAACCTCTTCGTTTTAGGTAAGGAAGTATTTTTTTAACAACAGTTTCGGTTTCAGTATTTATTTTGGTCATTTTTTGTTCGTTTAATCTATTTTAATTAGCTAGATAGTATCATGTGCTTAATCTGATAAGAATGGAGAAATTTACCGTTTCATAAGCATGTGGTTCTTTATGAACAGGTAACGTGAGAAGATAATTCCTCAACTTTTGATTTCGAATATTAATCAATTTCATTTAGCATGACATAACGAAACTCTTTGCGTACCGTGCTTAAAGCTTTAGAAACAGCTTGATTTGACAACGGCTTACCAGTGATTTCACCCAGCAATATACCAATTTGTTTATTAGAGCGGTTCTGTTTACGAAGAACCAGCATGCGTTTTTTATTGTCCGTTAGCCGAGAATCTACCATCTTTCGGGCTAAGTTGCGCAGTTCGGGCACATTAGTTGGGTCCAGTGAAGAGTCCAGCATGAAGTGGTAAAAGTACTCATCAATTAATCTATCTCCGGACTTAGCGTTATGTCGGTCTGGATGCGCGATTTGGCGTCGTAATCTCAAGACTTCTTGCTCAAATTGTTCTGCAGAGCGTCTGGCTTGCTTATACAGAGAATTCCAAGAACCATCATGAAGCTTGGGACGATGGTTTAGACAGTAATTCGTACTCAGATCCGGTCGCTTTTTCTTTCCGTCTTTTTCATCATTGTCACGATCATTGTTTTCTCTCTCAATATATCCGTGTTTCGTCCATGTATGCATGAACTGTGAAAACGCTGTTGGGCTTCCACACAAGGCACACAGTCGTGTTTTTTTATCCGACTTTAAACTGATATCAGGCGCTAGTTTTGATCTATTAGGTTTCTTTCCTTCACAAATCATAAACAATGATTTGAGCATATCTTGAGTCGATATGAACAGTATGTCTTGCTCTGTATGGGAACTCTTGCCAACAAAGTCGCGTAAATAAAAATGAATTTGGTCGGCTGTATAACGAAAACCTCTCAACTTGATGAGGTCACTATAGTTACACTTTTCTCTTGAGATGGGGCAAAAGGACAAATACTGGTTTGGAAGGCTACTCAAGTATTCCGATACCACGGGATCAATCACCTGTTTAATCAAGTTTATGATGTTGTGGCTTCTAGACTCTTCCGAGTATGAATGCCATTTCTCCCTAAAAATTCGAATGGCATTTGCCACAGAGTTGTCAGAATTCTCCCATACAGGAATATAAAACGGACCTAGTCGTTCTGACGCATCGATCTCAGTTTCAAATATTTTCATATCCAACTTTTTTGTCCAATGATTAGCCTAATCTACAGGCAGCTCCTGGCATTATCAACCCAAGAATGTTGAAAAGGAGAGGGGTATGAATCCATCAATGACAAACAAAACGCTGATAAATCGCAAAACCTTACTCAGCATGATCCCTTTGTCTGATCGAACCATCTATAACCTGGAACAGCGTGGTGAGTTTCCTCGTCGTATTGTTCTGACCAGCCGAAGTGTTGCTTGGGACCTAGCTGAAGTGGAGAACTGGATAGAAGAAAAGCGCAGGTCTGCGTTAAAAGCCGCAAGACCTGGTTTTATTTGGTAAGTCTGAGTTCACATGACGCTTAAAGATGTAACGGATGTTCAGGCTAGGGGAACTACTCGGCAAAAAAGTGCCTCGGGTGCCAGCGGTAAACTAGATCTAAGCACGAAATATATAGACAACATCATAGCAATCCAGGAGTGCAGTGCTCAGGAGGCTAATGAACTCGGTTTTATTGCTCGGCTTCTGATTCAAGCAACCATACCGCACAGTAAGCCAGAATCGAATGAGTGGAGTCGGAAGAATGGTAATTTCACAATGCACATGATGGCCCCCTCATCTGTAGGTTTGCCTTACGGTTGCTATGCACGTTTGCTTCTGGTTTGGATGACCACTCAAGCAGTAAGAAACAAGTCCAGATTGGATAAGGGTTATATCGGTGAGACAGAGGCGCGTAGGCTTGAATTAGGGAATTCTCAGAGAAGCTTTATGGCCGAACTAGGGTTATCGGGAACTGGGGGGAAAGATGGTTCTATTTCGCGTTTGCGTGAGCAGATGAGCAAACTTTTTAAAACCACCATTAGCGTTATGTTTACGGAACATAATGAAGGTGATGAATATATTTCTGAGGATGAGATTGGTGCCAGAGTAGCGGATGTTTCACATATATGGTGGAGCACAAAGCATCCAGATCAAAATTCATTATGGGGCTCTTGGGTAGATCTGTCGCCAAAGTTTTTTCAACTGATAACAGATAAACCAGTTCCTCTAGATATGAGGGTATTACGGTTGATTAAGCGTTCTCCTATGGCTCTCGATATATATTGCTGGGCAACATACCGAGTCAGCTATTTAAAACGTTCAACAGTCATTCCTTGGGAAGGGCTAATGGACCAAATAGGAGCCAATTATCCTAATACTTCTCAGGGGCATCGAGATTTCAGAAAACGGTTTCTCGACGGGCTTAAAAAGGTTCAATATGCATGGCCAGAGCTAGATGCTACTTCAACCGAAAAAGGATTGCTTTTGAAACCAAGTGCTCCGCAAGTACCTCGACGGACAAAGAGGTAGAGTGAGCGGCATGAAACATTATGTACGCACCATTCTTGATGTTATTAAGCCTGGGTATTTAGAAAGTTATCCACGCATGTTCTGTCCCGCTTTAAAGGGGGTATTTTGCGCATGTTCTGTCCCGGCTTACGCATGTTCTGTCCCGGAGTGCGCATGTTCTGTCCCGCGAAGTGCTAAAAATCTTTTTAATAACAGGTGGTTGTAGAACCCCCTATAGTACTTTCCTGTAGGTATACCTATATAAAAATTAACCTGTAGTTAAGCAAACAGATATTGTGGATAAGATTGATAAAAATAAATGGCTTAAAACTGTCAATGAAATCATTTTTTTGGAAGTTATTTATTTTTAACTTAATGAAAATAAAGCATTTTTTATTTTTCTCCTTGGCGTCTAAACATTCATTGACACTTGAGGGGCAGTTAAACACGAAGGCTTTGAATTTAGCCTAGAGCGGAAAGTGTAGGAAAGCTGTGTTTTTCTGTGTCGTGATATTGAGTAAAGCCAATACAGATAAATCACTATAAGACCGCTATTTTAGCGCTATTAAATCACTATAAGTGCGGTGTCATACCGTGATAAGTGGCGGACTTATCGGTTAAACAGGTTTACACAGGAATAAACAGTTAAATACAGAGAAATGCACAAGGGCATGCATAACTTTCCGTGATAAAACCAAAGTTGAAATGCGGGCAGGATGTGTGAAGTAGGCCCTCCATGCAAGCATGGCGAAGCCTCTTCACTTATGACTTATTCGCACCTTCGGCACTCAACGTTGATCCTGCCCTGCGGGGCCTGAGAGAGGATACACAGATGGAGAACAACACAAATAAGACGACGAGAAAGAATAGTCCTCCGATTAAGGTCTATTGCCTACCGGAAGAGCGTGCGCTGATCGAATCCATGTCAGCACAGGCTGGGCTCAGTGCTTCGACCTATTTGCGCGAAGTCGGCCAAGGCTATCGTATCCAGGGAATTACCGAAGCAGAGCATGTACGCGAGTTAGTGCGGGTTAATGGTGACTTAGGACGTCTGGGTGGATTGCTGAAGTTATGGCTTAGTAATGATGCCAAGGTGGCACATGTTGGGGCCAATACGATCTTGGCAGTGCTTAATCGTATCGAGGCGACGCAAGATCAAATGAGTTCACTTATGGAGTCTATTCTTCGCCCGAGGGCGGACCAATGATCGCCAAGCATGTACCGATGCGTTCTCAGGGGAAATCTGACTTTGCAGGCTTGGTGAATTACATCACCGATCACCAGAGCAAAGAACATCGACTTGGTAGCGTTCGTTTAAATAACTGTGAAGCGGAAACCGTGCGCGATGCGATCAGTGAGGTGTTGGCGACTCAGTTTGCGAACACCCGAGCAAAGAGTGATAAAACCTACCACCTCATAGTGAGCTTTCCTAATGGTGAACAGTTAGAAGCGCATACTTTATCCGCGATAGAAGAGCGCCTTTGCCAAGGCTTGGGCTATGGCGAGCATCAGCGTGTCAGTGCTGTGCACAACGATACGGACAATCAACATATCCATATCGCGATCAATAAAATTCATCCTACGCGTAACACAATCCATGAGCCTTATTACCCACATAAAAAGCTAGCGGAAATGTGCGAGGCCATCGAGCAGGATTTTGGTTTGCAGCAGGATAATCACATACCGCGCAAGCGCGGGGCCGAATCGCGTGCCATGGATATGGAGCGGCATTCGGGTATTGAAAGCTTAGTGGGTTGGGTGAAGCGCGAATGCATGGACGAGATTAAATCAGCCAATAGCTGGCAGGCGTTGCACCAGGTCATGCAGGACAATGGTTTGCAGTTAAGAACCAGAGGAAATGGTCTAGTGATCGTTGCCGACGGTGAAGCGATCATCAAAGCAAGCACCTTAGGACGTGAGTTTTCTAAACCCAAACTCGAAGCGCGCCTTGGTCCCTTTGAAGCGACTGCATCGGATTCTGTTAAGCCGAGCCGCCAATATACACACCGACCTGTTCGCTTGAAGGTGAATACCACCGAGCTATATGCCCGTTATCAAGCAGAGCAGAAACATGCCGCAGAGAGTAAAACGCAAGCCCTTGAACAGGCTCGTCGTGATAAAGATCGACAGATTGATAACGCCAAGAGGAAAGGGCGTGGCCGTCGCGCAGCGATTAAGTTGACCGGTAGCAATAAGCTTACTAAGAAGCTTTTGTACAAACAGGCCAGCGATGCATTGAAAAGCGAGCTTGAGCGTATTCACAAGCGTTACCAAGAGCAACGGCAAACGATATATCAAAGCAATAAACGCCAAGCCTGGGCGGATTGGTTAAAAAGCCAAGCATTGCAGGGAGATAGCGAAGCCCTCAAAGCGCTACGTAGCCGAGAGTCTGCACAAAAGCTTAAAGGCAACACACTGAACGGGGATGCAGTTCAGGCAGAGCTCAAAGCAACGGTCGATACGATTACGAAAAAAGGCACCATTATTTATCGAGCAGGTAACAGTGCTGTGCGTGATGATGGTGAGCGTCTACAAGTGTCGACGGCTTCCAACCAAACCAGTGTTTTAGCTGCGCTAAAGGTAGCAATGGAGCGTTACGGTGATCGTATTACCGTGAATGGCTCGCCTGAGTTCAAGGCGCGAGTGATCAAGGCGGCAGTAGATGGCAACCTGTCTATAAAGTTTGCCGACCCAGGGCTAGAGCGTCGCCGTCAGGCATTAATAGCCCAGAGCAAAAAGGCCAAACGGTCAGATAAGCCTGGTGTGTTACCGATTGGCAAAGTGCCACCTTCACGCCGTGGCCGGTTGCAGAATCTATCTCAGTTAGAGGTTTTAGCTATTCAGTCAGCCCCTGTAACTGAAAAAGCGGTGGTCATGCCAGCATTAGAGCAGCGTAAAGCCAAGCTGCAAGCTGAGCAGGCAGCTAAAAAAGCGAAACGACAACATAAGAGCCGATCACGTTGATGTGATGGCAAAGGAATCGACGGAAGCCCTAACCGCTTCGGTTGGTAATGACACCGATGTTTAACCCTATTTGACCGCGCGTTTAACGGTGTCGCGCTGGTCGGGCGCCGAGATAGTAAGTGGCGAGCTAGCTCTGTACAGGCCCACATTCACCGCTGGTAACGGCAGGAGTAGGGAGCGAGCCCTACAGGTTGGTGAATGCAACTTTTAGTCATAACAACTAAGAGTAAATGATCATGCTAAAACGAAAAATTTTAGCGGCTAAAATTCCCGTGCTTGCCATCTCCTTGGCGTTAAACCTTTCTAATCCTGTATATGCGGGGATTCCGGTTGCTGATGGTACGAATCTAGTTCAGAACATCATGTCGGCAATGGAAGCTGTTACACAGACTGCTAAACAAATTCAGCAGTATCAAACCCAGTTGCAGCAGTACGAAAATATGCTGCAAAACTCGATGGCCCCGGCTTCTTATATTTGGGACCAGGCGCAGCGCACCATCAACGATCTGAACCAGGCGACCAACACACTCGCCTATTACCAAAACCAGCTTGGTAGCCTCGATGCTTACCTAGGCAAGTTCCAGGACGTGGCCTATTACCGCAGCTCGCCTTGTTTCTCGTCGGCGGGATGCAGCGATGCCGAACGGGTCGCTATGGCCGAGAACCGCCGCTTGGCATCTGAATCGCAGAAGAAGGCCAACGACGCGCTGTTTAAGGGCCTGGAGCAGCAGCAAGACAACTTGCAGGCCGACGCTCGACAGCTCCAGCGTCTGCAATCTGCCGCCCAAGGCGCGGACGGCCAACTGGCCGCCATTGGTTACGCTAACCAGCTCGCTAGCAACCAGGCCAACCAGCTCCTGCAAATCCGAAGCCTGTTGATTGCCCAGCAGAATGCCGTTGGCACTCGAATGCAGGCGGATGCTGACCGCGAAGCTCAATATCAAGCGTCTCGTGAAAGGTTGTTCGATATGGGCGAGCCAACCGACCGTTCAGAAAACAGGGGGTTTTAATCATGAAGAAAATCACCCGACTTTTTATCGTTAGCGCGTTGGCCTCTTTTGTTCTGGTGGGGTGCGGTGAAGATGACGGGCCAAACCCTGCAACGATCAACTGTGACAACCCGAACCTGACGAAAGAGCAGAGGGAGGAAGGGAACTGTCTTTGGGATATGGGCGAACCCACGGATCGCTCCAAGAACAAGGGGTTCTAATCATGAGCAAGATATTCATTCGACTTGTGATGCTCCTAGCAGTTGTACTGACTTCGCAAACTGCGTCAGCGGCCATTGAGCCTAATGGTGTCTTGGATGAAGTGGCCGTGCGTTTCATGACGGCCAGTGCTACTTGGGGCACGGTAATTACAAACTATGCCGCCTGGCTGTTCTGGACGCTGGGTACTATATCCCTTGTTTGGACTGGCGGGACCTTAATCCTTAAACAAGCGGATATAAGGGAGTTCTTTGCCGAGTTCGTGCGCTTCATCCTGACGTTTGGTTTCTTTCTCTGGTTGCTCAGAAACGGCCCAGACTTTGCGACGTCAATCATCGACTCGTTGAGAATGATCGGTGCTCAAGCCGGTGGCCTTCCGAGAGACCTAACCCCGTCAGAGCCTATTAGTATTGCGTTCGACATTATTGTGAAAGCTGGTGAGTCCTACAGCATCACAAGCCCGATAGATAACTTGTCTATCTTCTTAATCACGCTGGCAATTTTAGCATGTATGGCGGTAGTGGCGGCCAATGTGTTGTTGGCCTTGGTGACGGCTTGGATATTGATCTATGCCGGTGTCTTCGTGCTGGGTTTTGGTGGTTCGCGCTGGACTTCAGATATAGCAATCAACTACTTCAAAAGCGTATTGGGCGTTGCTTTGAAGTTGATGACAATGACGTTGCTCATTGGCATTGCCATGTCGATCATGGACGGTTTCTATGCCGATCTATCCAATGATGCCCCTATGCGTGAACTGCTGGTGATCTTTGTAGTTTCACTGGTTCTCGTGATGCTTATTCACTCGGCTCCCAATGTGGTCGCCAGCCTGGTTCCTGGAGGCGGCGCGGGGGCAGGTGCAGGCAGTATCAGTGCCGGAGCGATGGCCGGAGCGATGGCCGGAGCGGCTGTTGCCACTGGTGGTATGGCTACCGGTGCAGCAATGGCTACCGCCGGCGGTGCGTCTGCTATTCAGGCTGCATTTGCAAAAGCAGGTGAGAACGTAGCGAACAATACTGACGTTATGTCGAGCCTGGGCGGAGCATTTAGCGGTGGCGGCGATTCTGACGAAGCTGGCTCCTTCTCTCAAGCTTCCGGTCAATCTTCTGGCGGCGGCTTTAAAGGTAGCGCTGTAAAAGCGGGGCGTATTGCAGCGGATACCGGTGCGAATTTGATGAAGGGAATGGGTGATATGGCCGGGGATAGAATCAGCGGCACTACCGGAGGTCGTCTAGCCAGTTCGATCCGAAACAGTACGAAATATAACGGGAATGATGACGATAAGGAGGGCGACTGACGACGCTTCCCCTGCATTTGACAACGATAGCTTAGGCGGTGGCGGCACTGGCTGGATGAATCAAACCGGCGGCTTTGATGACCTATCCAGTGAGGACCAGGAAGAAGCCCGTCAAGCACACGCAGAATGGCAAGAGCGCGATCCGGAAAAGCACACCTTCGATGTTGAGGACTACGTTTCATATGCCCAGGAACGTCAACAGGAACGAAATAGTGAGATTGCCAGCTTTGTTAAAAAAGGCCGCATGGCCTAACTAGATAAGGATTACTGATTATGGAGTTTAACTTTCCACCCCAAAACCTTGCGGAGGTATTTGGTTTCTTCGCAGTGATGTTCATTGTGATGCTGGCCTTCTATTTTTTGGGGCAGTGGCTGCACAACACCGGACACGGCCCGAAGATGAAAGCCATTGCCGACAAAATGGAGGTATTCCAAAACAGGTTGGCCGGGCGTGCTTACAAGGACATGACGAGATCGGTCGATCAAATCGACAAAATGAGACGCTGGCCGTTTGGCCGACGCAAATAGTTAGAAAGCACACGGGCCGGTGATGGTACTCAGGCCCACATTTTCACATACTACTTGTCAGAGAGGTTATATATGATAACTGGCATAGTATCGGGATACTTTTCAAGTTGAAGGTAATTATTTCCTTGTTCCATGAGAATCAGAGAATTAATGATCCAATGAAAATGGTATTGCTGTTTAAATTGTGAACCAGTGGCTTGTGTTCAAAACTTTTTAACCATAGAGTTAGTAAGCTTTTATTGATAACTTGCCAAGGGAGAGGCGAATGGCAGTTCTTCAACATCATAGACATCGTAATGCGTATCACTTTACGTCGATAGAAAATCTTGAATCAATAATAGATAACGGGATTTTTTCGACTAATCAGAAAATTGCCCGTGGCATAGAACATGTAAATGTTGCCGAAGAAGGTATACAGAGGCGTCGGGCTCAAATGCAAATACCCGGTGTAGTGGGCCGTTGTGTTCATGACTATGTACCATTTTACTTCGCCAAGAAGACGCCGATGCAACTGGCAGTTCTTCACAAAAAGAATGTTGATCAACAATTTATTATCTACCTTTCGGTATCTATTTTATCACTGGAGACAAGGCCCGGTGCATACTTCACAAACGCATCAGCAAACACAGTAATACCTCCAACTTTCTTTTCCGGAAACAACCAATCTGATCAACTTGATTTACTAGATTGGCAAACGATAGATAACAATGGGTGGAGTTATACCGACGACGAGCATAGACATCGAAAGATGGCTGAGCTTTTACTGCCTGATCACGTTCCCCTTTGTGAGATTAATCAGATTATTACATGGAATCGTAGTATTTCGGATTGTGTGAGACAGATTTTTCAGGATAAAGGAATTGCTGCTCCAAATGTGCGTGAGGCCGGAGGGGAACATTATTACTGTGAGCCAGGGAACTGGACTCAATCTTTAGTTACGGGACCTTACTTTCTAAAGCGCAATTTTGATGATGCTGTTTCTTATGTGGTCTCATTTCAACGCCAAAACCTACCCAAGTTCCAGACTATAAGTGATGCATTAACAGCTATCCGAGCTAGTTTCGTCGCAATCAAAGAGCTTGAAGAAATCGATGGACTAGGTGCGAATTACGGACCTCATTGTGAAGATGTTGGTTCTCATAGCCGACGAGTAGCAGGCCTTGTAGTTAACTCGCCTGAATACATACAGTTAGACGAGACTCATCGTGAAATCTTAGAGATTAGTGCCTACCTACACGATATAGGCAAAGGGCCGATGACTCGTTGGAACAATAATTTTATGGATAAGGCTGATGGTGAGCACCCCGTAAGATCCTTGCCTATGTTAAAACGAATTTTGACAGAGGATTTACCAGTTTTAACTGCTGATCTTGTTCGAAAAGTTATAATGCTCGTTACATATGATGATTTATTGGGCGAAATCGTGGCGAAAGGGAGGAACAAAAGTCAGTTGTTCGATATAGTGACCTCTCCTGAAGACATCAATATGTTAGTGGCTCTCAGTAAGGCTGATATTGCTTCTTTAAATCAAACTTGGTTGGAACAGGTTTCTGATGGAATTGATGACTTAAGAAATGAGGTACTCCAAAGATTGCAAGGTAATATTTTATGATAGAGTTCGTTTCTGGAGATTTTTTTGAGTTTGATGCAGATATTATGGTGAACACCGTGAACTGCGTTGGTGTGATGGGAGCTGGTGTCGCACTCGCTTTTAAGAAAAGATATCCTGAAATGTTTGATGACTATGTCGAGAAGTGTCGTTCAGGCAGTATTCGACCAGGTGCTCCTTCCGTCTGGATTCAAAGAGATATGATCTCTAAAGAAATAGAGATTATTAACTTCCCCACTAAAGATCATTGGAGAAAACCATCGGAATATCAATATATTGATGATGGACTAAAATGGCTTTCAACGTACCTTGAAGATAAACCTGGAAAGATTGTCACTCTTCCCGCGTTAGGCTGTGGGCATGGCCAATTGGATTGGGCTAAAGTTAGTTCGATGATCAGTTTACGGCTTCAGGATTCACCTGCTCACATATACGTATTTGAGCCTGCTGATTCATTGAATGTTGCTCAAAAAAAGTATAAGTTTGACGACTGTGAACCTCTTCTTCGCAGTGTTGGAATTAAAGTTATAAAAACTACCTCATTCGAATATCCATTAAACTTAAAAAAATACACCAGTAAAGATCTGTTTTTTTATCCAATAGAGAAAGAGAGTGTTCAGTACGACTACTCATTAATTTGTAGTAGCAAACCTACAGATGAAGAAATACTATCGATAAGAAAGTTTATTGAGTCTTGCCTGCAAGGTAAGCGTAGTGTTTTGTTTGGGGCAACGGCGTTTGAAAAAAAACTAGCGTTTGAGTTTGCTGAACAAGGTCTTGTTTGTGGTTGTGGCTTACCCTCAGGAATTTATGAATCAGCTAAAAAGCTGTCACGTACTCGAATGGATTTGAAACCTAACTTGGTTTCAATTGGTAATCCAACTGTAGAATTTGATAAAAAAGAGTTCATGCCATCTGTCATGATGCGAACTTATCTTGCAGACAAAATTATCTTTTTTGCAAGTAAACTGACTTGGTTGTCTAAATACAAAAAACACTTTTCAAAAATGCCTATTGAAAGCTACTACGTTATCTCTCCAGATAGTTCCTCGGAAGATATTGAGGCAGTTGCTAATATAGGAGCAGAGAAAGTCGACATGAGAACTCAATTATGGAAGGATAAATTAGAGTTAAAAGGTTAGTATTGAATTAGGTGTAGTAATTCATCTTAGGTTTGATAATTCTAATATTTTCATTGTAATCTGAGTAGAAATTTAATGGGCCGGTGATGGAGTACTAGCCCGAATTTACAAATGTTATCATCTATCAGAAAGGAGATTAATACAGTATTCCTAAATCATGGCTACTTATTATCTTCTTGTTTTGATGCAATATCTAGTATCGCTTTAAACTCTTCTAAGCTATTTTTTGTTGTACTACCAAACAAGCGCTCATAGCCAAGAAAAAGAGCTGTGAGAACAACAGATGAACTAAAAAGGATGTCATTCCCCAAGACTTTTATAGAAGCAGCGAACAAGACACCAACAATAATTAGGAAAAAGTCTCGCTCTTTATGTTTGGATATATGGGTATCTATGAGCAACTTTGCTTCTGCTATATCATCTTCTTTCAATTTATACCTAACAATGGCATGCCTTAAATTTTTCAGCCACTTAGAGTTAAAATCTTTCTCGATACTTAACAGGTTTTCAAGTTCTTGATACTTAGTGGATTCTTTAGAACGAGCAAACCAACTTTTTGCTGTAAACCAACGTTCTTTGAATAGTTTATCTCGTTGCTTAGTGTAATCTTTAAGGTACTCTTCTATCCAAGCCAACTAGTTTCTCCTTTGATTTAAAAATAACGAGGTACACACTCATTAGTTAGTTGTATATATATTAAATAGTAGACATTAGTCCGGCCAGCGTTCACAAGGCATAGCTCTCTTCGTTGTATTACTTTGAGCTAGTGATGGATGTAGATTGAGAGGTAGACATAAATACGTTGAAGATTCTGTCTCGTCTGAAATCAATCCTGTGCTTGAAAAGCTGATTTCGTCCTGAATAGTCTACGTTATGCCTCCATTTCTCTTTCTTCGAGGCATTTATAGCATTCAAAACACATCATCAAGTCATCAATAATGTCTCCTTTTCCATAGTCATAACCCGTTAGGTTTCTGTATAGCTCTTGAAGATGCGGGTACTTTTTGACTTTCTTTCCACCTCGATACACATGGGTTTTCGAGTAAGGAACCCCATTCAGCATAGTGCAATATGTTTTGATATCTGAAGTAATCTCCATACCTAAGCGAGTTGCCATTCCCTGTATGAGCTTGATATCTGTTTCAGCGTTATGTGCAACAATTATACAGGATGACTCTGTATACTTGTTAAAGGTGGTGATGAATTCCCTCATAGGTTCTGCGCTGTCTTGGATATCAAAGTAGGTTACATTCGATTGTTGAGGCTCGCTTTTGGAACTCTCGATGTAACTCATAATGCACTCTAGTATTTGTATATCTCTGATATTTCCATCGTCATCAAACGATTTTGGAATACGGCTAGTTCCTATATCAATAAAGAGGCTGGGATAGGTAACTTTGCTTAATTGCTCAATCATTTTGTCCTCCTGCCCAACAGTGACTTGTTGTATAGTAAAGGCATTAGAAAATTGAGGTCAATTGCAATTTGCTCAATTGACTGAGTACATGTTATTCACTGGTTTTGAGGAAAGGCGTGTTATGGGTTTTAGCAACAAGAGTCAGAACGACAAACTCTGACTCGACATTGAGGTAGCGTTACTTGTTCGAGGACTTACTCGGCTTTAGTCCCGGAGTGTTTCCTGGAGTTTTTTTGTTGTCACGTCGACGTTGATCTGGTTTACCAGTCGACTTGGCTATTGGTTTTGGTCCTGGTTTCAAACCCATGATTTGATCCTTTTATTTAACGAGGTTATTCCTCGTTGTATAATCTTTGGGCAGTATTGATGGCTTTCAAGATGTGTATGAAAAATAATCTAAAAATATCACCAAGGTTTCTTGCTGGTAACTCATGTTTTGATGCGTTTTAAAATGTATTGCGACAAGTTGGAGGTACACGATGGATAGAATTACCTCGGGTCCGCGACGGCTTAGTGTTGAAGAGATACAAGAGCTTCGTCGTGATATGCAAGAATCCTCAGCTTGGGCCAAAGCAGAACTCAAACGCCGACGAGACGCAAAAAATCAAAAAAATTCTGCGCATGGTATAGATGATGGTATCGGGAAAGGTGGTGTTTCTAAATAGCTGTTATTTCGATGTATTTTGTTCCCGTTGATATTCGAGTGGGAATAACCACTCTCGATTGACCATGAAACGTTAACAAAAACTAGCTCTCGGGCTAGTTTTTTCGTTTTGTTGTCGCCGAGTTTAACTGTATTACGGTACGGTAATGACTCTGTGAGCTGACAATCCATAGGCAGTGACAACGTTTGTTTGAATTGATTTTTTGAATCGATTAGACAGTTTTAGTTAACGCAGAGTGACGGCTTTTGTTGTAATTGAACACTGCCTCGCAACTTGACTTTGGTGACAGAGACTTCACGTGCAGCAAGGCTCGGACTTTTCTAATCTTGAGTGAGCTATTCACGCAAGTTATTCACACAAGGATGGGTTCGATGAACAAAACACGTTACCTCACGGCATTGGCTATTTTGGCCACGACTCCCACTTGGGCTGCAATGAACATTCAGCCAGACCCAGATAATCCAACCGGTTATGTTGTTGCACGCAGCGATATCGAGGCCGCAGAGCTGCAGAAAACGGCTGATCCGATGTACCAAATTTGGTCTCAGGCGCTGCGCACTGCGCCTAACACTGTGGTTGAAGCCATTGATGCTGGGCTTATGTCTAACCCTGACAACGTCAAACGTGCTGAGCGTGTTTTTCCTCAAGCTGAATGGGATTTTCTGACCCATATGGCGGCGCCAGAATACACGTATACACGATTTTTACGTGCTATCGGTAAATTTCCGGCCTTCTGTGCTGAATACACAGATGGACGAGATTCAGATGCTATTTGTAAACGTTCTATCGTGACGGCATTTGCTCACTTCGCTCAAGAGACAGGGGGGCATATCGCGATAGATAACACGTCCGATAACCCACTCGGACTAGAAGAGTGGCAACAAGCATTAGTTCACGTGCGTGAAATGGGTTGGTCAGAAGGACAAGAAGGCTATACCACAGGGTGTGGTCAGAATGATTGGCAAAATAAAAAGTGGCCGTGTGCCGTCGGACAAGGCTATTTTGGCCGCGGTGCCAAACAACTTTCTTACCATTTTAACTACGGCGCATTCTCAGAAGTCATGTTTGACGGTGACGCATCAGTGTTACTCAACAATCCAGGGCTGGTGGCTGACTCTTGGTTGAATCTGGCCTCCGCGATTTGGTTTTTTCTCACCCCGCAAGCCCCTAAACCAGCCATGCTGCATGTGATCGATAAAACTTGGACTCCCTCTCAACGAGAGATTGATGCAGGTATCGGTTATGGGTTTGGTACCACCATTAATATCATTAACGGTGGCATTGAGTGTGGTGAACAAAACAAAGATAAAGGTCAGCCAGTTAACCGCATTCGTTATTGGCAAGGCTTATCTAATCACTATCAAATCCCGCTTGAAACAGACGAAAAGAGCACGTGTTGGCAGCAAACGCCTTACGGAAGTTTGAACTTAAATGGCGCAACAGACGTGCTGTACACCAATTGGGATGGTAACTGGAAGTACTATGCTGATCGCCCAGGGGGGTACTCATTTGAGTGTGAACTGGTTGGTTTTCAAACGGCTTACTCAGCCTTGATGGCAGGTGATTACGAAAAATGTGTGACTAACCTTTATGGTTCACACTCAAGCTGGCCTGAAGTACGAGTGGTTGAGCAGCTTGACCCTGTAGACCCAGGAACCGATCCCGGTGGGAATGGTTGGGATATCAATAAAGTGTATAACTCGGGTGAGCAAGTGACGCATAATGGCGCAACCTATCAGGCAAAATGGTGGACACAAGGTGATGATCCTTCACAAGGTGGACCATGGGAGCTTGTATCGGGGACTCCAACGACTCCAGAGCCAACGCCGACCCCAGATCCAGAGCCTGACCCTGACCCTGACCCAACTCCGACCCCAGATCCAACGCCCGTACCCGATACTTTTATCCAGTGGCAGCCAGGAACGTCCCAAGTGGCCAATGGCGATAAAGTCACTTATCAAGGCAAGTGTTTTGTGGCCAAAAACGGCCCAGGTGTGTGGGAGTCTCCAATCCAGTCAAACTGGTTTTGGGATGAAATATCATGCCAATAGAGGACCAATTCACCATAATCTAAGCGACCAAGTAACACAGCGGCGAGTCAATGAACTCGCCGCTGTGGTTTGTGACTTATTTGCGCAATCTTAGATTGCACTGTTTTCCTCTGGCTTTTTTATTGAACGGGATTAAAATTCGCGCGTAATTTTTATTAACTTTTTTTAAAGGTGTGCAAAATGTCAACAAAACTGGCAAACCCAGCTCCACTTGGCCTGATGGGTTTCGGTATGACAACCATCCTGCTTAACATCCATAATGCAGGTTTTTTCCCCATTGATTCTATGATCCTAGCAATGGGTATTTTCTATGGTGGTCTAAGCCAAGTGTTGGTTGGCATGATGTGCTTTAAGCGTGGTGATACGTTTGGTACCACGGCGTTTACTTCGTACGGTCTGTTTTGGCTGACACTTGTGGGTCTAATTGTTATGCCATACATGGGGTTGCCAGCAAGTCCGGCAAGCTTTATGGGTTGGTACCTATTGCTTTGGGGTGTATTCACGGGCTTTATGTTTATTGGATCTCTTTGCTACCCTGTGGCGAAACAAGTGGTGTTTGGCTCACTGACCATCTTATTCTTCCTACTCGCTGCACGTGATTTTACCGGTAGTGAGTTGATTGGCACGATTGCCGGTTTTGAAGGTATCTTCTGTGGTGCGAGCGCGATCTATTTTGCGATGGCTCAAGTACTAAATAACGAATACGGCCGCACCATTTTGCCGATTGGTGAGAAGAAATCGGCTGAACAGGTTGGACTAGAACAAGTCGCGGCGTAAAGACAATATTTGGTATTGGTATTGGTATTGGTATTGGTATTTGCCTGAAATACCAATACAGAACGATGGGAAACAGGAATGATAAAGGGGTTAGCCACTGGCTAACCCCTTTTTTTACCACTGCTTTCTCAAGCGAGATTATTTAGATTAAGTTGACGGTTGTTCAACAGGTTTGGTGTCTACCGCTTCTGCTTGCGGCTCTTTTCCTGTCTTACGACGATATTTGTCTTCCCAGTAGTCAGCGCCTTTGATGCCCAGTTTGACCGGGTTAAAGGTATATTCTGTGACGCCTTGTTTCTGTTGTTCTTCATAGTCTCTTAACGCTTTCAACGCAGGTTTAGACATAAAGAAGATAATCAAAATACCGACGATGTTGAGCCAAGCCATCAGGCCAACACCTACATCACCTAATGCCCACGCAAGATTAGCCGTTTTAACGGTACCGTAGAAGACGACAGCAATCAGCGCGATCTTTAGTAGGAACATTACACCATTCACTTTCACAGTACGACGAATGTAGGCCACGTTAGTTTCTGCAATGTAGTAGTAAGCTAAGATGGTAGTGAAAGCGAAGAAGAACAGCGCAATTGCGATAAATGGCTTACCAATGCCAGGCAACGTACTTTCAATCGCCATTTGGGTAAATACTGGGCCGTTTGCAGCAATGTCAGTGGCAATGTTTTGCACTAGGAACCCTTCAGCGCCATGGACGTTGTACGCTCCCGTGATGATGATCATAAACGCGGTTGCAGAACAAACTAGCAGCGTATCAATGTAGATTGAAAACGACTGAACTAAGCCTTGCTGCGCTGGGTGATCGACGTTCGCGGCCGCGGCGGCGTGAGGCCCCGTACCTTGACCAGCTTCGTTTGAGTAAACACCACGTTTCACACCCCAACCGATTGCTGCACCAACACCTGCCATCGGGGTAAATGCATCACCTAAAATCATGGCAAATACGCGTGGTACTTCACCGATGTTAAGTAAAATGATAACGAAAGCGGTGATGATATAAGCCAATGCCATGAAAGGAACAACGATCTGTGTGAAGTTTGCGATACGTTTGACACCACCAAAGATGATGAACGCCAGAATCACAGAAATAATCGTACCGGTTAGGATTTTAGCAAAGCTGAACGTGCCGATGGCTGTTTCGACCATTGCACCAGAACCAAACGCCGCTTCAACGGCATTACCAATACTATTTGACTGAACGCCAGGGAGTAGGAAACCACACGCGAAGATTGTCGCAATGGCGAAGATCCATGCGTACCATTTCTGACCCATCGCTTTTTCGATGTAGTAAGCAGGGCCACCACGGAACTCTCCGTTGTCTTCTTCTTTATAGATTTGTGCCAGTGTTGACTCGGCGTAGGCTGTTGCAGCGCCAAAGAAGGCGACCACCCACATCCAGAATACTGCCCCCGGACCACCGAAGCCGATCGCAGCAGCGACACCCGCGATGTTACCAGTACCGACACGCCCTGAAAGTGATACGGCTAACGCTTGGAACGATGAGATGCCTTTAGAAGAACTTTTGCCTGAAAGAAGTAAGCGCCACATTTCGCTAAAGTGACGGATTTGAACGAAACGAGTCATGACCGAATAAAACAAACCGGCGCCTAGGCACAAATAAATCAGTACCGGGCTCCAGATGATTCCATTCAAAAAATCAACGAATGACTGCATAAGTATTTCCCTGTTTTTAGTTTGTAATGGTTGTTTTCTGAACAGGATATTACCCTTTCTGTAACGCAAATGTTAATTTATTTATCTATCAATGTTAATTAGCGTGATGTCGAACACAAAGTGCTTAAAAAGTGTTAAATCATCGCGAGAGGTTGAGCTTACTTAATGAAAATTATCATCTATATAGATGTCGTGGATATTGCTTTTGGTAGGGGGGATATTTAAAACATTGCCAAACTGCGCTGTCGATTATTTTATCAATTTGGCGCAGCCTAGCTTTTTATATGGTGAAAGCTGCTTGTGTGATGAAGCGTTGACAGGCCCTAGCCATAACGGGCAACACTCAACTCGGGCTGAGTCTGTTTACCTTGTGCGGCGATGATCTCGGTTAAGATGTCGGCCGAGCCACAGGCCATCGTCCAACCCAAGGTCCCGTGACCAGTATTGGTATAGAGGTTTGCTAGTGATGTTTGGCCAATAATTGGCGTGCCATCAGGCGTCATCGGACGAAAGCCGCTCCAGTACTCGGCCTGACTAAAGTCGACCCCATGTGGGAACAAGTGACTAACCACATGATTGAGTGTCGCTAAGCGTTTGTCCGGTAATGCAGTATCAAATCCGGCTAGCTCAGCAGTGCCTGCAACGCGAATTCGTTCACTAAAGCGTGTGACCGCGACTTTGTAGGTCTCGTCCATAATGGTCGAATTTGGTGCATGTTGCTCATCAATCACGGGTAAGGTTAGCGAGTATCCCTTGACTGGATAAACCGGCAAATCGATGCCAAATGGCGCCAAGAGGTGTTTGGAATAACTGCCCATCGCGACAACATAGTGATCACCGCTGATGGTGCCCTGATTGGTGGTGATGCCGACAACGCGGTTTTTCTCAGTGAGTAATGCATCGATATGGGTGTTAAACAGAAACTTAACGCCTGCTTGCTGCGCCATTTGCTGTAACTGTTGGCAAAAGAGGTAACAGTCACCGGTCTGATCATCGGGTAAATATAACCCGCCGACGAGCTCTCCTTGCATGTGATGTAATCCGGGCTCTTGAGCCAGACACTGCTTGCTATCCATTAACTCAAAGCGCGTACCACTCTCTTCGAGCAATTTGATGTCTTTTTCGACCGCAGTGAGTTGAGCGGCGGTGCGAAAAATCTGCAAGGTACCCTGACTACGACCTTGATAGTCGAGCTGATATTGCTGATTTAACTTGGCTAAACAGTCTCGACTGCGATTGGCAACGGTTAACATACGCGCCTTGTTAATGCGGTATTTATCGAGTTGACAGTTAAGCAGCATTTTTCCCGCCCACTGCATCAGCTCTGAGCTCATCGATGGTTTGATTTTTAGTGGCGCGTGTTGTTCAAACAACCACTTAATCGCTTTGGCTGGAATACCAGGTGCAGCCCAAGGTGAGGAGTAACCATAGGATATTTGACCCGCGTTGGCGAAGCTTGTCTCTTTGGCTGCACGCGCTTGTCTATCAATCACTGTCACGCTAAAACCGGCTTGTGATAAATACCAGGCGCTGGTTAAACCCACTACGCCACTTCCTAATACAACGACTTCCACGTCTTCTTCTCACACGATTGAATTTTGCCAAGAATCGACTGTTTACATTGATTTAACAATCGATAAGAATTGATAGTAGGGTTTAGAAAAACTAAAGGCTAAAAATGAAATCGGCGTTGTTACATGGGGTAAATTTGATCTGCACCGTTGCCCGCCATCAAAGCTTAACCAGTGCTGCTAAAGACCTCAACTTGACAGTAGGTGCAATTAGTCAGCAGTTGCAACAGATTGAACAGCGGTTAGGTTTTAGTGTATTTGAACGTCACGCGCGTGGTGTGCGCTTGACTGAGCAAGGTACCAAGTTGGTTGAGGCGACCAGTCATCACATTGTGGCGATCGAAGACAATATTTTTCAATTAACCCAAGTGTCGGAGCGCAAACAAATACGCTTGAAACTAACGCCCTCATTTGCGTTTAAGTGGCTGGTGCCGAGATTAGAGAGATTTCACCGTCAATATCCAGAGGTACAAATTCATACCATTGCAGAAGGTGCATTGGTTGACAGTGATAAGCGTAACTTTGATCTTGCAATTGATTATGGTCCGCTGCCTTACAAGTACCCCGACGCTGAACTATTGATAGAGGAGTCCCTGCTGCCGGTCATGAGCCAAGAGTACTTGAGCCAGCATCAGCACATTTTACACGGCAGTGAAGCGTGGCATCAGGTCACCTTGCTGCATGACATGATGCCGTGGCAGGGCGCACAGAAAGATCAAGAGTGGCGCTTTTGGTCTGCGGCGCAGCGGTTCAACTTTCCAACCCATCAAGGCCACTTTTTTAATCGTACCGATATGGCGATGTCGGCGGCGGAAGCAGGGGTTGGTATCGCTTTAGCACGAGTGGCTTTGCTAGGGAGTGAAATTGAGCAGCAGCGTTTAGTTGCGCCGTTTGAGCCAATAAGCGCCAATGCAGGTTACTTTGTCATCACTCATACTGAAGATCCATACACGCGACTGTTCAAGCAGTGGCTTAAGCAAGAAGTTGATAGTGATTGATGTATAAATAGCGTGGCGCGTCGACTATCAGCCACTACACTTATCAGTAGTTCTGCCCAATATCATCGTTAGGCAGGAACGGTAAGGGGCAGCGCATATGGAATCTCAACTAGGCCGATGCAGCTATCAAAACCCTGATGGCTGGTGCTGCGATCAACCAAGTGGTGAGTCAGGACTGTGTTACTGGCATGATCCCAACGTCGACAAAAGCAATGACAAGATTAAAGACGAGGTTGAGCAATGGGCCGCAGCAGGTAAACCTTTAGACGGATTTCAGTTGGCGAGAACCGAGCTTGAAGATATCGATTTGGTCAACCGTGGCTGTAAAGCAGGATACCAGTGTCGAGGCGCCGATTTCTATCGTGCCAATCTTAAAGACGCACACTTTTTTGGCTTAGACTTACGTGGCTCTTCAATGATGAAAGCTCGCCTGATAGGGGCTAATCTTCATTGTGCCAAGTTAGACGGATGTAACTTATTAGGCGCTGACTTAGCTCGGGCTAAATTGGAGAACATTGAGTGGGGAATTCATCTTAAACAAGAGTTAGAGGTTAAGCAGGCGCTACGTAAACGTGATAAGAAACACTCGTTACAGTTATGCCAAGAAGCCGAAGAGGTATGTCGTAATATTCGTAAGCAGTGTGAAAAACAAGGGCTGTTTGAAATGGCGGGCGATTTTTTTAAGCGTGAAATGCGCTATCGTCGCTATCAAATGCCACGCTTTAGTAACAAACGAATCATTTCTAAGCTCGTTGACCTATTTTGTGGCTACGGGGAAGATCCGTTGCGTGTGGTCGGCTTTTCCATTTTCCTGATTGTGGTTTGCGCCTTGGCGTATTTCTTTCTCGATACCACAGGGGCACATCCTATCTATGAAGGCGTGACAGGTTGGCAATTTTATCTACTCGAGTTTTTGAACTCGCTCTATTTTAGTGTCGTGACCTTTACCACTCTGGGCTATGGTGATATTTCTCCTGTTGGGGTGGCGCGGTTTATCGCCGCTTGTGAGGCATTTCTCGGTAGTTTTACTATGGCATTGTTTGTGGTGGTTTTTGTAAAGAAAATGACCCGTTAATGGCTAGGTGGTCTGATTTCTACACCGTTGTGTTTTTATTCCGCTGTTGTATAGCTACTTGCCAACCAGTCACAGAGAATGATCTGATCGTCGTTGTACTGATCGGCAATAGAGGCTAACCAATAACTCTATTGAATACCAGTATACACAGACACGCCAAGCGTAAACTTTGAGCTGAGATCGCCCGTCGCATCAACTCATGCAGGAAAAATAACCGTATTGAGCTGGATATCGATAACACTGTTGTCTAAATTATCGATCAAGATTAGAATGCGAATCGTTTTTATTTTTATGGTAGTAAATAATGTCACGAGTGCTGGTCGTCGATGATGACACTCTGTTATGTCAATTGTTAGAAACGGTATTGCAAGAAGAGGGGTATACCGTCACTTGTGTTCATTGTGGCGAAAGTGCATTGCACACCATGGAAAAAACATCCGTTGATCTGGTATTGCTTGACGTGATGCTACCAAACTTAAATGGTATGCAAGTCGCTCGGCGTATCTGTCAGCGTTTTGCCACGCCGATTTTGATGTTAACGGCGCTTAATGATGACAACTCAATGCTAGAAGGTTATCAAGCAGGGGCAGACCAGTATATCGGCAAACCGTTTAATGTTGCTGAACTTCTGATGCGGATTAAAGCGATTTTGCGCCGCGTGGGTCTAGAGCGCCATAGACAAACCATGTGCAGCACGGTGCAAAATATCAGTGACCAACTCGAGAGTTTACCCTTAACGGGGACGGAAGCAGAGCTGCTGTGCTACTTAGTCAAAAGCCCAGGTATGGTGATCTCGAAGGCAGAGTTGCAAACAGAAGTGCTTAAAAAAGAGCTCAGCCCTTATGATCGCAACCTCGATATGCATATTAGCAACATTCGTCGTAAGCTGGTTGAAGCGGGTTTATCGAAACAACATATCAAAACGTTTCGTGGCAAAGGGTACAGTTACCAAGAGGCATTTGCAGGCTAATGAAATTGGTCTGCCCACCCTATATTGCTAAGCGCAAAGATAGCCTCGCTTTTCAGCTTTTTAGCTACATGACCGCCATTGTTATCAGTATTTTGTTGGTTCAGGTATTGGTCGAGCAAGCTTTGATCAAGGCGATGCTTAAAGTGCCAGAGAGTATCAAGGTAGAAATGCTCGATTTGGCCGATCAAGCCAATCAGTTGATAGAATATGGTGACATGGATGAGTTAGCTGATTGGGCCAACGCCCAGCGTTTTTACTTATTTGTTTTAGACCAAAAGCAAAAACCGCTAACCCACCGAATGATGCATCCGCACTTTGAATTCAAACTCAAATTCAAACGAGACTTAGATCAGCCGTTAGAGGGAAGAGTCAGCCGACCGATCATTAGTATTCCTTTAGAGCAGAATAACAACTTAGTGATCCAACTTCCTCATCAATTGCACCCGGCGCATGACTTTATCTATTACTTCTCGATATTAAAGGTGGTGATCGCGGTTGTTATTTTGGCGCTCTTTTCCTGGTTGCTAGCAAGGCGGCTCCAACAGCCACTGGACCGATTACGAGAGGCGAGTAAAAAATTATCTAACGGTGACTTTAATGTCAGTGTGGTCAATGAACTCAAATCCAATACGCGTGAGTTTAATGAACTAGCGCAAGATTTTGATCATATGACCATCGAGATTCATTCGTTGGCGAAAAAACAGCGTCGGCTGATTCGTGACGTTTCTCATGAGCTACGTACACCACTGGCGCGGCAAAACTTAGTATTGCATCTGCTGCGCAAGCGAGTGAGTGACAGCGAACAACGCCTAGTGACGCAAATGGAGCAGCAAGCGAATGAGCTCAATCATTTAATTGATGAGATTTTGCAGTTTAGTCGTTTAGAGAACGCTCGCTATGACAGCGAGCTGAAATGGCGTGATTTAGCTGAGCTTCTCGCGCCCCCAATTGAGCGTTGTAAGTTCGATTTAAAAGCGAACCAGAGCTTAACATTTGACTCGCGTGCAAGCCAAACCAAAGCACAATGTGATGACACCTTAGTGCTGCGCTGTTTGAATAACCTAGTCACTAACGCAATTAAATACGCCGGAGAGGCAGCCACAATTGAGGTCTCGCTGACCAACAAATTGACCGACAAACACCGTTATTTAGCCCTGACGATTGCCGACAACGGCGCGGGGATTCACCCAGATAAGCTACAGGATATTTTTGATCCCTTTACTCGATTAGATGTTTCTCGAGATAAAAAACGCGCTGGATACGGCCTTGGGCTGGCGATTGTCAAAGAATCGATGCGCATGATGGGAGGCCAAGCGATTGCATCCAATCGCTCCAATGGTGGCTTAGCCGTGACCTTGTTGTTCAAGCAGTAGCCAATCGCGCCTCCTCCCCTTTGATGGCTGACGGCCTCTTTTATTAATAGCGGGTCTTTTGGATGAGAAATGTCACATTAGAGAATATTTACATAGCCAAACAAATGCAAAGAATGTAAATTAAATGCAAATGGTAATGGTTATCACTTATATTCACCTCCGAAATAATTAAGTGGCATCACAGAGTAACGATGTGTGTCCGAACATAATCGGAGTTAGACAATATGTTTACTAAGAGCCAGTTGGCGTTAGTGATCGGTGCGGTGTTAGCAACACCTGCAGTGGCGGAAGTTCAAACAGACGAACATGTAGTTGTAGAAGGTCGCGAGTTCGGCTACAAGGCGGATACAAACAGTACAGCAATGCGCATGGAAATGACGCAATTGGAAACGCCGGGACAAGTAGCGGTTATCGATGAAACGGTAATTGATGAACAACGTGCAAGTACACTTGGTGAAGTACTACAAAACGACGCCAGTGTCAGCGCAGGCGGTACAAGCCGTAACCGTGAACGTTTCTCACTGCGTGGTTTTGAGCTGAGTAGCTCTGATGGCTTCTTGCGCGATGGTCATCAGCACTGGTCACACTACCGTCAGCCTATTGAGCTGTTAGAGCGTGTTGAAGTGCTTAAAGGCCCATCAGGTCTGCTATATGGTAAATCTGAACCTGGCGGCTTAGTGAATATGGTGTCTAAGAAGCCAACAACAGAAACTCAAATCGGCCTGAGCCAAGATATTGGTTCAAACGATTATTCGCGAACTGTGCTTGACGTCAGTGGCGCATTGAATGAAGAACAGACGTTTCGTGCTCGTGCGATAGTGTCGAAGCAAAGTGACAGCTCATGGCGCAAGTACGCAGATGGGACTTCGCCGCAAACCGAACGTGCATTGGGTGGTTTGGTTGTCGAATACGACCTGACTGACGCGATCATGCTGTCTGCGCACTATGACCGTACTCAAGATAATGGCAGCGTCGATTCTGGTGCCTATATTGTCGATGGTTCTGCAGCCCGAGGTGACCAGACTATCTGGGATGCGCAGTGGTCGAACATTGACAACGATGTCGAGAACTACGGCATCAACATTAATGCTCAAGTGACCGATAAGGTAAACGTAAAAGCGGGCTACAATCGCCAAGACTTTAAGCGCTTTGATGTTGAATCTTACCCGAAATTCGATAAGTACGATCAAAATGGTACCATTAAGCACAAAGGTAACGAGCGTTCGGATCATTGGGTATTTGATACCGCCTACGTTGACGTGACCACGGATTTCTCTTTGTTTGGAACCGATAATACTTTGTTAGTCGGCGCAAACTACCTAGATTACAGTTACGATCGTTTTATGGCCTTCCATGATGGTGAGTATGTACCCGCGGGTGAGACGGTGACAAAGCCTCAACCGACTAGCTCGAAAAGGTGGCCAACAAGTCAATATGATACGTTGGGCTTTTATGCGCAAAATATGATGACCATTAATGATTACTGGCAAGTATTAGCGGGTGTTCGTTATGATGAAAAACGCAGTGATGAACTGACAGAAAGTCAGGTGTCACCAAAGCTTGGTGTTATTTTTCATCCGGCAAGCAATGGCTCAATTTACCTTCAGTACTCTGAAAGCTTTATGCCTCAGGGAACGGTAAGCGGCACTGACTATACCAATGATGGTGAAGAACTTGATGCAGAGCGCGGCGTTTCTTATGAAATGGGCACTAAGTGGGAGCTGTTTGATCAGCGTTTGTACCTGACTGGCGCACTGTTTGATATCACGCTAGAAAACATCTCGCTAGATGTTGAAGATGGTGTCAACGCTAGTAACGATATCATGTACAAAAAGACACAAGATGGCGAGCAAGTACACCGTGGTGCGGAAATTTTGGCTCAAGGCTTTGTGACTGATGATTTTTCACTAACAGCCTCAGCGATGTATCTTGATGCAGAAATTAGCCAAAGTGCAGAGTATAAGGGCAACCGTCCGGCTGATGTGCCAGAGTTTTCTGCCAGTGTTTGGTCGAGCTATCAGGCTTACCATAACACCAACGTCAACTTAGGTTTGATTTACCAAGGTGCTCGTTACGGCGACGCTGCGAACACCTTTAAGAAAGATGGCTATGCACGCGTTGATATGGGCGTAGCTTATACACATAAGTACGATGAGAACTTAGATATTGTCGCTCGCTTCAATGTTGAAAACGTGTTCGATACCGATTACCTCGCTGGTGGCGGTAGTACCAACAGTCAACAACAGGGAGCAAGTAATGTGGTGATTGGCGAAGGCCGAAACTACATGGCAACCGTTCAGTTCAAGTACTGATAACAATCGGATTGGCAAGGGGAGGCGACGTCTTCCCCTTTAGTCGTTTTTGGAAAACAGAAAATATAACTCGTATGAATCTAATCAAATCAAGTCTCGCTCTGTTGCTGTCATCGACCCTGATTCCCGTTCACGCGGACGATCTTAACGATGCACAAGCGCTGCTGAGTAAAACTAACCAAGCATCGGCACAAAGCCAAAAACGCGTTGATGTCAGTGCAGAAAAAGCGCTGACTTTAGAGGCAGAAATCGAACAGCTGCAAGAAGAAGTCAGTAACTTGAAGATTTATCGCGATCATCTTGTCAGCCTTGTTGCAAGTCAAGATCAAGAGCTATCAAGCCTTAATCAACAGATTGACCAGATTGCTCAAACACGTCAAGGTGTGGTGCCTTTGATGTATCACATGCTTGAAGGCTTAAAAGTGCTCGTCGCTAACGACAAACCGATCCGCAAAGCGCAACGTGAGGAGCGAATTGCAAAGCTCGACTCCATGATGACGCGGGCAGACGTTGCGGATGCAGAGAAGTTTCGTCGTATTTTAGAAGCGTACCAAATCGAAATCGATTACGGCACCAAGCTTGGTGTTTACCAAGGCAAGATTAACCTGGGTGGCAATGAAGCTGTGGAGGCGGATATTCTCTATTTAGGGCGTTTGTCTTTGGTAGCGCGTAGCTTCTCTGGTGATACATTCTGGAGCTGGTCACAGCAACAACAAGCATGGCAACAAGTGGGTTCTGAGCAAAAATCAGAGCTAGATAAAGCGTTCGCTATGGCGAATAAACAGATCGCGCCGAGCATGTTAACTCTGCCAGTGTCGTTAACCGCTGCGGAGGGCAAATAAATGATGAAAAAATGGTTATCGGTTGCACTCATTTCGACAGCCGCATTAATGCCTCATACAACGTTTGCTAGTGAAGCGTTGTTGCACAAGGCGCAGCAAGAAAATCGTCAACAGCAATCGCACAATGTTGCGCGTGAATCAGGTTTTAAGCAAACAGAGCAAGAGCTACAGGCTATAAAGAATAAATTGGCGGCACAGCGAGCTGCTCTTCAAGCAGAAGCGGATTCATTAAGTGTTACTTTCGGTGAAAACGAAGCGGAATTGGCGCAGCTAGAAGAAAAGCTACGTTTAGAAACCGGGAGCTTAGGTGAGCTATTTGGCGTCGTTCGCCAGAACGCAAAAGAGCTAGAGTCAGAGCTCAAGAGCTCAGTAACGGGTGTCGATGCCAACTCATATCAGAAAGAAATCGATGCTATTGTTGCGGCTAAATCACTGCCAACGTTGACCCAACTTCAGGCGATGTGGCACAGCATGGAAGAACAAATCAAAGCAAGTGGTGAGATGGCAAACGTCTCTTTCACACTGCTAAATGGCGAAGGTCGTGAACAAACGCTTAATGGTGTTCGTCTTGGTTCTATGGCGCTGCTGGATGAGACTGGCTACGTTAAGTGGAATGGTCAACGCGGAGATGCGGTAAACTATCTACGTCAGCCTAACAATGGCCCAACGGCAAGTACTCTTTCCTCTGGTGACATTGAGGCGCTTGTTATTGATCCGTCACGCGGCATTCTTCTTGAACAGCTCGCAAACTCACCGACGTTGGCTGATCGCCTTAATGCAGGCGGCGTTGTCGGCAAAATCATCCTTGGTTTATTGGCTATCGGCCTATTGATTGCACTTGTACGTGGTACATCGCTGATGATTTCGCGCCAGAAAATCATCCAGCAATTGAAAACCCCAGCGCAGCCAGGAGACAACCCTTTGGGTCGTGTGCTTGCGGTGTACCATAAAGACAAGCATCGCAGCGTAGAAGCGTTAGAGCTACGTCTTTTGGAAGCTGTTGTTGATGAGCAAACCCACCTAGAAAAAGGGTTGTCGATGCTGAAGCTTCTTGCTGCTCTAGCTCCTATGCTTGGCTTACTAGGCACGGTAACGGGTATGATCGAAACCTTCCAAGTGATCACTCAGTTTGGTAACGGTGACCCGAAAGTGATGGCGGGCGGTATCTCGATGGCGTTAGTGACAACCGTGCTTGGCCTGATCGCAGCAATGCCACTGCTTTTGGCGCATACCATCTTGAATTCTCAAGCAGAAAATGTGCGTAATATTCTTGAAAAACAAGGTATTGGTCTGGTGGCAGAGCAAGCTGAACGCGAATCGTCGCACAGTAAAGATAGCCCTAACTACACAGCCGAGAGCGCAGCATAATGGAGCAGGTCCTACTCAATACACTGGGTTTGATCAGTGAAGATTGGGCCTCGACTTTGGTTAGTTTTATGCATCAAGGCGGCCCTATTTTACGGTGGCTGGCTGCGGCCGTTGTCGTGTGTTGGCTGCTGATTATCGAGCGAGTGCTGTATATCACCATTGAGTTTCCTAAAGTGAAGGCTCAATTGGGTGCTCAGTGGCAAGCAAGGGTCGATCATCACTCTTGGTATGCGCATCAAATTCGCCAAGGATGGCTAGCTCAAGCCGATACGCAACTGCACAAAAATCTTTCGATGATCAAAGTGTTGGTGGCCATTTTCCCTATGCTTGGTTTGCTTGGCACTGTGACGGGGATGATCACTGTGTTTGATGTGATGGCAACACAGGGCAGTAGCAATCCGAAATTAATGGCATCCGGCATTTCTTTAGCCACGTTGCCTACCATGGCCGGTATGGTCGCCGCGCTTGCGGGGATGTTTATTCATGCTCGCTTAAGCAAAATGTGCGAGCGAAAAGCCATCCAGTTAGAACAATCTTTAAGGAGTCAAAAGTGAGACTCGGACGTAGACCCCATCGTCAAGATGAAGCGCAGATCGATTTAACCTCGATGCTCGATATCGTGTTCATCATGTTGATTTTTTTTATTGTCACAAGCTCGTTTGTACGCGAGTCAGGGGTGGAAGTGAATCGCCCTCAAGCATCGAACGTTGTCAGTCAAAAAGAGGCGGGAATATTTATTGCGGTGACTGCCGCGAATGATGTCTATATCGATAAGCGTGCAGTTGATATCGAACGTGTTGAGGCAACCATTGAGCACTTGCTGCTTGATCAGCCAGATGCGTCATTAGTAATTCAAGCCGATGAACATGCTTACAACGGTACTGTGGTGAAAGTGATGGATGCAGCAAAAGGTGCGGGTGTGACGCGCATAGCTTTGGCCGCGGAGAAGCCTTAATGGGGCGATTACTGCTTGCACTTCCGGCCGCGTTGATGGTTGCGGTAAGTTTATTTAGCTTCATGGCCTGGATGGTTGATAATGGTAATCAACGCGCGCAAAAACCATCACAGGCGGTGCGTTTTAATATGGTAATGATAGAAAATGATAGCGATGTTCAACGTCGTCAACGTTCTGTACCAGAGCCGCCAACGCCACCGAGCGCTCCTGAGCCTATCGATGTGTCACAGGCGCAAACGCAAGTGACGCCGATGAGCCCTATGACACCAACCAGTGCCTTAGGGTTGAATACCGTGTTAGATGGCATTGCGATCCAAGCGCCAAAATTGCAGGGGACGATGGGCAACCAACAAGCGCTACCTCTTTATCGTGTGGAACCGCGCTACCCAAGAAAAGCGATAAAACGCAAAGTTGAAGGGTATGTGGTGATGCGCTTTACCATTGATGCCACAGGTCGGCCAACAGACATCCAAGTGGTCGAGGCAAAACCCAAACGCATGTTTGAAAAAGAAGCCATTAGTGCGTTGAAAAAGTGGAAGTATCAACCCAAAATTGACCAAGGTGTGTCAGTCGAACAGGTCGGACAAACCGCCAGAGTGGAGTTTAAATTAGCCCAATGATCAAAAACTGCCTAATCGGTTTGCTGCTTAGCTTGAGTGCTGGTGTCGCCGTTGCTAATCAACTTGGTCAATACACCGCGACACGTGTACAGCATGCACACAACTTGGCGCAACAAGATAAGCTTGAACAGGCGATTTCGACCCTAGAAGCGCTTGATCTTGCTCGCGGCTATGACCAAGCGTTTGTCGCGCGTATGTTGGGTATTTTGTACTGGCAGAATGATCAAGTGACGCCAGCGATTCAACAGTTGGATCTCGCAGTCACCAGCGGTTTATTGCAAGATGAGCAAGCTTGGCAAACTCGAAAAATGTTAGCCGACATGTTGCTCAACGAACAACAGTACAGCCAAGCCTTGCCACATTACTACAATCTGAGCGAGTCGGCGTCTGATCGGCAAACCGTGCCTGAAATATGGCTTCGTATCGCTCAATCGCATTACCAGTTGCAGCAGTGGAGTAAAGTACTGACGGCGATAGCACGCTATGAACACTATCCACAGCCCGATCAGCTGAGCCCATTGTCACTCAAACTATCGGCTCAACTTGAGCTTAAACAGTGGTCGCCTGCGATAAAGACCATAAAACGTTTGATTGCCATTGAGCCTGCGCGCATGGAATGGTGGCGCCAGCTGGTGGCGTTATACCTGCGTGTTGGTGATGAAAAGGGCGCATTAGACGCGATGGCGCTGGCCAAGCTCGATGGTATAGCGCTTAGCCAAGATGACCTAAAATTATTGGCTCAGTTGTATGCCAAACGCGGGGTCCCAGAGCGTGCGGCGATGGTATTGGCGCAGTTGGATCAGATCGACGTTGATAGCAAGCTCAAAGCGCAACAAGCCAGTTACTGGCAAAGCGCCAAAGAGTGGCAAAAGTCGATCGCGAGTTGGCGTGTTGCCGCTCAGCTAGATAGCCAATACTACTGGAATTTATCGCAGTTGTTGGCTCAAGAAGGGCATTACCAACAAGCTCTGGCGGCTTTGGATAAGGTTACGGGTCGTCACGCCGAAGTCGCTTTGATCAAGGCGCGCGCCTATTACAAATTGCAACGTATTGAAGACGCCTTGGCCAACGCAAAGCGGGCCAATGAAATTTCGCCTTCCAAACAAGCGCAAAGCTGGGTGAAGTATCTATCGCAACTGCGCAGTGTTAAGAGCAGTCAAAATAGCTAAGCGAATGATTAAATTGCATCAAAGGCCAGAGTGAACGCTCCGGCCTTTTTTTTGACCACGACTGTGTTGCATTTAACCCGTTCTGTCTCCGTCCTCACTCTTGCTCTGTTTCGAAACGTAAATAATGTAAATTGAATGCCAATAAGAACCATTATCACCTAAATTGAGCGCGGATTAACTGATGATGACTGTTATATGTTGCTCAAGAGTAAGGGCGTTCAGCATTGGGCGCGTCGCCTGCACATTTACGTTTCAATGGCGTTGCTATTGGTCACGCTATTTTTCGCCCTAACTGGCATTACCTTAAATCGCCCGCAGTGGTTTGAGCGTAGCGAAGCGATGATTGAGCACCACACCCTGAACGTTCCACCTCAGCATCTGTTTGCCAACGAACGCCGCTTTGAGCCAAATCGCGTTGCGTTGATCGCTTTTCTCACTCAACAAAGCCAATTACGTGGCACACCTTCTGCCTTGGATGTTTATACCGAGGTTGAACAGGGGCGGTTGCTGGTCGGTGAACTCTCTCTCGACTTTAAAGGCCCTGGCTACAACGCGACAGTTTTTGTTGATATGACGAGCGGTGAAGCAGAAATTGAAACCACAGACTACGGCTTGATTGCGCGGCTTAATGATCTGCATAAAGGGCGAAATAGTGGTGAAGTCTGGAAGTGGTTTATCGATATCACTGCATTGCTGATGGTGTTGTTTGTTGTCACTGGGGTGTGTTTGCTGTTGCCGAAGAAAAAGACATTAAAGACCTCAATGCAGTGGATGACTTTTGGCACTGCGTTATCACTGACTATTTATTTTTTTGCTGTGCCATAGCGGCTTAATGAAGAGAAAAACCATGTTGAACACAGGCCAATTTTTGCGCCGCAATCCTTTGAGTCGATTGCTTCTTATTGCGGCACTGACGCCGTTACCACTATTTGCAACGCCGTTGCCTGATAAGGCAAAAATCGATATTGAATTTGAGCTTCCCACCATCGAAACCTCAATGTATGCCCGCCCGTACGTTGCCGTGTGGATTGAAGACCAACAGCGTCAATCGGTGAAAACCCTTCAGCTTTGGGTGGGTAAAGATGAATGGCTTAAAGACTTGCGCAGTTGGTGGCGCAAAGTAGGGCGTTATGATCGCCAACGAGTTGATGCCGTTACTTCTGCCACTCGTCCTGCTGGTCGTTATCGTTTTAGCTGGGATGGTACGGATGATAATGGTCAACGATTAGCGCAAGGTGATTATACCTTGTTAGTCGAAGTGGTACGCGAACATGGTGGGCGTAATTACCTGCGTCAAAAAATACATTTGGCTGAACATGACGTGCGCTACCAACTCCAACCAACCGAAGAGACGGGAGCGATCACCGTCAATTACCTAGTGAAGTGACAAAAGGAACAACAATGAAAACCAATATCAAAGCAGTGGCGTTAGCCAGTGTCATGGCAATCAGCTTTGCCACCGCAACGACAGTGCAAGCACATCCTCGCTGGGTTCTCCCATCTCATTTTACCGTCTCTAAAGAGGGCGGTGATTGGTTGACATTTGATGTCACCGCGTCGCATGGAACCTTTGTCTTTGATAAACCTGCTGGAAGTGAACAAGCGTTTGTGATGATGCCTGATGGTCGCTCTGAACGTCCTAATTTTGTAGTGCGAGGTAAACGTCGTTCGATGTTTGATTTCTACTTCGTTGAAGAAGGGACGCACAAAGTGGCGATCAACAACCAACCGAGTTACTACACCCAATATAAAGCGGGTCGTCGTGATACGGTTAAATGGGCCAAAGCAAGCAAGGTTGAACGCGGCGGTGTGATCCCAGAACAAGCTCGTGATGTGGTCACTCAGCTCAGTTACACACGCGCAGAAAGTTATATCACTGTCGGTAAACCAACAGAAAAAGTGTTAGAGATTGAAGGCAAACTGCTTGAGATGAAACCACTCACGCACCCTTCCGATATCATTGAAGGTGAAGCGGTGACTTTCCAATTTTTCTTTAATGGTCAGCCTCAGTCAGGCGTGACCGCTGAAATTACTCGCGAAGGTACACAGTATCGCAATCACCAAGAGCAGATTGATGTGGTCAGTGATAACGACGGTAAAGTGACCTTTACGCCCGACCTCGCAGGGCGTTACCTGATGAAAGCTAACTACAAAGGCGAGCTGAAAAATGATCCGTTAGCCGACAAAGTCAGCGTCAATGTTCACCTGACGTTTGAAACCCAACTTAACTAATCAAACCTTGGCTCAGTGCCTTACTGAGCCATTTTGGATACACCATGAACAACACTCTCTTAGTTAACATTTTAGGCTTGATGATTGGTTTGACATCATTTCAATCAGCAGCACATTTTCCTTTGATGAGCTGTCACTTAGCGCAAGACCAAGTGATCTGTGAAGCTGGCTACTCTGATGGTTCAACGGCAGTAGGCTACGATGTCAACATGTACGATTATGATGACAACCTCGTTGCCAAAGTCACCACCGATAAGCGTTCGATTGCGCAATTTACCCACCCTAATACTGACTTTTATTTGGTGTTTGATGCTGGCCATGAGAACCCAGTTGAAGTGGATGTGGTCGAGTTGAAACCACGATGATTATTGACAAGGTTCGATCCGACAATGGCAGTCGTGAAGGCAAGTGGGTGGCGTTGACGGTTGCGACTATCTTGGCGGTTTCACTGCTGTTGTTACCTCACCATCAAGCGCAGTCGCAGCAGACTTCGACTTTGGCCCATCAAGTGTTGGTCACTACTCTTGAGCAAGACGATTTAGCTATGCTGGTCGAGCTTAAACTTGCGCATGAAGAGATTCGTGATCTTTATCTGGAGTCCGGCGAGTGGCCAGATGTCAGCGAGTTACAGCGCAACTGGATTGCGCCGTTTGTGCCAGACCAAAGCTGGCAGCGCAAAGGCTCACATCAATGGCAGCAACTTGAGGCAGGACTGTACCTTGGGGTGAAACAAGACCGACAAGGTTCAGCGTTGATGTTGCTAGATAGCCGTGATCAACAGGCCGACATTTGGCTAGCACCTGCGTCATTGACGTTGAACAAAAGCGTGCCAATCAAGCCAGAAAATCGTCAGTTGCAAGGCTGGCAGCAGGTCATCCTTGCACCATCTTCGCCTTCCCATTCTCACGCTGATTAAGCGTCAACAGAGATGATAGTCACTATGCTCAAACGCGCTCTATCCCATTGTTTTTTCACTTTTAACGCTTTATTGATGGTCTCTTTTAGCAGTTTTGCCACCGATAAGCTCAGCATTGGCGTTACTTTGCAACCTTATTACAGCTACGTCAAAGCGGTAGTGGGTGACAAAGCCGAGATAATTCCCCTTGTCGATGCGGGATTCAACCCTCACAACTATTTACCGCAACCAAATGATCTGAAAAGACTTAATCAAATGGATGTGATAGTGGTCAATGGTGTCGGTCATGATGATTTTGCCATCAAGGTCATTGAGGCCGCTCAGCGTGATGACCTTGTGGTGATTTACGCCAATAAAGAGGTGCCGCTACTGCCTGCCATGGGCCAATCGGTCGGCAAAGGTGCCGTCAATCCGCACACCTTTGTCGGATTGTCGACCACGATTCAGAAGGTTTACACCATTGCCAGCGAGCTGAGTAAGCTTGACCCGGATAACGCGACTTTTTATCGTCATAATGCCCGTCGTTACGCCAAAATATTTCGCCAACTCAAGCGTGACGCGATGTTGTCTTTAGGTGAACTCAATACCGCAGGCATGAAAGTAGCGACCACGCACAATGCTTACGGTTATATTTTGCAAGAGTTCGGTGTTGATGTGGCGACCGTGATAGAGCCTGCCCATGGCGTCGAGCCAAGTGCAAGTCAGTTGCAAGCGACTATCGAGAAGATCCGCGCTGCTGGTATTGACGTGCTGTTTTATGAATTGAATATGCCCAATCGCTTTGTCGATACCATTGAAGCGGCGACGGGGGTTCAGTTATACCGCTTCTCACACATGACACACGGTGAATACCAAGCCGACAAAGTAGAAGTAGAAATGCGCGCAAATGTCGCAACACTGATTGAAGCGATGAAGTTTGTTGCGAGCCAACCTGCGCAGGAGAAGGCGTAATGTCCGGTCCATCGATTTCTCTTGATGGGGTTACTCTGCGATACGGCGATAACTTAATTTTGCAGCAGATCCACACTCAGTTCGAAGCCGGTCAGTGTCACGTGCTCATGGGGCCTAATGGCGGAGGCAAGACTTCTCTACTGCGTTCGGTATTAGGGCTGACGCCATTTACTGGCGAGATAGCGATTCACTGGCCAGATCCAAACCAGACTCAGCAAGCGGGTAGAGTGGGGTATGTACCGCAAAAAGCCATGTTTGAAGCGAGCTTACCGATGACGGTCAGTGACTTTGTGCTGCTCAATCAAACTCGAATTCCGCTGTTTTGGCGACGTAAAACTTCGCAGGCTCAACGCGCGTTAGCTCAGTTAGAACGAGTTGGTATGGCTGGCCGTTGTGATCGTCGTATGGGGCAGCTTTCGGGCGGAGAGCAGCAACGAGTGTTGTTTGCTCAGGCTCTGCTTGATGACCCCGACTTACTGGTATTAGATGAACCAACGACTGGGATGGATGAGCAAGGCGTACGTTACCTAGAAACGCTGATTCATCAAGTGGTCGCCGAGGGCAAAACGGTGTTGGCGGTACATCACGATGTGACGGCTGTGCGCCGTTTAGATGCTCAAGTGCATGTGGTGAATCGTCATATTGTGACCTCAGGCCATCATTCGGATGTGTTAAGCCCCGACCGGATTGAATCGTTGTTTAAGCATTACAGCGCCAAAGTGGAGGCAGCATGATGGATTGGTTAAGACAGCAAGCCTTAAGTGGAGTTGAAGCGGGTTGGTTGAGTGACAGCTTTGCTTATGCCTTTATGGTCAATGCGCTTGTGGCGGCACTGATATTGGGGCCACTACTTGGCGGGTTAGGCACACTGGTTATCGCTAAACGCTTGGCGTTCTTTTCTGAAGCCGTCGGGCACGCCGCCCTGACGGGGATTGCCATCGGAGTATTGCTTGGTGAACCCGCAGAAAATCCATTTATTGGTCTGTTCGGTTTTTGCATGATATTCGCATTATTGCTTCATTTCGTGCGTAATCGTACCAATGTACCCTATGACACTCTGGTCGGCGTTTTCCTCGCCTTGGCGCTTGCGGTGGGGGCGGCGCTGCTGATGTACGTGGCTCGTAAGATCAATATCCACATGCTTGAGAATGTCCTATTTGGCTCGATTTTGACCGTGACAGATGGGGATATTGCCATTTTAGCCTTGAGCTGTTTGGTTATTTTATTGGTACTTATTCCGACCTTTAACCGAATTTTACTCACCAGTATTAGCCCAGATATTGCCCGTGTTCGCGGGTTTAACACCCGTTTTTATGACTATTTGTTTGTCATGATGATCACTCTTGTGACCATCGCCGCGGTAAAGATTATTGGCGCGGTGCTGGTGGGGGCGCTGCTGCTTATTCCGGGTGCAACCGCGAGATTACTGACCAAACGCATTGGCAGTTTTGTCTTGCTCTCTTCTTTGCTGGCTACTTTGGCTTGTCTGATAGGGACGCTACTGCCGATGGAGCTTGAATTACCAGTGCCGTCGGGGGCATCGATCATTATCGTCTCTGCGATATTATTTTTAATGGCAACGATTTATCGAATCGTCAATAAAGCTTAAATCTGAGTAGTTAAATATGAATATGAAAACACTGATCATGGTCGCGTGTTATGGAGCCGCCAGCACGTTGGCTCCTTTTAGTTATGCCAACGATATTGTTACCAGTACCCCAGTGACCTATATGTTGTCACAGCAGTTGCTAAAAGGGACGGATATCGACGTTAGCTACTTGCCGCCCAAACGTTACGGCATTGAGCGGCTGACCAACTGGTTTGCCAATAAAGGCCAGCAACACGTTGTTGAAGCGGGAAAACAAGCCACAGTGGCGATTACGTTGCGGGCCATCTGGCCTCAAGACCCGACTTATGTCTATGCGCGACAGGGAAATATTCACCTGATTGAGATTGATGCTTCACAAGCTATTTCTCCACGCGCCCAAGGGGTCGCAGCATTAACCTTAGATCAGGGAGAGATATCAAAATACGTTTGGATGAATCCGACCAATTTAATTCGTATGGCAGCGATCGTCGGTGAAGATCTGCAAAAAGTGTATCCGCAACATCAAGCGACCATCGACATCAATCAGCAAGGGTTATTACTCGCGATACGAACGTTAATCAATCAGCAGCAATCCGCCATTTTTGCCAGACAGATGGATTCTGTGGTGTTGCTTAGTCAAGCGTTAGAAGATTTTGCTGTGGGTAATCAATTGTTTGTGGTTGAGCGTCAATTTAAGCCTCAATTGGAGTGGACTGAGAGCGATAAGCAGGCGCTCAAAGATCGGTTTGAACAAGACCCAACGTTATGGCTGGTGACGGATAAGCGTCTGTCGGCAGAGCTTACCTCGTTAGTGCCCAGTGAACGAATTTTCCAGGTTGATGTGATTGATCGTTGGGGCAGCCAAGGAATTTCATTACAAACGCCTTTGGCACGTTGGCAGCTGTAATTATTAGTTTGGCGACTGTAATGACTCGCTTGATAATTCTAGCACCGGGTTGAGCGAGAGCCAGAAGACGTATTTTAGCGCGTTAAACAACAAGGGCTACCTGATGAGGTAGCCCTTTGGCATTTTAGGCAGCGTTGGCGAACTCGGCCCAAAACGCTTCTTTGCGTTGGTTGAAGCGTTCAACTAAGTCGTCTACGGCCTCTTGATCGTAAGGTTTTAAGCCACTTGCTACCATGCGTTTGAGGCCTTTACCAACCACTTGACCGTTCTCTTTAAACGTAAAGTTAAGCGTTACTAAGCCACGTTTCCCTTCCACATCGAAGGTGGCATTCGCAAACTCAACTTCTGGCTGAGTAAGGTCAAGACGAGTAAATTCGATTTCCATGCTTTCATAGATCACTAATGGGCGTTGGCAGTTGATCATCATCTGCTGCTGTTCCATCAGTGGTACCATGATGTGTGGAAAGTTCATGCCGGAAAACTGCACATAGTTGGTGACCACGTGCTGAATAAACTCAGGGTTATGGCTTACGTCACCTTGACGGGACATGTGGAGGTACTCTTTGCCATTATGATCGACAACCGCACTCTCTTTGTCACACTTGTTGTCAATCGACAACGAGATCCCCTCACTGACCATACCAGAGAAGTCAAAACGCATCTTTTGGCTAATGCCTTCTTTGCTCAGCAAAACGGCAAACAGAAGATCGCCAGGCACGCAGAAGCGTTTACTGTCTTCGTCATGGATAGGGTTAAAGTCTTCCGCAACCTTTTTAGCAAAGTGACTTGCTTGCTGGCGCGTAAACTGAAATTGGTGGTTATCGTGTGAAAAATACGGTGTCAGAAACATACTTATATTCATGTAGCTATAACTGCGGCGAAGTATACAACAAGGATCGGGTCTAAATGGTCTAATCAGCTGGTTTGTTGCCTTTGTCTTGATTGTGAGCAAGTTTTGCTCCGCCGTTGCTGTTATCGCTGGCATAACAAGATGACCCAAATCAGTGTGAAATAACCCACATATTTGCACCTCTGTTCAACAAATCGTCGATAAATGCTGATATCACAGTAACAGACAGAAAACACTATTTACCCAAGGAAGGACGATGAAAGACGAAACCTTATCCATTCATTTTGGTTATCAAACCGACCCAACCACCAAATCAGTTGCTACGCCGATTTACCAAACGGTGGCGTATGAATTTGATAGCGCCCAACACGGTGCAGACTTATTCAATTTAGAAGTCCCTGGTAATATCTATACCCGTATCATGAACCCGACCAACGATGTGCTAGAAAAACGCATGGCGGCCCTTGAAGGGGGCATTGCTGGTTTGGTAGTGAGTGCTGGCAGCGCGGCAATCAACTATGCGATTTTGACCTTGGCTCAAGCTGGCGACAATATTGTTTCTACGCCGCAGCTATATGGTGGTACTTATACCTTGTTTGCTCATATGTTGCCAAACCAAGGTATCAACGTGAAGTTTGCCAAAGACGATAAACCAGAGAGTTTGGCTGAACTTATCGATGAGAACACCAAAGCAGTCTATTGCGAGAGCATTGGTAACCCTGCAGGGAACATCATTGACCTTGAGCGTATCGCCGAGTTAGCCCATCAACAAGGGGTGCCAGTTATTGTCGATAATACTGTTGCGACCCCAGTGCTGTGCAAGCCGATTGAATTTGGCGCTGATATTGTGGTGCACTCTTTGACTAAATATGTCGGCGGCCATGGCACGACGCTTGGGGGGGTGATCATTGATTCTGGTCGATTCCCATGGGCGCAGCACAAAGATCGATTCCCAGTCTTCAATCAACCAGAGCCGTCTTATCATGGTGTGGTATATAGTGAAGCGTTTGGTGATGCGGCGTTTATTGGTCGTGCTCGAACCGTTCCGCTGCGTAATACTGGCGCGGCATTATCACCGATGAATGCGTTTATGTTGTTACAAGGGTTGGAAACGTTGTCACTACGAATGGAGCGCCATACCGAGAATGCCCTCAAAGTCGCCGAATATCTTGAGCAGCACGATAAAGTGAGTTGGGTCAGCTACGCGGGTTTGCCTGAATCTCAATACTATCCGCTCGCGCAAAAGTACATGGGTGGTAAACCTTCAGCGATTTTATCCTTTGGTTTGAAAGATGGTTATGAGGCAGGGGTGCGCTTTTACGATGCGCTGCAAATCTTCAAGCGCCTAGTGAACATTGGTGATGCCAAGTCGTTAGCGTGTCACCCAGCCTCAACCACGCACCGACAACTCAGCGAGCAAGAGCAGAAACAAGCAGGGGTTGCACCAGAGATGATCCGTCTGTCTGTCGGTATTGAACATATCGACGATATTTTGGCTGATTTAGAGCAAGCTCTAAATGCTTAAATAAAGCTTCAAACGAAAACGACGCAGGTTTTCCCGCGCCGTTTTTTTTACTTTTTATTCATTAGGGGTAATGAACGAGCCGTAAATATCGTGACGACGGTGTTTAAGGTTAGTCACCGAGCCCTCAGTGTTGAGCTGCTTAAGTTTGGTCAGATCAACATCGGCAAAGATGATCATTTCAGTATTGGCGCTGGCCTCGGTTAAGGTCGCATCGTGTGGGAAGTAGATGTCCGATGGCGAAAAGACGGCCGATTGAGCATACTGAATATCGACGTTATCGACCCGTGGCAGGTTGCCGACACTGCCGCCGATAGCGACATAACATTCGTTTTCAATCGCTCGCGCCTGTGAGCAAATTCGTACTCGTTGATAACCGTTTTTAGTGTCGGTCCAAAACGGCACAAAGATAATTTGTACCCCTTGCTCTGCCATCATCCGACCCAGCTCTGGGAACTCACTGTCATAACAGATCAATATGCCGATACGACCTGCATCGGTTTCAAATACTTTGACCTCATCGCCGCCATCGATCACCCAATCTTTCTCTTCATGCGGGGTGATGTGGACCTTGTACTGCGCTTCAATATGGCCATCACGCTGAAGCAGGTAAGAGACGTTGTACAGTTTTTCGTCTTCCAATACCGGCACGCTGCCAGCGATGATGTTGATGTTGTAGGTCACCGCCATTTGTGAAAATCGATGTTTAATATCTTCACTGAAGCTGGCGAGAAAGCGAATCGCTTCAACCGAGTTTTGCCCCTCTTGCAGGCCCATTAGTGGCGCGTTAAAAAACTCAGGGAACAGAGCGAAATCCGCTTTGTAGTTAGACAGCGATGAGACAAAAAACTCGGCTTGATCCATCAAGTCATCGAGATCGCGCATCGCACGCATCTGCCATTGCACCACACCAATGCGAACTAAGGTTTTTTCAATGTCGTGCACTGAGTGAATATCTTCCTCGTAAAAGAAGTTATCCCACTCAAGCAAGGTCGCGTAGCCTTGTGATGCATCGTCTTCTGGCAAATAGTTTCTCATCAAACGCTTAACGTCAAAATCGTTGGCGAGCTGGAAGGACAAAATAGGGTCGTGTAATTCACGACGTTTAATTTTATCAATGTACTCAGTCACCGAGAGCTCATCGGCATGCTCTTGATAGTTTGGAATCCGTCCGCCAGTTAAAATGGCTTTAAAGTTTTTGCTGCGACACAGTTCTTTGCGTGCATCATATAAGCGACGACCTAAGCGTAAGCCACGATAGTCTGGGTGGACAAATACATCCAATCCATACATGGCATCGCCTTTAGGATTATTCTGAATGACGTTGTTTGCATTGATGATGTCAGTGTAGACGTGTGGCAGCGAGAAACGGTTGTAATCAACTTTGATCGTCAGAGCCGCCCCAATGATTTTACCATTATCTTCAATACAGATTTGGCCATCAGGAAACTGACGGATCAGATCCATAATGGTACTGCGCGGCCAAGCTCCGCCGACATCGGGAAAAACCAAATTCATTAGTTGGGCGATTTCAGGGTAGTCCGCTTTTTCAATCGTTCTAAGCGAAAGCCTCGTCGTGATGTTGTCCATAACATGGTTCCATTTTTTACGGCAGAAAACTAGCCTAACATAATCAGATGCGATTCTTAATGGTTCTTAAAGTATTGTAATAGAAAGTCGATTAAGGCTCTTACTGGATGAGAAACGTGTTTTCTTGACGGATAGAGTAAGTACATTTTTAACGTGGTTAACTGCCATTCGGGTAATACCCACACTAACTCGCCATTGGCTATCTTTTCGTCAGTCAGATAATCAGGTTGCATTGAAATGCCTAATCCCGCCATAGAGCCATGCAACAAAACGGTGGCTTCGTTGGCCGTAATATCACAACTCACTTCGACTTCTTGCTGTTGTTCGCCTCGACGAAAATGCCAGATATGGCGGCCAAAATTTTTATAGCCTAAACACGCATGTGTGACCAAATCTTGGGGTTTCGCAATCACTGGAAACTGGGTTAAGTAGGCGGGTGAGGCGACTAATTTTGAGTGACACAAAGCAAACTCGCGACCAATCAAGTTCGCGTTTGGCGTATTGGTGGTACGAATGGCTAAATCGACCCGTTCACTGACCATATCGACCGTACGATCTTGAGCGTCAACATCAATTTTTATTCCGGGGTACTGTTGTCGGAATGCTTGCAGTGCAGGCATCAACATTGAAAAGCCAAACGACATACTCACAGAAATTCGCACTAAACCGCGCAGTGCCTGGCTGGGCATTAGTTGTTCTTCCAACTGACTGGCTTGCTCAACCCAGCGCTGCAAGTCTGGCAGTACTTGTTCGCCAGCGCTGGTTAAGGAGACTTTACGCGTGGTGCGCTGAAGCAGTCGTGCACCAAGCCAGTTTTCGACCGCTTCGACATGGCGAGTCACCATAGGTCGAGACATCGCTAAACGATCGGAAGTGGCAGTAAAGCTTTGTGTCTGTGCAACGTCGAGAAGCACTTGTACGGCGGTGAGTCTATCCATCTATCTGCACGTTTTAAGAAATAATAATGCAAATAATAGGCTCTATTTAGAAATAAAACTAGGCATTACTATCTTTAGCGACAAAACAAACTAACCAATTTGGAGCTAACGATGAAAGCCTTAACCACACTTGCACTACTAATGACCACCAGCGCAGCGGTCGCTGATACCGAACTGACTTTTGATGTATATAACGCCGACCACAACAGTTTTAATGTCACTTCAACCTTAGTCATCGGCGAGACACAAAGCTTGTTGATCGATACAGGTTTTACTCGTGCAGACGCACTACGTATTGCAGCGAAAGTACTTGATGCCGGTAAACCGTTGAAAACAATTTTCATTAGCCAAGCTGATCCTGACTACTATTTTGGTGCTTCTGAGTTGCTTAAGCTGTTTCCACAAGCAAGCGTAGTGACTACCGCGGCAGTGCGAGAGGCGATCGCGAAAAAATTAGAAAGAAAAGTCTCGTTTTGGGGGCCAAAAATGGGGTTCAATGCACCGAGTAATCCACAGTTACCCAAACTTGTTGATAGCAATCAACTGACTATTGATGGTGTGAAAATTGAGATCCGTGGTACACAAGGGGTGCTCGCACATCGTCCATATTTATGGGTACCGAGTGAAAAGGCGATTTTGGGTAACGTTGGGATCGTTGAAGGCATGCACGTATGGATGGCCGATACGCAATCGGATCAAGAGGTCAATGCATGGTTAGCTCAGCTTGAAGAGATGCAAGCGCTTAAGCCCAAGTTTGTCGTGCCTGGCCACATGCAACAAGGCGGTAAGCTAGACGCCAGTAGCATTGCTTTTACCCACACTTGGATTGAACGTTTTGTTGCCGCTGAAAAGCGCAGTGCAAACAGTCAGCAAGTCATGGATGCTATGGCGCAGCACTACCCCAACCTCACTGCCAATTTTAACTTAGAGCTTGGAGCGCAAGTTCATATGAAAGAGGTAAATTGGTAACAGTAAATTAACGCGGTATTAGCATTAATGTAGATACCGCGTTGTTGATTATTGACCTGTCGCTATTTGAGTTGTGTCATTTTGCTGCTCGAGCTCGGCGACTTCGGCGTCAAGCTGGGCAATTTTTTTAGTCATTAAAGTGTGACAGTGTTCGGCCAGCGCTCTGGCATCACTCAGCTTAAAATTTGAGACATCAATCGGTTCAAGCATTTCAGTAATGACGATGCCGTTATTGCTGCGGTTAAGATCGAACTTATTGTGGGTACTGCTGACCACCATTGGCGTTATTGGCACACCCGCTTCAATCGCCATACGAAATGCCCCCGTCTTAAAAGGCAGTAAACCACGCCCTTTACTGCGAGTGCCTTCTGGATAAGCCCAAACTGATAAATTGCGCTGATGAATCGCGTCAGCGACCTGTTTGATGGTATCGCGCGCTTTGGATTTATCTTGACGGTCAATCATGATATTGCCAGTAATCCAATACAAAAAGCCAAAAAATGGCACCCAAATTAACTCTTTCTTACCTAAAGTGACCGTGCGTGGTCTGAGCATACCTGGATCCGTGACAAAGTCGTAAACACTCTGGTGGTTAGAAATATAGACACTATTTTCCGGCGTTGGGGCGTTGTGTAAGCCTCGCTGGATAAGCTTAATGCCAACCAACTTATGTAATTGATTAAACCAGCGACAAAAAAAGTAAACGTGTTTTGGGTTGCGTGGGCTAAATAAGCAATAAACGCTAGCAAATAGCGTGGTAATAATAATGAAGATCCCAGCCAATAATAGGCGTAATAAAGCGAGCAAAACAGACTCCTTCGGTTGGAGGTAAGGAACCTAGGCGGTCAACCATGGCTTAGTGCTAGAGTTTTCACTCCATTTAACCAAATTGCAACAACTTTTCGCCATCCTTAGCCATACATCACTGTTTACATGTGCCTTTGTTTAAAGACTGCTATAAGGTTACCTTTAATACCTTTAATACCTTTATTTACTAAATAAGTAATTGCTTCTAAAGGTTTATTTATTATCACTATTGAGAGTTCACTTTTTTAGTAGGATTGGTGATGTTTTGCTAAAAATTAGGATATTTACTCTAGTTGCATTTTGGTTATGTTCTATTCATGCCTTATAGCTAGTCCACTTGAGTCAAGTTGTACAACACGATGAGACCAAGCGTAAAACCAATAAGAATTAGCTCCATAAGGAATAGAGCAGATGCACAACATGATTAGTAAAACCAAGGGGTTGTTTACCCTCTCAATGATCACAGTGGCTATGGGCGGCATTTCCATCGTCAATGCCGAACCCGGTTTGGGCTTTAATGAAGCAGACTTACCGACCAAATACATCGTTAAATTTAAACAAGGTACACCCGCGCCATTTTCCCGATCGGGAGAGCCTGTCATGACTACGAGCGAAGTGAGCGCGTCGGTACTTGAACAGGTAAAAGCACGTAAGATTGAAAAGCTCGGCGCTAAACCGATTTATAGTGTTGAGATGGATGACCAACAGCTCTCATCGTTACGCAGTAACAGCCAAGTAGAGTATGTCGAGGTCGATCCCCCGCGCTTCCTGCTCAGTGAAACTACGCCATGGGGCTTTAATGCCGTTAATGCCCAGTTGCTTGATGATGCCAATGCAGGCAATCGCACGGTATGTATCATCGACTCGGGGTATGATCTGAGCCATAACGATTTAAGCGGCAACCGCGTTGACGGAACCAATGACAGTGGTACAGGGTCATGGAGTTCGCCTGGCAACAATAACGCTCACGGGACTCATGTGGCCGGTACCATCGCGGCGATTGCGAACAGCGAAGGTATTAAAGGGGTGATGCCCAACCAAAATGTTAACCTTCATATCGTTAAAGTCTTTAATGAATCGGGGTGGGGCTACTCTTCAAGCTTAGTTAAAGCCATTCAAACCTGTGCTGAGAACGAGGCAGACGTGGTGAATATGAGTCTCGGTGGTAGCCAATCAAGCCGCACCGAACAAAACGCGTTGCAGTCGCTGTACGATCAAGGTGTGCTATTAATTGCGGCGGCCGGTAACTCGGGGAATACCGCCCACAGTTATCCCGCCTCTTATGACGCAGTGATGTCGGTTGCTGCGGTCGATACTAATCGTGATCATGCTGCGTTTTCTCAAGCCACCGATCAGGTTGATATTGCCGCTCCTGGTGTCGCCGTACTCTCTACGGTGACGGTTGGCGAAGGGGTTTTGTCTGATATTACCATTAATGGCATCAGCAGTTTTGATCGCGGAGTCGTACCGCACAATCGTAAGATCCTTCAATCAGAATCCTACACATCGGCACCTGTTGCGGGCAGCATCACCGCCGCTTTAGCAGAGTGTGATATCTCATCAGGTCGCTACAACTGTGGCGATATGAAAGAGAAGGTGTGTTTAACCGAGCGTATTGAAAACCAAAGAACGGGTGTGCGTCCGGAAATTGATCCGGTAAAAGCGTGTCACGATGCCGGGGCGAAAGCGGCGATTGTCTACAGTAATCAAGCGCTTCCAGGGTTACAAAACCCATTTGTGTTAGATGATAACGACCGCTATCGCATGGTGTCAGTGACGGTTGATCGTGCATTTGGTCAAGAGCTATCAGCTCAAGCGGGCCAAGAAGTGACCGTCTCTACCACAAGTGGAGAAGATTACGAATATTACAATGGCACGTCGATGGCGACACCGCATGTGACTGGAGTGGCTGGCCTTGTTTGGAGTTACCACCCAACTTGTAGCGCCCAGCAAATCCGTAAGGCGTTAACGGCAACGGCGACCGATATTGATGTGCCAGGGCGTGACAACCGTACTGGTTATGGCCTGATTAACGCTGATGCAGCGAAAGCCTATCTCGATAAAGGCTGTAATGGTGATGAAATCAAAGGCAATGTACTAAAAAATGGCGTAGCAACGGCATTACTATCGGGCGAGGCAAACTCCACTCAGCTGTTTACCTTTGACGTTCCTGCCGATACGACCCGTGCAACCTTCAATCTCAATGGTGGCAGCGGTGATGCTGATATGTACGTACGCTTTAACGGCGAACCTACAACGGTCAGCTACGACTGTCGTTCATGGCAAAGTGGCAACCAAGAAACTTGTACCTTAGATGTGACCGGACAAGGTACGTTCCAAGTACTGATTGATGGTTACGAAGCCTACGCTGGTGCGACATTGGTTGCGACGCATAACGGCTCAGAGACAGACGCTCAACCAGCGTCGAGCTACAGCAACACTAATGTGCTAGCCATTCCAGACAATAATGCCGAAGGCGTAAGCAGTAAGATCGTCGTTGATCGTTCAGGCGACGCTGGCGTGGTGACGGTTGAACTGGACATTACGCACAGCTACATTGGTGATCTAAAAGTAACGCTGACATCAGCGAGTGGTGATGAGGTGGTGCTGCATGATAATACAGGTGGTGCTGGAACGGATATTCGTACCAGTTACCAAGTTGACTTCAGCGGCTTTGAAGCTCAAGGTGAGTGGGGATTAAAAGCGGTTGATAGTGTTCGCCAAGATAGCGGCCGCCTCAATAGCTGGTCACTGACGTTTCAATAAGGAGTTGCGATGAAGAAGCGAATCTACACCAGTCTTGGTTGCGTTGCTTTATTGTGCAGCGGAATTGGTGCTTGGAGCTACGCAGATAATCCTGCTTTTCCGCCAATAGACAACCGAACCGAACAGGCTAAGCAGCAACCGAGTCGATTTTTTGTCAAGTATCATTCCGGGGCTGAACAACAAACTAGAGAGCTTCTTCGCCTTCATCAACTTGAGGTGGTGGAAACACTCGAAAAACAGCAAGTGCTGGTGGTTTCTGGCCGTGAAGAGCAAATCAATAAGCTAAGCCAAAGCGAATTGATTGACTACGTCGAGCCAGAACCTATCCGAAGTTTCTACGCTCAGTAACCATTAGCTGACGTAACTAAGTACAAACGCCTCATCTTTGGGGCGTTTTTATTGTCAGCAAAGGCTTTATCATAGGGTCGGTAATGGGGAGTACGAGAGAAAATGAGAGTAAACGGTATTGATGGTTGTAAAGTAGGCTGGGTTATCTGGCATTTGGGCGCCCATGGCCCCGAGTGTCATATTGTTGATCAACTGGAACACGCCGAGCAATGGCTTACCGGCGCGCACAGCTTAATCGATATTCCAATTGGCTTTAGTGATCAACAAACTCCCGATCGATTGTGTGATAAAGCTGCCCGTCAGTTTTTGACTATCAAACGTAGTGCTTCAGTGTTTCCGGTGCCTTGTCGCGACGCGGTTTATGCCGCCAGTTATGAGCAAGCGTGTGAGATTAACGCTCAACAACTGGGCAAAAGGCTTTCTAAACAGAGTTGGTTTATTTTGCCTAAGGTTAAACAAGTGGATGCGCTTTTAAATCAGCAGCCTGATTTAATGATACGTGAGTCTCACCCAGAGGTGGTGTTTGCTGCCATCAACGCTGCGCCTTTACAGCACAGTAAGAAAACGCCCCAAGGTGTCCAAGAGCGTTTAGCGCTGATCAACACCCTTGATCAGTCGTGGTCGAATCGATTAATCACACAGCTCGAAACGACGCCTAAAAAACACGCCAGTAGCGATGATTTAATTGATGCATTTGTGCTGATGTTGATTGCTCAACATTGGCACCAGCTCAGGACGTTGCCGGCAATGCCGGATAGTGATCCACAGGGGCGTGTGCGTGAGATAGTCTATTGGCACAATAAAAACCAGAGCCAATAAGCGATCGTTTTTCGCGGTTAGAGTTTTGACTGCGCGCGATTAAGGCGGTCGTGTACGGCGTACCACGCTTCGTTCATCGGTGGTCGCTCAACCCAAATTTCATCACAACCCCATTGATCGGCCTCATCTAAAGCGCGATATAGGTCATGTGAGTACTGACTAACATCGTTTGACATCGGCTTCGACTTAAACAATGTGTCCTTGTCTAAAGGCGAGTAGTGGAGACAAGCAATATTGTGGAGACAAGCAATATTGCCGCTGTCGGCTTGTTCAATCTCTTCAATACTGACTAAGCGCACTTTGGTATTCGGCTGATAATGGCTAGTGACATTCCCCGGAACCGCTACCGAGTGGGCTTTGGGCGCCTCGACAGGCATGTTCAGTGTTTGTGATAGTTCGGCGGCGCTAATTGGTCCGCTGCGCAAAATTCGAAACGGTTTTTCAGTCAGATCAATGATGGTTGATTCCAGTCCGTGGGCGCAATCACCACCATCGAGTACGGCTGCTATTTTACCGCCGAGCGAGTTCAGAACATGTTTAGCCGACGTTGGGCTGAGCTTTTTATATGGGTTGGCCGAGGGCGCCGCGACGGCCATACCTGATGATTTGAGTAAAGTACTAAAGACATCATGCGCAGGCATGCGTAAGCCGATCGAGTCTAATCCGCCTGTCACCACCGAGGTCGCTTGCGGCGCTTTTTTTAATAATAAGGTCACAGGGCCAGGCCAATAAGCGGCGGCAATCGTGTAGGCTTCTGGCGGGATATCCACTGCCCAGTCGGTCAATTGCTCGACATCACCAATATGAACAATTAAGGGGTGGTTGGTAGGGCGACCTTTGGCGGCAAAGATCTTTTTTACCGCCTCTGGATTCGATGCATCAGCCGCGAGGCCATAGACCGTCTCGGTCGGAATCGCAACCAGCTCACCACGGGCTAATATCTGTTTGGCTTGTTCAATATCTTGGCTGTCGTTAGCAAATAGGTGTTGCGTATTCAATGTCTGTTCCTCGACGGAGCTGGTTGGTTTAAAATCTAGGCCAGCTATTTTAACCATGTTTTTCAAACTTTCGATGATTAATTGCAGTTCTATGCCATCGATTGATGATCTTTGGGGGTGATACGCACTACTTTCAATTGGTTAAGCCGAAGATGAAGGTCACAGTGTCTTTGCTTGAAGCGCAGCGCCTCCAGCTCACAACGAATCAAGGTATCCGGTCCGAGAGATTAGGCACAAGTTTGACGGTAATTTAGCCACTATACGCTTGCTTATTGAGGCATGTAAATGGTCGAAATATCAAAAGCTAGCGCTCAAATCGGACATGAGGTTTGAGCTCTACAACGTTGCCTTCGGGATCTTCAAGGTACACCGAGCGACCAAAGCCTTGCGCGCCATAGCGTTTGGCAAACTCAGAGGTTTTGACTTGGTGCTTAGCAAGATAATCAAGCAGTTCCTCTTCATCAAAGTCTTCAATTTGTAGACAAAAATGGTCGACGTTACGTCCGTCTTGTTGTGGGGCTTTACCGCCCATTTTTCCTAGTTCACCATCTAGTGGCACGATATCAATTAAGGCACTGCCCGCTCGGCACTGAATCAAACCAATATCTTGTTTTTCGCGTTCAACCTGACAGCCCAAAATGGTCTGATAAAAATGAATCATCGCTTCAAGCTGGGTGGTTCGCAGTACCACATGGTCAAGTGCCACTATATGAATCGGATTGCGCCTTAGCATAACGGCTCCTCTTGATTAAAATGTAACTTTAGTATACGACGCAGGATTTGCGAGGATCGCTTGGTGAGAGTGGCGATTTATCGATGACCATTATCTCAATGGAAATAATCGCCAAAAAAATGAGCACATAGAGTGCTCATTGATTTATCACAGCGAATTGAATTAGCTGGCCGAGGCCACTTTAGCCAACGAACCTTGGTACTCTGGGAGTTCACTTCGCAACCCTTTGATCAGGCTGAAACACATCACCAGTAGTACTAAAGTAAACGGCAGGCCGGTTGCGACTACACCTGATAATCAGTGGTTTCGATACTATATTTTTTTGATGCATTTTCCATAAATACAAATTAAACGTTTTTAATATATGTTCATCTCTTGCAAGAAAAACACTAAAACCGCCCTCAATTGTTTGAGTTCAAACTAAAATTTGTGGCGGAAGTATAACTAAATGATGCTTTGTGAGGATTTTTCGCATAATTGGCGATTTAATGACAAAAATTATTGGGTGCCTAAAGGTTTGACATGTAAGTTTTTTTTGAGGTTGTAAATCATTTACAAACGATGGTTGTCAGTTAGTCATACCGCTTTTCGATGTGATGCTACCAAAGGTTGCAGGGTCACTTGAATCCAGAATTATGGACAATTTTCAGATCTTGAAACCTGCATCTCAAGTTGAAGGGTATCGATATTTATTTCCAATCTCTTACCTGAAAAATTTTCATGTTGTGTGTGAAGCTTATTCACTATGATCTTGCTCACAGTATGCTTCAATGCTTGAACCAATAAAGCAGTATGGATACAAGAATATGAGCACATTTACCCTTCTTGATGGCGGTATGGGCCGCGAATTAAAACGTATTGGCGCGCCGTTTTCTCAGCCGTTATGGAGTGCTCAAGCACTGATTGAGTCTCCAGAGCATGTCCGTTTAGCTCACCAGAGCTTTATTGATAGTGGTGCAGAGATTATTACCGTTAATAGTTATGCCTGTGTGCCTTTTCATTTAGGTGATGCTTTATATCGCCGCGATGGCGCAAGGCTAGCTCGTTTAGCGGCGCAGATTGCGGCTGAGGTTGCGCAGCAAGCATCCCATACTGTTCAGGTGGCGGGAGCGATTCCCCCTGCAATGGGCAGCTATCGGCCGGATTTGTTTCAAGCCCAGCAAGCACAAGACGTCACTCAAACCTTGTACACAGCCCAAGCACCTTATGTTGATATCTGGATTGCAGAGACTATCGCCAGTCTAGAAGAGCTGGACATGATTCAAAAGGTACTCAGACAGTCGAGCAAGCCTTGTTATTACGCGTTTACTTTAAAAGACGATAGTGATGTGGCGCAGTTGCGATCTGGTCAGTCGGTATCGGAGGCGGTTGAGCAGGTTTATGCCGCAGGGGGGGCAGGGATTTTATTTAATTGTTCAGTACCTGAAGTGATGGCCGATGCGATTCAGCAAGCGAAAAGAACCCTGAACGGCCGAGACAAAACGTTAGAGATTGGTGTGTATGCTAATAGCTTTGCGCCGATTAAGTCGAATCACACTGCTAATGAAACCGTACAGACGATGCGCGAGTTTAGCGCCCAAGACTATTTAGAGTTCGCCAAACAGTGGTATGGATTAGGGGCAACCGTGATCGGTGGATGCTGCGGCATTACCCCAACTCATATTCGTGCTTTACATGACTGGAGGCAAGCGCTTGAAAAATCTTAATTATGGTTTAGCCTTTCCGGCGATTATTTTGGTATTGACGTTGCTTAGCGTCTCTGCGCTTTATCCTGCCAATTCCCAAGCGATGGCAGGCCAGGCCATGGCGTGGGTGAGTCACTGGTTTGGCTGGTTGGTGCAACTAGCGAGCTTAGCCTTAGTTGGCTTTTTACTCTGGTTAGCCTTTTCAAAACACGGTCAAATTCGCCTTGGCGAGGAGAAAACCGAATACAGCAACTTTTCTTATGGTGGCATGATCTTCACTGCAGGTGTCGGAGCCTCACTGATTTATTGGGCAATTGGTGAGCCAATGTATTATTTACAATCGCCACCTCTATTTGCAGAAGCCAATAGTTATCCAGCTGCGGCTTGGGCTGTGACCTATTCGATTTTCCATTGGGGGATCACTGGCTGGGCAATTTACTGCTTCCCCGCGATTCCTTTTGCGTATGCTTTTTATGTGCAGAAAAGGCGCAGCCTAAAAGTGTCGAGTTTATGTTCATCCGTGGTCGGCAACCATCCGCTGGTCTGCAAAAGTATCGATCTATTGTCGATTTTTGGCACTCTGGCCGCTTTTGCTAGCTCGTTGGCGTTAACGGTGACCTTAGTGAGTACTGGCATTGCCGATCTATTAGACATAAACAACAGCTTGGGCCTCCAAGGGATAATTATTCTGTTGTTTGTCAGCGCATTGGTCGCAGTGATGTTGGTGGGCTTTAATCAAGGGATTAATCAAATTTCAAACTGGACAGTAACACTGGCGATTGTGTTTGCGCTGTTTGTGTTACTGGTTACTCAGCCAGCCTTTATTGTCAATAATTTTACCGATTCATTGGGTGTCATGCTGGATAACTTTTTTAGAATGTCCTTGTGGACCGATCCGGTTCAACAAAGTGGTTTTGCTGAAGGGTGGACTCAGTATTATTGGTTTTGGTATTACGCCTATTTGATCATGATGGGGCTGTTTATTACCCGAATTTCTCGTGGTCGAACCATCCAAGAAGTTATCCTTTATACTCTTTCTATGGGCGCTTTAGGCTGTACATTTTTTATCTCTATTTTTGGTGGTTATGCGTTATGGGCGCAAATGCTTGGCGGCTTACCGATTCAAGATTGGATGGCCGAAGGAGGATTAACCTATGCGGTGGTTTCTTTGATCAAAACATTACCCGGTGGTGGATGGATCCTCGCTTTATTCTTAATCATTCAGTTCTTCTTAATGTTGACCACGATGTCGAGCGCCAGTGTCGCAACGGCGATGTTGACCACTAATCAGCTTGAATTGAACGGTGACCCCGATAATCGAGTCAAACTACTATGGGCGGCTGCCATTGGTTTGATTAGCTTAAGTGTGTTTTTAGCGGGCGGAGGCATTGAGACCATTAAGTCACTATGTGTGGTGGCTGGTCTGCCGATGATGTTTATTTATGCCATTATGCTAAAAGGTTTTTTGCATACGTTAGGTATTATGAAGAAAAGTAGTAGCGCGATTTCGCAGCCAGTTCAGCAGTTATAAAAGCTTACTCCATGAACTTGCCACAATAGTTTATAACCGCATCGGCAGTGATCGCTGTAAGTTGAAGTGTCAAAGACAATGATAGTGCCCGGGTCACCGAAAAGGTGATGGTGGGGGTTACATGACAATCCTACTGAAAAAGGAACTGAACCCGTGTCCATGTATTTCTAATTCATTTAAAAAGATTGAGTTCTTATGACTATTCAATCTAAAACAAGAAAGCTGATACTGAGCATTTACCCAGCCTCACCATCTATTAGTAGCGATTTTAACACATTGGGAGAAGACGGTAGCATTCCGACTTTTAAGCCAAATGGTTTGAATACCTTGTTGAGAATCTCTGTATTGTAGCTGCCCCGATCATTCTCTATATCTGAGAGTGTTTTTCTTGAGACATCGACAAGTCTTGCGAACACATCCTGTTTGAGTCCCAGTATATTAATGCGTAAACTTTTTAACGCTTGACCTTGTGTTAGCTCTCCAAGCAATAAGTGTTTGATGATTTTGTTTGCCTCTGTTTTGCGTTCTGCTGCACTGACTGCTTTGGCGTTTTTTGAGGCTTTTGATCTCGTTGGGGTATTAAGTTGCATTCGCTCTTTGGTCGAATGAGTTGCATTCTTCCCAGTCTTGGCCTGCTGTTGATTTCGGCTTGCTCTTAGGCGAGCCACCGTATCTTGTACGGACTCCTTATTGCTTGGCTTATTCATAGTAGCCCCCATTTAGTGAGTTTTTCTGATATATGATTAAGCCCAACGGCTGGCATCTCCAAGATTTGTTCTGGTGCTCCTCGTAAAGCGAGTCTCTGCTTTAGGCCTACGCATTTACTTGCAGTAATCGCTAGCTCTTTTAATAACACTTCTTTTGGCACCAGATCAGATAAGGTGCCTGCTATTCCGACGAAGTCGTAAGTTCCGCCAACCTCTAGTGGGGCTTTCCATTTTGTTGTTCTTGGAATACCTTCAGGATCAGCTTTCATTGGTGCGAAGTCGTAAACGGGAGCAAGCTTTATGACGCCATCACCTTTTAAGAATGAAGTGTTTCTGCCATGGTTATCACTATTACCAAACAAGATGTTGAGTAGATCTCTCTTCACCCATTCAATGATGAAAGCTTGGGTATCAAACCTATACCCTTGGTGTTTAACCATATGGCTTTCGGTAATTTTTTCTATGAGAGTTCGGATTGTTGTTTCGTGATCAAGAGTGACCCCAGCGCCTTTGTTCAAAATGGAATACACAGATTCCATGCCAAATCTCTCTATTTGTTGATTAGTAATTTGAACATCAAATCGAGGCAGCCATAAGGAAGGGTAGTTTAATCCTTCCTCCAAGCGCATACCGTCGGTGGCGATGGTTTCAACTCCCATTTCAGTTAGCTCGTGGTAGAAGTAGAACTCAGCTCTTAGAATATTACAGTCGATGGTGCTTTTTGAGCCTCTAGGGTACTTTACTAAGTAATGTAAGTCGTGGTTGCTATTGTCATCTTGGTATGGATCAATCCATATTTTTTCGCTGCCAGAACCATGATCGAAACCACATCGGAGGATCAGTTTTGGCGCTTCACCTCCAGCCCCTGTTGCACCACCTGCGGCTGCCCCTCTTTGTTGTGCATAGTCGAGGAAATCACCTGCTCGATTTTTAACATCATCAACAGAGAAGTAGAGGTTGTCTGCTACTTCGTAGCGCTCAGGAAGAGAGTCTTTTACTCTTAAGTTACCAATAGGCGACATTGTGCCAAACTTGAGCAAAACATAGTCTTGTTCATCAGAACTAAGGTCTTCAATATCTAGGTGTTTGACCCAGTATCGTCTACTAGCGCCACTAGGCATAATATCATCTAGAAACGTTAACCATCCAGGTTTACCCATGTCATCAAAAAAGAATGAGACAGGGTGGTTTAGTGACACCGCGTGAAAGTCATCTTTATCGTGATGTTCTAGCGCATAGTCGCTGAGGTAGTTGAGTTCAGTCACTCGGAAATTATGTTGGCTACTTTTAGGGAATGAGATGATACCAATATCTACCCATTCACCTCTGATAAAAGCTTGTACGGTTAGTTCTTCCATCAACAACACCTCTACTTATCAATGAGTAAAACTTTACTCGTAAAGTCGTTTATTTTCAAGTTATGAGTAATAAGTTACTCATTAATTTATGGAAAGACTATTTATGAGTAAATTGTTACTCATAGGATGTAAGTCAAAATTGTTGATGAGCAGAATGGATTGTTGTAGCTATGGAAGCTGCGATAGGCACTGTTGCGACTGGCTTTCGATTGCTTGGTCAGTTGGTTTGGCGTTTCTGGTAACGGCTTGGGTTTATTGCGTTTGACTACCATTCGAGCGATCCCCACCGATTTATAGGGCGAGTTATCACTGTTAGAGACATTGGCTCTTGGTTTGATTTGTCGTTGGTCAATATACGGTTGCGGAGCGGCAATTGTTGGCTAGGAGATACAAAAAGGGCGATAACTCAGAGAGTTACCGCCCTTTCCAAACGTTTGGTGGAGCTGGCGGGATTTGAACCCGCGTCCAAGAACCATTCATCATTGGTACTACATGCTTAGTCGATCTTTAATTTCACCAGTGACCTGCGAACCGACACGCCAGTCAAAGGCTATCCTGAATTAAAATTCGCCGTTCACCTCTCAGGCGGGAGAATCCGGGCTAGCGCGTTTGGATTTGATCCCTCGTTATTCCCCGTCTTACGTGCGGAAGCTAGGGCGAGAGAGCTCTGAGCAGGTTATTAAGCTGCTAGTGCGTAGTTTTCGTCGTTTGCGACTATTTTTTTGCGGCTTTTTACGTGGCAAACCGCCCCACGGCATGCACCTCAGACTTCAAAATTCCTGTCGAATCCTAAATCAGCCCCAAGTGTTGTACGCATAGTACCAGAAAAGTGTTACCTGTCTAGCTTAATGCGTTTAAGTGCTCAATATTAACGCAGCGAGCTCTTCATTACCCGTGCTTTTTCTCGAGCCCAATCTTTTTCTTTAAGATCAGTACGTTTGTCGTGCAGCTTCTTACCTTTGGCAACACCGATTTTGATCTTCACCCAAGAGCGAGACCAATAGAGCGATAGCGCTGTTAGTGTCATACCCTCGCGGTTGACGCGGCCCAGTAAATTATCGAGTTCACGACGACTTAAAAGTAGCTTACGAACACGCGTTGGGTTAGCCACAACGTGTGTTGATGCTTGGTTTAATGGAGTAATAGTCATGCCACTGACAAAGGCTTCTCCGTCACGCATAAAGACGTAGCTTTCCGCGATATTGGCTTTGCCTTCACGAAGTGACTTAACTTCCCAGCCTTGTAGCTCTAAGCCTGCTTCAATTTCATCATCGATAAAATATTCGTGGCGAGCTTTCTTATTGACAGCGATGGTATTGCTACCCGCTTTTTGTTTGGATTTTTTCTTTACCATAATGGGTGCATTATACGGGTACAAGTGAGGTTATGAAATCCCTTTATTTGCGCTTGGTGCAAATAAAAGTAAAATTAGCTCATGCTTGAGGTTCAGGCTGTATTACGAGGAGTCGATATGAAGCAAGTTAGCCGTTCTGCATTGGTGTCGTTTAGTGCACAGCAGATGTTCAATCTAGTGAACGATGTAGACCGTTATCCGGAGTTCTTGCCGGGGTGTTCGGGTTCACGTGTGATTGAGTCGAGCTCAAATGCAATGGTGGCTTCGGTTGATGTGGCTAAAGCTGGGATCAGCAAAACGTTTACCACAGCCAATGAGCTGATTCATGGTGAAGCGATCATCATGAATTTGGTTGATGGCCCCTTTAAAACGCTAAAAGGCGGTTGGTTTTTTACCCCACTTGACGAACAGGCGTGCAAAGTTGAGCTAAAACTCGAGTTCGAATTTTCAAGTCAGATGATAGAAATGGCGTTTGGCAAAATTTTCAACGAATTGACCAGCAATATGGTCAATGCATTTACTAAACGCGCAAAGCAGGTGTACCCAGTTTATGAGTATTGAGTCGGATATGATTCATGTAGAGGTGGTGTACGCACTGCCTCACGAGCAGCGTGTTTTTACGCTAGTAGTTAATAAAGAGATGACCGTTGAAGAGATCATTGTTCAATCGGGTGTGCTTGAGTTGTATCCTGAAATAGACTTAACCAAGAATAAGGTAGGCGTGTTTAGCCGTAATATTAAGCTCGATGCAACGGTAAATGACCGAGACCGGATAGAGATTTATCGCCCGTTATTGGCTGACCCAAAAGAAATTCGTCGTAAGCGTGCCGAGCAAGCTAAGGCGGCAAGTGATGCTGACGCGGTCAGTAAGAAATCGCCGTCGAAGAAAGAGACTTAAAGCAAGACGCTTTGGTTGTTAAACAGAGATATCTCGTCCAAAAAGAAAGGGTTGACGCAAAACGTCAACCCTTTTTAATTTCTCGCTACTCGCTTAGTTAATGCTTTCGAAGAAATCATTACTTGGCGTGAAGTCACCAGAAATACTAACTAACTGACCGTTATCATTGAAATCAACAATCAGGTTCTTTTGAATCGAGTCGTTGTGGCCTTCAGTATGGTGGTAAATGTAGTACCAAATGTCTGGGTAACCATTTTCGACGAGCATCGGCGAGCCCAGAACATAACGAACTTGTTCTTTGGTCATTCCGAACTTGAGTCGTTCGACTGCGCTTTGTTCAACATAGTTGCCCTGGTTTATATCAATGCGATACACAAGCTTTTCTAGTAAAGAGCAGCCTGTCAGCATTGTCATTGCGAGTGGTACAGCGATAAGCCACTTTTTAAATTGCATACTTAAATTCTTTGTAACGGATAATGATCAAACTCAGCCGATAATAAACAAGCTAGCGGCTAAAGTAAAAAGCTGAACGCGTTTTGCGTTGTTTGAGACCATGATTTTTGAATTTGGTTGCAAAGTAGAGCCAAAATTGCCCATAAAAACAGCTTTGGCTCGTAGAGTTAGACTAAGCGGCAATCAATAGCTCTTTGGCATTGGCAAGTGTTGAGTCTGTGATTTCGCTGCCACCGAGCAGGCGAGCGAGCTCAGTTACGCGCTGTTCATCATCAAGACGGTGCATTTGGGTTTCTGTCTTACCTGCTTTAGTGTGCTTAGCGACAAACAACTGCTGATGACCACATCCAGCCACTTGAGGCAAGTGCGTGACACACATTACCTGAGTTGATTGTCCGAGTTTACGCAACATTTTACCGACTACCGCAGCCGTTGGGCCACTGATGCCGACATCAACTTCATCGAAGATTAGGCTAGGGGTTTCGACTTTCTGCGCGGTAATCACCTGAATAGCGAGTGAAATACGTGAAAGCTCTCCCCCTGATGCCACTTTAGCGATGGGCTGCATTGGTTGACCTGGGTTGGTAGAAACCATAAAGCAGACGCTGTCCATCCCGAGCGGAGAGGGGTGTGCCCCTTGGTTACATACCTCAATGCTAAATTTCGCTTTTTCCATGCTCAGTTCGTGCATGCTAGCGGTAATAAGCTTGTTTAATTCTTTGGCGTAACGTAAGCGTGATTTGTGCAGTTTTTCTGACGCAGTTAAGAACGCATGATATTTGGCTTCAACCTCTTGCTGTCGTTCTTCGATACGTTCTTCCGAGCAGTCGAGTTGTTCAATCTGGGCGAGTAAATCTTGCTGATGTGGATAGAGTTCATTAGGCATGACATGATGTTTTCTGGAGATAGACATCACTTTAGAAAAACGTTCTTCGACAAAGACCATACGCGCTGGGTCAACGTCAATATTATCTAAGTAGTTACGTAATTCACTGTTAACCTCTTCAATTTGAATGATCGCTTCAGCAACCATGTTCGGTAGTTCGGCTAAGTGATCATCAAGTTCAGCTAACTGAATTAAGGCGTGATTGGCCGATTGCAAAATACCAAGCGCATTAACTTCTTCACCTTCGTAAATAAGTTCGATGGCGTGCTGACAGGTAGAGGCAAGTTCGCCGCTATTGGATAGGCGTTTATGTTCTTGTTCGAGTTCTTCATATTCATCCTCGCCAAGAGAAAGTTCATTAAGTTCTTTGATTTGGTATTCAAGCAACTGCTTCTGAGCCATGTTAGCTACGCTGTTTTCTTTAAGTTGCTTAAGTTGGTTATCGGCCTGACGCCATGACTGATAGGCGTTACGTGTGCTTTTCAGCAAGTTGCTATGGCCTGCGTACTGATCAAGCATCGCCATTTGATACTCGCTCTTCATCAGTTGATGGTGTGCATGTTGGCCGTGGATGTTGATCAGCAGTTGTCCAAGTGATTTTAACTGAGAAAGGGGAACCGGACTGCCGTTAATAAAGGCGCGTGAACGACCTTCTTTACTGATTATGCGACGTAAAATGCAGTCACTACCATCGAGTAAGTCATTGTCTTCTAACCATCGAGTGGCGTTAAGGTTGTTCTCAAGCGAAAAAGCCGCACTAACTTCGGTTTTTTCTTCGCCTTGTCTTACCATGCTGGCTTCCGCGCGTCCGCCTAGACAAAGCCCAAGGGCATCGATAGCGATTGATTTACCCGCACCTGTTTCGCCAGTGATGGTTGTCATACCGGTGGATAGCTCTAGCTGTAGAGACTTAACAATTGCAAAATTATTAACACTTAGATGAGCCAGCATTTTTTGTACCTGTTTTAATGAACAATACTGTATAAGAAAACAGTATATACTGTTTCTTTATACAGTAAAGTTCCAGGCCAAAAATTTTGTGATCAGGCTCTAAAGTGATCGGCGGCGTCAATTCGAAGCTGCGGGTTTGTCTTGCGCGCGCGGCACTAAAATAACTTACTCGACCAGCCTAACTTATTACGCAAGACGTGATAGTAGCTGTAGTCTTTAGGATGAATCAGCTTGAGGCCATTAGGGCTTTGATAAATATGCACTTCATCACCAGGAGAGACCGGCAGTGAAACTTGGCCATCGCAACTGACTTCTTGCGCCCCACGATTATCTGGTGAAACGATAAGCTTGATGTGGCGCTTACTATCGACAACCAATGGTCGGCTCGACAGTGTGTGGGGGAACATAGGAACCAAAGAGATTGCGTTAAGGCTAGGAGATAAAATCGGGCCTCCGCCAGAGAGAGAGTAAGCGGTTGAGCCGGTCGGTGTTGAAACAATTAAGCCATCGGCACGCAGCGAGAAAGCAAAACTGTCATCAATGTAGACTTCAAACTCAATCATACGCGCGACTTGGCCTGGGTGGAGCACCGCTTCATTGAGTGCTGCATTATGGCTTTTTATTTGACCGTGACGATGTATTTCGGCTTCAAGTAAAAAACGCTCTTCTTCGATGTAATCACCACCAAGAACCGCAGACAGCGTAGCGTGGAAATCTTCAGGATCGAGATCGGTCAAAAAGCCCAAGTTGCCACGGTTGACACCAATGACAGAGATATCAAATCTCGATAGTACACGCGCCGCGCCAAGCATGTTTCCATCACCGCCGACCACGATGGCGAGATCGGCCATTTGGCCTAATTGAATTAAGCTGGCAAAATCATCGCTTGGAATATCATCTAAAATCTCGCTCAAACGATCATCGATATAGACCTTGTAACCTTGGTCTTGAAGCCAGATGTATAGCTCTCTATGGGTTGCTATCGCTTGCTGATCTCTAGGTTTTCCAATGATGGCGATCACTTCAAAAGGTTTTTTCATAGGTTTTCCGCACCAAATAGGCTTGAATCGACAATCTTCATCCCCATAATAATGGCAAGTTAACTATTTATGCGAATTTTTGTGTATCTCAATATAATAAACGTGATGTATTGAGGGCGGTTGATATGAATTCTGGAGATATCATGAGCAACGAAGAAAACAAGATCAAAGAAGAAGAGCTACAACAACAGCAGGATGTTGAGCAAGAAGCAGAAGTTGTGGGTACTGATGCTGATATCGAATGGAACGAGGAAACTGAGCTAGATGAGAAAGAAGCGAAGATTGCTCAATTAGAAGCAGCGCTGCTTTCAAGCGAAGCAAAAGTTCAAGAGCAACAAGACAGCGTTCTACGTGCAAAAGCTGAAGTAGAAAATATGCGTCGCCGCTCTGAGCAAGAAATTGATAAAGCGCGCAAATTCGCACTGAACAAGTTCGCAGAAGAGTTGTTGCCAGTGATCGATAACCTAGAGCGTGCCATTCAAGCAGCTGATACCGAAAATGAAGCGATTAAACCGTTACTTGAAGGTGTCGAGCTGACGCACAAAACGTTTGCTGATGTTGTGTCTAAGTTTGGTCTTAAAGAGATCAACCCAGAGGGTGAGGCATTCAATCCAGAGTTGCACCAAGCAATGTCAATTCAAGAAAGCCCAGATCATGAAGCAAACACCGTGATGTTTGTTATGCAGAAAGGCTATGAGTTAAACGGTCGTTTGATTCGTCCTGCCATGGTGATGGTTGCCAAATAATCTGTATATCAATCAATTGGTTTAATTGATGAAAGAGAGGCTTAGCCTCTCTTTTTTTATCCTTGTCAGACCAGATTCCGTACGGCTTTGCAACTATCTGATTTGGTAAATCATTGTTGATTTTCAGTCTGTAATAAAATTAATTTCTGATTTGAAATTTGTAACATTATCGTAAACAAAGTCTTTATTTTGTAAACTCAATGTGTACTATGTGCGAACTCCGCCGAGAAAAATGGCGGATTAAACTATAAAATCATAAATTATAAACACAACATTCTGGAGATGAATGATGGATAAATCCCTTTCAAGCAAGATTTTTGTAGGCTTGTTTGCAGGTCTTGTTATTGGTACCGCCATCCAGTACTTATTTAGCGGTGTAGCCATTTTTGACACTTACCTTTTAGGTACGGCTGAAGGTGCCGGCGGTATGTTTGTATCGTTGATCAAATTGCTTGTTGTACCTTTGGTCTATGTTTCAATTGTGTGCGGTATCGTTGACCTTAAAGACATCACTGCTTTCGGTCGCCTTGGTGGGAAAACTTTTGCTCTTTACATTATCAATACCATCATTGCGATTACGGCAGCCCTGACCGTTGGTATGATTTTCCAGCCGGGTGCGGATGCAAATCTTGCGGGTACGATTTCAGAAACCGTTAAATTAACCACGACTGAAACGCCGGATATTTTCTCATTAGTGGTTAACATTGTACCAAGCAACCCTGTTCAGGCGTTTGCTAATGGTGACATGCTGCAAATCATCTTTATGGCGATTTTGACTGGTCTGGCGATTCAAGCGCTTGATTCACGTGGTGGCCCTGCTATCCGTACGTTCAAAATGGCGAACGAAATCATGATGAAGTTAGTTGGCCTTGTCATGAGCCTTGCGCCATACGGTGTCTTTGCGCTAATGATCCAGCTAGGTGCAACGCTAGATGCGAACACGCTAATGTCTGTTGCAGGTTATGTCGCACTTGTTGTTGCCATGCTAGTGTTCTGGATTTTCTTCTTCTACCCAATGGCGGTAGGCCTTGCGACAGGCACGTCACCAAAAGCTTTCTTGCGTGCGACACGTGAGCAGATCTTGTTCTCACTATCAACAGCAAGCTCGAACGCAACGATTCCAGTGACTATGCGTACTCTGACTGAAAAGCTGAACGTATCTAAATCAGTGGCCGGTTTTGGTGTACCACTAGGCGCGACAATGAACATGTCTGGTGTGTCTATCTATATTGCGCTGGCGACTATCTTTGTTGCCAACGCATTTGGTCAGCCAATCAACAGTACGGACCTATTCACTTTAGGTCTAACTATCTTGCTACTGTCCATTGGTGCTGGTGGTGTTCCTGGTGGTGGTGTGGTTATGGTTGGGGTTCTGCTTCACCAACTGGGTTTACCGCCAGAAGGTTTAGCCATTATTGCCGCTGTTGACCGTATCAATGATATGTTCTGTACGTCTTCAAACGTGGTTGGCGATACTGCGGTCAACACGATTGTCGCAAAATCAGAAGGTGAAATCGGTAAGCCTGAAAAGATTGAAGCTGAGCCCGCTCAAGCAAACGCGTAATCCGCGATAACGTTTTTATCAAGCGAGGCCCAGTGTCTCGCTTTTGTTTTTCAGCAAAAAGCACATTTTTTTTTGCTTTGTCCCTTGAAAAGCCATTTGTCGCCCTTATCTATGGTGCATAGAGAAGCAAACATCATTATTTTTGTTTGTGAGCAAGGGTTGAAACCCGATCCTACGTCCCCCACATAGGGGGTAGAGCAAAACGAAAATAGACATTTATTCGGAGATAGCCTGATGGGTAAAATCATTGGTATTGACTTAGGTACTACTAACTCATGTGTTGCTGTATTAGACGGCGACAAACCACGCGTAATTGAAAACGCAGAGGGTGAGCGCACCACCGCATCGGTAATTGCATACACAGACGGTGAGACGTTAGTCGGTCAGCCAGCAAAACGTCAAGCAGTTACAAACCCTGAAAACACGCTATTTGCAATCAAGCGTCTAATCGGTCGTCGCTTTGAAGATGAAGAAGTTCAGCGCGATATCGAAATCATGCCATACAAAATTATTAAGGCTGATAACGGTGATGCTTGGGTAGAAGCGAAAGGCCAGAAAATGGCAGCGCCTCAGGTTTCTGCTGAAGTTCTTAAGAAAATGAAGAAAACGGCTGAAGACTTTCTTGGTGAAGAAGTTACAGGTGCAGTTATCACAGTACCTGCATACTTTAACGATGCTCAGCGTCAAGCAACTAAAGATGCTGGACGTATTGCAGGTCTAGAAGTTAAACGTATCATCAACGAACCAACAGCAGCAGCGCTTGCTTACGGTCTTGATAAGAAAGGCGGCGACCGCACAATCGCGGTATACGACCTTGGTGGTGGTACATTCGATATCTCAATTATCGAAATTGATGAAGTTGAAGGCGAGAAGACATTTGAAGTACTTGCAACCAACGGTGACACACACCTAGGTGGTGAAGACTTTGATAACCGTCTAATCAACTACTTGGTTGACGAGTTCAAGAAAGAACAAGGTATCAACCTAAAAACTGATCCGCTTGCGATGCAGCGTGTGAAAGAAGCAGCAGAAAAAGCGAAAATTGAGCTTTCTTCTACAACGCAAACAGATGTGAATCTGCCATACGTGACTGCTGATGCGACGGGTCCTAAGCACATGAACATCAAAGTGACACGTGCGAAGCTAGAATCGCTGGTTGAAGACTTAGTGCAACGTTCTCTAGAACCATTGAAAGTTGCTCTAGCTGACGCAGACCTATCTGTGGGCGACATCAATGATGTAATCCTAGTAGGTGGTCAGACTCGTATGCCTATGGTTCAAGCGAAAGTAGCAGAATTCTTCGGTAAAGAAGCACGTCGCGACGTGAACCCTGATGAAGCGGTAGCGATGGGTGCTGCGGTTCAAGGTGGTGTTCTTGCGGGTGAAGTGAAAGATGTTCTTCTGCTAGACGTTACTCCTCTGTCTCTAGGTATCGAGACTATGGGCGGCGTAATGACTAAGCTAGTTGAGAAGAACACCACTATCCCAACAAAAGCGAACCAAGTCTTCTCTACAGCAGAAGACAACCAGAACGCGGTAACTATCCATGTTCTACAGGGTGAGCGTAAGCAGGCAATGTACAACAAGTCTCTAGGTCAATTTAACCTAGAAGGTATTCAGCCTGCACCACGTGGCATGCCACAAATCGAAGTAACTTTCGACCTAGATGCGGATGGTATCCTTCACGTATCAGCGAAAGACAAGCAGACTGGTAAAGAGCAGAAGATTACGATCCAAGCTTCTGGCGGTCTAAGCGATGAAGACATCGAGAAAATGGTACAAGAAGCGGAAGCTAACAAAGAAGCGGACAAAAAGTTCGAAGAGTTAGCCACTGCACGTAACCAAGCTGACCAAATGATTCACGGTACTCGTAAGCAAGTTGAAGAAGCGGGTGACGCTCTTCCAGCTGACGAGAAAGAGAAGATTGAAGCAGCTATCTCTGAGCTAGAAGACGCACGTAAGGGCGAAGACAAAGAAGCGATCGACGCTAAAGTCCAAGCACTTATGACAGCGGCTCAAAAGCTGATGGAAATCGCTCAGCAGCAAGCTCAAGCTCAACAAGGTGCGGAAGCGGGCGAACAGCCTAAGCAAGACGACGATGTTGTTGATGCTGAGTTCGAAGAAGTGAAGGAAGACAAGAAATAATTCTTGATTCTAACTGCACTTAACTTTAATGCGGGCGTTTGAGGAAACTCATACGCCCGTATGTTTGTAACTTAGTTGTCATTCTAGATAATGGTTCTTGAACGTGAACTTTCGAGCCTTTATCTAGAATGATACAACCATCAAGCGATGCCCCTGCTAACAGTAAGCATGGGAAGACACATTGCTTGCAGTACTACATTGGTGACGAAGAAAATGTCGAAACGTGATTTTTACGAAGTATTAGGCGTAAGCCGCGATGCATCAGAGCGCGATATTAAGAAAGCGTACAAGCGCTTAGCGATGAAATTTCACCCTGATCGCAATCAGGGTGATGACACCTCGTCAGATAAGTTTAAAGAAGTAAAAGAAGCGTACGAAGTCTTACTCGATCCGCAAAAGAAAGCTGCTTATGATCAATATGGCCATGCAGCCTTTGAACAAGGTGGTATGGGTGGCGGCGGCGGCTTTGGTGGCGGTCAGGCCGACTTTGGCGACATCTTTGGCGACGTATTCGGTGACATCTTTGGTGGTGGTCGTCGTGGCGGCGGCGGACATCGTGCCCAACGTGGTGCCGATCTACGTTACAACATGGAGCTCACGCTTGAAGAAGCGGTACGTGGTGTTTCTAAAGAGATCGAAGTACCCACATTAGTTCATTGCGACAGCTGTGAAGGTAGTGGTGCGAAGAAAGGCTCATCGCCGGAAACCTGTGGAACCTGTCATGGTCACGGCCAAGTACAAATGCGTCAAGGTTTCTTTGCGGTTCAACAGACCTGTCCTACCTGTCATGGTAAAGGTAAGATCATTAAAGACCCATGTAATGTGTGTCATGGTCAAGGCCGTTCGCAAAAGAGCAAGACGCTCAACGTTAAGATCCCAGCAGGCGTTGACACTGGTGATCGCATTCGTCTTTCAGGCGAAGGTGAAGCGGGTGAAATGGGTGCACCAGCAGGTGACTTGTATGTGCAAGTTCACGTCAAAGAACACAATATCTTTGAACGTGATGGCAACAACTTGTACTGTGAGGTGCCGGTGAGCTTCGCTATGGCCGCATTAGGCGGTGAAGTCGAAGTCCCAACGCTAGATGGTCGTGTGAACCTAAAAGTGCCGACTGAGACACAAACGGGCCGTATGTTCCGTATGCGTGGTAAAGGTGTTAAAGGTGTTCGCGGTGGCGGTGTTGGCGATCTGATTGTTAAGTTAGTGGTAGAAACACCAGTGAACTTAAGCTCGCGTCAAAAAGAGCTGCTGAAAGAATTTGAAGAGTCATGTGGTGGCGATGCGGCTACTAAGCATAAGCCAAAAGCTGAAGGTTTCTTCAATGGCGTAAAAAAGTTCTTTGATGACCTTACTAGCTAATTAAGTATCAACGCATATAAAACCCAAAAGCCTGCCTCGTGCAGGCTTTTTTGTATCGGCTATTTCCAACATTTCGCCGGTTGTTGATTGCCTGCGTGATCGAGCGACAGTTGTTGATAACTGAGTTCGGCGCAGCGATCGTTACGTTGGATGCCGATTGGGGTGGCCGAGATTATGTAGTCGTCTTCAGTTGCCGAGAGTGACAATGTGTATTGCTGAGGTGAACTTTGACACCCATTGCAGTGACCTTGGGTTATGACGCCTTCACTAGCTTGGAGATAACTGGTTTGATAATTTCGTTCTACTTCGAGCTGAATTAACGCCAAGTCAGCTAAAGCCGCGGTACGCTGGCCGCGCAGTAGGTAGCGTTGATAGTTAGGATAGGCGATGGCCGCCAGTAGACTGATGATAGCCACAACGATCACTAACTCGATCAATGTCATGCCAATTACTCTTGTTGTGCTCTGTTTGCAGTGATTCATTTTCATTGTTTCCCAGCTTTTATGGATGAGTGTTTGCCTATTGTTGAGAACTGTTAGCATCTCAACAAGATGAAAAACCATCGTCATAACGAATTACATGGGAATTTGAGAAATGTTTCGCGGCTTTACACTCTTTGAACTGGTTGTTGTGATCGCCATACTCAGTGTTTTACTGGTTAGCGCCGCGCCTCAAGTGAGCGGGCTTAGCCACAATGGACAAATGCGCCGTTTAGCTGATGAGCTTAGTGGCTTTATGGTTCAGGCTCGATCTGAGGCGATTTGGCGTAATCAGGATTTATGGGCGCACTTTAGTTATCCGAGTGCGGCGATTTGGCAATTGACTCTGACGGATGCGAGTGCGGCAAATAGTGGCAAGACCTTATTGGTATTACAAGGGGAGTGGTTTACTAGCATCGCCATGAGTTGGACCTACTCCGCGGACAAAATTAAATTCGCGGCTGAGCGTGGGCGGATTAAAGCCGGGAGCATCACCTTTTATAGCCATCACAAACCACAAGCCAAGCTGAAACTGAGCAGCTCTTTTGGCGGTAATCGAGTGATGTTGTGCGGCATTGATGGGTCATATTACGGATATTCGCCATGTCGCTAAAGTGTGCTCAACGCGGCGTGAGTTTGATGGAACTGCTCGCGGCGACGCTACTAGGTGTGATGGCACTAAGTATTGTTGGGGCGATATTCATTAGTGGTCAAAAGCTAGCTACCCAACGTTCAAAACAGTTACTATTAATCCAAAACCTAGCCAGCGCTGCCTTGCAAATCAAACAAGATCTGCAACGCGCGGGTTATGATCCCACAGCCGCTTCGCCGGTTTCTCTTACCTCCAGTTCGCATATCGTTCACCTTGAATCATCGCCCAGTGCGCTTGGCTACGTTTATCGTATTGCTACAACGGGGCAAGAGGTGTTTCGCACCGTGGTAGTGAAACATCACCTCTCTTTAGACGCAGCGGTTGGCCACGGTTTACTGTTGTGCGAAAAGCAATTGACTGGCTCGGTGTCGTTTTATCATGCCTCGCTATCAGGTTGGAATGGTCACTGTTTTAACTTATTTAATCCCGAGCAAATATCGGTGACTGAATTTAGCGTTACGGATGCTGCGATAGTTGGCGAAGGGGCTGAGAATCAAAGTATAACGATTCGCCTTTCTGGGCGCTTGATGACCGACCCGACCATTGCTCATCAACTTGAGCTAACCACTTTACTGAGAAATTTCTAATGAAGCGCTATCAAGAACAGTGCGGCGCGATCACCTTGATAATGACGTCAGTGTTGCTAGCGGCCGCATTGATGATGAACTTGGCTTCGATGAAAACGGTCATGTATCAAATCAAACGAGCGCAAAATGAGGTGAAAGTGCGGCAAATTCACTGGCGTCTTGAAGGTGGAATTGAGTGTGCTGCCGCGAGTGTGGTTGCGCATCAATCCAACCTTGCTCTTGTACTTAATAACGCCTCGCAACTGGATCGCTGTGCAGCAATAGTGACGATTGATCGCTTGGCGGTCGAGGCTCTGCCGACCGGGCAATTTGTCATTACAGCTACATTTGGTCAGCATCAAATGCGTCGCCGTTTTCACTTTCTTGCGAGTAATACAGAAAACAGTGGTCAAACGCGATTTCGTTGGGTACGTGGAGGCTGGTATGTTGAGTAGTCGGCAAGGGTTCAGTTTGCTAGAGGTATTAGTTGCGCTGGCGATGATCAGTATTGCGTCTCTTGGGCTAACCAAGCTGCAAGTTAGTGTCGAGCAAAGAGCCGATTTTGCGGTGAACAGTGTTGTGGCGCTTAACTTAGCAGAGCAACAATTAGAGTGGTTTGGGACACGCGGAGCTGTCAGTGGATACTCCGACACTGAAGTTGCGGATTTTGCGTTATTGCAGTCGGGTACTGAGTTGGAACTGTATGCGCCTTATCATATTCGCTGGCAATTATCGCCAGTGCCTGGTTGGGACAGCAATGACCTGCAACAAGTGCAAGTTAATGTTAGTTGGCCACAGAGAAGTGGTGATAGGCAATCGATTTCTATTCTAACCCTGCTTTCAGCTCAACACGGCTACCACTCAAGTGAATAATTTCGTCTAAATGAGTCGTTGTTATCTTCCAGCGTACGATACGCTTTACAGCTTGGTTTAATACTTGTTTCTAACTTGTTTCATTTCGAGGGGAGGTCGTGTTTTTATAATGTTGCACGTCAATGGTGTTTTTGCAAAATATGTCTCCAATTATGGAAAAACCACTAGAATACTGTGCTTTTCGTTGCCGGCTTTTATAGAATGTTTAGTTAAAAATAGGCCAACATAATAACCGCATAAAGGTCTTCGGCTACAACATCACATATGGAGTTACCATGAGTAACGAAACAATCAATAATGCACCGTCATCACAGCCGAGTGGGATGGACCGCTTTTTAAACTTTATCGAACGCGTCGGTAATAAGATTCCCGACCCTGCTATTTTGTTCTTTTGGGCACTAATGATCACTTGGGGTACGTCGGCGCTGTTATCAAACTTTAGCTTTGATCTGATTAATCCTCGTTCGGGCGAAGCACTTGCGATCAATAACCTTTTAACTGGCGAATCTTTAGCAAGTTTCCTCGCTAACATGGTCACAACGTTTACTGGATTTGCGCCGCTAGGTATTGTGCTGGTCGCGATGCTTGGTGTCGGTGTGGCGGACTCTTCAGGCTTTATTACCACTGGTCTGAAGAAAATGCTTAACTTCACACCAGCCAAGCTGCTTACGCCAATGCTTATTCTGGTGGCTATTGTGTCACACACAGCAGCGGATGCGGGCTACGTACTGGTTATCCCGCTAGGTGGTATCATTTTCCATGCGGCAGGTCGTCACCCTCTGGCTGGTATTGCCGCGGCGTTCGCTGGCGTTTCTGGCGGTTTCTCGGCCAACTTCATTCCTTCAGGTATCGATCCGCTTTTAGCCGGTTTTACTCAAACAGCTGCGAACGTACTTGATCCAGAATATGTGGTAAACCCACTGGCGAATATTTTCTTCACTGGCATGTCGTCGGTTATTATCGTGGCGATTGGTTGGTATGTAACCGAGAAAATCATTGAGCCACGTCTGGCGAATACGCCTATCGATGAAGACGCAGAAACAGCGCCTAACCTTGGTACGTTTACCGAGATCGAATCAAAAGCATTCCGTTATGCCGGTTGGGCGATGATGGTGGGTATTGCTATTCTCGTTGCTGCTCTTGTGCCTGAAAACTCAGCCTTGCGTTCGCCTGAAGGTGAAATCACCGCCTTTTCTGCGCCGATAATGAAGTCTATCGTTCCATTGATCTTCATTCTGTTTATTATCCCTGGTTATGTCTACGGTAAAGTGTCAGGCACATTCAAAACCAGCAACGATATTATCAAGGCGATGGCGGATACCATGTCAACCATGGGGGCCTATATCGTGATGTCATTCTTCTGTGCACAGTTCCTATCAGCATTTGCTCAGTCAAACATCGGTACTATGCTTGCGCTCTACGGTGCTGAAGGTTTGAAAGCGATGAACTTGCCGGGTGAAGCGACCATTGTGGGTATGATTTTGCTGACGGCGTGTGTCAACTTGTTGATCGGCTCTGCATCGGCCAAGTGGGCGCTGATTGGCCCTATTCTAGTGCCTATGTTAATGGCTGTGGGTATCTCTCCTGAGCTATCGCAAGCGGCCTACCGTGTTGGTGATTCAGTTTCGAACATCATTTCGCCTCTGATGGTCTTCTTCCCGCTAGTGGTGGTTTACTGTCAGCGCTACGTGAAGTCAACGGGGATCGGTACACTTGCTTCATTGATGATGCCGTTCTCGATTGCGATGTTAATCGGTTGGTCTATCTTCCTTGTGGCCTACTGGATGTTAGGCATCCCACTAGGTATTCAAGCACCATACACTTACACTATGTAAGCTAAATGTTGAAACAACAAAGCCCGTCACATGACGGGCTTTGTTGTTTTCGGCGCTAATATAGGTTTAATCTTTTAATATAGGTTTAATCTTTTAGATAATTGGCATGGAATCTTAAATGATCATCAATAAAGCTTTGAATAAAGAAGTAGCTGTGATCATAGCCCGGTTGCATACGCAGTTTTATATTGCTTTGCGATGCCTCTGCCGCAGCAAGCAGTAACTCTGGTTTTAACTGCTGCTGTAAAAAGCTGTCGTCTTCGCCTTGGTCTACCAAAATCGGCACACTGGCTTGGCGCGATTTGAGCAGTTCGACACTGTCATACTCTTTCCACGCTTGGCTATCATTGCCCAGATAATGGCTAAATGCTTTTTGTCCCCAAGGGCAGTTGATTGGATGAGTAATAGGGCTAAACGCCGAGATAGAACGGTATTTGTCGCTATTGCGTAAACCAATCATTAACGCGCCATGGCCGCCCATGCTGTGGCCGGAGATCGAGCGCACTTGCGTGACAGGGAAGTGTTGTTCAACTAATTTCGGCAGTTCATCGACGACGTAGCTGTACATGTGATAGTGCTTATTCCAAGGTGCCTGAGTGGCATTGACATAGAAACCTGCGCCAAGGCCAAGATCATAAGCACCATCAGCAGCATCGGCCACTGCGTCACCGCGTGGGCTGGTGTCAGGAGCAACGATAGCAATACCGAGTTTGGCAGCGATGCGGAAGGCCGCGGCTTTCTGCATGAAATTTTCGTCACTGCAGGTAAGGCCGGACAACCAATAAAGCACAGGCACCGGGTTGGTGTCACTGGCTTGCGGAGGCAGGAAAATGGCGAAGCACATTTGGCAGTTTAGTACGTCGGAATGGTGTTGATACTGTTTGTGCCAGCCAGAAAAAACTTTGGCTTGGCTGATGTTTTCAATGGTCATTGGGGCTCCTAGTTACAACAAAGTGCGGCGTGATTAAACGCCGCCCTTGGAGAGATTAGTAATGGATTACGCTGCGGATGCTTTCACCGTTGTGCATTAACTCAAACGCTTGGTTGATATCTTCCAGCCCCATGGTGTGAGTAATGAACTCTTGCAGGCCAAACTCTCCCGCCATGTAACGATTGACTATTTCTGGTAGTTCACTACGACCTTTGACGCCGCCAAATGCGCTACCACGCCATACACGTCCTGTGACTAATTGGAATGGACGGGTTGAGATCTCTTGCCCCGCACCAGCAACGCCAATGATCACCGACTCGCCCCAACCTTTATGACAGCACTCAAGCGCTTGACGCATGACGTTGACGTTACCGATACATTCGAACGAGTAATCAACGCCGCCGTCAGTCATCTCGATAATCACATCTTGAATTGGTTTATCGCACGATTGCGGGTTAATTACATCGGTAGCGCCCAATTGCTGAGCCAGTTCAAATTTACTTTCGTTGATGTCGATACCGATGATGCGACTTGCACCAGCCATACGAGCGCCGATGATTGCTGAAAGGCCGATGCCGCCGAGACCGAAAATAGCAACGGTATCGTCTTGCTCAACTTTGGCGGTATTAAGCACCGCGCCCATGCCAGTAGTCACACCGCAACCTAGCAAACACACTTCTTTTAGTGGCGCGTCTTTGCTTACTTTCGCCAGTGAGATTTCAGGCAGTACCGTGTATTCAGAGAAAGTCGAGCAGCCCATGTAGTGATAAATTGGCTGACCATTTTTGTAAAAGCGAGTGGTGCCGTCTGGCATTAGGCCTTTACCTTGGGTTTCGCGAACAGCTTGGCATAGATTGGTTTTGCCTGATTGACAGAATTTACATTCACCACATTCAGCAGTATAGAGTGGAATGACATGATCGCCGACTTCAACGCTAGTCACCCCTTCACCGATCATTTCGACGATACCGCCGCCTTCATGGCCGAGAATACTAGGGAATATTCCTTCCGGATCTTCACCCGAAAGAGTAAAGGCATCGGTGTGACATACGCCCGTTGCGACAATACGCACGAGAACTTCGCCTGCTTTGGGGAGCATAACGTCGACGTCTTCGATTTTCAGTGGTTGATTTGGCCCCCAAGCCACTGCCGCGCGAGATTTGATAAATTGTTCAGTCATGATGGTTCCTATAGTTCGCTAAGTCAGCGTGTTTGCATCCGATAAGCCTAGTGTATTTGTTTCTTAATTAATGATAATTACCTTAATCTGAAATAAACTATTACGATAACGTAATGCGCCGTTAATGCATCAGTTTTTGTTGCAGCATCCTCAAATTGAGCTCGATTTAGTCTTGTCGAATCAACGTATAGATTTAGTTCAAGAGGGTTACGACTTGGCGATTCGTTTAGGCAATCAGGAAGTTATTTGGGCTCTCTATGCGCAAAGCCGAAGATTGACATCAAAAGTCCGTACCTTGATTGACTATTTATCTACAGCGCTAAACCGAGAACAATCATGAGCGATAACATACAATTAAGCCCATTTAGTCAGCAAGATCACCAATTTATGCGTCGAGCGATGCAACTGGCAGAGTTGGCTGAGCAGCAGGGCGAGGTGCCGGTCGGCGCGGTATTAGTTAAAGACGGTCAAATTATTGCCGAGGGATGGAATTTATCCATCAGCGAACATGACGCGACGGCACATGCTGAAATACAAACGCTGCGTAAAGCCGGCCAAGTGTTAGGCAATTACCGTTTACTTGATACCACGTTATATGTGACGTTAGAGCCATGCCCAATGTGCGCAGGAGCGCTGTTGCATAGCCGAGTAAAACGTATTGTATTTGCAGCGCCAGATCTTAAAGCAGGGGCGGCCGGAACGGTGCTTAATTTGTTTGAGCATCAAGCGGCGTACCATTATGCCGATGTAGAAAGCGGACTGTTAGAGCAAGAGTGCCGAGCTCAGTTGCAGAGCTTTTTTAAACGCCGACGCAAAGAACAAAAAGCGCAAAGAAAACAGGCGAAACAAGTAGAGTAGGGGAGTGAGCAAGACCCGCAGCAGCCTGACGAGTAGGTGCTCATCAGATAAGACAAACGCCTTGAATAAGGCGCTTGTGGGTTTAAGTTATTCTGCGATCAACTGCATAAAGGCTCGGTGACGTGCAATGACTTTTTTCTTGTTGTTGCTGAGCATACGCTTGCGTCGAGTTGCGGTAACCGTTTTATTAAGGCGTTTTGACTGCATTCTACGTTTTTGCATAAAACAACCTCCTATTGTAATTAAAGTAAGAACAAATGCGTTGCGGCTTCAAACGCACTGAAACCGTCTTTATCGCTCCGTTGTACCGAAGCTTTGTGACAGTTTTAAGAACAACCGCACAAGATGGTCAATACTTTTACTATTTATGGCTTTAATGCCAAGAAGTCAAGTATGTCAATTCGTTACTTGAAAGACACACTTGGAACAGGGCGTTATTTTTCAATCACATCTTGTTCAATTTCTTCTTCACCATCATTTGCATTGTCTTCATTAACGTCAGTCGTTGCGATTGCCTCTTCTACAAACTCAATTACAGCTAGATCATTGATATCATTGTCTTCATCGTTGACCGTTTGCTGCTCAACATGACCAATGATACTTTGGTAATAGCGACGAATATTCTCAACGTAGTTACGCGCCTCATCACCACGGGCAAAGCCGTAACGACTCTGACTGTAGTACTTTTTCTGTCTTAGTAGAGGCAAGCGATCTTTGACGTCAGACCAAGCATTTGGATTGCCTCCTTGCTTTTTGGTTAAGCGTCGCGCGTCCATCATGTGGCCGTAACCAACATTGTAAGAGGCCAAAGCGAACCAAATTTTCTCGTGATCTTCAATCGAGTCAGGAATGCGGGTGACAATGCGACGTAGATATTCAACGCCGCCACGCACGGATTGTTCTGGGTCTAATCGATTGGTCACGCCAACGCTTTTCGCGGTTGGCAAGGTCAGCATCATCATGCCACGGACACCGGTTGGCGATTTAGCGAGCGGATTCCAATGAGATTCTTGGTACGCTAATGCAGCCACTAGCCGCCAATCAAACTCGTCAGAATATTTTTTAAACAGCGGTGACCACTTCGGCAGCTTGGAATCAAGAGCGCGAATGAAAGCACGGGTATCGACATAGTCAAAACTACTGATATGTCCGATGTATTTTTCTTCCAATGACGCTAGGTGGCCTGATTGCTTAATACTGCCAAAGAATTCAATCAGCAAGCCATACAAGCTTTCGTCTTGAGAACGGCGCAAAAGCCAAGAAATTGGTTGATCTTCGGTGAGCTCAAAGGCAAGAGCGATATCGGGGTAGATACGCTGGGACAGGGACACTTCGACCGAGTCAGCCACGGTAAAACGTAAGTCGCCATCAGAAACCGCTTTGAGCAGATCATTCACATCAGCATTTGGGTCGATATCGTAAGAAAACTCAGGATGCTTGGCCTGAATCTCGGACAAGCTTTGATTGAAATGTGAGTCACTCACAATGCGTAGTACATCTTCGCCATTATTTTCTTCGATGAGTTGCGCCTGTTTTTTAAGTAACTGTTCGAGCGTTCGTGGCCGCCAATGACCTTTTTTATACACCACTTGCTGACTGACATAGTAATAAGAAGGACTAGGGCGAAACGCTTTTAGGCGTTCCGGTGACTGGGTTAGACCTGCGGCAATAATGTCGATTTCACCATGTTGTAAGGCAGGGTAAAGGCTCGAGATACGATAAGCGGGCTTCATTTCGAGCTGCACACCGAGTTCGTTGGCAAACTCACGTGCCAGTTCATAGTCAAGACCCGCTGGGCCGTCAGGACCAATATAGTAAGAGAGTTGATTGTTGAGTGTGCCGACGCGCAAGACGCCGCGCTCTTTGATAAGTTCTAATTCACTCTTTGGATCAGACTCAATTTGACAACCTGCCATCAGTAACACGGAAACGATCAGTGCGCTGAAGGATGTCAGTTGTTTTAGGCAATGCTTTTTCATTAACGACATTCTCATGCATTCAATAGGGCATTTATATCAAAGTGGTATAACAAGGCAAGTCAATCCGTACCTGTTCGAGATAAGGGCGCTTAATTTTAGATGTTGGTTGTATTTCAAATTTGACAAAAAAAATGACGCAAACGGTTGCTTTTGGTGTTACATCACAAAAGTAATTGCTTTATAATGCGCTCGCAAGTGAAGAGGTGGAATCGGCATAGGTTTGTAAACCTTCGGCAATAGCTTCGAAGAAAAACAGTAACTCACTGAATTTATTCCAATATTACCTTAATCAATTGCATAAGAGACCTAAGCACATGAGAATTTTGCGTGGCTCCCCAGCTCTATCTGAGTTTCGTGTTAGTAAGCTTCTAGAGCTTTGTCGTGAATTAAGCCTGCCTGTAACGGGCGTTTACGCTGAGTTTACCCACTTTGCCGATCTGTCTGTCGACCTTGATGCGTCGGAACAGCAAAAATTGGAAAAACTGTTAACTTACGGTCCGACAATTGAAGAGCACCAACCAACGGGTTTGCTGCTGCTGGTAACGCCACGTCCGGGCACTATTTCTCCTTGGTCTTCTAAGTCGACCGACATTGCGCACAACTGCGGGTTAACCAAAGTCGTCCGTCTTGAGCGCGGCACTGCCTATTACATCGAATCATCAACAGAACTTTCTAAGCTTCAATTGGTTGAGCTTAAAGCGATCTTACATGACCGCATGATGGAAATGATCTTTACTGATTTCGATTCAGCGCAAGCACTATTCCAAGTCGCAGAGCCGGCACCAGTTGCAGACGTGGATCTGCTTTTCGGTGGTCGTAAAGCGCTTGAAGATGCCAACATTTCCTTAGGTCTGGCTCTGGCAGAGGACGAGATTGATTATCTACTAGAAAGCTTTGTCACCAAACTTGAGCGTAACCCGACAGACATCGAACTGATGATGTTTGCCCAGGCGAACTCAGAGCACTGCCGTCACAAGATCTTCAACGCAGACTGGACTATCGACGGCGTCAAGCAAGAGAAGTCTCTGTTTAAAATGATCAAAAATACCTTTGAAGTGACGCCTGATAACGTGCTGTCTGCATACAAAGACAATGCCGCGGTAATGGTCGGTTCTGATGTGGGCCGCTTCTTCCCGAATCCAGAAACTCGCCAATATGGTTACAACCAAGAGAAAGCGCACATCCTAATGAAGGTGGAAACCCACAACCACCCAACCGCGATCTCTCCTTGGCCGGGTGCTTCAACAGGTTCTGGTGGTGAAATACGTGACGAAGGCGCAACCGGTATTGGTGGTAAGCCAAAAGCTGGTTTGGTTGGTTTCACAACCTCTAACCTGCGTATTCCAGGTTTTGAACAGCCATGGGAAACCGATTTTGGTAAGCCGGGTCGCATTGTTAATGCGCTAGACATCATGCTAGAAGGTCCTCTTGGTGGCGCGGCGTTCAACAACGAATTTGGTCGTCCAAACCTACTAGGTTACTTCCGTACATACGAAGAAAAAGTCAATTCTCACGCCGGTGTTGAAGTGCGTGGTTACCACAAGCCAATTATGATTGCTGGTGGTATGGGGAATATCCGAGACGAGCACGTACAAAAGAAAGAGATCCCAGTAGGAGCAAGTCTTATTGTTCTTGGTGGTCCTGCCATGAACATCGGTCTAGGTGGCGGTGCCGCTTCTTCAATGGCATCTGGTCAATCAGCAGAAGACCTAGATTTTGCTTCAGTACAGCGTGAAAACCCAGAGATGGAACGCCGTTGTCAGGAAGTGATTGACCGTTGTTGGCAGTTAGGTGATGCGAACCCAATCGCGTTTATCCACGATGTCGGTGCGGGCGGTATCTCGAATGCATTACCAGAGCTTGTCGATGATGGCGAACGTGGCGGTATTTTCCAGCTACGTGATGTACCAAACGACGAACCGGGTATGAGCCCATTAGAGATCTGGTGTAATGAATCTCAAGAGCGTTACGTAATGGCTGTTGCGCCAGAAAATATGCAAGTATTTGATGCAATTTGTAAGCGTGAGCGTGCACCATACGCCGTCGTCGGTGTAGCGACAGAAGAGCGCAATCTGAAACTGGAAGATTCACACTTCGACAATACGCCAATCGACATGCCAATGGACATCTTATTGGGCAAAACGCCGAAGATGCATCGTGACGCGAAAACACTCAAAGCCAATAACCCGGCCATTGACCGTAGCGGTATTGAGCTAAACGAAGCGGTAGACCGCGTACTGCGTTTGCCAACTGTTGCTGAGAAAACCTTCCTTATTACCATTGGTGACCGCACGGTGACAGGCCTTGTGGCTCGTGACCAAATGGTTGGCCCATGGCAGGTGCCAGTAGCAAACTGCGCGGTAACGGCAGCAAGTTACGATACGTACCACGGTGAAGCGATGTCGATGGGTGAGCGTACGCCAGTTGCTCTTCTTGATTTCGGCGCGTCAGCACGCCTTGCGGTAGGTGAGGCAATCACTAACATCGCAGCAACCAACATTGGCGATATTAAACACATTAAACTATCGGCTAACTGGATGTCTCCAGCAGGTCACCCGGGTGAAGATGCCGGTCTTTACGAAGCGGTGAAAGCGGTAGGTGAAGAGCTATGTCCAGTACTTGGTCTGACTATCCCAGTGGGTAAAGACTCAATGTCGATGAAGACCAAGTGGGAAGAGAATGGCGAGCAGAAAGAAGTAACATCTCCGTTATCTCTCGTGATTACTGCATTTGCGCGTGTTGAAGATGTGCGTAAGACAATCACACCTCAGCTTCGCACAGATAAAAGCAATACTAGCCTTGTTCTTATCGACCTAGGTAACGGTCAAAACCGTCTAGGCGCAACGGCGCTAGCGCAGGTTTACAAGCAGCTTGGTGACAAGCCAGCAGACGTAGACAACGCAGCACAACTAAAAGGTTTCTACCAAGGCGTTCAAACTCTAGTCGCTAACGATCAAGTCGTGGCTTACCACGATAAGGGCGATGGTGGTCTATTGGTGACTCTGGCTGAGATGGCATTCGCAGGTCATTGTGGTGTGAAAGCAGATATTGCTGACCTAGGTGATGACGCTCTAGCTGCGCTATTTAACGAAGAGCTAGGTGCGGTAATTCAGGTTAAGAACGAAGACCTAGACGCGGTACTTTCTACTCTTGCAGCAAACGGCCTTGAGGCATGTTCTCATGTTATCGGCTCAGTAGAAGCATCTGATGAGCTCGTGATTACTTCTGGTGACACGGTAGTTCTAGAGCGTAATCGTACTGAACTGCGCACTATCTGGGCGGAGACTACGCATAAGATGCAAGGTCTACGTGATAACCCAGCATGTGCTGACCAAGAGCATGAAGCGAAGAAAGACAATTCAGATCCAGGCCTAAACGTTAAGCTAAGCTTTGATGTGAACCAAGACATTGCAGCACCTTACATTGCCGGTTCTATGATAAATAAGGGCGCTAAACCTAAGATGGCGATTTTACGTGAGCAGGGCGTTAACTCTCATGTTGAGATGGCTGCAGCGTTTGACCGTGCAGGTTTTGAAGCAACCGATATTCACATGAGCGACATCCTAACCGGTCAAGCGGTTCTAGAAGAGTACCAAGGTCTAGTGGCGTGTGGTGGCTTCTCTTACGGTGATGTACTTGGTGCGGGTGAAGGTTGGGCTAAATCAATCCTGTTCAACGAGCAAGCGCGCCACCAGTTTGAAGGCTTCTTCCAACGCGATGATACGTTCTCTCTAGGTGTATGTAACGGCTGTCAGATGCTATCAAACCTGAAAGAGCTAATCCCAGGTGCAGACCTATGGCCACGCTTCGTTCGTAACGAATCTGAGCGTTTTGAGGCTCGCTTTAGCCTAGTGGAAGTACAGAAATCTGATTCTGTATTCTTCGATGGCATGGCAGGCTCTCGCATGCCAATCGCAGTTTCTCATGGTGAAGGTCGCGTAGAAGTACGTGATGCTGACCACCTAGCCGCGATTGAAGCGTCAGGCACGGTTGCAGTTCGTTACGTGGATAACCACGGTAATGCGACTCAGCAATACCCGAACAACCCGAACGGCTCGCCAAATGCTATTACGGGTCTAACGACTCAAGATGGCCGCGTAACTATCATGATGCCACACCCAGAGCGAGTATTCCGTACGGTTGCTAACTCTTGGGCTCCAGAAGGTTGGGGCGAGAATGGTGCTTGGATGCGCATGTTCCAAAACGCGCGTAAGAACCTAGGCTGAGACTAAAAAGTTGCCACCAATTAAAAGCGTCGATTAAATAATCGGCGCTTTTTTATTAAATTTTTTGCAGTATTGTTGATGTAATTATGCTCTAATACCGCGCTTGCCAAGGGATGGCTATATCCCTCAACAATCCCTTAGGAAATAACTATGTCGAACAATAAAAAATTTGCTATCCGTGTGACCGAAAAGCGCAATGGATGGTGTGCAGAGATCACCCGTCAAGTGACGTCGCGTAAGACCGCTGTATCAAAACGTGAAACGGGCTTTGCTACGGAAGCCGAGGCGCAAGTCTGGGCTGAAACAGAACTAGCGGGCTTTGTGCAAAACCAAGCAACGCGCAACGAGCGCAAAGGTGAAGCGCGTAAAGTTCGTGTTGAACGTGAAGAGAGTTTGGCTAAGCAAGCCGCTGAGAAAAAAGCGCGCCGTATTGCCGAATCAAAAGTGGCAAGCGAAACTGAATTGACTGAAGAAGACGACTTCTTCGACCAAGAGTAAGCCGATAATCATAAAAAAACCGCCGGAATGGCGGTTTTTTTATATTGATTAGGCAAGTGCACAATTAACGAAACTGGCCAACCTCGACAAGAAAGTCGAACCCTGCGGTTGCGAGTTTTCTCTCTAAGGCGTCTCGGTCTATGTCAAAGAACGTCGCCAGTTGATCTAAGTCTCCGTTAAAGTCATCGCGTAACTTCATATTGACGATGCTCATTAGCATCACCGGATCCATAGACTCGAAGTTTGCTAGGTTCATTACTTGTCCTCGAAGTCGGAAATCAGTAAGTTTGCCGCCGCGAAAGCTGCTCTTTCGCGAGTCTCTTTCGTTAGAGATTCATCCGCAGCAATATCGTTGAGCGTTTTGACCGCACATGTGATTGCTTGTGGGATGTAGCCTTGATCGCCACTGCCAATTTGTGCATAAAGTTCGCGAACGAGTCCACAACAGTCATATACTTGCATCACTTCCACTCCAATAAATGATAACTGCTCTAAAATATACACACCCTGTGTTGGAAACTCAAAGTGTTCACTTGTCCTAGCGCAAGGCTTAGCTTGATCTGATGTTAATCTAACCAATTTACCCAACGTTCGAGTTGCACAGATTGCGGCTCAATCAAGCGCTGTAGTAACAAAGACAAAAAAGGCGAGCAAACGCTCGCCTCGGGTCGTGATTTGTTGCGACTACTCTTGCGCGTAACCATGCATACCGAGTCGCTCGCCATCAAGGTAGGCTTCTTTGCCGTCTTTCATTGTCAAACGCTCTTCAACCAACCATTTTACCACCATAGGGTAAATTCGGTGTTCTTGGTTTTGCACGCGCTCTGTGAGTGTTTCAACTGTGTCTTCGTCAAAAATTGGCACCTTGGCTTGCAAGATAACCGGCCCACCATCAAGTTGCTCTGTGACAAAGTGAACGCTGGTACCATGCTCTTCATCACCCGCGTGAATAGCACGTTGATAAGTATTAAGACCAGGATATTTGGGCAGCAGTGACGGATGAATATTGATCATTCGGCCCATGTAATGACGGACAAATTCGCCACTCAAAATCCGCATATAACCAGCTAAGACGATGACATCGGGAGCATACTCATCGATCTGCTTCATTAACTCGTGGTCAAAAGCATCACGAGTATCGAATGCTTTAGAATCGAGGAAGTGTGCACCTGCACCGGCTTTTTCTGCGCGTTCTAGCGCATAAACGTTGGCTTTATTTGAAAAGACAGCGGTGACACGGCCGTTGGTGATATTGCTGTTACAGGCATCAATGATCGCCTGTAAGTTGGTGCCATTTCCGGAAACTAAAACAACGATACTCTTCATGCTTATTTGATCTCTACTTGTTCTTCGCCGGCTTGAGCTGTTGCGATTTCGCCGATGACCCATGCATTTTCGCCTTCCGCTTTTAATAGGGCAACGGCAGCATCTGCTTGATCTTTTGGTAGGGCAATCACAAGACCAACGCCACAGTTAAAGGTGCGGTACATTTCGTGTGTGGTGACGTTGCCTTTCTCTTGTAGCCAATTGAAAATGACAGGCCACTCCCAGCTGTTTCCATCGACGACAGCTTTAGTGCCTTGTGGCAGTACGCGAGGAATGTTTTCCCAAAAACCACCACCAGTAATGTGCGAGATCGCGTGGATATCGTGCTCTGCAATCATTTTAAGGGCGGATTTAATATAAATGCGGGTTGGTTCTAGTAAGTGCTCACCGATGGTGCGGCCGGCTAACAGTTCGTTTTTATCAGCGCCAGAAACTTCAAGGATCTTACGGATTAACGAGTAACCATTTGAATGTGGACCGCTAGAGCCTACAGCGATAAGCGCATCGCCCGCGGCTACTTTAGTACCATCAATAATTTGCTCTTTTTCTACCACACCGACACAAAAGCCAGCGACGTCGTAGTCTTCGCCTTCGTACATGCCCGGCATTTCTGCTGTTTCACCACCAATCAGTGCACAGCCAGCCTGAACACAGCCGTCAGCAATACCAGAAACCACGTCAGCTGCGGTATCAACGTCAAGTTTGCCAGTGGCGTAGTAATCAAGGAAGAACAGCGGCTCTCCGCCTTGAACAATTAAATCGTTAACACACATCGCCACAAGGTCGATGCCTATGGTGTCGTGTTTTTTCATATCCAATGCAAGACGCAGTTTAGTGCCTACACCGTCGGTGCCCGAGACCAGCACAGGTTGCTTATATTTAGTTGGCAGTTCGCAGAGCGCGCCAAAGCCACCAATACCACCCATTACTTCAGGGCGACGTGTACGTTTTACAGCACCTTTTATACGGTCAACAAGCGCGTTGCCTGCATCGATATCAACGCCAGCGTCTTTATAGCTAAGAGATGTGTTATCAGCACTCACAGGGAAGTCCTCTGTTTTAAAGTTGGATATGAAAACGGCGCTATTCTAACAGTGGTTAAAGATAAAGAGCAAACGTTTGCGTAACTTTTTTTGTTACCGATAGAAGCAGAATTTTTTGACGAAATCGTTTATAATCTGCAGGTTTAATAAAATTTTACCTTAGATCCGGAGATCGAAATGAAAGTTGTTGAAGTAAAACATCCTCTTGTTAAGCACAAACTTGGTCTAATGAGAGAAGGTGACATCAGCACTAAGCGCTTTCGTGAGCTCGCTACTGAAGTCGGTAGCCTGCTAACTTATGAAGCAACAGCGGACTTTGAAACGGAAAAAGTAACCATTGAAGGTTGGAATGGTCCGGTACAAGTTGACCAAATTAAAGGTAAGAAAGTAACGGTTGTCCCTATTCTGCGTGCTGGTCTTGGCATGATGGACGGCGTACTTGAGCATATGCCAAGTGCACGTATCAGTGTTGTTGGTATTTACCGTGATGAAGAGACACTTGAGCCAGTGCCTTACTTCAACAAATTAGCGTCAAACATTGATGAACGTATTGCGTTAGTTGTTGACCCAATGCTTGCTACGGGTGGCTCGATGATCGCAACCATCGACTTGCTAAAAGAGCAAGGGTGTCAGTCAATCAAGGTGTTAGTGTTGGTTGCTGCGCCGGAAGGTGTTGAAGCACTCGAAAAAGCGCACCCAGATGTTGAGCTATACACGGCAGCTATTGATGAGAAGCTCAACGATAAAGGCTACATTGTTCCTGGTCTTGGTGACGCAGGTGATAAGATCTTCGGTACTCAGTAACTTAACCGAATTGATTAAAAAGGGAGCCTCGGCTCCCTTTTGCGTTTTAAGCATGACGGCTATTTTTTTAAACTTAACGTCCCGCCACTGCGTGGCTTGTTGATTGGACGTGATGGCGCTTTATTTGTGTCAGACTTAAAAAAGCTTCCCCTATCTGGTTTGCTTTTTGCTTCTCCACTACGACCTTTTTTTGAGTTTGGGGCGTGGCGGAACTCATCAGCATTTTGACCTTTAAAGGTTCGCTGTTGTTGGTTACGGCGTGCTTTTGAATCGTGGTTTTCTTCACGACTGTCAAACAATTTAGCATCGGTGGCTCGACGAATTCGTTGCCCTTTAGCATTGATCTTAGAGGCTTCTTCGGTGCTCACTGAACCTTCGCACATCGCCAGAATCTCGGCAACTTCGTTGTCACTCAAGTAGCGCCATTGGCCGTTGGGAATCCCATCTAAGGTGATGTTCATGATGCGAACTCGGCGCAGCTTGAACACTTCATAACCAAGGGCCTCGCACATCCGACGGATCTGACGGTTTAACCCCTGAGTCAGCACAATGCGAAATGAGTATTTGGTCTCTTTGCTCACTTTGCAAGGCAGTGTCACTGTGTCGAGGATATTGACCCCATTTCCCATTTTCTTAATAAAGTCATCGCTGATCGGTTTATCAACACGAACCACATACTCTTTTTCGTGGTTGTTACCTGCACGTAAGATTTTATTGACGATATCGCCATCATTGGTCAGAAAGATTAGACCATCAGAAGGTTTGTCGAGACGACCAATAGGGAAGATGCGTTTTTGATGGCCAATAAAATCGACGATATTACCAGCGATATCGCGCTCGGTAGTACAGGTGATACCGGTTGGTTTGTTCAGTGCAATGTAGATGAGCTTCTCTTTATTGCTGACTGGTTTGCCATCAATGCAGACATCATCACCAGGTACCACTTTGGTTCCCATTTCAGGCACTTGGCCGTTAATAGTGACGCGACCTTGTTCGATTAATTTGTCGGCCTCTCGGCGTGAACAAAAGCCAGTTTCACTGATGAATTTATTTAAGCGCTTAGCGGAATCTTGTGACATGTTATTGTTGCCTTAAGTTACGTTTCACAACGGCGTTAGAAAAAGAAAAAGCAGCCCCTTAGGCTGCAAAGGTAAGTTTAGCACTGCTGGTTGAATTATCCCAAGCGCTTTTGATGCCGTTCGCGTGTTTCGAGTTTCATATCGGCACTTTTGCGTAGCATGACGTAAACCGCTCCGGTACCACCATGGAACCGCTGGGCACTGTGAACACATTGCACATCGCGAATTTGCATTAGCCATTGAGCGACATAACTTTTCATCAATGCTGGTGGATTTGAACGCTCACCACGACCATGAACGATCACCACAGTGCGAATGTCCATGCTCATACACTGCTTAAGGAATTTAAGTACTTCGTCACGCGCCTCTTTGAGCGTTTTCCTATGCAGGTCTAGGCGTGCTTGAATGGGGTATTTTCCCAAACGCAGTTTCCGGTAGACACCTTCTTGAACACCATCGCGTTTAAATTCAATCATGTCGTCGGGTTTTAGCATCGTTGTATGGTCGAGTGATAAATACTCTGGATCATGGTCGGTAAGCCAAATAGCCGCTTCACGTTTAGCTAATTGCGCCTCGGTGACTTGGTGCTGTTTTTGGTGTTCGGCAGTATTTTGCTCGATAGGCTTTACGTCGCCCATCATTGCTTGGAATAGCGCGAAGTCATCATCGTCAGACATAACGTTATATCAGAGTAGAAATACAATACTGTCATTATACCTAATAGACCAAGAGAGTGATCAAGAGAGGAACTAACAAAAAGAAAAAACCGAAGCAGAAAAAGTATCTACTTCGGTGCATAGCGAATATCTATTCTCTGAATAGGGCTAAGCGATTCTAGTGAGGAGATTTGTCGTTCATCACTTTGTAAATGATGAAACCGCCGTAGAACAGCATAAGACCTAGGGCACCAAAGATCACAATCATCGAAGACAGACCTACCGCATTACCAAATAGGAGATCAAGCCAAAAGTCCATAATTCCTCCGTCAGACAAAGTGAGATGACAGGGATTAAAGTAATCTCAGGTTAAATATGCAGCACTGATCTGGATCAAATGTTGTTATTAAGTTGCGATTTTGTGTGGGTTGGTGTGTTTTTGCTCACACTTTGTCGCCCGTCGATGATGTTTTAGTCAAACGAACTTAAAGTGAAAGAAAGTTATCTAAAATGGCTTGCGTTCAAATAGAGAATCCGTAATATACTCATTCGTTGACGAGGAAAACTCCTCAGTAGATCGCGTGCTAGTCACGCACTGTGAAGTGTAAGAATCACGAACCAGAGGGTAACCCTCTAGTTAACGTCAATTCTGAAGTCAACATATCGGTGAATAGCGCAGCTTGGTAGCGCATCTCCGGGTTTTGGAATAGCGGACCAGAGGGTGACCCTCTAGTAACGTTAAGTCTTAAGCCAACATTGTCGGTGAATAGCGCAGCTTGGTAGCGCATCTCCGGGTTTTGGAATAGCGGACCAGAGGGTGACCCTCTAGTAACGTTAAGTCTTAAGCCAACATTGTCGGT
>NZ_NIVQ01000079.1 GCF_002811245.1 Vibrio salilacus | reverse complement strand
TTATGTTTTACCACAAATGACTGATTTATTTGGCAAAGAACTGCATTCTTGACCGGATTTTCTGAGCCGAATCACACGACAAAACTCACTTGGCCGCCAGATGCACGGAACATAAAACGCGTAAATCCACTTCCCTGCCCAATGAGGCAACCCGACCAACGTTCAACAAGCGCCCTCTCTTTCCAACCACAGCGCAGAACAATGGCAAATTGCCGAGGCAACTGCCAAGCCGATATGCTAATTGGCAAATACACTCAAAGCGCCTTAAAGCCAGTGAAACTTAAAAACAGCCGCCACGACCTGAAAATGAAGCAACCCACGAACATTAGTATATTTTACCGGCTGAGTAATTCATGAACTTGGGCCGACAATGCCGATTTGCTGAAGTAACTCGAACGAACGGCCAAAGGGACAAAAAACATAGATCGAAGAAACTTTAAGCCACTGAAATACAAGTAAACATAACGCCGCGTTAAGGGGTGCAGGCACATAATACAAAAGCTACCGCACAGCGACTTAATCACTGAACCCAACGCAAACCGAAAATGCCACGCGTGCCAAATCCCACTTAAACGCTTTGTTATGTGCCCGAACTCATTGTGTACTCTGGGTGTCCCGTATGCTCGTCTAGTTGCTCACTGACGACTACAAAACCTTGAGACAAATAGAACTGATAACTAGCCTGATTTTCCTTGTATACGGAAAGGCTCAAGATCGCCCTTTGAGCTTTGGCATGACTTAATAACTGCTTACCGATGCCTTTACCCTGAAATTCAGGAAACACGAATATGGCAGCCAAAGTACTTTCATACAGCGCGTAAAAACCAACTATTTTCGACTCAATTTCATAAACGAAGACTTCTGAAGCAGGAATATAAATATTACGCATGTTCTCAACTTGAGATCCCCAGAAGTTCGCCGGGACGAAATCATGCGCTTTAACAGAGGCTTCAAGCCAGATTTCAAGAACCGAATCTAAGTCATGTGAATTGTACTTTCTTATCATTTTCGAACTCTAGATTTCCAAATTTATCGGGGCAACATAACGCCCAATTAAGTAGCCCGAAACGCCCTGGCTCACTTTCCGCATTGCTCGGCAACACGAAACCCAACGCAAACCAAAATCGCCGAGCGTTGAGGGTCTGCTTGAATTGTTTGTTATGTTTTACCACAAATGACTGATTTATTTGGCAAAGAACTGCATTCTTGACCGTATTTTCTGAGCCGAATCACACGACAAAACTCACTTGGCCGCCAGATGCACGGAACATAAAACGCGTAA
>NZ_NIVQ01000078.1 GCF_002811245.1 Vibrio salilacus | reverse complement strand
TCAAGAATGCAGTTCTTTGCCAAATAAATCAGTCATTTGTGGTAAAACATAACAAACAATTCAAGCAGACCCTCAACGCTTAGCACTTTTGGTTTGCGTTGAATTTCGTGTTGCCGAGCAATGCGGAAAGTGAGCCAGTGCGTTTCGGGCTACTTAATTGGGCGTTAGCCTAAGGTATTATCTCAACATATTCATTTAGAGTGTCTCCCTTTCTTCTAACAACAGTGTAATTTTTGTATTCGAGAAAGTCAGGGATTTGGTTCTGTCTGACAAACTTACTAAATATATTTAGGTTTTTACATAGCTCAAGTGTGTGGTCGAGTATTTGAGACTCCCACTTTTCCTGTTCTTCTACGTAGTAGTTAGCTTTGGGGTTATTATGTATGCGTTTCCAAGACTTATCCCACTTTCTTTCACCATAACTTTCCGTTGTATTTGTAGAGTAGAATAAGTTTACTAGGCTATTTATTGAGCTGGTTAGCTCGTTAATTATGTTGCTTTCGTTTGCAGTAAAGTCCATGGAAAATAATGCTGACCTAATTTCAGATAGTACGTTTAAATCTGATTCGTATATTGACGAAAAAGAGAGTTGTTCATCTATCTGCTTCCATTTCTCAATTGGTAGCCTGCTTGAAATTATTTTTGCGGCGACTTTAAGTGCGGGGTCACTTGCACTTCCAATTGAATGTCTTGATATCAAAATCTTTTTTTGCATGTCTGTCAGGTTTGAATGAAATATCTCAACCAAATCAAAAGCAGTAAGTATTTTTGTGTTCAGCCCTCTATCATTTCCAAGTTGCGTGATACGACGTATTAGATTGCTATCAGAACCTTTGAATTTGTCGTTAATAACAAAGATATATTCTTTCAATTCTATAAGGTAGTGCCAGTTTTTTGCTAATTTATCAAAGTCATCGATCATCTTTGATGATGCAGCACTGATAGTTGAGCTGGTTACTGATTCAGGCGCGAATACCTGATAGAAAGTGCCTGTTTTCTCTACAAACCCATCATTTCCCCCGTCATTTCTTTGCCTAACGGGGCAGAAACCCGGTACGCCAAGTGCCATAAGTTGGTTGAAAAAGGATTGAAAAGATAAACCATCATACTTGTGGAAAATGAGTTCCAGTTCAGTGTTATACATCATGTTGGATTTGCCGTAGGTGATAATTTTGGTTAATTTAGCAATTTAGATTAGCCAAGTAAACTAGTGGCATATCACAAAGGCTAACAAGAGACTATGGCGTCAAGAGTTAATTTTTGGCGCTGTTTGCATCCCACAT
>NZ_NIVQ01000077.1 GCF_002811245.1 Vibrio salilacus | reverse complement strand
GGCACAATGGTTTAGGTTAGGTGGCAATGTTGCTCACTACTTAACGCGGCGTTATGTAACTCATGGAGTTTAGGAGTCTCTAAGTGCTGAAATATATTGGGAATAGAATTATATGGCCTCACAAGTACTTAACTTGGCAGTCCCAAATGATATGTGTACTAGCTTTGGTTTCAATCGCCATTGGGCGCGGTATATATCAGCTTGTAAATCATAGTACTTTTCACCCCGGGCTACTTGTGTCTCTTTATATGAGTGCAGTCATCGCATGTTATCTATATGACAAAGAACTACCAATAGGGTCTGTATCATTTGATTTTGAGCCAAACGACCTCACCAGTCAGTACAGTAGATTGGCTATAACTTTATTATCATCTGTGATCTATACAGTGTGCATACTGAACGGTGTAAGTTAGATTTTACCGAAAACAAATGAAGCGAAGAATTACATAACAATAAATTCAAGCAGATTCGTAACGCTTGGCATTTTTGCTTTGAATCAGCTTCAGTGTTTACGGCACAATGGTTTAGGTGGTTAGTAGCGTTACTCACTACTTAATTTGGCGTTAGTTGCCAGCGGTAAAAATGCAGCTAAAGCAGAAAATTTAGGGCTAATGAATCGTGCAAATTTTCTCGGTTTTGTATCTAGGCGTGGTTTGCTTAAATTGTGTTCGATTTTTAGTATTGTGGTTTTTTTGCCGTTTCAGACGCGAATTTACTCGTTGAAAGTCAGCTTTGTGGCATTGTCTTTCCAAAAGATCTCTTTGGTGCTTTTGGCCAGCTTTCTACGCCGTTGCTAGTTCCAAGTGGTTTCAGTGACAATCGCTTTGAAACTGCGCCTGATTTGGTTTTTTCAACACGCTGAAAAACGGCGTTGGCAAAAAGTGGAAATAAACTGTAAATCAAAGGTTTAGAATGGCAACTAACAAAGCGTTTAAGGCAGATTCGCAACGCTAGGCATTTTGGGTTTTCTTTGAGTTTAGTGTTTATGGCACAATGGTTTAGGTTAGGTGGCAATGTTGCTCACTACTTAACGCGGCGTTAGGTTTTTGAAGGGTTAATATCCTTTATCTGCTTAAAAATCTCTTCTGCCTCGGCTGTCAATTGAGAGTAAGTCCTAATGTCGCCTTTCCTCTGGGCGAGCATGGCTTGCTCAAGTAGCATTGAGTGTCGTTTCTTGAGTTTTTTGGCTGGATTGCTCTTAAAAAGAGAAAACATGAATGACTCCGCTAATGTTTAGTGTATTTTTGTTTACGTAGATTTGTAGAAAAGAGTTCATACAGATACCACGAAGCTACAAACCTAACAAAGCGTTTAAGGCAGATTCGCAACGCTCGGCATTTTTGGTTTGCTTTGA
>NZ_NIVQ01000076.1 GCF_002811245.1 Vibrio salilacus | reverse complement strand
AATTCAAGCAGACCCTCAACGCTCGGCGATTTTGGTTTGCGTTGAATTTCGTGTTTACGGCGTCATGCAGAAAGTCAGCCAGGGCGTTTCGGGCTACTTAATTGGGCGTTATGTACAACCTACGGTTAAGCATACTCTTTAATTTTTCGTAGGGAATTACCAACTAAAGACTTATAAGTATCTACATCCAGTTTGCTCAGTGCGAAAATGTGGCTGTTTGCGTTAGTAGCGACTTTTCTGTTGAACTCAGTAACTATTGGTTCATCTATTTCAACTAAGCCACTTTCAAACCGGTGAGACTCAGTGATGACATAAGAATACTTAGGTGAAATTGGGTAGTATAAGTCCATATTTTCAGGTGCCTGAAACACATCGTCTTTAACGCAATAGTGCACGTTAATTGCAGGTTGGTCAGAGGTAATAAAGTTAGAGTTAGTGTTGTTTTCTAGTAAGGTGTGATTGTCGTTCTGGCGACTTGAGTACAAACTCAGTCCCATATTCATACCAAACATGTAACTAAAAAACCACCAAGAATGCTCCATGATCTTTCCTAGTTCAGGCTTGTTTTTTTTCATTCCTGTAATACAACGGACTTTGAAGTTCTTTGTTCTAGCCACTTGGTGCCCAAGGTACATCATGAATGAAATCATATTCTGGTCATTTTTCAGGGTTTCAATATTTCCCCGAGCTAACTCTTCAAGAATATGCGCTGCTGCGTTTTCATGCGCCGTATGCAAATTTTCTAACAGGTTACACTTAGAAGCTAAAATTGCCTGTTCAGCTTCGTCATTTTGTATGTTCGCACTCTTATACGCATTTTCCACCCGTTGAACTTTTAGAAAGTCCCAAAGGTAGTTTTTATGCTGCTCTTGTAATTTTTCCGGTGAACCCGATGAAAACATCAATATTGCATCAATGTGTTTTTGTTCTAGTGGAGTTAGTTGGTAAAAATCCTTTTCCATCACCAAGCCTCTGACACTGGTAAAGTCAATGTTGCCTTTACTAGTAACACAGAATAAATCTCTGTTGTTGGTCGACCACCTCAATAGGTAGTTTGCCCAAACATGGTGGTGCTTTCGTTTAGCTTGTAGGTCTTTTTCCACGTGTCCCCCTAACTTTTTTGGTATGATACCGAAGATAGAGCATGGGTAACAAGTTGTACATAACAAAGCATTTAAGAGTGATTCGCAACGCTTGGCGTTTTCGCTTCGCTCAAGTATAGCCAAGCGTCGCTCACACCTTAATGCGGCGTTATGTTTACTTGTATTTCAGTGGCTTAAAGTTTATTCGATCTCTGTTCTTTGTCTCTTTGGCAGCTTGTTCGAGTTACTTCAGCAAATCGGCATTGTCGGCCCAAGTTCATGAATCACTCAG
>NZ_NIVQ01000075.1 GCF_002811245.1 Vibrio salilacus | reverse complement strand
CGAATCTGCCTTAAACGCTTTGTTAGTTGCCATTCTAAACCTTTGATTTCCAGTTATTTCCACCTTTTGCCAACGCCGTTTTTCAGCACTTTGAAAACTCAAATCAGGCGCAGTTTTAAAGCGCCTGCCACTGAAACCACTTGGAATTAGCAACGCCGTAGAAAGCTGGCCAAAAGCACCAAAGAGATCTTTTGGAAAGACAATGCCACAAAGCTGACTTTCAACGAGTAAATGGGCATCTGAAATGGCAAAACAAAACCACAACATTAACAACCAAACGAAACTTCAGCAAACCATACCAAGGCAAAAATCGAGCAAAGTTACACAATTCATTAGCCTTAAACTTTCTGCTTTAGCTGCGTTTTTACCACTGGCAACTAACGCCGCGTTAAGTAGTGAGCAACATCACCACCTGACCTAAACCATTGTGCCGTAACCACTAAATTCAAAGCAAACCAAAAATGCCGAGCGTTGCGAATCTGCCTTAAACGCTTTGTTAGTTGCCATTCTAAACCTTTGATTTCTTGTTTGTTTCCACTTTGCTAACACCGTTTTTCAGCGTGTTGAAAAACTCAATTCAGGCGCAGTTTCAAAGCGCCTGCCACTGAAACCACTTGGAACTTACAACGCCGTAGAACACTGACTAAAAGCACCAAAAAGACCTTTTGGAAAGGCAATGCCACAAAGCTGACTTTCAACGAGTACATTTGCGTCTGAAACGGCAGAACAAAACCACAGTATTAAATATCGAACATAATTTCAGCAAACTATCAGACACAAAACAGAGCAAAATTGCACAATTCATTAGCCCTAAATTTTCTGCCTTAGCTGCATTTTTACCGCTGGCAACTAACGCCAAATTAAGGTGTGAACAACGCTAACACCTGACCTAAGGCATTGTGCCATAAACACTAAACTTACTTGAAGTGAAAGCGCCGAGCGTTGTGAATCACTCTTAAATTTATTGTTATGTTTACATTTCTAATGAAAGTGCTCTGAGGGCTTCTTCTATAGATGAAAACTGTATTTTTGTAAGGCAAACTTCAGCTTTTGAAAATTCATGCTCTTGGATTAACTGAGTTACCGAGAATAGACTTAGCTGAACATTTTCAGGCTCGAATACGTAGCTATCACCTTCGGTTTTAACTACATAGCAATAGCCTTTGCTGTCTATAAGGCGGTCTGAGCTGTCCCAAATTAAGTCGTCTAACTCAGTTTTGAGGCGAGCTTCAGAGCCCAAGTACATTAACTCAGAATCGCTGTCCAACTTGAAAATACATGGCCAAGAAATCATTTATCTATCCCGTAAACATAACGCCGCGTTAAGTAGTGAGCAACATTGCCACCTAACCTAAAGCATTGTGCCGTAAACACTAAATT
>NZ_NIVQ01000074.1 GCF_002811245.1 Vibrio salilacus | reverse complement strand
ACAAACAATTCAAGCAGACCCTCAACGCTCGGCGATTTTGGTTTGCGTTGAATTTCGTGTTTACGGCGTCATGCGGAAAGTGAGCCAGTGCGTTTCGGGCTACTTAATTGGGCGTTAACTGGCAGGAGTAAAAATGAGCAAAAATAGCAAACAAAAAAGAATGCAAAAGCAAGCTAAAGCGAAAAAGGTAGCGAACCAAAAGGCTGAAGCTACTCGTAGAAAGCAAAGCTTAATTCCTACTATCTATTTCGATGAGTCGGGGAACACGGGTTCAAATCTACTGGATAATGACCAACCAGTATTTACGTTGGCTAGTTGTGATTTTCCCCAGAAAGAAGCCGACAGACTTCTTCAGTTGATAGGCTCTCGCGCAGAGAGTGAACTTCATTTCAAAAGGCTTAAACGAAACAAAGCAGGTCAAGATGGCATTATCCGAATGTTGCGTGATCCAGCGGTCAACCCTACTAGTGTGAAGATGAATGTTTTCTTAAAACGATTTATGGTCACATCAAAAATTGTAGACTTATTGATTGAACATATGTTGCACCTTAGAGGAGTTGACTTATATGTAAACGGTCAAAATATCGCCTTGTCAAATATGTTGTTCATTTGTTTACAGTCATTCTGCTCCGAAGATTTAGTTGATGAAATGTATAAGCTATTTGTCAACATGATTAAGGAACAAACGCCAGCTTCAATTGAAGCATTTTACTCAAGCGTTGAATTGGTTAAGGCGTCATCTTCAAGCGAAGGCTTTAAGTCTGATATTGATCAGATTCTTGAAACTAAACAGGTAATTGATAGCGCACTGGCGAACATAGACAAATCAGCACTTGATCCGTCAATTCCTGCTTTATTTACACAATGTATTCAATGGGGTAAAGAGTATCCTAAAGGCTTCCATTTAGTTCACGATGACTCTCATAGCATTGAAAAACAAAGAGAGATGTTCGCTATGCTCATGGATTGGACTCAGGAAAATGTAGAACTGGGGTATGATCGCCGTAAGTTTGACTTGCCGCTAAAAGGTAAGTCCCTCAAGTTTGCTGACTCAAAGAAACACAAACAAGTACAAGTTGCGGACATTATTGCAAGCTCATTTGCGTATTGGGCCGCGGGTGTGTCTAGAGGTGAAACGGAGGATTACTTCTTCCTAGAGTTAGATAAATTGAATCTAGATCGCTTTATTGGACACAATAAAATTTGGCCGACTGCTGATGTTGACCCTAAAGATTTAGGCACAGTTCACGATGGTGGTTTAAATGCAGCAAATCATATGCCGGAGTTTTTAGCTCAATCAATTCCTAATCCAAGGGTTGCAGAAGCAGCCAGTTAACAAGAGACTATGGCGTCAAGAGTTAATTTTTGGCGCTGTTTGCATCCCACAT
>NZ_NIVQ01000073.1 GCF_002811245.1 Vibrio salilacus | reverse complement strand
CGAGCAGAGCCAACTAAGCTAAGCATTGTCGGTAAACAAAAGCGATGCATGATGAACACAACCATGCTAGAGGCCGTATTAAGCGCTGGTTTTAGTCATGTGGTGAAAATATAGACACTCATGCGGTCGCCCTGCCTCTTTCTAGGAATAACGCTATCTCTGCACTCGCTTGATCCAATTGCGTTGCGGTGTAAAAGATATTGACGGATTGACGCGTTGCTTTGTTGAGTATGGAGAGTTCTGAATAGCCGGGTTCATCGCTGATGTATGCCACACAATCACATTGATGTTTATAGAGAATCGCCTCTAGTTCTGGGCTTAGAATCATCTCTGGATCCCGGAGAACTTGTATCTGACCAACCCATTGTTCACTGAGTCGGTTAACGGGGGGGGGAGATCACTGAGGGCCTTATCATTGATCTTAGCAAAAGCTAATAGCGCCGACGCCATCAGTAAACAAGCGGTTGTGAAGTAACACAGTCTGTTTTTGTATAAGCTGACTTGTTGCGCAGCAGGTAAACTCGATTTGGATTCAGGTTTATGGTTGCCTGTAATGGAGACAGCAATGTTACTATGGTCGAGTGGAATTTGGTTGATCACTGGATTGAAAAGAATACTGGCTTCGCTTTGTGGTTGCGAGTCGATAAACACACACTCATCAATAAGGCGATAACCCACCTTTGGCACTGTCAATATTGGTGTTTCTTTGATACCGAGCTTAATGAATCCTTGGCGAAGTAAACTGATGCACTTCGCAAGTGACGTATCCCCAATGAATTCGCTTCCCCATGCGAAGCTAATAATATCCTGTTTACTTACAATCTCGGGCGAACTTTTAAGTAATAACTCTAAAACACGAGTCTCACGATATCCTATTTTAATAGAACGTTCGTCGTTATAAATACGGTTTTTAATAGGGTCGAATCTGATCATATAGCCAACGTTTTATTTTTATTATAATTCTCTCAACAGTGTAGATAGTGTAGATAGTGTAGATGACTATAAACGGCCTAATATATGAATTAAAGTCACATATTTTATTAGGGTGTGTTTTTGAGCGGTTAAAAAAAAGCGCAGTTTATTCGTTTTTGACAAAAATACTGACATTTAGTCACAATTTGTTAAATGTAAGCAATATCTAATTAAGTGTTTGTTTTATTAGTGAGTTTTATATTAGTGACTTTTTATTAATCTTTGTCTCATGTTTAATTGAATCCGTACCCGAATAAATATCGTATTTATTTATGGATATTCGGTAGTCATAACTTAGTCAGTTTAACTCTCGAGTGAATATAAAAAAGCCCGCACTTGAAGTGAGTGCGGGCTTTGTGCTGAGGAATCCCCTAATGATTTTGATAAAAATCATTAAGTTAAGGTAGATACACACCTTGTCATATGATCAAATGGTTTCGCCAAAAATCAATAACCAGACAACAAGATGT
>NZ_NIVQ01000072.1 GCF_002811245.1 Vibrio salilacus | reverse complement strand
ACATGCGTTTTACCGACACCGCTTGGTCCAAGTAGCACCACGTTTTCATTACGCTCAATGAAGGTCAGCGCACTTAATTCTTGTATCTGTTGTTTCGGGACGCCGGTGGCGAACTTAAAATCAAACGTACTTAACTCTTTATGCGCGGGAAAACCGGCCATACGACTGAAAAGTTGTCGGGTGCGCTCGTCTCGTTGTTGCTGCTCGCTTTCCAATAAGGCGCGTAGAAATTCACCATAACTCTTTTCCTGAGCAATACATTGCTCCGCCAACGATGGCCAAGAGGCGGCAACAGAGCTGAGTTTCAGTGAGTCACAGAGATGACCGATTTGTTCATGAAGTAGCATGGTCACCTCCTAACAGCGCTTCGTAAACGTTCATAGGATGTTGTAGATTAATAGACTCTAGCGGCGGCACAATACGGATGTCTGGAGCAGACTTGTGTTGGCTTGCCCCCTGTACCAACCTTGGTAAAGGAAGTAACTGCTTCACTTCTTCTCGCAAGCGCTCTGAAGGGATAGCTAACGTGGTGCCATGAATGCGTTGATTCGCTACACGTTGTAACCATGGGCCGACTTTTGCGTTGGCTATCTGTACATCCAGTTCAAGATTTTGCGCACGCAATTGGGCGCGAAGTGGCACAACGAAGCTGTTTTTTAGATAGTGGTTAAAACGCTCAACTTTCCCTTTAGTCTTGGCTCGGTAGGGTTTACAAGCAACCAGCTTAAAGCCGTAGTCTTTCGACATCTGTAGCATCTCGTCATGCAACTTATGCTCGTCTTGTGCATAAGCATCTCGCTCAATGATGAGTGCTTTAGCGTTGTCACACAACACCTGCTCGGGTACGCCACCGAAATACTCAAACGCTTCTTTTAAACCTTGTTGCCATGCATGCGCACGCTCGTTATCAAAGAACTTGACGAAAGTGGCGCGCGAATAACCTAAGGTGGCGACAAAGGCTTTGAGCGGCCGTTTACCGCGCCGAATGGTGGTAAAGTCGATTTGCATTTGCTGCCCTGGGAGGGTTTCAAAACGAACAACCGGCTCAGGAGTGGAACAAAGTTTAAACTGACACACAAAGCGACGGAGCTGAGCAATACCGCCTTGATAGCCGAGTTGAACCACCTCGTCAAACAAGACGGTAGCAGGTATCCAATCAGGTTTGGCCTGCTCAATTCGTTGAACGAGATAGGGTTTAAAGGGCTCTAGTTTTGTCACGGGTTTTGCTCGTTGCGCGTAAGAGGGCATCTGATGCTGCTGCAAATGATGTTTTACGGTGTTACGAGAGATGCCTAATTGACGGGCAATTTTACGAATGCTTTGGCCTTGTGCAAAGCGAACATGAATATCCACAAATGTCTCCTTGGTTAACATAAATCACCCGTATAAAAAATAAACGGATGATACCAAGTGGATCAGTTTTCGATGATCGTTAGTGGATCAGTTTTGCATGATCGGTGACA
>NZ_NIVQ01000071.1 GCF_002811245.1 Vibrio salilacus | reverse complement strand
GCGGTTCTTTGCCAAATAAATCAGTCATTTGTGGTAAAACATAACAAACAATTCAAGCAGACCCTCAACGCTCGGCGATTTTGGTTTGCGTTGAATTTCGTGTTGCCGAGCAATGCGGAAAGTGAGCCAGTGCGTTTCGGGCTACTTAATTGGGCGTTATGAGCTAAAGGTGGGAAGCTGTTGTATTGAGCTAGCTGTATTAGTCCAGCTAGCATCAGAAAAACAAGTTAAGCAATTATTCCGAGTGCTTTTGCAACCCCTCCTAGTACTATGACTGCAAGCCAACTCCAAAAGCCCAATGAATTGGCCCACATAAATAGTTTGAATTTGGTAGAATTCGTAGTGGCTCGGTGTCGAATGAGTGGGTAAGCTATACAGTAGTTCATAAACCTAGACATGATGCTGTAAGACAACATATTTTGGTAATCTGAATGTAGTTTGTTTACGTCTTTTGCTAACTGCTTATCGAGCCATACTATTCGTGCGGGTTCTCCTAAAGATAATACAGCTCCAAAAAACACACCTGGAATTGACCAGATGAGGGCGTAACCACCAAAAAATGCGGCGGGGATCATTATCATCAATTCCCACCAAACTGCTGACGACATAATTTACTCCACAATCCACTCGTATATCGAATATGCAATATCACCGGTTTCTTTGCCAGCCGTAGTACCTAAGACTCCTCCCGCCACTCCTCCTACGACAAATGCACTAATAGATGCAATGGCAATTACAGGGGCCGAAGCTGTACCTAGAACTAGTAGCATACCACCCGCAGCCCATGTGGCAGCTTGTGAGCCTAAGTATGCTCCCCCGATAAATCCTGCTATTTCTCTGCTAGTTGTTTGTCCACAGTTGCCGGAGCTATCTACATTACATGCTTCATAAATGTTTTTTACGCCGCTAGCGATTCCTAGGCCTAAACCAATATAACCAACTCCTTTGGCTGCTGAGATTCCAACGGATACATTAGCAATTCGTTTACCTAAGTTTTTCACAAAGCCTGATTTTAATATTTCATCTGCGTTGTGTATAACGGATTTAGTCGACAGTTTCAGGTTTCGCTTTACTTGCGTATACATAGGCAACTGTACAGTGCGTTTGGACAGCCCTGCAAATGAACCATCGAGCTTTTTGAATAACTCTGCGCGTTGAGATATGAATTCACCATAATTCACGCCTCCGGTTCGGCTAGCCATAGCGACTTGACCTGCATATAAATCGTTAATCTCTAGGAGAACACCATTAATAATTTTTAAATGTTGCTCAACACCAGCGGTAGCCATACCAACGCCTAAGGAAGCGTAAGCGTAATAATCACTTGGTAATCCCTCGCTGGCTAATGTAGATAGTGTCTCATTTGCGTAGTGGTCAAGAAGCTCTAAGTGTCGACTGACCATCGACACGTGCTCATCGCTAAGTTTGCCCAGCTCTTCACTGGCTGCTGTCGCTTCTTCCTTTAGCT
>NZ_NIVQ01000070.1 GCF_002811245.1 Vibrio salilacus | reverse complement strand
TTACGCGCTTTGTGTTCCGTGCATCTGGCGGCCAAGTGAGTTTTGTCGTGTGATTCGGCTCAGAAAACACGGTCAAGAATGCAGTTCTTTGCCAAATAAATCAGTCATTTGTGGTAAAACATAACAAACAATTCAAGCAGACCCTCAACGCTCGGCGATTTTAGTTTGCGTTGAAATTCGTGTTGCCGAGCAATGCGGAAAGTGAGCCAGTGCGTTTCGGGCTACTTAATTGGGCGTTATGAGCTTATGGTGTCACGCTTAACCATTTATCCCATAAGATCAAAAGTGAAACGATAAACCAAGACCACATACCCAAAGAGTTCAACCACATAAATATACTAACTTTGTGAGACTTAGCTTTGGTTCTGCTTCGAATTACCGGATAAGCAATCAAATACCACATGTATCTACAGCCAATGGCTGTAGATAGTTGGTTTACTAGGTAGCCATTTTTATCATATAGCTTGTCTAGATTGTTGGCGTAATGCTTATCAAGCGCAATAATATGCTTCAAGTCTCCGTAAGAGACCATGATCAAGAATATACCGCCAGGAACTGCCCATAGTATGCCATAACCACCTATCATCACGATTAATAAAGAAATCATTTATTCAACCTCTAGTAATTCTTCAGCATATTCATAGACAATTTCAGCGACTTCTTTGGCTCCATATGATGTCATTGAGCCTCCTAAAGCGCCACCTAGAACAAAACCTCCAACAGTAGCAATTGCTAGCACTGGTGCGGATGCGGTACCTACCAAGCCTAAAGCTAGTATTATCCCAAGGTTGCCCCCAGCGGTTCCACCAACTAGACCTCCTATAAACGCTGAAACTTCTTTTGTGACAGTTTTGCCGCATTCGCCAGAGCTATTGACATTGCATGCTTCATAGATATTTTTTACACCACTGGTAACACCTAAACCGATACCAATATAACCAACCCCTTTTGTAGCGGATACCCCAATGGAGATATTGGCAATTCGTTTACCAAGGTTTTTGACAAAACCTGACTTCAAAATCTCGTCAGCGTTATGAATCACTGATTTAGTTGACAGTTTGAGGTTGCGTTTTACTTGCGTATAAACAGGTAACTGTACCGAGCGCTTTGATAGTGCAGCAAATGAACCATCTAATTTCTTGAACAGTTCGGCACGCTGAGAGACAAATGCGCCATAATTGATACCTCCAGTACGACTCGCCATGGCTACTTGACTAGCGTACAGGTCATTAATTTCTAACAAGACACCGTTAATATTATTCAAATGTTGCTGTACCGCTGCTGTAGCTATACCAACGCCTGTTGAAGCGTGGGCGTAAAGGTCAGGGGTATTATCATTGGTATCAGCTTCTTGGATATCTGGTTGTTGGTTTGCGTAGTGGTCAAGAAGCTCTAAGTGTCGACTGACCATCGACACGTGTTCATCGCTAAGTTTGCCCAGCTCTTCACTGGCTGCTGTCGCTTCTTCCTTTAGCT
>NZ_NIVQ01000006.1 GCF_002811245.1 Vibrio salilacus | reverse complement strand
CTGACACCCTTTTTTGTTTGCGGTGAGACAAGATCAATGACCAATATGGTCATGATGTTGGACGAGGCATGAAGAATGAAAGTTACATCTTAATTGCTTTTGATTTCGGATTAAGCACCTTTAATCAAATCAAATCAAATCAAATCAAATCAAATCAAATCAAATCAAATCAAAGTGGGTAACTCTCTTCTTTCCAAATTGAAGTGTCAGATCTAGTCTGAACTAATACATATCATCCGATTTAAACTGGACAGTTGAACAATCTGCCACCAGACTACTGAATTTTTACATTTAAAGCCTTACCATCATAAAAATAGCACACGTTTTTATATAACTTAGAGGTATACGCACTCTCACCCCAGAAACAAATGTAGTTAGATGAGTTGTTAAATTTTATTCTAAATTTTTCAACTTCAGAAGCACCTATAAAGTCATCAGGAAAAGAAATAAATTCTTCACGCGAAGAATCAAAGATGCTTCCACAAATAGCCCCACCACCACACGGATAGGTCAAAACATAATCATCAGCGTTGAAGTTTGGGCCTTTAGAATAAACCTCTTGAAAAACTCGTATGAATTCGGGAGTAAACCCCTGACTTTCTATGTTAGGAATTAATGTGTCTGAGTTAGCCATACTACAGCTACTAATTAAACTCATTGATAGGATTAAGTAGGCAAGACTTTTCATTTGTTGAACTCCATTTTTGAATTCCTAAGTACAGCCTTCATTTTTTCTGGAGATATATGTGCTTTGTTATATCCATCTCCAGAGTAATATGATTCTCCACCTTGAGCTAAAGAATTATTGCTTAATTTTCTACCTTTCTCTACGCCGGCAGATGCAAACTCTTTTGCCCAAGAGTAAATAGCATCTTCTAAAGAACCGCCTGATTCCAAATATGAGATGATTTGTGGTCGTTTCTTACTTATCAGATACTCATTGAAAATCATATCTTGGGTTGTTTTATCAAACAAACTTGATTTATCTATTGATAGGAATTTGATGGCATCAGCTAGAGTGGTAGGAATAACCTGAAATCTACCTACCGCAAAAGCTTCTCGAGTCTGCTGAAGTTTCTGAACTTCACTTATGCTCATTTGATTTAAGTGTGTATTGTAATAAGATCTCAGTCCACCTTTTGTCTTATTATATGCAGAATAGTCATTATTTGACTCCACCTGCCCGAGTTGTTTTCCAAATTCACTATCCGCCCAGTTATATGATTTATCTACATACTCCCACCCCTCAACAAGTGCTTCGTCTAGACCTAGTAAGGTTCCTTGACCTACGATTCCATCAACGGCTCCCACATCATAAGCGAGATGCGTTTCGTTGGTCGGCTTATACTCACTTTGGAACAGCTTAACCTGACGTTGTGTGGTTGAACCAAAATCTCCGTCAGCGCCTGCATTGCCAAGATCGAAACCTAGTTTTATCAGAGCTTGTTGAATGTATTCAACTTCTTGCCCTTTTGCTCCACTTTTGTATGAATGAGATTCACGATTCGCGAGTTTATCTAAGGTTGAAGACTGCTTAAGAAGGGCAGACTTTAACCTTAGTGATTTAGTCTCTTCAGATTCAGATTCAGATGAGCTGTTGCTATTAGCACTCGAAACTGCGGCAACAGGGCTGTTTGCTGTTAAGTGTTGAGCTGCATGCGTTATCTCTTCAGGCGCAGTGAACTCACTTATCACATTCGCTTCTGCGCTGTTTTGTGTCGCACAGATATCGGCTTGCTGCAGTTCGGCGACTTCAATATCGTTGAGTAAGGCTGTGGCTAGCTCGGCTGTTTGTCCGGCATAGCCGCTGCCACTTCCTGCGCTGCCGCCTGAATTCAGGTTCACGCCAGCACCGGATAAGTGAACACCTGCTGGGTCAACTTTGACAAAGCTCCCTGCAGCTTTTAAGGTGATTTCACTGCCTGCCTCAATCACCACCTTATTGCCTGATTTAATGTGGATTTCAGAGCCAGAGTCATTGACCCAAACTTTACCGGTTTTGAGATGTAAAGCGCCCTCAACTACTAAGGTTTGATCTTGGGTGACTTTGTTGCGCTTATCGCCTTCTACCGTTTCATTACGATGGTTCTTAACATGGCTGAAGTAGTGATTATCGACGGTTAAATGCTGATCATGTTTGATATGAACCGTGGTGTCGTTTTCGACCTCGATGTCGAGATCTTTTTGAGCGTGGACAAAAACTTGCTCTTGCTGAGACTGATCCTCAAAACTTAATTCGTTAAACCCTTCACCTTGGTGCGATTCACTGCGTATGACGGTTTTTGTTTTATTGTCGGGCAACACGTAAGGTGCAGTGTTCGTCACATGATAGGTTCTGCCCGTAATAATCGGTTGGTCAGGGTCACCATTTAAAAACTCGACGATCACCTCATGGCCGATGCGAGGAATAGCTAACATGCCGTATTGATTTCCGGCCCAACCTTGGGAAACACGAATCCAGCACGAACTGTGCTCGTCGCCGCTTGAATAGCGATCCCATGGAAATTGAACTTTAACGCGACCATGCTCATCACAGTAAATTTCTTCACCTTCAGGACCAACCACAGTCGCCATCATCGGGCCATCGACCAAAGGCTTAGTAAAGGGTTCTAATTGCCAATTGTGCTCGCTTGGGATCAACCAAAATTGATTATCATAGGTTGTTGAACCAGAGCCGGCTTCTTCTTCTAGGGCTTGAGGTTGCGTGCCGCGATGGGTGGCTTTGACGACTAGCCATTCTCGATTGAACTCATCATCTAAGTGCTCACTCAATTGAAACTTGTAACCCGCTTGAATAGCAGCAACGTAGCTCTTGCCAGTGGCAAGTTGTGTATCGCGACGTAAGTAGTCGAGGCGTGTTTGGTTAATTAACGCGCCGCTATCATCCGATTTAAACCGGCCTGGTGCATCAAAGTGTTGATAGTCGGTACTTTGAAAGTCGATGTCAGTGGCAAGGGTGTTTTGCTGAAATGAATAGGCTGGCTTTTTAAAACTGTAATCTTTAAGTTGCGTCGAGCTGGGTGCGAAACGGGTGTTAAATACCATCGCGGATACATACTCTTGCTCAGAGATGCCGCCGCTGAGCGCATTGTATGGAATAGGCGTGTTTACTTTAGGCAAACAAGCACCAGAGTCACTAAATAGTACCGTGTGCTTACCATTTTCAAATACAAAGCTGTAAATCAGCCCTTCTTCGGCAGCCAGCCGGTGTAGAAAATCGAGGTCGGACTCTCGGTACTGAACACAAAATTCTCTTTGGCCATGGTCGTGTTGTAAGGCAAAGGCAAAATCATCGATCTCCATTTCTTTAAGAATAATAGAGAGGATTTCCGGTACGGTTTTAAACTGGAAAATGCGACTATTTTGGCGTAAAGACAGTCGCTCTAATGCTGGAACAATCGTTAAGGCGTAAAAAGTATGATGATGACCAGTATCACTTTTGGTGAAGCTTCGTGCAATTCCGTGGATGGTTTTTACGATTTCTAAGTCGCGATATAAGGTGAGTTGGACTTGCTTATCAACGACATCTTCAGCGCTGAGCAGCGAATTACGACTCGCGAGCTGAACATCATAATAGTAGCCATGGCATGGTTGCTTGCCATGGTTAAGATCATGCGAAAGAGATTCGTTGCCTTCGAACTCTCTGACGACAAAAGCTTGGGGATCGAGCCCTTCAACGGTTAGATTGAAATTGAGAGTGGTCATATATTCAGCCCTACGTAATCGCGATTACCAATCTGGGAGGGAGAGTGCTCAATAATTGCCTTGACCAGATTGGTATAAAACCCTAACCAAGACACCGTTTTAACGGCGTCTTGGTTAGGGTTATAACTAGCCCACCCGAAGGTGGGCTAAAACAAAGCGTAAGATTACGCTTCGACAGGCTTACGCCAGTCGTCAGAACCTGAAGTACCCGCGTTAACGTGGTCCCAAGTAATCTTACGGTAAGACATTGACACAGTTAGGTTCTGTGTGAAGTCTGACATTGATGGATCTTGACAGTGAGGCATCTCACAGTGGATGTCTACGATAGACGCATTTTCAAGCTTAGTTGTGAAGAAGTTCTCTTGTTTACCTTCGATAGAAGTACGGTACCATTTTAGTTCAACTGTCTTCATCTTCTCGCCAGATGAAAGTGCGTTGTAAAGTAGTGGTACCGCTTTGTTTAGAGAAACAGTGAACTGGAACGGCTTGTGAACACGTTGACCTGAAGGTTGACCTGACTGTGGATCAGTAGGAACAGTTACGACGTGGTCAAACTTTTGAACCAGCATCTCATCTTCATGACCTTCTACAAATGAATCACCGATAGAATCAGCAGTACAAGCGCCAGCAGTGATTAGACCCTGAGTTTCACCGTCGATAGAGATATAACATGGAGTTGGCATAGCAATCTTTTCCTTTAGTGTGTTTGTTTAACATGTGAATGTGCTTACTAAAGGGCAATTGTTATGCCTGAATATAAAGTTAAATATAATCAATAGGTTATGTTTTTTGGCCATTTTTGTTGAGCAAGTTTTTACCTACAGCAAGCAAAAACACGTTGCTCGATGAGCAATATATTGTGATTTATTGCCCACGTTGAAAAGGTTTTACCAATTGCTGACCAAAAACGTTAATTAATGCTCCGGTGACAATCAAAGTACCGCCGATATATGTCCAGATGGATGGGATTTCATTGAAAATCCATACGCCGAGCAGTGCGGAAAAAACAACTTGTACGTACGAGTAAGCCGAGGCTTTTCCAGCCGCCTGAGTTTGCATCGCTTTTGTTAGTCCATACTGACCGACCTGAGTGAAGATGCCCACCAGTACCAGTAAAAATGTTAGGTAGAGGCTAGGCCAAACGAAGTTATCGCCAATTAAAACTAATGAAACGGGAAGTGCGATCAATGGAAAGTACATGATGATCACTGAGCTATCTTCAGTCTGGCTAAGTTTGCGAACGATGATATAAGCGATTGAGCTGCCTAGCGCGCCAAGGAGCGCCGTCATGACACTAAACATCGGCAGTTGATACTCAATCGTGTGATCAAGGCTAGGTTGGACCATCACCCATAAACCCAATAAACAAAAAGCGATACAGATGAGGGTAGACGTCTGCACTCGTTCTTTGAGGAGTAATAGTCCAAGTAGCGCAGTAAATACGGGGTGGACGTATTGCAATATCGTGGCTTCTGCCAGAGGAAGGGTCGTTACCGAGTAGTAAACGCACATTAAGGCAACGGTTCCGATGATACCGCGAATCAACAATAAAGGTTTGTTGTTACCCCAGATGGAAATTCGTTTTCTTTTCACGTCGAGGTAGCTAATGATCAATGACACTAACGCGCGCGCAGCGACGATTTCAAAAACGGGGATACCATGGATGCTGACATATTTTACACACGCAGACATCAACGCAAAGCCTAGTGCGGAAAGCAGCATAAATCTTACCCCGGCAGGGACTTGGGTATAGAGTAGGTTCAACATATTTAAGGGATCTTGTATGGTTGTGTTAGGTTGATGTCGCTGTCATTTACAAATTAGACTTGTCTTACGATCATAGATATCGATGATGCACTATATTGTACGGCCAAATATTGACGAGTAAAGGTATTACTCTCTCTAAGGAAAGATGCATGAGTACCCAATTAAAACAACAATGCCATCCTTTTTTGCCTAGCAATAAAGAAGATTCTCCCGCTGAACATTCCGCTAAAATGGCCAAGCAATAAAAATACAAATCGTATCAGGCAAGTGATAGACTGCGGCGCATGTTTTACTTAACGAAATAGGTAACGAAATGAATCCGATTATTGCCATGTTAAAAGAAAACAATCTTAGCGATGAGCAAATCAACCAACTATTCCAAACCTTGACACAAAACCCATTGGCCGCGATGGCGACCATCAGCCAACTGGGCTTACCACAAGATAAACTGCAATTGTTGATGGGCCAAGTGATGCAAAATCCAGCGCTTATCAAACAGGCGGTCGAAGAGCTAGGTTTGGATTTTAGTAAAGTAGAAGAAGCGAAAGCCAAACTGCAGCAAGAATCGAAGTAAGCGATCACTCACGATAAAACAGGCCGTGCTAATGCACGGCCTGTTTATTTATGGAACAGATTATAGAACAAAGCGTAATGTGACCGCGATAAAGGCATGGTCACTGGCGTTTTTATCTTGCTCATAGATTGGATTGATTAAGTGCTGATCGAGCGTTGTAAACTGAGTCACATCGGCAAGCGAATACACCGAGTCGGGCTGAAACTCTTGCGATAACAAAATGTAGTCTAAAACATTGCCATGGCTGAAATGATAATGGGTCGCGGGCCGATCTTGGGGCGCATCAGATAGCAATTGCCAGCTATCTTTGAATTGCAGCTTGTGTGGTTCGTTGTTGGTAGGTTCCGTCAGTAAGCCAGAGATATCACTACTGAGCGCTTGGTTCATATCCCCGACGAGCACCGTTGGCATCGGTCTCTGGGCATACTGCTGTTCGCTAAACAGGCGTAGCATCAGTGCTTCCCATCCTCTCTGTTGGCTTGAAAGCCAGCGACCAATCAGCGGTTGAGCCCCGTCCGCCGTCAAGCTCTCGGTTGCACGCTGCGATTTTAAGTGGCAAACATAAAAACCGATCTCACCAATATGGGGAATGTCGACAATACAAAAAATGGGCGCGCGGCTAAAAGGTGGCACTTCAACGCCATAGCCCTTCGATATCAAGTCGTTGGGTGTGGTTACTGCTTGAATGTATTTTAGAGGATAGCGCGAGGCAACGGCGACAACAGGGTGTGAGTAAATATACTCATCTGCAACTTTGGGGGTCTCTACGGTTGCAAAATACGGGTAACCCATCTGCGTGAATAGCGTTTGCACAGCATCAATACTAAACACTTCTTGAAGGCCAACGATGTCTGCTTCTAAGGCTTGAATGTTTTGTTTGGTCCAACGGCACTTATCTTGCCAAGCATCGCGTTCATAGATGTTTTCAAAGTCGTAGAACGCATTCGGCGGCTCGATGAAATTAAACAAATTCGCCGAGGCAATAGTTAGTGTTTGTTTCGTCAGCACAGATGGCCCTTATCAACGAATTACTCCCTCTTAGTGTAAACAATCCTTATTGAGCTTGCATGTGAAGTCACTGTTTTATCGCAGAAATAGGCATTTCTGCGATAAAAAGTCGAGATGAGCCATTGGGCTATGTATTTGGACGAACTGAGCTGTTCAGATCGTAAGTTGGTGATTTAGTTCTCTGATTTAGGAAACAAAGCCAGCAAGCTGCTCTATTTCATTCAAAGCAAAATCTATTTGTGCATTTGATACGTATGGAGCTGGACCTAATCTTAGTTGATTGCCCCTACTATCGGTTTGGATACCTTTAGAGCCAAGAAGCTTTACCCATTTTTCTGCGTGTGGCGTGGTCAATGACAGAAAGCCAGCGTTATCTTGAATATCGTGCTCTGGTAACACCAGAATATTGGTCGGAATATTTAAACTCTCGATACCTTGCCATAACCTGCTGACCTGTTGCTTATTGATGGTCGCGAGTACCTGTGCAGTTAAACCTTGTTGGTTCAAAAAATCAAAAACTGCTGCAGCGCGATAGTGGCTCGTTGGATCATAAGTAGAGCCTGAGAATGCCCCTTGTCCTCTGCCATAATTGACTTTCCCCGTTATCTGGTCGAGAGTTTCAAATTCAGCAAACCAACCTGTAATAACGGGTGAGCCATGATAATCGTGAGGAATACGCATAAAACAATTGCCCTCACCAGCTTGGCAATATTTATAGCCACCGCCAATGATAAATGCGTTTTGTAATTGCCATTGTTCAAGGTCAAACTCGATAACATTAATGGCATGATAAGCATCGACTAAACAAGGTATGTTGAGTGATGTTGCAGCATTTGCTACCTCTCCAATGTGTTTGAATATTTGGCTTGTAGCAAAAAAAACAGCAGAAACCATCACTGCATCTGTCGAATGATCCAGTTTATCAATAATGCGACTAGCTAAAGTATCTGATGGCTGTGTTGGAACCACTTCAATATTGATATCTAGCTCCTTTAAACGATCAAGTTGACGGCGCATAGAATGGAATTCCCCGTCGGTTGTGACAATTTTTATTGGCGCCTTTTTCTTTTTTTTAAAGCAGTCTAAGTCAGATAGAAATCTCAAAATGAGTTCATGTGTTGATTGCCCTAAAGCAATTTGTCCATTGAAGTCATGCATCAAACTTCGATAAAACGCTCTGACTTTCTCTGCTTTCTCAAATGCCAGTTCCCATTTATCATCAATGTGCTTAGCGGCGTCATGAAAACAGTCAAGCACGCCTTGCTCTGCCACATCAGGCCATGCTTGATGAGAATGGCCCGATAACAAAATACGTTCTGAAACATTAAATTGACGATAATAAGGCTGTAAGTCTTTCGCTATATTCATAGTGTGATCTCCCTGATTTAAAGCTGTGTACGTAATTCGAACAGTTCAGGAAAAAAGCTGATGTCGAGTGCTTTTTTCAAAAAAGCGACACCGGATGAACCACCAGTACCGGTTTTATTGCCGATAATTCGCTGTACCGTATACATGTGTTTAAATCGCCACTGTTGGAAGCTATCTTCTATGTCAACGAGCTTTTCAGCTAATTCATATAATTCAAAATAGGTATCGGCATCACGATAAACCGTTAACCATGCATTTAAAACAGAGTCATTTTTCTCATAAGGCAAACTTACATCTCGATAAAGATGGTTCTTATCAATCTTTAATCCTTGTTCAGAAAGCATGGATAAGGCCACGTCATATAAACTCGGCGCTTCTAAAATCCCCTTCAACTCTTGATGTACTTTGCTATCGTTTTCATGAACTTGAAGTAGTGTTTGATTTTTATTACCAAGCAAAAATTCAAGTTTTCGATAACCATAGGATTGAAAGCCCGAAGAGTGGCCCAACGCATCTCTGAACTTTAAATAATCAACAGGCGTTAAGGTGGACAGAATATTCCATGATTGCGTTAGCTGATTAAAGATTTGTTTAACACGAGATATCACTTTAGACGCATGCCCAAAGTCGCCTTGCTTGAGGTTTTCTATCGCTTCAGTTAACTCATGACCAGCAAGCTTCAACCATAATTCACTGGACTGATGAATAATAATAAACAGCATTTCATCGTGTTGATCTGATAGCGGTGTTTGTGCCGACAATATTTGGTTTAATTGTAGGTAATCACCATAAGACATATCATCTTTAAAATCGGTATGAATGTCTTTTTCCATTTCTCGAAAATTACGATGTGGGCAAGCCATGAGCTAAGATCCTGATCTTGTTATTAGAGTAGTATTAGTCATTGCATACGCTACTTTATAATTCAAGTGAATAACCTCAATAAGATCGGACGCACATCAGAAATTAGATGCAAGCCCTTAGATGATTACTCGTGGATTTGATTAATTCTGCTTTTGTTCTTTGCTACGTTTAACTATGGGGTTTTGTTTGATTTCAACATGACTGCGCAGGCGTTCAAGTGTTTCATTCACCTGTTTGGAACAGTCGAGAGGGACAATCATAATGAACGCTTCGCCATTCCAACGTATCTTGTTTGCGAGTGCTGTGTTGTCATTCTATTATTCAATGCGTGAGTCGAACAGAAGGAATAAAAATGAAATGGATATGGGCAATCGCTATCAGCGTTTTTAGCTTTAACGGTTATGCGCAAAAGGATGAGCCTGCTCCTGAGTCAGAGGCGTTTTTTAAAATCAATATGACGCTCGAACTTGATGGTGTGGAGCGGGCGATAGACGACACTCGTCACTCTCTCGACCAAGTCGGTGTGGCGCTCAACAAAATCGCGGCGAGCGAGAGTTTGACGCCCGCGCAGCAAAAACAGTTAGACCACACGGTCGATAACCTCAATCAATTGGTGGTGTTGTCTCGGCGCTCGGTAGAGTCTTTACCTCAAGCATATCAAGACTCTAAGCAAGTGTTGGCGCGCAGCAGCGAACGTTTTCTATCCGATGTCCGTCAGCAGATATTGTTGGTGGTGAGCCTTATCGGCGTCATCATCATTGCGATTATTGTGGTGATTGCTTGGTTTATTCTTAGGCCAATTCAACATACCTTAACCAAAACCACACGCAATCTTTCTTCTATGGCTGACGCAATCAAAACCACCGCACAAGCCCTTGAAGCTATCTCTAATCAACAGCAACAGTTGGCCACGCAGTTAGAGCAACTCGACCATCGTCCCGACAAGAAAAGTTCCCCTTCACAATAGGGACATATTATGCAGACGCGCGTCAATATTATAATGGCTTATTGGTCATCGACGAGGTTACGGGTAAGCCGTTCACCTTTTTTCAAGATCCTGACGGCTTACCACTTGAGTTGTATCAGGCTTAGTCGAGCAACTCGCGCTTAATGACCGTTATGACGCCAGCCTCACGATGACTCGGCGCAGCAAAACGTGCTGTCTGTTTCACTGTCGGGTGGGCATTTGCCATTGCGAAGGAGTGGTAACTCGCTTTGAGCATCTCTAGATCGTTAAGGTAATCGCCAAAACTCATGGTTTGCTCATAGCTAAAACCGAGAGTAGTTTGTAAGTGCTTAATTGCAGCCCCTTTTGATGCTTCGGCATTCATGACATCAAGCCAGATTTTCGCGCTCACGACCACCTGATGACTGTGGCCAAATTCGCGATCAAAATTCGGCCAAACATGCGTCTCAGTGCCGTCAAAGTGACAAATGGCCACCTTGATGAAGTCATCTTCGACACTCAGCAGATCTTCCACATATTGACAGCGGTGGTAGTATTTGGCGAACTCTTTAAGTGCTTTAGGATCTTGGGTTTCAATGTACGCCGACTGCGTACCACACAAAACGATATGTGCACCTTCAATCAAACGCGCTTGGTTAATGATGCTAGTAATTGATGTTTTATCCATTTCACAGCGGTACAGCTCTTTGCCTTGATGCATCACCATGGTGCCATTTTCAGCGATAAACATCATGCGATCGCTAATTGGTGCGAACGTCTCCATCAGGCTGTAGTACTGACGGCCGGAAGCGGCAGCCAAAGTGATGCCGCGCTGCTCAAGTTGTTGATAGACTGAGTAGAAGTCTTCTGGCAGTTGGCTGTTGTGATCGAGTAGCGTTCCGTCCATATCGACGGCAATAAATTTGATATCTTTGCTAGGCATAGTTGACCGGGTTGTTGGGAAAAGGACAATAAATCAGTCACAACAAATTACATCAGTTGCCGTTATCTGCAAGTCATTTTTTATACAGGATATGGACGACCAAGCATGGAGTGATCAAGTAAACCAGAAAAATCCTGTAAAACGGAGTTGACCTTACCCTAGGTGTAAGGTTTATACTTTTCTACTCTTATCAAGGGTACGCTATGACACACTCATCACGCACAACATGGATTATGATTTTCGGCATCTTGGCGATGTTGATGTCTAACTATGTGTCAAGCGCACCAAACATGGTAATGAAGAGTATGATGATGTCAGAGGTGGTGGTCGACAATACTCACTCTGTTCATTCTACTCATTCTGTGACCAGTTCTGAGCGTGATGATTGCCATTCTTCCACTTTAGCTAAAGAGTATCCAAAGGCTCAATCAGTCAGTCATTGTGATGATACTGACACCGACACCCATACCCACTGTGGATCTGTCTGTTCCAGCGCCTCCTTTCCTTTAGCCAATATCAAAACAAACAGTGAGCTTTCTTCTCGTTTTGCCCATTTTAATGCGGTGAAAATGGGTGAAAAGGTCTCACGTTCGCAAAGTATTCTCCGTCCGCCTTCCGCTTAATTCAACTCGCACTTTCGTTCTTTAGCTCTGATTGATGATCTATATTGATTGTTGAGCTAGGGAGATATCTATAGCGTTTTTACGCTCCAAATGGATACCTATTGTGATTATTGAATTAAGTACTTTTGATCGCCCCAAAGCCCTGAGTCTGTGTATTGCTGCGAGTGCGGCAATGCTACCACCTTTAGCCATGGCTGATATCGTAAGCCATTCAGAAAATACTCAAACTGCGACGTTACAGCTCAATCAACGTAAAGCCAACCAACGAGCCGATGGCGTCTCACTTCAGCTCAAGTTCGTCCGTACTAATTACGCTATCGGTAATAGTGAAGCACAAGACCTACTCAATACTCAGCTTCAGTTGCACAAAATTGATGATAAGTTGCAGAGCAATCATATACTCCGCAGTTTGGTATTGAAGTCATGTACGCCTACAGACAGGGGAATAACATGCGTGGCGAACCCGCCTCTGATCTGGTTAGCGCCTATTTAACGTTGGACATTCCATTGTTTACAGGAAACCGCCAAGATAAAAGTTTATCGGCTGCGCAATATCAGGTCGGAGCGTCTCAATACCAAAAAGACGCACTTCTGGCGCAGATGAACGCGCAAGTGAATGCCTTGGTCAATGACCGCGTTAATCTTATCGAACGCTACCAAGAACGTCTCATTCCTCAAGCGAGTGCCAGAATCGAAGCCATAGAGCGTGGCTACCAAAATAACACCGCTCAGTTTAGCGATGTGCTTACCGCAACAACTGATGATATTGCGCTACGCATAGAATTAGAGCGCTTAGTTACCGATCTCAACATTACCAATAGCAAACTTGCAGCTTTACTTGGCGGGTATCAACACTCGCTGCCCAACTCCGCTGCACACGCGCCACAACAATAAGAAGGAAAAGTCATGAGTACGTTAAAAGTTGCAACGGTTGCGCTATTGGTCGGTGGTGTTATCGGGTATGGAATTAGTCGCTATTTACCAGAGATGGACCATTAAATGTCCGCCCTAGCGAGTGAAACTCGTTCGTCAACGAATGAGCCTCTGTACTGGGTTGCTCCGATGGATCCCAATTATCAACGAGACAAACCAGGTAAGTCGCCAATGGGCATGGATTTAGTCCCTGTCTACGCTGAAGCGGGCATGATAAAGAAAGTGACTTTGTAAATGGTAGATAGAGGGGAACGTGACGGCTCACCCTCTCTTGATCATATTAGCGCTGTCATCACTTTCGTTTCGAACTATATCGGCGCACCACTTTTGACAATAAGCCTGCCCTTCGAGTGACGATGCACGTACTTGACGCCCGTGGTGGCGATATTTGTTCTAGGTTCCAGACACGGCACAGTTTTCAGTCTAATAAATTTCGCAACAGTAGCTTATATCTGTTTGATTGACATGCATAATTGGCCACCCATTCCATTTGATACCATCAGCTGTGGTGTTGCGCTTCATCAGGACGTTGCGAAAGCCAATACGTTTCGTCACGCCGATGACGCGCTATATCAAGCTCGTCGCTGAGCTTTTTAGCGCGTTGTCGACAACTTACTTTTGTCTGTCATTTGGTCATAAAAAGTTAATTAGCTTAAAAACTAAATAATCCTTTACATTAAATTAATAAAGCGCATAATGGCTTTGCTCTGTTATTCAGAGTTATTAAATGAAAAAATAAAGTTTTTTAAGTAAAACCCTCAGAATTCACTAGTTGTTATCCTCAGAGTTTCCCTTCGTTAGCTTCATAGATACATTAAATAATTCAATTTTCAGCGCTTCGCATTTTGGCGACTCATTTATATTTAAATATTAAGGGACAATCTATGTCTGATAAAACAACTGGTTCTGTAAAATGGTTTAACGAAAGTAAAGGCTTTGGCTTTTTGACTCAAGATAATGGCGGTGCTGACGTATTCGTTCATTTTAACTCTATCGTTTCAGAAGGTTTTAAGACTCTAATTGAAGGCCAAAAGGTGATTTTCAATGTAGAGCAAGGTCAAAAAGGCCTTCAAGCTGCGAATGTTGTCGTTGCTTAAACTGATTTAAATAGAGGTGGTTCTCAACCACCTCTATACCTCCCCCCCTCAAAATAGCCAATCAACAGCTTTCCCCCCTTAAAAGATGCATTCCTCACGCACTTATTTCTGGAAAAACTTTTGGTTTAAACTATAAAAATACCAACAATAAACTAGAAGATAATTATGCCAACATTTAATATTAAATATATTAACGAAAAAAATAACACATTAAGATTAGAAACGGTTTTTATGCGCGGCTTAAAAGGTGCCAAAATATCAGCTTCGTCTTGCGCTCCATTTTTTACAAGTAGAATTGAGCTCAGAGATCTTATTGGAACGTTACTAGCACACAAAGAAAATGGAGTTTGGCTTAATGCCACTAACGCTTAATTTAAAATTAGCACTCCTCACATCAACAGATTAAAATTACCCGAAACCTGGTGTAGTAAGCTTTCCCTCAGCGCTTTGTCCACTTCTAAGCTATACCCGTTCAACGTGAAGATGCATGTTTCAATATCTGATAATTATCCGTAATTCTGGATGCAAGTGTGCCGGCAACTTCTGGTAGCGTTACATCGAAAATCAGACATTTTCAATAATCACAGGTAACTGTGCTCAAGGATAACGCAATCAACAATAGTCATTACGCTGACAGAGCTCGAGTTGCTGTCAGCGTTGATCGTTTTGAGGCTGCTGTTTACGATACAGAAAATTGAGTGGACTTATTATTGTCTGCTCAATTTCAGTCCGTCGACCACACATTGCGAATATCTGGCCAACCCCAGTTCGTCAGTTCAACATCATTCAAAACGCCCTGAAAGCGCAGAGTTTGTCGGTGGTGAAACAGCGGTGCTAACCAAAATTGATTGATCAATGCAGAAGCTATCGGTTCAAGTGCCTCTAAGTAGTCATGTAGTTGGGTTTGAGCACGCAGCGAAGTGAGGTGTTCCATTAGCCACTGCTTGGATGACTCACCAATGCAGCGTTGGATGATCGGATTATGATACAAGCTGTTAAACGCCGAGGCGTGGCGGTTATCGTCCAAATTGATGTTGGTGATAATCACAGACTCCGTCAATTGACCCGAGATAGACAACGCGGTGAGCTCTCGGTAGCTATAGCTATTGATAGTTACCGTCACTCCTAGTTGCTCAAGTAAGTGTTTGACTGCGAGAGCGCAATGGCGCAGCGAACTGTAATCGTAGATGGCAATATCGATCTGTGGCGGCAAGTCAGTTTTGGGCATGGTTGGTCGGGTAATTTTATGCCAAATCGGCAGTAAGTTACTCGCCAGTTCACAGCCGAACAACTGGCCAGTTTGGTCGAGATACTGGTAGACTTTTTGTGGCGTAATATAGGTCGAGAGATAGCGACGCTGCTGCTCACTGAGCACGACATTGGCGCATTGATTGAATAGCACAAACATACAACCATCTTCAGTTCTGCTCTGCTTGATCTCACTTTCAACAGCTTTGCTTTTTCCTACCGCATGGGCAACATAATAATGACAGGACGGGCGCAGTGATGCACCGGGTTGATTGGTTTCAATTTGTTGCTTGTCGCCAAGTTCGCTTTCATCTAAATGCCAAATGGTCACTTGATCAGTCAAGGCACGACAAGCGTAGTAACGCTCGAAGGCCCTAAGGCACAGCTTGGTGTGTGAGTGCTCAGTCACTTCGAAGGGCCCAGATCCTACCACTAGCATAGGGGCGGATAGGTTGACTTGCTCAGGAGGTTGAATCGAATACTTGACCCCGGAGATCAAGCCTCCAAAGCCTTGGTCGGGTTCACTGAGTTGAAATACCACGCGGTTAGCTCCGGGTGAATAAACCCGAACCAAGTGATTGAGTTCACTGCGGTAATCGTCAAGTAGAACCAGTTTGTCAAACAACGTAACAATACATTCAGCGCTAATGGGCTTGCCATTATGAAAAGTGAGCCCAGGGCGAAGAAAGAAAGACCATTCAAGAGAGGATTCATCGTAGTTCCAATGATGAGCAAGTTGGGCTTCAAGTTGACCGTCGAGACTACTTGCCACTAAACAGCAATAGATTTGACGCAGTAAATAACGCTCACTGGAACGCTGTAATTGATGGGGCACCAAGTGCTCAAAGGCGCGCTTATAGGTTAGCTGAATATGCATCAAGCCCTCGCGCAATGATGCGCCGGAGGTACTTTGCAGTAGTTGACCAAATGCTAATTGATCGTGATTAAGCAGTGACAGCGCCTTTTCATATTGACCTTGCAAAATTCGTTCGCTCGCCAATTGCCTTTTCAATTCAGCGAGTGAGGGCCGAAGGAATAAGGTTGAACGTTGGTTACGGCCTGATTTTGGCTGCCACGTGAGCCAAGCTAGTTGTTGCATTTGACTGAGAAGGTTGCGCGCATGTCGAGGACTGGTGCAGAGGATATTGGCGACATCTGGCAGGGTTGTTTTCACTTCGTCACCGACACCAAATGACACTAGGCGCGAGTAATAGCGCAGCAAGTTAAGCTCGGACACAGCAAAACACTCCTAAAATGAGTCATGATAAATCTCATTTTGTTCCTGTTTTCGCTCTATTTCCAGATTATTTCGTTTAAAAGTCGCCGTTATCAGACAAATAGGGAACAAAGGCAGGAAAAAGATCTCAGTGTTACCTTTCCTTATTCAGTGGCACAATAATTTGGCTTACTGATTTGGTAGGTGGTTCTACACGCAGCGCCGATGAAACATGCTCCTGTCCCCCACAAGCTGATGTTTATGGCGCTGCGTTTTCCTTTTCAGACAATAATTGACCATTGCAGGCGACCTGTTTAGCGACATTAGAGCAAAAACTTACTACTATGAGTTAAATGGTTTGAATGAGTTGGTAGCTATTGATGGAAAAAGTGGTCGATTTGAATCGCTGGCATAAGGATCATGTCAAAAATAAGCAAGAGCTTGAGCAGTTGTATCAAAAAGTTCAGGCACTCTATCACAATGATCCGTACCCAGATCACGCTCAAAGAATCGCGTTGCTGACGCGCTTAAAAGCACAGTTGCTTGCTCGGCAAGATGACCTAGTTGAGGCATTGAAAAACGATTACGGATTCCGGAGCGAATTCGATAGTTTGATCAGCGATCTTCTACCCGCCGTAAACCATATTAATTACAGCATCAGACACGTAAAAAAATGGATGAAGCCAAGCCGTCGTCACGCCGGATTATTGCTCTCACCGTCAAAGGTAAAGGTTGAGTACCAGCCCGTTGGGGTCGTCGGAGTAATTGTGCCGTGGAATTTTCCAATCTTTCTTAGCCTTGGCCCTATCGTGACCGCGTTAGCTGCCGGTAATCGCGTTATGGTCAAACTCAGTGAGTACACGCCACACACCAATCAAGTGCTGAGCGAAATATGTGCATCGCTTGAGGATCATATCTTTGCTATCGAAGGTGAAGCCGACATTGCGGAGAGTTTTTCATCCTTACCCTTTGATCATCTAATTTTCACTGGTTCGACATCAGTGGGGCGTTTGGTTGCGCAGGCTGCGGCGAAAAATCTAACCCCAGTGACGTTAGAATTAGGTGGAAAATCGCCTGTTATCATTGGCGATGATGCTGATATAAAACGCGCCGTCGACGCCATTATGATCGGGAAATCAATCAATGCCGGGCAGATTTGCGTTGCCCCTGACTATATTTTGCTACCGGAAGGTAAAGAGCAGCTGTTCATCCATACCTATTTGGCCAAGTACAAAAAGCGTTTTGTTCGCAAGGGGCAGCTAGTGCCGATAACCCAGATCGTGAATGAGCGTCAATATCAACGTTTGCAGACTTACTTGTCTGACGCTAAGCAACAAGGGGCAACCATTCATACGCTTGAAGATGTCCAGTTGAATGAGCGGCAAATGTTGCCAAATCTTATCACTGGGGTGACTCATTCAATGTTACTGATGAAAGAGGAGATTTTTGGTCCGATCTTGCCCATTATCACTTATCGACAGTTAAGTGACGCCTTTACTATTGTCAACCAACGACCTCGACCGCTCGCACTGTACTTGATGTCAGATAATCAGGTGCTGCAACAACAGGTGGTTGAACAGACCCACAGTGGAGGCGTAGTGATCAACGATACTTTACTGCATGTCGCGGCGGATGATGCGCCATTTGGTGGTATTGGCGAGTCGGGAATTGGCCACTACCATGGCAAAGAAGGGTTCTATACTTTCTCACATGCTAAAACCGTAATGGTATCGCCATCATGGTTGCCGCGTAGTCATCTATTGCTTAAGTATCCCAAGTTGTTGGTTAAACTGTTATCAAGTCTTTTTCTGCGCTAGCGGTCACTGTTGCCCCGTGTTAACGAGAGTTGCTGGTGGTGGTGTCGCCATACCTTTTCGATTGGCGACAACAAAAAATCCGAGTATTAAATTCGGATTTTTTAATCGTCTTAGATTCTTAGATTCTTAGATTCTTAGATTTAGAAACCGACAATATTTTTTGCTTCTAACTCTGTAAAGTACTTAACCGTTTTTACTTTGAGTTCTTGCTGGGCTGCTTCGTCACAAACGATAACCGATTTAGGATGCAGTTGCAGTGCAGAAACTGTCCATAGATGGTTAACACTGCCTTCTACCGCAGCTTGCAGTGCTAGAGCTTTGTTGTGACCTGTAACCAGAATCATCACTTCTTGAGAGTCTAGCAGTGTACCCACACCAATCGTCAGTGCGTACTTAGGTACTTGCTCAATATCACCATCAAAAAAGCGCGAGTTAGCAATGCGGGTATCTTCCGTTAGGGTTTTGATACGAGTGCGTGAAGAGAGTGATGATGCAGGTTCATTAAAGGCAATGTGGCCATCATTCCCCACACCGCCCATAAACAAGTTAATTCTGCCGTAAGACTTGATCTTGTCTTCGTAACGTTTGCATTCAACTTCATTATCTTCGGCGTTTCCATTAAGAAGGTTGATGTTTTCTGCTTGGATATCAATGTGATTAAAGAAGTTGTTATACATAAATGAACGGTAAGATTCAGGGTGATCTTCAGCGATGCCAATGTACTCATCCATATTGAAAGTCACAACGTGTTTAAAGCTTACTTCGCCTGCGTTATACAGTTCGATCAGCGCTTTGTAAGTCGCCAGAGGTGTGCCGCCAGTCGGCAAACCTAAAACGAATGGGCGATCTGCGGTCGGCTGAAAGTCATTAATACGTTTTACGATGTGCGCTGCTGCCCACTTACCGACTTGTGCGGCTTTGTTTAATGGGATAAGTCTCATTTTCTGCCCCTAATGTTAGAATGTATGATGTTTTCAATCATTAATTCGCATTATAAAATAAGTAGTGTGTTTCTGCTATTGTTTTTGGTCAATTTTTCATAAATTAGTCTTAAATACGGCACGGAAGTGTTTGATAAGCGCAATGATTGACTAATATAGTCATGGTTTATGTGATTTTTCCGAAAAATTTTTATAATTAAAATAAGCTCGAAAGTGAGCAGGTAATCAATTGCTCTAGCTTGTGAACTGGGTTGCATTCACGAATGGGATTGCAGTATGTGGTGCATGTGTTTATAGGGTATGATTAAGAAACTCAATCATTTGAGTATGCTACCGATATTATAATTAGCTCAATATACGAAAGAAGATCGAATGAATATAATTGGGATCGCCATTGGTGCGACCGGGTTGCTGCTACTGAGCATGTTTATGTGGATGCTGGCGCTTTCACTGCGTAAAAAACGTTTAGAACAAGAGCGTAGAGAACGTAGTATTGTGCAACGAAAGGCGATAGAAAAACATCGCAAGCAAGAGCAACAAGAACGCATTGCTAAAGCAGAAAATGGCGATCTTCCTACCATTCTTTACTTGGCAAAAGAAGCAGAAAGAGCGCGATTGAAAGAAGCACTTCATTGGTATACCAAAGCGGCTGAGCTTGACAGTGTTACAGGGATGTACGGAATTGTACGTCTGAGTAATAAGATGAAACAAGATGTTGTACTGAAAGAGAAAGCGCAGTTTTGGCAAGTGTGTATTGCGGCTGCTGATGGCAGTTTGCCGCATAAATACGAAATGGCCATGGCGCTATTTAATGGTCATGGTACTGATATCAATGTTGCCAAGGCGATCGACATTATGCAGTCAGCGGCTGAACAAAATTATGTTGATGCGCTGATTTTCTTGGGAGACTGGTGGATATCGCCTAACAATCCGCAAAAGAATCCGACCAAGTCGAGCGAGTGTTTTCGTGATGCTGCTGAGCTTAAAAGCAATCAAGGTCGGATGAAACTCGGCTTAAATTACATCAAAGGATGGGGTGTGCCTCAAGACTTTGAACGCGGTTGTTATTGGATAGAGCGTGCGGCGGAAAAAGGCCATCTAGAAGCGATGTACATAGCTGGAGAAATTTGGATGGAACATCGTCCAAACGGGAACTCTATCGCTTACATCTGGCTGTTTTTAGCGGCGGAACTTGGCCATGGTTCTGCGCGTAATTTACGAGATCAGGTCGCGATGCATATTGGTGTCGATACGGTTGTTGGTTTGCAAAGTCTCGCCAAGCCTATTGTTAAGAAAGTTCGTGAACGAAAAATCAGTAGGCACTCCATCATTAAGGCACTTAATCGCCTTTACAAGCGTAATATTCCGACTGATGAAAACAGCCGTATTGCATCGCCAAACGCCGATCAACTGAGTGACGAGCTTACCATGACCGATCCTGCCACTGTGATTGAAGCTCTCTTAACCGAAGATACGGACCTTCCAGCCTCGGAAACGAGTAGCGATCGTCTTGATTTTACTCAGTCACCGATTGACAAACATTAGTCACCAATTGTTTGATCTCTTTGCTATAAATACAAAAAAGCCTCGTGATGACGAGGCTTTTTTTATCAGGTAAAGATTACGCTTGTTTTTGTTTCGCTTTACATACCGCCGCTGTAAAGACGACATCTGTTGAACTGTTCAGTGCCGTTTCTGCAGAGTCTTGTACTACACCGATAATAAAGCCAACCGCGACCACTTGCATCGCCACTTCATTAGGAATACCAAACAAACCGCAGGCCAGTGGGATAAGTAATAGCGAACCACCAGCAACGCCAGAGGCTCCACAAGCTGAAACCGCTGCAACGACACTGAGTAGTAGCGCTGTCAGCAAGTCAATTTCAATTCCCACTGTATGAACGGCAGCCAGAGTCAGAGTTGTGATAGTAATCGCAGCGCCTGCCATGTTGATGGTTGCACCAAGAGGGATCGAGACTGAGTAGGTATCTTCGTCAAGGTTAAGCTTTTCACACAACGCCATATTTACAGGGATGTTTGCAGCGCTTGAACGGGTAAAGAAGGCCGTCACACCACTTTCACGCAGACATCTTAGTACGAGTGGGTACGGGTTCTCGCCTGTTTTGACATAAACGATGATTGGATTGACTACGAGAGCAATAATAAGCATAGAACTCAGCAGAACAGCCAACAGTTGAGCGTAGCCAGCTAAGGCGTCGAAACCAGTCGTTGCCAACGTTGAGGCAACCAAACCAAAGATACCAAAAGGAGCCAGACGTATAATGAAGCGAACGATCTGCGAAACGCCGTGACTCAAATCTTCAAATACCGCTTTGGTTGTTGCTGATGCGTGGTGTAACGCCAGACCAAGGCCAACCGCCCATGCCAAAATACCAATGTAGTTTGCACTCATCAAAGCATTAACTGGGTTGTCGACTAACTTAAATAATAGAGTATTTAAAACTTCAGCAATACCTTGTGGTGGTGTTGCGCCTTCGGCACCTGTGACAAGCGTTAATGTGGTTGGGAATAAAAAGCTCAGTACGACTGCGGTCAGTGCAGCAGTTAACGTACCCAAAAGGTAAAGCACCACGATGGGACGCATATAGGTATGCTGGTTTTTTTTCTGGTTGGCGATCGAGGCAGCAACCAAAATAAAAACGAGAATAGGGGCGACTGCTTTGAGCGCACCAACGAACAGGCTTCCGAGTAATCCAACACTTTGAGCGTGCTGTGGAGAAACAGTCGCTAGACCTACACCGAGAATGATGCCGGCTAGGATCTGCAAAACCAGATTGCCACGAGCAAAGCGTGCAATAAGTGAGTTGTGTTGCATAGTTATCCCTGCAATGAATAGTTTTATAGAGTTATAGTAATAACAGTTATATCAAACTGAGATCGATATACTAGCGGCTTGAAATAATGTGTCTAGATGTAATTGAAAATTAGCATGAAAAATTAATTGAAATGAGATGATGTGAACTTTATGTTGAAATTATGTGCTTTTTTGGTGAGTTAGAGGGGGCGAGAGCCTCTTCGTCTTATAAGTAGATTTAACACTTATACTGATGGTGTTCATTTTGAATTTTTACAAAACTTCGTCAGCTTTTTAAACGATACTCTTTACTCTGGCAAAGTCCACTGTGGCGTTTTTGCTCGCGCCGTTATTTAAACCAATTGTCTAATCAACAAGGCGGGAGCTTACCCACCTTGTTGAGTTATTTTTTTATTAATGGTGTTTCATGCCACTCATGACTTTCTTGATTGGCGCACTAAAGGTTTGTTGCTCACCATTGGCAAACGTAATCTCTACGTCTATCTGCTCACCTTCTACAAACGCTTGCTTAAGATCGAACAACATAATATGTAGGCTACCAGGTTTAAGTACTGCTTTTCCTTTACTTGGCACTTCGATGCGCTCGATCTGACGCATTTTCATCACGTCGCCTTCGGTAATCACATCGTGAAGTTCTACTTTGCCAGCGGCTGGTGTTGACGCAGATACAATGTAGCGATCTTTGTCACCTTGATTGAGGATTTCAACGAATACGGCACTGGTCGGTGCATTGGGCGGTGTGGCACGGGCGTATGCATTGTGCGTCATAATGTCGGTTTGATTTGCGTGAGCCAGAGGGCTTAAGGCAAAAAAGGCCAGTAACAAGGTTTTCAATTTCATGGTCATAATCCTTTGTAATTCAGTTTTTTAAAGGCTTCCACCAAGGGCGCTGGTGTCAGAATATGTGGCACTTTAGTGATTAATGTGCCGTCTGGTTGGAGAAAGTAGAAATAAGAACTGTGATCGAGCGTGTACTCAAGTTGAGAGTTTTCTAACTTAGTTTTGCGAAAAATGACGCCATAGCGATGAGCCAGTGGGGTGGTAATGTCGAGTGGCGCTGATAAACCTTCTATCATCGGGTGAAAATACTGAGCGTATTGATAAGCGTCTGCCGCGGCATCACGCTCAGGATCAAGCGAGATAAAAAGTGGCCGAAATCGTTGTTTGGTTTCATCGTCAATTTGATTGAGTGCACCTGCTAACATTGCCAGCGAGGTAGGACAAACATCAGGGCAGCGGGTAAAACCGAAATAGACGACGCGAATTCGTTGATCACTTGGGGCAAAGATATCGACTGGGGCATTGTTTTCACCATATAAGATGCTTGAGTTAGGTGGCCCATCAGTCAACGTAGAAGTGCTTTGAGAATTTATATAATAGTGATTTAAACTAATACCCAAAACAAACGCGGCTAAGAGTGCGAATCCCCATTTCTTACTCATCGTTCCATCCTTATTGAAGTGTTGATTGAGTGGACTTGGTCAGAAAGAGCGCCGTACCAAGTCATGGCATCCGATGTACATACCGGTAATACGACTTGACCAGTAAATTGACCTTGAGGGTTTTTGTCCAATTTAAAGACCAACTTACCCATATCCATTTCATATCCTTGAAGTGTCAGAAACAGTGTTTCACTGCTGGAGTTTGGCCAGTCAACGGTGAGTTGAGTGGGCGCTAACGGTTGGGTAGTATCACGGTCAGCAGTGATGCGAATTCCGTCTTGCAGACAACCCGCCGTTGTGACTAAGCAGTAATTGTTTAACGATATATTGGTTTGAGGTGATTGAAACCACCTAATGAGGTCACTCGCAAAAAAGCCACCGCTCAAAGCTAGGACGATCAAAATCAGTTTAATGCTTGTAGACATTAGAAATTTCTCTAACTACAAAATCTGCTGCCAATAGTATTATATAGTTTGGTAAATCTCTATTAATCCAACAAACAACGTGTTCACTCACTCATTAATTGCGACTTTTTGAGCCCGTAAATAGCATGATCAAGAATACGGTCAGAGATTTTTCCTTGATTGGTTAAGATGCCCTCTAACACCATGCCCACTTTTTCTGCTACTCGGCGACTGGCATGGTTATCTACGGCGGCTGACAATTGTACCTTCTCCATGTTTAATTCTTCAAACACGATTTGATGAACAACGCGCGGCATTATGCCCTTACCTCGATGAGATTGACTCAACCAATAACCGATTTCAACACACTGGGTATCATTGGTGATTTAGTTTGCTCTGCTCGGTATATCAAATACTAATAATTGGAAACGTCACAATGGTCTTTGCCAAGCAAGAAATAAGTGCCGACCTACGCCGTGTTATGCTTGAAACGACCAAAGTCAATGTAATGATTGAGTTGGTTGACTGCGATGACTTTTGGCTCTCAATGAAACCACGTTATATTAAATCGCTTGCTGAGCATTTTCCCATTTTAACTTTGCTTATCTCACCGTCTTTAGTTTTTGACTTAATGTCGACTTTGTAATGCAACAAGTTGCTAACATCGGTAAGTTTTTCAATCTTGGCTCGTATTTAATCTTTATTTTGCCCATTAAAAATAAAGTCTCTTAAATACTGAAGGTGATGTTCTTCACTTTCGATTGAACAGACGTGGCTCTGACAATTGGGGCAAACATACAAGGGATGAGAGAAATAGGTATGAATCGTATTACTATATGTGCAGCAAGCATCGCATTGGCGATCTCTGGCACTACGCTGGCGGCACCTGCTGCTCCAAGCGTTGATGTATATGGATCGAACAATCTACAGTTTTCTAAGATTGAATTGGCAATGGAAACCACCTCTGGTTACAACCAGATGGTTAAGTATAAAGAACAAGCGGATATCAGTATTAAGTTTAACCAGTGGAGTGGAACCACAGGGGACACATACAAGATTTATTTTGATGGTGTTGAAGTCGCAACCGGTCCAATTGCGGGTAGCCAAACCAGTGCCAACTTCCAATATGGCCAAGGCGGCCGTTATCAGTTGACCATCGAAGCGTGTGACGCCACGGGCTGTAGTACTAGTGCGCCAGCCGAAATTGTAGTCGCGGATACCGATGGCGCTCACCTTGCGCCGCTTGCGATGAACATTGATCCAAATAACAAGTCATACAATACCGACCCAAATACAGTCGTCGGGACGTATTTTGTCGAGTGGGGTATTTATGGTCGCGATTACACCGTTGATAACCTGCCTGCAGACAATCTGACCCATATCCTCTACGGATTTATCCCGATTTGTGGTCCTAATGAGTCGGTGAAATCAGTTGGTGGCAACAGCTACAATGCGCTTATGACTGCTTGTCAGGGGGTCCCTGACTATGAAGTTGTGATTCATGACCCATGGGCTGCTTATCAAAAGAGTTTCCCTCAGGCAGGCCATGAATACAGCTCTCCAATCAAGGGTAACTATGCCATGTTAATGGCACTCAAGCAGCGTAACCCCGATCTTAAGATCATTCCATCTATTGGCGGTTGGACGTTATCAGACCCATTCTTTGACTTTACCACCAAAGCTAACCGAGATACGTTTGTTGCTTCGGTTAAACGTTTCTTAACCACATGGAAGTTCTATGACGGTGTCGATATTGACTGGGAATTTCCTGGCGGCGGCGGTGCAGCTGCCGACAAGGGCGATCCGGTTAATGATGGCCCGGCCTATGTCGCATTGATGCGTGAATTGCGTGCCATGCTTGATGAATTGGAAGCGAATAGTGGTCGTACTTATGAGTTGACCTCTGCGATTGGCGTTGGCCACGACAAGATAGAAGATGTTGATTATGCCGATGCAGTTCAGTACATGGACTATATCTTCGCTATGACTTATGACTTCTATGGCGGTTGGAACAATGTGCTCGGCCATCAGACGGCGCTCTATTGCGGTAACTTTATGCGTCCTGGTCAATGTGATGGAACTGGGGTTGATGAGAATGGCAAACCATATACTGGGCCAGCTTACACTTCAGACAATGGTATTCAGTTATTACTGGCTCAAGGCGTTCCGGCTAACAAGCTTGTACTTGGTGCGGCCATGTATGGACGTGGATGGGAAGGGGTACTCCCGAGCTCATTAAGTGACCCAACAGATCCAATGACAGGTGTTGGTAACGGTAAACTGACAGGCTCAAGTGCTCAAGGCGTTTGGGAAGATGGGGTTATTGATTATAAAGGCATTAAGTCGTTTATGTTGGGGCCTGACAATAAGGGTATTAATGGCTTCCAATATGGTTACGATGAGCAAGCGCAAGCCCCTTGGTTATGGAATCCGACGTCAGGTAAACTGATTACGTTTGATGACGAGCGCTCCGTGAAAGTGAAAGGCGCTTATGTTCGCGATTTAGGTCTGGCTGGTCTGTTCTCGTGGGAAATTGATGCAGATAACGGCGATATCTTAAATGCAATGCATGAAGGTTTAGCTGGTGGTAATGGTACGCCAGTCAATAAAGCGCCAGTCGCTGTCGTTAGTGCTCCAGCCACAGTTCAAAGTGGCGATGTGGTAGTCGTCGATGCATCAGCATCAAGCGATGCCGACAATGACCCACTCAGCTATTCATGGGGTATCCCTGCAGGATTAAACGCGACGATCGATGGTGCAATGGTGAGCTTTGTTGCTGCTCAATACACCCAAGATACCTCATTAGCGTTTACTGTAACGGTTAGCGATGGCCAAGCCAATGTGACAGCGTCGAGTACGGTTGTTGTGACTAAAACTTCATCAGGCGGTGAGTTGTGCGACAATCTGTGGGATGCGGCAGCAGTCTACAACGGTGGTCAACAAGTCACGTGGGCTAGTAAAGTTTGGCAAGCAAAATGGTGGAATCAAGGCGATGATCCTACGCAATCCGGTCAGTGGGGGGTGTGGAAGGAAGTGGGGGTAGCAAGTTGCCCAACGAGCTAACTTCGTCTGCTTAAGATAAACAAAAAGCCATCGAGCTGATGGCTTTTTCATTTTACGCTTTAGGGTTAGTTGACCGCTCTGACTTTACCTTGCTTAAGGCTGTTAAGCACTTCTGATTTAGGTCCATCAGCAATGATGCAGCCTTTTTCCATCACGATCACTCGATCCACGACATCCAACATTGAGGTCTTATGGGTGATTAAAATCAGCGTCTCGGTTGATTTTAATTGCGCGAGTTGTTGTTTTATATGCATTTCTGAACGGTTATCCATGGCGCTTGTTGGTTCATCAAGCAGCAATACCGGAGGACGACCAAGGATTGCACGTGCGATGGTAACAGCTTGACGTTGTCCCCCCGACAGCATTAAACCACCTTCGCCCACTTGACGTTCAAGACCCGCGGGGTCTTGCTGAGTAAAGACGGTCACACCAGCGCGGTTTGCGGCGTCGAGAACATCTCTATCGTCAGCCAGTGGTCGACCTAAGGTAATGTTGTCGCGAATCGTGCCATAAAACAGTTGGCTGTCTTGCGGAACACAACCGATATTACGGCGAATATCGATATGGTGCAGTTGGTCTATGTCAGTATCATCGATACGAACGTGACCTTCAGTCGGTTTATACAGCCCCATGATCAAACGTTCTAACGTTGTCTTACCTGAGCCAATACGGCCGATAATGGCGACTTTTTCGCCAGGGTTGATGGTTAAACTTAAATCACGTATCGAAGCGACAGGTGAGTCTGGGTAGTGGAAGGTCACTTTATCCAACTCAATTTTGCCATGAATGATCGGACGATGGATGTAGCGTTTGCCTTCTTCTTGTTCATCTGGCATCGACATGACTTGATCAATAATCGTCATTGATGACTTAGCTTGATTGTAACGAGTGGAAAGCAGCGATAACTGAACCATAGGGCCAATTGCACGACCACTGAGCATGGTGGCGGCAATCAAGCCACCCATGGTCAACTCGCCCTGTGCAATTAAGTAGACGCCGAGAATAATCATACCGACGTTAGAGGCTTGTTGTACAAATCCGGCGGTATTTTGAATGCCATCTGTTATACGACGGCTCTTAACACTCCAATTCGCCATATGCGCGACGGCTTCTTCCCAACGGTATTGGAATTGGCTCTGCGCGCCAAATAGTTTAACGGTCTCTAAACCGGCCAGACTTTCGATTAAGTTGGCGTATTTTTGCGAAGCAAGTCGTGAGCCTTCCTCGATCGTGTGACGCAAAGGTCCTTGAATCAACAACGAGTAAATGATTAAGATCAGAACCCCGATAATCGGGACGAACACCAGGCTTCCTGCCATTAACCAGATCAGCAACAAGAAGAGAATGGCGAAAGGCAAATCAATCAACGAGCCAATCGTTGCAGAAGTAAAGAACTCACGGATCGACTCAAATTCTTGTAAGTGACGGGCAAAAGCGCCAACCGACGCTGGGCGTGATTCCATTCGAATGCCCATGACTTTACTGAACAGTTTAGAAGAGATCAAAATATCGGACTTCTTCCCTGCTACGTCGATAAAATAGCTACGCATTAGCTTGAGAGTAAGGTCAAACAAGAAGATGACGAAAATACCGCTCGCGAGTACCCATAAGGTTTCAAACGCTAGATTTGGCACCACTTTGTCATACACGAGACGCGTAAACATTGGCGCTGCGATAGCGAATAAATTGATTAAAATTGAAGCGATCAATACGTCTCGATAGATTTTTTTAGATTGCCAAATCGTGCTCCAGAACCAGTGACCTTCGCGCGTTTTTAAAATTTCTGGTGAGCGCTCGTCGTAGCGAAACTGCTTTTTTACTAAAAAGTAGCGGCCAATATAGAGTTGGCTAAGTTCTTCAAGAGCAATGGAAATCGGCACCAACCCCGACTCTCCAGAAACAATCTCAGCTTCGGCTTTGTCTGGGTTGATGCTATTGAGAACACAAGCGTCACCACCTTTTAAAATCAGTACAACGGGTAATACCAGTTGTGAAATTTCATCAAGGCCTGCACGGTTCTCTTTCGCGACTAGCCCAGCACGTTCCGCTGCGCGAGGGAACAAAAAAGGGGTTAACTTACCATCGGAGAGTGGTAAGCCATTAATTAAAGCCTCGGGAGAGTTAGCTAATCCATAGTATCGACTGACGTAGATAAGAGAATTTAATAGCGGATCCTGCATGCTATACCTTTTATTTGTTATTTATCTACGATGAAGCCTTGGAAGACTTCAATAAAGTGCTCAGCTAAGAAGTCTAACTGAGTCTGTGTCTCGACTCGCGATGCAATGGTCTTAATACCCAGATTGTGTGCTGTTCTTGAAATTGACGTCAGTGTGAATTTCTGTTTTTCGTCATCAAGATGATGGGTGTAGAGATAATCGAGTTTTACATACGCTGGACGGAATTCATTAATATAGTCAAGCGATTGGAAGTTTCGTCCATAGTTGTCGACACCGAAATCAGCACCTGCGCTGCGCACCGCATTACAAAATAAGGCGGTATGGTGTGGTGAGCTAATAAAGCAATTCTCAGGAATTTCAAAATGGAGCAGTGAGGCGACTTGAGTATGTTTGTTAAGCAGTTGAGTCACCCAACGAATAAAGCTTGGTTGAGAAATGCTGCTTTGCGCAATGTTGATGGCGACTGGTGCGTCAAACTCGCCTGCCTCTAAACGCTTGACCATCGATTCGATGACGTACTCATCAAACAGATGGCTAGCATTGAGTTGTTCGAGCGCAAATAAGTATTGGTTTGCGCTGTAACGTTCATCTTCTTTCTCGATCGCTGAGAACACCTCACGGTGATAGGCCTGACCGGAACTGTCGTTAGCCGCTTGGAAACGAAAGTTAAACCAATCGTTGCTGATGGCTTCACTGACTAATTGTTTCCATTGTTGTTTGCCCATTAAACTGTCGGTCTGTTCACCCGTCACGAAGCTGTAATCCAACTCTGGATTTGACTTCGCTGCGGCTAACGCATTGTCGAGCATAGTTAATAGCTCAGTTGAACTGGTTGAGCCCTTGTTATAAACAACGCCAAGGGAAACGTTCGATGTCGCCATGCCTGTCGGGTCAGCATTGACGTCTTGTACATAGGTGATGATACTCTCGGCGATTAATTTTAGTTCGCTCTCATCAAGATTCGGAATAATTAAACCGAACTCTTCAGTCGAAATACGAGCAAGTGTTACGTTAGGAGAAGAGAGCGATACTTTTAGGTGATCGGCAAGCTCTCGTACCATCCCGTCGCCAGCTTCGTAGCCTTTGTCTTCGTAGAGTTCACGAATAAAGCTCGCTTCGAGAATAGCCACACCACCCACACCACCCATACCACCTTCACCAAGCCATGAGTTGAGTTGACTCATGTAGTAGGCACGGTTACCTAACTGAGAAACCGGGTCGATATAGGCACGTTCACGCAGTTGCTGCGCCTCTTTTGCTTGTGCTTTAAATGATTTTTCGAGTTGAGATGACATGCTGTTAATGCCATCAACAACGTAGATCAAATCTTGTGTGCTAGGGCGGGGGAGTGGTTCGCCAAACTGATTGCGTGCGACTTGCTCCATTTTATTAACAATCAATTGCAATGGACGGAGCGCACGTTTAAGAATGAATGAAATAGCAAACAAACCAATAAGCAGAATAATACAGAACGCAATAACTAAACGTTCAAAAGCAAGCCAGAGCTGGATGTAGGCATCCCCAGTATCACTCACAATTTCGACTTCTGCTAACTGCATCCAACCACTCGTCACAACGCGGCGATCATGTATTCGTTCAAATAGGTTGAGTTGGGTAAACCATTTGGGGACGTTATTGGGCTGAACTGGGTAGGTTCGCAGAATCTCGTCGCCAGTATCTAAGAAGATAAGTCGTACGATTGAATAACTACTGCCATCGAACAGCGCATTAATGACCGACTCAACTGCGACTTGATCTTTGTCCTCTAGATAGGGGGCTAGAGCCAAGCCAACAGTATTGATGGTATTATTCACCTCGGATTGCTGCTGCTGAATGAGGTTGTTTCGTGTTGTATTGAATTCAATGATAAACACTGAAATTAGCAACATTAAAATAACCGCAATCATACCGGCGACAAGTTGTTTATATAACGTCATATTGCCTACTCATCATAATTGACTATGGGTTTGTTTAGTTGGAGCGATTTTTCACGCTCACGGAGATCATTCCAAAGACTGAGCCTGGAAGATTTCCCTGCAAGTTGTCCTTTTTTCGACTTCATTAGCCATAAGTTTTTACCGTTGAAACTGTAAATAGGTAATAGGTCGCGGCGGGTAGAAGCGCGTTTAATCTCTGGGTTAATATTGTCCAACAGTACCGGCTCTGCACTCGGTGTGGCATAGTATGCCAACACCATATGGAACTGGTTGAGCTCGATAGCTTTAACATAGACCAAGCGCAGTTTTTTATCGGGGACGCCGAGCTCTAACAAAGAGAAATATTTGGCAATGGTAAAATCTTCGCAGTCACCCGCATTACTGCCTAAAAATTCGAGCGGCGTTGCCCAATAATCGTTTTTTCCCCAAAGAGTAATATCATCAACAAAATTAAGCTGGTTAAAGAAACGGTTCACTTTGGTGAGCTTTTGTCGCTCGGGGAGTGAAGCGTACTGAGACATTTCCCGACGCCAGCTTTCCACTCGCCTTGCAGCGCGATCGCCATAGGTTTTTCTGACCGAATCAACCCAACGTTGCTCTTGGGTGTTAAGAGCAAACGAGGTCGTTGTAGCAAAAAATAGCAGCGCAAAAGCGACTGAGTATTTTGCTAGAGTGATTGCCTTCAAGCGGCAATCCTTGAATAACGGTCATTGAGATTAACCATAGCTATTCCTTTAGGGCGTTGTTTTGTGCGCTTAAAATTGGTTTAAGTAGATATTCAAGTATGGTTCGCTTACCTGTAATTATATCGACAGAAGTGGTCATTCCCGGAATTATAGGCAGCGAGTTATCTTTGTTGAGACTGGTCTCTTTGGTGCGGATACGCACAAGATAAAAACTATTGCCTTCTTCATCGGTGGTGGTATCGGCACTAATATGTTCTAAAGTGCCTTCTAACCCACCATATTTAGTGAAATCATAAGCACTAAATTTAACAATGGTTGGCAGTTCAGGGCGCAAAAATGCAATATCCTGAGGTGCAATCTTAGCCTCAACCAACAGCGTATCTTCACTCGGAACAATTTCAACAATATCCATACCCGGCTGAATAACGCCTCCAACTGTATTAACGTTGAGCGTTTTTACTGTGCCTGTGACCGGTGAGGTTACGGTGGTGCGGTTTACGCGATCCTCTAGACCTATTGTCGACTCAGTCAACGATGATAGTCTATCTTGAGCTTCGTTGAGCTTTTCTTGCTGTTCTGAACGAAACTTCTGGGCCACATCAATACGGTTAAGCATTGCTTCTCGAACTGCTGATTGTAAAACTGGCATTTTGAGTTCACTAGAGGTTAGTTCGCGACGTGTGTCGTTAACTTGGCGCTGCAGTTTTAGTAATTCAATACGAGGGACAACCCCCTCTTCGGCAAGTGGACGTGTAATCTCAAGTTCTTCATCGGCAAAGCGATAGCTTTCACGTAAGTTTTTGATACGCGCCTGGATCTCTGCTAAATCTTGTTGTTTTTGCTTAACTTGTTGGTCAATCACAGACAGTTGGTTGCGGAGTTTTTCGAGATTTTGACGGTACTCATCTCGTTGTCGCGCGACAAGTCGAGGTTGAGACTCGACCAATATAGGAGGAAAGGCGAGGCGGTTAAAATTGAGCAGCACCGCTCGTTGCCATTCTGCCTCTTCAAACTCTTCATTAATGATCACACTGGTAATGGATGCTGATAGTTGCAGCACACTTGCGGTTAAGTTGGCGACTTGTTGTTCACGCTCGCGGTAATCGGAACGAAAACGTGTGTCATCAATCAGCAACAATTGCTGGCCTTTTTCAACTTTCTGTCCTTCACGAACAAGGATCTCTTTGACTAAACCACCTTCGAGGTTTTGTACCACTTGAAGTTGTGAAGAGGGTACGACCTTTCCTTGACCCACAGTGACTTTGTCAATTTCAGCCCACGCAGCCCACAGACCTGCTAAAACAAAAAATATCACCATTACCCACAGCATGATGCGGGCACTGTTTGGCGTATTCAATAATAACGCAGCGGTTTTGTCATCGACATAATCCAGCTCGTCAGGAGTAAGCTTGTTATAATGGCTCTTACTCATTAGTGGCCCTTGTAATATGGTGATATTCGATTGATTTTATTACTGATAGCTAAAAATGTTAAGGACTTAGCGTCAGTTTTGTCATTCAAGATGATAGGTTTCTCCTTTTTGATAGATAGTTCCAATAAAGTGTAGTCATAACCCGTGTCTTGGGCTTGAGTTCTTGTCGAGAAGCGCGCACAATCGATGAAAAATTTCGTCGAGGACAAGAGATGGAACTTGAAGATATTCGCCGCGAATATAACAAAGGTGGACTGCGCCGAAAAGACCTCAACGCAGACCCAATCGAGCAGTTTAACCTGTGGTTAAAACAAGCCATTGAGGCGAAACTGACCGACCCGACAGCAATGACAGTCGCGACCGTTGATCAAACGGGTCAGCCCTTTCAGCGCATTGTACTACTAAAAGATCTCGATAAGCGCGGTTTCGTTTTTTATACTAACTTGGGTAGCCGCAAGGCTCAGCATATAGAGCATAATGGCAAAGTTAGCCTCCATTTCCCATGGCACCCATTAGAACGTCAAGTTCATATTACCGGTGTAGCAGAAAAATTATCGGCAACGGAAAACTTGAAGTATTTCTCTTCTCGCCCTAAAGGTAGCCAGCTTGCCGCTATCGCCAGTAAACAAAGTAGCCGAATTTCCGCTCGTGGCGTGCTGGAAGGCAAGTTTCTTGAACTCAAGAAAAAGTTTGAAGCCGGAGAGATCCCAGTACCTAGTTTCTGGGGCGGGTATCGTATTCGACCACAAAGCATAGAGTTTTGGCAGGGTGGAGAGCATCGACTTCACGATCGCTTTTTGTTCTCGAAACAAGAAGAGCAGTGGATTATCGACCGTTTAGCTCCTTAGGACAAAATCGAATACGCCACTTACGTGGCGTATTCACTATTGAGAGCAACCGAAATTTGGGTTTTCAATAATGTTTTCGGGATATGCGATCCATAGCCTTGGTCAAGCGCCATTTCGACTAATTGCGCTTTTGAATGAGCCCCAAACTTACGCCTTAATCGCACCACGTAGCTTTCTAACGTTTTCACCGATATGTGCATAATATTGGCGATGTAGTGTGGTTTCTTACCATATAAAAGCAGAAACAATGCTTCAGATTCTCTGTCGGTTAACTGACAGCTAAGGGTACTCGTTGCGGGAGTAACGGCCGTCATGGGACGTTCTGTTGAGATTCCAGTGGCTCGACAAATCCAATGACCCACTTCTAAAATCGCAGTATCTGACAGCTCTTGACCATAAAATATTGTACCTTGAACTTGACCACTATCATCAAGCCATGGAATCTTGGTAAAGATATGTGCACGCCAGGTCCCATCAGGGTAGGGGTGGATATCTAACACTTTGAGCTGAGTTTTGTGCTCCATGACATATCGATCTTGGTTGACAAAGTCGCTAGCACAGCGGGTGGTTGGACTCGGCATCTGATGGTCGGTCAAACCGATACAATCATGAGGTTGATCAAAGCCGATTAATTTGGCGTAAGCGTCGTTAGCATAAACAAAAACCGAACGGAGATCTTTGCATCCCCAATATCCGGGTAATTGCGCAAAAAGGGAGAGCTGTTGTGGATTCACAGGTGCAACAGTAAGCTATTAAATAAGATGACTATCATAGCATGTTCTATTGAATAGGCAGTTGTAGATATTAGATAAGTCGATGGGTTGCTCGTTAATTTGTCAGTCAGTGTAATGGTTGACTGTAACTCAAGTGAAGAGTGGGGCGATGAATAAAAAATGCCAGGCATCAATTGATGACTGGCAAATACAAGAACCATAAGTTCCTGTCCAAGTGTAGAAGAGGTTCTATGTACTCAGAATAAATCACTGAGAGATAGACATATCAATATACATCAAACTTAAGTGGCTAGACTTAAGTTCGTTATCGATTCTATCTTTTTGAAATAAATAAAAAAGGGGGGAAATCCCCCTCAGATACTTAATTGATATCGCGTACGATACGAAAGCCAACATAGTTGGTGGCTTCTGATGGAGAGAGGAATAATTGCTTATCTGCCGCCGCCATATTTGGCGAAAAATTCCAAGCACCTCCCTTAACGATGCCGCGTGGACTACTGGTCCACTGCCACACGTTGCCAACACTATCATAAACACCTAGTTGGTTTGGTTTGAAAGCACTGACCGGAGCGGTACTTATATTTGACCAAGGTGTGCCACTCCAACCGGTATTGGCTTGACCTGGTTTAAATTCATCACCCCACCAATACTTATCTTGGCTACCAGCACGTGCGGCGATTTCCCATTCATCTTCAGTGGGTAGACGATAAGATGCGCCAGTTTGTTGGCGCAGCCAATTGGTGTATGAGCTAGCGTCATTTTGGCTAATACACACCACTGGAGAGTTTGGATATTGCTTAAAGCCTGGGTCGCGCCAACTGCTGTTAGCAATAGGAGTGACTTCGGCGTTAACCAATGCGGTACACGTGTTTTTGAGCTCGGCATCCGTTTGATAACTGGTGTGTTCGACAAAGGTTGCGAATTGGCTAACGGTCACCGGGGTAACCCCAATCGCGAAAGCATGATCAAGGTAAACTTGCTTTGAGCCTTGTTCTCCCACAAAGAATTTGCCAGGTAGTAAAGTGACAACTTCTGGCGCTGAACCTTTGTTAGCCATGCCATCGGCAAACTTAGTTCCATTGCGCAATGGATTGGCTTTCTCTGTTAATACGGCGCGTAAAGAAGTGTCTGATTTAATCGATATTTGCTGATTAAACGGTTGATAACCTTCTTTTTTGATCAAGACATTGTGCGATCCCGTCGGCAACATCACTTCGATAGGAGTGCTGCCATAAGAGACACCATCAATAAAGACATTGTCATTGTATTGATTTGAACGTAAAGAGAAGGTCACCCAAGCAATTTCCTGATCGACAGGTAATTGTTTGGTGCTATCAACGCCGGGAGCGAAACAGTATTGATTTTCGACCTGAAGCAACTGACAAGCCACGGTTTCGCTTGGTCTTGTTTCCAACTCTACATCCATAACAATGCGGTAGCGAACACCATCGTAAAACCCAGACTGCTTGGTGGTATGTCTTAACACGTGAATATTGAGAGCGGTATCGTCGATATTACGTTTTACCAAAGCGCTTTCACTGGTTTGGTTTGGGAGCTCACTGCGAAACTGTTTAACTGCCTTTTGCAGTGCTAGATCGCGAGTTTGTTGGTCGCATTGCGCTAAGGTCATTGATGGCTGACAGCGGTTGGTAAAGCTGACCGCGATATTACTTGGCTGTTGCAGTTCATGGTTCAGTTGTTCAACTCGCGCACGAATTTTGCTTTCGCCAAGACCGACAATTATTTTTTCAATTGCTTCCACTTCAGCATTACGTGTGATTAACAACGCACGTTGCTCTTCAACGGCTTGTTCTGCCGCTAGGCGTGCTTTCTGGTTTTGCTTAACCGTTGACCAGGCGTCTTGATAGGCTTGTTGAGAGGCAGCCAAGTCAACACTCGGGTCGTCAATCATGCTTTGATAATCAGACTCGAGCTTTTGCTTTGCGTTAGTGAAAGCTTTCTCTATTGCTTTCGCTTGTTGATCGAGAGAGCTAAGTTCAGCTTGTTTTTTATCTAGCAGTGCTTGCTGCTCGTCTTTTGTTTGTCGCGCTGTGCTGAGTTCGTCATGTTTGGTGAACAGTTGGTCATCAATTTGTATTAATGACGCTTGCCCATCTTCAGCGAGGGCTGGAGACGGAACTAAGCATGGCAATAATGCTAACAAAAGGGCGGATAAACCTGGACGCATTGACTATCTTCTACATCTAATTATTGGTTAATGGGCTTATTCTAAACGAAAACGCCACTTTATCTTAAGTTATCAATGAATAACTGAAGATCAAAATGGCGCTTTAGTTCATCTTTGTGAATCAGATTGGTAAAACAATCGTTAGCCACTTGGACGAAGCTTAACCCAAACCGTGTCACTGGTATTGACACTGATCACGCGGTTATAAGTTTCAAATCCGTTTTTTGATACCGTCACTTGGTGTTGACCGCGAGGCAGTACAACTTCAACAGGAGTACTCCCGTAGTTGATACCATTAATAACGACATCATCGTCAAACTGATCAGAACGCACCGTTACGTTGACCCAGTTTTTGTCTTGATTCTTGTTGTCTGCTGTTTGTTCGCCTTTTAAACAGTAACGAGACGACACGTTTAGCAGCTTACAAGCCGCTGACGCCTCAGGTCGTGCCTGCAGTTGTGAACGCATTTCTGTGTAATAGTCGTTGCTGCCTTCGAAACCAGAACGGATCACTTGGTTTTCTTGAACATGTACGTTGAGCTGTACATCTTTGGCATTCTGCTTCGCGATGTTAGATTCAGTGAGTCTATCCATCAACTTAGCTTTGAAAGCTTTGACCGCTTTTTGCTTAGTTAAATAGTGACCTTGATTCTTACACTCACCAATCGTCATCGTTGATGAACATGTGGTTTTATAGCTGGTTTCCAACACATCACTTTCACGTAGTTCAGCCGCTAAGCGTTTTACACGAGCTTCAACTCTTTGCTCTTGCAGGTAAGAAAGCTCGCTATTTAGGCGTGCTTGCTTTTGTTTGACCTGAGACAATCGCATTTCACTTTCAGTGATGGCTTGTTGGTTTTCAAGAATCGCTGACTGGTTATCCTTAACTTCAGTCCAAGCGTCTTGATAAGCTTTTTGAAAAGAAACTAAGTCGATCTCTGGATCATCTAAAAGACGGCTATATTGTTTGTCCAATGCTGACTTAGCTCGATTTCGCTTTGCGTTGAGCTCTTGCTCTTGGCGCTCAAGCTTATCTTGTTCGTTTCGAAGTTGTTGGAGGCGTTCAGCTTCAGAGTCAAACTCTGTAGCCATAGTGCCCAATTCCGCTTCTTTAGTTTCTAATTTAGTTTCGATTTCAGCAACAGGATCAGCCTGTACACTTTCCTGTGCAAAAATCGAAGTCGAAACCCAAATAGGGCCTAGCGCAAGCAAAAGCGCTGCGATGCGACGTATGATCATAAGTCCCTGCAACAATTAACGTTTAAACAACCAATGTAAAATAATCAAATCAGTGCATATCCATAATATATGCAACTTACATTAGGAAAAAGACAAACTTTTGACAGTCCATTGTTCAGATGCCTTACAAAGGTCTCTTTCTTCCATTTCTATCACCCTACTCTAAGAGAGTGTGACCTAAGCTTATCATAATTAGAGATAAACTTATCTAATACATATTCCATTTTGGGCGCATTCAAGAAATATGCAAGTAAAGATTTTTGATTCAGAATGGCTAAAGCGGGTAGAAGTGACATGAGCCGTAATTTATGTGCACTTGATCATTCTTCCAGTGCTTTGGTTGGCGATTTTTCAACCACTTCAGGGTGAGGTTGAGCGATAACCCTGATCCTGATTGTGCAACCTATTTTATAACTTATCAATAGTAATTTCGAGTTACGTCACTTTTGTTATACCATGCCCAAACCCACTGATAACTTTTTTCGTGATCTGCTATGTCTCGCGTAAATAAATCGCCAAGTGAAGCATCAACTGCCAAAGAATTGTCGCCTAAACCTGCCCAAATTATCACTTTGCCTTCTTATATGGAGTGTCATGATCATAGCTATACCCAAGTTGTCATTGGCTTAAAAGGCCAAGCAGAGTTTGAGGTCAGTGGCTATGGCAATTTGGTTGGTCCAGGCCAAGGTTGCGTCGTGACGTCGGGTACAGGGCACGCATTTGGTGGTGTGGTCGGTCAATCTGACATATTGGTGCTTAACATGCCGTTGCCTCAAGAGAGTGATGCGATACTGCTACAGCGGTTGAACGAACTTAACCAGAAAGAGACCTACTTTAAATTGGATGGACAAATCCAAAAATTAATCCAGATGTTGGTCGCGGAAATGCAAGCGAACCCCGATGACCTATTGCTTAGCCGAGCTTGCAATGACACGGTTGTCGCGCTGCTGCAGCGGCATATGTCGGCATTTGAAACGTCGCGTAAAGACTCACGTTTTGATCTAGAAGCCATCGATCGTTACATTGAACAACATCTCACTCAAAAAATTTCTGTCACCCAGTTAGCGGGCAGCGTCTTTCTCGGTGAAAGTCAATTCCATTCACTGTTTAAAGAGCAGATGGGCATTACGCCCCATCAATATGTTCTTGGTAAGCGTATTGATATGGCTAAGCAATTTATTGAGCAAGGCAACCTTACCCTTGGTCAGGTTGCGGAGTTTACGGGTTTTTCTGGTCAAAGCACCTTTACTCACTCTTTTTCCCGTCTTCAAGGTATGTCTCCTTCTCAGTACAAGAAACAATTCAGTTAAATAAGATAACGCAATCGAGATAATACTTTACTCATTTGAGTGTGACTGTGTTTTTGTTTTGTTAAAAATCAGAGTATTTAACAAAAAACTCGGAGTTTTTGACAAGTAATCTTCTCAAGCTCAAAATACACTGCTTGTCACTGTAGGAAACCTGAAATGATTTCAGGTCTGAGATTGAGGAAAACGCATGTTTACAGCAACTGATGTGTTGAATGCTGAGTTCGTTGAGCAACCGCTTAATGAGCTTTGGTCATTGATCTCGCCACTATACATGGTGGACGAATCACAATGGCTTAACCAATTGCTGCCTTTGGCAATGCCAACCGATGCTGAAAAAGAACAGATTACAGTCAAGACAACGGATTTGATTAAAGCGATTCGAGCAGATAAAAAATCAATTCAAATGATTGATGCGTTACTGCTTGAGTATAGTCTCGATACCCATGAAGGCATCTTGTTAATGTGTCTTGCTGAAGCGCTAATGCGTATTCCTGATGCCGCCACAGCGGATGCGTTGATTCGCGATAAACTCACTGTGGCTGATTGGAAATCTCACCTGAAAAATTCAGACTCAGTATTCGTTAACGCCTCAACTTGGGGATTAATGCTAACTGGGAAGGTGGTTGGCCTGTCTGAAAATGAAGCGCAAAGCCCAGTGAGTGCCGTTAACCGCTTAGTTAACAAGATGTCAGAACCTGTGATTCGTCAGGCGATGCACCAGGCAATGAAAGTCATGGGTCATCAGTTTGTCTTAGGTCGTAGCATTGCCGAAGCGCAGAAAAATGGCAAAGCGATGCGTGATAAAGGCTTTACTTACTCTTACGATATGTTGGGCGAAGCGGCGTTAACGACGGCCGATGCAAATAAATATTTCAAAGATTATCTAATGGCGATCGAAGCGGTGGGTCGAGATACTTACGCTTCAGACAAAAGCCCAGCGCCATCGGTATCGATTAAGTTATCTGCGCTGCACCCACGCTACGAAGTGGCCAATGAAGCGCGTGTATTGACCGAGCTATACGATACGTTACAACAACTTCTATGTCGTGCCGTTGAGTTAGATGTCGCGATTACGATTGATGCCGAAGAAGCTGATCGTCTTGAGCTCTCTTTAAGGTTGTTTGAAAAAGTTTACCGTAGTGAATTAGTCAAAGGCTGGGGCAAGTTTGGTCTAGTTATTCAAGCTTACTCTAAGCGTGCTTTGCCCGTTCTTGTTTGGCTAAACCGCCTAGCGAAAGAGCAGGGTGATTTGATCCCACTTCGCTTGGTGAAAGGGGCGTACTGGGACAGCGAAATCAAATGGTCTCAGCAAGCGGGCTACACTAATTATCCTGTCTATACTCGTAAAGAAGCGACCGACGTGGCTTATCTGGCCTGTGCGCGTTTCCTATTGAGTGACCACGTTCGCGGTAATATTTTCCCGCAGTTTGCCAGTCATAACGCGCAGACGGTGACCTCAATCGCGGTCATGGCAACACATAAAGACTTTGAATTTCAGCGTCTGCATGGCATGGGCGACTCGTTATATAACCACGCCATGAGCGCATATCAACAATCTGTTCGCATTTACGCCCCGGTTGGTAGCCATAAAGATTTGCTGCCGTATCTGGTTCGCCGTTTACTTGAAAATGGCGCAAACAGCTCATTTGTTCACCGTTTGGTCGACGCGCGCTGTCCTATCGACAGTTTAACTCAGCACCCGGTTGATATGCTGTTGGCGTTCGATAGCTTTAATAACACCAGTATCCCACTGCCAATGGATATTTTCCCAGAGCGTAAAAACTCTGCTGGCGTCAACATCGATATCGAAAGTGAAGCTAAGCCATTTGAGCATGAAGTTGAGAGTTTTCTTAGTAAGCAATGGATTGGTGGTCCGGTAATCAACAATAAATTACTCGCTGAAAGCATGATCAAGGAAAATCTTAATACTGAAGTCGTCACTGCACCATACGACCGACGTATTGAAGTGGGTAAGATTGCTTTTGCATCACTTGATCATGTTTCCGCTGCGATTGAGGGAGCGAAGCAAGCATTCCCAAGCTGGCAAGCGACTTCGAAAGCGCAACGTGGTGAAAAACTTGAAGCATTAGCGGACCTGTTAGAAGAGCATTTAGCAGAGCTTGTGGCGCTGTGTCATCAAGAAGCGGGCAAAACCATCCATGATGGTATTGATGAAGTGCGTGAAGCGGTCGATTTTTGTCGTTACTACGCTAAGCAGGTCGATGCCCTAGGTGCATTGTCGCTCAAGGGGTTCGATGGTCAAAGCCGGTCGATGACTCGCCAAGGTCGCGGTGTGTTTGTCTGTATTAGTCCGTGGAACTTCCCGTTGGCTATTTTCTTAGGTCAAGTCACCGCTGCGTTGGTGGCAGGCAATACCGTAGTGGCTAAACCTGCCGAGCAAACCAGCCTTATCGCGGCTCGTGCTGTTGAACTAATGATAGATGCTGGCTTCCCTGCAGGTACTATTCAATTGGTAACGGGTCGCGGCGCAGAAATTGGATCAGCACTTACGTCTCACCCTGCGATTGCGGGCGTGGCGTTTACTGGTTCGACGGCAACCGCTCAACGTATCAACCAAACTCTTGCCGCTCGCGATGCGGCTCCGGTTCCATTCATCGCTGAAACGGGCGGTCAGAATGCGATGATCGTCGACAGTACAGCACTTCCAGAACAAGTTGTACGCGATGTAATTCGTTCGGCATTTGCTTCTGCTGGTCAACGCTGTAGTGCGCTGCGAGTGCTTTATGTTCAAGCGGATATCGCGGATCGAATCACGGCGCTGATTCAAGGTGCGATGCAAGAGCTGAGCGTCGGTAAACCGTACTTGCATTCTACTGATGTTGGTCCCGTGATTGACGCTACGGCTAAATCTAAGTTGATATCGCACATTGAACACATGAGTAATAGCGAGAAGAAAATTGCCCAACTGGCGTTGACGGATGAGCATGCTCATGGCGATTTTGTGCCTCCAACGGCATTTGAAATTGCTGATATTTCATGTCTCAAAGAAGAGCAGTTTGGTCCGATCTTACATATTGTTCGCTTTAAGGCCAATGAGTTAACACAGGTGGTTGAACAAATTAACAATACTGGATTTGGTCTAACCATGGGTATCCACAGTCGCAACGAAACGACCTATCGTTGGATAGAGAAACACGCTCGTGTGGGTAACTGCTACATCAACCGCGACCAAGTTGGTGCCGTCGTAGGTGTTCAACCGTTCGGTGGTCAAGGCCTGTCAGGCACGGGGCCGAAAGCGGGTGGTCCACATTACCTGTATCGATTTACACAAGCACAGTTTTCTTAATTTAAAGGCGAGAGGAATAATTATGGTTCATCAAGTCACTCGTTTTTCTGATGCTTTTTCAGCTTGGGAAAACTGGAATCTGACCGATTTTGATTCAAAAAGTGAGTGTTTGCTCGCTTTTAAACAGGCTTTACAACAAGTAGAGCCTGAGTTGGCTGCCGTTGTTTCTTACCATATTGAGCAAGCGTCAGCGTTACTCGCTGAGACTCATCAATTGGTTGGTCCAACGGGTGAAACCAACGAACTTTACACCGCAGGTCGCGGTGTCGCTGTTGTCATTCAGGATGCATTACAACAGCAGGCTAAGCATGCCGTGGTCGCGCAGTTAACGGCGGCGTTAATCGCGGGCAACACCGTTATCTTATGCAGTGATGACGATGAGCTTAGCCAAGCTTTAGAGTCTGCTTATGTGCAGTCTTCATTACCTACTCACTTAGCACAATTTGTTGCACTTGATGCTTACCATCAATTGCTCGATTCGGATGTACGCAGTCTTGCTTACGTGGGTAGTCATGAGGTTGAAAAAACAATCAACCGCTTACTTGTACAGCGTTCTGGTGCCATTGTAAGCCTAACGTCTGAAACGGATCTGGTGAACATTCCTGTTGCGCACGATCCACACTTAGCGCTCCGTTTTATTACAGAGCGTACCCGAACAATAAATATAACAGCGGTGGGCGGTAACGCGACCTTGCTTGAACTTGGTAGTGAAACCCACTAACTCTTCGTTAGTCTGCCCTCGAATTTAGAGGGCATTCAGGGAAGGCGATATTATTAGAGAGGATAAATCACATGGAAAATAGCTTCGCTATTACGACGACGTTTATTGCGTATCTTTTGATGATGCTAGCAATAGGCGTGTATGCATATCAACGAACGAAAAGCTCAAGCGATTATTTTCTGGGCGGCCGTACACTAGGGCCATGGCCTGCGGCACTTTCAGCGGGCGCTTCAGACATGAGTGGCTGGTTACTGCTTGGTTTACCTGGTTACGCCTATGCTGCAGGTGTCGAAGCATTCTGGCTTGCGGGTGGCCTGCTGATAGGTACATGGCTTAACTGGCTTGTAAGTGCAAAACGTTTACGTACTTACAGTATTACCACAGACGCACTAACCTTACCTGAATTCTTATCACGTCGCTTTAATGACACGTCTAAAATGATTCAGGTAATTTCGGCATTCTTCATTCTGTTGTTCTTCCTTTTCTATACCAGTTCAGGTTTAGTTGCAGGTGGCAAACTATTTGAAACCGTTTTCGGCTTGGATTACACCACCGCAGTGATTATCGGAACAGTATGTGTTGTTTCTTATACTATGTTTGGTGGTTTCCTTGCGGTCTCTTGGACTGACCTAGTTCAAGGTTTGTTGATGTCGGCAGCACTACTAATTGTGCCTATTGTTGCACTAGAAGGTGGCTTTGGTCAGTTAAATAGTGACTTGGCGAACATTAACCCACAACTACTGACGCTATGGAATGATTCAAAAGGTGAGCCTTTATCGGCAATCGCGATCATTTCACTGGCAGCATGGGGTTTGGGCTATTTTGGACAGCCGCATATCCTGGCACGTTTCCAAGCTTCTCGTTCGAACAAAGACCTTATCACGGCTCGTCGTATTGCGGTAATTTGGACAGCACTGTCGATGGTTGGCGCTATGTTAGTGGGTTTGGTTGGTTTAGTGTATGTAACCAACACAGGCCTTGGCATTGACGATGGTGAGAAGATATTCATGCTTCTGGTTAATGCACTCTTCCATCCAGTGATTGCGGGTATTCTGTTAGCGGCGATTCTAGCGGCAGTAATGAGTACTGCTGACTCACAGCTCTTGGTTTCCTCTTCAGCTTTGGCGGAAGACTTCTATAAGCAAGTGTTTAAACAAGACGCATCTTCGGAAGAGATTGTGATGGTTGGTCGTATTGCTGTGATTGGCATTTCAATTGTAGCGCTCATGCTTGCGATGACGCCAGACAGCTCAGTCCTTGGTCTTGTTTCTTACGCTTGGGCAGGTTTTGGTGCAGCCTTTGGTCCAGCTTTAATACTGAGTCTGTACTGGGAGCGTATGAACCGTAACGGTGCTCTTGCTGGCATCCTCGTTGGTGGTATCACCATCGTTGTTTGGAAACAGCTATCTGGTGGATGGTTCGATGTTTATGAGATTGTTCCAGGAATCATTTTATCGATTGCCGCTATCGTGATTGTCAGTTTGGCAACCGGTGAACCTGATCAGAGTGTAAAATCTCAACATGCGACGTTTAAGAAGCAGCTAGTCGAACTTGACTAGATCGCGAACGTTTTGTTAAAAAAGCCCCGACTTCGGGGCTTTTTGGTTTTTTTGCTCTATTTATTGAACATAACTCACGTTTTCTAAATTATCGTTTGAATTTTATGAACTCTCGCTCTCAAAATGTGTCGACTATCAATAACGAGCGTAAAAAGGAGAGACGAAGATGCCACAAATGCACTGCCATTGTTGTCACAAAACAACGCACCACAAGGTCGTAATGAAACGTTGTGAAGTACAGCATGATTCTTTGCTAAAAAGCCTGTCTTATACTTTCTCTACGCTATTTCAAGGTGCCCATTACGTTAAGATGGAAAAGCAATCATTTTGTCGAGTATGCAATAGTCAAACGGCCGTTGAACCTGTTGCGAATCGTTTTTCGGACGCAAAAATTGCATAAGTTCACAACTTAACCGTCATGCAGCTATTAACGTCGCGCGGTTTTCCTCTAGAATAGAGCTCAATACACGTTGTTAATTTTGAGCGAATCATGAACCTAGATAGAATTGATAAAGAAATTCTTCGCGCCCTCAATCTAAAAGGCCGACTGCCGATTGTCGAGTTGGCCAAACAGGTTAACTTGACCACCTCACCTTGTTCAGATCGAGTCAAACGGCTAGAGAAAGAAGGGTATATTTGTGGTTATCATGCTGAATTAAATCCAGAAAAGCTCGGCCTGGATGTACAGGTATTTATCCATATTCGCCTCGATCAAACTAGCTTCTCTATCTTTGAAAAATTCGCTCAAGCGGTTGCCGATATGCCCGAGATCGAAGCGTGTTATTCCTTATCTGGTGACTTTGATACTATGATCAAGGTGCGTGTTAAAGACATGAAAGCTTATCAAAGCTTTATGTCGACTAAGCTCGGCACCTTACCCGGGGTGATCCAAACGCGCAGTGAAGTTGTGATTGAAGAGCATAAAACAAGTTTTGGCGTCAACGCCGATTTGATCACTAAGTTATAAAAAAGGAAGCCAATCGACTTCCCTTGGGGTTGATTGATTGAGGTTAGGCAACAAATGATGAGCCAATACCAATCAGGCCCCCAAATACACCACCCCAAACGACTAACCAACCTAAGTGCTGCTTAATCATCTTCTGTACCATCTCTTTAACTAGCTTTGGCGTAAGCTCATCAAGACGCTGATCTATAATGTTTTCAATGTTTGCCTGAATTTCTTCCATCATGGCAGGCGATTCAAATTGTTCTTTTAAGGCTTGTTTAACCGAATCACTTTGGCTAATTTGAACTACTGACTCTTGCATCTTCTCGACGAAGGGCTGCTTAAGTGGCTGTAGTGCTTCAGTGCCACCTAACATGGTTAACATACTGCCAAATGAAGAGTTAGCAATCACGTCTACAAGAGAATCAAAGGTAGGATTGAAGTCTACTTTTTCTAACACGGGCTCTAGGTTAAGTGAGGTGCTCCCCCCCATCTCTTTGTTTAAAAATTTGTCGATATTCGACTGAGTAAAAAATTGCTCCATCATTAAGGTTTTGATGGCCGCCTTAAACTCCTCAAATCGAGCTGGTATTACGCCCGATCCGTACAGTCCGGGGACTTTTTCAAACAGCATATGGATAGCGAGCCAGTTAGTAATCGCGCCAGAAAATGCAAATAAGCCGGCGTAAAAGGCGGTTTGATTGTCTGCTTGGTAACCGCCAGCCAGCAAAGCAAGGGCAACAAGGTTAGTTAATAAGCTCTTGTTCATCTTAATAATAAAGTAGTTTGTTTAACGGTGACGCGAAGTATATACCAAGTTAAATCGCATTGGACACCTATTCTCAATCTCGGCTATGGATGCTGATTTATTACCAATGCCTTGTTGGAACGATTATTTCTCTTGCGCAGTAATAATCGCCTGCTTGATCTGATCTGGAATGGGCGCTTTGGTATTGTTTTTGAAATCGAACATTACACAAGTTGCACGGCCGTTGGTGGTGACTTTACCTTGTTTTTTACTGACGATTTGGTACTCCATGGTAAAGCGATCGTCTTGAAGATCAACCACGCGTGATCCAATGAGCAAAGTATCTGGATAGGTGACTGGGCGCTTGTAATGGCATTCAGTATGGCCGAGCACCGGGCCAATTTTACTTTGCTGCAAATTTACCAGTAGATCGATTTGGTTGAAATAGTCGAGACGAGCGGTTTCAAAATAGCGGAAGTAAACTACGTTATTGACGTGTTGTAGCGCATCCATTTCACCCCATGCCACGGGGATTTCAGTAATAACTGGGTAATCTGCCAGTAAATTGTTCATGTTGCTTCTCCTTGAGACTGAGTAATTAGTCTAAATCGAATTTAATGAAATGTAATTTCAATGTTGATAAATTGTGACATGGCGAGCGCGACTGGTGGGAAGGAATAGAGACGAGAGAAAAGGGGCCATCGGCCCCTTAGGTGATTAAGTGCGGTATTGCTTGAGAATGTCGGCTAGGGAGACCGATGCTTTGGTCAGGTTAGCGACCCCCAGTGACGATTGCTCGGCAATGTTACGGATAGTATTTGACTGAGTACGTATATCACTGAGTTCAGAGGCTATGTCATTGGCAACGGCACTTTGCTCTTCTGCTGATGTTGAGATTTGGATACTCATATCCATCAGTGAACGTGCTGAGTCTGAAATCGACTGTACATCATTACCGATATCGGCCACTAAGTCACTGCTGGTTTGCGCTTGGCTGACGGTTTGTTCAGTGATTGACGCAATACTGCGAGTTTCTGATTGCAGTTTTTCGATCATTGCCTGAATTTCTACAGTTGCGGACTGTGTGCGGCCAGCGAGGGTGCGAACCTCATCGGCAACAACAGCAAAACCTCTTCCTTGTTCGCCAGCACGCGCCGCTTCAATTGCCGCGTTTAGAGCCAACAGGTTGGTTTGCTCAGAGATGGCATTAATGGTCGTAATGACTTCATTAATTTGCGTGGTATTTTCTGTCAACGTTGCAACGGATTGGGAGGTTTGAGCAATATAATCAGAGAGTTTAGTGATCTCACTAATAGCAGATTGTACGCGTTGGTAGCTTTGCTCGATATGCTGTGAATCGCTCTCTGTTTGAGACGTAGACTGTTGAGAAATATTCGTCACTTCTTTGGCTGATGCCGTCATTTCTTCCATCGCCGTGGCGACAGAATCGAGAGAAGCATACTGTTGGCTAATTTGTGATTCGCTGGTCTTCATTTCTTGTTCAAATGAAGACGAGGTTTCGCTTAATGTTGTGGCATTGTCTTTGACCACCACAACCAGGTCGGTCAGTGTATCCATGGCTTTATCGAGTGCACAACCAATGGTACCAAATTCGTCACGACCAGGGTGAAAGCCGAGGCGTGAGGTTAAGTCGCCTTCACCAATACGTTGCGTCGTGGTGTAAAGTACCCAAAGCGCGCCGCCGAGGAAGGTTGCCACCCAGTAGCAAAATATGGCAAATGGGATGACCCATAAAAAGCTCAACCCAAAGCTCATCATCGCTTCAGACTTTACTTGTTGTGCTTGGTTACGTTTATCTAACGTCAGCTGATACACTTTGCCATCTGGACCTTGTTTGGATACGGTGGCTAAGCCTTGATCGTAGCGAGGCGGCGAAACGCGATTGACCGCTTGAATCTGATTAAATGCTTTTAAGCTTTCAGGTGTACTAGCGGCTATCACTCCTTCGAGCTTTTGCTCAGCCGCGAACAAGGTGTGTTGTTCAAACGCTTGCAGTGTGTGAGAGTATCTGCCACCAGCTAACGCGGCTACTGTTATTAGAAATAATGCAAAAATGACCCATATCTTGTCATTTATCGACATCTTAATAAACAGCTTGTCTATCGTTCGAAACTCAACTTCTTTCATATTGGGATTCCTATTCCTGCTATGCCGGAAGGCTAATTGGGGTTGGCTAGTAATGTATCTATTAATTTATCGGTCAAAGCGGCAGAATTATGAGTCATTAGTCTCGAAAATATGTAATTAACCTGCACATTTGTTTTCTTATTGTGATCCTAGTCTTGTTTGGGTGCTAATGTGCGATAACGCCGAGAAATAGACATGTCATTGAATCGCGAATTGTAGCGACGATTGATCCGCGTGATAGGCTAGTGTTTATATGGTGCGAACCAATGTGTAGGGTAGAAGTTAGTAAAGGGCGTTTTTTCCAACGGGTGAGAAAATGGCAACAACACTCAGTCGTTATTGGTGGCAGTGCTCCACATGCTAAAGGGATGTTTATACACTTACGCAACTTAGGATTTAAGTATAAAGACATGATAGATGATGAACTGTTTCTCAACTTGGCGTAAACAGAGAATGAATAAAGAAAGCCTAGAGGAGATTCTAGGCTTTCTAATTTTTATCAGTGATCCAAATAGAGGAAGTTTTGCCAGCTCTTCATGCGGATAAGAACTTTTCGCATGATAGAAACATGGGTAAATTTATCTGAGTAAACTGCCACTTCGACTGCTGTCCCCAAAGGTAGGTTGTACTGCGATAGATCATCGGTGATTTTGAGCTTAACAAAAACCCGTCCGCTCGTTCGCAAGGCATCGGTTCCTAGCAGCGCACCACGTGCTTGGAACTGGCCCTCACCTATAACCGGTAGTAACTCAACCACTTCGCCTTTGAATACTTTACCCGGAAGTGCTCTGAAAACAAATTCTGCTTCGTAACCAGATTTTAGGCGTTGCAGTGAGTTTTGTCTGAATGCTGCCATATAGTGGATGTCTTCTTGATGGACATAGCTCATCACTGGTGCTAGTGGTAAAGGGACCGCCATTACGCCTGGCCTTAACGCCAATTGCGTGGCGAAACCATCGGTTGGTGCACGGACAATGGTTTGCTCTAAATTGAACTCAGCTTGACGCAATTCTTCAATCAAACGCACGACCGTTGTATTTTCACCGTCAATTTCAGACTCAAGTGCTAGTTGTGCTCGTTCTATTTTGGCGTTAGCTACATTCACGGTGGATTCAGCTGCTTTATATGCTTGACGGCGTGTATCGAGTTGTTGCTCGGTGAATGCGCCTTTATCAAAACCACGTTGATAGCGGTCAAGCTCACGTTTGGCTTTGTCTCGTTCGGCGACCGCTTTGGCTTTTGACGCCAAGGCTTCTTGAAAGGAAGACTCTAATCCAAGAGCACTTTGATTTGCTTCTTTAATTTGCGCTTGTTTCTTTGCCACTTCGGCTTGATAAGGAATCGGGTCGATTTTAAAGAGAACATCGCCTTGCTTTAGTGGTTTATTGGCTTGGACAGGAACCTCTACGACTCGCCCTCTTACACCAGAAACAATCGGTGTAGTTGAGTAGATTTGATTGCCAATTTGAGTGAATGGGTGGTTGTAGTTCATTAATAGGATAAGTGTACCAATCAAAACCACGCCGCCCAGAGCTGCCGTTGGCACAGTCCATTTGTTCAATGGGATTTTAAACACTTTAAAAATGGTAATACAAATAGCGGTGTAAGTAAGAATGAGAAGTATATCCATTAGTTTTTCTCCTCATCCGCCCGGAAAGTTTCCTGCATCAATGTGCTATTATTTTGCGCTTTTAACTCGTTTAACTCTGCTTGCAGTTGTGTCACCTGATCGATTAAGGCATCGACTCTATGATGAATGTCGTGTTGCTCAGCCTCTAGTTTGTGAAAGCCCCAACCGCGTTCTTTACGCCACAAGGTTGCCCATATCCATAGAAATGGCCAAATTGCATGCAAAGTAAACAAGCTAACCCAGCCAGCATAATGTATTGCGTCTTGATGCGGGTGTTCGCGCTCTTTAGCAATTTCATAGGGAATATCGTGAATAACGATAATGCCATAAAAAATCACTAGTGCGACGAAGACCAATAGCCCAAGTGCAAAGTAGTCCAAAAACATAATTATGTTCCTTTCTGTGGTGGCAAAATTATCTAAGATGACGTTTATTCAAATATAAAGTATAGGAATAAAAACAATATATTAGACACGTTAATGTATTGTTTTTTTGATCTATGTTTAGCTAATAATAGGGAAAAGGATGCCATTTCAAGGAGAGGTTGCAGCTGTTGGTGCCGCATTGGACCGAATAAAACGTTATTACTTGCTCTGGGTATCGTATTAACTATCCAAACTTTGGCTAGGGGTTATCATCGTTACGGTCTCGGTTTCAGCGGTAGTCTTTGACAATGATGGTCAAACGATTGACTGGCAGGAGATCGGTTTTGGTTTACTTGCCAGTGTTCGCCAAGCAAGTGGCGTTGTTATTTCGCTATTTTTGTACGTTGATAGGCTCATATCAATCCCTTGACTGACTATTCACTACACACTTGATTACGTCCGTTGGCTTTAGCACGATACAATGCTTTGTCGGCACGATAAAAGGTACGCTGAGTATTTTCACCTTCGCGATGTAGCGTGATGCCAATACTGACGGTAAGGCCACGTTCACCCAAAATGTCATGCCAACCGAACTGATAGATACGTTCGCGGTAGTTTTCTGCATGCATTTCGGCTTGTTCAAGCGTCGAGCGCTCAAGAATGATCAAAAACTCTTCGCCACCGAAGCGCACGCAGGAAGCCCCCCGGAATTTAAAGTAGGTGCTAAGCTCATGAGCCACGTTGACAATCGCTTTATCGCCGACGAGGTGGCTAAGTTCATCATTAATTGACTTAAAGTGGTCAATATCGACGACCATCAGTGCAAAGGGATCATCATGCAGCAATAGATCTTTGAGTTTAACGTCGAGCCAGCGACGGTTATGTAAGTTGGTTAATGGATCGGTAAACACGTCTTGTTGTAATTTCGCTACGGTATGCTTTTGATTTTCTGTTGTCTCTTTGAGCTCACGGTTCTCTTGTTCAGATAAGATCAGTTTTAACTGTAATTCAAAGCGCGATAGGCGTCGTAATTGGCTTGCACCGAGTTCGCCAATCGGAATCTTCTTCATTAGATCACTTTCAATACGATAAGCGTGTTTTTCGTAATTAAGCGCCGTTTGATAGTCGTTATTTTGCGTGCAGATCGCGGCAAGTGAGTCGCACAGCTTAAGGCTCAATACCGGTGAGGCGTAAAGTCGCACTCGTCTTCGGGTTGACTCGAGTAACCAGTTAGCGATATGTGGCTTGTTTTGTTCGCTCAAACAATAGGCGATTTCAAGACGAATCATGTTTGAAAGCCAGGTAGAATGAATATTGCCAGCGGCGTACTGAACGTTGCTTAAACATTGCATCGCCAAATCAATCTGCTGGTTTTGTCGATAGAGCTTTGCCTGGTACAGCAATACTTGACCAGACAGAACTTTGTCGCTGACCAGAATACTGAGCTCTTCACACTCTTTGATTAACTCAGTCGCCGCAGTCGTACGGTTGAGTTCGATATAGCATGCGAGCATGTAGAGTTTATAACGTAGGCGTAATGAACGACTTGTGATGGCGTGATCGATACTATCAACCTTTTGGTAGTAACGAAGGGCGCGGTTATGATCGCCATAAGCGTCACATAAGTTGCCCATACCTAAAACCGCTAATACATAAGCATCAATAAAGCCGTTATCGACCGCAATGGTTGACGCGCTGATGTACTGATTGAGCGCTCCATGGAAGTCCCCATTTTCAACCAGTCGTTCTGCTAAACCATGACAGACTTCTAAAACCAACTCTGCGTCTTCGGGCAGCGATAAGTAATCAAGTGCCTCCCGTAGTTCATCAATACTGGTTTGCAGTTGTTTTAGCTCAGAGCGAAATTCAGCACTAATGATTAAACACTGCGCTTTTTCTTGTGCTGTAGTGGCAACATGTTGTCGAGTATGATTCCAAAAAATCAGTGCTTCTTCACCGCTGACTGATGTTGCATCTAATCCAGAGTCGGTAATCTTATTTAACAGTACTTCCATCGTGTTGTTCCTGTCTCTGGTTTTCTTCTAGTTGATCTAAGGTGAATGGGAAAGAAAGAATGTCGTGATAGACCACTATAGGAAGTTCGTTATTTAACCCTTTTCGGTGCCAAGGGTAGATTTCTATCATTTTTGTCAGCACATGGAAAACGCCCAGTCCCTCTTCGCCTTTATCAGCAAGTAAAATTCCCAGCCTTTCACTGCTTAAACGTGAAAGTAGGTCTTGTTTATTACAAAGAGAGTGGGCGAGTTCGGTACAAATATCGAGGTAATTTGAGTCTGAATGTTGCAACATGATGACTGCATGATTCGAACGTTTTAGCTCGGTCTTGAACAGAACCAATTGTTCCCACCAATAGGTTTCTGACACCATTTGACTTAGTTGCTTTTCAGGATCGAATTCATGTTGTCCACGAATTCGATTAATGAGCTTACGGGCACGCTGTTCGAGCTGTCTTTTGGATGCGCGTGCTTTGTCACTGCTAACTCGGGCGGTTTGCTCACGCAACATATTAGTGGAATGTTGACGATATTTTCGGAATGCTTCGAGCGCTAATCGGTAATCGCCAGACTCTTCGGCGACTCTCGATTGTTGAAAGCAGATTTGTGACAGCAATTCACCGTTATCAAAACTCACCGCAGATTGCTCGGCTTTAATCAATAGTTGTGCTGCTTTTTTAGGTTGTTTACGCAATAGTTCAACGCGCGCTCGACTGATAAAGGAGTGCGCCTTCATCCATATTAAGTCGTGACGTATCGCAAGATCATGTGCTTTGTTGGTGGCCTCTTCGGCATCTTCGATACGTTCGAGTCCAAGTAGAGCAAGACCGCGAAAATCCCATACCTCCGCTTGCCACGTTTTATCGTAGTGATCTTTGAGTGCTTCTGCAGCGCCATCAAGGACAGAGAGCATCTCAACATAGTTATTGAGGAGGTAGTAATCCCAAGCCAAGAGAATTCGCGCTTTACCCTCTAACCAACCAATGCGTGCGTTGTTGGCAACCTTTACGGCGAGTTCATGAGTGGTTTTGGCAAGGTGGTATTCATTAGTAATACGCCAAACGTTACCCAGGCCAATTAATGCTTCGAGTTGGATTTCAGTATCATCAATCAGAGCGGATTGTTCTAACGCGTTAATCCAGTATTGTTGAGCTGAATAGTATTTGGCTTGGCCCCAATAATGCAGCGCGTGGATGTGTAAAATTTCTGGAAGCAAGTCGTCAGTATCAAGAACTTTCAATTTGCTGTAAGCTTCTTTGATGTACTTTAGGCCTTTGCGGTACTCCATTGAGCACCACGCGCAGCGCGACATAATCACCAAGCATTGGATTTCGCCCTCGGGATAGAGAATTTGTACAGAACGCGATGCACATTGCTCTGCAACTGCCCAGACTTTTTCTGGGTCAGTCTCTATTCTGCCTTTGAGTTGATCTATCTCGACTTTTAACAGCCGTTGGCTTTTATCCAATGAATCAATCCTATACTGCTGAGTACTCTACCAACACACCCTTTATAGCATTATATGAATAGCTAGAGAGTGAACTCCACTAAAAGTAATAACACAGACACGGTTTAACGGCGCTCGTCACACTATCATATGTTAGGCAAGCAGCTCACTCAGTGTCAGAGGCGATGGTGTAAGTTCTAACATCTGTGCCGCAGTCTTCCCTTCCTTATTTTGGTAGCACAAATTGTGCCAAGCTCTAAATATATCAAGCATAGGAAGTAAACCTCCGGGTCGTAACTTACGTCTAGGCTCGTTGATGAAACTTTCAAAAAGCGTTTCAAAGCGGTGTTGGAAGAAAGCCGTTTGACGAATTGAGGCCGTTCTAAGCCATTGTTTAGGCTGGTTGTTACATCCCGCTAGATAACAGATTCCCTTTGAGGCCGAGCCATTATTTGCAATTGCCCAGCGGTCACGCCACCAGCCCATATGGACAATATCAATTTTATCAATGGGGTAATCTTGATGCCATGATTGATCTTCTTCAACATAAAGAAGGTCGATATTTTGACGTTGGATTCGTCGTAAACACACACTCAGCGCAGCAGAACGTAAAACGGGATCTTGTGGTAGGTATATTGAAACTTGCCGGTCCTCTTGGCACAAATCGAGCACATGTAAAAAATGCGCGTACGAGGTGTAGGGCGGTCGGATAAGTGCGCCCTTTGATGGGTAATTAAATGTCGTTAGATTACCCATAGGGTCTTCGACATTACCGCGCGCTAGGATGGTTTGATATTTTTGGTCAATACGTTCATGCAGTATCGGTGAGGGCTCAGGTGTCGGAATATTGGCTTCAGAGGAGTGATCACGAGAGACAAACCTTGCCGGGGGGTGATATGGGTCATGATCTACCTCGCCTACAGGCTCTTCATTGGCCGAGTAATTGACATGCTGGCAAAGAATGTAACCACTGTGAGCTTCCCCGGTGGCGATCCATAATACACCATTGTTGCTCTTGGGCTGGAGAGTAATATAGTGTGATGCTAGCTCATAATTGGCAGCATGATTTACCCAACGAGCATCAAACATAGCGAGCTTTCTTCGGCATCGACTGGCAATATGGTCAAGGTGATCGTAGAACGTCTTTGGATTGATCTCTAATTTGCGGCAGATTTCGCGTACCGAATAGCTCATAAAGAGCAAGCCAAGGAGGTTTTCTTGAAAATGGAGTTTTTTGTTGGCACCGGACCATTTATCAACAAAGGTTGATTGGCATAATTTACAGCGATAGCGTTGGCGATCGCCACTGTAACCAAAAGCGTGGTAAAGGTTTTTGTGGGTATGAACCGAAAGGCCAAAGTTATCACAGTCGTCGTTACGACATGCGGGAAGGCCATCACTGTGGAGATGTCTTAACCGATGCAGTTCGTTAAGCACCTCTTGGTTGTTAAGTAAGGGGGGGAAAGCACCACACTCCCGACAAACCATCGCAGGTCGCTTGGGATTAGCGTGCTGCACAACATAACGATGTGCATCACTCAATCCAAAATTGTCACACGCCAATGTTTTACAAAAATTGAGTTGTAACCCGTCTGCGTCCTGTGGCAGTTTGCCAGTCGTCACTATCTCCCCCTCTGGATTAATATTGCTGCCAATAGATAGTTGGCAGCTAAGTCTGATTAGATGTTGATGGCCGTCTCTAGTGCGACTTTCATCATGTCGTTGAATGACTTCTGACGCTCTTCAGCACTGAGTTTTTCGCCACGGATGATGTGATCTGACACGGTAAGAATGGTCAAAGCTTTCGCACCAAGATCAGCCGCTACACCGTAGATACCAGCAGCTTCCATATCAACGCCTAAGATGCCTAATTTTTCCATCTTCTCGAAGATATCAGCTTCAGGGGTGTAGAAAAGGTCTGCAGAGAACACGTTACCGACTTTAATTGGCACTTGTTGTGCACGTGCTTGGTTAACCGCTTCTTCTAGTAGACCGTAGTCAGCAATGGCTGCGAAGTCATGGTTGTTGAAACGAATACGGTTTACTTTCGAATCGGTAGAAGCACCCATACCGATGACAACATCCATAAGTTTAACGTCATCACGTACTGCGCCACAGCTACCAACACGAATAATATTTTTCACACCGTATTCAGCGATCAATTCGTGGACATAGATACAGCACGATGGGATGCCCATGCCATGGCCCATTACAGATACTTTTTTACCTTTGTAAGTACCTGTATAGCCGAACATATTGCGAACATCACACACTTGCTCAACATCTTCTAGAAAGGTTTCTGCGATGTACTTAGCTCGTAGTGGATCACCAGGCATTAGGACGGTTTCAGCGAAATCACCTGGTTTTGCGTTAATGTGAGGGGTTGCCATGGTTAATACTCCAAGTTTACTAGTAACTCAATTTACTGATTACTAATTATGTTGATTTTGAATAATCTGTTGAGGCAATACTAGCTTTATGAAGTGACAAGCCATGAGAGGTAGCTCACATAAAGTGGTTGTTTTTGGTTCTCCACTACTATTGATAACTAAATGTGTTGAAAGTGATTGAGCAATCGATTCGGAAAAACGTTTGCTTAACAAAATGAACGAAAACGGATTTAATTTCGTAGCTGCTATTTAAAGTTATACAAATATTTTTTTTGTACACCCAGTTAAACTGTGCTAAAACTTATACAAGAATAAATTTTGTATAGCACGGTAATGTAAAGGAGCCACTCATGGATCAAACGATTAAAATAGGCATCAGTTCTTGTGTGTTAGGTGAGCGTGTGCGTTTCGACTCGGGCCACAAAATAAGTAAGTTTGTGACTAAGGAACTTGCACCATACTTTGATTTTGTCCCAGTGTGCCCAGAAGTCGGCTCTGGCATGCCTGTGCCTCGACCTACCATTCGACTGGTTTCCGACCAAGAACGTATTGCTCTGGTTGAGACAAAAGATCCCACTCAGGACCATACTGATAAGGTGATGGATTATTCGAAAAGTAAAGTTGCCGAGCTCGAACAGCAGCAACTTTGCGGCTACATCGTTTGTGCAAAGTCTCCTACTTGCGGTATGGAACGAGTCAAGGTGTACAATAAGAACAACGCTGAAAGTATTGGGGTTGGCCTTTATACCAATGAATTGATGAAAGGCATGCCTTGGTTACCGATTGAGGAAGATGGTCGTCTTAATGACCCAGTGTTAAAAGAGAACTTTGTTACGCGAATATTCTCACTTCATGACTTCTACAACTCGATGGGGGATGAGCCTACGCGAGGAAAGATCGTAGCGTTCCATTCGCGATACAAACTTACTTTAATGGCGCACCACCCTGCCTCTTATAAAGAGTTAGGCAAGCTTGTCGCCAACATCAAAGAGTATGAACTCGACGAGTTTTATCGCCTGTATCGAGAAGGGCTAATGAACGCAATGGCACACCGCGCCAGCCGCAAAAACAATACCAATGTACTAATGCATATCCAAGGTTACTTTAAGCGCAACTTAGACAAGAATCAAAAGCAAGAGTTACGTCAGGTCATTGATGATTATCGCGTCGGTCTACTACCTTTACTTGCGCCATTGACGCTGTTAAAACACTACTTATCGGCTCATCCAGATGAATATTTGGCCGAGCAGGCCTTCTTGCAACCACACCCTCAGGAGTTACGTTTAAGATATGGATTGTGAGAAAAAGCTATACGCAATTCGTGAAGTCTCTGAAATAACAGGCGTTAAACCAGTGACACTCAGAGCTTGGCAAAGACGTTACAGTCTAGTTCAACCTCAGCGAACTGAAAAAGGGCATCGTCTGTACACAGACCAAGATGTCGCTTTGATCGGTGAGATCCAAAGTTGGCTCAACAAAGGGGTGCCGATTGGCAAGGTCAAAGCGGTGCTTGAGTCTAATGTCTCGCTTGATGGCGTCGAGTTGGTTGGCGTAGAGCAGTTAGAAGAGGTGGCGAAATTTCTTCAGGCTCTGGCTGATTTGAACAAGAGTAAAGCCGACGCTATCGTCAGTACGGTGCTAAAAGAGTATCCGCTCGACGTGGTCGATAGCCAATTTATTCAGCCTTCAGTGAAAGCATTATCTTTAGTCCGTTTTGGTTTGCGCTCACTGCAAAAAGGATTAATGGATGCGATTTTGTCTGCGCGCTTGAGCGCCATCATTGATGCCGAGAACAAAGCGGCTCGAAGTGGACGTTGCTTGTTTATTAGCTCAGATTCTATCAATGGCTTTGGTTCGAGACTATGGGCATTGAAACTTTCACAATTAGGTATGCATATGGTGATCATCGATGGTGTCGATGATTTATCTGGGTTAGTTGAGCATAGCGGTTTAGGCGCTTATCAGGTATTGGCTCTTTATAGCTCGCGTCCGTTAGGCCCAACTCAGACCGCAATAATAGAAAGAATCAAACACAGCTTTGATGGTGAAGTTTTGCTGTCAGATTTGATTGAACACTAGAGGGTAAAATGAATATTGTCTGGTTACGTCGAGATTTACGAGTAGAAGATAACAGCGCGCTTTATCACGCCTCGATAAGCGGTGAACCTGTGGTAGCGGTTTATATTGCCACACCACAAACGTGGGCTGAGCATCATCTTGCTCCGATCCAAGCGGACCTTCTCTATCGTCGCTTATTCGAACTGCAAAAAGACCTCGAGCATAACAATATACCGCTGATTTACGCGCAAACGCCGACGTACAATCAAGCGGCACAAATGGTCGCTGATCTCGCACAAACGTATTCTGCTTCGAGGGTATATTTCAATAAAGAATATGAAATCAATGAAGTTGCACGTGATAAACAACTTGTTGAATTGCTTGACGCTGCCGAGCTTGAAAGTCAAGCACTAGATGATAAGTGCCTATTGCCACCGGGTAGTGTGATGAATAAGCAAGGACAATACTTCAAAGTGTTTACCCCGTTCAAACGTGCTTATTTAGCCAAAATGTATCAACAGTCATGGCGAGTCACTAAAGTTACTCCTATTGCTCAACGCGCAGTGTGGCATGATCAAAAGGTAACGTTGTTGTCCCTTGAATCCTGTTTTGATTATCCTCGCGAAAGCAGTGAAGCTTACGCGGTTGATACACAATCTATCATTGACCAATTACGTGCTTTCGATCGCGATGGTGCGGATGACTATGACCAGCATAGGGATTTTCCGGCACTAAACGCTACCAGCTTACTGTCACCTTACCTTGCTATTGGCGCGTTATCAGTACGTCAGTGCATGGCACGCTTAACCTACCATCGTGAGCTACCTTTAACGGGCGGACGAGAGGTGTGGCAAAGCGAATTGGTGTGGCGAGAGTTCTATCAACATTTGATCTACTTTGAACCTAAGTTAAGTAAAAGACACAGTTTTACGCCGTGGGGAGATAATCTGTTGTGGCGTGATACCCCGGCGTTTATTGAGGCATGGAAAACCGGCAATACGGGCTACCCAATTGTCGACGCGGCGATGCGTCAACTGAATAAAACCGGTTGGATGCATAATCGTCTTAGGATGATTGTGGCCAGCTTTCTTGTCAAAGATTTGCATGTTGATTGGCGTATTGGCGAGCAATATTTTATGTCCAAGCTGGTGGATGGTGACTACGCTGCAAACAACGGTGGGTGGCAATGGTGTGCATCAACGGGCTGCGATGGTCAGCCATACTTTCGCATTTTCAACCCAACCACACAGGGCGAACGTTTTGACCCTGAGGGGCACTTTGTTCGCACTTGGGTTCCTGAGTTAGCCAATTTGCCTGACAAGTGGATTCACTCTCCTTGGAAGTCGCCCAATGCCAAAGCTTTGTCATATCCTGCACCAATCGTTGATCACAAGAGCGAAAGAGAGATAACCTTAAGCCTCTACAAAGAAGCCAAGGAAACCAACAATGGTGCGTAAATTTATTGCTTGGTGTTGTTGCTTGAGTACATCTGTGTTTGCTGCCACTTACGACCTCCCGCTTGAAGGTAGCAGTATTGTTGGGCGTACTCAGTTTCATCAAGTGGCAGAAGGTGACACACTGGCAAATATTGCCAAGCAGTATGATGTGGGATTTTTGTCGCTTATGGCGGCAAATAAAGGCGTCGATCCATTTTTGCCTCAAGTTGACTACGTACTAACCATACCAACTCAGATAATATTACCTAATGTCGAACGTCAAGGAGTGGTGATTAACTTGGCTGAGCTGCGCCTCTACTACTTTCAACCTGAAATCAATAAAGTTCATATATTTCCGGTTGGGATTGGCCGAATTGGTCGCGATACGCCAGAAATGGAAACTCGCATTAGTCAGAAACGCCCTAATCCGACGTGGACGCCACCAACCTCTATTCGAAAAGAGTACCGTGCGAAAGGGATCGAGCTGCCTGCTGTGGTCCCAGCAGGGCCTGACAACCCTCTAGGGGAGTATGCACTTCGCCTCGCTTATGGTGTCGGTGATTACCTTATTCATGGCACCAATAAAGATTTCGGAATCGGTCTTCGTGTCAGCTCTGGTTGTATTCGTATGGATCCAAAAGACATTGAATGGTTATTTGAAAAGGTAGAGTTAGGCGAAAAGGTGCGCGTGATTAATCAACCGATTAAAGTCGCTTTAGAGCCCGATAGAAGTGTGTTTGTTGAAGCGCATGAACCCCTAACGCGCAGCGATGGTGTCAAGCACGATCTGGACGTGCCGATAGAGCTGAGTTGGTGGTTAGAAGAGTTTGATTATTCTGACATTAAAGCACGTGCGGTCATCTTGGCACAAAACGGTGTCCCAGTTGAAATTGTTGCGCCAACACGTACCCACTAAATCAAAAGAGGGGTCAGCATGCTGACCCCTCTTTTTTAGAAAGACGAATTACTTAGTGTAAGACTGAGCAATGTTGTCGATACGCTCGTTAGCACGTGCTGCTTCTTCTTGAGCTGCCATTGCTGAATCGTTCGATTTACGTACTTCTGATTGTAGAGCTTGAACGTCTTGGCTTAGTTGGCTGACTTGATTGCTTAGCTCATCCATCTTTGCTGTTGTTGCTTCATCAGGACCAGAGGCACAACCTGCGAGTAAAAGAACAGATGATGCAGCAGCTGCGATCAACATTTTGTTCATAAGAGAACTCCTTGCTTGTAAAGTATCAATATAACACCCTATAACTTCTTACTCTTATAGTGGCGTTTTCAGTGTAGCTCTAATTATAGGCATCCTAAAGCATGGCAAAGTCAAAAAAACCCAAGAATTTAAGCAATTATCGAATTAGGTGATCGATGTCTCACTGGTAGCAGCAATCAGTGTCAGTCATTCTATTGACTGCATTTGACGTGATTTTGCATGACAAGATTATTTTATGTGATCTCTATCCTCTTTCGCTGAATACAGTTATCATGGCCTGTTATTAATATTTTCGTGTTTATTCGGCACCCATTTGACGTCGTGCCATCAACACATAGTTCAATTGGAGAATACTTTGCAGTTTAAAGAGTTAGGCTTAGACAATCGCTTACTGAAGAACTTAAAACATTTGGATTTTAACAAGGCGACAGACATACAGCAACGCGCCATTCCGGTTGCGATCGCGGGTAAAGATCTGTTGGCTTCATCAAAAACGGGTTCAGGTAAGACGCTGGCATTTGTTTTGCCTATGCTACATAAGTCTTTAAAAAACAAAGCTTTTTCAGCAAAAGATCCTCGTGGCCTAATTTTGGCACCGACGCGTGAACTGGCAAAACAGGTTTACGGCGAATTACGCACAATGCTGGCGGGTCTATCGTACGATGCGACTTTGATTGTTGGCGGAGAGAACTTCAACGACCAAGTGAAAGCTTTGCGTCGCTACCCTAAGTTTATTGTGGCTACCCCAGGGCGTTTAGCCGATCACTTAGAGCATCGTTCTTTGCACCTCGATGGACTAGAGACGCTAGTACTGGATGAAGCAGACCGTATGTTGGATTTGGGTTTTGCCCCTGAACTACGTCGCATTCACAACGCGGCTAAGCATCGTCGTCGTCAAACCTTGATGTTCTCAGCGACGTTAGATCATACTCAAGTTAATGATATTGCTATTGAGATGCTTAACGCACCCAAACAAATCGCGATTGGTGTGGGCAGTGACGAGCACAAAGACATCACGCAAAAATTCTATTTGTGTGATCACTTAGATCACAAAGAAGCCATTCTTGATCGTATTCTGAGTGAAGCGCAGTACAAACAAGTGATGATCTTTACGGCGACACGCGCTGATACAGAACGCTTGACTGACAAGTTGAACGAGAAAAAGCTTAAAGCGGTCGCGTTAAGCGGTAGCCTAACGCAGACGCAACGTAACACTATTATGAGTCAGTTTGAGCGAGCGGTGTTTAAAATCCTGGTCACAACAGACATTGCATCACGCGGTTTGGATATCACCAATGTGACACACGTGATTAACTTTGATATGCCAAAACATACCGAAGAATACGTCCACCGCGTGGGCCGTACGGGGCGTGCGGGTAATAAGGGCGATGCTGCTTCTTTAGTGGGGCCGAAAGACTGGGATAGCTTTAAACGCGTTGAAACCTACCTACAACAAGATCTGGCATTTTCCGAGCTCGAAGGTTTGCAAGGTAAGTTTAAAGGAATCAAACCGCGCAAGCCTGATTTCCGCGTCAAAGATAAAACGACCAAGAAAGCGAAACCTCAGGCGAAAAAATCAATTAAGAAGCCAGTCAAACGTGATAAGAGTTTCCATCAGAACGTTGCGGTGGGCGATAACGTCTTTATCCCTAAAAAGAAAGTTGCACCAAAAATTGAAGACGAGTAACAAAGCTTAAAAGAGAAAGGGTTGCTAGATTGGCAACCTTTTTGTCACAAACAATGGTATTAACTTTGTTCAGTTGCTCTACTCAACGTTCAGCATAGTACATAGCTATATAGAATAGACAAAAGTGATAAGTTCTTGTGGATTTTCGCTATCACTCGGTCCCATGGAAAAAGCCCCGATTTCGGGGCTTTATTGATATCAATGTGGATTAGAAAATCAAGTGTGCAACACCTGCAATAACCGGAAGGGTGATCAGCGTACGCAGGATAAAGATGGTGAACAGTTCAATCAAGTTCACCGGGATACGGCTACCAAGTAGCAAGGCGCCCACTTCTGACATGTAAATCAATTGAGTGACTGACATTGCAGCGATGACGAAACGTGTCATTTCATTGTCGATAGAGGCTGCGAGAATCGCTGGAATGAACATATCAGCGAAACCAACTACGATGGTTTCTGACGCCGCAACCGCTTCAGGTACACCGAGTAGTTCTAGAAATGGAATAAAGGGTTGGCCTAAAATGCTGAACACAGAGGTGTACTCGGCAATAATCAATGCAATCGTACCAAGCCCCATAACGACTGGTAGCACGCCAAACACCATATCAACCGCGTTACGAATACCTTCTGCAAACACACTACGTACTGACTTTACCTGCGCTGCTTTACTAAGGGCTAAGTGCATACCCCAAGAAAAAGTGGTGTGATCATGTGGAATGGCATCAGCATCGCTGGCAGGTTTCGAACCATCGATAAAGGTATCTTTTTTTAAGCTCAGTGGTGGTAGACGAGGAATAATCACCGCAGCCACAAAGCCTGCTAAGCAGATCGCGCCGTAAAACGGCAAGAATAGGTGCTCAAGTTCTACTTGGGCAATCACGACCAAGCTAAACGTTATTGAAACGGCAGAGAATGTGGTACCAACGACTGCAGCTTCACGCTGAGTATAAAACTTCTCTTCATACTGCTTACTAGTGAGTAAGATACCGACAGAGCCGTCACCAAGCCACGAGGCCATACAGTCAATCGCACTGCGGCCAGGAAGGTTAAACAGTGGGCGCATGATTTTGCTCAACAAGGTACCAAATAACTCAAGCAGACCAAAGTTAAGTAGCAATGGTAGTAAAAGGCCTGCAAAAATAAATACAGAGAAAAGTGTTGGTAACAGGCCTTCAAGTACTAGACCACCAGTATTTTCTTCCCAAATGGCTTTTGGTCCGACTTGGAAAAATGTCATGATGACTGCAGCGCCACCAATTAAACGAACGGCAAGCCACAATGAGCTCGGATTAAACAGCCCGTTAAGGAACGCATTATTTGCAATGAAAGTCGGTGTCTTAATACGACATGCTACTGATGCGATTGCCATAAACGCAATGATAGCTGTCACGATGTGCACTAAGTAATCACCAAAAATGGCTTGAATAGACTTGGCTAAAACGGCAACGGGAATAGTGAGATCACCTTGATAGCTTATCGGCGCCATAAAAAGAAACAGGCCAACTAACGAAGGGATAAAAAACATCCAAAAGGTCGCTTTGCTTTTGGTTTGTTCGACAGATTGTGCGTTATTTTGCATATACTTCTCGAGTTACAACTAGTTAAATATCGTAGCCACTCCTTGTGGCATAGTTATTCACTAAACATCCATATTTTATCAAATTAGCGCAAGGTTAATGGCTTTTAACTTTGCTTGCAATACTATTCAATAAATATCGTTAAATATTCATTATAAAGCATTGATTATTTTGACGTATTCAGTTTAATGTGTCGAGGATGTTAAATTGTTTAAAATTGTGTTTCAAGCAAGAAGTGTCAATTAGTGATTGATATGTCGTTCGGCTATATACAGCCAGTAGGTGACGGCCAAGGTAAGGGCGAGCAGTACCGGTACGATCAAGGCCGCAATCGAGAGACGTGCGTATAAGTTCGCGCCGAGAATCCCACCGGATAGGAACCCACTGAAAATAAACAGAAACAGTTTCGCTTTGCGAAAATCAAAACTTTCACCACGTAATTTAGCGCCGATCATGATACCCAGATCCGTCATGATCCCCGTCATATGGGTCGTGCGAATGATAGCGCCACTGAACGTTGTGATCATCGCGTTTTGCAAGCCACAAGCTGCAGAAGCGAAATATTGCCCCGATTGATGGCCATTGCTGAGCAAGTAGTAAGATAAAGCCAGTAGTGCGCTTTCGATACAAAGAGCGACTCCATAGCGTCTGCCAAGTTTCAGTGCGGTGCTTTCGATAAATGTGCCGCTGAGTGTCGCGCCAAACAAAAAGCTTAACAAAATCAGTAATAAGTGGCCGGTTTGGTGGTTGAACTCTAAGACAGACGTGCCTAGCAGCGTCACTGTGCCAGAGATATGTGACACGGCTTGGTGTTGAAAACCGAGTAATCCGATAGCGTTGACAATGCCAGCTAGCAAGGCGAGTAGAAAAGCGCCATATTCTACCCAGCGTGGAAGTTTTGTAATCACGATGTGCTCCTGTTGCTGAGGGGCGCAATTATAGTCCCACAATAAGGTTACTGATAGGGGGCTGGTTGAAAAAACCGTGTGATCAAATAAGCTTTTTCTGATGTTGTGCTTATGACCCTTTCTATTGTCGTTGCTGGGTTGTTGTATCTAGTCAAGCTAGCCTGATACCATACAGCCATCAAAAAAGTATTCGAGACAAAGCAACGCTAATGAAAAAACGTTTGTTACCTATCCCACTGATTTTGTTGACTCCCATTGTATTGCTAGTCGTTGTTTCGGCGGCAGGTCTCTATCGGTTCAGCTTATCAGATGAAGAAGTTTTGGCTAAGTTTCCCAGTTATTCGGCACAAAATGACGCGATTATGCAGTTGTTGTTTTCACTAACTACACCTAATCCATGGACAATCAAAGTCCCTGAGAGTGGGACATTCACCTTTATAAAAAGCAACAATCAGCCAAGGATTTATAGTGGCAAATATCAAGATGGTGTTGAAAGGGGAAGTGTGTCAATCGACACTCGTTATCTATTAAAAATTGCTGACAATCGTTACATCCACCCTTTAAGTGTCATTAATCAAGGCTCCGGTGTCTTTTACTATTTAACACTTAGTCATTACGATACGGCCCGCCAACGTATGGTGAGTGAGAACGCACAACTGTTAGGTGACAGAATCCATGTTAAGGGCATTGTTGTCGATGGTGATAGGGTTACGGTCACCATCCAAGAACGTGATGCTCATCAAGCGATGTCGGAGGAGCCGACAAAAATAACCACTATACTGTTCAAGATAACTGAGCAAGATAGCTTAGAAAGGCAATAGTTGTGCGGCGAATATACAGTATTGAGTATGTGTGATGAATTGCTTATTATTTAACCTAGCAAGTTATGAGATGGACCTTAATTGTCGTTAATGGAGTTAAATATGATCAATAAACGCTTTTTCAAAACCAAAGATGAAGTTGAAGTGACGTTTGAGCTCGATGCTGAACACGTTAATCAATCTGTTTGGATTGTTGCGGACTTTTTAGATTGGCAACCAACCGAAATGAAAAAAGTCGCTAAATCGAAGAGCTATAAGTTCAAAACACGCTTACCTAAAGACAGTCATTTTGAATTTAGATACTTGGTCGATAAAGAAAAATGGGTGAATGACCCACAGGCTGATCAATACCGACCTAACGGGTTTGGCGAAGATAACGCCCTTGTTTCGACCTATCAGTAGCAGTTATCGTTAAAGGGTTTACTGTTCATTTTAATCAATAAAGGCGCATTTTGCGCCTTTTTTACCTTAAAGTTGATATATCACAGGTGACAACTTCTAGAGAAATTCGTACTCTTAGGCCTTTGGTTATTTCAATTATTAGGTCAAATTTGTGCAATCTAGAAGTTTTAAGCCTCGCTTCCGAGAGTTATCGCGTCGAAAGAAGTTAGTATTATTAACACTGCCTATTCTTGCTGCGGTTGTTCTTTCGTCGTCTGAACGTGACCGATACCATCGTACCATTGATGTTTCTCTTCCTGAATCAACGCTTGTTAATGACATTTTGTTAAGTAACGAAGTGACGGCTGATCTTCCTAGTTACGAGTACGAGATCAAAGCAGGTGATAACTTAAGCAACATTTTTAATCAGTTAGGCTTTGGTTACAGCGAACTGATGAAAATTATGGAAACGGATCTAAACTTTTTAGCGTTAGATACTCTCAAACCGGGCAACACATTGCGTTTTTGGCGTGACGAAAACTCCCAAGCTTTGGCAAAAATGGAACTTGAGTTCAGCATGGTTGAACGAGCTGTTTACACAAGAATGGAAGATGGTGGTTACGAATTTAGTGACGTCAAGATTGCAGGTGTTTGGAAGCCTTTGCCACTGGTCGGGGAGATTAATGGCAGTTTCTCACAGTCTGTTCATGCGCTTGGTTTAGGCAACAGTGAAGTTGAGCAAGTGGTCGGCTTGTTGAAAGATAAGATTAATTTTTCACGGGATCTAAGAGCTGGTGACCGTTTTGAAGTGGTTCAATCACGTCAGTTTGTAGCTGATCAATTGACGGGAAATCGTGAAATACAAGCGATTAAGATTTATAACCGAGGACGAGTGCTTTCAGCCTATCTGCATAGCGATGGTCAATATTACGATGCAAAAGGTGACAGTTTACAACGTGCCTTTCAGCGCAAACCGGTCAACGGTAACTATCGGTTGAGCTCGCAATACAATCCGACACGTAAGCACCCTGTCACTGGACGTGTTGCACCGCATAATGGGACTGACTGGGCAACGCCGACAGGGACACCGATTGTGTCTACTGGTGATGGTGTCGTGATCATGACACGCAAGCACCCTTATGCGGGTAATTACGTTGTGATTCAACATGGTAGTCGATACAAAACACGCTATTTGCATTTAAGTAAGATTTTAGTGCGTAAAGGACAAAAAGTGTCTCGCGGTCAACGTATTGGTCTGTCAGGTGCAACGGGGCGTGTGACTGGACCACATATCCACTATGAGTTGATTGATAGAGGGCGTGCGGTCAATGCGATGAAAGCCAATATCCCAATGGCTAAATCCGTACCTAATAATCAAATGGCCGCTTTTAAAGACAAACGTGATGAGATGGATGCTATGCTCAAGCAGCGAGAAATTGAATTGGCTCAGCAGGTTAACCTTCAACCAACCAGTTAATTGACGCTAGTAAATGATTAGGAAAAATAAAAAGGCTTCCCTACAGAAGCCTTTGTTTATTTTACCGCCAATTATTTAGCTGCTTTGCCAAGTTTTAACCAGGTATCAATCACGGTATCGGGGTTGAGTGACACTGAGCTAATACCCTGATCCATCAACCATTCAGCGAGGTCTTCGTGGTCCGATGGACCTTGACCACAAATTCCGACGTATTTGCCTGCTTTAGTTGCGGCGTCAATGGCCATCTTCAACATGGCTTTCACCGCTGGATTACGTTCATCAAACAGGTGCGCAACGTCGCCTGAGTCACGATCAAGGCCCAGTGTTAGCTGAGTCATGTCGTTTGAGCCGATCGAGAATCCATCAAAGTACTTGAGGAACTCATCCGCCAAAATAGCATTGGATGGTAGCTCACACATCATGATCACTTTCAGGCCTTGGTCACCACGACGTAAATTGAACTTAGCCAATAGGTCAATCACTGATGCGGCCTCACTCGGTGTCCGCACGAAAGGAATCATGACCTCGACATTTTTCAGCCCCATCTCATTGCGTACACGTCTAATGGCTTGTGTCTCTAGCTCGAAGCAATCTTCAAAAACCGGAGAAATGTAACGAGAAGCACCACGGAAACCAAGCATCGGGTTCTCTTCATGTGGCTCATACCCTTGTCCACCGACAAGATTGCTGTATTCGTTCGATTTAAAATCCGACATACGAACAATCACGCGTTTCGGCCAAAAAGCGGCGGCGATGGTGGCGATACCCTCGGTAAGCTTGCTGATATAAAAGTCGATAGGATCTTGGTAACCGCGAATACGCTGAGTGATCTCTATTTTTATCTCATCGCTTTGTTGTTCAAAGTTAAGTAGCGCTTTCGGGTGAATACCAATCATTTTGTTAATGATGAACTCAAGACGAGCAAGGCCAACACCTTCATTTGGAATTTGAGCAAAGTCGAAGGCACGATCTGGGTTGCCAACGTTCATCATGACTTTAGTTGGTAGCATCGGCAGCTCATCAACCGCAGAGCGCTTGACCTCAAAGTCTAATTCGCCTTGATAAACATACCCCGTTTCGCCTTCTGCGCAAGAAACCGTGATTGTCATACCGTCATTGAGGCTTGAGGTAGCATGACCGCAGCCAACGATAGCAGGAATACCCAATTCACGAGCAATGATTGCCGCGTGGCAAGTACGACCACCACGGTTAGTGACAATCGCCGAGGCTTTTTTCATCACCGGTTCCCAGTCTGGGTCGGTCATGTCGGTCACTAAAACATCGCCTTCTTGCACCAGTGACATTTGATCCAATGAGTCGACTAAGCGCACAATACCTGAGCCAATACGCTGACCAATAGCGCGACCTTCAATCAATACTTCTGCTTTATTGTTAAGCTCGTAACGTTCGATAACGTTTTGTTCGTTTTGAGAACAAACCGTCTCTGGACGGGCTTGCACTATGTATAGCTTGCCATCAATGCCATCTTTGGCCCACTCAATGTCCATTGGACGCTGGTAGTGTTTTTCAATGATCATGGCTTGTTTAGCCAGCTCAGTGATCTCTTCATCGTTTAGAGAGAACTGGTTACGCTCTTGTTCAGTCGTATCAATAATGTCGACTTGCTTACCAATCTCTTGGTTGGTGGAGTAGCTCATTTTGATGAGCTTTGAACCAAATGTTTTTTTCACGATTGGATGTTGGCCCGCTTCAAGCAGTGGTTTGTGAACGTAAAACTCGTCAGGGTTAACTGCGCCTTGAACAACCATCTCGCCTAAACCCCATGAAGAGGTGATAAATACCACCTGATCAAAGCCAGATTCCGTGTCTAGGGTAAACATCACACCAGATGAGGCTTTATCAGAGCGTACCATGCGTTGGATGCCCGCCGATAACGCGATGCCGCGGTGATCGAAACCTTGATGAACGCGATAAGAGATCGCGCGGTCGTTAAATAAGGAGGCGAAGACATGTTTGGTTGCTTCTAGTACTGCCTCAATGCCTTTGACATTAAGGAAGGTCTCTTGTTGACCTGCAAACGAAGCGTCGGGTAAGTCTTCGGCTGTCGCTGAAGAACGCACCGCGACTGATAACTCATCATTGCCTTCAATCAGTGTTTGGTAGTTGTCGCGAATATCTTGTTCGAGTTCCGCAGGGAATGGGGCTTCTAATACCCATTGACGTATGGTGGCACCTGTCTTGCGCAGGGCTTGTACATCATCAACGTCTAGTTCATCGAGCAGTTGGTGGATGCGATTGTCCAATCCTTCAAAATCTAAGAATTGATTGAACGCGTAGGAAGTGGTGGCAAAGCCATTCGGTACAGACACTCCAGCATTGGCCAGGTTTGAAACCATTTCACCAAGTGATGCGTTTTTTCCGCCGACTTTGTCGACATCTTCCATCGATAGACCATCGAACCAGAGGGTGTTCTTTTGCATGTACTTCTCCAGAAACATTGCAGCGTAGGGATTAAAGGCAAACGATTACGTAAAAGCATAAAAAAATTCACCAAGAATTTTTAAAGCTGTGGGGGACGTAACAGTCAGCCAGGTTTTATTATCGATATTATGTCGACTATCCTACTCAAAAGAATTTTAAAGTTTAAAATAAAATGCAAATTGAAAGTCAAAGTCGTGATGTGTTCTATGTTTCTGATGGAACGGCCATAACATGTGAGACATTAGGCCATGTTGTTTTGGGTCAATTTCCGTTTCAAGCCAATGAGAAAACCTTCCCGTTTGTTGAAAGTGAAGATAAATTGGCTGACCTGATCAAAGAAATTGAAACTTCCTACCAAACTCACGGCGTGAAACCTTTGGTGTTTTTCTCTCTGGTGATTCCACAACTGCGAGAAAAACTATTGGCGTCGCACTGCTATGGTTATGATGTGCTCGAAAGTATTGTGCAGCGAGTACAAGATGATATTCAGTTAGCCCCCAAGCCCAAGTTGCAGCGCTCACGCAGTGTCGGGCGCGATAGCGTGAAATACTTCGATAGAATTGCTGCCATTGAGTACACCTTAGCGCACGATGATGGCATCACCCTTAAAGGACTTGAAGAGGCAGACATTATCCTGCTTGGTGTATCACGCAGTGGTAAGACACCAACGAGTTTATACATGGCAATGCAGTTTGGTCTACGCGTTGTGAATTACCCATTTATCGATGACGATTTAGCACGTATGAAGCTGCTACCTGAGTTTGAAATTCATCGCCATAAGTTGTTTGGCTTGACCATTAATCCCGAGCGATTGACACAGATTCGTCAAAATCGTTTAGCAGGCAGTGACTATGCGAGCAACGAGCAGTGTCTGCATGAATTACAAACCGTCGAAGCGCTGTTTCGCCGTGAAGCGATTCCTTATATTAATACCTCAGCACTTTCAGTTGAAGAGATTTCAACACGGGTACTTGAGAGAGCCGGTCTTAAACGTCGTTTACTTTAATTCTACTCTCGTACCAAACGAAAGTAGTTGTCGAGTAACGCCTTCAGAGTAGGGGCACTCTCGAGCTGACGAGAGATCAACATATAAAATTTGTGCGGTTCCATGTTGGGGACCGGTAAAGATATGATGTCATCTTTGACATAGGGTTCCCCTCGTGGATTTTTATTGCCAGTCAATATCTCAGCCCAGCTAATATAGACCTCGCACTCACCTGTTTCCAACTGATTTAAAGAGTGTTGAATCGTGTGTCCTGAGCGTTCGATCTTGGTTAGCTCAAAATCTGAGTAGTTATAGTTATGATTTCCGCAGACTTTGTAGTCGTTTAAATCGGCAACATCGGAGATAACCAAACCATCAGGAAAATGCTTAACTGAAAACAAGTAGTAGGGGGTCACGGTGTAGTACCACTCGGTGTAGAGATAATCCTGCACTCGTTCTTCATTATAAGATGCGCTAACGGCAAGATCGTAATTGCCCGCCTTGGTACCTTTAAGGCAGCGTGACCATGAGGTCATTGTCATCTCATAGTCAATGCCATGCCTTCCTAGGGCTTGGTCGAGCACTTGTTTATCAAACCCTTTTACCTTATCGTTTTCTTGATAAGTGTAAGGGCGCCAGTCTAGAGCATCACCGCACACTCTTAACAGAGGGATATCGTTAAAGGTGTGCGCATAGACATTAACACCAATAAGTAGAGTAACAACGAGGATTAGTCTGTGGGCAAAGTGCAGCATGGTTGTCCCTTTTGTTACGTATTCAGTCAAGAGTATAGTTAAGCTTTGCCCAGCTTACAGATTAGTTGTCAGGATAAATCTGCGGGAACCCTAACGTTGGATGAGTCGTTACTATGGCGTTGTAGTCATAGACATGTTTGAGCATAGCCACAGTCAGTGCTTGTTTTGGAGGTGCATCACAAACAATATCTCCGTTGTGTAAAATGACCATGCGATCAGCATACTGGGCGGCGAGGTTAAGGTCATGTAATACGACTACCACCGCCGCATTGGATTCGGTAGCTAATCGACGTGCGATTTTAAGCGTATTTTGTTGATGGGATAAATCCAGCGCTGATGTCGGTTCATCGAGCATGAGAATCTTTTTTTCGTTAGATTTGTCAAGTTGAACTAAGACCCGAGCTAAGTGCAGCCGCTGTTTTTCGCCTCCAGAGAGTGAGGGATAGAGTCGCTTGGCAAGGTGCCATACATCGGTTAAACGCATGTATTTCTCGGCCATCGCGCGAGTCGTACTGTTGGTGAGTTTGAGCGGGATCGCACCAAGCTCAACGACTTCATGGGCTAAAAAAGGAAAACTCAAGGTGCTATGTTGCGGTAACATAGCAAGATGTTGAGCCAGAAGATTGGCTGGCCATTGCTGGCGAGGCACATCGAAATAGCGAATATCACCCGTTGAGGGAATCTCGCCGCTGAGCAGCTTAAGTAAGGTACTTTTGCCTGCACCATTGGGACCAAGCAATGCGGTCACTTCTCCACAGCGTATGTCGATATCAATGGCGTTTAACACAGTTCGGCCAGAAAAATTCATCGACAGATGACGACCGGATAACGCAATGGCACTCATCAGAGTATTTGTCCTTTTTGCTGAAACAGTAAATAGATAAAAAATGGTGCACCTACCAGTGCGGTTACAATGCCAACCGGAAGCTCTGCTGGGGAAAGTGCAATGCGTGAAATCATATCCGCGCCGGTAAGCAGCAGGGCGCCCAGCAAGGCTGAAATCGGTAACAATGAGGTATGGTTGGGCCCTGAAATCATCCTGCCAAGGTGGGGAATAACTAAACCAATGAAACCGATCATCCCTGCAACGCTGACGGTAACGCCAACGCCTACCGCGGTGAGTAAAATCAGTTGGCGCTTGAGTTTTTGGAGTGGAATGCCTAAATGATATGCTTCGGCTTCACCAAGTAATAACGCATTAAGAGCCGTTGACTTTGCAATGAAAATCATCAATAAAAGACCCAGCGTTATCGCGCAAAGAATAATACTAGACGAGTTGGCACCAGCGAGTGATCCCATTGACCACAAGGATAGATCGCGCAACATCTGATCATCAGCGACAAAATTGAGATAACCAATCCCCGCACCAGACAAGGCGCTAATTGCAACACCAGCGAGCAGCATAATGGTGACTGACGTGCCCATCTTACTCGTGCCTAGTTGGTAAACTAGCAGGGTCGTCAAAGCGCCGCCAAGAAAAGCAAACAGTGGAACAGCTGCAAGATTCATCAGTTGTGGGTAGTGCTGGGAGATATCGCTAAACAATACAATCGCCAGTGCTGCGCCGAGTGAGGCTCCTGCGGACACACCAATAATACCGGGCTCTGCCAGTGGATTACGAAACAGCCCTTGCATGACAGTGCCACATATCGCGAGGATGGCGCCAACCAATATACATAGCAATGTTCTCGGCAGGCGAATATCGTGAACCACTAAGTTTATGTGTGGCGCTAACTGCTCGGAGTGAAATAACAGGCTTTGCACACTTTGCCAGAAAGTGATGTTCATCGGCCCGACGGTCACTGAACTTATCGCGGCGAGCAGCAAAATACTGCTAAATAGAATCATCAGGTAGCGTAGCGGAAGTCGACGTAATAACATTTCAATCTCTCGTTAGTGAAGCTGTGCGCTGATGCGCTGTGCTTCAGCTAGGCTTTTTAGACCAAGGCCGCCCACCAATGCGCGTCCATCGACTTGAATAAAATGTCGGTTCTTACCGGCGGGTGTTGCGGCAAGCATCGGCATTTTTTTGAGAATTTCATCTGCGCCACCAAGAGCTTTGTAACTGCGCCCACTAACCAAAATAACGTCAGGCTGCATTTCAATCATGGCTTCGGTGGATAAGGGTTTATACGAAGAGAGTGTTTTCGCCGCCGGATTAACGCCACCTGCGAGTTCGATGATCGTGTTGGGTGTGGTGTTCGCGCCTGCAACGTTGGCTGGTCGTCCTTCGTGAAGTAGCAAAAACAGGACTTTTTTGCTCGTGCCGAGCGGACGTTTATTGGCTGCTAAAGTGTCGAGTTGCTGATTCACTTTTGCTTTTAACTGCAAAGCTTGTTGCTCGGCGCCAGTGATTGCTGCAATGTCATCAATACGCGCTAACAACCCTTGAGGCGTCGGTTCAGTGTTAATGATATCTACGTTTACCCCTGCGGCGCGAAGTTGGCTGAGTGCGGTTTTCGGCCCCATCTCATCTGAGCCAATTAATCGTGTCGCGCCTAGCGCGAGCAACCCTTCCGCAGACAACTGACGATGGTAGCCAATGGTTGGCAATGATAACCCCTGCGGAATGTCACTCGTGACATCAACCGCGATCAATTTATTTTGCTGGTTTAAGGCAAACAGCAACTCTGTCACGGTGCTACCGGCACTAATGATGCGCTCACTAGCAAAAGAGGTGGTGGAAAATACCAGCAAAAGCAATGCACTTGAGAGGGTGAATAAACGTGAATTGAACATGATAAACTCGACTATTATTTTTCTTCGGTTAAAAGTTGGGTAGCTTGAATCCCATTTTGTTGCAAGAATCCAAGTAATTTGACTAGGTATTGCACATCCGCGGTTCTATCGGCGGCGATGGCAATCGGCTGCTTTTTTGCATGGTGTGCTTCGAGCAGAGCAAGGGTAAAGTTCTGCCAGTCAATATAGGTTTTGCCATTAATGGCCCAGTGCGGTTGGTTCGCCAGAATATTAATGGTTAACGAATCACTTTCTACGGCTGACGTAACCGGCGAATCTGATGCAGGCAGATCCACCTCTAACGATTCAAGTTTCACTGCAGCGGTAAGCATTAAGAACACCATGACAATGAAGATGATGTCTAGCAATGGAGTGAGATCAGGGCTAGAGCTCATTAGAGTGTCGCTTTTAGGTGCTTTGATCATAATGACGCTTCTGTTCTGATGAGATCACTGTCGCTTGGCGGTATAACATCCGTCAGGGAAGTTGGAGTGGGTTGCCAGTGGATGCCTTCTAACCATAAATTGACATAATTGAGTGTGTGTTCGAGCTTCGCTATGACTTTGTCTGCCCATAAACCGAACAGCTGAGCAGCAGTAATAGCAGGCAGGGCAACCATCAAGCCTGCAGCGGTAGTGCGCATTGCGATGCCTAGTCCTTCAGCTAAATCATTAGGGGTGATGTTGCCAGATGAAGCGGCAACGCCTTTAAACATCGCTATTAATCCAAGTACGGTTCCCAATAAACCGATCAGTGGACTGAGCACACCAATTAAAGTCAATAAACGCAAGCCAGAGTGTAACTGGTGACGTTTTTCTTGTAGCCACATTCCTGCCGCGTCTTCACGCAGTGTTTTGGCAAAAGCGTGATGAGCCAGTAGCATGGCGACGCCTTTGTATAGCAATGGACGTTTGATTGACATCATTTCAGCCAGAGTCTCAATTTGCTGGCTGTCGGTCGGGGAAATCTGTTGCAGCTGTTTGCCAATGGCACGTTTGCCGACGCCTAAGCTAATCAAAACTTGAAAGAGTCGTTCAACGATGATCATTAAGGTGAGTGCTGAGCACACGATCAAGGGCCAGGTCATTAAGCCAAGCTGTTGTTGTAAAAGTTGTATCTGTTCCATTATCGATCCAATTTAAAACGAATAGGGATTTGCACGCGATGAGCCATGGTTTGACCATCAATAGAATGGGGCGAGAATTTCCAATCTTTTATCGCGTCCAGCGCTGACTTATCGAGCAAGGTGGCTCCGGATGACGAAATCAATACTTGCTTGACTTGGTGGCCATTCTCATCAAGCCATATCTCATATAATGCCACGCCTTCGATACCTCGTTTGCGCGCCATTCTTGGGTAATGAGGGGCGCGAGGGCGAGATAAAAACGAGGGATTTTCAATGATGACTGGTTCAGTAGTAACGCCTCGATTTGCGACCTGATTTGTTGCTCTTTCAGGTTGTTTTTTATCGACCTGTGGTCTTTGTCGCTCGGTCGTCTCGCTTGGTTGAGCAGTCTTCGTTAGCGTTTGAACCTTGGGTTGTTGGAGCGCTACCTTAGGTTGATTGGGTGAATTATGCGGTTGTTTTTTGTTCTTAACCGGTGGCGATTTTTTTACGATCTGGTCGGTTGCGGCAGGTGCGGAGGTCTGACTCTGTGCTGGTGTGCTGGCTTTTTTGGGCTCTGACACAGTTTCGGCTTTCGCTGGTGCAGCGATGGCTTTAAAGTTCAGTGAAACCGATGTCGATTGTGAACCCACAGGCATGGCGAAAGCCTTGGGTTCTTGCGCCACGAACAGCACTGCTGAGTGGGCTGCCATAGATAAACTCGCGGCAATCGTGTATCGCTTGATATTCACTTGATTGTGCCTTTTACAAATCCTTGATGACTAAGATAAATCAATTATCGCCCAACATGCAAATAATATCAATTATCAATTGCATTCGCATTAGTGGCAATTTATTATCGATGGCAAATCAAAGATAACTGCGCGAACGATAAGTTCACGACATATCAAAGTTTTATATATCATTTGGTTAGATCGTATCTTCGTTGAGTTAAGCCGCATCAGCCGTGTGAGCGACTTGCCACATCGATGCTAATCAATTACGACTACCGTTTAACCATCAACAAAAAGCGCGCTTATGTTGTCGCTGTTTAATTGGAATAACTCATGGATTCATTATCACAACGAGTGGCGAAATTACTCGAGCAAGACCCCACGTTGCTGCCTGCTGCGATGGCTCAACAATTGAGTGTGTCAGAATTTGATGTGGTGGCGGCGTTGCCAACAGAAATGACGGCGATTGTCGATGGCGATCAAGCCCAAGCGATCTTAGAAAGTTTGGTCGGTTTTGGGCCAGTGACAACGATTGTCCACTCGTTTGGTTCAATCTTTGAAGTGAAAGCGCCTTTCCCAAAGGGTAAGTTGGCTCGTGGTTATTACAACTTAATCGGCAGTGAAGGTGAGCTACATGGTCACCTTAAACTCGATAATATCCAGCATATTGCCTTGGTCAGCAAGCCATTTATGGGGCGTGAAAGCCACTATTTTGGCTTTTTCTGTCCAGCTGGGAATAACGTTTTTAAAGTCTACCTTGGCCGGAATAACAAACGTGAATTGATCGCTGAACAAGTGGCCACCTTTAAGCAGTGGCAACAAGAATTTAACAACAGTCATTTGACAACAATATAGGCTAAGAAGGAGAGTGAATATGGATCAGCAGGTTAAGCAAGAGCGTTTACAAGGGCGTTTGGGCCCAGAAATTAAAGCGTTTCGCCAGCAACGTAAAACATTGCAATTGGCTACCGTTGATGCCGAGGGGCGTCCAAATGTCAGTTATGCGCCATTTGTACAAAACCAAGATGGCTATTTTGTGTTGATCTCAGAAATTGCTCGTCATGCGCGCAATTTGCAAGTGAACCCGAACGTTTCAATCATGATGATTGAAGATGAAGAGAGCTGCAAACAACTGTTCGCCCGTAAGCGCTTAACCTTTGATGCCGTTGCTTGTGTGGTGAAGCGCGATAGCGAACAGTGGCAGCAAGTCATTGGCCAGATGCAAACCCGATTTGGTGAAATAATCGATGGACTGAGTCAATTACAAGACTTCGTTTTATTTAATCTTAAGGCTGAAAAAGGCCTGTTTGTAAAAGGTTTTGGTCAAGCTTATCAAGTCGCCGGTGATGATTTAGTCGATTTCGTCCATTTGCAAGAAGGGCATAAAAAAGTCTCTTAACCAACACTGTTGTGGTGATGAAAGAGGTTGCGGTGGTAAAAGAGGCGGAGTTTGCTAGTCTCAGTAATTAAACGAACGCTAGCGCCGGGTGATTAGGCTAAAAGCTCGAATCAGGGCGTGTTAAAAACGCAATTTCTAGCGAAGTACTTTCACGGCCAAGGATCTCGTTACGATGAGAGTATCGGTGTGTGCATAATCGACTCCTTAGCGGTTTACTTGATGATGGATGAGCTCAGCCAGCTTTACAACGCCGTTTTTCCAGTCAGGGTGGGTTAGGAAGTTTGAGCAACTAAAACGAACACAGTGTCGATACTGCCCTTCGGTAGCAAACAAGGTTCCGGGAAGAATACTGATGTTCAGTGCTTTTGCCTGTTGATAGAGTTGCTCACTGTCTGACTTTGCTGGCAATGATAACCAAACGAGAAACGATCCTTGCGGGCAATAAAGCTGATAACGGCCATTTAGGTTTGCGTAGGCATCAAGCGAACGGGATAATTGCTGGCAAAACATTCGCACATTGGTTTGGTATTCGCGTTGCATTCGTTTGACATGCTGTTTGTATTTGCCGCTATTGAGAAAGCCAGCCACCGCAGATTGCATTAGGTTGAGGCTTCCCATGTTGTCGCTGACTAGGAGCTTCTCAATTTCGGCTTGATAACGACCGGCCGCAATCCAACCAATGCGTAGCCTTGAATCAAGCATTTTCGAGAGCGAGTTGACATAAATGACTCGATCGCGCTTGTCGAGCGTTTTGAGTGGTGTAATGGTTTCATCAAAGGTGAGCGCGCCGAACACGTCATCTTCAATAATGGCAACCGATTGAGCCGCTTCAAGTAGCGCAAGACGTTTTTCTAAAGGCATCTTGGCCCCAGTAGGGTTGGTAAAGTTTGGCGTGACGACGATAACGCGAATTAGCCACTTGGTTACCGCTTGCGCTAATAAATCTGGATCCATACCACTGCGCGGACAGCTCGGTATTTCAATAACTTTCAAACCTAGCGATTCCATCAATAGCAAGTTACCGAAATAGCACGGCGATTCAACGGCGACAATATCACCTGGCTGGGTCATCGCTCGCAGTGCGAGGCTAATCGCCTGCTGAGCACCATGAGTGACCGCGAGATCATTGCTCGACACCTCGACACCAAGGCCTTGGCTTATTTTAGTTAAATGTCGAAGCAACAGGGTATTGCCCGGAGGTAGCTGATAATGGCTTGGAATCTGACTTTGCTGACGACTGTGACGCCCGATCTCTGCATACAGTGTTTTTATCGCCGGGGAATCAATATTAGGATGTGCTGAGCCGGTGGCCAACCACTCGCGTTTAGGAGAATAGGTCAATATTTCTTTGCACAGCGACAACAGATCGACATGGTTAGGTTGTGTCACCTGCGATACAACGTGACGTGGTGTCTGTACCCGATAACCTGATTTCGCCACCGCATAGATAATACCTTGTCCCTCTAACTCTTGATAAGCACGAATCACGGTATTTTTACTGACGTTTAGCTCGCTACTCAAATCGCGAATTGACGGTAGTTTGTCTTCGTTGGACAGTTGACCTGTATGGATTCGAGTTTTGATATGGTCCTCGACCATGACGTATTTATTGCTGATGCCCATTCATCTGTACCCATATAAAAAGTCTAATCTGTGTCTTTATCATTTTTCTGTACCCAATAAAGTAGCCTGATATCTGATCAAAAAGCCAGAGGAAAGGCGATGTTAGTTCGATTAATTCCTTTTATATTTGTTGTGTTGTGGGCGTCAGGCTTTGTCGGCGCAAGGTTTGGTCTTCAATACGCTGAACCTGCGACCTTGCTTTCGATTCGTATGACCGCCAATGTTGCGCTATTTCTACTGCTTGTTGTCGTACTACGCAGACGAATCCCAACGGGAAAAATGCTATTCCACTGCGCGGTGGTTGGGGTATTAATTCATGGTTTCTATCTTGGGGGTACCTATTTGGCGATTAGTTTCGGTATGCCGGCGGGGTTGAGTTCATTGTTGGTTGGCTTACAACCGATTTTGACCGTGTTGCTATTGGTGAGTTTTACCCAGCATGCCTTTAAGCCATCTCAATGGCTTGGCTTGATGCTTGGCTTTGTCGGCATCAGTTTAGTGTTGATGGGCAAAGTGGACTGGCAGTCAGATCAGCATCGCACCTTAGCGGTCGTGGTGTGCTTGGTCTCTTTGGTTGGTATTACTTTGGGAACCCTATATCAGAAAAAGTACTGCCAAGGTGTCGATATGGTCGGCAGTGCGGCTATTCAATATTTTGCGGCGGGCATGTTGTTCATCCCTTACGCGGTAAGCTTTGAAACCATGCAGGTTGAATGGAACTATTCATTGATTCTAACGTTAGTTTGGTTGGTGGTGGTGCTGTCTTGTGTTGCGATTTTACTTCTTTTATATATGGTTGAGCACGGTGCGTCATCCAGTGTTGCATCTGTGTTTTATCTAGTGCCGCCGACCACGGCGGTGCAAGCGTGGTTAATGTTTGACGAGTCGTTTGATGCTCTTGGTGTGTTCGGTTTTATGTGCGCTGCTGGTGCGGTGTATTTGGTGGCAAAAGCACCACAGGTCGGCCAATTAAAATTACTCTTTAAGCATTAATTTATCATTGTACTTAGAAGTTATGGCTTGATTAAGCTAACTTTAACTGAGACGCTAAATGGAGATGGTCTGTGTTTGTACGTAACTTTATTTGCCAATCGGCCTGCGCTTTGTCGTTGATGTTGTCAATATCATCGGCTGTCGGCGCTGAAAACGACCTTCGAGACGTGGAGTTTTTTACTGAGGCTTACCCTCCAGCCAATTTTATTAAAGATGATCATATAACGGGTTATTCGGTCGATATTTTACTGGCGGCAAGTGCATTGGTAGGAGAGCCTGTTTCTTTGTCGCAAATTTCCTTACAGCCTTGGGCCCGCTCTTATCGCCGAGTGTTAACGCGCCGAAACACGGTTTTATTCTCCACGACGCGTTCCGAGCATCGGTATGCGCTTTTTTATTGGGTTGGCCCTATCGTGGACATCAAAGTGGTTGTCCTTGCGCGTCGAGGAGAGAATATTAAAATAGATAAACCGTTAGATATGGCGAAATACCGCATTGGTGTCATACGTGATGACATCGGTGAGCAGAGCTTGCTGGAACTCGGGGTTCCGCGTGACGCGATGCAAGAAGCTATTGATGTGACGGTGCTGGCTGAACAGCTCCTGAAAAAGCGAATTGATTTATTGGTGTATGCTGAACGTGCAGCTTACTGGTGGGCTCGACAAGCCGGGATAGACACTGATTTATTTGAGCCGGTGTATGTGGTCAAAAAGGGCGATGTCTATTTTGCGGTCAACCAAGATAGTGATCCTGCCGTGGTTGAAAAGCTCCAAAAAGGGTTAGATCTCCTTAAGCAAACTGATCAATCAGGGCGCAGTCGTTACCAAGAAATTCTAGATAAATATTAACGATGAGTGGAATCAAAGGCGCACTGTGCTGCCTTTGATTATTCAGACTTTGGCTCTTTTGACTCAAACTTTAGCTTTTTTAACAAAGTAAGGGTTATCAAATTTATTCGCGCTTCCTAATAGTGAAACAACCAGTTTGTTCCACAAAGTGACATCAAATTCCCCCTTCGGTATGGAAGGGTAGAGTGTATCGGCCTCTTCGTTGGCGTAGCGTATAAATTGTTTTTTCTTAATTTGGTTGTATTTATCTGCGACTCGGTTATGTTTTGAAATCCACTCGCGTTTAAACGCGATTAATCCGGGTTGTGCTTGTTCTATGGGCAAACGAGAAAGGTAAATACGCTTATATGACACCTTACGGTCAAGCATCGTACGCATCGCTGTTTGAATGTATTTACCGTGATTGGTGATCGAAATACTATCTTGATCGAATCGCTGAACACACCAACCAGAAGGAAGAAAGGTAGGTTTGCGATATTGCTTATTACGTACTTCGATTGCCTGATGCATAATCAGATCAGAGGTGCCATTGAAGGTTTGTTGCCATTTACCGATTCGGATCTGGATAGCCGTTGGTAATCGATAAATATTAGTAAACTTATCTTGTTCCATATATGAATACACTATTTTGAGTCGATAGGTTTTAAATCAAGCACTTCAGGCGGACAGAGTTCACCACAGATAGGTAGATTGAGTGCTTAAACCAGCATAGTGTAGTGAAAAGGCTCGCGACTAGCTAGTGATCAATAGCAAGAAATAGTGAATTGTGTGACGGCTTAGCCTTACGTTGAAGAAAGATATCATTAGCCTCATGCGGTCATATGCGTCGCCATTAGTATGGGATGCCACTTTATTTGACTACAACAAACAATAAATTAAGCCCTTATCGAATGATAAGGGCGGAAATAGATCTCACGATAGTTAGTCGTAAATTGTCGGAATTGGCTCGCGCTTATGTTGAGTAAGGGTATAGATGTGGACTAAACGCTCACAGACTTCTGGCGCAACAGGCTTTCCTTCTAAGAAATCATCAATTTGGTCGTAAGTCAGATTAAGAGCCTCTTCATCGGCTTTCTGTGGTGCCAATTCTTCTAGATCTGCGGTAGGTACTTTTTTGACTAAAAGTTCTGGGGCACCTAAGGTTTCAGCAACTTGGCGAACTTGACGTTTGCTTAAGCCAAACAGTGGAGCCATGTCGCAGGCACCATCACCAAACTTGGTGTAAAACCCGGTAATATTCTCTGCCGAATGGTCAGTACCAATGACCAATCCACCGACAAAACCTGCAATCTCATATTGAGCAACCATACGTGCGCGTGCTTTTACGTTACCTTTAACAAAGTCGACTTTTGCGCTGTCTTGAGGTAGCAAGCCTGTACCGTCAAGTGCTATTTGACTTGCTGAGTGAAGCCCATCGACGCCCGGTTTAATATTGACTGACACCGAATGCGTCGGCTGAATAAATTGCAAGGCAAGTTGAGCTTCATCTTCGTCTTTTTGTTGCCCGTAAGGTAGGCGTACAGCAATAAATTGATAACCACCTTCGGTATCTTGATTGAGTTGGTCAACGGCCAATTGAGCTAGCCGACCACAGGTTGTCGAGTCCACACCACCACTGATGCCGAGGACAAGAGATTTACAGCCAGCTTGTTGGAGTTTGCGTTTGATGAAATCCACGCGGCGTGAGATTTCGAATTGAGGGTCAATCGTTGGCAGAACACGCATTTCATCGCGAATCAACTGTTCCATTATGTCTCCTTCCTGCAATCAATATATCTAAAAAACAAAACCAAAAATGGTAATTTTATCAAGTCCACCTCATCTGGGATTCTCAGTGTTGAAGGGGACGTGTTAAACTCACCTTGTCGTATCATACCTTAAACAACGAATTAGAAAACCGTGATCACAGTTTTCATTAATAGTGAATGAGAGAAATGAAAAAAATCGCCGTGTTTGGAAGCGCATTTAATCCGCCAAGTTTAGGTCACAAAAGTGTGATTGAATCATTATCCCATTTCGAGCAGGTTTTGTTATTACCGAGTATTTCTCATGCTTGGGGTAAACAGATGCTTGATTACTCAATACGTTGTCAATTAGTCGATGCTTTCATCGAAGATATGAATCTGCCATACGTCATGCGCAGTGATGTTGAAGAGTGCCTTTATCAGCCGGAGCAAAGTGTTACTACGTTTGCCGTTTTAGAAGCATTAGAGCAGCGTCACCCAGAGGCTGAGCTGACTTTTGTCGTTGGCCCTGACAATTTATTTAACTTTAGTCAGTTTTATCGCTGTGATGAAATCCTGTGTCGTTGGTCTTTACTCAGTTGCCCAGAAAAAGTGGCAATTCGCAGCACGGATATCCGTTCAGCACTGAGTTGCAAGCAAGATGTGAATCATCTAACGACCGAAAATGTCGCACGTCTATTGAGTGAACAAGCGCATTATTATGGATTAGAGTCAGTGTAAAAGGGAAGTCGCGATAACGGTGATGTGATGACGAAGTCTAAACGGTCACTTTCGCTTTAATCTTGTGAGTTTAGCTATTAGAGACTCGTTGTGCTTTGAGGCGGAGTAAATGGCTCTCGATCAGTTGATGGGGTTTCTCTGGACGTGAAAAATAGTAGCCCTGAATCCAAGTACAGCCCATTTGATACAGTTTATCCAACGATACTTTATCTTCAACGCCTTCAGCAACGAGAGTGACCCCCAGTTGCTGCGAAAGCTGCACCATAAGCCACACCAATCGTTCGGCTGTTTCGTTGCTAAGCATATTACGAATAAAACTCGCATCAATTTTTATACAGTCAATCGGGTAACTATGAATGTAATTAAGGCTCGAGTAGCCAGTACCAAAGTCATCCAGTGCAACTTTAAAGCCTAAAAGACGTAGTTTATTCAGTATTTCTTGTACCTCATTTTTCCGTATAAGTAGTACGGTTTCTGTTAGCTCAATGGTGAAATCTTGAGGAGAGAAGTTATAATTCTTTAGGCAATTCATTAAATGCTGAAGGTATCGATTAGAGTTATTAAACTCGTTCGCTGAGCAGTTAACGCTCAACCTAACCCGATGACCTAGACCTTGCTCAAGTTCAAATTTGGCTTTACATGCTAATTCTATGATCCGCTCTCCAAGCTTGACAATCAACCCGGATTGTTCAGCGGCTTCTATGAATTCGACCGGAGAGACATGGCCAAGCGCTTTGCTCTGCCAACGCGCCAAAATCTCATAATAGTCCCATCGATCGTTTTCTTTTTTGACGATAGGTTGAGCGACTACATAAATCTCACAGCTGTTAATATCTCGGCTTAATTCAATACGCAGAGTATCGATGACGAGAGCGCGACGATGGTATTGTGCGCTCAGATGAGTGTCATAGCACTGCACATTGGTGTGCTTGGTCTGTTTACAGTCTTTAAGCGCTAAACTGGCATTGTTGAGAATTTGATCAGCCGAATGTAATTGATCGCTCTTTGTCGCTAGTCCTATACTGACGTTAAACTGAATATTATGGGTGTTGTCCTGATAGCCTTTGTCAAGACGTTGGATGATCTCGTGACAGACCGCAAAGGGATCTCGTGAACGACTGATAAAAGCAAACTCATCCCCGGCGATTCGATAAGCTAACTGTTTGTCTTGAATGGACTCTTTGATGGTGGTGGCAACAAATTTTATAATTTGATCACCAATGTAGTTACCATACAAATCATTGATCGTTTTAAAATTGTCAATATCAAGATAGGCCAGAGTAAATAGTTGTTTATTTTCACTGATCAGTCGTTGAAGGGTATCAGATAGGTAACTGCGGTTGAGTAAACCCGTTAAATTATCGTGAGAAACTTCATAACTGAGTTGGTCGACCAAAGAGTCTGCTCGTGCGGTTAACCACTTCGCTTTCAGATGATGGGTAATAACATTGGCGATCAACTTGTGGTAGTAAGTTAACGATTCAATATCTCGACTTGCGAGTTTGTGCGTATAGGTTGAAATCAGAATACCTAATATCTCGCCATTTTGCGTTTTAAGTGGGATAGCGATGTAAGATTCAATGTCATTGTCGAGAATAAAAGATTCGGTACTATGCCGCTGGCAAGCCCCTTTTTGACAGATAATCGCCTGCTGATTTGATTGGCTAACAAACGTGTACGCTGTGCGACTTAGTGGAGTGGCGTACAGACAACGATTCAATACTTGGTCTGATGCACTGGCAATAAGATTGGATGTCGCGGTAAATTGATCCAACTCTATCACGCAGGTACAAAAAGCCCCTGACGATTGACGTAGCTCATGGGTGGCTTTGTTGAGTAGTTTTAGCCCATCTAAACTCAGAATATCATTAAGGGTCTCAACATTTAATGACAGCTGAATCGACGTTGTCCTAACCATAATGGGTAACTCACTTATTAGTGTGGCTTGGGCCACTTATCCGTTGATTGGGTTACCTAACAAATATGGTATTAGTCACATAGTATTGCAAGCCGAAATCGATCATCCATCGATAGTGTTAGGACTGCTTTTGTTCAAGTCTTTGTTTTAGATAGTTAAGAAAAAGCTGTGTGCGAGTATGCTGGTAGTCAAGTTTAGGGTAATAAGCATAAACAATCGCCTCGTCTGCAGTGATACCCGGCAATACGCGTTTGAGCGCGCCTAATCTAAGATCTTCTTTGATCATGACGTCATTGGTCAGCAGTAATCCCATGCCACTCTTTGCCGCATAAAACAGCGCTTCAGGGTTGGTGGTCGCAAAGTTGCCACTTAAGTTGAGTTTTTGCCCGTTTGTTAGGGTGATTTCACGTTGAGTACGCTCGCCCCATATCAACATATTGTGTTGCGTAAGATCTTCAGGCTGCAAAGGCTGACCAAACTCTTCAATATAACCAGGAGACGCATAAAATCCTGCTCGATGTTCAAATAAAGGGCTGGCTTTGAAGCTAAGTGAGTTGAGTTGTTCAATTTCTCGGCTGATGAAGAGATCCAAGCTTAATGTCGGCAGTTGTCCTGGAGTCGTGGTGATTAACTGAATTCGAATATCGGGGTACATTTGCAAAAAGTCGTTGAGATACTGCACCAGAAACTTCGAACCTACCGCAAGAGTCGCGCCGATTTTGAGTAGTCCGGCTGGGGATTGCGATACCGAGCGGGTCTCGTCGAGGACCGACTGCCAACCATCAATTTGTACTTTGGCTCTTTGGTAGAACAGTGCGCCAGCTTCAGTTTGAGTGACCGAACGCGTGGTACGTTTGAGTAATTGGACACCAATTCTTTCTTCAAGCCAGTGAATGCGTTTACTGATTGCTGAGCTGGTGGTGTTGAGTTTACGTGCTGCGCCATTAAAGCTGCCTTCATCAACAACACGAAGATAGCTCTGAACACTCTGTAACCAATCCATAGATCTTCCTATTGATTCCTCATGGGAATTAATTACTTTCCAAATCGATATATTATCATTTACTAGTGATTAATCTACACTGCTGACATTGGGCTAATTGGGGAGATATGAATGAGAAAAATGCCGATCGTATTGGCGATGATGATAATTGCAACTGGCCAAGTTGGTGTGAGTATTTATCTACCTTCACTTCCTTTGATTAGTCAGACGCTAGAAGCAAGCCAGGCTGATGTGCAACTTTTGGTGACACTATTTTTGGTCGGTTTTGGGGCTTCTCAGCTATTTTATGGTCCACTCTCAGACGCGATTGGTCGTCGTCCGGTATTTATCCTTGGCCAAGGTATTTACCTGCTTGGAACTGTGATCTGTTTGTTATTGTCTCATCATCTTGAATCACTTATTCTCGGTCGATTATTACAAGGCTTAGGGGCGGGAAGTGCGTCTGTCTTGGGGCGCAGTGTGTTGCGTGATAGCTATGATGGAGCGCAACTGACTCGCGCACTATCCTATATATCGGTTACCGCTTCGGTTATGCCTATCCTTGCTCCGGTTATCGGAGGCTGGCTGGCGTTTTATCTTGGCTGGCAGTCGGTATTTATGTTTGTTTTGTGTTATCTAATGGCCATTTTTACTTTAGGTTATTTTGTATTACCTGAAACCATGTCTTACGGTAAATCGCGCTTCAGTTTGCGTCAGGTCGTGTCTAATTACCGTCAATTGATGACCAGCCGACAAGTTCTGACCAGTGCGAGTTACAATTGGGTGAGTTATCTAGCAAGTTTAGTGTCATTGTCGGTGATGCCTTTCTTATTGCAACATGAGCTAGGATTAACCGTTGCGGAATATGGTTCTGTCATGATTATTCCATCAGCTGGTTTGATGATAGGTAGCTTAACCCTCAATGTTCTCACCCGCTATTTATCTTCAAATCAACTGCTTTCTATTGCGATTTCATTGTTGATGCTTGGGGGTGTCTGGTTAGTATTGGCACCAGTAAGCTTGTTCAACTTGGTCGCGCCTTTTACCTTACTTGCTATTGCGCAAGGCTTGTCATTTCCTATCTCGATCAGCTTATTGCTTGAGCCCCATAAACGTCAGGCGGGTGCGGTATCAGCGCTTTCGGGATCAATACAGATGTGTTTAGCCGGAGTGCTCGGTGGCTATTTGGTTGAAAGCTGGGTACACAGTCAGTATGCAATGGGCATTTTTTATCTGCTATGTGCGTGTACGATGGCTACGGTGTTGAGTTTGTCCAAGGCTAATCATAATGTGCAACAAGAGTTGGCTTGACGTACAATACGCGCAATTATCTGCGATAGAGAAGTCTGATGGAATACAATCAATTTGAAGCACTGGTACTGTCACTGTGCGAGCAACAAACCTTACCTCAAGCATTGGTCATACTTAAAACTTGCGATGATCAAGAAGTGGCGCAGGCGGCAGACTCATTAACGGGTCAGTTTGCGCTGGCGGAAACTGAAGGGGCAAGACGTATTTACCATGTTACGTTGCAGGAAAACGAGCAGGGCGAAGAACAAGAGTTTGTTGAGCATGTGATGGATGAAGGCGATGATGTGATTCGTTTCGTTGCTTGGTTCTTTGAAGCTATGTTTGATGTGAAACGTAAAGATACTTACCAAGCAGCGGGTAAAACCTATCAACAAGCTAAGCGTGCTTAATTATAATGTGATCTACGTCTTGATCTTGTCTTGATTGTGATTAAAATCACACTCCTTACTATCGAGGAGAGACTCATGAATCACGAATTAGGCAATGCATATTTAGGTCAAATGATCGCTAGACAAGCCATGCACGATGCGCTTAACGTCAAGCCTAAAGCGAAGAAACCTTCTTTCATTAAACGTATGATGAAAAAAAAGGTGAAGTAATCGCAAGTGTGAACTGGCATTGATGCTTAATGGTAGGACCACGAACCCGCCTATGATTGAGCAGAACAAAGCCTCGCTAAGTTAGCGAGGCTTTGTGTTTTTGGGAGCTTTACTTGGCTATAAAGATGAGTAAATTATAAAGAGACCACATTGTCAGGGACCTTATTAAGTCCTTTCTCTTCAATCCAAGCCGCAAGGTTATCAGCACCACCGATATAATGCCCATCGAGCCAAATTTGCGGCACGGTTACTGGCGTTTTTCCGCCGATAATGGCTTTGACCTCTGGAATCATACGATACAGTGCGGCGCTGTCTTTTACTACATCGTGGTATTGGTACTCTATTCCTGCGTTATCAAGTAATTTTTTCGCTTTAATACAATAAGGGCAGCTTGCTTTACCGTAGACAATATTTCCTTTCAAGGTGTCACGTTTGGTCCACTCGGTAATCACAGATTGAACCAGCACACCGCGATTTAATGCTGCGCCTTGGCTAATGACCTTGCCCTCGACCATTACAATCGGAGCGTGCCAGGATCCGGCTTTTAAAGGCTCCCACCAGTGAGAGAGCCAATCTTTAACCTCCAGATCAACCTCTATGCCAGCCAATTCATTGTCAAACACATCGGTTAGAATGTCTTTGGTCAAGGTGCATTCCCCGCAAGGAATATTGACCTTAAAAGGGCCCCAGCTTCCTGCCCAGCGGTAAAGGGTTAATTTGATTGGATCTGTCATAGGGTTCTCTCCCGTAAATACTATGACTAATTAGAACGAAGTAAGCGGTGATTTCTTTCACTTAGTTGGCTTTTTTGTTTCCCAATGGGTGATGAAGGCGACGGATGCAATGATAATTGCCGCCCCAAGCCACAAGCGGCCAGGTGGTACCCAGCTAAACACCAACCAGCCTGCCAGTACATTCAACGGCAGCTTGGCATGATCGAACGGTTGGACAAAAGAAGCATCTGCCACCGAGTATGCCTTAACAATAGCCCACTGAGCTAAAGCCGTCATCACGCCTGCGACGATTAGTACTAGCCATAGCTGACCTCCGACTGGCGTTTGCCAATCTGGCACAGCAAGTAACAGATTGAAAGGTGTGATCAAAATAAGTAGATAAACCACCATGGTAGAAGGCGAGTCGTCTGAAGAGAGTTTTTTCACCATCAGTGAGTAGCATGCCCAAAAGAATGCGGCACCAACAGGGAGTAGTGTTGCCCAACTAAAATCGCTTGCCCAAGGTTGTAAAATGATCATTGCGCCAAGGAAACCAGTCAAGGTTGCTCCCCAACGGGCAAAACCAACCCTCTCTTTCAAGAATAATCCCGAACCAACCGTGGCGAACAAAGGTGAGGTCATTAGTAGTGCGATACCTTGCCAAATTGGTACTGGATAGGCCAAGGCCCATAACCAAAGTTGAATTCCGATCACCGAAAGAAAGACTCGGAAAACATGCATTCCCAAATGCTGAGTGCGAAGGGAACGGCGAATGCCAAGGGTTTTCAAATAGGGTAAAATGACCACCAAGGCAATGGCGTATTGAATAAGAGCGACGATCGTCGAGGAGAGACCAAAGTTAATGCTAGCAACTTGCGCGAGACTGTTGACGACAGCAAAAGCAAAGCCTGCTGCTAGCATCCAGCTCGCCCCTTGAATAGGGTGATGGTTATGGGAATTCATGTTTTAAAGGGCTGAGGAATATGTAGGCTGAATCATACGTTTTTCTGTTACGAAAATCACCTAACATGTAGTTGTGGTTATCACTTGACTAACTAGATTGTCAAACAGTCGTGAAACAACAATTTTTTTATGCTAAACCTTAAGTATCGTTATAGTTTTAGGAATAGTGGCAAATGGATTTTTTCGCAGATAAAGCAACAGTAGACGATCAGATCAACACTGTACCAATAGAGCCTAATAACTCGGAGTCGCAGTGGGACATTCTACTGGTTGATGATGAACAACAAATGCACCAAGTGACTAAATTAGCGCTTGCTAACTTTGAGTTTGAAGGTAAGCGATTAAATTTATTATCGGCTTTATCTGGCGAAGAGGCCAAACTGATCTGTCGTCAAAATGACAATATTGCTCTTGCTCTGGTCGACGTTGTGATGGAATCTGAAAACGCAGGCCTCGAATTAGTCAAGTTCATTCGTAATGAGCTGGGTAATCAACGGATTCGACTGGTTCTTCGTACTGGCCAAGCGGGCCAAGCACCAGAAGATGTGGTGATACGTGAATATGATATTGATGACTATAAAGAAAAAACGGAACTTACGACTCAAAAACTTAAGACTCTGCTTTATTCTATGCTGCGTAGTTACCGTGATTTATGCCTGATTGAGGAGCAGAAAGAAGGGCTGAGAAAAGTCATTGAAGCTTCCTCATATGTTCAAAATACCGATAGTTTACAAGCATACGCTGAAGCTGTTCTGTCACAAGTGACCTCATTACTCAAATTAGATAAATCGGCTTTTTACTGTCTAGTTCATCCGTTACCTGACGGTGAGGAATCTCGGGCACTAACGCTTGCGGCTACAGGGGATTATGTTGATTGTTATTCAGAATGTGCGTTTGAGCGTCTCCCTAAGCTGGTGGCTGAGCGTTGTCGAGAAACCCTAGCAAAAGCAAAAAGCAATAATTATGGTGATGCGTACGTGTTGTATACTCACGATGCTGATGGTGTGGAATGCTTACTGTATGTCAATGTCAACCGTGACCTTTCTGAGCTAGACAAACACCTACTCGAAATCTATATGCAGAATATTGGCTTAACCTTTGAAAATCTTACTCTGTTAACCGATATCCGTGAAACATCTAAAGAACTGGTCTTTAACCTGGCGAACGCCGTTGAGGCGCGAAGTAAAGAAACGGGAGCACATGTACAACGCGTGGCGTTGATTTGTGAAAAACTAGCCTTGTTATACGGTTTGCCTGAGCAAGAAGCGAAAATGATCAAGTATGCCTCTCCCCTCCATGATATTGGTAAGGTGGCGATTCCCGATAGTATTTTACATAAACCCGGTAAGCTCGATGCTGAAGAATGGGTGATAATGCAAAAACACGTAGAGTATGGCGTTGAAATTCTTAGCCATTCGAAACGTCGTTTGATCAATGTAGCAAAACAAATTGCCGGTACTCATCATGAAAAATGGGATGGCAGCGGTTATCCTAACCAGTTGAGTGGTGAGTTGATTCCAGTCAGCGGGCGTGTTGCCGCGATAGCCGATGTCTTTGATGCTTTAGGGTCTCAACGCTCTTACAAACAACCTTGGACCGACGAAGCGATTAAGCAAGAGTTAGTCGCTCAAAAAGGTAAGCATTTTGAGCCCAAATTGGTCGAACTAATGATAGACCATTGGGATGATTTCATCGCCATTCGAAATTCACTCCCGGATTGATATGACACATGCGTTAGGAGCGCATTCTGATGTTGACGCTAATATCCTCAATAATTGTCCGTATTTATCCTTTCGACACTTAGTTATACTCGCTGCGATTAAAACCCAAAGCTCTGGATTTACGATCCAAGTCGCTATAAGGAAAAGAAATGACAGATTACGTAGTATGTGCGTTGTACAAGTTTGTGCGCCTTGAAGATTATGTTGAACTTCGTCAGTCGCTAAAAGCGTTGATGGAGAAGCATCAAATACGCGGTACTTTATTGCTGGCTAGTGAAGGGATAAACGGCACCGTTGCTTCAACTCGAGAAGGCATTGATGCTCTCATTGCTTGGTTCAAACAGGACGCCCGATTAGCTGATATTGTGTACAAAGAATCATTTGAAGTCACCCAACCTTTTAACCGCAGCAAAGTGAAACTAAAAAAAGAAATTGTCACATTAGGTGTGGAAGGCATTGATCCTCGCCATGTGGTGGGCACTTACGTTAAACCGAACGAGTGGAATGATCTTATCTCTGACCCTGACGTGTTTGTTGTCGATACTCGTAATGATTACGAAATTGAAATAGGTACCTTCAAAAACGCAGTCAATCCGAAAACGGCAACCTTCCGTGAGTTCCCAGAATACGTTGCTGAAAACATGGATCCAAGCAAGCACAAAAAAGTTGCGATGTTCTGTACCGGCGGCATTCGTTGCGAGAAATCGACGGCTTACATGAAAGAGCAAGGCTTTGAAGAGGTTTATCATCTTGAAGGTGGTATTCTGAAGTATCTTGAAGAGGTGCCAGAAGAAAAGAGCATGTGGCAAGGTGATTGCTATGTGTTTGATGGCCGAGTTGCGGTTAACCACCAGTTAGAGAAAAGTGAGTATGAGATGTGTAACGCATGTCGCTTGCCAATCACTCAGCAAGATATCGAATCCGAGGCGTTTGAGAAAGGGGTGAGTTGCCCTAAGTGTATCGACAAGCATACTGATGAGCAGAAAGCACGTTTCCGTGAACGGGAAAAACAAGTTCAATTGGCAAATGCGCGTGGGGAAACTCATGTGGGTGGTGAAGCGGATCAACTGATTGCGCAGCGCCGACAAGAGAAACTAGCCCGTAAAGAGCAGCAAAGAAAATCAAAATAGCCAAATTGACAGCTAGCCATCTTCGATAAGCGATTTGATAAATGCCGTTCACATTTGTGTTCGGCATTTTTTTATTGTGTTAACAATGGCTCTTTATTGAACAAAGAGCAATTTTTGCTCTATCTGGCGGAGCGCTTTTTGGTACATCAACCAAGCGGTGGCCCCCGCCAATATGTTGCCAATAAACGCGCCCCAGAACAGACCTTCGATACCACCCCATTGTGACCCTAGCCATAAGCATGGCAGGAAGAAGGCAAATAAGCGCAGTGCAGAGATAGTCAGCGCGGTATAAGACTTGCCCAGAGCATTAGAGACAGACACCATCAACATACAGATGCCAAGTGGACCTAAACTAAATGGTACCACCATTAAGTGATAGTTGAGAATGTTGCCTACTTGCGACTCGCTGGTCATAAGATTGGCGAGTAATCCTGAGCTGATTAACGTGATTAGGCCGATAACGAGTTGGAACCCTATTACAAACTGAGCCGCTATCGAGACCAGTTTACGAATGTCGGCGAGGTTATTTTGTCCAAGACGTTTGCCGATCATTGGTGGCATCGACATCGTCAGCGCCAGTACGGCGACGATAGCAAAAAATTCATATCGCGATCCCAATGCCCATGCTGCAACTGCTGCAGTGCCGTAGCTTGCGAGTAGTTTGGTCGCTAGCATTGAAGATAATGGTGGCAGCAATTGGCTCACCATTGCAGGTCCCATGATATGGCTGATCGAGCGAAGACTGTCAGCGACATTAAGATCGTTCCAGTCAAAGCTCATCCACTGCTTGCGCGCCACTTTAGGTGCAACGAACACAATACCGATACCAAATGCGAGGATGGTCGCGATGGCGGCGCCATTGATGCCTAGATCGAACGTAAAGATGAAGATCGGGTCGAGTATTAGATTGAGAGCGCTGGTGACCATCATCATCGTGCCCGGCAACATGGTATTGCCATTAGCGCGACAAAGACTATAGAAGAAGTACAGCACTGCACCTGTCCAAGAGCTTATCAACCAGTAAATCCAATAGCTGTCAATAATCGCAAAGACACTTTGCGGTGCACTAAGCAGCAGTAAAATCGGCTCGCGTAATAGGTATAGGCTGAGGCAAATCAAAGCAACGCCGATACTGCCGAGCGCGACCACCAAGCCGCCGAGTTGTTTCGCATAACGATCGTCACCGGCTCCAATGGCCTTAGCGATTACGGCGGTAGTAGCAATGCCTAATCCGACTTGAATGCCGATGATCACCATTTGTATCGGTAGGGTAAACCCCTGAGCGGCAAGCGGTAATACCCCTAGTTGACCGATAAAGGCACTGTCGACCAGTTGAAAACTCATCAAAGACAGTACACCAAACAGCATCGGCCATGTCATTTTGAACAGTTGCTGTCTCAGCGAAGAAGAGGAAGAGGTGTTTGTCATAGCCATGTTGCCGTTAAGGTTTTTATTTGGGGAAATAAATAACCGAGACATAAGAGCCTCGGTTAAATCGATAGTTACAACATCGTTACGCTGTCGCCCATTTTCAAGGGGCTGGCGAACTTTAATCGTCGGGTTAGCGATGAAGTGTTTAAATCTTAGTGGGTGTCGCCGATGGTATATATGATTCAAATACGCTGAGCAAATCTCGTTTCTAGGTCAGTGAGATGCTCAATCACTAGTGATGCATGTGCGGTAAATGGGCTTGCGTTACCATGGGTGACTAAACACGAGGGCATATCGGCATTGAAAGCTGCTTGCAGATCGTACAGATAGTCGCCGACATACAAGAGCTGGTGGCTACCTATTTGCCATTCGTTAGCTAACGAAATCAACGCATCGGGTGCAGGCTTAGGTGGATAATGTTCTCGTGTAATCACGCGTTGAATATTCAACTGATTATGGGCCATTTTTTGTTGAGTCGCGTCGGCACAATTACGGGTAATAACAGCTGTGTGTAGCTGATTACTGTCAATGAAATTAAGCAATGAGTGACAGCCAGGCATCGGTTGAGACGTTTGGGCGTCTTGCAGTTCGTGATCAAGAATAAGCTGATGCGCCTTGCTTGCGGTGTGTGGACAATCGATTTGTTCAACAAAAGAGAGCAGATCACTGTCTTGTGGACAGCCAATTTGCTCTCTAAGCCATGAGAAGTTCATGTCAGACGTAACCAACGTATTATCGAGATCAAACACAATAGCTTGGATATGCGAAATATTGAGTGGAACGTATGACATAGGCATTTCCTAATAGGCTTGAAGTTAAGCGAACTCTCGCTCTAAGTAGGCAACAATGTCTGAAGATTCATACATCCATTCGACTTTGTCGTCTTTTTCAATTCTTAGGCAAGGGACTTTAACTTTGCCACCACCCGCTTCTAACTCTGCGCGGTGTGTCGGATTATTTTTGGCATCGCGCAATTCGATATTGACCGATTGACGCTTCATGGCACGGCGGACTTTGACGCAGAAGGGACAAGCATCGAACTGATACAGAGCGAGAGATTGAGCTTTGCTGTCAGCTACCTGTTGCTGCTGCGTTGAGCGCTTGACGCCACTTGGTGAAAAAATAAAGTTGAGTAAAAGGATCACGCGTCCTAAAAACCAGCGGATAAACTTCATAACCATCCTATTTGTTGAGCTTGTTTGACTATTTGAGTAACTATTAGGTTACGTATTGTATCTGAGATGTGATCATTTCGGTACAGCAAACTCAGCTCACCTTGATTTGATGTTGGGTCGTCACCTGTATTCCCAGTCGTTTCGCCAATCGGGTTAAATTAGCTCGATCGGTTTTCAGCGCTCGAGCCGCTTTAGCCCAATTGAATCCCGCTTTTGTTAACGCTGCTAACACCAGTTGACGTTGGTATTGATCGGTTGATTCTCTAAGGCCTAATTCGGGATCTAACGTATGCGTTGCAACGTGTGTTTTGCTGGGGGCTGAAGAGGCAAGATTAGCCAGCGATTGCAGTTCGCCAATATCTTCGACAGACACGGTAATGAGTGTGCCTTGATGGCGGCGAGCACGGGCTTTAAGTGCTGCGCGATTGATCACGTGCTCAAGCTCGCGGACATTGCCCGGCCAGTTATAATTCGAGAGCAGCCATTGCGCGTCTTTACCGAGCTTAAGCTGGACAATACCTAGTTTTCGCCTAGCTTGTTCTAAGAAATAACCCGCCAATAGCACGCTGTCTTCGTCGCGCTCTCTCAGGGGGGGCACTGTAATGGGATAGACACTTAAACGATGGTAAAGATCCGATCGGAAGTGGCCTTTATCTATCTCTTGTTTAAGGTCTCGGTTGGTGGCAGCCAGTACACGAACATCAATGGTTTCGACTTTGTCTTGTCCTACAGGTTGGATTTCGTTGTTTTGCAGCGCACGCAAGATTTTACTTTGTGCGGCAAGGGGCAGTTCGCCAATTTCATCAAGAAACAGGGTTCCGCCATCGGCAAGAGCAAACTTACCAAGACGAGACATATCTGCTCCGGTGAAAGCGCCTCGAACGTGACCAAACAGCTCACTTTCAACCAAGTTTTCCGGTATCGCAGCGCAATTGACATAGACCATAGGCTGCTTTCTTCGTGGTGACAGATGATGAAGACTACGGGCGACTAATTCTTTACCTACCCCCGTTTCGCCGTGAATTAGAATATTGAAATTGGATGGGGCAACCACTTCGATATCGGCTTTGAGCGCTTGTATGGCAGCGCTATTACCGATGATTTCGCCGCCATCACGTTCCCACGCCTCTTCATTTAGCTCCTCGAATCGCTGCTGAGTTTGCTTCGCTTGGTGCTCAAGTTGGCTTACGGTAAGCGCCACTTTAAGCGATGAAGCTGCAATGGCAGACAAGGCATCTAAGCTGCGAATCGGAAAGTGGTCAAATGCATCTGGAGTTAAACTGTCTAGCGTTAAGATCCCCAGTAATTTATCGGCATAATAAAGTGGCAAGCCCATGCATGAGTGCATCGGAAGATCGCCGTCATGGTCGATCAATAGATTATCAAATGGGTCGGGTAACTCGCAGTCAGAGTCAAATCTAACCGCTGTTTTGGATGCACAAATATGTGCGAACCTAGGGTGTTGGTCTATCTTATAACGACGCCCTAATGTATCTCGGGTTAAACCTTGCATCGCGAGAGGGACTAAGGTGTCTCCTTGCAGCGAAAGTAGCGCAACGCAATCACACTGAATCGCTTTACGAATAGCATCAAGAAGGTTGTTGAAACGATCCTGATCATTGTCTCCGCGAGCGAGACTGATTGTCATGTCAATAAGTGTTGAAACAGAGATATCTTGCATACAATACCAAGAGATGAGGCGGGCGAGCCCCGTGCGTACGAGTGATGCAGTGAAATTAACCATATCTTTGAGGTTATTGCAACATTAAGTAGTCATAATGACATCAATTAGTGTGTCTATTTGACTCGGTTTTGATAATAAAATATTAATAAACCCAGTCACTTAGGGCATCTATAAGTTGGCATGTATCCTGCTCTTGATAGGAAAGAAAAATAAATGAGGAGAAAGTCGAGATGCTCAACAACCAACATATTGAAGTAATAAAAAGCACCATTCCATTGTTAGAGTCTGCAGGTCCTACACTGACTGAATATTTCTATCAGCGCATGTTCAACCATAACCCAGAGTTAAAAGATATCTTCAACATGACGCACCAGAAGACTGGGCGACAGAGTGTTGCTCTGTTTGAAGCAATCGCAGCTTACGCCAAGAACATTGAAAACCTGTCAGCATTAACCACAGCTGTAGAGCGTATTGCCCATAAACACACCAGCTTTAATATCCAAGCGGAGCACTATCAAATTGTTGGCCACCACCTGATTGAAACGTTACGTGAGCTTGCCAGTGATGCTTTTACTCCACAAGTGGAAGAGGCGTGGACAGCCGCGTATCTGTTTTTGGCACAGATCTTTATTGATCGTGAAGGGGAGCTCTACCTGCAGCGTAAACAAGCGGTTGGTGGATGGCAAAATGCGCGCCGTTTTGTGGTGAAAGAGAAAAAACCTGAGTCTGAATTCGTGACCAGTTTTATGTTGGTACCAGAAGATGGCGGTACAGTACTCGATTTCCAGCCAGGTCAATACATTGGTATTGAACTCAAACCTAAAGGGAGTCAATACAAGGAAATACGTCAGTATTCGTTATCGCAAAAGCCGAACGGTCAAGATTACCGTATTTCTGTTAAGCGTGAAGTAGGAGCGCACAATGGCGTGGTATCTAATTATTTACATGATGATGTTGATCGAGGTGATGTCGTTAGTCTCTATCCACCAGCCGGTGATTTTTTCTATCAAGAGAAGGGTCAACCAGTCGTATTGATTTCAGCCGGTGTCGGGGTAACACCGATCCAAGCGATGATGCAGTCATTAGCGCATCAGAAAAAGAAAGAGGTGACAGTGCTCTATTCATGTAATGGAGACAAACAACATACCTTTAAACAAGAGTCTGCGCAGCTTGCTCAAAGTAATCAATGGCCTCAATACACTTGGTATTTAAACCAAACTGGGGCTGATTTTTCAGGTCAGATCGATATTACTTTGATTGCTAAAGAGCTACCTTTGGCGAAAGGAGATTTCTATCTGTGTGGTCCAGTGGGTTTTATGGAGTCAGTAGTGCATCAGTTAGAACAGGCTGGGGTGGAGCGCGATCGAATTCATTACGAAGTCTTTGGTCCGCATACTTATCTATAGACAACAGCGAACACGCAATAAAGGCCCGTTTCGGGCCTTTTTATTGATTTTTCGTCAGCCACTGTTTCACGCGCGCTACTATGCCGAACTTACGCTTGAGCGGAGAGTGAAGATCACCAAGATAATAACTCTCAAGATAGTGTGTTCTTAGCGCTTGGGTATCGTCTTTAGTGATCGAATTGATCAGTTGCGCCGTGGAGTCGGCATGATCGTTGGCCAAACTGAAATCCATTTTAAGATAGCCCTGCATATACAGCCATAAGTGCGTGACTAGTTGCAATTGCGCCATACCTTGCTCTTCGAATTTATGCCGATGGGCGTCACCTAAGCCTGTTTGCAGAACATCGTGCATCGCCGCCGCAGACTCGCGCTGAGCATCAACCTGACAGGACGCTTCAATATGCGCTTTGGTTAACACACCGAGTAAGTGATGTTCGGCGGCAGTGTCTGGTTTGGCTTGCAATACTTGTTCAAACAGTGGCGCATGTTGCTGGCAAAACCGTTCATACACAGCAGCTTTATATTGCACTATTTTAAGCTGATTAGCATGGGTTGTGCATAGCCATTCGCTGAGTTTATTCATGGCCTTGTAAGGTATCTAAGGTAATTTCAAAGGACCCTTGGTCTGTATCAATAAATAAGCTGTTGCCCGAGATCATCACCGATAGATCCATCGTGCGGGAGACAGTTGCTGCTAGGGCTTCAATCGCTTGGCTGTCAAGACGATAGATATTTGCGTTGTACTGGTGCGCTTTGTTTTTGCTCTGCTCCCACCAGACTTCAGACTTACTATTGAACGAGAAAACATCCACTCGCTTAGCCAAGCGACACGCTTTTTTAAGGCGATCTAGGGACGGCTCGCCAATCTCAACCCAAAGCTCTATTTGGTCATCGAGAGATTTAACCCATAGGTCAGGTTCTTCAACGGTCGACAGCCCTTTGGTTAAGGCTAAATCTGGTTGCCATTTTACGCAATACGCCAAGATACGCGCCATCATACGCTCAAGGGTTTCAGATGGGTGCTGAGCAACGGTTAATTGTGTAGAGTCGTAAAGATCTCGGTTGGTATCAGAAAGTGAAATGCGAAATTTATAAATTGTGGGTTTGAGAGCCATAACTTGTTCTTATATATAAAAAAATAGCCAGCGAGCTGCTGGCTATCATAAATTCTGTTTAGTTTAAAATTAAACTAGTTTGATGTTCTCAGCTTGAGGGCCTTTTTGACCTTGAGATACAGTGAACTCAACTTTTTGGCCTTCAACTAGGGTACGGAAACCGTCGCCAGTGATTGCAGAGAAGTGTGCGAATACGTCTGGACCGTTTTCTTGTTGAATGAAACCGAAACCTTTAGTTTCGTTGAACCATTTTACTGTACCAGTAACAGTGTTAGACATAGTGTATTTCCTTGATAAATCTTGTAAAAGCCATACGGCATCGATAGCGTGGAAAAGGAGATTGCTAATGCGCACGACGTTACGACAGATATACAAGTAATCTAACGGAACGGCGAATATAAACAAGAACCGTTTTCTAGCTGCAAACTAGTCTAATGCGAAGTGCAACTAAGTCAATAAAAATAAGGAGTAATGTTTGGGTTTAAACGGTGTTTTCATTAGAAACTTGCGCTAGGTAGGGTTTCGAAAATATTACTGATTTAGGTATAATGAGTGTAACATTCGTTTGGCTGGTGACTTAGGTAAGAAAGCTAACCTTTAGTGAGTATAAACACAACAATCACCAGTTGTTTGTAACCGACAATGTGGAGGCTTTATGGCAAAGCGAAAACAACGATTTACCGTTGATAATAACGCTACAGAGGTAGAGTTTGGACGCGGTCAAATCAAAGACAATGCGCTCAAAGCAATCGTCACAAGCTGCTTGTTTAAGGCGAAAGTTGAAAAAGCGAAAAAAGGCAAAGGAAGCTTTCGGCGCAACATGAAACATAAGGGCAGAGAGCCCTATTCAAAAGCGGCTTAATGAGTATCGTTTGAATAGGGCTTTTATATACCAAGTCAGTATATTGTTGATGTAACTTTGGTTTTAACGCTCAATTTGAGGCGAATAGATCGAATACGCGGTAATTTGACCTGCGACAATGGCTGAAAACATAAATAGAGCCGAAAGACCAATGCTCGGTATCGGTAAAATCGATTGTTCAAACACCGATTGGCCTGCGCTGACTAATACGCGGCTGCCGGGAACTAAGATAATGATCCCTTGAACAATATAAATTGACCCCGTTAACGCCATTTTTTTTGCCACCCAGGTGCCATACAAGGTAATGAGTACGGTTGTAACCCAAGTGCCAACGACCCAGCCACTTTCGAAGCCAAGATATAACGGCCCCCACATGCCAAGCGCTGCGACTGGTAAACCGAGCAGAATATCTTTTGGCCGAGCATTAAAGATCACACCCAATGACGTTGAAATCAAAAGCAGACCAAATACATGCAGCCACATCGGCACTTGATTAACGTATTGTAATGACTCTGCTTGCCCCCATATTGCCTCACCAATATTTAGTCCCATAACAATGCCGACAAACAGTTTTATCAGCGTTAGGGCACTTTGTCCAAGTAAGCTAGTGCCAGAGACGAGATCATTAAATGCTAAACACTCTAGTGAGTTGGCGATCGACAATCCGGGAACAAACAGTACGATGGCGGCTATACACAGTGCCCAAACTGGAATAGCGAGGCCAGTGCTGGAAAAGAATGCGACCAATATACCAGTCAAAAGGGCGGCTAAAAATTCTGCAGCAATAGAGCGTCGCGCGCGGCATACTTGTTGAGTTAGCCACACAACAAAGCCAAGCAAAGTGGCAAAGTAAATCGCGTCGATAGTACTGCCGACTAACATCAAATATGCAGGTGGAATCCCCATATTCGCCAGCGCGATGACCCATTTAGGATAACCAATAGGTTCGGGTATGGGTTCACTACTGGGTTGATTAATACGAATAATGGTATTGGCAAGCAAACTCAAATTGATTGAGGCTGGCTGATGGCGCTTCATCACTACGGCATTGTTGTCATCTGGAAACTGGTAATTAACCGTGGTTGGTGTCGCTTGGATCATGACATCAACACCGTGTTTACGGGCATAGAATTGGGTATATTTTTCAAGTTTGTACGGGGCGCAACCGCTGCGATGCAAGGTGTCGCCTATCTCTACAATCTTGTTAATTCGAAACTCGGAAGGCATGAGTGTTCATAGGTAATATTGGGTGGCGCAAAAATAGCAAACCGTCTTAGTTGATACGAGGCGCAAAGCGTCGAACAGTGGTTAACTTCACACTATATTTTTTGTGCTGTCAGGATGAGTTGTTACGTGCAGTGTAAACTTAGTTTTTGATTTGGCATGTGACGATCGTTTAGCGTCAATTATTATGTGCCCTATCACATATTATAAAGTATTTTAAAATGTTTCAAATGTTGTTTTTATGTGACACTTTTCGCATCTGATTAAGGATTGTGATAAACGGTTAAGCTAGAGTAAGAGTTGAGTAATACTAGGTATTTAACATTGTATTTACACGTTGTTAAAGGTCACCTTTTGGTTAATAAATGGACAATAAATAGTGCTTGTGTTTCGTCAATAAACGGCGAAAATAAACGTAACATGAGATTGCAAAAATGAAATTGAGCTCTTTTCGACATAAAAGCGAGGCCAATTATGAAACTAATTATTCTATTTATTATTTCGATCACTGCGGGTATCGCTTCTGCTGAACACCTCCATTCGTTTTTGTTGGGCTTGTATATCTCCACCCTTGCAGTCGGATGTTGTTACTGGTTAGCGTTTCGTAGCAGTCGTTCCCCACAGTTAGCTCTGTTACTGCTGATCAGCGGCTTTTTTGCTAAGATTGCGGTTACAGTAGTAGGAGTGATCTGGGGTATGTCACAGCAATTAATCAGTTCTCCGTTTGTGTTTTCTCTGTCATACTTGTTCTTTTCTATCGTTGCCACTTACTTTTGGTTTGCTCATCGCGAGAAGTTGATGGCGAAACAAAAAACGCTGAAAGTTGCCTAAACTAATCCAATTTTGTTATGAAGCCGGTGGTTAACGCTGGCTTTTTTGTTTCTGCTAGCGTGATATTGAGCTATTTCTGATAAAGCCGGTCGAATAGTAACGATTAGTTTCAAAGTGGCTGAAACTCTGTGCCACTTGTCTATACTGTGTGAGTTTATCCACACTTATAGTGAGACGTTGCACATCATGATCACGCGTTTACTTCCATCTTCAGCGCTCTTTACGACACTTTCTCTCTCATTCGGTGTGGTTGCTGCACCGACGATTATCCCAGATCCCCCAGTTCTTAGTGCTAAAGGGTATATTTTAATCGATTATCACACTGGTACCGTCTTGGTTGAGAAGAACGCAGATACCAAACTTAATCCAGCGAGCTTAACAAAACTAATGACCGCGTATGTGGCTGGGCAAGAGGTGAATCGCGGCAATATTTCACTTGAGGATCAAGTACGTATTAGCCGTAATGCCTGGGCTAAGAACTTTCCTGACTCTTCAAAAATGTTTATTGAGGTTGGTACCGACGTCAAACTGATCGACCTGTATCGTGGTTTGATTGTTCAATCTGGAAACGATGCCAGTGTCGCCATTGCAGAGCATGTGGCAGGTAATGAAGGCGCGTTTGTTAGCTTAATGAACAGTTGGGCGCAAACCTTAGGGTTAGAAAATAGCGCATTTACCAATCCACATGGTTTAGACAGTGATGGGCTTTACTCCACACCTCGTGACATTGCTTTACTAAGCCAAGCCATTATCCGTGACTTGCCCGCTATCTACCCTTTATATAGTGAAACCGTATATAGCTATAATGGTATAACGCAATACAACCGTAATGGTTTGTTACGCGATCGAAGCCTTAATGTCGATGGGATGAAAACCGGCTATACCAGCGGGGCAGGGTATAGTTTGGCGACCTCAGCGACCAATGGCGACATGCGTTTAATTTCGGTAGTAATGGGATCAAGCAGCACTCAACGTCGCGAATCTGAAAGTAAGCAATTACTGAGCTACGGCTTTCGCTTTTTTGACACGGTTGCGCCTTCTCGTGTCGATGAGACTTTAGCCGAGGTACGAGTGTGGATGGGTAAGGTTGATAATCTCCCTGTTGGTATCAGTCAGCCAGTATTGCTGACACTTGCAAAAGGGGACAGTAATAAGCTAACTGCTGAGCTAGAGTACTCAAATGATCTTGTTGCTCCGATAAGTAAAGGTGATATTGTTGGCAGCGTTATTTACCGTCTAGAGGATGATCAAGTTGCTCGTGTTGATTTGGTGGCACAACAAGCGGTTGAAGAAGGTGGGGTGTTTAAACAAATAGTCGATTGGTTTAAGAGGTTAATGTTGAGTTGGTTCTAAATAATCACGTTCAGGCGGATGAATTAGGCAGTTTTTGAGCGCTTATTTTAGCAAGCCTGCACGTTAAGACAGTTTCAACATGATTATGACTTTCATTAACCTAGCGCTGACAATCTTGACGACAAAACGCCGACAATTCACCCAATAAATTAGTGTGGGGGAATATAATGGAGTTTACTGATAAAGACAGAGAAGCTTTGTATAAGTCTTGGATGTCACAAAAGTCAAAAATGCGTCTAACGCAGATGGAGTTTGCCAAAAAGCTTGGCATGAGTCAGCTTGCGTTTTCACAATTATTGCGTGGTGAAAAACCGCTAACAATGTCATTTGTCAGCCAGTTTTGTCATTTATTGCGCTTGGAGCCTCATAATGTGTTTCCGTCATTGAAAGAAGATTTAGCCAATGGGCCTAAAGTAATTTACCTGGTAAGCAGAATGAGTGTTGATGGCGATATCCAAAATGCTTACATTGACGGAAATCAAATCGTGGTAGAGTACGCCCATACTGTGACGCCTCAGCTTTAGTTGTTGTCCCTGGTTTGAAAAGTGTAAACTGTCACGACTTGATCTACAGAGTAAAGCCTGATGCTAGAAAAAGAAAACCTGATAAAATTGGCACGTATGCCGATGCCTTTTGGTAAATATGCTGGGCGAGCATTGATTGATCTACCAGAAGAGTATTTGTTGTGGTTCGATAAGAAAGGCTTTCCCGAAGGAGAGTTGGGTAAACTGCTGCAGCTCTGTTTGGCACTTAAAATTGAGGGGCTAGATAGCGTGGTTAAGCCTTTAAAGCGAATGTAGCCAACCCAGTAATTCAAATTAATACCCAAAACCTTACTATGAATTTCGATATCAATGCACTAAGACACCACCAATTGGTCGAAGACGGTCAATTAGAAGGGTGTTACATTCATCTGCCTACTCAGGCTAGCCAGCAAGAGGACAAAGCTGTTTTGGCAGAACGTCAAGCGTTAGAAAAGATGGGATATAAGGTAGTACAGGTTCAGGCGAAAGGCGCGACAACAACGTTTGCCGAGGCTATGCGCAAGCTTGCGGAGAAGACGGGTCATCAGCCCCAAGAGTAAGTGAGGGTAACCTGACACTGCTTCCTAAGTTCTTCCTCGATACCCTCTCTTTTTATTCAAAAGAGCCAGACTGACTCTTTTTTGCCCCACTCCCTCATAGAGTTATTAATCAAGACAATCTTTAGTATCAATATTTGGGCTAGTAATACTTATCCGAAATAATTTCAGCATATTACCTCTAACTCAATTCGTTGAGTTAGAGGCTTGGTACATAAATCCTACGGACGTTCACCTGCCTCTAGGCGACATTCGATATCTGCAACCACTTCTGGGAGGTCAGCGATAGTATCGATGAGGTAATGCGGCGAGCTCTTGAGCAATTTTGTACGCGCTTTTTCACGAGCGGCATTAAGTGTTGCTTCGTCCGCGGCTTGGTATTCTTCAAACGTTAGACCTGCTTCGTTACCAGAAAGCAGTAAACCAACGGTCCACATACCGGCGTTGTGACCTTCATCGATGCCCGGTGCGGCATCATCCACTTTGATACACGCATTAACGTCAGTAACATTCAGCTCAATCACGTTCTTGAGTGCCATAAATGGTGCTGGGCGACCACCTTGCGGTAGGTCATCCGTTGCTACTACGTAATCTGGTTTGTAGCCGTAATCCGCTGCCACCGGAATCAGCACGTCCATCACTTCGCGAGGATAACCAGAACAAGAACCGATCTTGATGCCTTTGTCTTTCAGACCGTTCACAACTTCAATCGCATTTAAGATAGGCTCTGCATGATCAGCCACTTTTGCTTTTTGCAGAGGCATAAATGCTGCGTAGATAGCGTCGATGTCTTCGCTGGTCATTGAGTGACCAAATTTGTCATTCCAACGCTTATCAACTGCAGGGATGCGACCAACCGCTTGGATGTGGTCCCACTTACCAAGTCCCATTGGTTCGCGCGCTTCTTCAAGGTCGATATCAAAATCAAAACCTTGTTTGAACGCTTCCACAAAGATACTGGTTGGCGCAAAAGAGCCGAAATCGACGATAGTGCCAGCCCAGTCAAAGATCACTGCTTGAATTGGTGAGTTGCTCATGTTCAATCCTTTTTTGCTTACCAGAGCGCTTGCCTATACGTCGGAACTGCGCTCAGGATAAATTGGTTTTTGTTGAGGTTAGAAGTAGTTAAAGTCTTTGCACACTTTGGCGATGGCTTCTTCGAATATCGCCAACGCTTCTGTCAGTTGTTCGCGAGTGATGATCAGCGGTGGGCTGAGTTGAATCACATTACCTTGCGATACCTTGAAACTCACTCCGTTGTTGAGGCATTGGTAGAGCACAGCTTCCGCTTCGTCATACGCGCGTGCTTTGCTTTCGTGGTCAGTGACCAGCTCAATGCCCCACAACATGCCGATGCCACGCACATCACCAATCACGGGGTATTTGGCTTTCATCTCTAGCAGCTTTTCACGCATGAACTGGCTGTCGGCTTTGGCTTTATCTAGCAAGCCGTCTTGCTCAATGGCTTCCATGGTTGCCAGTGCTGCAGCACAACCGATAGGGCTTTTCTCATGAGTGTAGTGACCCATGGAGATTTGCTCGGCGGTGTTGTATTTGTCTTTGGTTACCATGGCTGCGATAGGCACTAAGCCACCACCCAAGCCTTTACCGATGCACAGCATATCTGGCTCGATGTCGTAGGCTTGGTAGGTAAACCATTCACCGCTGCGACCCATGCCGTTAGGGATGTCGTCGATGATCAGCATGACATTGTGTTTGTCACAGATTTCGCGAATGCGTTTCCAGTAGGCTTTGCTCGGCACTTGTACGTCGGTATTGCGAACCGCTTCTGCGATAAACGCGCCCACGCCGCCTTCTTTCTCAATCACGTATTTAAGGTAGTCGGCGTAATGCACGTCGCTGCCGTCCGCGACTGGGAAAGCGCCACGGTAAGATACGGCTGGTGGAATGCGCTCAACACCTGCCATTAATGGTCCCATGCCTTGGCGGAAACACGCTTCACCGCCCACTGAGATGGCATCCAACGATGCGCCGTGGAAGGAATCCCACAGAGACACCACCTTGTAGTTGCCCGTGATGTGGCGCGCTAGTTTAAGCGCCATGCCAACCGCAGATGTGCCACCCGGAGCAAACAACACGCGGTTCAATTCGCCGCCACAGATTTGGGTGAGTTTTTCGGCGCATTCAATTGCGGTCTCGTTGGTAAAACGACGTGGTGAAAAAGGCAGTTTGGCAATTTGCTCTTGCACACGTTTAATCACATGCGGATGAGCGTAGCCCAGCTGATGGACGTTATTGCCATGGAAGTCCATGTACTTTTGGCCCGTGGCATCTTGGATGTAGATGCCTTCTGCTGCTTCCAAGGTATCTAAGCAAGGCGTCGACATAGCTTGATGAATAAAGACTTCCGAATCACGCTTCAACAAGGCTTGCGTGCGTTCGTCGTCCATCGATGCATTCCAAGCTTGGCGCGCTGGTGTCGTGTTGACATCGCCTTCGCTGCGGAAGTGGGTCGGTTTGATATTCTGAGTCATAACGCTCTCTCAATCAGAAGGCTGCTTTACGCAACTTGCCAGTACATTGCTTTTTCAATCGCACCGATTAAGCGCTCGATATCTGCTGGGTAAACTTCGCCAATGTTGCCGATACGGAAGCAATCTGCGTTCGACACCTTACCCGGATAAATCACGAAGCCTTGCTCTTTCAAACGCGTGTAGAACGCTTTGAACTGGTAATCACTGTGCGTCGGAGAGTAGAAAGAAGTGATGATTGGCGAGTGAAGGTCATTACTCAGTAGTGGCTCGAAACCCAGAGAACGCATACCTGCAACCAGTGTTTTCTGGTTAGTTTGGTAACGGTTATGACGAGCCTCAATACCGCCTTCTTGTTCCAGCTCTAACAATGCTTGATAGAAAGCGCGAACCGTGTGCGTTGGAGACGTAAAACGCCATTTGCCGTGGTTCACTTCCATGCAGTGCCACTGGTCGTAAAGATCAAGGCTCAAAGAGCGAGCCTGACCTTGGCACTTTTCTAGCTCTGTTTGTTTTGCAATCACAAAGCCAAAACCCGGTACGCCTTGAATACATTTGTTTGCAGAGCTGATCATAAAATCGATGCCTAGCTCTGCGATATCGATAGGAATGCCACCAAAGCTCGACATGGCATCGAGAATCACCACTTTACCGTGTGCTTTTGCCGCAGAAGCAAATGCCTCAATTGGGTTAAGCATGCCAGTGGTTGTCTCACAGTGAACAATTGCCACGTGTGTGATCGCAGGATCCGATGCCAATGCAGTTTCCACCTCGTTCAAGTGTGGCTGTGATGTTTCGCCTGGGGAAACTACATGGCATGGAATATTTAGGTAATCAGCGATCTGAGCGATACGTGCACCGTACGCACCGTTGTCGACAACTAGCAGCTTCCCATCTTTGCCAATGGCGCTGCCAATTGTTGCTTCTACTGATGCGGTGCCGCTACCTTGCATTAGTACGCTGGTGTAGCCGTCTTGCTCCGTCGCCAGCTTTACAAGCTTAGTGCGGATCACTTCTACAATGTCTTTGTTGTATTCATCATCCCAAGTACACCAGTCTTTTAGCATGGCTTCACGTACTGTTTCAGAAGTAGATAGAGGACCTGGAGTCAGTAGTAGGTATTCGTTTTTCATCTCGATTTCCATCATAACAATCTAATTGGTCTACACCAAATTTCAGTTTCACTCTAGCGAGGAAGAAAAGGGCAGTAAATAGGCGAATCTTCAATTTCACAAAACTTTAATATGCAGAAAATGGCGGATCAATTGAACGATTATTCATCGCAAATTTTCGTAAAACTGCCATTTAATGGTCATGATTTCGTCATAAAGGCTCAGTAGGGTGGTTATCTTCAACTGGTACAGACCAAATTAAAACTTAGCCAAATTAACTGGAGAAAATGATGAAAAACCGTTTGATGAAAGGATCGCTGGCTGCACTTGTCTCTCTGCTAGCTACGAATGCAATGGCAGCACAGGAAGTCACGGTTTACACCGCTTTCGAAACTGACATTCTTGCTAAATACAAGTCTGCGTTTGAGAAAGATAACCCAGATATCAAGATTAAGTGGGTTCGCGATTCCACCGGTATCATGACGGCAAAATTGCTGGCCGAAAAGAACAACCCTCAAGCGGAAGTGGTTTGGGGTCTGGCTGGCTCGTCAATGGCACTGCTTAAAGGTGAAGGTCTTCTTAAGCCTTACACACCAAAAGGTTTGGAAGAGCTGCACGCGAACCTAAACGACCCTCAATCAAATCAAGCTTGGTTCGGTAACGATGCGTTCTTTAATGCAGTTTGTTTCAACGAAGCGGTAGCGAAACAACTTAACCTACCGAAACCAACGTCCTGGGAAGACCTAACAAAGCCGGTTTACAAAGGTCACATTGCAATGCCTAACCCAGCGTCTTCAGGCACTGGCTACATGCAGGTTTCTGCGTGGCTACAAAACATGGGTGAAGATCAGGCATGGAACTACATGCGTGACTTAGACAAGAACATTGCACACTACACGCACTCTGGCTCTAAACCATGTGTTCAAGCGGGTATGGGTGAAGTGGCTATCGGTATCTCGATGGCGAGCCGCGGCGCGAAGCTGAAAACACAAGGTGCACCACTAGCGGTTATCACACCAAAAGGCATCGGCTGGGAATCAGAAGCCGTTGGTCTAGTAAAAGAGTCTGATGCAGCGAAGCGCGTTGTCGACTGGTCAATCTCTAAAGCTGCAAACGAGCTTTACGTAGAAATGTACCCAGTGGTTGCACATAAAGAAGTGAAAGCGACCGTTTCTAACTTCCCGAACGTTCAAGAGAACATGGCGAAGATGGACTTCGCGCAAATGGGCAGCAAGCGTGCAGAGATTCTAGCGGCATGGTCTGAGAAGTTTGACGCGAAATCAGAGCCAAAGTCTTAATTGAATTTGCTTTGAGTTGAATACTGAAATCCACCTCGGTTGAGGTGGATTTTTTGTTTTCTCTGTTATTTCAGAGTTTGCTGCAAGTAGATTCCTAGTCTCACCTAGGTTCGCTGGAATGACGGACTTAAGAAAGTTGGGAGCTTCTATCCGCACTCACAACGTCATTCTCGAGAGCGACGGAGGAGTGAGTGGGGAATCTCGAATTACCACTAAAACAAACCTCATTTTCCTTCATCTATTTGTCATCTTCTGGCTATAAATTTGTCATTGGAACGTAACACTTCAAAACTAAAGTTGGTATATACCATTTGGAGCGTGTGTTATGTCAACTAACCAACATTACCTAAATATCGAAAATGTAGTGAAGCAATTCGGACAGTTCACTGCATTAAAGAAAATCTCGTTAGCAATTGAGAAGGGCGAGTTTGTTTGTTTTCTTGGTCCTTCTGGCTGCGGTAAAACCACTTTACTTCGTGCCATTGCAGGTTTAGACCTACCAACATCAGGTGCTATTTTTCAAAACGGTCAAGAGACCACATTCTTGCCACCAGAGAAGCGTGACTTCGGCATCGTATTTCAATCATATGCGCTGTTTCCGAACCTTACCGTGCAAGAGAACATTGCGGTGGGTTTGAAGAACCAGGGCATGTCGACCAAGGAAGCGCTAGAGAAGGTGGATTTCTGGTTAGAAACCATTGGTCTTCCAACCTCTGGCGAGAAATTCCCCAGCCAACTGTCTGGTGGCCAACAACAGCGAGTTGCTTTGGCTCGTGCATTGGCGCTATCTCCGGGTTTGCTGCTACTTGATGAGCCGCTGTCAGCGCTGGATGCAAAAGTACGTGTTCACTTGCGTGACGAGATTTGTAAGCTGCAACGCAAGCTTGGCATCACCACCATCATGGTTACGCACGATCAGGATGAAGCCCTGTCGATGGCAGATCGCATCGTGGTGATGAACCATGGTGTGATTGAGCAAGTGGGCACACCTCAAGAAATCTACCAACAACCAGCCACGCGCTTTGTCGCTGAGTTTGTAGGCAGCATGAACTTTATTGAAACCTCAGTCGCCTCGGACTCCCAAGTACGCATTGCAGAAACCTTGATGCCAGCGCCAAGCCTGAGTAATCGTAAGCTCCAACGTGGTGATCGTTTCGACCTTGCGGTACGCCCTGAAAGTATCAAGTTCGTTGAAACCTACACCAACTCTTTACCAGTGCGAGTTACTGCAACTGAGTTTCTGGGGGCGTTTTTCCGCATTGACTGCGTATTACAAAACGACATATCAACAAAAAACATCATTGTGGATGTGCCTGTGGACACAGTACAAAAACTCAATATCAAGGCGGGCGATGTGCGTTACATCCAGTTTGTTGAAGAAGGGCTGCATGGTTACCCCGTACCTTCGGTTGATAAAGCCCTAGCGGCGTAGGTGTAAACATGAATGCGAAAACAATGACGATGAATAGACTCACCATTCAAGACAAAGCAAAATCCTTACGAGGACGTGTCAGTCGCGACAACTTTGTGTTGTTTGGTTTGCTCGCTGGCTTGTCGACCATGATGGTGCTATTTATCTTAATGCCACTTTGGGCAATGTTAACCAAGAGTGTGCAAGATGCCAATGGCGAATTTGTCGGTTTGGCAAACTTTGCGACGTACTTTTCCTCTTCAAGTTTGTGGGTGTCGGTGGGAAATACCTTCACTTTGGGTGTAATTGTGACCTCGGTGGTGGGTGTGCTTGCGTTTGGTTATGCCTATGCGCTGACTCGTTCATGCATGCCATTTAAAGGCTTGTTTCAAATCCTAGGTACGGCACCGATCCTTGCGCCTTCGTTGTTGCCAGCGATCAGTTTGATCTTCCTTTTTGGTAATCAAGGCATTGCCAAAGAGATGTTGTTAGGACACTCGATTTACGGCGTGATTGGCATCTCGATGGGTTTGATCTTCTGGACCTTCCCCCATGCATTGATGATTTTGACCACTTCGCTGCGTACTTCAGATGCCCGCTTGTATGAAGCAGCTCGTGCACTTAAAACCTCACCCATCAAAACCTTCTTTATGGTGACGATACCTGCGGCGAAATACGGCTTGATCAGTACGCTTATCGTGGTTTTTACGCTGGTTATCACAGACTTTGGTGTGCCGAAGGTGATTGGTGGCAGCTATAATGTTCTGGCTACTGACATCTTCAAGCAAGTTGTAGGGCAGCAAAACTTTGCCATGGGGGCGGTGACCAGCATTATGCTGCTATTTCCTGCGGTACTGGCGTTCGGCGTAGACCGCTGGGTACAGAAAAAACAGAAGAGTTTATTCGACACACGTTCGGTGCCTTATCAGCCAGAACCTAACAAAGCACGCGATAGTATTTGCTTGGTATATTGCAGCATCATTTCTATCGCAGTGCTGGCAGTGCTTGGCATGGCGGTGCATGGCTCGTTTGTCACGTTCTGGCCTTGGAATAAAGCGTTGACACTAAACAACTATAACTTTGCTGAAATGAGTACTTATGGTTGGATTCCATTCTTCAACTCACTAACGCTTGCAGGTTGGACTGCAGTGTTCGGTACAGCCATCATCTTTGTCGGTGCTTACTGCATTGAGAAAGGGCGTGCATTTGGTCCAATTCGTCAAGTGATGCAAATGCTTAGCGTGGTGCCAATGGCGGTTCCGGGTATGGTACTTGGTTTGGGTTACATCTTTTACTTCAATGATGTGAACAATCCTTTGAACGTGCTTTATGGCACCATGGCATTCTTGGTGATTAACACGGTAGTGCATTACTACACCGTGGGTCACATGACAGCCCTGACAGCGCTAAAGCAGTTGCCATCGGAGATTGAAGCCACGGCGGCATCCGTGAAGCTTCCTCAATACAAGTTGTTCTTTAAAGTGACATTACCCGTATGTTTACCTGCGATTTTGGACATTGCGACTTACTTGTTTGTTAATGCATTGACCACCACTTCTGCGGTAGTATTCCTTTACTCAACCGATACGATTCCGGCTTCGGTCTCGATTCTGAATATGGACGATGCAGGTCAAACTGGCGCTGCAGCGGCAATGGCTGTGATGATCATGATTGCTGCCGCAATTGCGAAGATTGTTCAGATGACTTTGGGTAAATTGTTAGAGAATCGCACACAAGCTTGGCGCAAAAGATAAGGACACTTCGTGCAATACGTAAAAATTAAAGATTCGATTGTTGAACAGATTGAAGCGGGCATGCTATCGCCGCGTCAAAAACTGCCAGCAGAGCGTAAGTTGGCGGAGTCGTTCGATACTACACGCGTCACTCTGCGTGAAGCTTTATCACTGCTAGAAGCGGAAGGTCGAATCTATCGCGAAGATCGCCGAGGTTGGTTTATCTCACCTGAGCCATTGCGTTATGACCCAACCCAAACCCTGAACTTCCCGAACATGGCGAAAGCGCAAAATCGTGTGCCCAAAACGGAGTTGGTCGCAGCAAAAGGAACGTTGGCAAACAAACAAGCGGCGCGCTTGCTGGACTTGCAGCCTTTCTCGGATGTGTATCGAGTCGACCGTGTGCGATACCTTGAAGATAGACCTGTGGTATTCGTAACAAACTACATTCGCCCAGAGCTGTTTCCGAACCTGCTGGACTACGACTTATCAAATTCACTGACGGACATTTACCGCGATCATTATGGCGTGACGTATCAAAAGATTCGCTACCGCATTTCAACCAGCACTTTGTTGGGTGAAATGGCTCAGGCACTGCGTGCGACAGCCGGTACGCCTGCGATGGTAGTGGAGCGCATCAACTACAACCAACACGGTGAGTTAATTGATTGCGATATCGAGTATTGGCGACACGATGCCATCAGCATTGAATCTCTGGCGGAGCTCAATCGTTAAGTGGATTTTCTCATTATCTAAGGCTCCATCTCGGGGCCTTTATTTTATTCAGACAGGAACATTGAAATGGATTTGTTGGCGATTGGTCTCGTCGTTTTTTCTGCTGTTCTCCATGCGGGCTGGAATATCCTTGGTAAAAGCAACTCAGGCTCTGGGCTTGCGTTTATTATGGCGGCCAGCTTTTCTGCATGCTTCATTCTTACCCCTTATTTGATTTGGTATTTGGCAACCATTGGCTGGACATCATTACCGAGTGAGTTTTGGGGATTGCTGTTCATTAGCGGCATTTCACAAATGGTTTATTTGGTCGGTTTGATTGTCGCTTATAAGCACGCTGATGTGGGTGTGGTTTATCCGATTGCTCGGGCACTGCCTGTGATGATGGTCGGCGCAATCAGTGTGGCATTGGGGGATGAATTATCCAGTCAGCAGTGGTTTGGATTCTTGCTGATTACCCTTGGTTGTATGCTGGTACCACTGACGAACTTTCGTCAAATGACGTTGAGCTCTTATTTGAATGTCGGTGTGTTCTGGGCATTGATTGCCGCAATAGGCACAACGGGTTACTCGGTGGTCGACAAAGAAGCGCTGAGTTTACTCACAGGACAAGCATCAGAGATCTTGCATGATCAGTACAGTGCAATCTTCTACTTGGGCGTGCAGTTTTGGGCGATAGGTATTCCTGCCGCTGTGTGGTGTTTGATCACGGGTAAGCAAGGTGAAATCAAGACTGCTTGGCGGATCAGGAAAAAAGCTAGTATGGCCGGGGTAATGATGGCATTAACCTACGGCTTGGTGCTGTTTGCGATGACCATGACCGATAATGTTAGTTTGGTTGTAGCACTCAGGCAAATTAGTATCGTGTTTGGTTTGTTTATGGGGATCTATTTCTTGGGAGAGAAGTGGTACCTCACTCGTTGTGCAGGAATTATCCTAGTGATAACAGGTTTGATTCATGCTCTGAAATGATTAATTGGAGAAAGTTATGTCTAAACCTTTGTATGTATTTGATTTGGATGAAACTCTCATTAACGCCGACTGCTCTATGGTTTGGAATGAGTTTTTAGTCGAGAAAGGCATTGTAACGGATCATAACTTCATTGACGAAGACAAGCGTTTAATGAATCTATATGCGAAAGGAGAGTTAGATATGCAGTGCTACTTAGATTTTTCTTTAGCACCGCTTACGGCTATTCCAAAGTCTCAAATTATTGATTGGGTTGAAGAATGTGTACGGCGCGATATTCTGCCCAAGCAGTTTACCCAATCTAAGGTGCTAATTGAGAAACTCGTACGTGAACGCGCAGAGTTGATCATTGTTTCAGCTAGTGTCACTTTTTTAGTTGAAGTCATCGCACGTCACTTAGGAATCAAAACCGCTTTGGGTATCGATTTGGTTGAAAAAAATGCTTGCTATAGCTCTGAAATAAAGGGGATAGCGACATATCGCGAAGGTAAGGTTACTCGACTAGAGCAGTGGTTAAAGGAAACGAAACAGTCCTTTTCGGAGATTCACTTTTTTACGGATTCTATCAACGACTTGCCATTGTGTGAGTATGCTAACTCTACCTACCTTGTTAACCCTTGTCCTAGGTTAAGAACAGTTGGCGTAGAGCGCAATTGGCCCGTACTGCGTTGGGGAGCGTAAAGTGAACACTGCCCTTTTACTACTAGGCTAGGGTGCTGAGCTTGTGAATTCTCTTTGATTCTCTGCGTATTAGATATATCTGTTGTACAGCATTACCTGAAGTAATTTATGTAATGCTCATTTTGGTAAAAGTTCTAAAAGGGTTTTGCCCAATTTTGAGGCAGAGTAAGAAGTCATTTACACTCTGTTAATGTACATTTTCCCTATAAAAAGTTATTTTATTAAAGATTGATATTCAATATGTATCACCCGTCCGTTCAGTTGTTTCACGAATGCAGTGCTTGACGTGATTTCAAAGTGATCTTTTATCTAATTTAATTGGACTTTTGATGCTTGCTATTCCCTTACCATTTGTCGCCGCGCTATTGTTACTCATGACTGGTATCGTGCTTCGGTACAGGTACCCACATACCAGTCAAAAACCATTTTGGCTTATCATCCTATGTGCGTTAATGGTTACTGTAGTGGGCCTACGATGGACGGTAGATATTGCGTTGTTTCGCTTCTTGCAACCCACCCTCTGTGCGAGTGTCCCTGTGGCAGCTTGGCTGTGTTTTGCGGGAGCCCATCGAAGTCAATCCAGTACACATTTGCATTGGTTAGGCCCCATTGCTGGTTTAGTTGGTTCACTTTTCCATGAGTATGTCTGGGTAGGAACCGTTGATGTATGGCTTATCTTGCTCTATCTCGGATATGGAAGTTTACTGTTGAAGTCGTCGCTGCGCGTGCCGGAACAAGTGCGGTTAACCGATGTATCGAAAGTGTTGGTTGCTGAACGGGTTGCAGGTGTAATGCTACTATTCTCCGCCATGGTCGACGGTGTGCTCTCTTACGACATCTTACTGTTGAATGCGCAGCATACCAATCTGATCTTATCGATTAGCTACCTTGTCCTTATTCCAGCCGTTGTGTCCGCAGTGATGGTTATCAGTATTAGTACGCCTGCTGAAGACATAACCAAGCAAGCGTTGACTTTACGTTCTTCCTCACAGTTATCTCCTAAAGAGGCTAATACGCCAGAGACATTAACCGTTATCTTAGATGACGACCAAGTTGAAGAAACTGCACAGGTCATTGCCGAGTTCGATGTATTAATGAAAGATCACCAAGTATTCAAGGATCCTGATTTATCTCTGAATCGTTTGGCACGAAAGCTGGGTATTCCTGCTCGGAAAATATCGTCTGCGGTTAATCAAACTCACCACCAGAACATTTCTAAGGTGATTAACGCTTATCGAATTGAGCACGCGAAGACTCTCCTGAAGCAAACTGATAAAACGATAACTGAGATATTTCTAAGTTCAGGTTTTCAAACCAAATCTAATTTCAATCGCGAGTTTTCAAGGATAACCGGGCAAACTCCGAGTGAGTTTCGAAGTTCGCCACAAGAGTTAGGTTGAGTGTGTTTGCTTTTCGTTTATCAATTCAGAAAACTAGCGATGTCATTGAAGAACAATTGATGCAACTGGTCGCGTGATGTTCCAATGCCATCTTTACAAATAATGCCATCGCCTGGCACTTCTTCGTTAAGCATGGGTATAGCACCGGGTTTACAGTCTTGAATGAAGCTGAAATGCGTGGCGTTTTCATAGACTTTGTACCGTCTTGAGTTCAGTGACATGTGCTCGGCAATATAACCAGACTCCAATGCCTGAGGAAGATCTCCAATATTGCTCCCAGCCGCCAGTATTAAGGTTGGCACTTTAATGTCCTTTAGACTACCGACTGAAAAGCTACGAGCAAGCCCCAGATCAAGGCTAACTACACGTTGAATTCTAGGATCTGAAAAGTCTTTTTTATTTGGCTCTTTAGCTTGGACTTTGTCTAGCCCTAGTTCTTCAGCAAGCCCACAAGTTCGTGGGTTGGGGTATATGAGACAATTGGCCTCAAAGGTTGGTCTATCCATTTTCGCTCCTGCCAATTGCATCACAGTCCAACCACCTAAGGAATGCCCGATTGCGGTAACATTGTCGACGCTAGCTGACTGCTTCCACTGGGGTTCGGATAATAAGTAGTCCAGAAGACGTGACATATCTTGTGGCCTTTCCCACCATTTCGCTGCTTGCTTTGGGGATTGGTCGAAAGTGGTGGTTCCCGGATGATCTGCGGCCGCTACGATGTAGCCACGACTCGCAAGTTTGGTTGCCAACCAGTTTTGGTTGCGCCAATTTCCTCGATAGCCGTGTGACAAAAGCACCACAGGAAAAGTTCCGGATTGAATTTCTGTATCTTTGATAACTTGTGTGCCGATGAAAGCGGGGTTATCGCCAATCAAGGTTGTATCTGATGTATCTCGTGTGGGATACCAAATTGTAGTGTTTATCGGGCGATTAGGATCGTCAGTTAAGGTGACTTGAGTAAATCCGACATCGGAAGCGATGGTTGAACTGGAAAGGAAAAGTAAGAATGTGAACAGTAAATGTGTCCATTTCATAGTGTTAACTCCAATTGAGGTGATTGGAGCTAATATGCGCTAACGCTTGGTATCACGAGACCTCAAACACGATCTAGGACGGCCTAAATCATATGTTAGTACCCAATTTAGCGATCAGGTTTCGTTACCTGCCTCTAGAACGCTTTACGCTGCGTACCAAAGCTTGGGTCTTATGATTAAAATACTGTACTTCTAGTGCCCTATACCATTAAATCTGTACATCGAGTTGAGCGACTTGCCATAATGATAGTTATTCATGAGTCAATACTGCGGATGGTAGAAGTGACAGTGGAAAATGAAGTTAATGAGACCCCCGTAGGAATTTTTTTGTTCCGAAAATAAGTCCGTTATCTGTTATCTACACATTAACAAATTGTCATGGCTGTTCGCATTAGTTTGCAAGATTGTTGATAATCAATGCTTTATGCAGTTATCACGGCTTAACAAGCAGTGCGATAAGACCAATCACCTCAAAATCCGCTTGGCGATGTGAGCCTGATATCAAAATTGAATCAAAGTCAGGCACTGCGACTAAGAAAAATTCCGGGTTAAATTCAATTTGTGGGGATGTTTAGTGACATCAGCCTGTTGCGATTTATGATTCGCTGATCACCAGCGGATATTTAGTCGTTCAGTGACTAATTATCCGTACCATCTAGCCAACGTCGGTGCATTTTTAATTTGAGATTTATCACACTCACGTCCAATTCTATCTCTTACTATGGCGCCACTTATCCCAATAACCCTACTAAAGACAAAGTTATATTGTCTTAAAAATTTAAGGATACCTATCTCAATGAGTGGCGAAATTATCAAAGTATCAAGAAATACTGAGCAGGCACCGATCAATGCGTTATCAAGCCAGAGTGTTGCATTTTCTCACTACAACAACCTTTCTGCTCAACTACCATTAGACCCGCAGTCTGGTGAAATAGTCGTGGGCGATGTCCGAGATCAAGCCAAACAGTGTCTGAATAATATTAAAGCGATTGTTGAGAGCGTTGGCCATGTGATGGATGATGTGGTCAAAATTAATGTCTTTGTTAAAAGCATGAACGATTTAGCGGCAGTGAATGAAGTCTATAACGCTTACTTTGATACTCAGTTACCAACACGCACTGTGGTTGAAGTCGCAGCACTGCCACATGGTGACGCTCTAATTCAAATGGACGCGCTCATCTCGAATGGTGAAGGAACCAAGCCGCAAGCCCCGTGTGATTTAATTAAACTATCAAGAAATAGTGATAGTGCACCTGTTAGCCAGTGGTCAACTCAAACGGTTGCCTTCTCTCACTACAATAATATTGGTGCTCAGCTACCTATCTGCCCGACTACTGGCAAAATCGTTGACGGTGGAATTAAAGCACAAACAGCCCAATGTCTGCGAAATATTAAGACTATTATGGAGAGCATTGATGTGCCGTTTGACGACATTGTCAAAGCGAACATTTATCTAACCGACTTGGCCGACTTAGAAGCCGTTAACCAGGTTTACACGACCTTCTTCCCGGACTCTTCCATTGCACGCACAGTGGGTTATATGCCAGCTCGTTCGGTGATTAAAGCGAATGGCTTGCCGATGGGAGCGTTGGTGCAAATTGATACTGCTATCTCTCATGGTGACGGCACGCCGCATCAAGAAATCGAGGACCGACACGGCATTGTGATTCGTACCAACAACACGGTTGATGCACCAATTTGCCCGCTTTCGACGCAAACTGTCGCTTTTTCTCACTACAACCACCTTACTGCACAATTGCCAGTGAAAACCCATGGTGGTGCCTTGGTAGAGGGTGGAGTAACAGAGCAAGCTAAACAGTGTCTTAACAACATCAAAGCGATTGTTGAAAGCATCAGTCATAACATGGACGACATCGTTAAGATCAACATCCAATTGACGGATATGGCAGACTTGGCTGTGATTGATACTATATACGCGGGCTTTTTTAGCGGTGAATTACCAGCAAGAACCGTCATTGGTGTCTCAGACATTCCATTAGGCGCTGCTGTTCAGATTGATGCCGTGGTGTCTAATGGTGAAGGTACGCCACCAACGCATTAATTTGTCGACTCTTTGTCGTTTAAAATAATAAGGGAGCGCCAATGAGCGCTCCCTTTCGATTTTATGTATTACTAAGCTTTTTTATAGTGCAGCTTGTTTGGCTTCTTTCACCCACGAATCAAATAGCTGTTGGTTTGCTTTAATCCAACCATTGACGTGCGCTTCGATATCAGAAGAACTATTCTTACCTTGGCTCATCATCATGTTTTGTGCACTGACATCATTAATATTAAGCTTCATGATTTCGAACAGTTTGGCCGCGGCTGGGTTGTTTTGAGTAAACTCTTTATTAGCAACGATACGCATAGAGTTCATTTCAAAACCGTAGTTCTTGCCATTGGCCAGCGTGGTATCGACATTTTTACGTTCGCCCGGTAGTGCAGAAAATGGCACTTCAAGCCAAACAACATCTTCTCCAGGGACAAGTACGCCACTCACCCAATATGGTGTCCATGTGTAGTATAAAATCGAATCGCCTTTGTTATAACGTGAAATAGTATCGGCGATGATCGCGGCATAATTACCTTGATTGTGGCTTACGGTGTCGCCTAGTTCAAACGCGTTTAATTGTTCTTCGATAACCAGCTCACAACCCCAGCCCGGGTTACAACCGGTTAAATCTGCTTTACCGTCGCCATTAGCATCAAACAGTTGGGCTATTTTAGGATCTTTCAGCTGGCCGATGTTGGTAATGCCGTATTTGTCTGCGGTCTTCTTATCGATTAAGTAACCTTGCGCAGCGCCACTGACATACTGGCCTTGACGTGAAAACTTGTCATCAGCACCCGACATGGTGTATTTATCGGCATGCAGTGGGAACCAACCTACCGCAAGAAAAGTGGCATCACCTTTAGCAATTGAGGTGTAGCCAACGTTGTAGTCGACTTCTTTGGTTGGTTGAACTTCATAGCCGAGCTCTTCTAAAGCTCGATTTACAATTAGAGTTTGAAACGTCTCTTCAGCAACGGATGATTGCACAGGTTGAACCGTTACCCCAGCGCCCGGCAATTCATTTGCCGTTACGCTTGTTGCTAGTGTGAGTGCACTGATTGTCAGTGTTGTCTTCCATGAGTTGTTCATTTAGTTTTCTCCTTAAGTGTAACTTGAGGTTCATTCTGATTAGTGAGTAATTTGATGACGAATGAAACTGGGCCTGTGTGGTACCAACGAAGCTTGGTGTTACCTGCATTTGCGCCTAGCTCTTGGGTAATACGGTCAAGTAGGATGGCAAGAATGACAATGCCTAAACCACCGACGGCAGCAAGCCCCATATCAAGGCGGCCAATACCGCGCAATACCATTTGTCCAAGCCCGCCAACAGCGATCATTGACGCGATAACTACCATTGATAGCGACAGCATCAAGGTTTGGTTAACGCCAGCCATGATGGTCGGCAGTGCGAGTGGTAACTGAATGCGATACAACATCTGTTTACTGCTAGCACCAAAAGAGTGGCCCGCTTCAATCAGTTCTTCTGGCACTTGTTGGATGCCTAAGATGGTCAATCGCACCACGGGTGGCAGGGCGAAAATAATCGTTACGACCACCCCAGGAACATTACCGATACCAAATAGCATCACAATCGGTACTAAGTAGACAAACGCTGGGGTTGTTTGCATTGCGTCGAGTATTGGTCTGATAATCTTAGCGGCGGTATGACTACGAGCGAGCCATATACCGAGTGGCAAGCCTATCAATAGGCAGAAAAACACCGAAGTCATGACCAGCGAGAGGGTGGTCATTGCTTGTGACCAAGCGCCAATTAGGCCGATAAAAACCAGTGATACGAACGTTGCGACGCCAAGTCGTAGGTTCGAAAACTGCCAAGCTAAAAGAAATAAAAATACCAACATAAATGGCGCTGGTGTCGAGACCAGTGCCGTCTCAAATGATGTCAGAATGAAGTCGATCGGCACACGAATTGCCTGAAACACTGGTCGACCGTGGTCAACTAACCAGTTCAAACCAGACTCAACCCAAGTGTCTAACGGCAGTACGGCGTCTTGGAACGGATTCATGATATCGAATGGGGCTTGTTCAACCGTCTCGCTAGTTAACCAATCGTTAGTTGGTGCGTTACTGGTTGACGCTTGTCCCCAAGGGTCGCTTTGTTGCGTGGTCGTTTGCGACCATGGGTCATTGTTTGTTTGCTCTGATGACATGGCGCTAATCCTTATCTAACGTTTGCAATAATCGTGATTTGGTTACGACACCGAAGTAAGTACCTTGCTCGTCGACAACAGGAACGGAGTAGGGAACGCCTGCAACGGTACCTAGAATGTCATTAATTGATTGGGTTGGTTCGAGTGTAATGTCATCATCGAGCTGCGCACTGGTTAGAGAGCGATTCTCTTTGTGCGCGGCGCGCAGAGAGTCAACTGACACGATGCCCGAATAGCGACTGCTGCGATCAACAACAATGCCGTATTCACGATCATTATCCATCAATATCTGCATCGCCGAAGCTGGACCATCGTGCTCAGACTTTTTGAATACAGCGGCCGGGTTCTTGCGAGCAATGTCTTTCGCGGTAAGGATACTGGCGACGTTAACGCCACGGAAAAACGCGGCCACGTAGTCGTTGGCAGGTTGGTTTAAAATCTCATCAGGTGTGCCGACTTGTACCACGTCGCCATCTTGCATAATCGCAATGCGATCACCAATACGCATCGCTTCGTCGAGATCGTGGGAAATAAAGACGATGGTACGTTTATCATCGTTTTGTAGACGGATCAGCTCATCTTGCATTTCCGTGCGGATCAGAGGGTCAAGCGCTGAAAACGCCTCGTCCATTAATAAGATATCTGGGTCACAAGCTAGGGCACGTGCTAAGCCGACACGCTGCTTCATACCGCCAGATAGCTCGTCTGGAAACACGTCGCAATAAGCATCAAGGCCGACGCGTTCAAGTGCCTCAAACGCCGATTTTTTTCGCACATCCGTTTCTATGCCGGCAAGCTCTAAACCAAACGCTGCGTTCTCGATCACCGTCATATGTGGCATTAGGGCGAAGTTTTGGAAGACCATCGAAATATTATTGCGGCGCACTTCGCGTAGCTCATCATCAGTAATATGGGCAATGTCTTTACCTTTGAATAATACGTTGCCTTTGGTGGGTTCGATGAGACGATTGAGTAGACGGACTAGAGTCGATTTGCCTGAACCAGAAAGGCCCATAATGACGAAGATTTCACCTTCATTGATGCTGAGCGAGACGTCATTAACACCTATGGTTAATCCTGTTTTCTCAAACACTGCATCTTTGTCCGCGCCTTTTTCGATCATATCGAAAGCGCGTTGTGTGTCTTCTCCAAACACTTTATACAGTCCCTTAACTTCCAGTATGGGATCCATGATTTTTCCTTTGTTAGGTAATGTACCAGTATAAAATCAATTAGAACTCTAATGAAAATTTTATTATAAATCAATGAATGACGTACTGTATATGGTGAGTGGTATAATTAAAAGTTGTTATTGGTAGCATGTTCAATAACAAGGATTTACTTTAAAGCTATGTATATAAAGCTTTATTTTTTGTATAGTGAGGGGGGGGGTGAAAACGAACGAATGTTTTTCAATCAGGTTGGAGATTAGACGGGTGGGAAAGATAATGGGAATTTAATTTTAGCTCTTAATGTTAGTTCTCAAAGGTGTCAGTAATAACAAGCGCATCGATTTAGCGTTATTACTGACATTGGGCAACGCTTAATGTTTGCGCTTAGGTCCGTGACGAACCATATCTTGTCCTGAGTGGAAAATCTCTTCAGTTACCCAGCGGCCCAAGACGAGCTGATTATCATCATCAAGCACGGCGACAAAACGTCGGCCATCGCTATTATTGGTTGCCAATACAACTCCGGCGGCGTTGCTTAATCCCATCATTCCGCTTTCAATCGCAACAAGAAAGGCTTCAAGTTCTTGTAGGTCGGCAATAATTCTATCGTCATTAATCATGTTATCTCTCAGTTTTACTGTGCTTTTCGTCAGGCAGTCAAGAGCCGAACTTATTCATCGGCGCTACTTTAACTAGCATAGTGAATAATTGCTACTAGTGAGTCGATAAGTGAATAAGCGTTAACCGTTCACAGTAGTATTTTAACGTTTATGCCATTCAGTTAGGCAATGCAAAGCCAGATTAGCAGCGCTTGGCAATCAAGCGTTGCTAATAAATTGTGAGTTGCAGTAATGGTTCGTGACGCAGACAAAGCGACTTGCTACGCTGATTGAACTGGCTCAGCAGGCAGGTTTGAATCAACAGCAGTTCGCCGTAGATTATGGCTCAGCGGAATTGACCAAGCTCATCTAAGCAGAGAAAGTGCGTGGCGAGCGGCGCCAAATATATCGGTATTGTTGCGCCATGCTGATTCACTTGCATTGGGTAGCTTGTGTGATTGAGTTTATCGATAAGCTCATAATGGCCAGCTGACAATTGCCATAATTTGATCAAGTGATGAGGAATCTTCAGTTCAATTGTTTTGCCTTTCTCGCGACTGAAATTGGTGGCAATGATCACCGCTTGTTGGTTGTCTGAGCGCGCAAAGGCGTACAACTGATGCTGCATATCGGCAAAGTTTTGGTAGTTTTCAGCGTAAAGGTCATGATAATCGCCGCTTAGCGCAGGGCTGCTTAACGCTAGGTTAAGCAGCCGAGAGTAAAACGCCCTTAGTGTCTTTTCAGACTCACTTAACAGTGCGCCATCAAAGCGGCCGTGATTCATCCAACGTTGATGACTAGGGACACCGATATAATCGAAGATTGAGGTACGAGAGGGTTGCCCAAAGCCCGCCATCTCTGCACCGACTTCTCCGACCTCTTGACCAAAGTAAATCATGGTTGGTGAGGTCGATAGACAGGTCGATACCAACATCGCAGGCTTACCATTTTCCCCGCAGCCGGCAAAGTGCTCGCAAGCAAGGCGCTGCTCGTCGTGATTATCGAGAAAATGCAGCATGTTATGTTCGATATCGCGCAACTCATGCTGAATACGACCAATATCACTGGTCGAAGCTTGATGGCGAATTATGGCTTTTAAGGTGTCGTATAGATCCACCTTGTCATACAAGTAATCCATTTTACCCAGTTGAATATAATCGCGATAGAGCGCAGGTTGATACACTTCAGCGATCACTATCGATTGTGGGTTAGCATGTTTGATCGCTGAGTTTAAAAAGCTCCAGAATTCGACCGGAACCATTTCGGCCATATCAAAGCGAAAGCCATCCACCCCTTGTTTTAGCCAGTAGAGTGCGATATCACGGAATTTATACCAAGAGTCGGGCAGTGATTTTCCTTGCCAAAATTGGTAGTGATCGTGATGTGAACGATGGCGATACTCAGTGGGTAAAAGCTCGAAATCTTTTGAGCCATCAGGGCGTACGCCGTAATTAATCTTAACGGTTTCGTACCAATCGTCATGATTTGGCTTCGCCAGTCGAGACCCGTTACCTGTCCACTTCGCCGGACACTCGTGGTAAGGCGTCGTTAAGTCGGGATGCTTCTCACCACCGAGCGCTGGTTGATGCGTCAACGTGTCAGGCAGTTCAAAGCGTTGGCCAGGAATATAATAGAAATTGTTATCTCGTTGGTATTCAACATGGGGGTTATCGTCAGCGCCAAAGTCGCGCACGCCATCAGGATTGTTGAGGCCTTTATACACTCGAGCGACATGGTTGGGGACGATATCAATAATGACCTTCATACCAGCGTTGTGCGTGCGTTTGATCAGTGCAGAAAACTCTTGATTACGCTTAGCAGGATCATCAGCAAGATCTGGATTGACTGAGTAGTAGTCTTTAACCGCATAAGGTGAACCCGCGCGGCCTTTGACAACACTAGGGTGATCATTGTCGACGCCAATCTCGTTGTAATCGCCAACTAAAGCGTGATGAGGTATGCCAGTATACCAGATATAAGTGATACCAAGTTGACGGATCTTTTCTAAGGCGAGATCACTTAAATCGCTAAATTTACCAACGCCATTTTGTTCAATAGTGCCCCAAGCTTGATTGTTTGAGTTGGTATTGCCAAACAGACGGGTGAAAACCTGATAGATATTATGCTTTTTCATTTTGTCGAGTCGCTATCTTTGTTTGCATATAGGCTAGATCATGGTTCAAGTCAGCAACTCATCCTTTAATCAACCATCGGGGGCGTAGAGGTCGAAAGTGTGATTGAGGTTTCGCTTTCAGCGCGAGACGTTCAAATTAAAGGCTTGGTTGGAGTAGTGTGTGACCAGTCATTAATGCACGTGAATAGTTCGAATAAGGTCACAAAACCAAGATTCATTTTCCTATTCAAACATCAGTATAAACGGTATAAATTGCTTTTATATCAATGCCTAGCTTGGTGTTAAGCCGTGATGTTTCCACCAGATACGATGTTGACACAGGGGAACTGTTTTCTACGCTTAGTGATGACCTAACGTCAGATGAAAAGGAGAACATAATGGCGAGATTCCAACAAGACATCCCCAAGCGCGTGACCGTTTATCACGATGATATTGACCAAGAAAAAGCCCTCAAAAATGCCATGTTGCCTGAAAAGCCCAGGTACTTTAATGGTTCACCGACATACGAGGCGAACAGCATTGATGAGTTTAAAGATAAATTAAGTCACATCGGAATGTCATTGGATAATTAACATTCGCAGGCCCAGTAATGATAATAGGCAGCCATTTCGGCTGCCTATGTTGTTTTAGTGAGCGATATTCATGATGAGGTTAAGATCGAGGGATAGTCTCGATAACCTGTCTTTTAAAATACGACGTGTCTTTTCTAGATCCGCGACCTGCAGTTGCTGGCCAACGGGGTGCACATCCAGTTTTACACGCAACTCACGTCCAACTTTGGTCACGGCGGCCACTTCGAATTGTTGTGCAACGTGATGTTTTAGGGCTGACACTTCTTGATCCACAGCTTGACAGATCTCTTCAGTGGGTTTCATCATTAGCATTTCACGTAGGGCGCCACGTAGCATGTCGAACGGTACCTTGATGAAATAGAAAGACATTAGGATCATCATCATTGGGTCAGCATAGACGGCGAGCTGTGCAAAAGGAGACAATGACACGAACCAAGCAATAATAAATCCAAGTGTGACCGCTACACTGAGTAAGGTGTCCATTTGCCACTGTTTTGTTTCGGCTTCGATCAGACCTGAAGAGAAGCGTTTAGACTTCTTAGCAATATGCCACCATGCATAGCCACAACCAAGTACATTGACAACACCAAATAGCGTCGCGATACTCGTATCGACTTCACGGCCGCCACTCATGACTGAAATGACCGCAGAATAAAGCGAATAGCTGACGATGGCCAAAATGACAATGCCTTTGGTAGCGATAACAATCGGTTCTAGTACTGATTTACCAAATTGAAACTGACGTTTCGATGGGCGTTCAATAAACTTAGAGACGGCCAGCGACAATAATGTTAGCAGTAGACTGACTAAGGAATAAACACCATCAAAAACAATCACCAATGAACCGACCAGCAAACCAAGTACCAAGCCTCCGGCGGCAAAGCCCGATGCAAGCATTGCTGAGAAGGTTAAAATACGTTTTTCGTTTAGGCTTGTCCTAGCACACATGGTGAACTCTCTTATTGGAATACCTGTATAGTGTTCTCATTTTAAGAGAATTAGACAACTACAATCTGATTGAAGAGTCAGTCATTTTGAGTGAATTTTAATCATTTCTTTTAAAAACAGAAGCTTATGTCAATATATTGCTGTCATTAATTTTGACACTGAGTGACCTTAATCACTGAAAAGGCTTGAATATATTTAGAAGTCAAAGAGATATTCGTTTAATTTATCTGCCAACCAAGACATGCCAGGGTGCTCAGCCATCCCTGCGGCAGTAAACATACAATAGTCCTCTTGGGTTAAACCGTAAGTATGCTTGATGACGGCAAGTTCTTGCTGACGCAGTAAATGACGGATCAGTGGCTCAGGAAGAACGCCCCAAGCATCCTCTTTCAGAATGGTGTTAAGCATGTAATCAAAGCTTGAAAAGCCAATATAACGCAGAGAAAACGGCTGTAGCTCAGGGTTATCCTTCTCATTGAGGTAAACCATCACGGCTTGCATCGCATTACGCAGGTCATCGTCTGAGACGCGACGTAGACGGGCGAGAGGGTGGCTTGAACGACATACTGACATCATCCGAATTTTACCAAGCGGCTGGTAAGTAATGTGAGGGTTATCGATGCGTTCATAGTCAACACCAAAAGCAAAGTCGACTTGTGATGTAGCGACTAAGTTTGCGAGGTCGCCACTTGAAGCGAGCACGGTATTAAATGAGGTCGCGGGGAAACGATTATTCAATCGGTGCGATAAATCTTGCCACAATTCGTCAGGCAGTGAGTCGTCACGGGCGATCCATATTTCGGCGTTAAACTCACCTGACACTTGAGCACAAGTTTGGCGAATACGTGCAGCGGTGACCAATAAGTTTTGGCTATCTTTATAGATGGCTTTGCCTGCTTCTGAAAGCATCAGATTATTACCGCTACGAACAAACAGCTCAACGGCAAGATCTTTCTCTAACGCTTTGATCGCCATGCTTAATTTGGTGCGGTTACACTCTAACTGACGCGCTGCCTCTGAAACGGAACCCGTATCAGCAACAGTACAAAATGCTTCGATCTGCGATAAGTTCATCTTTTAAACAAATTGGTTGGCTTAAAAGCGATATTATCTCAATCTTAGCGAATTGTCTGTTTTCCGGATTGAAATGCTATTAATTTCATGTAGTTTTGATACTCTTGGTAACGCCTAATGAATGTAGTTACAGGGAGATCATGATGGCTAATAGTTGGGACGATGTCGCGGCAAATTGGGACTCGGAAGCATCCACAAATACCTATGCGGACAAAGCGTTGCAATCTTTGCTTCAGTTCGTTGATGTGAAAGGAATGCACATTTTAGATTTTGGTTGTGGAACCGGACTACTCAGTCAACGTTTGTCACCAATGGTAAAAGATATTGTAGCATTAGACAGTTCTGAAGCCATGATCGAACAACTCGATATGAAAGAGCTACCCAATGTAGAGCCTGTTGTTGATACGCTCACTCGTGGTTTGGTTGCGTTGCATCCGGCGTTTCGCACCCAGTTTGACTTAGTGGTGGCGTCATCGGTATGCAGTTTTGTGCCGAGTTACTCTGAAGTGGCGGATATTGTTTTTAGCCTAATGAATAAAGAGGGCTACTTTATCCATTGGGATTGGTTGTCAGAGACCGATGAACCGGGCGGCATGACCATTCAACATGCTCAGCAAGTCTTGACCAGTGTCGGGTTTAGCCGCGTCGAGATAACCACACCATTTGAGGTTGAAACACCACAAGGCAAGTTCAAAGTCTTGATGGCCTTGGCGCAGAAATAGTTATAAATACAAATTGAAGCCCGGCAATGATGCCGGGTTTTTGTTTTTAGCTAATAGGCTGGCGCTGATATTGCGCGACTTCCTCAAGTGCCGAAGGGTTGGCTATCGCGCCCAAGTTTTGTACGTCGAGGCCGTGCAGCACCTGCTTGACTGCCAACTCGACTAATTTACCTGATTTCGTCTTAGGAATTTCATTTAATCGATAGATCTCAGCAGGAACATGGCGAGGTGAGCACTTTATTCGTAAGGTTTGCTTGATACTTTGTTGCAAGTCGTCATCGAGCACAGCGCCATCAGTCAGTTGGACAAACAGCACCACGTTTTCATCGCCATCGACACGTCTGGCGACGGCGATTGAGTCTTGAATTTTCTCTAGTTGATTCACTTGCTGATAGATTTCAGCGGTGCCGATGCGAACGCCGCCTGGATTGAGCGTTGTATCGCTTCGGCCATAGAAAATCATCCCGCCGTGTTGGGTCATTTCTACATCGTCACCATGATGCCAAGTATCGTTGAATTTATTCCAATAGGCGTTATGGTAGCGTTCACCATTGTCATGCCAAAAGCCGAGCGGCTGATTGGGGAAACTATTGCGACAGACGAGTTCACCTCGCTGTGCAACGACTTCTTTCCCCTGCTGGTCGAATACCGTTACATCCATTCCTAAACCTGCGCCTTGGCACTCGCCACGATAAACCGGAGAAATAGGATTGCCCAAAACAAAACACCCGCAGATATCGGTGCCGCCCGCAATTGAAGCTAGGTGGACATCAACCTTGATTGATGAGTAAACAAAATCGTATTGCTCTGGATAGAGTACCGAGCCTGTTGAGCAAAGGGTTTTAAGCGAATCGAGTGTATAGCAACTGCTTGGCGTAAATTGACTTTTTTGCAGCGCTTCTAGGTATTTTGCCGAAGTACCAAACAGCGTCACTTGCGCTTCTTGTGCCAATTGCCAAAGAACGTTGGGGTTAGGGTACATTGGGCTGCCATCAAAAATAACCAAAGTAGCGCCGCTGGCGAGTGCAGATACATGCCAGTTCCACATCATCCAGCCACAAGTCGTGTAATAAAAAACGCGATCTTTCGGTTGAACGTCACAATGCAATTGATGCTCTTTGAGGTGGCTAAGAATAGTGCCCCCAACCGAATGAACAATACACTTGGGCTTGCCGGTGGTGCCTGATGAATAGAGCACAAACAAGGGTTCGTTAAAACTGATGCGTTCGAAGTTGATCCCGCGCGGTAGAAAGCTGGCTAAGATCGCTTGCCAATCGGAAAAGAAATCGCTGTGGTCGTCCTGACGCATATCGGTTTGTAGATAGTCAATCTGACAGGTATTAACAAGACTGGGAAGTGCATCAGAGATTTGACGATTTTTTTCTTCGATATGAAAGGTTTTACCGTTGAAGTCATAGCCGTTACAGCAAAATAGTATTTTAGGATTGACCTGACCGAATCGCTCTATCACGCTTTCAGTGCCAAAATCGGGCGAGGTTGATGTCCAAATCGCGCCAAGGCTAGTGGTGGCGAGCATCGCGATAACGGTTTCTGGCATATGTGGTAGATAACCCGCGACGACGTCTCCTTTTTCTACGCCATTATGTTTTAGCCATTGCTGTAATACTGATACTTGATCACAAAGTTCTTGCCAAGTGAGCTGACGACTTTCACCGCGTTCATTTTTGAACCAAATCGCCGTATCATCGGGCGCTTGAAACGAATAGGCCAGTAGGTTTTCAGCGTAGTTAAGTTGTGATTGTGGGAACCAAATGGTGTCGCGACTTGGATTAAAAGCTCCCCATTTGGCTAGACCTTCACCCAAAATACAGTCGCCTTTGTAGCCGATAACGTCACAGAACTGCCAAATCTCTAACCAAAAATCTTTCTTATAATCGATAGACCATTGATGTAGCTCTGTATAGCTGTCGATAATATCACCTTGAATATTAACGTGTTTCATAAAATTACTAAGATTGGATGACTCAATTCGGTCACTACTTGGCACCCAAATAGGGGCAGGAAAATTTGGGTCTGGGTTAGTCATGACATCCTCGTCTCATCGCTCTCCGGTATAGGATTAATTTTTGATGAATTTATAGGCAAAGTCAAACTTATCCCACGACAACAGATAGCTGAAAAATAAGGAAAAAGCTGTCAAATGTAAACATTATGTTACGCGATGCACTATAGGCAGAGTACGCCGATAAAATTGTCATCAGCCAGTGGTAGAGATAATCTAAATGTGAAGGAATTGTTAATGAGGCTAGGTATGGCACAATATCATTCTAAATCTGTCAATGACCAGGGCATTGTTGATTGGAGCATAGAAGAAGACATAATCTGGCGAGATTTGATCAAACGTCAATATCATTTGGTGGAAGACCGTGCTTGTAACGAGTATCTGGCTGGCCTTAAATTGTTGGACTTACCGTTAGAGCGTGCACCACAGATTATTGATATTAACCAAGTTCTAAAAGAAGCAACGGGTTGGCAAGTCGAGCCTGTACCTGCTTTGATTAACTTTGACCGTTTTTTTGCGCTTTTGGCCGAGAAAAAATTTCCGGTTGCGACCTTCTTACGCAGTCGGCAAGAGTTTGATTATCTACAAGAGCCGGACTACTTTCATGAAATATTTGGTCATTGTGCAATGTTGACCAATCCTGAATTCGCCGAGTTTACTCGTACTTATGGCATGTTGGGCCGCGAAGCATCGGACAAAGAAAGGGCTTATTTGGCAAGACTTTACTGGTTTACCGTTGAGTTTGGTTTGGTTAAAGAAGGAGACACGACCAAGATCTATGGTGGAGGGATTTTATCTTCGCCAGGTGAAACGCTCTATTCCTTAGACGACCCACAAGCCAAGCGCGAAGCGTTTGATATCAATACGGTGTTAAGAACACCGTATCGCATTGATATTATGCAGCCAGAATATTTTGTGCTGGAGGATATCAAACAGCTGTACCAACTAAGTAAGACAGATTTGATGCATCATGTTAAACAGGCAATGAAAGCCGGTTTACTCCCCCCATTATTTGAACCAAAGGAAGTGACTCATGCTGAATGAATTACGCTGCGAAGCTTGCACTAGTAGTGCCGTGGCTTTAGGTGCCGAAGAGAGACGATTGCTGCTTACCGAGCTCGAAGGTTGGCAATTACTTGAACGTGGTGATATCCCGCAGTTAGAAAAAGTGTATAAGTTTAAGAACTACAAACAGGCATGGGCGTTTGCCAATAAAGTGTCAGAGCTTGCTGAACATGAGTTCCATCATCCGGCTATATTGCTCGAGTGGGGTAAAGTAACGGTAACCTGGTGGAGCCATTCTATCAAAGGGTTACATCAGAACGACTTCATCTGCGCAGCGAAGTGTGATCAAATCAATTCATCACCAAGATAGATCACCACACCAAGATTTTTGCTCCGATTCATCTCAGACGCACAACATTCTTCGAGCACGTTGGTTGTACTTGCTATTAAGGTTTGTTGAAGTTTGAGGGAGCGGTTCCATGAATATTCGTCACAATATGCTGCACTCAACTGAAAAGGTAAAGTGATTAGTAGGGCTGCCGTTATACTAATGTAGTGGCATTTCATTGCGATAGCTGTTTTGGTCGTCACTCGATAAGTATAGGAAAAGAATGAGACGAATATGAAAAAGGTTATAATGGCGGTTTTACTGTTGCTCGGCGTTGCCTGCGCAGGTGCTGGCTACTACATCTTTTACTACAAGCCGCAGCAAGATGCATTGGCATTGGAGCAAGCACAGGCGCAAGAAGAGCCGGTAGTACCGCTTGTTATTCTTGAAGATGAGCCAGAGCCACCACCACCGCCGCCTCAAACTGATTACTATGTAAATCCAGATAAACTTGGCGTACGTGAGGCTCCAGACTACGATGCGTTTATCGAGAGCGTGGTGTATCGGGGTGATAAGTTACATATTCTAGAGAAAAAAGACGGCTGGGGACGCATCTCTGCTTACTTTGTTTATGAAGAAGGCGGCCCAGAAGTCGCAGAGTGGGTGCCAATGGCAGCGTTACTCGAAGTGCCGCCCACTATTACTAAAAAAGAGCGTATGACAACGCTGAGTGAATATATTGAAGGTTCAGATGATTTCAAACAGCACTTTGAAATGTTTATTAGTACCACCGACCAATTGCTCAAAGATGGCACTTGCACGCCATTAGACTTTGAAGAGACCAAAGGGTGGATTCGCTCAGTAACGTTTAGCGAGCAAGAGGCTTACTTTGTTTATTGTGGTGGTCTCAAACAAGCCAATAAGATCTACTTGAATATTCGTACCGGAAAAATCTTTTATCGTTAGTGACTGTTTATTAGAGCAATAACTGCGTAGATACAAATACAAACTGCGTTTTTAGAAGTTTTTAGTTGCCTGTGTTTTATCTTAGTTCTACTATCACGCGGTTAGTGACTATTTGGCGTATTAATGTTTCAACGGCTGATTTCTATTATTTGGTTATTTATGTTTGCGATGGTGCTACCAACGCAAGCCTTTGGCTATTTATGGAAAGCCGAATCGGAAGTTTCTGCACGGTTAATTAGTGGTACTAACGCTCCGACTCTCTACGCACACCCAACGGTTCAAACGCTGTTTGATAAGGTTAAGCAGCAACCAGAGTCTGAACCTGTTACTCAATCTGAAGTTTCTCAAGATTGGCTGGCGATTATTCATAGCCACCGATGGCTCAATGATAACCGTCATTTTGATGAGAGTGAATCATCATCAAATGTTGACTTGCCTATCGTTGAATCCGCAGCCGTTCCGCTATATCGACTATACAACAAGTTACTGCGCGTCGAGCTGTACTTAGCTCCGGTCGCTCGCTACCCATCTTCTTATCGTATTTCAGGTTGGAAAGAATCCAACGTCTTGTACGTTGCCCTTAATAGCCAATTTACTCCTATTTGTTAACTGACCTTACTGATGGTTTTAGCCATCACTGTGATTGATAGGCGTCGTTACACCACGCCCCGCTAAGTTAAGAAATATGAAGAAAATGAATCCTGCAAAACAGGCCAAATCAGCGCGCCTGATGAACCACTATTCTGTTTGGAAATACGTGGTATTAATTGTCACTGTAGTGATGCTCACCTTAAGTGCTATTCCAACATGGTATGGTGAAAAACCGTCAATACAGGTGACAGCGTCACCTGGCGCGGAGCACTCAGTGTTGAATGATGTCACCGAGTTGAATCATTACCTACAACAACATGATGTCCAAACCAGTCAAATTGAGCAAAAGGGTACTCTGACGACGTTGGTGTTTGACAATGAAACGGATCAAACACAAGCGCGGCAATTGCTCGATACATTGTTGGGCCCAGATGACTCGATTACTTTTTCCTACGTGTCTGTTGCTCCGACATGGCTGTCTGATTTTGGTTTTAGTCCAATTAAATTGGGTTTAGATTTACGTGGGGGAGTACAGTTTTTACTCAATGTTGATATCGACAAAGCGTTTGAAGATCAACGTAATAGCTTGATAGAAGAGACGCGAGACTTCCTTCGTCAAGAGCGATTACGTACTGTACAAATCACCTTAGTCGGTACTGAAGCATTTGAAATTAAGTCAAATGATCAAAAAGCGCTTGGCCAGATTACGCAGTTTTTAAACCACAACTATGGTGGTTGGAATATCAAACGTCAGTCAGATTCTCTCATGGTAAATCCCACGGTTGACAACAAGAGCGAGTTTCAATCGGTCACTTTGCAGCAGAACTTGAAGATCATGCGTGGCCGCATTGAAGAGCTTGGTATTACCGAAGCGTTAGTTCAACGACAAGGTGAGCACAGCATCCGTATTGAGTTGCCAGGTGTTCAAGATCCTTCGCTAGCTAAAAACGTAATAGGAGCGACCGCGAGTTTAGCATTCCATCAAGCACGCACACCCTCTGACAGCAAAGCGTATGGTGATGTGGTGTTAAAAAACAACGAAGGAATGGAGGTGACTGTGGCCAAGCATCCGGTATTAACGGGTGAACACATTATTAATGCTCGTGCTGGGATGGACAAAATGGGCTTTTCTGAGGTGAATATTTCCCTCGACCATGCGGGAGGGAAGATCATGAGTGATTTCTCTGCCGATCATATCGGTAAACCGATGGCGACCGTGTATCGTGAATACACCACCAATGCTCAAGGTGAAACAGAACGTAGTGAACGCGTTATTAGTATTGCAACCATCCAGTCTCAGCTCGGTAGCCAATTCCGGATCACAGGGGCAGGTTCAATGGAAGATGCACAAAACTTATCGCTGTTGTTGCGTGCAGGCTCACTCACCGCACCGGTTACTATCGTTGAAGAGCGTACCATTGGCGCTTCACTTGGCGCGGAGAATATTCAAAACGGCTTTGCTGCTTTGGCGCTAGGTTTAGCGATGACGTTATCTTTCATGGCGTTATGGTATCGCCGCTTAGGTTGGGTAGCCAATGTTGCGTTGTTAGTAAACATGGCTTGTTTACTTGGCTTAATTGCTTTGTTGCCTGGCGCCGTACTGACCTTACCGGGTATCGCTGGTTTAGTGTTGACCGTTGGTATGGCAGTCGATACGAATGTTCTGATCTTTGAGCGGATTAAAGACAAATTGGCAGAAGGGCGCACATTCGCTCAGTCTATCGATCTTGGCTTTGATAGCGCACTCAGTACCATTTTAGATGCCAACATTACCACTATGATTACGGCTGTGGTGCTCTATTCAATTGGTAATGGCCCGATTCAAGGCTTTGCTTTAACACTTGGGTTAGGTTTGTTAACCAGTATGTTCAGTGGTTTATTTGCCTCGCGAGCAATCATCAATTTAGTTTGGGGGCGCGATGCGCGTCGCGATGTAAGGGTTTAAGTCATGGTCGAATTTTTTAAACAACGTATCCGTCGTATTCGTTACATTACCAGTTTTGTTTCGCTGGCCTTAATGGTTGTTTCGTTAATCGCACTGTCCATCAATGGATTAAATCTAGGGCTTGATTTCACCGGTGGTATGGTCACAGAAGTCAGAGTTGACGATCAACTGACGCACACCCAAATGGTTGAGGTTTTACAACCAGAAATAGGGCCGTTTACTAATGTAACGCACTCTGACCAAGATGGGCGTTGGGTAGTGCGCTATCCCGTTCCTCAGCCGGGTGAGCAGGGAGCGGATTTAACGCAATTGCTCACATCGATCTCTCATCAAGTCGAGGTTATCAGCAATAGTATGGTTGGTTCTCAGGTTGGCGAAGATTTAATAGATCAAGGTGGTCTTGCACTGTTGATTTCGATGTTATCGATCTTAGCTTATCTCTGTTTTCGTTTTGAGTGGCGACTAGCGAGCGGCTCGCTATTAGCATTGTTGCATGATGTGGTGTTGGTACTGGGCTTTTTTGCTGCAACGCAGATGGAATTTAATTTGACGGTGTTTGCCGCAATACTGGCGATTCTCGGTTATTCTCTCAATGACTCAATAATCATTGCCGATCGGATCCGAGAATTATTGGTGGCGAAGCAGGCGTTACCTACTGAGGAGATCAATGACCAAGCAATATTGGCAACCTTTTCACGAACGATGGTGACGTCTGGTACGACCTTGATGACGGTCTCTGCGCTGTGGATTTTAGGTGGTAGTGCATTACAAGGGTTTGCTATTGCTATGTTTATCGGTATTTTGTCGGGCACTTGGTCTTCGATATCAATTGGTACCGTTTTACCTGAATGGTTAAAGCTTGAACCCAAACATTACTTACCGATAGAAGTCGATAACGCGCCGTAGTCGCAAATTGTCATAACAAAAAATAAACACTAAAGTCCCAAGTTTTCAGACTTGGGGTTTAGTGTTTATTAACCCATACCGCGCAGTTCTATCTTACCGGGCTGCGGCCGTTAAGAACTGGGAAAAGCTTGTCCACGATTTTTCATTAGCATCTTGACGATAACGAAGACTGCCAAAGACGGTAAAGGCGTGTGGTGCGTCGCTATAGGTAATCATCTCATGACTGACTTGTGCGGTCTCAAGCTGCTCTGCCAACGAGGCAAAATCTGACATAGAAATTGCGCTGTCAGCGGTGCCGTGCAAGACCATAATTGGTGCTTTGGTCATCTCAAAAAAGCCTCCCGAAGGAGGCTAGAACTGCAAGGAAATCGAAAGCACCTCTACATTGCGGCTTGGAAGATCTCGGAGATTTCGTCGCGAGTCGCTTGCTTCGGATTGGTAAAGCCACACGCATCTTTGAGTGCGTTATCCGCTAGGGTCGGAATATCTTCAAGTTTTGCACCAAGCTGCTCGATACCATTTGGGATACCGACATCTTTCGCGAGGGTGACAATGGCACTAATGGCGGCATCTGCACCTTGCTCTGGCGTCATTCCCGCGACATTTACCCCCATGGCTTTGGCAACGTCGCGCAGGCGTTCTGGGCACACTTGAGCGTTATAGCGCTGAACGTGAGGCAGTAAAATCGCGTTACACACACCGTGTGGTAAGTTATAGAAGCCGCCCAACTGGTGCGCCATGGCGTGGACATAGCCAAGTGACGCGTTGTTAAACGCCATGCCTGCCATAAATTGGGCATAGGCCATTTGCTCGCGCGCTTCAATGTCGTCACCGTTAGCGACGGCAGTGCGAAGGTGAGCTTGGATCAACTCTATCGCCTTAATAGCCACCGCATCGGTAATCGGCGTCGCTGCAATCGAAACATAGGCTTCTACGGCGTGTGTCAATGCATCCATGCCAGTTGCCGCTGTTAACGAAGCGGGTTTGGCCAGCATGAGTTCGGGGTCGTTCACTGAGATAAGTGGCGTGGTATGTTTGTCGACGATGGCCATCTTAATGTGGCGCTCTTCATCGGTGATAATACAAAAGCGCGTCATTTCTGAAGCAGTACCAGCGGTGGTGTTAATTGCAATCAGCGGAAGCATAGGCTTGGCGGACTGATCCACTCCCTCATAATCGCCGATCTGACCACCGTTGGCGGCGACTAGAGCGACCCCTTTAGCGCAGTCATGCGGTGAACCTCCACCCAACGAGATAACAAAATCACACTGGTGTTGCTTAAGTAGCGCAAGGCCAGCGTTGACGTTGCCAATGGTTGGGTTAGGTTGAGTCCCATCGAAGACCACTGTCGATACATCGCGTTCGCTTAGCAAGTCCTGAACTTGCTTAACCACACCGATTTGATTGAGTACGTTGTCGGTCACGATCAGGCCGTTTTTAAAGCCTTGTGCCTGAATAGTGTCTGCGGCGTCTTTTAAACAGCCAGCGCCCATGAGGTTAACAGTAGGGATGAAAAATGCACTTGTCATTGGATTGCTCCGTTATCGTTATTGTTTGCTTTCTGCAATTAGACTCGCATAAAAATCCGCGCAAGAAATTTGATCTCCGACAAGATTCGATGGTAAATAGGCGAGGGGAGAATCGGAAGTGTGATCCTCATTCATACGGTTAGTTTTAATGGATAAACTTGTTAATAATTAGTGGTTTAGCGCAATCGTTTTCTCAACATATTTAGATAGATAGGCCCGATGAAGCCAAAACTTGGTGGCGAGAAAAAACAACCCTTTGCTCGAATAACCAAGCAAAGGGCGATAAAAAAGTGAATAAAATTTGTGCTACGTGACTTACGTGAGTTCGACAAGGTGAGTGACGAGTTTGTCGATGCCAGCGGAGGCCTGTGAAATCGTCTCGGCAAGCATATAAGCGGGGCTAGAGAGAACCACATGTTCTGGGTCGAAAATCACGTCTTCTACCGCGCAGTCGACATGCTGCCCCCCGAGTTGATTGAAAGCGGCGGCGGCGGCTTGATCCTTGCCAACGGTACCTTTTACTCCGTTAGGGTAAATCATCGGGATAATGATAGGTGCAATGCACAAATAGCCTGCCGGCTTTTTCGCGAGGGCAAAAGCACGACATGCTGAGGCGACATGGGTGTTGATACTGCATTCGGCGCCGTTCACGGCGAAGTCGGTCAGGTTTTTGGCGGCGCCAAAACCACCGGGCAGCAAGAGGGCGTCATACTCGTCGACATTGAGCTTGGCAACATCCTCAATGTTGCCGCGCGCGATTCTCGCCGCCTCGATCAACACATTGCGTTTTTCATCCATCTCGTCGCCAGTTTGATGGTTAATGACGTTTAACTGGTCAATGTTGGGAGCAAAGCAGTGCCAACTTGCGCGGGCCTTTTCTATCGCATGCAGGGCTAACACTGCCTCATGAATTTCTGCGCCATCAAACACACCTGAACCACTTAATATCACAGCGATTTTTTTCATCATTGATTCCCACCCTTAATTTCATTCGAGGGTCGACACTAGCAAATTTTTTTAATCAACGATCTGATGAGGCTCTCATTCTTCAGTTTCGTCTTGGTCATGGCCTGAATCAGTTTGTTCAAACTCTTGTGCCTCGAGATCAGCGAGATCTTCGGAGTAGTTTTTTACTAAGAAAGGGGTCAGCATAATGCTTGAGGGGAAAAAGCGTTTCATATTGTTCTCGACTAAGAATTGAATCCGTACCGCTATTGTCGATTGCACTTTGGCTCGGCGAGTTGTTTTAAGTCATTAAATTCAGCGACTAATAGAATTAAGACTTGAATTTTGAGTATAGCATCACATCCATTGATCCCAGTAAGGTTCATCAGAGCCTAGTTTGTCGCTGATGAAATCAATAAAAGCCCGCACCTTCAAGGGCATATGCTTACGTTCAGGAAATACCGCATAGACTGCGTGCTCAGGCAGTTGGTAGTTAGGTAGAACGACGTCAATCGCCCCCGCTATAATGTCTTTACCAACGATAAAGGTTGGTAAGTTGCCTATGCCGCTACCAGCGAGTACGGCGCGCCGAATGGCTTCACTATTGTTGACCATTAAACGTCCCTTAGGAATGACACTGTATTGATGATTGGTGGTACTAAGTCGCCATTCATTGCCACCACGGTAATAGCTATACTGTAAGCAGTTGTGCAGTGATAGCTCACTAGGCCGCATTGGTGTGCCTTGGTGTTTAAGGTAGTCAGGTGAGGCGCACAGGACACTTTTACACGGCGCGAGTCGCTTGGCGACCAAGTTAGACAAAGGGAGATGACCAATGCGGATTCCTAAATCAAACCCTTGCTGGACTAAATCGACCATTTTATCTTCCAATTGAAGATCAATATCGACCTCTGGATACAAAGTCATAAACTCTGCGATTAATGGTGCAATATGCAATACACCAAAAGACATCGGGGCGGTTAATTTTAGGCGGCCACGGGGCTGTCCTTGCAGCTCGGTAACCGCATCGATACCTTGTTGTGCAAGACTATAGGCCTGAATGACGTATTGGTAATATCGCTGTCCTGCTTCGGTTAAGCTGAGTTTTCTGGTGGTGCGATTAAGAAGACGTATACCCAGTTCATCTTCTAACTGAGTGATACGTTTACTCACCGCCGATTTGGTGATGTTTAAACTTTGGGCTGCACTAGAAAAACTGCCATTTTCAACCACAGAGATAAATATAGGGATCGACGAGAATGCGTGCATTGTTGATTATTAGTAAACAATTAATTCAATTTTTAAAGATTATCATTAAATTGAAAACAATCTACAATAAAGCGATAAAAATGAGGAGAAGATAAATGAAGTACGATTGGATCTTGTTTGACGCTGACGAAACCCTGTTTCATTTTGATGCTTTTAAAGGGATGCAGTTGATGTTTTCACGCAAAGGCGTTGAATTCACCCAACAAGACTTTGCTGACTACCAAACCATTAATAAGCCTTTGTGGGTTGACTATCAGGATGGGAAAATTACCGCTGCTCAGCTTAAACACAACCGTTTTATCGAATGGGCTGAAAAGCTTCAGACGACGACAGCCGAGCTTAATAGTGCATTTTTAGAAGCGATGGCAGACATTTGTACTTTACTGCCTGGCGCGAGGGAGTTGATGGACGCGGTTCATGGTCGAGCGAAAATGGGGATCATTACCAATGGCTTTACCGAGCTTCAGGCGATTCGTTTAGAACGAACAGAAATAGCGCATTATTTTGAACACGTCATTATTTCTGAGCAGGTGGGGGTTGCCAAACCTGATCAAGCGATATTCAATCATGCATTAGAGAAGATGGGCACACCGTGTAAAAGCAAAGTGTTAATGGTTGGTGATAATCAACATTCCGATATTCTCGGTGGCATTAACTTTGGCATTGAGACGTGTTGGCTTAATCATCAGGGCGTCGAGCAAGATTCAAATATCTCGCCAAATTACACCGTTAGCTCGTTGCACGAGTTAAAAGATATTCTTTTGGCATAAGGTTCCAATCGACTTGTTGTATGTGACGTAATTTCGGATAAGTATAGCTAATAGCCTGCGTTAAATCATTGAACTAAGCATTGCTGACTCAATCATTTATCGTTGCAACCAAGTCAACGGGTGGTTCACCGGTGCTTGCTGCTTCAAGTATTTTACTCATGATCAAAGATGAAACCAGTGTAATCGCAACCATAACGACCGCCAACGATAGCGAACAGTGGGCCAATAGAAGAAAATACGCTACGTCTTAGTCCTAGCTTTATGATAGCCTCGAGCATCGCGATTAATTATGTATAAGGAGTGTAACGACATGAAGATATTCAGTAACTTTGATAGCGGCAACATTGAGGTTGTTAGTATTAAAGATAAAGACAACATCCAGTTAAAAATTCCTAATGATAACCAGTCCGAGTTTTATCAATGGTTCCACTTTCGGTTAGAGACGCAAGCAGAGCAAGCACATACCATTTCACTGCTTGATCTTAAAAGTTCTGCTTATCCTGATGGATGGAAAGGCTATGATGTCGTCGCTTCATATGACAGAGAAGAGTGGTTCCGAATTCCGGCTGAGTTTGATGGCGATACGCTCACTTTTACCGCGATCCCGGAGCGTAGCTCTATCTATTTCGCTTACTTCGCACCTTATACTTACGATCGTCATTTGGACTTGTTGCATTTGGCTCAAAGTGCTCATCACTGTCAACTCGAAACCTTAGGTCATACTCTTGATGGCAACGATATGTCGTTGCTTACCTTTGGCGAGCAGGAACAAGGGAAGAAAAAAATCTGGATAATCGCCCGTCAACACCCAGGCGAAAGTATGGCCGAGTGGTTCATGGAAGGTTTTATCCAGCGCCTGCTTGATCACGACGACACCAGTGCACGTGCGTTGCTTGAAAAAGCGGTACTTTACGTTGTGCCGAATATGAACCCGGATGGGGCAATTCGAGGCCATTTACGTTGCAACGCGCAGGGAGTCAACCTTAACCGTGAGTGGCAAACCCCTTCAATGGAGAAAAGCCCTGAAGTGTTCTTGGTCCGTCAACGTATGCTTGAAACGGGCGTAGATATGTTTTTAGATATTCACGGTGATGAGGCGATTCCATACAACTTTGTCGCAGGCTCTGAAGGTATTCCATCATACAATGAACGTTTAGCAAGCTTGGAAAATGCGTTTAAACAGGCGCTTTCAATTGCCACCCCAGAATTTCAAGATCATCATGGCTACGACAAAGACGAACCGGGTAAAGCCAATTTGACTGTCGGTTCTAACTGGGTGGGTGAGCAGTTTAAATGCCTATCTTACACTGTCGAAATGCCGTTCAAAGACAACAATGAGTACCCGGATCCGCTTTATGGTTGGTCACCTGAGCGTAGTGTTAAGTTTGGTCAGGATGTGCTGACTGCGACACTCGCAATCGCCGATAAGGTCTAATTGAAGCAAAAATTGAAAGGCGTAGCAGTCAGCTCCGCCTTTGTTGTTATTCACAAGGTGGTGCCATATGGATCACGGCAAGCCCGCCAAGCGAAGTCTCACGGTATTTTTTATTCATGTCTTTACCCGTTTGATACATGGTTTCAATCACCTTATCTAACGAGATTAAACACTTACTGGTACGTTTTAACGCCATTCTTGAAGCGTTGATGGCCTTCATTGCGCCCATCGCGTTACGCTCAATGCATGGTACTTGAACTAGACCTCCGATGGGATCGCAAGTCATGCCAAGCGAGTGCTCCATTGCGATTTCAGCAGCGATACAGATCTGTTCATTACTGCCACCACGAAGCGCGGTCAGCCCAGCGGCGGCCATTGAAGATGAGACGCCTATTTCGCCCTGGCAGCCTACTTCAGCGCCAGAAATAGAAGCGTTGGTTTTGTACAAAATTCCAATGGCTCCTGCCACTGCCAAAAAGTCTTTCAACTGCTTGTTATCTAACTCTTTGATAAATCGATGGTAGTACATAAGAACCGCCGGAATAACACCAGCGGCTCCATTGGTTGGCGATGTGACAACTTGACCACCAGCGGCGTTCTCTTCGCTCACGGCAAAAGCAAACAAATTAATCCAGTCTAAAATTTCCATCGGATCGTTTTCAACGGCGGCGTTGGCTTCGAGCTTTTTGAGCAGATTTGGTGCACGGCGAGTCACATTGAGTCCGCCTTCAAGTATGCCCTCTGTGTCAAATCCGCGTTGCATACAAAGTGACATTACTTTCCAAATTTGCTCTGTTTTTCGCGTGATCGTTTCATCATCATGAAACTGCTGTTCGTTGCGCAATATCATGCCACCAAGACTAAAGCCATGTAGCTCTGCCATTTCAAGCATTTGTTCTGCATTGGTAAATGGGTAAGGCACCTCGACAGGCGAGATGCCAGTGCCTTCAGTCAACTCTTTAGCAGTAGCAATAAACCCACCACCAATGGAGTAGTAAGTTTCAAAGCAAAGCTGCTCACCGGTGCCGTCGTAGGCGGTGATCGTCATACCATTTTCGTGCAGTGGCAAATTGTCGTTATGGAACAAGATATCAGCGTCATAATCAAAGCCGATGTGATGTTCACCGGCTAAAACAAGTTGTTGTTCATCGATGGCTGTTGCAAGGGCTTGCTTGGCACTCGACATTTTGATTGTATCGGGTGTATTACCAAGTAAACCGAGGATCACAGCGCGGTCGGTATGGTGGCCTCGTCCAGTTAGTGACAACGAACCATACAAATCGACTTGAACTCGGTGGACTTGTTGCAGCGTTGGCGATAGCAAGCGTGTAAAATGGTAGCCAGCGATCATTGGGCCATTAGTATGTGAACTTGAAGGCCCAACGCCCACTTTGAAAATATCAAATATTGACAGCATAAACTTACTTCCTGTTGTCGTGGCCTTTGGTTGAGGCTCTTGTAGGGGATCGCAGCGTCACGGGTAATGAATCGCTGCATTTAACAAAATGTTAACCGAGCTTAAGCTAACGGTAAAGTCGATGCTTGTACAGTTTCTCCGTTACTCAGTAGGAATAATTGAGACATGGATAATTAATGAATATAAATAGTGTAGTATTGGTGCTCGGCAAACGATTAGTCTCAGACCAGTTGACTGTTGAAGGTCGCTCTCGGGTTGAGGCGCTCGCTAAGCAGATGATGTCACTTGATAGCAAGACGACAGCCATTATTTTTTGTGGGGGAGTCACGCAAGGGCAACTAGTCTCTGAAGCGATGGCGATGCGAAATTATTTACAGCAGTTACTGCCGTTGAGCGTCATTGAGTCATATCGCATTCTCCTTGAGGATCAATCGCAAAATACCATCGAGAATCTTGCCAATGCCGCGAGTAAACTAAACCAAAGTCTTACTTCACTGCACCAGCAAACACTCACGCTCACTTTGCTCTCAAACGATTATCACCTTCAGCGTATTGTCCAAGTAGAAAGGCTAATGCCCGAGCAAGGGTTGTTGAATGCGATGCGGCATCAATATCATACGTTAGGGTTCAATATCTCGATAACGAATCAACTATCGCAGCACTTTGCGGTGCCTTATCCTCATGATGGCGCAAGAGCGCACGGGTTTTTATTGCTTGACAAGCTGACAACGTACCGGGTCTATTTAGAGGGCGTCGTTGCATGTGTATTTAAACGTCCGTTGACCGAGGTCAGAGCCCAGCCATATCAGATTGCTCGTCAGGCGTTAAAACGTCTAAAAATATTGAGCTTCGATAAACAGATACAACAGTCACTGACACAGATCGAACAGGCCGTTGAAAATACGACCGCAGAGGTAGACACTCAGGTTTGTGTGACATATCTAAAGCAGCTTAACTGGCACTTAACGGATCTTAATCGGCGTATCGACCCAGAGAACTGATACCAAGACTTCAATTGCTATTTTTTCATGCCCTGTTAGTTGATTGTTTTACTCAGTTGAATATGAAATGGGCAATAATCGAATAATTTCTTTGCCTTAAACTGGTTAAAATATTAGCGCTGTCTAAAATTAAATGAGTTATATGTCAAAGCGATATTGTCATTGTCGTTTTGTTCACCGTTTTCGCTAACTCGGTTTATCGCCGTATTAATAACAAGCTCAAGCATAGGAAGTGCCAATGTCGGATCAAAAACATCGACTCGTCACCCGAAGTGACTTTGATGGTTTAGTGTGTGCTGTACTGTTGAAGCAACTAGACCTTATTGACGATATTAAATTTGTACACCCTAAAGATATGCAAGATGGTGTGATAGATATTACGTCAAATGACATCATAACCAACTTGCCTTACGTAGAACACGCGCACCTTGTCTTTGATCATCATTTGTCAGAGGTTATTCGAAACCAAGGCAAGCGTGCCAATCACATTATCGATCCTGATGCACCTTCTGCGGCTCGTGTGGTGTGGGATCATTATGGCGGAGAGAGCACTTTTCCATCGCAATGGTTAGAGATGATGAAAGCAGTAGACAAAGGGGATTCAGCGCAATTTAGTCGTGATGAAGTGCTTGATTCAACTGGGTGGAACCTACTCAACTTTTTAATGGATGCTCGCACTGGATTAGGGCGATTCAGAGAGTTTCGTATTTCAAACTACAACTTAATGATGGATCTTATCGAGTACTGTAAACACCATTCGATCGACCAAATACTCGATTTACCTGATGTGCGTGAGCGTATTGATCTGTATCGTGAACATGAAAACTTGTTTAAGCAGCAAGTTCAGCGCTGTGCCACAGTATACGACAACCTCGTATTTCTCGACTTGACGGGGGAAGAGGTGATCTATGCGGGTAACCGGTTTATGATTTATGCGCTCTATCCGCAGTGCAATATCTCAATCCATAAAATGTGGGGCTTTCAAAAACAAAATACGGTTTTTGCTACCGGAAAGTCAATATTTGATCGCAGCTCTAAAACCAATGTCGGAGAGTTGATGTTGAAATATGGTGGGGGTGGCCATAAAGCGGCGGGAACCTGTCAAATTGTTAATGATAAAGCGGAACAAGTTCAGAAAGATCTGATTGAAACGATAACACGTGACGGTTAAGCCAAATAATAGAGCTCCAATCATAGTATTGGAGCTCTATTATTTGAACGATAACTTAAATCGGCATGACTCGGTTGCGGCCAAGTTGTTTTGCTTCATAAAGGTGTTTGTCTGCGCGTTCAATCAAAGACTCTACCGACTCGCCAGGCTCAAACTCAGCGATACCTAAAGAGATCGTGATATTTCCTACTTGCTCCGACGTGCGGCGATCTTTGATCGACAACTTTTCTATTGAACGCCGTAACGTTTCAGCATATTGTCTGGCAATACGCAAAGATTTATTCGGGACGATAAGAGCAAATTCTTCACCACCAAAACGGTAGGCATGAATGCCATCGCGACAACTTAGCTGCAGACGTCTAGCGATGCTTTTGATGACCGTATCACCAAATAGGTGACCATAGGTATCATTAAAGGCTTTAAAATGGTCAATATCAGCCAGTACTAACGACATTTTTTGCTCTGCGCGGCATAGTGTGTTGATGTCGCTATCAAAGGCTCGCCGATTATATAAGCTCGTTAGGGCATCAAATAAGGCGTCTTGTTGAACAGCGGCCAATTGGGTTTTGAGGTGATTAATCTCTTTAGTTGCGTTTTCGAGCTGATTATTTAGAAAGCGCGTAGAGTGGCGAATTTCAGTTGATTCCGAGACTAACTGGCGGATAACCTTCATTACCTCTTCCATAGACATGGCTTCATTTTCAACACGAGCCAAATCAACAAAACTTTTGTCAATCAGTTGCGAAAATTGGGAGGTATCAGAAAGGGTATCTACCATAGAGTTGGAAACTTCATTAACTAATATCTCTATGTTGGCTCGTAGATCACGTATATCTGTTTCAGTGCGACATGCAACATAGTTTTGATACAACTGTTCACTAGCCGCTGGTGGACAAATGCCGAAGTTGTCAATAACGTCATCTAGATCCCTGTTTAACTGGGGAATCGCATTATCAACGTATGTGTACCAAAGGGCATAGTTTGCTGGCGTAGCCGCTACATGATTTTTCATCATCAGTGGGACAGCTTTTCGTAAATTCGCTGTCGACTTTTTAAAATCGTCGGTCATTTCCTATGAACATTCTATAAGAGACATACTATGAGCTAAGATTACCCGATTTTGCGCATAGATGTTTGATTTAAAGTTAATTTGCTTGTATCACTTTACCTAGACTTTGTTCAATTGCACATTTAAAGCGTAGAACCAGTCAATTCGTTGAGCAAACTTATTCGTGACTTTTATTTAGCCTTCGTCCGTGACAACTTCGGGTCTTACATTGCCTTGCTCCAATTTACTGGCACCGCGCAACATCGCTTGAATTAAGTCGGCAGCGTTAAATTTCTCTAGTGCTTCATGAGCACCGACTTGTTGAGCGCGTTCGACACAAATTTCACTTGATAATGACGTATGCAATATTACGTAACTATTGCTCAATTCGCGTTCATTTTGTGTTTCGAATGCCAATTCGTAGCCATCTAGACCTGGCATTTCAATATCACTCACCAATAAATCGATCGCTTGTCCTTGTGCGGCACATTGGCGCATCAGTGTTAAGGCATCAAGACCGTTATTACAAATTTGATAGGAAATGTTGATACTATCGAGTGCATCCGCGAGTTGTTTACGAGCGATGGAAGAATCATCAACAAGGAGAATTCGTAACGCTTTGAGACGCTCGCGCTCAATATCGGTCAACATTGGAATGTTGGTTGACTCATATTGAGGATAAATTTTAGATAGTAATAACTCAACATCAAGCATCTGAACTATCTGATTATTATAGCGGGTTATGCCAGTAACGAACACATCATTACCCGCCGTTTTAGGGGTCGACTCGATGGTTTTCCAATCACAACTAATGATTTTTTCGATAGAACGAACCATAAAGGCCACAATAGTACGCAAACAATCGGTGACTATCAGATAACAAGATCCGTATTCCTCTGGTTGTATAGGACGAAAGCCAATCGCTGCAGGCATATTGATCACCGGAATGGTTTTGTTGCGGATCGTTACAGTGCCAATCACGTGGTGATGAGAATACGGAATTTGCGTTGTAGGCTGATAGGGTACGATCTCTCGTACTTTTAATGTACCAATTGCAAAAAGTTGTTTACTGTTGGTTAAAGTAAACATCAGCATGCCTTGAGATTGGTTTGCCTTACTTACTGTTTTAGCCATTGAGGTGCTCATATTTCCGCTTAGTTAGTTAAATGGTAACGGATTTGGTTCGATGATCAATGGAGTCATATCAAAATTGTTGTCAACGGTTAGGAACAAAGGCAAAACAGTGCAATCATCATACGGTTTGGGTGAACAAATGCCGATGAATCGGGTACAATTCGAGTCGTTAGAAGTTTTACTGAGAAGAATTATGGCGAACACAGCAGCGGCACTGCACATATTGGTTAAACATAAAGAGCAGGCTGAAGACATCATCAAGCAGCTTAAAAAAGGCGCTAAGTTTCAAGCTTTAGCGAAAAAGCACTCTACTTGTCCATCTGGTAAGCGCGGAGGCGATTTGGGCGAGTTTCGTCGCGGTCAAATGGTACCTCAATTTGACAAAGTTTGTTTCTCGGGTGAAACCTTAGTACCACACCTAGTCAAAACCAAGTTTGGCTGGCATGTGGTCAAAGTGCTTTACAGAACGTAAAAAAAAGAGCTGATGGATGTCAGCTCTTGTTATTCCTAATTGGTGTTTTTACGTGTTGCAGTACACCGCAAGTTTGCTTAACAGTGTATCGATATCGTTACTGCTGACATCTTTGTGGGTGACAAAACGAATCGGATTTCCCGTAGAAATGGTAATTCCTTCTTCTGCCAGTTGCTCTGCGATTTGATTAATGTCGATATGTTCATCAAGTTTGGCAAAGACAATGTTGGTTTGCACTAGGTCGGGATTGACCTTGAACCCATCAATTTGACTAAGACCCAGAGCCAAGCGTTTGGCGTTTTGATGATCGAGTTTAAGCTGTTCAACCTGCTCGGTAAGGGCCAGTTTGCCCGCCGCTGCCAGAATACCGGCTTGGCGCATGCCGCCCCCAACCATTTTTCTTAATCGTCGTGCTTTGGCAATAAATTCGTGGCTACCTAGCAGTAGTGAACCAATAGGGGCACTTAGCCCTTTCGATAAACATACCGTCATCGAATCGAAATATTGTGCGATATCTTTTACATCCACATCGAGTGCGACGGCGGCGTTATAGACGCGTGCCCCATCTAAATGCAAAGACAAACCGTGAGTATCGACAAATTCGCGCGCATCAGCCAAGTAGCTAAGCGGAAGCACTTTGCCATTGATGGTGTTTTCAAGGCTTAAGAGCTTAGTGCGAGCAAAATGACAATCATCGGGTTTGATCGCAGCTTTAAGTTTGGCGAAATCTAAACTACCGTCAGGATTATTTTCGATCGGTTGAGGTTGGATTGAGCCCAAAACAGCTGCGCCGCCTGCCTCGTATTTGTAGTTGTGAGCTTGCTGGCCACAAAGATATTCGTCACCACGCTCACAATGCGCCATCAGACCAAGTAGGTTAGCTTGCGTTCCCGATGTGGTAAATAAGGCGGATTCAAAACCGTGACGCTTTGCTGTCCATTGCTCTAACTCGTTAACCGTGGGATCGTCACCATAAACATCATCACCAACAGGGGCTTGCGCCATTGCCTGACGCATTGCCGAGGTTGGTTTAGTTACAGTATCTGAACGAAAATCCATTGTATTTACTCTCCTAAATGTAGCCGCACAGCTTGGCTTTACTCAAACAGGCGATGGTTTTGGCATCGGTGACCTCACCAGAGATTATCTTTTGCTCTAAGGTGTCGATCGTCAGGGATAGTACTTCGAGTACTTCATCGTCATCGCATGAATAGCGTTGTGTACGACGGAGTCCTTTAGCAACAAAGAGGTATTGTATCTCGTCGCAAAAGCCTGCCATTGGCGTCACTTGTCCCATTGGAATCAAGCTTTCCGCACTGTAACCCGTCTCTTCTTCTAATTCGCGTAGCGCGCACGATTCAATTGGCTCTTGCGCTTCGAGAGTACCCGCGGGCAGTTCAATCAGCCACTTTTTTAATGATGGTCTGAATTGATTGACCACAACAATCTCGCCATTGTGCTTAATCGGTAAAATAACCGCAGCGCCAGGATGAGAGATGGTTGTGTGAGTGATGGTTTTGCCATTGGGCAGAGCCACCGACTCTTCGACAAGTGCGACACGCTTCCATTGATGAAGTGTGGTGATGTTGTTTTCCATATGGTTGTTATTTTAGTCCTCACGCTAGACGAGCTTTACCATAACTTTTCGTGTAAGGGAGATAAAGTCAAAATAAGCGTTATTGTTGCATATGATTACATTCATTAGTGATATATACCTCAAAATTGCAAACAAAGGTTTCATTCGATAACAGCGAAAACACTTCTGCTATAAAGGGTGGGCAATTGTAAATTACACTTGTAACAAAGTGTCAACAAATGTATAAGCTTGTGTATAGATGCATACTTTATGTTAGGAGAGTGGATATATGATGAGTACTAGCCGAGTCTCTTACTCGCAAAAAGCGTTACTCTCTGAACGAATTAATAAGCTTGCTGAAGCGTTATCTGATGGTGTATATGAGCGTGAGGACACGATAAAACTCTGCCTACTTGCCGCGCTTGCGGGTGAAAGTGTTTTCCTTTTGGGTCCTCCGGGTATTGCAAAAAGCTTGATTGCAAAAAGGCTGATTCAAGCGTTCGATAACGCCTCCTATTTTGAATACTTAATGACACGCTTCTCGACACCAGAAGAGGTTTTTGGTCCGCTCAGTATTCAAGAACTTAAAGACAACGGCCGTTACTTGCGTTTGACCGAAGGTTATTTGCCAACCGCACAAGTGGTATTTTTAGACGAAATCTGGAAAGCTGGCCCGGCGATTCTTAACACATTACTTACGGTTGTTAATGAAAAAACCTTCAAAAATGGCAGCGATATTGAACGCGTTCCAATGCGTCTACTGGTGTCTGCATCGAATGAATTACCAGATGAAGACAGTGGACTAGAAGCGCTTTATGATCGAATGTTGGTCCGTGTATTCGTTAATCGTATCCAAAACAAACAAAATTTCAAATCGATGCTGACTGTCGGGACGTCGCAAGAAGCAACGATTCCACCAGGACTGGCGATTACCGATCGAGAATATCATCAGTGGCAAGGGGAGCTCGATAAGCTCGAACTCTCTGATGAGGTATTTGAGAAGCTCTTTGAACTAAAAGACCTGCTTGAAAATGCAACCACGTCGATAACGGGTATCGATGGCAGCAATACCGATATGTATGTGTCTGATCGCCGTTGGAAAAAAGCAGTCAAACTACTGAAAGCTAGCGCCTATTTTAATGGCCGTGACGCAATTAATCCCCTAGATTTACTGCTTTTGCAAGACTGCTTATGGAACAACCCTGAATCACGTGACGTGGTGCGAAATGTAGTAAAAGAGTTCGCGTTACACCACGCCTTCGATCAACAAGATGTCGAGCAACAAATCACATTGTGTCGTGAAGAATTACTCGATATTCAAGATGAATTGGAATTGCAATTTGGCATTACGGTATTGATGGAATCGACTACAGGGCTGCTTAAAAAACAAATCCACAGCTATGATATTTCACAGGCTAAAAGTTATAAAGTCGGCAGCGCGTTTGATTTAGTTAAGTTAGTACTGTTGCAAAGCAATTTATCGGTGTCTGAATCTGAGAAAGGTGATAGCCGCTGGGTGTATATCGCAAAAAATGATCTAGAGCGCGTGATCAAAGATGGCCAAGGTGATGTGTACGGTTACGTTAATCAAAATAGCAATTTGTGTCGACTGCGCTTTGAGCTAGATGCTGAAAGTAACTTAGTGATTAAAGACATTGCTAACCGCGCTGTCTTAGTGTCGTTAGTGACGAATGCCGGCCTTGATGACTCACTTTACCAACAGTGGGTTAGCAAAAGTGAGCAAGCGATGGCCCAGCTAGAAACGGCTGAACATCACCTGAGAAAAGTGCGTGCAAATTTCCACGGCGCTCTACCGCATAGCTTTATTGATCAAGAGCTGCCTCGGATTATGGAAGCAAGTTTACAGCAGCTGCAACAGGTTCTGGAATCGACCAAAACAGAGTGTGAGCATACCGCCTTTCGCTTTAAAAACCTTAACCAGTTCTTCGCGTAAGGAATCGATATGTTAGGAGCAGATGGTCTAAACCTAATCTTAGCAATCGCCGATTCTGGCATGCTTGATAGCGCAGTGAATGAATTGATGGCTCGGTCACAAGTGATGATGGTGGCGGAAAACCCGGGCGTCAAGACATCGGTCAAAAGCCACCTTCTCAAATGGCGCGGTAGCGTGAAAAAACGCATTACTAAAGTGTGTGAGACAGAACGATTTCAACAAGAGATAGCTTTATATCAAGAGGTGATTTATTGGAATGAATCAGAGTTTTTTGAGCGTATTTCTGATGTGATCAGAAAGCTTGAGTGGCACTCTGCTTTTTATCTTCAAGCGAGGCGTTTAATCGAACAGAACAAAGGGATTAATAACCCAATGTTGCCACACTATTTTTGCGATCAATGGTACCAAAGTTTGTCGGATGCCTTGCGTCAGGCTCAATTGAGCGAGTTAAAAGCGAGCCAAGAAAAAGTGCTTAAAGATCTCTATCAGCGGATGGAAACCATGAAAAACATGGATAAAGTCACGCAAGAAGGAGACCAAGCGAGTGTAGGCAGACTGTGGGATATGGCATCGGCAAAATTGAGTAAGAGCGATCTCACGGTGATGAAACGTCATGCAGAATTTTTGGTGAAAAATAAGGGACTACAAGAGATCGCTGAAAAGCTTGGACGTATGGCAGGGCAGGTGGATGATCCCGAGCTTAATCGTGCGCCAGCTGAACAGTTGCAGATGGTAGAAGAAAAGTCAGATGAAGCGACAGATGATATTGTCGGCGTTCATGAAAGCGATGATCTGAACAAATTACTGCCTAATGAAACCTTATTCCTTGCTTATCCTGAGTTAGAAGTCGTGTTCTATAAACACTTAGTCGATAAGCGTTTAATGAACTATCGCATGCAAGGTAAGTCGAGAACGCTGAGAAAGATCCGCGCTCAGCAACCAGATCATAAGCAAGTTGATGTTGAGAAAGGACCGTTCATCGTATGTGTTGATGCATCAGGCTCGATGAGTGGCTTTCCAGAACAGTGTGCAAAGGCGATAGCTTATGCGTTAATGCAAATTGCATTGGCAGAAGATCGAGATTGTTATGTGATCCTGTTTTCTAGCGAGCAAATTACCTATGAGTTGACAAGACAAGATGGTCTTCGTGAGGCGAGTGATTTTTTAAGCTATCGCTTCCATGGCGGAACCGATTTAGAGCCAGTGCTGCTTAAATCCGTTGAGTTGATGAGTAGTGGTAAATATAAAAATGCCGATATGGTGGTCATTTCAGACTTTATCGCGCCAAAGCAATCTCAGCAGATGGTTGATAAAGTCGCCGAGCTTAAAAAAGCCAAAAACCGCTTTCATGCGATCAGTCTATCGAAATACGGCAATCCTGAGTTAATGAGCCTATTTGATCATAGCTGGGCCTATCACCCCAATCTTGTTGGGCGTTTGATGAAAAAATGGTAGTAAAACTCAATAATCAAAAATAAAAAGGAGCTCGATGAGCTCCTTTCTTCCATCTTATATCGCCAAAGGCATCTCGTTAGACGGGTCGTTTTTGCGGTATACGCGCAGTAAGCCGAGTAGGGCGATGAATGACATGATCAGCATTAATGCGCCTAGCGGCATCTGGTTTGTTGCCGGAATTAATGATGCTGCAAGTGTCGCTAAACCGGCGCCTAAGTTTTGCATACCACCCAACAGTGCACCGCCAGTGCCTGCGTGATAAGGCAAGGGTGATAGCGCGCCAGTCGTGGCGGCTGGAAACAAAATTCCACCACCTAAGAAATAGAGTGTCGCGCCACCAATTAATGTGGGTGCGGTAGTCTCACCCATCAAACCTGGGAGCAAGACAATTACTGCACCAACCATTGTCGCTATAAGCCCAACACTCATCGCACGCTTCTCATCGCATTTAGCCGCAATATAGCTTGAAAGCGCAGCACCTAATAGGTAGCCCGGGATCGGCAATACAAATAATAGGCTAACGGTTGTTGCAGGTAGCTCAAGTACACCCCCCAACAACACGCCCGCTGCCGCTTCGAAGATAGCAATGCCTGAGAAGGTCGCAACTAGGCAGATTAAGTAGCCTTGAAAGCGACGATCAGACAACACAAATTTATAACTATGGCTGACTTTCTCATAGCGGCGTTTTTCACGCGGTAATGTCTCGATAAAACTAGTCATCATCGTAATCACCACTGCAATCGCAAATAGCGCCAAGAACATATAACTTGAACGCCAGCCAAAGCTTTCGGTTAAGAACCCCCCTAATACGGGAGCTAACAGTGGTGAAAAAATAACACACATGCTGATCAAGCCGTTTACTTTATGTAGCTCTGCACCTTCAAACAAATCGCGAGTTAACGTACGTGACATCGCACCACCGCAACCAACTCCTAACCCTTGAACAAAACTGCCTGCCAGAAACCATTCAAAGCTGTGGGCAAATAGAGTTAGCAAAGAACCGACAATATAAATCAACAAGCCAACAATAATAATCGGCTTACGACCCAAGCGATCAGACATTGGGCCGTAGATAAATTGCGAGAAGCCATAAGGGATCAAATAACACGCCATTACCGCTTGAAGAGCGGCAGGCGAGACCAAAAACTCGTTCGCCATATAACCAATTGAAGGTACATACATGGTTTGAGTCATTTGCCCCACTGCTGTCAAAATAGCGATAAGGAACACGAGTTTAATCACTTGAGACGACGCTGACATTGTCTACTACACCTAAATTCAAAGCGTAAAAAAGATAGCCTTTGCAAAGCTAGGCTAATGAATTAAATCAAATAGGGAACTATTTAGGCGCGAGATATTAGAGCGAGTTACAGTAACTCGCAATCAAAAAGTGTGATCTTAAACAAGATAAAAATTTCACCTTTCCATTAGATAAAGTAATGAAAATAATCATGCAGAATGTAGTGAGTTTTTATGCCAGAGGCAGTTCGGTTAAACACTGTCGACACAAGCAGGCGCTATTCTCTACCAGACTTGATGTGTCACGCTGTTCTAGCTCAAAGCACCAACAAGTAGCCTTACCTTGGCTAATATCGCATTGTGCTGGCGCATGGCACGATGGGCATTGATGCGTTGACGTCTGTCGCTGAATATGAGTGATGACCGTATCTCGCTCAGCATCAGAAAAATGACGCCAGTTAACGATTTCATTCATGGTGCGATGGCAACCACTGCAGATACCATGACTATTTTTGCAGGCTGCGATACAAGGCGTTTTCAAATCAGGTGTTCCAAATCAACAAAGACCGGCAGGACTATACCTGTATCGCCAACCAACATCAAAGTCGATTAATTTTTAAATGACGGAGGTCGATAGTGCAAAGATGTATCCTTCTTAAGTAAAACATTACTCGAGATTAAACTTCCCAAACAGATTAACCCTAATGCAATCCAACCTAAGTGCGATGGAGACTCAGCCAGCACTGGAATAGCAAGCAGAGTCGCGATGGCGGGGGTTGCGGCGCCAAATGCTGCCGTTCGTTCAGCTCCTAACACAGAGATAGCATGGAGATAGGTAAAAGCAGCAATTAACCCGGCGCCTATCCCTTGTAGCATCATATGACCAAATAACTCTTGCCATGGCCAAACCGACAGAGGTTGAGTGACTAGATAGCTATCAATACCGCCAGTTAAAACCAGTAAGACTAACGATAGGCTAGAAAGTAATGATACCAGCCCAGAAGCGGCGAGTGGATCGAGGTTAGAGACTCGCGCACAAATGGTAAATGTTGCCCACATGACACTACCAAGTAAAAACAGTAAATGCCCTTGCAGTAAGCCGTCGTTCATATTAGAAAAACTCTGCGATAAAAAAGTGGCTATGCCTGAGATGACTAAGACTAAACCAAAGATTCGGTGAGAACTTAACGGCTGCTTAAACAATAGTACAGCGATGGCGGAAACGAATAAAGGCAAAGTGCCAGGAACAAGAGCACTGCCGTCAGAAACTGGCGCATATTGCATTCCTGTCCCCGCTACCATCAAATAAGGCAAACCGCTACCAACAAACATACCTAGCACGTAACGTTTTGGAATCACGGCAATTTTGGCTCGAGCCTTGTATACAATCGGTAATAAGATCAAACAAGGGATGATAAAGCGAGTTAAAGCGATGTCGCCAGTCATTAATTCCGAATGCGCTCCACTGCGTAACGAAAGAAAAAAACCTGACCAAAGTAGTAATGTGATAAACATTGCCAAGTAACCAGAAAGCATATCGATCCGTGAGCTAAATTGAATTTGTTAACATTATGGTGCGAAAATGAAGCCGATATCTGGCAATATTAGTCCTAATTTTATGAGTTATTAGTTGAAAGTCGCGTGTAAAGTATTATTAGCGCGTGAAAAGGGCGACAAGAGATGGACCGTATAGATAAACATATCCTAAGACTACTGCAACAAGACGCACGTCAAGCCACTGCCGATATTGCCGATAAGGTCGGGTTGTCGGCATCACCTTGTGCAAGGCGTATCAAGCGGCTAGAAGAGTCCGGTATTATTGCCAGTTATCGGGCTTACTTGAATAAAGAACGTATTGGTGTTGGTATGACGGTGTTTGTCGAAGTGAGCTTAAGCAATCACCAAGCCACTAGTATTGATGAGTTTGAGGACGCGATTCAAGATATGAATGAGGTGATCAGTTGCCATGTGGTTTCGGGGGCATATGATTATTTACTTGAAGTGGTCAGCTATGATCTATTGGGGTATGAAGGATTCACCCGTAAGCTACAGCGACTTGAAAACGTTAAAGACATCCATACTCATTTAGCGATACGTCAGGTTAAAGGTGGTAGCGAATTACCGATTTTTAATACGTCTTCGAACTTTTAAACGACCAAAAGAGTGAAGGCAAACATTTTTTAAAACGCTTTTGCTGTTTTAAGTAGAGAATCGCCTCGTCGGTTAATTCGGTAAAGATTGATGCTTTCCCATCCAGTTCTCGCGACTTATACTGCTATTCAGTAAACGTAAGCTTAAAGGAGGGAAAGCAAATATCCTTACTTATATTCTGATTGTGTGATACTGCCAATTTCCAAAACTGGTGCAACGTCATATTCTTCCGCATTCATCATCGAAGAAATACGCTGAACAGACGAAAGTAAAAGAGACTGCTCCCACTCTTCTAAGTGCTGGAATTTAGTAATAAAACTTTGTTGCAGTGGCATTGGGGCTTGACTGAGTAACACGTTACCTTTCTCAGTAAGGTGAGCATGAACTTTACGTTTGTCTTTGTTACTGCGAACACGTTGAACTAGGCCATTGCGTTCTAAGCGATCTAGTATCGTGGTCGCGGTTGCTTGGCTCATATTCGTATGATCTGACAGTTGACGAATGGTTACTTCACCCAACTCGCGAATTGAGCGCATTAATATTAACTGAGGGCCTGTAAGCCCCGATTCTTTGCTGAGTTTCTTGGAGTGTAAATCGATCGCACGAATAATTTGGCGAATCGAGATAAGGACTTCTTCATGCTTTTCCAATTCAGATCCTTAATTACTGTCTTTTATAATGATAATGAAAGCAATGCAAAATACCTTAATCGAGCATTGAAAAAAAGCCTCTATTTAAACAAACAGTAGTGGTCGGTCCGATTTTTAGACATTTTGTGCAGGGCTCATGTTTAGTGCACTAAAATTTGCAGAAAATAAAACACTACTGCATTGGTTGAAATTTGGTCTTTCGCTATGCTAATTTGAGAAAATGTGGTTAAAAAATAGTATATTAGTGGAATTTAACGATAACTTGAGTAAGATAATGAGAGGTGTATCAGATTGTAGTATTAAAATTATCATTTCAACTCTAATGATTTCTACGTTGGCAATCTGTTGTGCATTTGAAACTAGAGGTAGTGAGGAAAAATGACTAAAGGCATAGATAAGTACAGTATTGATAGTACCGACTATACGGTCGGTCAAGATAATGTACAGAAGTGGGGGTTCGATGTACACAATCCGGTCTTTGGCTGGAGTGCGGGTCTGATTGCAGCGTTTTTAATCGCTGTGTTAATAATGGATGCTGAATCAGCGAAAGCAACGCTCGATGGCATCAAGTGGCAGATCATTGGCAGTTTTGACTGGTTATTTATCTGGTCTGGTAACATTTTTGTGATCTTCTGCTTGGCGTTAGTTGTGTCACCGTATGGTAAAATCCGTTTGGGGGGGACTGACGCAACCGCTGACTTCTCGTATATTTCTTGGCTATCGATGCTATTTGCAGCAGGCATGGGTATCGGTCTGATGTTCTGGAGTGTGGCAGAACCTGTCGCGTACTTCACTGGTTGGTATGAAACGCCGCTGGGTGTAGAAGCGAATACGCCGGAAGCTGCAAGACTAGCGCTTGGCGCGACCATGTTCCACTGGGGCCTTCACCCATGGGCAATCTACGGTGTTGTGGCGCTTTCACTAGCGTTTTTTGCTTACAACAAAGGCTTACCACTTTCAATTCGTTCAATTTTTTACCCGATTTTAGGCGATCGCGCTTGGGGTTGGGCAGGTCATATTGTCGATATTCTCGCGGTATTAGCGACTCTGTTTGGCTTGGCAACATCACTGGGTTTAGGCGCACAACAAGCAGCAAGTGGTATTCACCATGTGTTTGGTCTTGATTCTGGTCTTGGCTTGCAAGTTATCGTGATCACTGTTGTTACCTTACTCGCCGTCGTTTCGGTTGTGCGTGGTATTGATGGTGGTGTGAAAGTGATCAGTAACATCAATATGGTTATCGCCTTCTTGCTACTGATTATGGTTGCCCTGATTGGCTACGCGATTGTACTTGGTAACATCGGTACGACGTTTATGGCATACGTAGAAAACCTAATCCCGCTGAGCAACCCGCATGGTCGTCAAGACGAAGCATGGTTCCAAGGCTGGACTGTATTCTACTGGGCATGGTGGATTTCATGGTCACCATTCGTGGGCATGTTTATTGCTCGAGTATCAAAAGGTCGTACAGTCCGTGAATTCATTACTGCTGTTCTACTGGTTCCAACGGCTGTGACGGTTATTTGGATGTCGACCTTTGGTGGTTTGGCGATTGACCAAGTTATGAACAATGTCGGCGAGCTTGGCACTAACGGTTTAACCGATGTTTCGCTTGCGATGTTCCAGATGTTTGATGTTCTGCCTTATGGCTCAATTCTGTCAATTACCGCTGTCGTGTTGGTGTTGGTGTTCTTTATTACTTCTTCAGATTCTGGCTCGTTGGTTATCGACAGTATCACGGCTGGTGGTAAAGTTGATGCACCAGTGACTCAGCGTATATTCTGGGCCTTCATGGAAGGGGCGATTGCAGTTGCCCTGCTATGGGTTGGAGGTTCCGAAGCGGTTCAAGCGCTGCAGGCAGGGGCAATCTCTACTGCGCTACCATTTACTTTTGTACTCTTGCTGATGTGTGTCAGTTTGATCATGGGTATGAGAACAGAGCGCCGCTAACAGGTTGTACTAAACATACGAAAAAGGGGGCGACGATGTATCGGCCCCTTTTTTATCTCCACTATTTAAGCATTAAATCCACAACTGACCAATTGGCATTTTAGCATCGTAATGATGGGCAATTTGCGCCTGAAGTAGTTCAGCAGTTGCTACCGCATCGGTTAGAGCATGATGCGGGGTATAGAGCGGTAAACCATAGCGAGTGCGACTGGCGCCTAGACGAACCGATTCAGGTTTTCGGCCTCGTAGTTTATTGATGATGCCGCCATGATGTTTCTTTTGCACATGTGATTCGATCTGCATTGTATCAACGACTGGAAACTCAATCCCTTCATTAATTCGCGTTAATAACGCATTGGCAAAGAATTCGCGTTCGATGCGCTGGTAGTGGACCACCATGACACGCCCCGACATTTGAGCCAATACATCTTGATAAACCGCAGAGAGATCAGGTGCATCGAGCACATCCGAATGAGTAATGCCGTGGATAATGACAGACTCTTCTGCCAATTGTCTACGCGGTTTTACTGTCCAATGTTTTGCTTGATTGATAAAGATTCGATTGAGCGTAAATGGCACAGTACCAATGGTAATGATGTCATCTGTAAGCGAGTCTAAGCCTGTGGTTTCAAAGTCCATCGCCAGAAAAGTCACTTCATTTAATGGCGTATTTGGTTCCGGAACCCCCGCTGTGTAGTAACTGCGCAACGCATCATCTTTAATGACTTCAAGTTTCCGCGAGAACTTGGCTTTCCAATCAATCGACGGTGGGGACATGATTTTTCTGATCATCAGTGCCTCACTTAAAGTTTTTGCTGGCAGAGTAACGGAACTTGAGGAAGTTCTGCGCATTGCTCAAAATTTGGAAAGCATCTTTAAGGTTTCGACGCTCAAACTCAGACAGGTGTTCGGGTTCAATATTGTTGTCTGGATCGATCTGATTCTCTACATCGTACGCTTGGTGGCGAATACGGACCATAGAGATAAACTCCAGCGCATCACTGAGATCACGCGCTTTTCCTTTGGGCAAAATTCCGGCATCGTGAATATCGTCGAGGCGTTCAAACGAGTTTTTAGAGCGCGAACCGACGGCTAAAGCATGAACGCGAATAAGATCCGCCAAAGGTGCGGTACCGCGACGCTTCAAGTTAATCGAGTTTTTGTGTTGGCCATCTTTTTCCATCACAAAGTCTTTAAAGAAACCAAGTGGTGGAGTCCGATTCATCGCGTTTCTTGCTAGACAAGCTAAGAAGCGGTTATTGCGTCGAGCACGGCGAACAATGAATCCATTAAGCTGTTCAGCCCACTTTAGGCGGCCATAGACGCCATCAAGATCGAAGAAGATCGAAGCATTGAGCAGCGCTTTAGGGTTTGGGTTGTCGATCCAATCAGCAAAACATTCTTCCCATTCGGTACGGGTCATGCGCCAATCTGGATTGGTGGCCATAATATCGCCAGTACAGTAGCTGTAGCCACATTTGTCCAAACCATCACAGACACGTTTGGCAAGTTCAGCGAAATACGCATCATGCTCTTCCTTGATAAAGGTATTATCAAGAATAATGGCATTATCTTGGTCGGTGACCAATAACTGTTCATCACGTCCCATCGATCCTAACGCGACAAAACAGTACGGTACGGGTGGTTCGCCAAGTTCTTCTTCACCGAGTTCAATAATACGTTGCTTAAAGCTGCGGCCAATCACTGACATTGCACTGCCAACCATGTGCGAGTTAGCATCTTCGTTAACTAAACGGACAAAGCTATCTTTCACTTGTTCTGCAAGGGTGGCGAGCTCTTCAATAGACTGCTGTTGGAAAATACTACTCACTAGCAATAAAGAGTTCTGCGACTCGTAGCGCACAATGTCAGTGGCTTCGATAATACCGATTGGCTTTTTGTCTTTGAGCACTGGTAGGTGATGGACATTGTAGCGCAGCATGGTTAGCATCGCTTCATACACGTATGCGTTGTAGTCGAGTGAAATGACTTCTGTGGTCATCACGCTCGCGACATCATCACCAGGATCGAGCCCTTGTGCTAATACCCGCGTACAAAGATCTCGGTCAGTGATGATCCCAACAAGCGGGTTATTATCGCTTTCGTCATCATCGGTGATGTTGGGGTCAATAATTAGCAGTGATGACACATTCTCATCGGCCATTTTTATTGCCGCGTTTTGAATCGACTCTGTTTTATGGATGAACGGGGCTTCACCGCTGAGTAACGTTCGCAATTTGGATGTGGTTAGGTCATTTCGCTCATTACTATTAGAAACCGTGTTACGCAGGCGAGCGTTATTTTCAACCTCTACAAAATCGGCAAAGGATTCATGATTTTCATACAGCTCTTGAAACACCGCTTCGGGGATGCAGTAGAGCAAACTATCTTTGATGGCTTTGGCAGGAAAACGTACTTTATTACGGGTTAAAATTCCCATCTGTCCAAATAGCGCGCCCTCATCAAGTCGATTGTATAACTCGCCTTTGCGACGATACAACTCAATAACGCCACTGCGAACAACGTACAAATCGTGGATCTCGTCACCGAAGTGAATGACGGGAGTGTCTTCACGATAATAGGAAATTTCGACATTTTTAGTGATGTAATTAAGTACATCATCTTCCAATTCGTCAAAAGGAGGGTGTTGGGATAGGAAGTTTTTAATTTCCAGTAGCTCTGCTTCCATGAAAACGTCCGATTGTTGAGAGACTGTCATTTCATGGTACACCATCTCACGAGTAACTTCATGGGATGGCGATACAAATCAACAGCAAACCAAGTACTTAATGTGGCTTAGTTTGCTGTTAGTATGCGCCAAATTAGCTTAAGCCGATAATATCGCCATTATCATCGATATCGAGATGCATGAAAGCGGGTTTTTCGGGTAAGCCAGGCATTGTCATAACATGACCACACAGAGCATAGACAAACCCTGCACCAGCACAAAGCCTAAGCTCTCGAACGGGGACATCAAAGCCTTTCGGTACCCCTTTGACCGAACCATCGGTTGAAATCGACATCGGTGTTTTGGCCAAACAGACAGCAAGATTATCAAATCCATGATGTTTAAGATCGGCGAGTTGCTGCTTAGCTTTGTCACTAAACGTAATACTGGCTGCACCATAACCACTTTCAGCAACCGCCATCAGCTTTTCCTCCGTGGGCTGAGAAAAATGATAAAGAGGCTTGAATATCGATGGTTTGGTGCATTGTTGGATGACTTTATCCGCCAGTTCTAACGTGCCATTACCGCCTTGGCTAAAGCCTTCACTAATTGCGACCGCTACATTGTTTGGCAGCGATTCGACCCATTGTTTGAGTAACTGCAATTCATGTTCGCTGTCTTGTGGAAAGCGGTTGATCGCAACTACGGCTGGCACGCCGTATTTATTGACGTTATTAATGTGCCATTTGAGGTTCTCAAACCCTGACTCAAGAGCTTGCTCGTCGTCGGCAAATAGGGTGTCAGGAATAGATTGACCAGGCATGAATTGGTAGTGGCCCGAATTGGCTTTGAGGCCACGCAGGGTCGCAACGATGACCGCACAGTCTGGAGCCTTGGCTGACATCTGCGCTTTAATATTACAGGCTTTTTCAAACCCCATATCAGAGCCAAAGCCACCTTCAGTGACGGTATAGTCGCATAACCTGGTGGCAATATTGTCGGCAATGATCGAAGAGTTCCCATGGGCGATGTTGGCAAATGGTCCGGCGTGAATTAACGTCGGAACTCCTTCAAGCGTTTGCATTAGCGTTGGTTCAATCGCTTCCTTCATACTGACAGCCATCGCGCCTGCTACCTGAAGATCTTCAGTTGTAACAGGATGGCCTTCGAGGTTATAAGCGACCACAATACGACCAATGCGAGACCGTAAGTCTTTCAAATCACTTGCTAGGGCTAAGATTGCCATCAGTTCGGAGGCTGCCGAAATATCAAAACCATCGAGACGCTCAAAGCCATTAACGGTTTTGTCTGGTTCATTTTGCCCCACCGTGACCATCCGCAGCGCGCGATCATTGTGGTCCATCACGCGCTTCCACACTACACGCTTGCTATCAATGCGTAATGCTTTCATACCACTGCGCTGCTCGAAGTCTTGATATCCCAAACGTTGTTCATGATAAATGCGGGCATCGATAGCCGCGGCCGCTAAATTGTGCGCGGCAGTCACGGCGTGAATGTCTCCTGTCAAATGGAGGTTGAGCTCTTCCATTGGAGCAACCTGAGCGTAACCACCACCCGCTGCACCGCCTTTGACACCGAAAACTGGGCCCATAGAAGGTTGTCTAATGCATGCCATCACCGATTGTTGTAACTTAGCCAATCCTTGTGAAAGACCAATGGTTGTCACTGTCTTTCCCTCGCCAAGCGGGGTTGGAGTGATAGCGGTGACTAAAACAAGCTTTCCCTTGGGGTGATGTTGCAGACGTTTAAGGGTATCTAATGCCACTTTTGCTTTGTATTTACCTTGGCTATGAAATTCACCATCTCTTAGTCCTGCATTATGCGCGACTTGGGTAATGGGTTGGAGAATCGTCTTACGACAGATATCGATATCGGACAGCATAAAATCCTCAAAATAAGCACACAAAAAGTGAGGCAATCGTTTGCGTTCAAATAATAGCGTTAAAACGTGCTTTGTAAAGCGGTGTTTTTAGTATGGATGAGACTTTAACGTAAAAATAGACGTGGCGTGTTGATCACTGTCATAAACAAAAATGACCTACCCGAAGGTAGGCCAAAATCCCTATAATCCCTGAGTCGCGAGAGTGGAGGCAAGTTCCAACAAGATATTCACCTAGAACTGACCCCTATTCGTCAAAAGTTGCATTGGTTTATCTTCTCCACTCGGGTCGTGTGAGTGACGCGGCCAGTTACCTACAAGTAGCGAGAAAAAAGCCGCTAAATAAACGCCCCATTTTTTGCTGGGGCGTTGACAATTTAGTACTGATTATCTTCCGGGAAGATGGTCGATTCTGACGCGTACGGATCGTCATCAAAGGGATGCTCAGCTTTATGGCGTAAGCTGTCCAATTGATGCTCAAGCATATTGACCGTGTCGTAATCTCCTTCAGAGCAAGCGACATAGATCTGTTGCTCTAACGCTCGAATGCTATCGTTAATACCCATGGTTACCTCCATTTGCGTTGTCTGCGCAGTTGAACGGTTCTACCTATTCTAAATTTATTGTAGTCAAGTAAACCAAATTCGATAGGTTGATTAGTACGATACCATTGATGAACCTTGTCATTATGTGGCCAGAACCTGTCTGAGCTGCGACGAACCGCGAACATATCCAACGACTTAACCTAATCTTCTTCACTTTTAAGACATCGCGGATATTTACTAGCTTAGGAATTTGTTATTCCTTGACAGATAGGTACGCCGAAGGAAGGCGGCCGATCACTCCACGAATTAAAAAAAGGTCATTATTCTTAATTTTAAGCCTTTTTATTTAAAAATCAGTTAATTAAGCGGTTTTTAGTTGCGCAATCTTGGCTTCAGTCATCGGCTTAGTAAGCACGGCAAGAACAATACACACCGCCATCATAACCGCGGAAACGGTATAAGCGAGTGCATAACCTTCGCCGTTAGTCATTGAGAAGCCAACTACAGCTGCGCCGATGGCACCACCAATACCCCATGCAGTGTAGAGCACGCCGTAGTTAGTCCCGTAGTTTTTAAGGCCGTAGAACTCTGCGGTTAGAGTAGGGAATACGGCGAGAAGCGTTCCGTAACCAACGGCTGCAATAGCAGTACCAATGATAAGCGTGAACTCTGTATTGAATGTCGCGAACAGAACCATGTTTACGCCTTGCAGCACGAATGCGAGCAGTAGAGTACGCACGCCGCCAATTTTATCAGCCAACATGCCAGCAGCAACACGACCACCTGAGTTAAATACCGCTAAGATAGACGCAAGGTAAACCGCATTGGGTAGGTTTGCTTGAACGCTGGCGATAGTGGTGATATTGCCGATGATCATCAGACCAACCGATGCCGCGAATGCATACATGATCCACAGTGAATAAAACTGCGGTGTTTTTAGCATTGCTTTCCAAGTTAGGTCATCAGACTTTTTAACCACTTTAGGGGCTTGCCCTTGTTTGAGTTTAGGCTCAGCAGGGGTGTAATCCGCGGGTGGATTATTAATAGTGGCGGCCAAAGGAACCGCAATAGCAAGGATGCCAATACCAAGGACTAAGAAGCTAGTTTGGATACCCATGCTGTCAATCAAAGCGGAAGTCACTGGCGCTAGATAAATAGCCGCAAGACCAAAACCAGCTGCGATGATGCCGTTAACCATGCCTTTTTTCGACGCATGGAACCATTTCATGGCTGAAGGTGACAGGCAAGCGTAACCAAAACCGATACCTGCACCGGTGATCACGCCAAAGGTGATGTTGAGCATAAGTGGTGAGTTAACAAAACCAGACGCGATCATGCCAAAACCGGTAAGAACAGTACCTAGGATCAGAATCAGCCGTGGCCCCATGCGATCTTGCAAGATGCCCGCAACAAGAAGGCAGATAGAAAAGGTGATCGTTGCGGTTGCATAAGGAGCCGATGCTTCAGCGGCACTCCAGCCAGACTCTGTGACTAACGCTTTGTTAAATACACTCCAAGCATACAGGATGCCAAGACAAAGGTTGATACAAAATCCTGCTAGTAGAATTCGCATTGCTTTATCAATCTTGCTCATTATTACTCTCATTCTCCCTCGTCAGTGAGGTTCGGTTAGCTGTCGATTTCTTCAAATTAAGTTTGCGTTTATCAACATAAATCGCAGTGGCGCGGATTATAACCGAATAAAATGTGATTGGAATCTCTTTTTAAATCAATGATGGATTTATTTTAAGATGTTAATAAAGTGATCGATTAAGACAAAAACTAGCAACAATTCGGCACAAGAGCCAAGTCGGACAACTTAACTCCAACAAAGTAAAAACGTCTGATGTTGTGCTGTTAAATCCACTCTGTATGCGCGTTATAAGTTACATATTCTGGTAATTAGGCCCGCCACCTTCTGGTGGTGTCCAAGTAATATTTTGTGAAGGGTCTTTGATGTCACACGCTTTACAGTGCAGACAATTGGCCGCATTGATCTGCAGTTTTTGTTTGCCTTGTGCGTCGATCACTTCGTATACCCCGGCAGGGCAATAACGCTGACTTGGCTCGTTAAATAGTGTCATATGTTGCGTTAGGGCGATATTTAAATCGGTTACTTGTAAGTGACAGGGTTGGTTCTCCTCATGGAAAGTAGCAGAGAGATACATTGACGAAGGCTTATCGAAACTTAATACGCCATCAGGTTTATCGTAGTGAATCGGTTTACAGCGAGTTTGTTCATACAAAGCCACATAGTCTGGTTGGGTATCTTTAATATCCCAACTCGATGTACCAGCGGTTAAGCGCTGCCAAATATTTTGTTCAAGCAGTGCCAGTGCACCGCCAATCAAAGATCCGTATTTGTGGATGGCCCCCGCGAAGTTACGTTGTTGATTGAGTTCACTATAGAGCCAAGAGCGCTCAAACAAGTGCTGATAATTGGCTTGGTTTTCACTGTTTAATAGCGCGTTAAATACAGATTCTGCGGCCAGAAGGCCAGATTTCATGGCGGTGTGACAACCTTTTATTTTCGCTGCATTGAGAGTGCCTGCGTCACAGCCAATCAATAGTCCACCTGGGAACTGCTGTTTAGGCAGAGAAAAAAGGCCACCTTTGGCGAGCGCTCTGGCACCGTAGGCGATGCGTTCGGCCCCCGTTAACTGCTCGGCGAATTTGGGGTGATGTTTAAGGCGTTGAAATTCATCAAATGGGCTCAGATACGGGTTGGTGTAGTTGAGATCGGTGATCAGGCCAACCGCAATTAAGTTATCTTCGAGATGATAGAGAAAACCACCGCCTGTGGTTGATGATTCCGATAATGGCCAACCTGTGGTGTGGACGACAAGTCCGGGCTGAAAGCGCGGGTCGTCTTTGCTGAGTTGCCAAATTTCCTTGATGCCTAAAGCGTAATGCTGTGGTTGGCTATCTGCATCAAGCTGAAAACGACTAATAATTTGTTTGCCTAAATGTCCACGTGCGCCCTCGGCAAAAATCGTCTGCTTTGCATTGAGCTTAATACCCGGTTGAAAAGTCGATTTCGCTTGGCCGTCTTTATCAAGTCCCATATCGGCAGTGATAACCCCGCATACTTGACCGTTTTTATCAAAGCAGATCTCTTTGGCTGGAAAGCCGGGAAAAATGTCAACGCCAAGGCTTTCTGCTTGCTTTGCCAACCAGCGGCATAGTTTACTCAAGCTGATCACGTATTGATCTTGTTGATTGCGCATGGCTAACGGTGTCAACAGTTCGGGAATTTGCACATGGCGTTGCGGAGTAGTGAGGTAGAGTAGTTGTTCGGAGCCAACGGGTGTACTGATTGGGGCTCTACGCTCACGCCAATCGGGGAAAAGCTCGTCGAGTGCGGTGGTCTCAAACACCGCGCCAGAGAGGATATGTGCGCCAACTTCAGCTCCTTTCTCGACGACGCAAATGGAGACTGGCTGTTGATTGTCTACTCCAAGTTGCGCAAGTCGGCAAGCGGCTGTTAGCCCGGCAGGGCCAGCTCCGACGATCACTACGTCGAAGTCCATGCTCTCTCGTTCCATCCTACTAAACCTTTGTTGTTATCGCCTATGAGACAAATATAGTTACAGTTGACGTAAACGTAAACTTTACTAAGCTCAAACTATCAACGGTTAGATGGAGCAGGTAATGAAAGTACTCGTTGCGATCAAGCGCGTTATCGATCCTTACACCAAAATTCGAGTCAAGCCCGATGGAAGTGGTGTTGAACAAGACAATGTAAAAATGGCGATCAATCCATTTTGTGAAATTGCGGTAGAAGAAGCGGTACGTTTAAAAGAATCAGGTGTATGTAAAGAGGTGGTGGTGGTTTCGATTGGTGGCGCAAGTTGCCAAGAACAGTTACGAAACGCACTGGCGCTCGGCGCAGACAGAGCGATTCATGTTGACGTTGTCCAAACTTACTCGCCATTAACGACTGCCAAGTTGCTCAATGCGATTGTTCGTCAAGAGCGACCCGATTTGGTATTAATGGGTAAACAGTCAATTGATAACGACAACAATCAAGTTGCGCAGATGCTCGCAGGGATCGCGAGTTGGTCCCAAGCGACGTGTGCGTCAAAGCTTGAAATTGAGGGCGATAAAGCATTGGTCACGCGAGAGGTCGATGGTGGCCTTGAAACGTTACAACTGAATTTGCCCGCTGTGGTCAGTACCGACTTACGCTTGAATGAACCGCGTTACGCCTCATTGCCCAATATTATGAAAGCGAAGCGCAAACCTTTAGAGGTCGTGGCTGCGGATTCGTTGGGCGTTGAGTTAACCAGCCATCATCAAGTGCTCGAAGTCGTGGTGCCGGCAAGCCGCAGCGCTGGTGTTCGAGTTAATAACGTTGCTGAGCTGATTGATAAGCTTAAAAATCAAGCCAAAGTCATAGAGTAAGGGGAAAGCGATGAGTCATTTGAATATACTAGTGCTTGCTCAGCATAATAATCAAAATGTACACGCCGACACTTATTCTGCGTTGACTGCGGCGTTACAATTACGACAGTTAGCTGGCGGTCATATCGACATGTTGGTGATTGGTAGTCAATGTCAACAAGTCGGTCAGAGCTTAAGTCATTGTACCGATGTCGACAGAGTGCTGATGGTCGACAGACCCATCTATCAAGACGGTCTTGCGGAAAATCATGCCATGGTCTTGCAAGCGTTAGCAAAAAATTACACTCATGTTATTACTCCTGCAACTAGCTATGGTAAAGACGTCATGCCAAGGTTTGCAGCCCTGCTCGATGTGGATATGTTGTCTGATATTGTCACTATTGAAAGTGCTGATACTGTCATTCGACCTATTTATGCAGGTAATGCGCTTGCACGGGTGAAAACCCAAGATAGCTTGGTTGTGATGACGATTCGTGCGACCGCTTTTGACAAAGCCTCCCCTGCCGATGAGGCTTGCGCAGAGGTGGTGGCACTCGATCTCGACTATCGGCCACAACTGACGCAACTCATTGAGCGTGAGCAGGTGGATCTTGAGCGCCCAGCCCTCACACAAGCGCAGGTGGTGATTTCAGGCGGACGCGGGGTTGGAAGTAAAGAGAACTTTGCGATGTTAGAAACATTGGCCGATAAATTGGGCGCTGCAATTGGCGCTTCACGTGCGGCGGTTGATGCCGGTTTTGTCAGTAATGATCTGCAAGTTGGACAAACAGGGAAAATTGTCGCACCGCAGCTTTATATTGCAGTGGGCATCTCGGGAGCGATTCAGCATGTCGCCGGGATGAAAGATTCAAAAGTGATAGTCGCGATTAACAGCGACCCTGATGCGCCCATTTTTGAGATTGCTGATTATGGATTGGTGGGCGATTTATTTGAGATTTTACCAGAGCTTATCGACAAGGTGTAATCAAGCCAGTTGGCAAAAGCAAGCGCACCTAGGTGGTGCGCTTTTGATTGGATGAGATAAGTGATTAACCGCTGGGTTGCTGCAAGTGTTCGACTAATCGCTTGGTAAAACGGGCCGCTTCACCGCCAGTGCAAGCTCTATGATCGAAGGTGATCGATAATGGGATTACTTTGACGGCAATCGCTTGACCTTGATGGATGACGACTCGCTCAATAATGCGCCCCGCACCAACAATAGCGACTTGCGGTGGGGAGACCACTGGCGTCGCAAAAATACCCGCGATTGCACCAAAATTAGATAGCGTGATCGTGGCATTTTGCAGACTTTCTCGGCCAATACGACGATTGCGAATACCTTGTACTGTCTCATCAAGCCAGTGTCGTATTTGCTCACCATTGTATTGTTCGGCATTCTTAAGTACTGGTACATACAAGCCGTGGCTACTATCGACTGCGATACCAATATTGACCTTACTGTGTACGCAGCGAGTCATGGTCTCAGCATCGAACCAAGCGTTCATTGCAGGCTCTTGCTGACAAGCGTGTAATACGGCTTTGACTAAACGCGCCGAAACATCTTCATCGTCGTGCCAATCACCCAGACTTGCCTCTTCAGTTATCGTGACGGCGGCAACGCTGCTGTGCGACTCGGACATGGTCGAGACCATCGTTCGTCTCGCTCCTTTAAGTACCTCAGTACCTGGGCTTTGTTTTCTTGCTTGACGATAAATATCTTCTTCAGTCACCATGCCCTGATTGCCTGAACCATTGACTTGGTTAACATCAACGCCGAGTTTTTTGGCCAGCAGACGTGCCGAGGGCAGTGCCGAGACGGCTTGAGTTGAGGATGAGTTATGAGAGCCACCAACCCAAAAGTTATCGACATCCACATGATGAGTGGTATGAGATACATTGCCCACCACGGTTGCGGCATCGTGCTGTTGTGATTTTTTCCCAGCGTCTGCCACCCGTTCAGGTTGTTCTTCGATTTCTAGCAGCAAAGCGCCAATATTAATCACATCACCCGCTTCACCATGTCGGCTAATGACCACCCCTGAATGGGGAGCCGGCACTTCGACTACGGCTTTGGCTGTTTCAACGGTTAATACTACTTGATCAACTTCAACGCTGTCGCCAACCTTAATGTGCCACTCAATAATCTCCGACTCAGCTAATCCTTCACCGAGATCTGGCAATAAGAATGCTTTCATTTCCAGCCCTCCACGAGCTCGCGTGCCGCCAGCACAATGTCTTGTTCATTAATCATGAAGTAATCTTCGTTCCGGTAGTACGGCATGATGGTGTCCATCCCGGTGACCCGTTTCGGTGGCGCTTTGAGTAAACACATTGCTTGTTCTGCAACCCGAGCTAAAAGCTCAGCGCCAACGCCACAGGTTCGACTCGCTTCATGTACGACTAACAGACGACCGGTTCGTTCCAGCGAGCGCAGAATAGTGTCCATGTCGATGGGTTTAATTGAGGCTAAATCGATAACCTCGAGCTCAATACCTTGTGATGAGAGGGTTTGCGCCGCTTGCAGTGACTCAACCACACACGCTCCCCAAGTCACTAATGTCACATCTCGCCCTTTACGAAGCGTAAAACAGCGATCAAGAGGGAGCGCTTCGCCACTATCAATGACTTCCGATTTGACGGTTCGGTAGATGCGTTTGGGTTCGAAAAACATCACTGGATCATTGCACCGGATCGATGCTAACAGTAATCCATACGCACGTTGTGGCGAAGAGGGGATGACCACTTTAAAACCGGGAGTATGAGCGAATAAAGCTTCCACACTTTCTGAATGGTGTTCGGGCGCATGGATACCGCCACCAAAAGGCGCGCGGAATACTGCTGGGCAGGTTAAGCGTCCGCGTGTTCGATTACGTATTCGCGCTGCGTGACAGATTAGATGCTCCATTGCAGGGAAAACAAAGCCTTGGAATTGAAACTCGGCGATCGGACGTAACCCCTGACTCGCCATGCCGATGGCAACACCGCCAATTAGCGCTTCTGCTAAAGGTGAGTCAATAACGCGGCGTAAGCCAAACTTTTCTTTCAGTCCCACAGTTGCACGAAAGACACCGCCGTTATCACCGACATCTTCGCCAAGGAGTACCACACTCTCATCGCGATTCATTTCATGATGTAAGGCAAGGTTGACCGCTTCAACCAGGGTTAATTCAGCCATGTTTGCCTCCTTGCATGCGCATTGCTTTATTAATTAGTGCATCACGCTGTGGGTTGAGTTCAGCAGGCGTGTGTTCGTAGAGGTAATCAAACGCTGATTCGGGGGCTTGTGGTGCTAGGTTGATGTAGTTTTCGACCACTCGGTCAACGTGTTGCTTGCATGTTTTTTGCCATTGCTCTTCCTGAGTATTGTCCCAAGCGTGTTGCGCTTCAAGATAGCGTCGTAAGCGTTTAATCGGTTCGAACTGCCACGCTTGGTTGAGTTCCTCATCGCTACGATAACGGCTAGCATCGTCGGCAGTGGTATGATCGCTTAAACGGTAGCTCACGGCCTCGATTAGAGTTGGGCCCTTGCCTTTACGTGCTCTGTCAAGTGCTGCCAACACCGTATCATGCATGGCGACAATGTCGTTGCCATCGACGGTAATACCCTTGATGCCAGCACCTTTGGCTTTTTCGGACAAGAAATCAGCCGCACACTGCAGTGCTCGTGGAACAGAAATCGCCCATTGGTTGTTGTTAACAGCGAAAACCAGTGGCAGATTCCAAGCACCAGCGCAGTTGATACTCTCAAGAAAGTCACCTTTAGAAGTCGCACCGTCTCCGCAAGTCACAACAGCCGCGTGATGATGTCCTTCAATTTTTAGCGCCGCGGCAACACCGACTGCGTGAGTACATTGAGTCGCAATAGGCACACAGAAGGGAAGATCGCGGCAATGTTCTGCAACCCCTCCATCGCTTGGCTCAATATAAAAATCGCTGCCTCGCTCATCGCCTCCCCAATATTGAAGATTTTTCTCCATCGCTATACCGCGCACCCACATTGCGGGCATGTCACGGTAGTAGGGGATAAACACATCTCTCGGATGCATCGCATGGCCAAGACCAACGCCAAATGCCTCTGCCCCAAGATGTGACGGGTAGGTACCTAGTTTGCCAGTACGTTGTAGTGCGACCGCTTTGTTGTCGTAGGTTCGAGTAAGAACCATGTCCTTATAGAAGGTGGTCAAGGTGGCAATATCGGCCCAAGCAGGTAGTTGATTTATTGATACACCGTGGTGATCAATGAATCGATGCATGGGAAGTGTCTGAACATTCATCGCTATCTCCTCACTGCTACTCAAAATGGATCGCACGTTGAGCAACAAACGATGACCCGATAACCATGTTCCGGTCTTGACGAGTCAAGGTAGATATTATTCGTTGATACTTCTTGGTCGTGTTCTAAACATAACCTGCTAACCAGTGACTCAAGCTTGCGTTAATACGCTAGAAAGTGTTCACAATGCAGAGAACAATGTTGTAGTACGCCGTTAGAGTTAAGTGTAATCAAAATGTTAAATATTGCGCAGTTCGATAGTGTATCGATCAGTAAAGTTAGGCTTACACACTGAGGGAGATTAGTGAAAGGTGTTGCTATTAAACGAACTATAAGGTTAAAAATAGAATTATGTACTGGCTAGGGTATTAATGGTGAAATAATACGTGGCGTGACAGCGGCTGGAGAATCTGATAAAAAATGATTGGCATAAAGAAACAGTAGGGCAAGGCCTGCTGTTGGGTTAAATCCACTTAAACGGTGCTTATTCTACCTGTTCAGCAGGCTGCTGAAGTGATGAGCGAATCTTGTGTTTCACCAATATCGACTAGCGGCAAACAAACATTAATCGTTACAGGTTTCACGGGGATTTTTTAGTTTATGAACTAACTCAAACGAAATTTTAACTATTTGGCTTACATATATTTAACAATGCGCGGCAAGAAGCTATAGTGTCGACTGGCTATATAATAGGAGTTAAAGGATGAAACTCACGATATCAGGGAAGTTACAGCTGAGTTTTCTGTCACTTGCAGTACTTTTTATCGCATCCGCTTTTTTCATTTATCGCAGTGTTGCTAGCGTCGAAAGCCAGACACAATCATTACTGAGCCGAGATCTGCCAACAGTGAATGCGGCACGTACGATACAACAATCGATTCACGCTACGGTTTCCTCACTAAGAGCATACATGTTGCTCGGTGGAGATGAACTAACTAGCGCGTTCCATCAAGCCAACCTACAGCAAGCTATAGACCATGTTGAGGGAGCTCTACCGCCATTAGAGAAATTGATTGATCTGGAGCAATATCACCAAGTGACCACTGATTGGGCCGCGGTGACTCAATCAATCGACGAAATTACTCTACTTAGCCATAGTGATGAAAATCTCCCTGCACACTCTTTGTTTATTAATGAAGCAGCACCAATCGCAGAGGTGGCACTGGATCAGTTGCAAGGCCTTATTAACGATGAAGCTGGTAATAAAGAGGGGGGGGAGCGTAAGCGCTTATTTCGCCTTTATGCTGACAGTTATACCTCTTTGGCTAATGCTCTTTCTTCTATGCGAGATTTCCTTTTATACGGTAGACAAGACCATCTGGACAAGTACCAAGATTTCTTAGACTCGCACAACAAATCGGTGCGTGAAATTGAGTCAAAAATCGAGCTGATGTCGAGCAGTGATCAAAGTTTATGGTCGTTATTTAAAGATATGCAGCAACTTTACTTCCCTTTGGCAGAGCAAGTGGTCGCGCAACGTCGTTCAAATGGTTGGAATATTGCGAACCAAAAAATGGCTAATCAACTTGTGCCAGCCGTTGAAACAATAAACTCGAATCTTGAAACTGTGATTAATCAGCAGCAACAGCGCGCCGATCAAAGTGGTCAGGGGATATTCCAATCAGTGACCAAGGTGCTCACACTACTTATCGCATCAATTGCAGGGGTGGTTGGTGTCTCTTTTACCGTGGCTCATTTTATGGGTAAAAACATTGGTAGACGCGTAGCCACTATTTCTCAACGTGCCGAGTCGATTGCCAATGGTGATATTTCACAGCCAGCATTGGATCTCGGTGGTAGTGACGAGCTAGCAAGTTTGACCCGATCTATTAACAAAATGAATAATGAGTTAGCCAATATTGTTAAAGGCGTGAGTGATAAAGCCAGAAAGGTCGGCAGTAGTATGTCATCTCTACAAGACGCGAGTCATCAGACGGTGTCACAAGTGGAGAGCCAAAAATCCACGATTGATCTTGTTGGACAACAAGTCGCTGAAGTGAGTCACTCCGCCAGTGAAACGGCACTTCAAGCCGAACAATCTTCGGCTAGTTTGGCTGAATCTAAGACGCACATTGAGCAAGGCTCTAAAGCCCTTGAACGCAACAAAACCACCGTGGATCTATTGCATGCAACGATTGAAAAAGCCAGCGTGCAAGTGAATGAACTGAGTAAAGAGAGTGAAGCGATTGGCCGCGTTACCGAAGTGATTGAAAATCTCGCAGGGCAGACAAATTTGCTTGCACTGAATGCGGCTATCGAAGCGGCTCGAGCTGGGGAGTATGGGCGAGGGTTTGCAGTGGTTGCCGACGAGGTAAGATTACTGGCAACTCGAACCACGGAATCAACGTCAGAAATCAATAACATTGTTAATGCGATCCAATCATCGACTGCGGCAGTCGTCAGCGAGATTGATAGTAGTAAAATGCTTGCACAAGAAGGGGCGGATCATACTCAACACGCTCACGGAACATTAAGTGCCACTACCGAACAGATCAAACGCCTGAGCCAACAAATGCAAGAATTACTCCGTTCTGCTCAGCAACAGTCGAACGCTACCGACGAAATTCAAGGGTTGATGAACCAAGTCATCGCATCGGTTGATGATGTGGCCAAAATATCCCAGGCATCGGCACAAATATCAAACCAGGTTCAAGGGCAAGTCGGTGAGTTGAATAATGAAATGGCGCAATTTAAAACCAAATAAGTCAGCGGCTTATATGAATAAATGATTTAAGTCTCATAATTGTTTGCTGGTTTCAGCTAGCAACACGAACTTAATCTATACATAATCTATTCTACTGACTTTTTACTCAGGGTCAGTGCATTTTGAATTAGTAATTAGGAACACTTGTGTATCGCTTGCTTTTCGTTTTGCTACTGTTGTCTTTTCACACCTTTGCCGATACCTCATCGGCAAATAGCCTTACTATCGCGAATTCAAAAGCGTGGAAACCCTTCTCTTTCATCAATAGTGACGGCGAGCCTGATGGTATCTTAATCGATTACTGGAAGGCTTATGGAAAAAAGCACAATGTTGACATTGAGTTTGTTCTCTTAGATTGGCAGGCGTCACTGGATGCGTTGAAAGATGGCAGAGCCGACATTCACGCCGGCTTACTGTGGTCGGAAGAGCGTGATGCCTACCTCGACTATGCTCCAGCTTTAATGAACATCGACACTCAGATGTTCATTAGCCAAGATCTTATCGCAACCAATCTTGACCAGTTTCTGCTAGGTGATCATCAATACCAAGTTGGGGTTGTTGCGGGTGGCTACGAACAAGCATTTACCCAACAGCACTACCCAAATTTAAACCTGCTCAGTTTTTCCAATAATCATCAAATGATCGAGGCTGCATTTAATGGTGAACTGGATGCATTTGTTGCCGATCTCCAAGTTGCCAACTTTTATGTACTCAGTAGTGGTGAGCAAGCTCATCGTTTTGTTGGCGTACGTCATCTCTACTCCGGTGAGCTTCGACCTGCTGTTATGCAGGGCAATCAGCAGTTGCTAGAGCAAATAACGTCTGGCCTTGCCGCATTGACCAATGAAGAGAAGAAACAAATCTTAAACCGCTGGATGTATATCAGCACTGTTTATCCTGACTACTTATTACCATTATCGATCTTGGTTATCGTTGTCGTGGCTGTGGTTTATATTGTTATGCTCAATGCAACGGTGAAAGCTCGCACCAAAGCGTTAGAACAAGCCAACCAAGAGCTAAAAAAACTATCCGAAACCGATCAGCTCACGAATTTAAGTAATCGTCGACATTTTGTTTTAGAGTTTGAGTGTCGGCTCAATAACCCAGGTTCAATTGCAATAATGATCTTTGATATTGACGATTTTAAACGGGTTAATGATGAATATGGTCATCAAGTCGGCGATAGAGTGATACGAGAGGTTGCCGAGGCGGCAAAAAGTGTGTTGTCTGAACCGCATCTTATCGGACGAATTGGCGGTGAGGAGTTCGCGGTCGTCGTCAATAATGAGGGGGTTGCTGATGTGGTGGAGTTGGCCGAGATGATTTGTGACCAGGTCAGAACCGTTGACTTGCGCGAAGACAAAACGCGCAAAGTCACAGTGAGTATAGGATGTGCTTATTATCCCCATACTTCGATGGCAATTTCTCTTTCCGATGCGGATAAGCTAATGTATCAATCTAAAGTGGCTGGAAAGAATCGTGTCACCGCTCAGGAATTTACAATTGACGAACCAATCGATGTGAAAAACAGCACTTAATCAACAAAATGGCGATAACTTCAGCAGTCGAACCAAATAGGGCAATAAAAGACTTTTCTTTTCAGTCAGATGTGGCATATTACACCTGTCTTCAAGGCATAGCGTACTTCGTATAATGGCTATTACCTCAGCCTTCCAAGCTGATGATGCGGGTTCGATTCCCGCAGTACGCTCCAAAACTCCTGATTAATTTCAAAGATTTACACCAAGGTTAAGCAATTCCAATTAGCAGTGATACAACAAGGTGTCACGATGTGCATTTTCCGAAATCGTAATTTAAACTACCGTACCTGTCTTTATTTTCCTTTTATCTGAGTTAACCATTCTAAACAACGATGCTGTCCAATTAGTGTCAAAGCTAACAACGTTGTTGATTATCACATACTCCAATATTCTGGCTACGCTGTGCAACTCTAGCGAATAAAAGCTGGGTCAAACACAGTCGAGCGATTACGGCCTGATTGCTTAGAGAAGTAGAGAGACTTGTCGGCATGTTCTAACCAAGTTAAATGACAGGTTTGATAGCTAGACAGCTCGCAAACTCCCAAGCTTATCGTATATTTCACCGCATGCTGACCAACTTGAATTACCGCTTGTTCGATTCGTTTTCGCAGTCTTTCGGTGAAGTACAGCGCTTGATTGGCAGAAGTGTCTGGTAGAATTACCGTAAATTCTTCGCCGCCATAACGTCCGCAGATATCAGAGTTACGTGAGGCTTTCTTCAGTTCTTGGGCGGCGTGGCGGATGACTTCGTCCCCAACCGTGTGACCATAAGTATCGTTCACTCGTTTAAAGTGATCGATATCAAAAATCACTAAGGAAGCAGGGTTACCGACCAATTTTTGTTGTTGATATTGGTGGTGTAAGCAACTTTCCCAATGGGCGCGATTAAACAGTTTCGTTAACCCATCAATGCGACTCAGATCAGACAGTTTTTGGTTTGAATCGAGCAAGTGAATTTTGTTTTTGGCGATATCGGTAACGTCGTTAATGATGATGCTGACATGAGAAACGTCACCATTAACAGAGGTCAGTGGCGAAAAGTTAATGTTCTGCCTCATTTCGGTTAGGCTATTGGAAATGGGGCTAAAGTTTTTAAACTTAAACAGGTAAGCTCGGTCTTCCCAGCAGGAAAATCCACGGCTGTTGAGTGTGAATGCCGTATCAACTTTACGCCTTAGCCAAGCATGGGGCAGTTCGGGGACCACATCAAACAAGTTTTTGCCCAGTATCTGGTCTGCAGCAATGCCGCTGTATGATTGCATAAACGCGTTCCAGACACAGACATTGTAATCTCTATCAACCACAATCAATCCGGCGTCGAGATCGCCCAGGATCTGCATTACCCAATGTAAGTCACCGATTTCAGTTGAGTTCATAACACACTCTCCAAAATTGCTTTAATTGCACTGAGCGAGTCGTTGTCGATTAAAAACACGATATCGCAAGCGACATCAAGATTTTCTGCTTTATAGACAAACTCAATGGTGAAAATGTCTTGCTCGTAGTCAGCCAAAAACTGGTTGGAGTTAAGCGCGAGTTGCAAGACTTCTTTCTCTAAAACTATTGGCTGTCTGAGTGAGATATTGATATCTAACTGCTTGCTAAATGAGCCTAAAAACGACGAAACTAATAGATTCGACAGATCCAAAATGATCTCATTGGTCGAACATTCAACCTGCTCACCATTTTGATAAGTTAAGTTGCTAAAATCCGTGCCATGCAAACAAACCAAAGCCTCGCCATTAATGCCGTGACCGACGAAACGTTGAGATACCGCGCGCGACTCTGAATTATTAACAATATCTTGCAATGTCATTTTTAATTCAGACTGATGAAGAGAGGCAACATTAGGTAAAGGCATTTCAATAAAATGGCCGACTTGCTGAGAAATCAGCGCGGCGCTAGAGCCTAACGCAATATTGCTCATCTCACGAATAGCTGCGACCAGATCAACCCCCGTCGACGATGAAATTGAACTATTAAGCTCTGTATTTCGCAGGGGAATGTGGTATTTGCTGAATAGATCGACCAGGTCAGAGGTGGCAAACGGCTTTTCAATAAAGTCTTTTGCGCCCATGTCGGAGCAACGAGCTTTTGCCGCTGTTTGTATATCGCCCGACACGACAATAACATCAGTAGGGTAATGGTTGACTGGCATGTTGGCTAACACTTCAAAGCCATCCATCACTGGCATTGTTAAGTCGAGAAACAAGACATCAATATGATGCGAAGTTAAGATATCGAGTGCTTGTTGACCATTTTCGGCTTGGTGAATCGTATTGTGTGTTGAGGGTTCTATCCTGCTAACAATGGATTTGCGAGCGATAATTGAATCATCGCAAACTAATAGGTTCATAGTGTTAGTCGCTAGCCTTGAAAATGGTGGTTTTGTCTAAATAGCCAACAATCTGATCGGGGTCTTGTGACCTTAGTTCAAATCTTCAAGCCTGCTAGTAAACACTTTTCACAGCACTAACTCACGTATTTTTTAGTTTGAAGGTCGAAAAATTGGAGTTTAAACACATAATTACTCATTTCAATTGCGTTTAAATGCTAATGAAACCTTAGAGCTGGGAAGTTTGTTTAATTGGCCACAGATATACCACGCCGCACTCACCACGTTATCAAGGGAAACCCCAGTTGTTATACCTAAACCGTGACAAAGATAGAGCACATCCTCGGTAGCAACGTTACCAGCAGCGCCTTTGGCATATGGGCAGCCGCCGAGTCCAGCGGTGCTAGAGTCAATGACATGAATTCCCATCGTAAGTGCCTGATAAATATTGGCAAGTGCTTGACCATATGTGTCATGAAAATGTACGGCGATGGCGTCTGGATCTGCGATGTTTAGTACGGCCTCTAGCATGGTCGCAATACGATGTGGTGTTGCTGTTCCTATCGTGTCGCCGAGTGATACCTGATAACAACCCATCTCTAACATGGTCTGGCTAAGCTGGGCCACTTTGTCAGGTAGAGTAGCACCATCGTAAGGGCAGTCGATGACACAAGAAAGATAACCGCGCACTGGGATATGATATTGAGACGCCAACGCAATTACGTCCTCAAAGCGCGCGAGACTGGCCTCGACGGAACAATGAATATTGCGTTGGCAAAATCCTTCAGAAGCTGAAGTAAATACCGCAACTTCAGAAACTTGGCTCTCTATCGCAGCCTCCAAGCCTTGCCTATTAGGCGTGAGCGCAGAATAACGCACCCCTAGTTGGCGCGAGATCCCTTGCAGAACTTGTTTTGAGTCGGCCATTTGCGGTACGCGATGTTTGGCGACAAAGGCACCTGATTCAATATGAGTGAGACCCGCCCGTGATAGTTGATTGATGAACTCGATTTTACTGGCAATAGGCAGAGAACGCTCACCTTGTAATCCATCGCGGGGGCCCACTTCGACAACAGTTACAGAGGATGGAAGGTGCTTACTTGCTAGCGGATTATTCATGCGTTGCTCCTTAGTTGCTAGTCGCGCACTACCAATTGGGTGGCCGTTTCTCTAGAAAGGCTGTGAGCCCTTCTTGCCCTTGCTGAGAAACGCGAATCTTGGCGATTAATTCGCTTGTATAGCGCAGTAAGGCGTCATCAATGGGTTGGTGATGACAGTGGTCACACAGACGTTTGGTTGTGGTTAAGGCATTTGGACTGTGGTTTATGGTCGACATCAGCCATGCGTGACTACTTAAAGCAAGGTGTTCGCTCGCGGCTAACTCATGGACTAGATGAATGTGCTGCGCCGTTTGGCTGTTGATAGGCTCAGCAGACAACATATAGCGCCGGGCCTGACGAATGCCTATCGCTCGGATCACGTACGGCGCAATAGTGGCAGGGACTAACCCTAGCTTAACTTCACTTAAACAAAACTGACTGTGATCGGCAGCAAAGACCATGTCACAGCAACATATCAAGCCTAAGGCACCGCCAAATGCGCAACCTTGCACTGCAGCAACCGTCGGGTGAGGAAATTGGTCAAGTTTTGCCAGAAGTGTTGCCAATTGGTAGGCATCAAGCTGATTGTCTTGTTGACTTTTATTAAGCATAGAGCGCATCCAAGTGATGTCGGCGCCTGCAGAGAAGTGTTTACCATGACCACAAAGCAGCAGTCCACGCACTGCTTTATCACTTGCGAGTTGGTCGATAGCAGAGATAAGTTCGGCGATCATCTGGTCGTTAAATGCGTTGGCGCATTGTGGCCGATTCAGTATCAACTGTGCGATACCTTCACCGTTGAGCTGACATTCAATGTGTTGATAATTGGCGTAATGTTTCACTGACATGACTACATCCTAAATATGCCAAATTGACTGACTGTTGTGTCAGATTGTGAAGTCGCATTCAGAGCTTGAGCCAATACATTGCGGGTCTCTTTAGGATCGATAATGCCATCATCCCACAGCCTTGCGCTGGCGTAGTACGGGTGTCCTTGTTGTTCATATAAGTCGAGGATCTCTTGTCGAAACTGCTGCTGTTCGCTCTCGGGCCATGGCGTTTCATTGCGTTGCATGACGTGATTTTTTACTTCAGTGAGCACACCAGCGGCTTGTTCACCTCCCATCACTGAAATGCGTGCATTGGGCCACATCCACATCATGGTAGGATCGTAAGCACGGCCACACATTGCGTAGTTACCCGCCCCATATGAACCGCCAATAACAACGGTAAACTTGGGTACTTCGGCGCACGCCACTGCCATCACCAGCTTAGCGCCGTGTTTAGCAATGCCGCCTTCTTCGACTCTTTTTCCCACCATAAATCCGGTGATGTTTTGTAAAAAAAGTAACGGGATATGGCGCTTGGCACACAGTTCGATAAAGTGCGCGCCTTTTTGTGCTGATTCAGAAAACAAGATGCCATTGTTCGCTAAGATACCGATTAAGTATCCGTCAATGCGTGCAAATCCGCACACCAGTGTCGTGCCAAACAGCGCTTTGAACTCGTCGAATTCTGAGTCATCAACAAGTCGGGCGATGACTTCCCGAACGTCAAATGAAAGCCTTAAGTTGGCGTTAACAATGCCGTATAACTCCTCTGCCGGATAGCGAGGAGATGCCACCTTATCAACATCAACGACAGGCTTGCGACTGTCTTGCCCAGTATTGGCGAGAGCTTCACGGGCAAGTGCCATCGCGTGCGCTTCACTTTCTGCATAATAGTCTGCGACGCCAGACTTACGACAATGGACATCTGCGCCGCCAAGTTCTTCTTCGCTGACCACTTCGCCTGTGGCAGCTTTGACTAAAGGGGGACCGGCGAGAAAGATGCTCGCTTGTTGTTTGACCATGATGGCAATATCTGACATCGCTGGTATGTAGGCGCCGCCTGCAGTGCACAATCCAAGCACGACAGCAATTTGCGGGATACCTTCACTCGACATCTTGGCTTGATTAAAGAAGATACGGCCGAAATGTTCTTTGTCGGCAAACACCTCGGCTTGATGAGGTAAATTGGCTCCGCCGGAATCGACTAAATATACGCAGGGGATTTTGCAGCGTTGAGCAATCGTTTGAGCACGTAGATGTTTCTTTACGGTTAAAGGGTAGTAGGTGCCGCCTTTGACGGTCGGATCATTGGCGATCACCATGCAAGGATGGCTATTGACCTGACCAATTCCGGCGACAATGCCCGCACATGGAACCGCTTCAGAGTAAACATTCCAAGCGGCGAATGGGCTGATTTCAAGAAACGGGCTGTGCTGGTCGAGTAACAGATCAATTCTCTCTCGGACTGGCAGTTTGCCCTTTGCTTTTTGATGTTGCTGAGCGCTTTCACCACCGCCTTGTAAAATAGTGTGGATGTCAGTGTTTAGTGTTGCGACAAGTGCTGACATCGCTGCAACGTTGCTTTGAAAAAGCTCTGAGTCAGGTTTGATTTTACTTTGAATGATTGGCATCACATGCTCCTATCGAGACTCTTCAAACAGTTCGCGACCAATTAACATACGGCGAATTTCTGACGTACCGGCACCAATTTCATACAACTTAGCATCACGCAGCAAACGTCCAGCGGGGAATTCGTTGATGTAGCCATTGCCGCCAAGAAGCTGAATGGTATCTAATGCAATTTGGGTTGCGGTTTCGGCGCAGTATAAAATTACTCCAGCGGCGTCTTTGCGTGTCGCGTGACCGTTATCGCAGGCCGCTGCGACCGCATAAAGATAAGCTCTGGCGGCGTTGGTTCGAGTATAGATGTCGGCCATTTTTCCTTGCACCAATTGAAACTCGCCAATTGAGCGGCCAAACTGCTTGCGGTCATGAATGTAGGGCACGACCAAGTCCAAACAGGCTTGCATAATGCCGACTGGGCCAGCGGCAAGGACCACACGTTCGTAATCAAGGCCGCTCATCAGCACTTCGACACCATGATTAATCTTACCGAGCACGTTCTCTACTGGAACGGGGCAATTTTCAAACACTAGCTCGCAGGTGTTTGAACCGCGCATGCCAAGCTTATCGAGCTTTTGCGCCGCTTGGAAAGGGCTGGTATTTTTGTCGACAATGAATGCAGTAATACCACGACTCCCTTGCTCAGGCACAGTTTTAGCGTACACCACGATCACATCGGCATCAGGCCCGTTGGTTATCCACATTTTACTGCCATTAAGAAGATAATGGTCATTATTTAACGTTGCTTTAAGCTGCATGCTAACAACATCAGAGCCGGCGTTGGGTTCGCTCATTGCAAGTGCGCCCACCGAGCTGCCATCGAGCAATTTGGGTAAGAACGTCGTTTGTTGCTCAGTGGTGCCGTTACGAAAAATTTGGTTGACACACAAATTGGAGTGCGCGCCATAACTGAGTCCAACCGAGGCGGAAGCTCGGCTTATCTCTTCCATGGCGATGGCGTGGGCTAAATACCCCATCTCGGCACCGCCATATTGTTCGCTGACGGTGACGCCGAGTAAGCCCATCTCTCCCATCAAAGGCCAAAGTTGATTGGGGAACGTGTTGGAGCGATCGATTTCTTGAGCGAGGGGCGCAATGTGCTGCTGTGCAAATCCATAAACGTGATCACGCAGCATGTTAATAGAGTTATCCAGCCCAAAATTGAGTGGGGTATAATGAGTAAACATAACGCCTCCGAATGAATGTAAGCCAATCAATCAACCAAATAGACGAAGACGATTCGTTGATGCTTAGTTAAGTTGTGGTGACTTAAGCGCCTGCTCACAACGTGCGCGAGCGACAGATAAGTCTTCTAGCATGTTATTTATGTCTTCGAGCTGTCGCATCAGCAACGCTTCTTTCTCATCAATGATTTTCAGCATTTCTTTTAACTGAGTGTTGCCTTGACGAGTATCATACAGTTCAAATAATTCACGAATCTCCGCCAAAGAAAACCCCAAGCGCTTACCCCGTAAAATGAGCTTGAGTCGGGTTTTATCTCGACGGTTGTACATCCGCATACTGCCTTTTCGCTCAGGCTGAATTAACCCTTCGTCTTCGTAAAAACGGATACTTCGAGTTGTAATATCAAATTCTTTCGCAAGTTCACTTATCTTATATTTTTCCACTGAGCCTTGATTCCTGGGTCCGTCTTTCTTGGGTTACTAATCGGTCACTTTCCATCAATTTGGTAAAGCAAAATAGTTTTCTTGGTTTGTTGACGTTTACGTAAATGTTAGTGCTATGCTTACGTAAACGTCAAGAAATTATCTAGCGGTCAAAGAGAGCTATGATGGAACTGGATGAGATATGGATAGTCGCGGCTAAACGCACACCGATGGGGCGCTTTCAAGGCGAACTCGTGAGCTATTCGGCTCCACAATTAGGTGGGTTTGCTATTCGCGCGGCGACGGAGCAGTCAAATCTTCACGGGGAGCTAATCGATGAGCTATTTATGGGCTGTGTACTTGCTGCCGGATGCGGCCAAGCGCCAGCACGTCAAGCCGCATTGAAAGCAGGCCTGCCTGACAGTGTGCCATGTTCGACCATCAATAAGGTGTGCGGTTCTGGAATGAAAAGCGTGATGTTGGCGTATGATTTGATTCGCAGTGGCTCAATTCGATGCGCGGTTGCTGGTGGAATGGAAAGCATGTCGAATGCCCCTTATTTGCTCAAAGAGTCGCGAGCCGGTATGCGGATGGGGCACAAAACAACGTTTGATCATATGTTTCTTGATGGGCTGCAAGATGCCTATCAAGGTGAGCTGATGGGCGTTTATGGTCAGCGGATCGCCGATACACTTAACTTCTCACGTCAAGAGATGGACAACTGGGCCGAACAGTCGTTGCAAAGAGCGCTAGCCGCGCAGGCGCAGGGCATGTTTAGCGCTGAAATGGTGGCAATAGAAAGCGAAAAACAGGGCGAAAGTGCATTAGACTGGTTTGATTTTGATGAACTACCGCCCTCCATTGATGCGACCAAAATCGCCAGACTCAAACCCGCATTCTCACCGCAAGGCTCAATTACTGCCGCCAACTCAAGCGCGATTTCAGACGGTGCAGCGGCATTAATCGTGATGGAGCAAGCCTTCGCCGAGCAAAATGGCGTAGCGCCACTTGCGGTGATTAAAGGCCATGCGACTCATGCTAGATTACCTGAAGAATTTACGGTTGCTCCGGTTTACGCCATTGAAGCCTTGCTGTCAAAACTGGGCTGGGACGTTGAAGACGTTGATTTATGGGAAATTAACGAAGCCTTCGCCGTGGTTGCGCAAATCGCGGTTAAAGAGCTCGGTTTAGATTCAAGTAAAGTCAACATCAAAGGTGGAGCATGCGCGTTGGGTCATCCGATCGGGGCCAGCGGAGCAAGAATTATCACCACGCTTATCTACAGTTTACGTCAGCTGCAAGCTTATGGAATCGATGATGATGCCACTCAACGTAAAACCATGAGAGGGATAGCGGCGATATGCATCGGTGGTGGCGAAGCAACCGCGATTGCCGTCGAAATTCCTTTGTAATCGCTTAATCAATTAAGGACATCATCATGACACAGCCAGTCTCTTTATTTATCGGTGGAGAGTTCTGCCAGTCTGAAAGCAATGAGTGGCTTGAAGTTACCAATCCTGCCAATAATCAAATCATCGCGCAGTTACCTTGTGCAACAGGTGATGAGATCGAACGTGCGATTGAGAGCGCAAGCCAGGCTTTTAGTGTGTGGAAAGAGGTCGCAGTTTCCGATCGCGCAAGATTAATGCTGCGTTATCAGCATTTATTAAAACAGCATCATGATGAGTTGGCGTGGCTGGTATCAAAAGAGACCGGAAAAACCACTCTTGATGCGAAAGGAGATGTTTGGCGAGGTATCGAAGTGGTCGAGCAAGCGGCTAATATCGCCAGTAATATGATGGGTGAAACGGTTGAAAATGTCGCGGCAGATATCGACAGCTATTCACTTATTCAACCGCTCGGTGTCTGCTGTGGTATCACGCCTTTTAACTTTCCGGCCATGATCCCACTGTGGATGTTTCCATTAGCCATCGCCGCGGGCAACACGTTTATCCTTAAGCCCTCAGAGCAGGTGCCCCTTACCGCGATGAGATTAGCAGAGCTATTTGACCAAGCCGGAGCGCCGCCAGGGGTATTGCAAGTTGTTCATGGCGCTAAAGCGCAAGTGGATTACCTGTTGGCACACCCGCAGATCAAAACAGTCTCATTTGTCGGTTCTGTTCCGGTTGCAAAATACATCTATCACACAGCAACGTCTTACAATAAGCGCGTCCAAGCGTTTGCTGGCGCGAAAAATCATATGGTGATCATGCCTGATGCTAATAAAGTTCAGGTAATCAATAACCTTGTTGGTGCATCGGTGGGTGCGGCGGGTCAGCGCTGTATGGCAATATCGGTGGCGGTATTTGTCGGTGATTCAAGCCAGTGGATCGACGATTTAGCCAGTGAAATGGCCAAGGTGACGCCTGGGGTTTGGGATGATGAGCATGCAGGCTTTGGTCCTTTAATCAGCAGGGAAGCGAAGCTGCGTGTTGTCTCTTTGATAGAGCAAGGAAAAACACAGGGTGCCAACTGTTTGCTTGATGGTACTCAGTGTGAGGTAGAGGGGCACCCTGATGGCAACTGGCTCGGCCCGACCTTGTTTCGTGGTGTGAGCACCGAGATGTCGCTATATCAACAAGAGATCTTCGGACCGGTTCTCGTGTGTATTGAGGTACAGAGCCTTGATGAGGCTATCGAGCTAATTAATCGCAATCCATATGGCAACGGAACGTCATTGTTTACCGCCAGCGGTGGTGCTGCGCGAAAATTCCAACACCAGATTCAGGTCGGCCAAGTTGGTATTAACGTACCGATTCCGGTCCCGCTGCCGTTTTTCTCGTTTACAGGTTGGCGTGGCAGTTTTTATGGCGACTTGCATGCGTATGGCAAACAAGCGGTGCGTTTTTATACCGAGACCAAAACAGTCACTGCGCGTTGGTTTGATGATGATGTGCCAAGTGGCCCAAACATGTCGATTCAGCTGCGCTAAGGAGGCGATATGGACTTCGAACTCAACCAAGATCAGCGCGCTTTTGCTGATACCGCCGCGCAGTTTGCTCGCGATAGTCTCGAACCCAATGCGGCCAAGTGGGATGAAGAGAAAATTTTCCCCAAGTCGGTATTACGCCAGGCGGGGGAGCTAGGTTTTCTGAGCCTTTACACCCCAGAGGAAAAAGGGGGATTGGGTTTGAGCCGCCTTGATGCCTCGATCATTTTTGAACAACTGGCGATGGGCTGCACTTCAACGACCGCTTTTATGACCATCCACAACATGGTGACCTGGATGGTGGCCAGCTTTGCAACCGAACGTGCCGCGACGCAGTTCTGTCCTAAGCTTATTAGTGGCGAGTGGCTTGGTTCTTACTGTTTAACTGAGCCCAACGCAGGATCAGATGCGGCATCGTTGACCACCAGTGCCAAGAAGGTGGCCGATGGTTATCTGCTCAATGGCAGCAAGGTGTTTATTTCAGGGGCCGGAGAAACGGATGTGTTGGTCGTGATGGCACGCACCAGTGATGAGGGAGCCAAGGGGGTGTCTGCGTTTGTCGTTGCGGCCGATAGCCAAGGGATCAGTTATGGGCGTAAGGAGCCGAAAATGGGCTGGAACTCTCAGCCAACCCGCAGTATCAGTTTTGATAATGTCTTGGTGGCGAAAGAAAATTTACTCGGCGCAGAGGGCCAAGGTTTTGTCTTCGCGATGAAAGGATTGGATGGTGGTCGCATTAACATCGCCACCTGTTCGCTCGGCACTGCGCAGCAAGCACTTAATCTTGCTATCGGTTATCTCAAAGAGCGCAAGCAGTTTGGTCAACCGCTCGGCCAGTTTCAGGCGTTGCAGTTTACATTGGCAGACATGGCCACCGAGCTGGTGGCGGCGCGGCAAATGGTACGTTTGGCTGCAAGTAAACTCGACAACCAACACCCAGATGCCAGTACGTATTGCGCGATGGCAAAACGTTTTGCAACTGACGTCGGTTTTCGGGTCTGCGATCAGGCCCTACAGCTTTACGGCGGCTATGGCTACATCAAAGAGTACCCGCTTGAGCGCTATTTTCGAGATGTGCGTGTCCACCAAATTTTAGAAGGCACCAACGAAATCATGCGCCTTATCGTCGCCCGAAGATTACTCGCTGATGGCGCTGAGCAACTGTAAAGGGAGAGAGATATGACCAATCAAAAGCAAGGATGCATCGAACACTATATTGATAATCACGTTGCGGTGCTGACCATCACTAATCCACCTGCAAATACTTGGACGCGTGATAGCCTGATTGAACTCAAGCAACTGATCACCGCACTTAATCAGCAATTAACCGTGTATGCGTTGGTTATAACCGGTCAAGGCGACAAGTTTTTCTCAGCCGGTGCCGATCTTAACCTGTTTTCTTCAGGTGATAAGCAGGTTGCTGCCGATATGGCGCGCGTGTTTGGCGAAGCGTTTGAAACCTTGAGCGCATTTCGCGGAGTCTCTGTCGCAGCAATTAATGGCTATGCGATGGGTGGGGGACTAGAAGCGGCGCTTGCTTGTGATATTCGCATCGCAGAGCAGCAAGCCAAGCTGGCGCTGCCCGAGGCGAAAGTTGGTCTGTTGCCTTGTGCTGGGGGGACGCAAAATCTTACCGCGTTGGTTGGCGAGGGTTGGGCTAAGCGAATTATTTTGTGTGGTGAGCAACTTACCGCGGCCAAGGCTCTTGAGATCGGCTTGGTGGAAGAGGTGGTCGCGCAGGGGGATGCTTTGAAAACGGCCATTCAACTTGCCGAAAAGGTCGCCAATCAAGCCCCGCCGGCTGTCGCTGCGTGCAAAACACTTATTCAACATGCTCGCTCTGGGCCAATTGTTCACGGATTGGAAAAAGAGAGGGAGCGGTTTACTCAACTGTTTGATACCGACGATCAACAAGAGGGCGTCAATGCCTTTCTTGAAAAACGCCCACCACGCTGGAATAACCGCTAGGGCGAAGGAGAACAATCATGAGTGAGAGCATTCATTTTTCTGAATTGCCCTGTAGCAATGGGGTGCATAAAGTGGGCGTTGCGACCTTAGACAATACCAAGTCTTTAAACGCGCTAACCTTAGACATGCTGGTGAGTTTGCATCAACAACTTCAGAAGTGGCATGAAGACGACAATCTAGTTTGTGTACTATTAGAAGGTGCGGGTGAAAAAGCCTTTTGCGCTGGAGGTGACGTTCGCACTATGCACCGCGTGATGCGTGACAGCAGTCGTGAGGAAATCCAAGATTTTTGTGGCCAATTTTTTACCACCGAGTATCAATGTGACTATCTGATCCATACTTACTGCAAGCCGATTATTGCTTGGGGGCAGGGCATTGTCATGGGAGGAGGGATGGGGCTCTACATGGGCTCAAGCCATAAAGTCGTGACTCCTGATTCACGTTTAGCGATGCCGGAAGTCAGTATTGGTCTCTATCCTGATGTCGGTGGAACCTGGTTTCTTAATCGTTTAGACAGCGGTGTTGGCATGTTTTTAGGTATGACCGGCGTGATGGTTAATGCCAGTGATGCCGTTGCCATCCATCTTGCTGATCACATTGCCTTGCCAAGGCATAAACAGCAGTTGATAGAGCAGTTGCAGGTGGCCGATTGGGAGTGTGTCGACGATGTCTATGAAGTGGTCACTGAGCTTCTTGAAGGCTTCGCATTGCAGGTCGACAATCAACCACAAGCGCAAATGGTGCCGTATTTGGGTCAGATTCGTTTAGCCTGTAGTGCCGATAATGTGATTCAAGTGCTTGATAATATCCAAGCGATTCAAGGGGACGATGAATGGCTAGCGGTGGCTAAATCAAACTCGGCATTAGGCAGCCCGATTACCGCCCACTTGTGCTTTCGTCAGATGACGCAATACAGTGACCTATCACTAGCAGACTGTTTTCGCTTAGAGATCACTATGTCGGTTCGCAGTACCTTATTGGGTGAATTCCAAGAAGGGGTGAGAGCTCGATTGGTCGACAAAGATGGTGAGCCTAAATGGCTCTATCCCAATGTTGCAACGGTGGAGACCCAAGTTATCGATGAAATGTGCCGTTCACTGTGGCCTGAAGAAGCTCACCCTTTGGCAACGCTAGGCCACTATTAACGTTAAGTCACGATTAACGTAAGGTCATTATTAAGGAGAAGTGCGCATGGAAACGATAGCATTCATCGGACTGGGAAATATGGGCGCGCCAATGGCCAACAACTTGTTGTCGGCAGGGTTAAAGGTTCAGGTGTTTGATTTGGTAACCGAGTTGGCAAAACCACTCGCTGCCGCTGGCGCAAAGGTGTGTGATTCGATAGAACAGGTAGTGATGGGCGCTGATGCGGTTGTTACCATGTTGCCTGCTGGTGAACATGTCACAGCGGTCTACTTAGGTGGTAATGGCTGCCAAGGTATTGTCAATTATGTTGGTGAGTCGACGGTGTTGATCGACTCTTCAACCATTGATCCTAAGTCTGCACGCTTGGTTGCAGCCAAGGCAAAAGAACGCGGTATTGATTTTGCCGATGCTCCTGTTTCTGGTGGTGTCACTGGCGCCTCGGCCGGTACGTTAACTTTTATCGTCGGTGGCAGCGAGCAAGCTTTTATACGCGCAGAGTGTGTGTTGAAACACATGGGAAAAAACATCTTTCATGCTGGCGACAGTGGTTGTGGTCAGATGGGGAAAATATGCAATAACTTGATGTTGGGTATATTGATGGCAGGAACCTGTGAGGCGCTTAACTTAGGTATCGCCAACGGACTTGATCCAAAAGTACTGTCTAACATCATGCTACAAAGTTCAGGGCGAAACTGGGCGCTTGAGCTTTATAATCCGTGTCCCGGTGTGATGGAAAATGCGCCGGCATCCAACCACTATCAGCCAGGATTTATGAGTAAATTGATGCTCAAAGATTTAGGATTAGGCCTTGAAGCCGCCACGCAAAGTCAATCTTCAGTGCCGATGGGCGCTTTAGCGCGTAATTTGTATGCATTTCACAATATGAACGGTAATCAAGAGCTAGACTTTTCGAGTTTGTTTGAGTTTTATCGCTCAGAGCAGCCATGATAGGGAAAGGATATGGATTTAAAGCAAAGCGTAATAGCGATTACAGGCGCAGGGCAAGGGCTTGGGCAAATGATGGCGGTGACGCTGGCTCACGCTGGCGCTGAATTAGCCCTGCTCGACGTCAATCAAAAGGCTCTTGATGATACTAAGCGTCAGTGCTTAATGTTGGGTGTCAAAGCACTGACCTACCAAGTGAATGTAACCCAAGAAGCGCAGGTTGAACAGATATTTAGTGACATTGTCACAGATTTTGGCCGATTGAATGGGTTGGTCAATAACGCTGGGATACTGCGTGATGGACTATTGGTTAAAGTCAAAGATGGTCAGGTGTCGAAGATGTCGCTTGAGCAGTTTAATGCGGTGATTGACGTTAACCTTACCGGAACGTTTTTGTGTGGTCGGGAAGCGGCAGTGCAAATGATAGAGACTCAGTCTCAAGGGGTGATCATCAATATTTCTAGTGTCGCCAGAGCAGGAAACATCGGTCAAACTAACTACGCGGCGTCAAAAGCGGCAGTCGCAACTTTGGCAACAACTTGGGCGAAAGAGTTAGCACGTTACGGCATTCGAGCGGCGGCAATTGCGCCCGGTGTGATAGAAACACCAATGGCCGCGCAAATGAAACCAGAAGCGATTGCACGCCTTGAAGCAATGATTCCTGTCGGCAGAATGGGAAAAACCGCTGAAATAGCCAATACGGTTAAATTTATTTTCGACAATGATTACATCAGCGGTCGGATCTTGGAAATAGACGGCGGGATAAGAATGTAAATCACGCTAATATTCGTAATTTTATGCAATATGGCTGGCAAGGTATTGAGTTTGATGGCCCTGCGTTAGTGGCTAAAGCGTAATAATCTGAGTAGGAGCTTTATGCTCCTTTTGGGCGTCATCATGAATAATCAACAATTAGCGACGTTTCTTGATACTTTTACCTGCGCGCAAGCGGATTACCCTTTTGGGCCAGATGCACGGGTTTACAAGATCAAAGGTAAGATGTTTGCCATTTTGTCACACAGGGAAGGGCGTGAGTATGTCACGGTGAAGGTCATGCCAGAAGATGGTGAAGTGCTTAGCGCGCAGTTTGCCGATATTACTCCCGGTTATCACACCAACAAGCGCCATTGGGTGACGGTTTATTACCCAGGAGATGTTGAAGATGGCCTGATTGAAGATTTGTGTCAACGCTCGTACCAGCTTGTTGTGAACAAGTTACCTAAGGCGCAGCGGGCTTTGCTTGCTTGAATGGTTTGGTTTTGCTGCTCAAAAAGCGTTAGATTAGATCAAACAAGCAGCATGTTGGTTCAAAACTCAGCAAACAAAATAAAAAGTGATGTTTTTGTTTGACTCTTCTCGCTCAATCCGTAAAGTATGCATCGAACGCAACGGTGAGTCACCTAACGCGTTGAAAGAAAAGGGCGCGTTGGCAGAGTGGCTATGCAGCGGATTGCAAATCCGTGGACCTCGGTTCGACTCCGGGACGCGCCTCCATTTCTTTTCTTTATTAAATTTTAGATGGTGTTTATCGTACTAAACGGCATCACAAAGTAATTTGTGTGCCCTGGTGGTGGAATTGGTAGACACAAGGGATTTAAAATCCCTCGGCGTTCGCGCTGTGCCGGTTCAAGTCCGGCCCGGGGCACCATCTATTCGCTCATAGAGCACAAAGGCGCGTTGGCAGAGTGGCTATGCAGCGGATTGCAAATCCGTGGACCTCGGTTCGACTCCGGGACGCGCCTCCATTTCTTAACAAAGCCAGTCCTAGTGACTGGCTTTGTTGTATCTGGATTTTATTGACTGAGCCGTGCGTTTTTTATTGACGGAGGATTTAGATGTTACTGCGTTGCGGTTAAGTCGACCACCGCTACTCCGTTTTTGCCATTCTTCTTAATTTTGTACATGGCACTGTCTGCGCGTTGGTAAATGTCTTCAAAACGGTGGTGTGAGCCCGAGAAAAGACACACCCCAATACTATGTCGGTATGGGTGCCCATCATCCGCAGCGGTTTACCCGCGAGATGATCTTCAAAGGCACCGACGGCAAGATCGTAGTCGTCGGGGTGGAGGTTTACACATGTTTGGTGCGGTTTATTAATGGCGATTTATTGTTGTACCCACAACTAAGCTGAACATGGACTGGCTTTCGTGGCCATCTCGTGTTTTCTCATTGGCATGCGATCGATCACACGTTTGACTTGTTCCCAATCTGTTGCACTTCCCCAGCGCAATTTTTCATGCCCGTCTTTACCTATCAACACAGCAGTGTGCGAACCCGGCTCAATATTGTAAACGGCAAACAGTTCATTGAGGTTGAACTCATATTTGACCCACTTAGGTTGGGTAAAACCATCTTCAGTGACGACGAGAGCAATCAAATCTCGGTCTTGTAATTGACACTTATTGATCAACGTCTCAAGCAAAAACTGTTTAACGTGCTCATCGTTGGTTGGCGCAAAATAGATCACAGTGCTACGCAAGATTAACAGGAATAAAATTGAGATTTTATAATGTATTGAGTTTTCATCAATTGTCTTGTCTTGCCTTAGTATTAGTATAAAATACGACCAAATATTTTAATCAGTTGGTTTAGGCTTGTGCAGTTCAGAAAAGATATAAATGGTTTAAGAGCCATAGCAGTAATAGCGGTTGTGCTATTTCACTTTAATGCGAGTTGGATGCCCGGCGGTTTTGCAGGGGTAGACGTGTTTTTTGTTATTTCTGGTTTTTTAATGACAGGGATAATATTCAGAGGGATTGAGCAAGAAAACTTTTCTATTTTGAAGTTTTATGTTGCGAGAGCTAACAGGATCATACCTGCATTAGCAGTTCTTTGTCTGGTCTTGTTAGTGTTTGGTTGGTTCTATCTTACTCCGTTAGATTATAGAGCATTAGGAAAGCACGCAGGCAGTAGCATGGGCTTTTTATCCAATATCATATATTGGAGGGAGTCGGGCTACTTTGACGCAGCTTCACACGAAAAGTGGCTTTTACATACTTGGTCTTTATCTGCTGAATGGCAGTTCTACATAATCTATCCATTAGTCCTAGTTGCTATGAGAAAGTTTATGTCATTAAAGGCTATGAAAGCGACTGTTTTAGTTGGAACGGTGTTGGGCTTTATCTTCTGTGTAGTAGCTACTTATAAATGGCCTAATCCTGCTTACTATCTATTACCTACCAGAGCGTGGGAAATGATGATTGGCGGTGTTGCATACCTTTACCCGTTAAAACTTGTAGAGAATAAAAAGAAAGTCTTTGAATCGTTTGGTTTAGCACTAATAATTTTATCTTGTATTTTTATTACAAAAGAAAACTTATGGCCAGGCTATTTAGCTTTAATTCCTGTTCTCGGTGCGTTTTTACTAATCCAAGCTCAAAGGAGTGACAGTATTGTAACAGGTAATATTGTGGTTCAATCATTAGGTAAGTGGTCTTATTCAATTTATCTTTGGCATTGGCCTCTTGTTGTTTTCATATACTACTTTGAACTAAATGAACAGTTTGTATATTTTGGTATTATCCTGTCAGTAATTCTTGGCTTTGTTAGCAATAGATATATAGAGAGTATTAAGTTTAAGAATAATTTTAATGGAATATTTACTTATACAAAATGCTATCCATTGTATATGGTTATTTTTGTAGGTTTATTTGGTAGTATTACATTTATAAGTCGTGGTTTTGAATGGCATTATAATAATGAAGTGATATTAGCATCAAATGAAGCAGTTAATAAGAATCCATATAAGTGTATGGAAGAGGAAAAGTTCCCTTGTTATATAGGTAATGCCAATAATATAAAGGCTATTATTGTAGGGGATAGCCACGCTGATGCATTAACAACATCGTTATCCAGTGCTTTTGATTTAGAAAAAAGTGGAATAATAGCTCTTACTAAATCAAGTTGTCCATTTATCTTGGGTATAAAATCAACTAAACACGGAGCGGAATGTTTGGAAGAGAATGAGCGTAGATTAAAAATATTAAAAGAAAAATATATCAACACGCCTGTTTTTTGGGTTGCCAGAAGTTCTGCTTATATAAAAGGCCAATCAAATCCAGATAGAATTAAAGATATAAGAGATACCAAACCATCTATTTACTTTTCAGAACATATTTATGAGGAATTAAATAAAGATTTATTGAATGAAATAGATTATTCATTAAAATTAACACTGAACGAAATAAATGATAATAGGGATGTATACCTCGTATTACCTACACCTGAAATGAGAGTAAATGTACCTAAAAAAATTAGTCGGTCATTACTATTAGGCCATGGAGTAGATACTATTGGTGTAGATAAATCTCTTTATATAGATCGGAATAAAGAAATGTTAGATATATTTAACAAATTACCTAATGAAATAAGTAATGTTACGCTATTAGATCCAACGATTTATCTTTGTGATAATAACACCTGCTATGGAGATTATGACGGTAGACCTATTTACTACGATGGTGATCATATGAGTGAGTTTGGTAATAAGTTGCTTACACCAATGTTTTTATCTGTTGTTAAATGAAATCAGGAAGATCTTGAATTATTTCCTTTAATTTAAGATCTTCCATTTTGAAGTAAAATATTTTCTTACTTCGATCATATTTACTATCTTTAATAAAATTATGCTTTGATAGTGTCTCTATGGCAATGTTAGCTGATTTTTGTTTTAACCTCTGACTCTTACCTTCAATATCTAATAACTTAGCAATATGTGAAAGGTGAAGATACTTAGCGTGTGGTCCCATGCTCATTAAATATAGTGCGATTTTTTGAGAGTGAATTTTTAGTCTTTTCAATAAGCAGACATTAACAAAGAATGTATTGCTATTAGTATCAAAATAATCAGTTTTGACATTGTAATTTAAGGTCTCGTTTTCTTTGTCTAAAACAAAATATGAAAATATTTCATTATTAATTTGATTTGAGAAATCCATTAAGTCATATTTTGATTCCCCTCTAAAAATTTTATACTTTTCTTGTAGTTCTTTTATGCTTATTTCAATTGTTCTATTTTCTTTTGTTCGAGTTATTTCGTTATGAAGCAATATAGAAAATAGATAAAATTCTCTTGGTTTTCCAAATGACCTTATGAAATTAGTATCTCTAACTGCATTTTGATTTAGTAAAATTATTAACTTGTTTTTTTTAACTTTTGGTAATTGTGGTAGTTCATTATATTTATTCATAATATCCTCTTTTTGGAACGGTTGTGTAATATTTTTATCATATATTTATCAAATGTAAATAGGTGATCGAAGTTATTTATTCGCACTACGTGCGGATTATCAGAAAGGCGCATAGCGCAATTGGCTTTTAGTATTTTAAAAATAATAATAAACAAAATGCTTAAAGATATATTAGGGTGTTTTATCAATGACAAAATAATCTGATATTTAAAGTAATAATTCAATGTGTAGCCTTTTATCTTGGAACGGCTGCGGAATAAACTTGGAACTATTGTGTGATGTGATTGGAACAGTTATGGAATGATGTTGGAACGGTTGTGGATATCTAGCTAATTGTGATTGTCAAAGCACCAATATTTGACAATATTATAATATATGGTCATATGTTTAGTGTATATACGAACAAACACGTTTGTATACTCACTATACAAACTTCGTTTGTGTTCGCCCTGCGGGTATAAATAATCAAGGATTATTTATTATAAAAAATAACATGGAGATTTAAGATGGAATTAAAAACAATATTACGATTTGAAAAAATAAAAGATTATAATAATTTAAACTTATCAAATTCTCACGTATATAGATACTTAGAAACACCAAACGCCAACCCTAATATAATGAACAAAAAATTACGTGGTTCTGGTAATGTTGTAAAAGATGTAAAGCGGAAGTTTGAAGAAAATGATATTAACCCGAGAAAAAACGCAGTGCTTTGTATTGAAGCTGTATTAAGCCTATCGCCTGACTTTTTTCAGAGCAACACGAACACAAAAGACTTTGCAATAAGTGCCCGTGAATGGCTAATAAGTGAGTTTGGTGATAATCTTGTATCTGCTGTGTTGCACCTTGATGAAAAAACGCCGCACGTACACGCTCATATTGTTCCAATTACTGGCGATAGTAGATTATCCGCTCGTGAACTTTTTAATAAAAGCACATTGCCCGATTATCAAAAGTCTTACTTAAAAAAAATGAAAAAAATTGAGCCTAAACTAAAATATAATAAGGGCTCTAAGCTAGAACATACAAAGCTCAAAGATTATTACTCTATGATAAATGAAAAAGTAGAGGATGGTAATAAATTAGAAAGTGATATTTTAAATTTAGAGAGTGAACTTGAAGAAAAAAAGATAAGATATTTTTAATGAGTAATAAAGTAAAAAAGCTAGAGGCAAAAGTGGAGTATCAAAATAGTGAAATTAACAAACTGAATAAGGTTGTTGAAAAGTTGAAAGAAAAAATTGAAAATTTTTTCAATTATGGCACTCCGGAAAAAGAACCAGGAAAAAAGCAGCATAAATATCTTTTTCCAGAGCTAAAGCCAAATAACTATCCTGATGAGCTCAATGAAAGAAAAGGTAGAAGAATAAAGAAAAATAGATTAAGATGATATTTTCTTAATCTATTTTGGGTTATTCAAATGAGTAGTCTTTCTCTGGTGTGTCAACACCCCAGAAATTAGTAGCTCTTAATATTTCAATGAACATTCCATCCATATTCCCACTTTTATATGAATTTAGTATTTCTTGTTTTAATTCAAAGAACTCACTAAAACCATCTACAGGCCTGATGCTTTCTTTCTTTTCAATTTTGCTGTTCTTTAGTGGGAAATGAATAATTTTCCCATTTGAATATAAAGCAGTACAGGCTTTTGAATCACTTGAAATAACAAAACCTGCAAAGTTCTCGTTAACAAATCTTTTACCTTTTATTATTGATACAGGATCTGTTTTGTCAAAATAAGCTAATTTATTATCACTTGAAAGTCTTGCTATATTAGCTTTGAAGTCTGCTATCCCAGGGTGAGATCGCGAACATTTTTTAATCAAATCAATGATCGATTTGACGATCACATTTAG
>NZ_NIVQ01000069.1 GCF_002811245.1 Vibrio salilacus | reverse complement strand
ATTAGCCCTAAACATTCTGATTTAGCTGCATTTTTACCGCTGGCAACTAACGCCCTGTTAAGGTGTGAGCAACGCAATAACGAAGCTGCCGCATACTACCTTAAACACTAAACGCAACGCATAGTAAAAATGCCACGCGTTGCGAATCACTCTTAAACAGTTTGTTATGCCAAAACTTACAGATTGGCTAGATATTTTTCGGTGTACTCGACGTAGTCACCGACAGATTCGATGTAAACAGTAGGCTCGATTTTATGTTTATAATCATACTCTACACATAATACCTTGTGATAATAACCGTCGATTGCAATCACATCTCCAACTCTTGGTAAGAAATCCCAAGCAAATGTAGTTTCATAGTGATCTTTAAAACCAATTTCAGTTTTTGTTTGAAATTCAATTTGATAAATAGTCTCTGACATTGTTTTCTCCTTTTTACAATGAATTGTTAATTATTTCGAGGTTGGCATAACGCCCAATTAAGGGGTGAGCCACGCGACCACGACACCCAATTTGGACACCGTAAACACTAAACTAAACACAAACCAAAAATGCCAAGCGTGGGGAATCCCTCTTAAATTGTTTGTTATGCCTATTTTAAGCTGAAAGGCTCCATACCGATTTGATACTTTGAGTCATATTGCTCTACCTGAGCAACGAAAGCATCAAAGCCTTTCTTATCCTTGACCAACAAATAGTCAGAGTAAAGTTTATAGTAGCTATCTTCTCCAATGTAAGGACGAACGATATGCATACTTTTAACCGCATACTGCCTTACTTTGAATACTGAGGTTTGCTTAGACAGCATGAATACTGAAAATACCAATATAGTTATACCTACGGTTAAACCACTCCAACCTTTCACATATGTAGAAAGTACAAGATTAGTAGCTTTTGCAAAAGTATTATGCTGAAGACTCTTCGTTGAGCTGAATATACAAGCGAAACCTAGAAAGATCGTTCCAAACAAAAATATAACCCCTGACTGCCCTTCATATGAAATAGTTGATGCATTTTCAAATATCGAGTTTTCATAGGTTTCAGATATTGTTGATAGTAGATATGTGATTCCTCCTAGTAGGTAGCTAAATAGGGGGGATAACAGCTTCTCCCACACTCCGCTTCCAATAGCACCAACAAGTATAGTCCCTAAAAATGCTAAACAAACTTTCAGTATTTTATTCACTTAATTTTCTACCCTGATAATTCTAAACTTAGCCAATAGGCATAACGCCGCGTTAAGTAGTGAGCAACATTGCCACCTAACCTAAACCATTGTGCCGTAAACACTAAATTCAAAGCAAACCAAAAATGCCGAGCGTTGCGAATCTGCCTTAAACGCTTTGTTAGTTGCCATTCTAAACCACTGATTTCCAATTTATTTCCACTTTTGCCAACGCCGTTTTTCAGCGTGTTGAAAAACCAAATCAGGCGCAGTTTCAAAGCGACTGTCACTGAAACCACTTGGAACTTACAAC
>NZ_NIVQ01000068.1 GCF_002811245.1 Vibrio salilacus | reverse complement strand
CGAATCTGCCTTAAACGCTTTGTTAGTTGCCATTCTAACCCTTTGATTTCCAGTTTATTTCCCACTTTTGCTAACGCCGTTTTTCAGCACTTTGAAAAACTCAAATCAGGCGCAGTTTTAAAGCGCCTGCCACTGAAACCACTTGGAACTTACAACGCCGTAGAAAACTGACTAAAAGCACCCAAAAAACCTTTTGGAAAGACAATGTCACAAAGCTGACTTTCAACAAGTACATTCGCGTCTGAAACGGCAAAACAAAACCACAACATTAACAACCAAACGAAACTTCAGCAAACCACAACCAGACAAAAATCGAGCAAAATTGCATAATTCATTAGCCCTAAATTTTCTGCCTTAGCTACGTTTTTCCCACTGGCAACTAACGCCCTGTTAAGGTGTGAGCAACGCAATACCGAAGCCGCCGCATACCACCTTAAACACTAAAACTAACGCATAGTAAAAATGCCACGCGTTGCGAATCACTCTTAAACAGTTTGTTATAAATCTGATCAGACACTCTCTCTAAGTAGCATTGCTTCCCACTTTTTTTCACGTTCATCTAACTCGACCTCATCAAGCCCGTTCTCCCAAAAGCCTTTGCGATACTTAGCATTTTTTAAATGACTTTTAAGTTTCACTATTCTGATGAGAGACATCGAGCCATTAACTTTTCGTGTTTCCTCACCCAATCTATTATTTATTTTGTTAGCTGTATGGACTTTAGCTATAGCTGCTTTTTTTATGTCAGTAGGGCATATATCACCAAGACGAACGCCTTCTGCCCATAAGAGATCAATCAATATCAAGCAGCGTCGTCTTATTCCGTCATGATAAACCAACCAATTTTGCACTTCCCTCCTAATTCCTCTATGAGCTCTGCTCTCCATTGGGTCATGATCTTGAGGGTAGTAAACATCGAGAAGTACTCTTAGTGGACGACCTTGTCGCAGTAACTCACTGCCAAATATCGGATATACATCTTTGATGTCTAAGTGCCCTTGAAGAATACGTATACAAATATCACTAAATATATTAGATACTCCTCGCACTGACTCTAGTGCCCATACTGTAGGCGCACTTAAAGAATAATCCCCTTTTAATTGCTCTAATTCTGTAAGTTGAGCTTGGTCTGCGACTTGATAATAGTCCTTTTCTCCTCGTCCAACATACACAGTTCTCGCCCATTGTTTTTTTAAGCCCCACCACCTGTTTCTATAATCCTGAAGTAAAGCAAGTTGATTTTGATGCTTTTGGCTAAACAGCATTCTAATCTGAGCAATACCTACTAAAACAAGCAGTGCAGTCAAAAAAGACATCGTTAATTCATTACTCATATTTAATTACACCCAATGTTGAGTAGGATTTATAACGCCGCGTTAAGTAGTGAGCAACATTGCCACCTAACTTAAACCATTGTGCCGTAAACACTAAATTCAAAGCAAACCAAAAATGCCGAGCGTTGCGAATCTGCCTTAAACGCTTTGTTAGTTGCCATTCTAAA
>NZ_NIVQ01000067.1 GCF_002811245.1 Vibrio salilacus | reverse complement strand
TCAGGCGCAGTTTCAAAGCGCCTGTCACTGAAACTACTTGGAACTTACAACGCCGTAGAGAACTGGCTAAAAACACTAACAAGACCTTTTGGAAAGACAATGTCACAAAGCTGACTTTCAACGAGTACATTTGCATCTGAAACGGCAAAAAACCACAATACTAAAAATCGAAAACAATTTCAGCAAACCACGTCCAGACACAAAACAGAGCAAAATTGCACAATTCATTAGCCTTAACTTTTCTGCTTTAGCTGCGTTTTTCCGCTGGCAACTAACGCTGCATTAAGGTGTGAGCGACGCTTGGCTATACTTGAGCGAAGCGAAAGCGCCAAGCGTTGCGAATCACTCTTAAATGCTTTGTTATGTGCGTGCTAAACGGTAGCGCCTTACCGTACCCTCACTGTCATCTGTGTAGTTACCGAGGTATTCACCACCACAGTTTTCGATGACCTTTTGAGATGCGGGATTGTCAATTGAGCAAGTTACAATAACTGAATCAGTGACAACATGGTCTCGCACCCAAGCAAGCAGAAATGAGGCTACCCCCTTACTACGAGCTGACGGTCTAGTTTCGTAGCCAATATGACCAATGACATTTTCTACGTTGGCATTAGTACCTTTGCGAACTCGGATTGCACCTAAAATTTCGGAGTTCGATATACAGTAGTAAGTTGTGCTAGGTAAATATCCCTTTGGTAACTCGGAGATTGCCTTTGAACGTTCGACCAAACCTGACAAATAAGCTGTCGGATCTTGCTCCACACCCGAATATTTTGGAATACCCGATTCTAGGCATTCTTTCGCATAACTCGCTAATATTGGGGCCAAATCAGGATTGGCCTCTATCACTTCCATGTCAATTTTCCTCATAAGCACATAACGCTGCGTTAAGGTGTGACAAGCGCTTGCCATACTTGAGCGAAGCGAAACCGGCAAACGTTTGGAATCACTCTTAAACGCTTTGTTATACCAATTTTTCAAGCTAAATGACACACCAACTATCTTCTGATTTACACTATAAACCAAACCCAATCTTTGGTTGTTTGCGCACTGAACGCACACCCCATGAAGACAGGTCTGGTTTAGGTTGACCTACAAAATCTCCAAGGCAAATATAACCTTTTGCTAGATAACGATATAAGAAATCACCACCATCAAGAGAACCATTCCTGTCATCGCCGAATGGCAATCGAATACGCTCTACTCGTAAATCTAAGGCCGCTTTGAACGCTGGATAGACTGATGAATTAACTGGATGAGAGTCGAGATCTTTTATGAGAGCCTTATCTGAAACTTTCGCGATTGTACGACTAAATATCATAATTAAGCGCTTTTGTTGTTCAGATGAAACAATGACCATTTCCATAACGGCTTTCCTTTGAAACAAGAAAGTATATAGGAAACCCCTAACCAACACGACACAACTCTTTGATTATGAGCGCATTGGTATAACGCCCAATTAAGTAGCCCGAAACGCACTGGCTCACTTTCCGCATTGCTCGGCAACACGAAATTCAACGCAAACCAAAATCGCCGAGCGTTGAGGGTCTGCTTGAATTGTTTGTTATGTTTTACCACAAATGACTGATTTATTTGGCAAAGAACTGCATTCTTGA
>NZ_NIVQ01000066.1 GCF_002811245.1 Vibrio salilacus | reverse complement strand
TAACGAGGGAAGACTTGCTCGTAGCTGCAACCATACTTGCTCAAAATCTATTCAAATACGGTTGCGCTTTAGGGAAATTATGAGGGGATCCCTCAGTACTTCCACTCTGTTGGGGCGCGTAATTGGACATTCTGCACCGGTGATAAACAAATAGGCTTATTTCGGTTAGCAGCAATGCCGATTGTGCGACATCCAAAGATCAATTCCGATGCAAACCCTTACGATCCGACACATGAAACTTACTTTGAATCTCGGCTTGATGTGTTAGTAAATTCTCGCAACAAAGAACGTCTGCATAGATTATTATCACGTCAAAATGGTGAGTGTTTGTATTGCAAAGAAAAAATAACGGCTAAAACTGGTTGGAATATTCACCGCCTAGTACCTTTATATTTAGGTGGTGATAATAAAGCGAGTAATACCGTGGTTGTTCATCCTTATTGCCATAACAGCATTCATAGGGGTCAAAATACTGCTGCGCCATCCTACATGGCGTTATAACGACTTGAGCGGTATGCGGGGAAACTCGCACGTACCGTTCTTAGAGGGCTGGGCTCGAGTAATCGGGTCTGGCTACTCGACAAAAAGCCAAATTCAAATGGCCCACTCAAGAGAAAAAACAGATGTACACCCTGACTCAATTTGACTTAGATAGACTGTTGTCTGGCTTCACAATAATCGGCCATAAACCGATAAAAATAGACAACTTTACAATGAGTTAACCTCGATAAAAGTCAGTTATACCAAGCCTTATCGTGGTGTTTTTAGTATAATCAATGCCATGAAAAAGACGCCCGATATTAACCCAGAAAGCCAAGACATCGCCGAGCTTCAAGCTATGGTGAAAGCGTTGATGTCGGAGAAAAGTGAGCTGAAAAAGAAGGAAGCACAATGGCAAGAAGAGCGCCAATCCTTAATTGAGCAGTTTAAACTGGCCCTTGACCGTCAGTTCGCTAAACGCTCGGAAGCGTTAAAGCCGTATAACGAAGCACAGGGTGACCTCTTTAATGAGGCGGAATGTGAAGCGGCGAAAGCGGAAGATGAGGTTATCACCACAACGACGACAGTCAAACGTCGTGGTAAACGTCAACCGCTTCCTAAAGACTTGCCACGTGAAACACTCGTACTTGACCTAGATGAGCACGACAAACGGTGCTCATGCTGCCAACACACTCTGCATAAAATCGGCGAAGACCGCAATGAAAAGCTGGAGTTCACGCCCGCCGTCCTAAAAGTGTTGGAAGTTGTTCGCCCGAAATACGCCTGTCGTCAGTGTGAACAACAGGCTGAAAAAAGCCACATTCACCAACAGCCTGCACCGATAAGCATCATCCCCAAAAGCTTCGCTACCGAAAGTCTGCTTGCCAACATTATTTTAGGCAAATATCAGTATGCGCTTCCGCTGTATCGTCAGGAAACCTTGTTCACCCAATCAGGTATCGAGTTATCGAGAACGACCATGGCAAGATGGGTGATACAAGTGAGTGAAAAGTTCAAACCGCTTTATCAGGCACTGAAGACTCACTTACTCGAACAAGTGGTGGTTCAGGCCGATGAAACGCCGCTCAATGTGCTCAGTGTCAACGATCACCGAAAACTGATCCACTTTTAGCTTAAAAACGATCAATCAAAA
>NZ_NIVQ01000065.1 GCF_002811245.1 Vibrio salilacus | reverse complement strand
AAAATGAAGCAACCCACGAACATTAGTATGTTTTACGGGCTGAGTGATTCATGAATTTAGGCCGACAATGCAGATTTGCTGAAGTACTTAAACTATCTGCCAAAGGGACAAAGAACATAGATCGAAGAAACTTTAAGCCACTGAAATACAAGTAAACATAACGCCCGGTTAAGGGGCAACCAACGCTACTACCAACTTACCGCATAATACCGTAATCACAAAAACCAACGCATAGTAAAAATGCCACGCGTTGGTTGTCCCTCTTGAACCGTTTGTTAGGCAAAATCTTGCGCCAAAATATTTGTATAAAAATGCCGACCAAAGTCATTATGCTTAGGTTGCTGAAACAACCCTTTTGATTCATCAAAAACCTGAAGAGTAACCGCAATATCTATTACCCCCAAAGATGCTAGTTCGTGAATTGCATGAAACTCGACACCACAAGCTTTTTCGTTGCGATAGAATTGGTGTATTTGCTGTATAAGGTAATTGCTGAGTCGACGTAAAGTAGAGCAATAAAGGTCGTATGTTCGTTGATTTATATAGCCAAGAGCATATAGCTTAAAAGCTCTGCCCAAGTAGGTACAGGATTGAGCTCTATCCGCATTATCTATAAACGACAAAATTACTTCGCTAACTTTTTCTTCATCTTGGGCGTTAGTAAAATTTTGCTCAATAAAATGCTTACGCTGCTCTAGTGACAAGACCTCAACTTCATTTAGAAAAGCTAATATTTTCTTGGCAAATAGATTGGCACGGATGCTATCGCCAGCTTTGTACAAAGATACTGCCGTTCCAATGATGGGTATATCTTTCAGAACACCATCATCCAGTACAGCGTCAAGTGCTGTTTCACCTACTTTATCTACAAGATCATGACTATTACTGCTTTTAGCAATAGACTTGAATAGGTCCTTACTCATTAATGACATCAATTGTTCCTTATTTTGCCTAACGCCGCGTTAAGGGGTGAGCAACGCAACTACAAACTCACCGCATTACACTAAAAACTAATAAAATCAACGCATAACGAAAATGCCACGCGTTGCGAATCCCTCTTGAACGCTTTGTTATGTGCAAATTTCACACAACTTATTGATTTGATTAACTCTTACAACTGAATCATTTGGCTCAAACTTCGGATTAAACCAAACGGCACTTACTCCGGCATTAATCGCGGGCAGAATGTCATTATCGAGGGAATCACCAACCATAATGAGAGAATCATGACTTACACCAAGTTCTTGAGCTATTTTATGAAAAAACTCAGGAGAGCCTTTACCTAAACCTAAATTAGCTTTACAAAAATAACCAGCGAGAAACTGAGCTAAACCAACGCGTTCAAATGCTAATTTGATATCGTTTTCAGATGAGTCGGCTGCATTAGTAGCAACGTAAATAAGATGTTGTCTTGATAGATTTTCTAAAATCTCATGAGCACCATTAACGGCCTGAACCTCATCCCAATCACACATTTTTCCTTTTTGATCAGGAAAATCAACCATTAATGTATCGCCCCAATCAAATAAGTATATTTTGTTCAAATATGCCTCCTTGCACATAACGCCGCGTTAAGTAGTGAGCAACATCACCACCTGACCTAAACCATTGTGCCGTAAACACTAAATTCAAAGCAAACC
>NZ_NIVQ01000064.1 GCF_002811245.1 Vibrio salilacus | reverse complement strand
GGGACTTCCAGTTAAGCCTTGGTGATGATGGCAAATTCTACTTTAACTGCTCAGGCCGCTTAGTGTTTGGCCCTGGCGCCAGCGGTGGATTTGGCACTACCATTGATTTTGAGCAATTGTGGCAACTGGCCGTTATCCTCTTTAAAGGCTTAAAAGCGACAGATTATCGGGTGCTAGAAAATCTTGATGAAGACGTATATCGGCATTTTATGCGCTCTAGCTATATTGCTTTTGCCAGCGATATGATTACCTATCCAGAAGAGGCGCTTAAACAAGCGGTTATGAATACTCAGCGTTCAATAAATAAATGGTGGGATACTCGTTTGGAGTTTTGGGAGTTAGAATCCGAAAAGAAAAAAGAAGCCCTTCGCCTTACCCAGAGCATTGTTAAAGGTGTAAACAGCAGCAGTCACTCTGTCACTGGCGAGGTGCCGTTTGATGAGCTGCTACCTGAAAGCGTTGGTATGATGCTTAATACCTTAGTAACCACGTTTTACCTGTCGTGGGAAGAGAAACAAGAGACAGCGATATATTATTTATTACTTGGTGCAGTCAAAACTTGGCGGCGCTTCGAAGAGGTGTTGTCTCGCATGAATGTCACCGGTGAAAAACAATCCGGGGATAAAGCGCTGTTTGATAATCTGGCGCGGATTAATACCATTTTGGATGACGAACAACAGCGAAGTTTCAACGACTGGGTGTTAAAACTGGCGCAAGACAATGAAATTAATGAGAGTAACTTTGCTCAAATGCGTCCCTTTACGCCACGCTCAGGCAATGCATGGAGTCAAAAAAGGGCGATTGTAGAACGCCAAGTAGCACGCATAAACAACAGCAATGGCTACTATATTTAACCACAGCGACCGCCGCAAGGCGGTCTAATAACATATTAGTGAGCTGGTTCAGTGCTCTGCAATGCACAGCGAAACCCTGACGTGTATGACAGGTTATCACCCTTTAACGTATCATAGGCGCGGGCGACATTAACCATGCCAACTCCACCTCGTTTCACTTTATACTCACCCGTTTCAGGTCCCTGAGGATCATGTTGAGGTGACACTTTATAGTAATCCTTCGAAAACCAGTCATTAACCCACTCTGTGGCATTTCGAGTCATATCATAAATACCGAGTGGATTGGGCGCAAACGTACCAACAGGGTTTAGGTCAGTATCAACATTAGCGGTTTCATCAGTAAACTCCTCATAACCACCTAACTCGGGGTTATGAAACCCCCTTCCTCTAAACTGAATAAAACCATTATTGGTCGCGTAGTAGAGTTTTTGACCGCGACTGCGAGCTGCGTATTCCCACTGCGCTTCAGTCGGCAGGTCCACGGGTAAAGCGGCTAATTGCCCCAGCCACTGACAATAGTTTTTCGCATCTTGCCAGTTTACTTCTCTAGCAGGTTTACTAGTAAAATAAGATAAATATATTTGATAGTCCTTTGAGCGACGTTCTAGGTACTTCCCTTCATCTTCACTCTGTTCAAATGGTCGATTAAATGCCTGCAGGTAAACATCATAATCTAACAACTCCGCTTCATACTTTGAGAGCGAATAACTGCTTAAAATCACCTTATGTTGGATATCCGCCCCACGACTTACAATCTCGACATCACTATAACAGCTTGCTTCTGGTGTCCAGACCGGGCGATTGAGGTCCGCATTCATACACG
>NZ_NIVQ01000063.1 GCF_002811245.1 Vibrio salilacus | reverse complement strand
AATCAAAGGTTTAGAATGGCAACTAACAAAGCGTTTAAGGCAGATTCGCAACGCTAGGCATTTTCAGTTTGCTTTGAATTTAGTGTTTACGGCACAATGGTTTAGGTTAGGTGGCGATGTTGCTCACTACTTAACGCGGCGTTATGTTCTTTGTTGAACTTTTCAGGCAACTTGTTACCTGTGAGCAAGTTTTTGCCCTGTCAATTTTGAAGTTATCATGCAGTTCCAACGAGATAAATAAAGACGGCACAAATATGACAAGAGATTTTAGTACGTACAACATGCGATGGATTGAAGGGGATACTCTTCCAGAAGCTCCTAAGCCCAGACTTTCTCCAAAAGAAAAATATCTAAAACAACTTCAAGAAAATCATCGACAATCTGAAGAAACCTGGGCGTATGTTAAAGCGAATGAGGAGCGGTATGCTGCACATCGGGCAGAAGTGTTTGCACGTCGGAATGCTTCACAAATACTCGATGAAGCCCTCAGTGATACACTTAGTTCACAGTGTTCGTTAGAAGAGGAAATGGCGAAAAATCACCAGCATGTACTTATTGCCGACTTAGAGGACGCGCATAAAATTTTACACAACGTTTGGTTGGAGTCAGGTCGTGATGTGGCTGCAATAGCTGCAAGTATTAATACATCTAAAAGTTGGTTCAACCATACCGAGCCGATGTTTAACGCCCGCTCTATTGCGAAGCAGTTTGGTGATATGGGTGTTAAGGCTGATTTAGTGGAGAGCAAAGGCAAAACCTTTGTTGCATTTTCTGGTACAGATAAAAACGTTCTGGTACAGATAAAAACGGCAAAGTTTTAAAACATGCCTTTGTAAACGGTACTCGAATTAAGATGGATGGCAAAAAGTACCCACTGAACTCTTTCAAATCAATGCAAGCAGGATTTAGTCCCAAATCAAAAGCGGCCAATTTTAAGGGCGCAGCGGCATTAACATTTGTGGTGTCGGCAAGCATCGCAACGACGGATCTGGTGTTCAAAGATGACTACCACTTAACCGATTGGTTTGGTAATGTCGGCTCGGACATGTTTAAAGCTTTAGTGCAGTTTGGCGCGGGAGAGGCCGCATTATTAGCAATGGCCACATTTGGTCAGCCTCTTGTTTTAGGTGCTTTAGCGTGTGTTGCTGCTTATATCATTGTTGAGTTTGTATGGGGTCATTTTGATATTTCCAATAGAATTGTAGAGGTGTTAGAAAATGTCACCTAAAAGTAAAGTGCGATTGGCTGGGTTATTTTTAATATTATTATTTATTCCATCTTGGGCTTGGGTAAGTTTTCAGGTATTTCAAGATTATCTTGCATTACTCAATCAGGAGCCGATTGTAACGGTATCTGTTATTACATTGTGGCTTCCTATTGGCTTTTTGGGAGTAGTATTATGCTTGTTGGTAATGTCTCCTAAGTCATTGTTTTATGGTCGTAAGGTTAATGAGATTTACTCTAGTAAAACAATGAGATTAGTAAAGAAGATCAGTATTTATTTTGCATTGGCTGGTGTGGCATTTGCTGCCGGTTGGACCTATCACTCCATTGATTTGTTAGAACGATATGGATATGTTTATAGTCAAAATCTTACTAAAATAACGCCCACTGGTATTCATTTAGTTTATGTTCGTGCGAACTGAACAATTTTGAGTACGAACATAACAAGAGACTATGGCGTCAAGAGTTAATTTTTGGCGCTGTTTGCATCCCACAT
>NZ_NIVQ01000062.1 GCF_002811245.1 Vibrio salilacus | reverse complement strand
AATCCAATTTTTTTCAACGTACATACTCCTTTATATTCTTAAGCCCTAACGCCGCATTAAGGTGTGAGCGACGCTTGGCTATACTTGAGCGAAGCGAAAATGCCAAGCGTTGCGAATCACTCTTAAATGCTTTGTTAGCAATACATTAAGCGCGATATATCTTTAGCGTAGTAATATTCTTCACTTCCAGATATCAACTGCATATTGAGCGATGAAATTGAGTCATAGGACATCACGTCCAAATCTGAACCTTGGGGTAAAACCACAATGTTAGGTGCAATTGGGATAATTAACACTCCATTGATAGTGTCGGGAAGAATACAATCTAAAGCGACTAGACGATATACCTGCCACTCGATATTTCTGAGTCCAATTCTATTGGCATCGTACATCCGTTGAGCTTGCAGGCTGTTAAACTCATATGATTGAATAACACCACCTACAGACGCTCCTTTTTGCTCAAGGTTTTGTATCTGATGCTGCGTAAGCTGTGGCTCAGGAGTACCATTTGAGATCAGTTTACTCTGATCATTTACTCTGAAATTAAACCTTGCTGCCCAGAGACTTATATAATTCGTCAGAGTTTGATGATCTTTTTCAGTGAGATAGTCTTGCCCGTTGCATATACTTTTTGAAAGTGCAAAATATGGAGTTTCAATACTGTTGAAAAATTGCTTCTCCGCTTTTTGAGTCCAAGCTCTAGCTGCTACAGCGCCGGGCTCATAGCGAGCTAACTTTTTGAAATTAACCTGCCCTTTCATCTTGTTTACTACATTGAGCTTTCCGCTCCCATCGCAAAAGCGCTTCATCGATGAATATGGTAGAAAATGTTGGCGCCAAGTGAATTTATATTCTTCATTGTCCACAATACCAACATCGATAGCTTTCATCTTTCTCTTGTACTTCATATTACACCTGTATTGCTAACGCCGCATTAAGTGGTGAGCAACGCCTCCCCCCAAGCTAAACCATTGTGTCCTAATCACTTTAGCCTATTTGAACTGAAAATGCTGAGCGTTGGGAATCCGTCTTAAATGCTTTGTTATGCCTTTGTCCCAGTCGGTTCGAAGAACTGCCAGAACTACTGTATCCCACCACTGTTCTTTGAAAAAGCGATGCTCTCTAAAGTGTGCTTCTTGACGCATACCTAAAGACTTACAGAGCTTAATTGCTGCTAGGTTCTTACTAATTGTCTCCGCATAGATACGGTGAACACCCAACTCAGAAAAACCAAAGTCTGCCAGAGCTAAAGCCGCTTCATAGCTTAGTTTATGTCCTTGAGATGACCTTGAAAACGCACACCCCATTGAAGCTTGTTGATTGTCTTCCAAGCGCAAGCAAACAGTCCCAATAAACTGCCTTGAATCCTTACACTCAACAGCTAGCTGATATGATTTTCTTGGTTCTTCAGAAGCCTGAGCTATAAACAAGTTTGTTAGCTCTTTATATTTATTAGGGTCACAATCACTTTCGTCATAGAAACGCTGATATTTAGCGTCCTGAGACATAGCAACAAAAGCACTTTCATCGTTCGGATTCATATCCCGAATAATCAAACGGTTAGTCTCGATTTTAAACATCGAAAGTTCCTTTTTCATCGTGAGGCATAACGCCGCGTTAAGTAGTGAGCAACATTGCCACCTAACCTAAACCATTGTGCCGTAAACACTAAATTCAAAGCAAACTGAAAATGCCGAGCGTTGCGAATCTGCCTTAAACGCTTTGTTAGTTGCCATTCTAAA
>NZ_NIVQ01000061.1 GCF_002811245.1 Vibrio salilacus | reverse complement strand
CTGACACCCTTTTTTGTTTGCGGTGAGACAAGATCAATGACCAATATGGTCATGACGTCGGACGAGGTATTAAAAATCGTAGCGCTTCAAAACAGCCATCCGACAGTCGGAGATGTTGGCTCGTATTGGTGTCGATGATGCGACGTATAAGGTCAAGCAATCGGGTAAAAACGCTTATAGATTTGCTTCTGCCAGTGGTTAATTGGCATGGCATCTTTGCTATGGATGTGTATTAAAGCACTCATCAAGATTAAAACTAGAATAAAGTAGATTATGTGCTGGTTATTTTAGGGTATTCTACTCATTAATAAAATTGGTCTATTACGGTGCGTAAGTGAGTTAGGAATTTTTCCCTATTTTTATATTCTTCAGTCATACACTCTCTTACTGTAATGTTGTGAACCATAGTGCCTTCTTCAACAAAGTATGCATAGACATTACAGTTTTGAGCTGCAGCCTGATTCCATAGTTCTTGTGAGCGTGTAATTTGTATTTGATATTCATCAATATCAGACAAATAACCATACAATTCAGAATAGACTTTTTGCATTTTAGACTTTGATTCTTCCTCCGCTGCTTTTTGGCAAGTTAATCGATCGCTTGATGACTCTAGCTGAGAGCATGCGGAGGCAGGTAGACTTGATAGTAAACCCACAAGGATGAAAGCAAGTTTTATTCTACTATTCATTATTTCCTCAAATAGTTGGCTCGTTGTCTTCCCGGTTCATAAGAACTTAGAACCGAACTTCCTTCAATGTACTCAATAAGCGTTTGTCTATCATTGTTCATACCTTTAGTCATTGGCCTAGGGCCTTTAGTGAAACCTTGATAAACAAAATCGACGAGAACATCTTTTATCTTTGTGTCGAGATTAGTCCATGCCACTCGGGAATCTTGGTACTTTTTCGTCCATTTGTTGTAAATACTAACAGCACGGCTTTCGTAGTCAGGATATATCAAAACGAAGAGTTCATGTTGATCTTTTCTAGTGATATTTCCTATTCGTTGCCTATTATTTTTGACAAATAACTTAGCGTCATTGCCTTTTAGACGAGCACTTTCTGATATCGACTGTGCGATTTGTCGTTCAACACCCGCGCGGGTCAAATCGGAGAAAATTTCTTTTCGGCTTCTATTCCCACAATCATAGCCTCTCCCAATTGTCACTCCTGACAACTCGTTCCCTGGCCAGTGGATAGTTCTTGAAAAATGTGGTGTATTTTTTATGTCATTTCCTTCAGCATTAAAAGTTAATTGGCCTTTGGGAACTTTTAACCACTTGAGATCCATCTCATCATTCTCATACTCCCCCCCCTCAACAAGTGCTTCGTCTAGACCTAAGGTTCCTTGACCTACGATTCCATCAACGGCTCCCACATCATAAGCGAGATGCGTTTCGTTGGTCGGCTTATACTCACTTTGGAGCAGCTTAACCTGACGTTGTGTGGTTGAACCAAAATCTCCGTCAGCGCCTGCATTGCCAAGATCGAAACCGAGTTTTATCAGAGCTTGTTGAATGTATTCAACTTCTTGCCCTTTTGCTCCGCTTTTGTATGAATGAGATTCACGATTCGCGAGTTTATCGACGGTTAAATACTGATTATGTTTGATATGAACCCTGGTGTCGTTTTCGACCTCGATGTCGAGATCTTTTTGAGCGTGGACAAAAACTTGCTCTTGCTGAGGCTGGTCTTCAATGCTGATCTCATGAAGTCTTCGCCTTACATCATCAATTCTTGAATGAGTTTGACTGACTTTAATAATAAAGACGAACGAATTA
>NZ_NIVQ01000060.1 GCF_002811245.1 Vibrio salilacus | reverse complement strand
ATCAATCTGTGTGGACACTCATCGTGAGCAATCATCGTATAAGGAGGTGATCCAGCCCCAGGTTCCCCTAGGGCTACCTTGTTACGACTTCACCCCAGTCATGAACCACAAAGTGGTAAGCGTTCTCCCGAAGGTTAAACTACCTACTTCTTTTGCAGCCCACTCCCATGGTGTGACGGGCGGTGTGTACAAGGCCCGGGAACGTATTCACCGTGGCATTCTGATCCACGATTACTAGCGATTCCGACTTCATGGAGTCGAGTTGCAGACTCCAATCCGGACTACGACGCACTTTTTGGGATTCGCTTGACATCGCTGTCTCGCCGCCCTCTGTATGCGCCATTGTAGCACGTGTGTAGCCCTACTCGTAAGGGCCATGATGACTTGACGTCGTCCCCACCTTCCTCCGGTTTATCACCGGCAGTCTCCCTGGAGTTCCCGACATGACTCGCTGGCAAACAAGGATAAGGGTTGCGCTCGTTGCGGGACTTAACCCAACATTTCACAACACGAGCTGACGACAGCCATGCAGCACCTGTCTCAGAGCTCCCGAAGGCACACCAGAATCTCTTCCGGCTTCTCTGGATGTCAAGAGTAGGTAAGGTTCTTCGCGTTGCATCGAATTAAACCACATGCTCCACCGCTTGTGCGGGCCCCCGTCAATTCATTTGAGTTTTAATCTTGCGACCGTACTCCCCAGGCGGTCTACTTAACGCGTTAGCTCCGAAAGCCACGGCTCAAGGCCACAACCTCCAAGTAGACATCGTTTACGGCGTGGACTACCAGGGTATCTAATCCTGTTTGCTCCCCACGCTTTCGCATCTGAGTGTCAGTATCTGTCCAGGGGGCCGCCTTCGCCACTGGTATTCCTTCAGATCTCTACGCATTTCACCGCTACACCTGAAATTCTACCCCCCTCTACAGTACTCTAGTCCGACAGTTTCAAATGCTATTCCGAGGTTGAGCCCCGGGCTTTCACATCTGACTTAACGAACCACCTGCATGCGCTTTACGCCCAGTAATTCCGATTAACGCTCGCACCCTCCGTATTACCGCGGCTGCTGGCACGGAGTTAGCCGGTGCTTCTTCTGTCGCTAACGTCAAAGAATACCGCTATTAACGATACCCCCTTCCTCACGACTGAAAGTACTTTACAACCCGAAGGCCTTCTTCATACACGCGGCATGGCTGCATCAGGCTTGCGCCCATTGTGCAATATTCCCCACTGCTGCCTCCCGTAGGAGTCTGGACCGTGTCTCAGTTCCAGTGTGGCTGATCATCCTCTCAGACCAGCTAGGGATCGTCGCCTTGGTGAGCCCTTACCTCACCAACTAGCTAATCCCACCTGGGCATATCCTGACGCGAGAGGCCCGAAGGTCCCCCTCTTTGGTCCCCGCTCATTATAAACAAGGACATCATGCGGTATTAGCCATCGTTTCCAATGGTTATCCCCCACATCAGGGCAATTTCCCAGGCATTACTCACCCGTCCGCCGCTCGTCATCTTCAAAAGCAAGCTTTTGAAATGTTACCGCTCGACTTGCATGTGTTAGGCCTGCCGCCAGCGTTCAATCTGAGCCATGATCAAACTCTTCAATTTAAGTTTTTTCGGCTCAATGAATACTGACTTCAAAACTGCGCTTACTCGAAAGTAAACGGTAATTTTAAAGCTATTATCTTTCTCTTCTTAAATAAATAGGAACAGAACGATAATGAATTGACTGTGCCAAATAACTACAAGTAGCTATTCGTATTGGTCACTCAGTTCATTGAACCCAATGCGTTTCCGAAGAAACTGTCATTGCCTAAGCAATAACTTATTGGATTGTCATCAACGAGTGCCCACACAGATTGATAGGT
>NZ_NIVQ01000005.1 GCF_002811245.1 Vibrio salilacus | reverse complement strand
AATCTGCACCAGCAGGCGAGCTATTCAAGATGTTCGGCTTTACTACTGAAAACGTAGTCAAAACAGCACACGAACTGTTGGCGTAAATCATCGATTGAGTCAACCATCAAGCCGGGTCATTATGATCCGGCTTTTTATTTGTGGATGCGTCAGAGAAAGTGATCGGTTACTATCTGTGGCACGAGATAATTCTAGGGTGAAGGCAGCATGCTAAAGGTTGCGATCAATGGATTTGGCCGTATCGGTCGTAATGTGCTGCGAGCGGTGTATGAGAGTGGCAAGAACCAACAGATAAAAGTAGTTGCTGTGAATGAACTGGCTCAACCCGATGCCATGGCTCATCTACTTCAGTACGATACCAGTCATGGTCGTTTTGCAAAAAAAATCTCACATGATCAAGAGCATATCTACATTCATCATGATGCTCCTCATCAGGGAACTGGCGAATTCGATTCGATTCGTATCCTCCATCTTGCTGACATTGACCTGCTTCCGTGGCGAGATCTCGAAGTCGATTTAGTGCTCGATTGCACTGGGGTGTATGGTACCCAAGCGGATGGTCAAGAGCATATAAAAGCAGGTGCAAAGAAAGTGCTGTTTTCCCATCCAGGGGCAAACGATGTTGACAATACGATTATCTATGGCGTAAACCATCACACCCTTAAAGCTGACCACAATATCGTGTCAAATGGCTCTTGCACCACCAACTGTATTGTTCCCATCATTAAAGCGCTCGACGACGCGTTTGAAATTGACTCTGGCACCATTACGACCATTCACTCTGCGATGAATGATCAGCAGGTTATTGACGCCTATCATTCTGACTTGCGCCGTACACGTGCTGCGAGCCAATCGATCATTCCTGTCGATACCAAGTTGCATAAAGGAATTGAAAGGATATTCCCGAAATTTTCTAACAAATTTGAAGCTATTTCCGTGCGAGTGCCGACTGTTAATGTCACTGCGATGGATTTAAGTGTCACAATTAATACAAATGTGAAAGTTAATGACGTAAATCAAACCATTGTTAACGCATCTCAGTGTACATTACAGGGCATTGTTGACTATACTGAAGCACCGCTCGTTTCAATCGACTTTAATCATGATCCCCATAGCGCGATTGTCGATGGTTCACAAACTCGGGTCAGTAATGGGCGTTTGGTAAAAATGCTCGTATGGTGTGATAATGAATGGGGCTTTGCGAACCGTATGCTGGATACTGCACTCGCAATGCAAGCTGCTAAATAAGTCGTTGAGTAGCAGTGGAGAAAGATTTATTTCCCACCTTGAAATAAATCTACAATTTCTCCATATTAAGACCAGTTTGAAGAATTATTGAGCTTGGCAGGGTTGCCGGGCGACTGAAAACTTTACTTATTGAAAATTTGAGAGGACACATCATGTCTGTAATCAAGATGACTGACCTGGAACTAGCAGGTAAACGTGTATTTATTCGTGCGGATCTAAACGTACCTGTTAAAGAAGGCAAAGTAACTTCTGATGCACGTATCCTAGCATCTCTACCAACCATCAAACACTGCCTAGAAGCCGGCGCGAAAGTGATGGTTACTTCTCACCTAGGCCGTCCAACAGAGGGTGAGTACGCAGAAGAGTTCTCTCTACAGCCTGTTGTAAATTACCTGAATGATGCACTCGATTGTGACGTTAAACTGGCAAAAGAGTATCTAGACGGTCTAGAACTCAACACCGGTGAGCTTGTTGTTCTAGAAAACGTTCGCTTTAACAAAGGCGAGAAGAAAAACGAAGCAGAGCTTTCTAAGAAGTACGCGGCATTGTGTGACATCTTTGTTATGGATGCATTTGGTACGGCTCACCGTGCACAGGCATCTACCCACGGTGTTGGCATGAACGCGCCTGTCGCGTGTGCTGGTCCTCTACTTGCTGCTGAACTTGAAGCACTAGGTAAAGCAATGGATAACCCAGAGCGCCCGCTAGTTGCTATCGTTGGTGGTTCTAAAGTTTCGACTAAGCTAACTGTTCTAGAATCGCTTTCTAAAATCGCTGACCAACTTGTTGTTGGTGGTGGTATAGCGAACACATTCATCGCCGCTGAAGGCCACAACGTAGGCAAGTCTCTATACGAAGCTGACCTAGTTGAAACAGCTCAGAAACTAATGAAAGAGTGTTCTATTCCAGTGGCAACTGATGTTGCTTGTGCGAAAGCATTCGATGAGAACGCAGAAGCTGAAATCAAACACGTTTCTGAAGTTCAAGATGACGACATGATCTTCGATCTAGGTCCAGATTCAACGGCGGTACTTGCTGACATAATCGCGAACGCAAAAACCATTCTTTGGAATGGCCCTGTTGGCGTCTTCGAATTCAAAAACTTCGAAGCGGGTACCAAAGGTATCTCTGAAGCAATCGCTAAGTCTGCAGGTTTCTCTGTAGCGGGTGGCGGTGACACGCTAGCGGCTATCGACAAGTTCGGTATCAAAGCAGATGTTTCTTACATCTCGACTGGCGGTGGTGCATTCCTTGAGTTCGTTGAAGGTAAAGTACTTCCAGCAGTAGCTATGCTTGAAGAGCGAGCTAAGTAATTTAATAAAAGCGGGAGCGAATGTCTCCCGCTTTGTCGTTTGCTGCACATCACATTTTTTTGCTAGAATAGCGCACGTTGTGAGCAATCGTTTGCCAAAATTTGAACTTAACAAGTTTTATATTTAAAACGACCCTTTTTCTAAATGACGGTTAAATAGGATTAAATCCATGTCTAAGATCTTCGATTTTGTAAAACCAGGTGTTATTTCTGGCGATGACGTACAGAAAGTTTTTGAAGTAGCAAAAGAAAATAAATTTGCTCTTCCAGCAGTTAACGTAGTTAACACTGATTCAATCAACGGTGTTCTAGAAGCGGCTTCTAAAGTTAAAGCTCCTGTTGTTGTTCAGTTCTCTAACGGCGGCGCAGCATTCTTCGCTGGTAAAGGCGTTAAACTTGAAGGTCAAGGTGCACAAATCCTTGGCGCTGTAGCTGGTGCAAAATACGTTCACGCTGTTGCAGAAGCTTACGGTGTTCCAGTTATCCTACACACTGACCACGCAGCTAAGAAACTTCTTCCATGGATCGACGGTCTACTAGACGCTGGTGAGAAGTTCTTTGCTGAAACTGGTAAGCCATTATTCTCTTCTCACATGCTCGATCTTTCTGAAGAGCCGCTAGAAGAAAACATTGAAACATGTGCTAAGTACCTAGAGCGCATGGCTAAAATGGACATGACAATCGAGATCGAACTTGGTTGTACTGGTGGTGAAGAAGACGGCGTTGATAACTCTGATATGGACGCTTCTGAGCTATACACTTCTCCTGAAGATGTTGCTTACGCGTACGAGAAACTAAGCGCAGTTAGTCCACGTTTCACTATCGCAGCGTCTTTCGGTAACGTGCACGGCGTTTACAAACCAGGTAACGTTGTTCTTACTCCAACGATCCTACGTGATTCTCAAGCATACTGTGCAGAGAAGTTTGGTATTGCACCTAACGCTCTAAACTTTGTATTCCACGGTGGTTCTGGTTCTTCTGAAGCTGAAATCCAAGAGTCTATCGGTTACGGTGTGATCAAAATGAACATCGATACAGATACACAGTGGGCAACGTGGGATGGTATCCGTCAGTACGAAGCTGAAAACCATGATTACCTACAAGGTCAAATCGGTAACCCAACTGGCGAAGATGCACCAAACAAGAAGTACTACGATCCACGCGTATGGCTTCGTGCTGGTCAAGCTTCAATGGTTGCACGTCTAGAGAAAGCTTTTGCTGACCTAAACGCAGTAGACGTACTATAATTCGTCGTTACATCATTGATGTTAAAGCCCGCTTATCATGAGCGGGCTTTTTGTTGTGCGGAAATCTGTGCGTATTAAATAAAGATAAATGTGGCGAAACCTATTCGGGTTGCTTAATCTTGGAACTGAATAAGTCTTTATTTAACGGCTATTTGCAAAAAGTTAATTTTGAGAATGGTCAACAATGTGTCATCGTTCCAAAAATACATTGCCACAGTGAATGCAGTTAGGTTGTGGTGATAAGCAGTTCGATTCATTCAGTCTTTAATAAAAAGAGGATACATGTATGTCAGGTGAGTCAGTTGGGATGGAAGCCCCTCTCGTGGATGGTTTAAGTTATGTGGAAAAATGGCTAACCAATAATTCTGATTTACTGGTTCAGTACGGTGTGAACATCATATCAGCGGTTCTGATCCTGTTTATCGGTAACATCATCGTGAAAGCAGTCGCTAGCAGCGTTTCTAAATTGTTAGAAAAGAAAAACATGGATAATGCAGTTGTTGAGTTTATTCATGGTCTTGTTCGTTATCTGCTATTCGTTATCGTACTTATCGCCGCATTAGGCCGTATTGGTGTTCAAACCGCATCTGTTGTTGCTGTTATCGGTGCGGCGGGCTTAGCGATTGGTTTGGCACTACAAGGGTCATTATCAAACTTTGCGGCGGGGGTGCTAATTGTTGCTTTTCGTCCATTTAAGTCTGGTGATTATGTTGAAGTTGGTGGTGTCGCTGGTAGTGTTGAAGCGATTCAGATCTTCCAAACCGTATTAAAAACCCCTGACAACAAGATGGTGGTTGTACCTAACTCGGGCGTGATTGGTGGTCCAATTACGAACTATTCTCGTCACGCGACTCGCCGTGTTGATCTGGTTATCGGTGTTTCTTATAAAGCGGATCTTAAGCAAACCAAGCAAGTGATCCGTGAGACCTTAGAGAAGGATCCTCGCATTCTCAAAGACCCAGAGATGACCATTGGTGTGCTTGCACTCGCCGACTCATCGGTGAACTTTGTCGTTCGCCCGTGGGTGAAAACAGAAGATTACTGGGGAGTGTACTTTGATGCGATGCAAGGCATTAAAGAAGCGCTTGATGCGGCAGGTATTGAAATTCCATTCCCACAAATGGATGTTCATTTGAACAAGGCTGACTAACGGTCGCCATTGATCGAATATAAAAAGCGAGGCAGTGCCTCGCTTTTTGTGTTTTTAGCTTTTTTATAGCTAACTTTCTATTTCAAGTAATGGGTTGCCTAAACTGGCGAGAATCCTTGGCAACTCTGTTGCCGCGACACCAAAAGTATACTCAGGCTTTGCTGGGGTATATAAGACTTCTCGATATTGATAAAGCTTAGTATTAACAATGATGAGAATCTCGCGTGGTAAACCAAATGGGCAGACGGCACCGGGAAGGCAGCCCGTTACTTCATTCATCTCTTGATCATTCACTATTGAAGGTCGCTTGCCTGTCAGGGCTTTGATTGCTTTACTGTCGAGTCGCGAGTCTTTATCTGTGAGCAGCAGCGCATAGCCAGCCCCTTTCAGTTTTAAAAATAGACTCTTACTGTGCGTCCCTGTCCAGCCTAATCGCTTGGCGACCAACACGTCGGTGGCAAAATCCAAAATTGGCTCATGTTGCCATTCGTTATACGACACCTTAAGTTGCGTAAGCATCTCGACATTGAACCGATAAATCTCATCTAACTTATTCATAGCTAACCTATACAAATTGACTCAACAATTGCTTAGTAAGTAACAGTGCAATCACAAACATCATAACCGCAACCGCAATATCAATTCCTTGCTTTACCCGCGGTTGTGATAATGTCGGGGCCAGTTTAGCGGCGCCAATCGATAGACTAAAGAACCACACAAAAGAGGCGCACATCGTGCCTAACGCGAAAGCCATACGATCTAGGCCCGTAAATTGTCCACCAATTGAACCTAAAATGACGACAGTATCTAGATAGAGGTGAGGGTTGAGTACTGTGACGGCGAGTGCCCCGATAATCACGGCTTTGCGACCACGGAAAGTTTGGCTGTTCTCTGTGGTAGATTGATCGACGCTAAAAGCGTTTTTTAGCGATAAATAACCGTAAAAACTCAAAAAAGCGATACCTCCTAATGTCACTAGTAACAATAAATTTTGATTACTCGCCAACAGTGCGCCGCCGCCAAAGATACCAATGGAGATAAAGGCAATATCTAGAACGCTACAGATGGTGGCCGTTGTCAGGTGGTGATGGCGCTTAATTCCCTGATTGAGTACATACGCATTTTGTGCGCCAATCGGTATTATCATGCTCGCTCCGAGCCCAAAACCTTGCAGTAATAACCAGCTATTCATTGCTTTCTCCTTAACTTTTGTTTGGCTTCAAGATAAGCAGATCACAAGAATAAGTATATTTAATAATAATAATGATATATTAGGCTCTCTAATGTTGGTGTGTCGGAGAGAATTATGCGTGGGTTAGATTATCGGTGGATTGAAGCGTTAGAAGCGGTGATTACCACGGGCGGATTTGAGCGTGCCGCGCAGCTGCTGTTTGTGTCACAGTCAGCGGTGTCCCAGCGGATAAAGCAGCTCGAGAAGTTTCTCACTCAGCCAGTGTTAATTCGCGAGCAACCACCAAGGCCTACGCTAATCGGCCAGAAATTACTTGGTTTTTATCAGCGCGTTCAGTTGCTTGAAAGTGATTTAATACCAGAGCTAAGTAACGAAACATTGCCACGAGTGCAAAGGGTATCAATTGCAACCAACGCCGATAGTTTAGCTACCTGGTTATTACCTGCGTTGGCACCCGTCATGAAGTCACATCAAGTGGAATTTAACTTGGCGGTATTTGCTGAAGCGCGCACCTTAGATAAGCTAAAAAATGGCGAAGTCGTTGGGGCGTTAAGTCTTGAATCTAAGGCGATCGTCGGTTGTGATGCTCAATACCTTGGCCGTATGGATTACGTCTGCGTCGCCAGTCCTAAATTTGCCCAACAGCATTTTCCACAAGGCATCACTCGAGACGCTCTGATTAGAGCCCCAGCCGTTTCATTTGATCAATACGATCAATTGCACCGAGACTTTCTGCAGCAGAACTTCAATATCCCACCAGACGCTATCGTTCATCATCACGTCGCAAGCTCTGAGGCGTTTGTTAATCTGGCATTGATGAGCTGCGCATACTGTCTAATTCCCAAGCTTCAGATAGAAAAAGAGCTTGAGTCAGGGGCATTAGTCGACTTGATGCCGGGTTTTTTTATGAGCTTTAATCTCTATTGGCATCATTGGCAGTTAGAAACAGGATTGCTGAAGAAAATCACCCAGGCGATCATAAGTCATAGTCACGTATTATTACCCAAGTGATTTGCACTCAATCGTTGGGTTAATTCTCTGTCAGAAGTGTTTGTTGTGCTTGGGCTATTCTTATTCGGTGTCTATGCTGTTATGAATTGATTATAAAGAGATTCTAAATATGAAGTTTATTCCGACACTGGTTGCCACACTCTCTTTGTCTACCGTCAGTGTGGCGGTTTTGGCCAACACTCCAGATTTTCCTCACTTGGTGACGACAGGCTATGGTGAAGTCATCGCCAAACCTGATATGGCTGAATTTTCGGTTAAAGTGGTTGAATCAACCATGACGGCTGAGCAAGCGAAACAGTCCGTTGATCAAGTCGTCAAGGCATTAATTGATGCGCTTAATCAACAAGGTGTCGAGTCGCAAGATATCAGCAGTTCTAACCTTTATATCACGCCTCAGTACCATTACCCGGAAAAAGGCAAGCCAGAGTTAGTTGGCTATCGTGCAACACGCAGTGTCTCTGTAACGGTCAATGATCTTGTCGATCTTAATCAGTATCTCGATTTAGCGCTAAATGCAGGGATTAATCAGGTCGACAATATTCAGCTTAAGGTTCGTGACCAAGCTCAATATCAGCAACAAGCGCGCATGGCGGCGATTCGAGATGCCAACGAAAAGGCACAGTCGCTTGCGCAAGGTTTCGGTAAAGCTGTCAAAGATGTGTGGCGTATTGATTACAATATGCAAAGCCAGCAGCCGGTCTTGATGCGTTCGATGGCAATGGATGCCAAAGTGGAATCGAATACTTATCAAGACTCAACCATCGTGATTCGTGATCGAGTGGATGTGATTTACCAGCTCGATTAAGCCATGCGCTAATCGGAGGTAAAAACAAAAAAAAGAGGGCCGAAGCCCTCTTTTCTATTTCAGTATCGAGTTCGATTAAAGAACGTGTACTGATGCCGTGTTGGTTGTACCTGAAGCGACTAGAGCGCCAGAAACCATCACTACGATGTCGCCTTTGTTACCTAGGCCAGATTGTAGCGCGATTTCTTTACCGTTGATGTAGAACGCGTCTGTGCTGTCGATAGAGTCAACCAGAACTGGCTTAACACCTTTAGTAAGAACTAACTGTGCAGCTGTCTTTTCGTTAGTTGTTAGAGCAAGGATGTTTGCCGTTGGGAAGTACTTACGTACTGAACGTGCAGACTTACCGCCTTCAGTTGCCACAACGATTAGAGGGGCCGCTAGCTTCTCTGCAGTGTCTACCGCGCCTTTACATACTGCTTCAGTGATACGTAGGCGTGGGCTGTCTAGACGAGAACCTAGTTCAGCTTTAAGCGCTGAATCAGTACGGTTCGCGATTTGAGCCATGATAGTAACAGCTTCAACTGGGTACTTACCTTTAGCCGTTTCACCAGAAAGCATAACCGCATCAGTACCATCCATGATTGCGTTCGCAACGTCACCCGCTTCTGCGCGAGTAGGGCGTGGGTTGCTGATCATAGAGTCAAGCATTTGTGTCGCTGTGATAACCATCTTACGTGCGCGGTTACATTTCTCGATCATCATCTTCTGCGCGAAGATTACTTCTTCCGCTGGGATTTCAACACCTAGGTCACCACGAGCAACCATGATGCCATCAGAAGCTTCAAGGATTGAATCGAAGTTATCGACACCTTCTTGGTTTTCAATCTTAGAAATGATGTGGATGTTTTCGCCGCCGTTAGCGTTTAGAAGCTCACGGATTTCTTTGACGTCTTCTTCTTTACGGATGAAAGAAGCAGCAACGAAATCAACGCCTTGCTCACAACCAAACTTAAGGTCAGCTTTGTCTTTTTCAGATAGTGCAGGTAGTTGAACAGAAACGCCTGGAAGGTTAACACCTTTGTTTTCACCAAGAGCACCGTTGTTAAGAACTTTACACTTAACTTCAGTTTCAGTCGTTGCGATAACTTCCATTTCGATTAGGCCATCATCAACAAGGATAGTGTTACCAACGGTTAGGTCTTTAGCGAAACCTAGGTAAGTTACTGCTACTACGTCTTTGTTACCAACAACTGTTGCGTCAGTTGTGAAAGTGAACTCTTGACCTGCTACTAGATCTACGTCGTTACCACCTTCAAGCTTAATCGTACGGATTTCTGGACCTTTAGTATCTAAAAGGATAGCAAGTTGTTCACCTTTGTTTTCCATTACTTTACGGAAGTTCGCGATACGGGTGCCGTGCTCTGCGAAGTCACCGTGAGAGAAGTTAAGGCGCATTACGTTCATGCCTGCGTTTACAAGTTCAGTCAGCTTCTCTACAGATTCAGTTTTAGGGCCAATCGTACATACGATTTTGGTCTTTTTCATGGAAGAGTCTCTCCGGTCAATATAGTTACAATTTGAAAGTCGGTTATTGGTCTGAAACCAAGGCTGTCATTTCGGCATTTTGTGCCTGCCAACTTACTAAGACAGCGCTGTATTCAGTTGGCTTCAGAACTGAAAGTCTTTCACAAAGTTTAGTCATTTTATGACCAACTCGTTGGGATTTCAGGCGCTATTTCTGTGATGTCACGGGGGTATATTGACGTAACACACACTGCATAGCGGTCAATTCTGTAATTTATTTTCTTTTCGGATGCGAATTCTATCACCGAATCACTCTAATATCACTGCTTAAGAATTGTCTTAGAACAAGGTTTTTGCGCTATTTATTAATTTTTTGGGTCGAAATAAATAGACGTAAAAGTTTCGTTTTGGCTATAATAAGTTTCACAATGAAACTTATCTTTGAATAATTAATGTCGAAACGAAACACTCAATTGAGAAGGCACGCGATTTCTAACTTAGTCAATGACAAGGGTGAAGTCAGTGTTGAAGAGTTATCCCTCCAGTTTGAAACCTCTGAAGTCACAATTAGAAAAGACTTAGCCTCCCTAGAAAAAAATGGCCAGCTACTGCGTCGTTATGGTGGTGCGATTGCATTACCCAAAGAGGTGGTCAATGACGAATTGAGTGCAAGTGTTTCGGTTCGAAAGAATGAGTTGGCTCAGGCTGCAGCCAAATTGCTTCGTGAGCACAATCGTATCGTGATCGACAGTGGCAGCACTACGGGCGCATTGATCAAGCAGTTAGATGGTATGCGTGGATTGGTGGTGATGACCAACTCCCTGAATGTTGCCAATGCACTCAATGAGCTTGAAAGTGAACCGACTTTATTGATGACAGGCGGTACGTGGGATGCGCACTCAGAGTCATTTCAAGGTCAGGTGGCTGAATCTGTTCTTCGCTCATATGACTTCGATCAGCTATTCATTGGTGCGGACGGGGTGGATTTAGACCGTGGCACCACGACCTTCAATGAGTTGGTCGGTCTGAGCAAAGTGATGGCTGAAGTCTCACGAGAAGTGATCGTCATGGTCGAATCAGAAAAGATTGGTCGAAAAATACCTAACCTAGAGTTGGCTTGGGATGCAATCGACATCTTAATTACCAATAAAGACTTAGATCCAGAGACAAAAAAAATCATCCAGTCTCATGGTATCAAAGTGGTTTGTGCATAACACAGAATATACGTTTTAATCTTAACTACTCCGAATCGGGCCTTTGCTTGCTGCCAATCGGAAAGAAATATTGGAGTTACTTATGTGTGGAATCGTCGGTGCTGTAGCACAACGAGATGTGGCTGAAATTTTAGTCGAGGGATTACGCCGCTTAGAGTATCGCGGCTACGACTCAGCGGGTGTGGCGGTGGTTGATGGTCAATCAAATCTGACTCGTATACGTCGCCTAGGGAAAGTGCAAGAACTGGCCGATGCCGTTGACTCTGCGCAGGTTATTGGTGGTACTGGTATCGCACATACTCGCTGGGCAACTCATGGCGAGCCATCTGAAGCCAATGCTCACCCACATATGTCTGGTGACATTACGGTTGTGCACAACGGCATCATCGAAAATCACGAAGAATTACGTGGTTTGCTGAAATCACGTGGTTATGTATTTGAATCGCAAACCGATACCGAAGTGATTGCTCATATGGTGGAGTGGGAACTGCGTAGCTCTGAAACGCTAGTGGAAGCTTTGCAAAAAACGGCAGCACAACTGGAAGGTGCGTATGGTACGGTAGCCTTGGATCGTAACGATCCTTCCCGTATTGTTGTTGCCCGTTCTGGTAGTCCGATAGTGATTGGTTTTGGGGTTGGTGAAAATTTCTTGGCCTCTGATCAACTCGCACTGTTAAACGTCACTCGCCGCTTTATGTACTTAGAAGAGGGTGATGTTGCAGAGATCACTCGTCGTGAAGTGAGTGTCTTTGATGAGCAAGGTGAACGTGTTGAACGTGAGATCACTGAATCAAATGCAGAGCATGATGCCGGTGACAAAGGTCAATATCGCCACTTTATGCAAAAAGAGATCTACGAGCAGCCAACGGCGCTGATCAACACGATGGAAGGCCGTATTACCGGTGACTCTGTGGTGACAGAAGCGATCGGTGTTAACGCCACAGACATTTTGAGTAAAGTCGAGCACGTGCAAATTGTCGCGTGTGGTACCTCTTACAATGCGGGTATGACGGCGCGTTATTGGTTCGAAGATATCGCCGGTGTCAGTTGTGATGTCGAAATTGCGTCTGAATTCCGTTATCGCAAATTTGTCACTCGCCCTAATAGTTTACTGATTACCTTGTCCCAATCGGGTGAAACTGCGGACACATTGGCAGCACTGCGTTTGGCGAAAGAAAAAGGTTATATGGCGGCAATGACAATCTGTAACGTCGCGGGATCGTCACTGGTTCGTGAGTCTGACATTGCTTTTATGACCCGAGCTGGGGTTGAAATTGGTGTTGCGTCAACCAAAGCTTTTACTACGCAGCTTGCTGCTTTGTTGATGTTAGTGACGGCATTAGGTAAACAGCAAAATCGTATCAGTAAAGAGAAAGAAAAAGAGATCGTTACGGCTCTTCATGCGCTACCAAAGCAGATAGAATCAGCTTTGTCGTTTGAAAAAGACATTGAAGAACTAGCCACTGATTTTGCCGATAAACACCATACTTTATTCCTAGGTCGTGGTGAGTTTTACCCCATTGCGATGGAGGCCTCTCTTAAGCTTAAAGAGATCTCATATATCCACGCAGAAGCATACGCGGCAGGCGAACTCAAGCATGGACCTTTAGCGTTGATTGATGCTGACATGCCAGTGGTAGTGGTAGCACCAAACAACGAATTACTAGAAAAGTTGAAATCGAACGTTGAAGAAGTGCGTGCGCGTGGTGGTTTGCTGTATGTCTTTGCTGATGCCGATGCTGGCTTTGAAGCGGATGAAACGATGAAGATCATCACTTTGCCTCACGTAAGTGAAATCACCGCGCCAATTTACTACACGATTCCGATGCAGTTGCTCTCTTACTATGTGGCTTTGATCAAAGGCACCGACGTTGACCAACCGCGTAACCTAGCCAAAGCGGTTACGGTTGAGTAGTCGATTGGAAAAGGAAAAAAAACCGATGTGTAAGTGGAATAAAGTTTCATACTAAGTAATAAAGAATCATACTGAGTATTAAAGTTTCATACTTAAATGGCAGCGTTCAGAGTACGCTGCCATTTCTAAAACTTTTCTGCCCCAAAATTAGTTACGCCTTCAAATCACACAATGATACTCAGTCAACTTTGATATACAAAAAGTAATAAGAGTCAAAAGACAAGACCTGACCTCGAAGTTCGGGAGAAATAACAATAAAAAAGGTGTCAACAATATGCTTGCTGATAGGCTACTGATATACGATAATGCTGTTTGTATATACAGTTCAAGTGGCATAGATGACAGAGCTAGAAATTAAAAAACTAATAGTAAGGTACTTTCTAGAAAAGTATGAAAATTTTGTTGTTGGTTCTGAATTTTCATTTCAATTTGGTGAAAGGCGAGCGGATCTAGCATTGCTGGATGATGGCTACTTAACTGCCTTTGAAATAAAAGGTGCTCGTGACACTGTATCTAGGTTGAATTATCAGATTGAAAGTTATAAAAAGTTTTTTGATTTTTGCTTTGTTGTGTGTGAACCAAGCAATCTGGCTGAAGTACGAGCAACGATTTCAAGAGATGTTGGCATCTTTCTGGTCGAAAATGACAAAATTACTCATGTTCGCCAATCAAAACAGTTCAAACGACACGATAAAAGAGTGTTAGCCAGTGCGTTAAGTGTGCAAAAGTTGAGTGCTCTATCGAAAGGAAGCAATTTAAGATCGAAGCACGAATTATGCGACTACGTATCAAAAAACAATACGTTAGAGTCATTAAGACAGTTATCAAGAAACGATTTTAATGAAAGATATGGGGTAGCTTCAAAACTGTTGAAACAAGAAACCACCCTTCATTTGACGTCGGATGACATATACACAATTACAAAGAAAGCTCCGTCATTACTAAAACGAAGAATCGTCTGATTCTCTGAGTAAAATGCGACTTTTAATGTAGTAGTTCATGCGAACTGATATCCAAAATGCAGGGCTAATACCTGATGGATTATCATTTGCTGCTGCTTGGATCTCTTCATCAGCCCACACTCCAAGCGGCTTATATGATGTTGTATCTCTGACGGTGTGCTCTGCGGCTCTAACATACCCACCATTGTTTCGACGGTATCTTTTATAGGTGAACGATTTTCCGTCTAAAGATGCAATATCAATCCTAGGTACAAAAGTACCGCCTTTCATTTCAATTTGTTCGGTGTTAATTGAAACGTAGTCGCCATATTTGATTGGGAACTCTTCACTAATACCCTGATAGATATCTTCTTCACAGATTCTAAACTCACCTGCAACATCTTCGCCACCAGTTTGAGCAACATTCGATGGGAAACTAGAGCAGAGCATTACAACGTCTTCTATTTTATCAGCGAAAGACTCCGTACCCGAGCATGCTTCAAGGAAAGTATCAACTACATCATTAATGGCTTTCTTTCTTACGAATTCAGCATCTAGAATTACGTAGAGTTTACAATTTTCGTTCAGGTTACTTGTTATAGGAGTTAAATAATACTCAACTTCTTCGTCACTTAAGTCATATGGCAATCTAACCGCAAGACAATTAGTTCTTGCAGAAGCACTTCTTACGAATTCTTCAACGTCTTCGAACTTACCGTTATCATCTTCATACAAGTGAACCATCGGGATGATGTTTAAGTCGCAATGTAGATCAAACAGAAAATACTGCCACTCTTTAAAGCCGTTGTGTTCTGATAACAATTGCTCAATCTGAGGGTTGATATATTTTTCGTTTGTACTCAAATCAAGTATAAATGGTCGCTTCTTCTGAATTTCAGCAATTTGCTTCATACGGCGATATATATCACCATCAGGTGCTTTTTTTGTTTTTCTTGATTTGGTTAGTTCGTAAATTGGCAAAATCTTTGAAAAATCATCATCATTGATGTGTTCAAAACAGCGGAGTTCGCCATCTCTAGTTTTTATGATCGGGAAATAGACAAATTCACTCATAGATTATGTCCGTCATAACCAAGAACTTTGGCTCTAATTCGAACTGCATGAGAAGATACTTGGAAGTGCATAGCAACATCTTCAACCTTTGATGATACGTTGGCTATGAAATTATCGAAAGCATCTTTAGGCATCAATAGTGAGGCTGCAAAATCATTGGCCTCAGCTTCCATCCAGTTTGTTTCCCCATTTCTAAAGAAAGTTGTATCTTCAAAGCAATCATTGTTAGCAGCATGGCGAATTCGATGTGCAATTTCGTGGGCTATTGTAAACCTTTGCCTATGCGGATGATGTAATGAATTAACGGTCATTACCCAACTACCTGACTTTTTCTCTTTTTTAAGTGAGCCTGATTCTTCATCTTGCATCGGCTCGTATCTAACGGTAATCCCTAGATGTTTGGCTAATTCAGATACATTGACAGGGTCAGTTTCTAAGCCTTTGTCTTCAGCAAGTGCTATTAGATGTTCAGGTGTAGACAAATCTTCAAACTCTGTAGTTGTTTGAGTTTTTCTACCAGATTTTCTAACGAATGCCATCTATTGTTCCTTTTTGACAAGTAGGGATTCTTTGCCTTCAGATTCGGATATATCTAACTGAGCTACACGTTCCGAAATGACCTTTATTTGTTGGCGTAGGCTTTGGTTTTCTGTTTCTAAAAGTTGCAATCGTTCTAGAGCTTCATCGACAGTTCCTAATGACCTTTCAAAATCACTAGCAGTAGCATTTAGATCGCTTTGCACAACTCGAAGCCGTGATTCTGCTTCATTCTCGACTTTTGTATTGAGTACGTGATTGAACGTATCACTATGCATATATTTTTTTGTGATTTCTTCAGCTTTTTCTTCTGATGTGCTTTTGATGTAAATCACGGATATTGCAGCGATCAAACCGTTAATAGCTATAAGGACGGTGATTATTGTTTGATAAAAGCCAGTTTGAAATGACCAGACATCTTTAAGGCTGATTAATGTCCCACTCTTGACTAATTCACCAATAATGTGGGATGTGAATGGATCGTTGATATTATCAGCATTAGCAAGTGCAACTGAGTCGGCATAGCCAAGGTAAGATAGCAGTGATGGGGAAGGTAAACATACGAGTAGCGCCAGTAGCACAATGCAAAAAAGTGAGCATGTGATTAAGCTTACAAAAAAGATTGCCTTGTAGATGCTAGGACTAGCGGGGGTATTCTCTGACATGCTTCCGTTTTATCTGTTGTAATTTTTTGTAGCTTACTATACATCTGATTCATATAAAATAATTTAACTCAATATGGTTGCATATTCCAGAGTGAAAACCAATAGGGTCAGGTCTTGTCTTTTGCTTTTTGGTGGCAGTTTTTCTATCAGGTTTAGCTATTTGTCATACCTGAAGTTATTAGTCATTTGCTAATGTTTGATTTTCCAAAACTCATTTCTGTCCAAAAACTTGCTAGAAATTGATCAGACTTTATTGTCATTCACAATGGGTATTGAAGAATCTGCAAAGCCGTAAATGATCAAACTTTATGACTATGCCACCCCAAAAGTATCTCAATATCCGTTATTTCTGATCAAACTTTATTGTCTGCCGACAACCGAAGAGAAATCTTCGGTTTTTTTGCGACCTAACAATTAAAAAGGGCTCTCTTTACCCAGTTCATTGCAGATTTCTACGATGGCAAGAGAGAGACCTGATTTTATGATTTGTTGCTGACGTTGCAGCTGTAACTGATAAAAATCGAGATCGATATCGTCATCAGGTTCGCTGACTTCAAGATTTACCATACTCATTTTCTGAACTAAATTGAGATTTTTAATCGGACCAAGAATATTAGGATCGGTAAACTCATAGTCGGTCGCATCGCTATTGAGTTTATGTTTAAGTTTGATGATATCTTCAATGTCGTGATAGACCTGGTCAGTCAACACGCCTAAGCCATAAAGTAGTTTCAATCGGACTGAAAGATCGCCTAACGGACCTGAGTCTCCAAGCAGAGGCCCGACAACAGACTGTACGGCAAAATTATCTTTGCGAAAAATTCGCTGCATGAGTGCATCAATAGAGTCGGTAAAAACATCTACGGCAGCAATAAAGAAACCTCGCACCGAAGGGGCGTTGTTTAATTGCTCTATAATCTCTGTTTCGTTAATATTGTCTGCCATATACTGAACTAAATAATTAATTAGAAAGGGGAGCGTTGACTCCCCCTGGTTTGTTGGTTAAAGCGTATTGAAAATACGCTCTATTTCAGCCACTTCCTGGCTGTTAGTGTCAAGCCCTGTATAGTCAGATAAGGTGCTGCTAATGCCTTTTTCTGTGAGTGAACTTTGCAGTTCAACAGCTTGTGGGTCATCACTATTTTGATATTTCAGTGCGGCAGCAATGCCTTTTAAAAGGGCGCTGTTTTTAGTGCCATACTCTATTGTACCTAGTAATGGCTTGATTAATCTATCGTTTGGACCAAGTTTACGAATTGGTTGGCGGCCCACACGATCCACTTCATCAACCAGATAGGGATTGGCAAAGCGACTCAAGATCTTATCGATATAGGCGTTGTGCAACTCGCGATCAAAGCCATAGCGTCGGATTAATACTTCGCCGCTCTCATGCATTGCTTGTTTGACGTCGGCTTGGATCTTTGGATCATTAATGGCCTCGCGAATGGTACGATGCCCTTTTAAACAACCTAAGTAAGCTGTGATGCAGTGCCCTGTATTAAGGGTAAATAGTTTGCGTTCGACGAAAGCCATCAGGTTATCGGTTTTTTCCATCCCAGGAATATTAGGGATGTCTCCTTTAAACTGCTGCTCATCAACAATCCATTCACTGAAGCTTTCCACCGTGACAGCAAGAGGATCATCGTTGGCCGCTTCTGCTGGTGGAACAATCCGGTCAACTGCTGAATCGACAAAACCAACCAACTCGTCTGCTTTTGCGTGCAATGCTTGATCTAAGTGTTGATACACCTGAGCTTTCAGATGCGTAGTCCCGCGCACCATGTTTTCACACGCGATAATATTCAGCGGTGCTTTATTACCCGCCTCGAAACGTTTTGCAATGCCGGTCGCGATTGTTTTTGCAATGATGTCCAATACGTTGGGCCCAACAGCGGTCGTGACCAAGTCAGTTCTAACGATACGCTCGATTACTTCGTCGCTGGCTGAATTGACGGCCGTTACGTGAGTCACGGTATCTGTTTGGCACTCGCTGCCTACGATTTTGACTTTGTATTCTTGTTTGTGGCTGAGTTGATCAACCAAAGGGGTATCGACATCGGCAAAGGTGACCGAAACATCGGCATCGGCTAGTAATTTGCCAATAAAGCCACGACCAATATTACCCGCACCAAAATGAACTGCATTTTTCATAATTTACCTACCAATATAAAAATAACGACTCTAGGGTGAGGTCAACCGTTATAAAGGGGGATAGCTGACCTCAGTTTTGCTCAGGAGCAAAATATTAAGCAGCGTGTGAGCGACCTAAGATGCGGAGTATCTCATCAACATCATTGGTGCTAGTTAGCTTCTCGATTGCTTCCGGATCATCGAGTGCGTTGGTAATGGTAGTGATTACTTGAATGTGCTCATCATTTTTTGCGGCAATACCGATAACCAGTTTTGCTACATCTTGTTGGTCATCTGTGAATTGAATCCCTGCAGGGTATTGGCAAATCACAATGCCGGTTTTTTTGACTTTATCTTTTGCTTCAATGGTGCCATGAGGGACAGCGATAAACTCACCTAAGTAGGTTGGGACGAGCTTTTCACGCTCAAACATAGCATCAACGTACTCTGGCTCGGCGTAACCCATTTCAACTAATTTGTTGCCAGCAAAGCGAATCGCCTGTTCTTTATTGGCAGCGCTCAATCCTAAGTGAATGTTATCTTCGCCAATTTTGAACACTGAAGTTGGTTGAGGCTGGTAGTGATCGTCATTGGCGGCGAGAACTGACACCTTGAGCGCTTGTTCGTCATTGGCTGCGGATTTTTGCGCGGATAATAGTTGAGTTACTAACTGGTTGTACATTTCGCTGTCTAAAAAGTTACTCAGAGAAATATGTTGTGCATTTGGAGCGTGCTGGCGCGCGCGGTCAGTTAAGTCTTTGTGCGTTATTACGAGCTCCGCGCTTTCAGTTAAACTGTTAATTGCCAAATTGGTCACCTTAATATTTAGGCCTGCGCTTTGCACTTTCTTACGTAGCATACTGGCACCCATAGCACTCGAACCCATACCAGCATCACAAGCGACAATAATGCGGTGTAGATTGTCGAGATCGAGGTTGCTTTTATTTGTACTTGCACGGTTGACTGATGCAGAGCTTTTTGGCGCAGACTTCATCTGTTTCATTTGTGAAGTCGCTTTTTCAAGGGCCGCTTCATCGCCGTCTTCTTCATTTGATGTTTGCGTTTTCATCAGTAGCGAAGCAACCGTGAATGACACACCAGTTGCTGACGCAATTGAAGCAAGCACACCAATAATTGATGCTTTAGGTGTCATCAGTAGAACGGCAAAAATAGAACCAGGAGATGCTGGTGACACTAGACCTGCATTAAAAAGCACTAGCACGAATACGCCTGTCATACCGCCAGCAATGGCCGCTAGAATCAAACGTGGATTCATCAGAATGTATGGGAAGTAAATTTCGTGAATACCGCCAAAGAAGTGAATGATCGATGCACCGCCTGCAGTTTGACGTGCCGTGCCCTTACCAAACACCATGTATGCCAATAGAATTCCCAAACCAGGCCCTGGGTTAGCTTCAATTAAGAAGAAGATCGATTGACCCATGTCATTGGCTTGTTGAATACCCAGTGGTGAGAAAATGCCGTGATTGATGGCATTATTGAGGAATAGAATTTTCGCTGGTTCAACAAAGATAGAGGTCAAGGGTAAAAGATGGGCTGAAACTAGGAAATGAACGCCTGCAGCAAGACCACCGGAAAGCATTTTGACAAATGGACCGATAAAGAAGAAAGCGATAATGGCACATACCATCCCTATGATACCGGCCGAGAAGTTGTTAACCAACATTTCAAAACCGCTTTTTACTTTCCCATCAATGTAGTGATCAAACTTTTTGATAGCCCAGCCGCCTAATGGGCCAACCATCATCGCCCCCATAAACATTGGAATGTCGGTACCGACAATGACCCCCATAGTGGTGATTGCACCAACCACAGCGCCGCGGTCACCACCAATTAGTTTACCGCCGGTATAGCCGATAAGCAGAGGAAGTAAGTAAGTAATCATAGGTCCAACCATGGCTGCTAGTGTCTCATTCGGCAGCCAGCCAGTTGGAATGAATAATGCGGTAATAAAGCCCCACGCGATGAACGCGCCAATATTTGGCATTACCATGTTTGATAGAAAACGACCAAAATTTTGTATCTTGATCTTGGTATCTGGTGATATCATCATATTTCCCCGTTTGATGTTCTGATGAATAGTGTCGTAGTACGGTTCGCCAAAACCGTTGATTGCTTAGTACCCAATCAATCTACCACACAAATTCAATTAAGAACTGACAACGGGTTTTTCGTGATCAGAACTGCATAAACTCCCACGCAAAAGTAAATTCCCGTGATCTAATTCACTTCTTGACATTGTAATTTTACAACAAAATGCATATGTCAAATATGTCAATAAATATTAATTGATCAAAATCACATATATATAAAATCAATATAAAATTAAATTGTGATCAAGATCGTTTATTAGGCTTTAAGTTAATTTATCAATAATTATTTAGTGACTTTTATCACTCTTTTATTGTGATTGATCTAAATGTTTTACCGATGACTATCACAAATTAATTTTCCATGAAATTTAATGACAGTTTGAATGATAGCTCTATTGCGCGGCGATATAGGGAAACAATTGACAGAAGTCGCCTTCTGCCAATTAGGTTGACTAATTGTTTAAGTAGGCTTTTGAGGAGATATCAGTCCAAGCGCGAACTTTGGTTAAGTACTGCTTTTGCGACTCAATGATCTCTTTGGCTAAAGGATCGTGGTTTGTTTGTTCTGCGAGTAGTTCTTCAGTCGCGGTTTGCATCGCTTCGAGTACTTGTGGCGGAAAATCTCGAACTTTGATATCTGAGTATTCTGCGCTCATGGTAGCCCAACTATTGGCGTTAGCATCAATAGCTTGAGTATACATATCAAATGCAGCGACTCTAAATGCGGTCTCTAGGATTGTCCGTAAGTCTGCGGGTAGCTTTTCCCAAGTCTTTTTATTGACCAGAAACTGCGTCTCTGACCCTGGCTCATGCCATGCGGTGTAGTAATAAGGCGCGATTTTTTGAAAGCCCATTCTTAAATCAAACGCAGGACCTACCCATTCAAGTGCATCGATAGTTCCGCGCTCTAATGAGGTATAAAGCTCTCCTGGAGCGATATTGGTCGGCGCTGCGCCAACTCGAGCCATGACTTCACCAGCAAAGCCTGGAATACGAATCTTGAGACCTTTCAAATCATCAATCGAATTGATCTCTTTTTTAAACCAGCCACCCATTTGGATATCTGAATTACCACCTGGGAATGACAACAGGTTATGCGGGGCATAGACTTTTTGCATTAACTCCATCCCACCACCATGGTAAAACCACGCGTATTGCTCGGTCGAGATCATGCCAAATGGCATTGAAGAGAAATAGAGCGTGTTGGGGACTTTGCCTTTCCAGTAGTAAGAGCTTGAGTGACCAAGGTCGTACTGGCCAGATTTGACCATATCAAAAATGCCCAACGGCGCTTTATGCTTATTGGCAGAATCGATGCGAATAACTAAGCGACCATTTGACATTTCTTCGGCTAGCCTCGCCATATTTTTGCTTGCATCGCCAAGAATGGGAGTATTTGGTCCCCAAGTTTCGGCTAGTTTTAAACGATAAATTTTATCGGCCGCTAACGTGGCAAAAGAACTCACTGCGAGTGATAACGTTAGTGTTGTGGCTATTATTGAGCGTAGTTGTATTTTGAAGGGCAGCATGTCTAGGTCACTTCCTTATTGTTGTGGCGCTATTTTCTACCTAGCATTTATTCTGGCTATTTTTTCGTCAATCTAATTTTTAGCTACATCGAGATCGGTGTTTAGCTTGTGTGGCTAATAAATAAGTACACACTAGTGAATTACGCTGCTTATCTAGTGAAACTCTGCGACGAATTTGGCGAGCTATCTAGCTTAACAAGTACATAATTTTGATAGTAAAAGTGCTGAGCAGGTCACGCAGCACTAGATTGCCTTTGTTGATCAGCTGCAGTACGGGTGTTGTTGAGATAGTCAGTGGCTTGGGCGACACCCATATAACGAGCTAAGGTTTTTATTGGTACTTGCCTAAGATCTACGGCAATCAACCCATCAAGTGCGTTGTTAAATTGAGGATCAACGTTGAAGCCGATAAGTTTACCGTTGAGTCCAAGGTATTGCCTAAGTAGTACAGGTACACTTTTGCCTTCGTCTATTCTAGCAATCACTCGAGATAGCAATTGTAGGTCTGCTAATGCACAGAGCATGGCACGGTTCCAGTTTAGTTCAGTTTTAGGTAGTGGATGGGATGGGTGGACAAATTCGGCCTTTTGGTTGTCATAATAATGCAGTGTCATTGTTTGAGCGAGTAGTTGACGGGTCTGTTCACTGTAGTCACCACTGATGCTGACGGGGCCAAACAGGTGGGTGTACTGCGGATTTTTCGACACAAAAGTCGCGATGCCTTTCCACAGTAATAGTAGTGGTGCCATGGTTTTCTGATAGCATTCATCTATGACTGAACGTCCCATCTCAATGGATTTTCCCATACTTTCGATGAAGGGCTGTTGGTAATGAAATAACGTACGTGAGTAAAGCCCTGACACCCCACGCTCGGCCACGATCTCATCGACTAGACCTAAACGATAGGCTCCGACGAGGCATTGCTGTTGCCGATCCCAGATAAAAAGTTGCAGGTAATAACGATCAAACTTATCAATATCAAGTGCATTCCCCGTTCCTTCGCCGACTTGACGAAAATTATGTTCTCTTAAGCGACCAATTTCATGCATCACTGATGGAATATGATCCGCCCGAGTGCAGTAAACATCAAACTCACCGCTTGAGATAAGGCGATGATCGTTAGGTAACGCCGCAAGATCGTCGAGCAATTCTTGTTTAGGTAAAGGAGGATCTACTGGAATCTGGTGTTTAGTCTTATGCGCAAGATGTTGCTTTGATAGCGGAGTGCTTTGTAATAAATAAGTATTTAAACGCAGATAATTAACTAGTTGCCCATCCGTCAGGCCATTCACTTCTTTATATTTAACAATTGAACCAATCGATATTTGGATAGTTTGACTTGATTTATTAAGTAACTCTCTTCCTAGCATTAGGGTTCGAAGTAGCGGATGAACTTTACCAGCAAGATAAAAGCGTTTGGAGTTTTGACCATCAATGAACATCGGTACCGTGGTCGCACGTGATTTTCGGATCAGTTGACTGACTGAGCGGCTCCACTCTTTGTCTTCGATACGCGACTTTTTACTATCGACCAGTTGAGAAACCTCTCCGGCAGGAAATAGTAGCAACAGACCACCGTTGGCTAAATGTTGATGAGCCTGACGCAAAGCTTTTAGGTTAGCGCGATGGGCATCTTGACTCTCGAAAACATCGACACCAATAAATAGCTCATCAAGTTCAGGGACAGTTTTTAAATACTGATTGGCTAATATTTGTACATCCTTTCTAACATGAAGCAGCATCTCCGCCAGTATCACGCCTTCAACACAGCCTAAAGGATGGTTGGCAATGACAACGGTCGGTCCACTGCGTGGAATGGTTTCTAAGCTGCCTTTGGCGATATGGTAGTTAATTCCCAATACTTCTAGGGTGTAGCGCAAAAAAGCAGAGGTATCACAATGGGCGGGACGTTGGGCGTAGAACTTGTCAAGTTGGCTTAATCCCGTTGCCCATTCGGTTAGACTTTCTGCAAATCTAAGCGGGGTTTTCTTGGGTAAACGGAAAGGGCTAGAAGTTTGCATAGTATCCTCAAGATAAAGCGTATCTGTATTGAGAATAGACAAGCGATGTTGCAGCTAGGCTGCAGTAAAATGAGAAGTGGATGACGAACGGATGACGTTAAAGTGACAGGCGCTATTTTCTCGAGAAGAATGATAGAGCTAACTGCAACAATGATATTTTTATAAACTATAAAAATAGATCGCTCACAAAATATACTAATTTCATCTCTTAGAAAAAGTATTGTTGCTAACGTTGTAAATGCGGGTAACGGCGATTGGGGCTAACAACGTTAGATTGTAGAGCCAATCGTTTGTCATGTTGCCTTCGTTTTGCTGCTCTGGGAAAGGCCTCTATTAAAGAGGTAAACGGGAACCATTTGGTTCCCGTTGTCGTAGTAATTGAAGCGCTCAAATTAACTGGTGCGATTTACTGACATGTGCGCCAAGGTAACGAGAGCGTGTTTGTAGTCTGACTCTTCTAATACCGCTAACTGAGCAATCGCTTTGTCAGCTTCTTGATATGCTTTATTGCGGGTATATTCTAGTGAGCCGGTTTGTTCCATCGCGGCAAGAATCTCGTTTAACCGTTCCATACCGTTGGCTTTCTCAATCGCTTCTCGAATCATCGCTGCTTGTTCTGGGCTACCGTGTTGCATCGCGTATAAAAGTGGCAAGGTAGGTTTACCTTCGGCCAAATCGTCACCAACGTTTTTACCCATTTCTTCGCCATCGGAAGTATAATCCATCACATCATCGATAAGTTGGAAAGCGGTGCCAAGGTATTTGCCGTAATTTTGCAGCGCAACTTCAATCTCTGCAGGTGCCTCGGTAAGAATGGCGCCAATTTGGGTTGCTGCTTCAAACAAACGAGCCGTTTTAGAATAGATAACCTGCATGTAGCTTTCTTCGCTGGTATCTGGATTGTTGCAGTTCATTAACTGTTGCACTTCGCCTTCGGCAATCACGTTTACAGCATCACTCATTAGCTTAAGGATCTTTAATGATCCTAGCTCTGTCATCATCTGAAATGAACGAGTGTAGATGAAGTCACCGACCAGAACACTGGCCGCATTACCAAATGCCGCATTGGCTGTGGCTTTACCACGGCGCATGTCTGATTCATCGACCACATCGTCGTGTAACAAAGTGGCCGTATGAATAAATTCAATAAAAGCCGCGGCAGTGTTGTGTGCATTACCTTGATAACCAAGAGCGCGCGCAGAAAGCACGGCTAGAAGTGGGCGAATACGTTTACCGCCACCACTGACAATGTAAAAACCTAATTGGTTAATTAAAGAAACGTCAGAGTTGAGCTGCGCATGAATTGTTTCGTCCACTTTTGCCATGTCATCGGCGGTAAGGGCTTGGATAGCTTTAAAATCCATTGTAAATCCGGCTGAGGTTAGAACTTGTAAGGTATTCTTATCTAGTTTATTCGCTGAATAATACACTAAAAAACGTTGATTAATACATGGTTAAAGGGCATGATCTCGGCACTTTTCATTGGCGATTAGCTTTTCGCCAATTTTTTCAAAATATGGCTTGTCATAGGTGCGACCTTTCTGTAGAATCTGCGCCCTATTGATGATTAGTTTAGCGCACACCCTTAGTGCTTAGAAAGCATACGGCTGTGCGGAAAAAGCGGAGTAAGATATGTACGCTGTTTTCCAATCTGGTGGTAAACAACACCGTGTAAGCGAAGGTCAAACTCTTCGTTTAGAGAAATTAGACGTTGAAACTGGTGCAACTGTTGAATTTGATAAAGTTCTTCTTGTTGCTAACGGTGAAGAAATTAAAGTGGGTGCTCCTCTAGTAGAGGGCGGTAAAATAGTTGCTGAAGTAGTACAACACGGTCGTGGCGATAAAGTTAAAATCGTTAAGTTCCGTCGTCGTAAGCACTCTCGTAAGCAACAAGGTCACCGTCAGTGGTTCACGGAAGTGAAAATCACTGGTATCAACGCTTAATCGATTAGGAGAGTTTAACAATGGCACACAAAAAAGCTGGTGGTTCTACTCGTAACGGCCGCGATTCAGAAAGCAAACGTCTAGGTGTTAAGCGTTTCGGTGGTGAGTCTGTTCTTGCAGGCAACATCATTGTTCGTCAACGTGGTACTAAGTTCCACGCTGGTACTAACGTTGGTATCGGTAAAGACCACACTCTTTTCGCTCTTACTGAAGGTAAAGTGAAATTTGAAGTGAAAGGTCCTAAAAACCGTAAATTCGTTAGCATCGACGCTGAGTAATTCAAGCAATTTGCTGAGTGACTAAGTAGCTTTCAAGCTGAATTCAAAAGCCCTGCCGATACGGCGGGGTTTTTTATTTAGTAATGCTGGAATAGATACTAAGGCACTTTGGAAAAAGTCCCTCATTATATATTCCTAAGTAGTAGAACGATCGAAGATCAAGGTGATCGATCTGAAAGCGGAATCTGCTAGAATTTATATCATTCACTTTACCATTGGTGGAGCTTGAGATGATATTTGCAACGCAGCTACTGAAGTAGCAACAGGGCGGAGTAAGAGATGAAATTCGTTGATGAAGCGGTAGTTAAAGTTCAAGCCGGTGATGGCGGTAACGGGGTAGTGAGTTTCTGGCGTGAGAAATTCGTTGCGAAAGGTGGCCCCGATGGTGGTGATGGTGGCGATGGCGGCGATATTTATATCCAAGCTGACGAAAACCTAAATACTCTTATTGATTATCGTTTTCAGCGCTTCTATGAAGCGGAACGTGGTGAGAATGGTCGCGGGGGTAACTGTACTGGTAAGCGTGGTAAAGATAAAGTACTGCGTGTACCTGTTGGTACCCGTGCGGTAGATATTCACACCAATGAAATTGTGGCCGAAGTTGCCGAGCACGGCAAAAAAATCATGGTGGCGAAAGGAGGGTGGCACGGTTTAGGTAACACGCGTTTTAAATCGTCAGTGAACCGAGCACCTCGTCAAAAAACCTTAGGCACCAAAGGTGAAGTTCGTGAAATTCGTTTAGAGTTACTGTTACTGGCCGATGTTGGTATGTTAGGTTTACCAAATGCAGGTAAATCGACCTTCATTCGTTCAGTGTCAGCCGCTAAACCTAAAGTGGCTGATTACCCATTTACCACACTGATTCCAAGCTTGGGTGTCGTGAGTGTGGTTCCAGAGAAAAGCTTTGTTGTCGCTGATATTCCTGGACTGATTGAAGGTGCAGCGGATGGTGCCGGTTTGGGAATTCGTTTCCTCAAGCACTTAGAGCGTTGTCGTGTATTGCTGCATATGATCGATATTATGCCAGTTGATCAATCGGATCCGATTGAAAATGCGCTGACGATCATTGATGAGTTGGAGCAATACAGTGAGAAACTGGCACAAAAACCACGTTGGTTGATTTTCAACAAAGTGGATTTGATGCCAGACGAAGAAGTCAATGAAGTCATTCAAGGGGTTCTTGACGCGTTAGGTTGGGAAGACGAATACTATAAAATCTCAGCGGTCAATAAACAGGGCACTAAAGAGCTTTGTTATAAACTGGCTGACTTTATGGAAAGTCTTCCGCGCGAAACTGAAGAAATCAGCGAAGAAGATAAAGTCGACTTTATGTGGGATGACTACCATAAAGACGCTATCGCTGGTAAAGACGTGATCACTGAAGACGAAGATGACGACGACGATTGGGATGATGAAGAAGATGATGGCCACGTTATCTACGTTCGTGAATAATCGACAATAATATCTATAGCCGCAATATCAATTGCGGCTTTTTTGTGTCTAAATCAAGATATTGTTTTTGATTACACCGCAAAATAGTCACATTCTAAGGGAGTAGGATCGAATTATGGCATCCAAGCAACGAGCGGTGTCTCGTTTAGTCGCCCAAGCTGGGCAAATGCTTTTGGCTCATGGCGCGGAAAGTACATTAGTTGGTGATTTAATGCGCCGCTTTGGTATCGCGGCAGGTATGGATGAGGTTGAAGTCTCTCTATCTGCCAGCTCTTTGGTTGTCACAACTGTGTATCAGGAGCACTGTATTACTACTGCCCGTCGTTGCGCGGATCGCGGCATTAATATGCGCGCTATCACTCAGGTGCAGCGCATTGGTATTATGTTAGAGCGAGGCATTATCGATTACACGTTAGCGCAGCATATGCTCAATCAAATTAGCCCAGAGCGTTATAATCGCTGGTTGGTTGTGTTTATGATTGGTCTATCCTGTGCAGCGTTCAGTCGTTTGGCAGGAGGGGATTGGACTGTGTTTGCGATGACGTTTATCGCCTCTTGTGTCGGAATGATCGTCAGACAAGAAATTGGTCATCGTCACTTTAATCCCTTAATGAACTTTGCCGCGACTGCCTTTGTGACGACCATTATTTCGGTTCAAGCCGTTGTGTATGAATTGGGTAATTCGCCGTCATTAGTCATGGCCTCATCGGTACTGATGCTGGTGCCCGGCTTTCCTTTGATCAACTCGGTTGCCGATATGCTCAAAGGGTACATTAATATGGGCATTGCACGTTTTGTTATGGCAAGTTTGCTGACCCTTGCAACAAGTTTGGGTATTGTCGCTGCGATGGGCCTGATGGGAGTTTGGGGGTGGGTGGTATGATCAGCTTAGATCTTCTGGTCGGTTTGTTGAATGATATGTTTTTTGCCGCAATTCCCGCCGTCGGTTTTGCGTTGGTATTTAATGTCCCGCAAAAAGCCTTAGTTTATTGCGCTCTAGGGGGAGCGATTGGCCATGGGGCGCGGTACTTAATGATGCACTTTGGCGTGCCTATCGAATGGGCAACTTTTTTTGCAGCCATCATTGTTAGCCTGGTTGGTATTCATTGGTCAGGACGCTTTTTGGCTCATCCCAAAGTGTTTACTGTTGCAGCATTAATCCCTATGGTTCCTGGTGTGTTTGCCTTTAAAGCTATGATTGCACTGGTTGAACTGAATCATCGTGGTTATAGTCCTGAATTGGTCGCAATGTTAATGGAAAACTTTTTGAAGGCGATGTTTATTATTGCAGGGCTTGCGGTTGGCTTAGCGATGCCAGGATTGTTATTCTATCGCCGTAAACCGATAGTTTAAGCCCTTAGGAGTAAAGAGATGATCATCAGTATGATCGCCGCTATGGCACAAGATCGTGTTATTGGAAAAGACAATCAGATGCCATGGCATTTGCCGGCAGATTTCGCATGGTTTAAACGCTGTACAATGGGTAAACCTGTGGTGATGGGGCGAAAAACGTACCAATCGATTGGACGGCCATTGCCAGGACGGCAGAACATTGTCATTAGCCGAGATGTGAAACTTGAAATTGATGGCGTTACTACCGTCACGTCGATTGAGCAAGCATTATTGGCGGCCGGTGACGTTGAAGAAGTGATGATCATCGGTGGTGGCGCTATCTATCAAGCCTGTTTAGCACAAGCGAGCAAGCTGTATGTGACTTATATCGATGCTCAAATTGAGGGTGATACACAATTTCCTGAGTGGGGCGACGCGTTTACAGAGACTTATTGTGAACACTATACGGCTGATCAAAATAACGCGTTCAATATGCGCTTCGTCGTTTTAGAGAGAATAGACAAGCTATAGTAGTAAATCGTTGTCATGGCTTTGGATTTCTTGGCGATATGAAAATGGGTTGGCGTACTACCGTCAACCCTGATACGAATCCCACTTATCGCTGCTATACCAATGCGTTTTGAGTGAAAAATGTTTTGTCGTCCCAACGTAGCATCGTCAGACTTCCACCCCAAACACATCCCGTATCTAGTCCAATTACATCGTTATTTTGATAACCTTCGAGAGCCGCCCAGTGACCAAAAATGACGGTTTTGCTCAGCGGTATGCGTTGCTCCACTTCAAACCAAGGTAGTAAGCCTTCATCTTTGACTTTATTTGGCGGCAGTTTACACGCCATATCTAAGCGGCCGTCGGCGGTGCAAAACCGCATTCTGGTAAAAGCATTAATGATATAGCGATAGCGTTCTATGCCTTTGAGCTTTTCATGCCAACGATCAGGTTGGTTGGCGTACATGTTTTCAATCAGCCAACGCCACTCTTTACCATGCAGTATTGCTTCAACTTCTTTGGCGGCCGAACGTGCTTGGTCTAATGACCACTGCGGAGAAATCCCTGCATGACACATTACAAACTGCTCATGCTCTGCAAGTAGCGGTTGTTTACGTAACCATTTAAGCAGCTCTTTTTTGTCCGGAGCTGACAAAATAGCAGCAGTTCGATCTTTGTCTTTGGCTTTAAATAAGCCTAAAGAGACCGCGAGTAAATGAAGATCATGATTACCCAAGACTATTTTGACACTTTTTCCGAGCGACTTGAGGTAACGCAGTGCGTCGAGTGACTTTGGTCCTCTGGCGACCAAATCCCCTGCAACCCAAAGCGTATCTTTTTTTGGCTTGAATTTGACTTTATCCAGCAGTAAGAGCAGTTCGTCCAGACAACCTTGTAGGTCGCCTACAATATATGTTGCCACGGCGTGTACCTAATTAAGAATATTGGGAATAGCGAGTCTAAATGGATCGATTTCAGCGATAAATTCATTGCCTTCACTGTCTTGCAGAATGTATTGACCTTGCATCACGCCAACAGGAGTTTCAATCACGGTACCGCTGTTGTAAGTGTACTCGTCACCGACGTCAATGTGAGGCTGTTGGCCGACAACTCCTTCACCTTCAATGGTCATTTGCTTGCCATCAGCATCGGTAATTAACCAGCGGCGACCAAGCAGTTGCACGGTTTGTTGACTGAGGTTTTTTATCGTGATTAGGTAAGCAAAAACGTAGCGTTTAGCATCAGGATAAGATTGTTCAGGGATGTATTTACTGTGTACTTGGACTTTTATGCAAGGGGTAGTTGTCATGTAAACTCCTATGAAAAGTCAAAAAAGGTGATAAGCCACAGACCTATCACCTCTCGTTTTATTGGTTAGCGTCTAACCAGTTCGCCATGGCGACAAACTGTTGTAATGTCAGGTTTTCAGGACGCATTCCAGGATCGATACCTAACGTTTCCAGTGTCTCAGCGGCAATTAAACCTTTATAACAGTTACGGATCGTTTTGCGGCGTTGGTTAAAGCCTTCACGACAGACACGATCGAGACACTTGAAGTTAGTAACTGGGTGTGGAAGTACTTCATAAGGCACAAGGCGTACCACCGCAGAGTCAACTTTGGGTGGTGGTATAAAGGCGGTTGGTGGCACTTCAAGCACAGGTACCACTTTACAGAAATATTGTGCCATAACCGTTAAGCGGCCATACGCTTTTGTTCCCGGCCCTGCGGCTAAACGGTTGACCACCTCTTTTTGCAACATAAAGTGCATATCTTGAATGTCTTTATGAAATTCAAAAAGGTGGAACATTAGTGGGGTAGAAATGTTGTACGGCAAGTTACCGAAAATACGCAGCTTGTTGTTTGGCTGAACCAATTGAGTAAAGTCGAAGCGCATGGCATCGCCTTCGTGAATCGTTAGCTTGTTGCCCAAATCTGGATGATTGCGCAAGCGTTCAGCAAGATCACGGTCAAGCTCGATAACAGTAAATTTATCGACTTCTTTACCGACAGGTTCGGTAATGGCACCAAGGCCCGGGCCAATCTCAACTAAGTTTTGACCAGGTCTTGGGTTAATTGCAGAGACAATACCATCAATGATATAAGGATCATTCAGGAAGTTTTGACCAAAGCGTTTTCTCGCCTTGTGCCCTAAGTGGACATCGTTTCTCATAATACTCTCAAGTTAATTGGTTTTCTTATCGACCAGCTCAATCGCATGAGCTAGAGCCGTTCTGAAGCTTCCTGTATCCGCATTGCCAGTCCCTGCAAGGTCGAGTGCGGTGCCGTGATCAACGGAGGTCCTAATAAATGGTAGACCCAAAGTGATATTCACAGAGCGCCCAAAACCTTTATATTTTAATACAGGAAGTACTTGATCGTGGTACATCCCGAGTACAGCGTCTGCCTCTTCAAGGTATTTTCCGTTGAAGATGGTGTCGGCAGGAAGTGGGCCGATTAAATTATAGCCCTTTTGCTGACGTATTTTTTCCAGCGTTGGTGTGATGGTTTCCATCTCTTCCTTGCCTAAGCAGCCATCTTCACCTGCATGCGGGTTTAACCCACACACGTAAATTTTTGGTGATGGGATTGCAAACTTATCGACTAAGTCTTGATGGAGAATGTCGATGACTTTTTCAAGTCTTTCCGCTGTCACCGCTTTGGATACATAAGCCAGCGGAATATGAGTGGTCACCAAAGCGACGCGTAGCCCTTCTGTTGCTAGCATCATTACCACAAGTGGGGTGTTGGACTTTTCAGCAAAAAATTCCGTGTGGCCACTAAAGGCAACCCCTGCGCGGTTAATCACCCCTTTATGCACAGGGCCGGTGACAATAGCATCAAATTCACCATTCATACAGCCTAAAGCGGCTCTTTCTAGGGATTTTAATACGTAGTGACCGTTGGTTTCATCCAACTCGCCAGCAGTGACGGCAGAGGTTAGCGCAACATGATCGACAATCAGTGCTCCCGCTTTTTGCGGCTTAATTGCGCTATCGGCATGGTAATCAAGCAGTTCGACGTCAATACCCAGTTGCTGAGCACGTTGGGCAAGCAGGTTTTTATCGGCACAGACAACGATCTGATGTGTCCAATTTTCTTTCGAAAGCGCGAGGACGAGATCTGGACCAATACCTGCGGGTTCACCTGCGGTGACGATAATACGTTTAACGCTCATCTTCATCACTCACAACTTCAACGAAGGCGCTGGCACGCATTTCTTGCAACCAAGCACTCGCTTCTTCGTTAAACTTACGGTTAAACAAAATGCGATAGGCTTTGTTTTTCATTGCGGAATCGGTTCTATCGACTTCTCGGCGATCGAGAACTTCAACAATGTGCCAGCCATGGACTGTTTTAAATGGTTCGCTGATTTGCCCGACGGGTAAGGTATCAACCTGATGCTTAAATTCAGGCACGTACAGATCGGAGGTTTGGTAACCGAGTTCGCCTTCTTGCGCAGCAGAGCCAGGATCTTGGCTATATTGTTGCGCCATTTCTGCGAAGGTCGTTTCGCCTGCGTTAATGCGCGCAATGATCTCGTTGAGTTCTTTTTTGACGCCGTCGTCACTGAGAATAACCGTAGGCTTGATCAGTATATGTCGTGCATTAATCTCAGTCACTGCGACGGTTTCTAACCCTTTAACATCTTCAATTTTTAGAATGTGGAAGCCAACGCCGCTGCGAAATGGACCAATGATGCTGCCTTTATTTTGTAGTTTTATTTGATCGGCAAAGATGGTCGGCATCTCTTCTTTTCGCATCCAACCCCAATCACCACCTTGAAGCGCTTTTGGACCTTTCGAGTAGGTATAAGCCATGGTACTAAAGTCTGCACCATCATTGAGTTTGTTGACGAGCTCTTGTGCTTGAGTTTGGATCGTTTCTTTATTGTCATCATTAACACGTAATTGGATATGGCCAATCTTGTACTGCACCGTTGCATTGGTTTCTTGAGCCAATAAGTTGGCTAAGTTATCAACTTCGGCAGGTAAAATATTAATGCGCTGTCTGACTAATGCATTGCGTGCTTCACTCGCCGCGATTTCTTTACGAATTTGTTCACGAAACTCAGCGTAACTCAGCCCTTCTTGCTCTATTGAAGCACTGAGTTGCTCGACAGTCTGTTGGTTATTGCTAGCAATTTCGTTTATCGTCTCATTGAGGCGATTATCATCAATTCGCACGCCAATACGCTCAGCTTCCTGTTGCTGGATGGTATCGACAATCAGTTTCTCTATGACCTGTTCACGGAGTATTTCTTCCTCAGGCAAAGCTTGTCCGCTCTTTTTCGAGTTGGCCTTAAGGGTCTGAATCGATGCATTGATATCGCTTTGCAAAACCACACCGTCATTGACGATCACTGCGACCTTATCTAGCGCTACAGGTTCCGCGTAGGCAGGGGTGAGGCTACTGAACGCAAATAAAGCCACTAAAGTCTGTTTCCAAAATCTCATTGAGAATCCTATAAATCTATCTTACCTGCTGATATAGACAGCAAGTATCGTCATTAGTTGTTTAAGAAGAAAGGTCGGCCGTAACCTAAAGAGTTCCCGGCACCATCTAATCCTGCTAAGCCAGAACCGGCGCCAATCTGAGTACCAAAGCCAATAATACCGAAGTTAAGGCTAAAGTTGTTCTCATACTGTGGTGTTGCTGTGGTGGAGTTAATGTAGTCACCATTCCAACTCTGGAGCTGATTGCTGTAAGTAAAACCGATATACCAACAATCCGAGGTGTAGTTGAGACGGGTTAGCCATTCAAGTGCTTCATCTGTGGTCAGATCATGGAAATACTGAGCGCTCGCATTCCAGTTTCTTGATATCTGGTAACCCGCTAACAAACCAGCCTGTGAAATCCCTTCTGGTGTAATACTGTCGATATTAAAGTCGACCGTATTATCGATGTACTCTTTAGTGACATAGCGGTAGTTACCTTGGATATAACCACCACTAAATCGGTACTCGAGAGTACTGTTACCCATCTGCACCTCGTCAGTATCGATATCATATTGAATACCACCGTGGAAGAACAGATAGTCGTCGTAGTTAAAGTCTGCCTCTACCGCCCATGCGGAATAGTTTGAAGGAGAATCGGTTGATGAATCGATACGCTGCTGACTATCTAGATAGATGATTTGACCAAATGAGATATTAAGACGCTCTTTAAAACCATCATCAAAGAAGCGAGTCGAGGCACCATAGCTAAACTGGTTAGCGGCCGCGATCTCATCGACGCCGCTAAATTTACGACTACGGAATAAACCGTAGTAATCAGTCTGCAGTAGGGTTGTATCGTACTTGGCGATATCACTTTGATCTTGTTTAGGTACATATAGATACTGAACTTGAGGCTCTAGGGTTTGGGTATAGTTATCAAACACAGCGGTGTCACGTTCTAATACAATACCGGCATGCGAACGAAACTCTGGAATGACGCGTGAGACATTCTCTTTCAGACCATAGTATGGGTTATCAATAAGAGTACCGGAAGAGTCAGCAATCTGCTTTGAAGAAGTATCAATGCCATCCAATTCCTGTTGATAATAGGTACCTAGCACTCTGGCTTCTGTGGTCCATGTGCCCCAAGTGGTGCCAACAGGGATGGTCAATCCTGGCTCAATATGTACCCGGGTCGCAGAGGGTTTGTCTTTAGCGTCAGTATCAAAACGTGAGATATGAGTGACCATATCAAAGTCAAGATAGCGCATTAGCTCTGGTGCGTAGTAATTGTACTCAAGCTGAGGCAGCAATCGATAAGGTAAATTATTACTGCTTGTCAGTACTTGAAAGTCACGAGCAAGAATCGAAGCATCCCAGTTCGCTGAGCGGTAGGTCGCTTTCATTTCTTGCACCAGTTGACCATCTTCACGATTACCAATGCTTGAGTCGATATCTGAGAAATAGCGGATATCACTGACTTTGGAATAATCGCCCTCAAATTTCCAGTTTTGTTGAAATATCCCCGAGTGTTGCCATTGAAAGCCCCAACGATCGCCGAGTTCTGGATACTTCTTATCGTCCGGCAAATATTCGGATTTGATATTGCCGTAACCCAAATCAGACAGATAGCGGAATTCACTATTTAGCTGGGTTCCACGCTCTTGCATGTATTTGAAGGTGGTTTCTAAATCGTAGTTGGGTGCCAAGTTCCAATAAACCGGCACTTCCATTTCGAAACCATCACTAGAGCCGTAAGAGACGGTTGGGTATAAAAATCCCGTTTTTCGTGTGTCGCCAATTGGAACGGTTAAAAACGGCAAATAGAATATAGGGACATTGGCAATTTCAAAGCGTGGATTGTAGAACGTCGCTTCTTCTTCATTCTGATCGATATCGATACTGGAAGCACGCATGCGCCATGACTTGTCACCTTCAGGACACGAGGTGATTGTACCATCTTCAATTTCATAAACGGCTTTGCCCGTTTTCGCGACATAGACGGCTTGACCGCGTCCAGGCTCACATAAAAATTGATAGTGGGTATTCTCGAGCGTGACTTCTTCGGTATTAAGGTTGTTGGTGGCTTTGTCAGAAATGGTCTTGACTTCACCATCGCTGAACACCACATTACCTTCAGCGACAACAATGTTTTCTTGTTGATGCATGGTCACGTAATCCGCTTGGATGCGTTTTTTACCTTGCACCACCACCACATTTCCGCGGTAGGTTGCCTTATTTCCATTAATCGCCTCTAGACTGTCCGCTTCGACATTGACTGGAAGTTGATTTGGGTTTTCTGGCTCAGGTTCGTTGATCAAACATTGATCTATAGCGGGCAGTTCCTGCACACTATCATCTAACATAGTTTCAGCTTGAGTCTGAGACACTAAAAATGCAGCACTGATCGAAGCGGCTAACAAGGTGCGAGGAAAAAGTGACATCGAGTTTGACTATCCTGTTGAACTTGATATATCCGGTGAATAGGTGACCGAATGAAAATAAAACGGTCCTTATCATAAAGTAATTTGTAGCTAACAGCACTATCAGACCGCGTTGCGATGTAAAAATTCATAGATTGAGAGCACATAATGCATATTTTTGGCAAAATTCTTGGCGCATTTTTTGGCTTACTATTAGGTGGGCCGTTCGGTGCATTATTCGGCCTATTTATTGGTCACCAATTCGATAAAGCACGTCGCTTGCGTCAAGCGGGTTTTAATTCTGGATTTGGTGGTGGCCCGAGCCAAACCGAGCGTCAGGAAGAGTTCTTTAAAGCAGCGTTTGCGGTGATGGGGCATGTGGCTAAAGCGAAAGGCCAAGTGACTCGTGAAGAGATTCAGCTTGCAACCATGATGATGGATCGAATGGGCCTGCATGGTGAGCAGCGTCGTTCCGCTCAAGAGGCTTTTCGTGAAGGGAAAGAGTCTGGTTTCCCATTGGAAACCGTGTTGGAGCGAGTCCGTATTTCGTCAAGTGGTCGTTTTGACTTAATCCAGTTTTTCTTAGAACTACAGATATCAGCCGCCTTTGCGGATGGTGATCTGCATCCGAGCGAGCGCAATGTACTGCATAAGATTGCGCGCGGACTGGGATTTTCATCTGATCAGTTAGAGCAGCGTTTGCGCATGCAAGAAGCCGCATTTCGTTTCCAACAGGGCGGTTTTTCTGGTTCAGGGCAAGGCCAGTCTCATCAGTCGAATGGCGATTGGCAGCAGGCAACGAGCGCTGACCAGTTGAGTAATGCCTATAAATCACTTGGCATTGATAGTAGTGCGGATGCAAAAACAATTAAGCGTGCTTACCGCAAGCTTATGAATGAACACCACCCTGATAAGCTGATGGCCAAAGGTCTGCCGCCAGAGATGATGAACGTCGCGAAAGAGAAAGCACAAGAAATTCAAAATGCTTATGATTTGATAAAGAAAAGTAAAGGCTTTTAACGTGTTTTGAGCAACGAATGTTGAGCGTGACTGGGATTAGATCAATAAAATAGCAAATTTAGTGACTTATTATTTGTGAGAGTGTCGCCACTATAACTACACTTGTTTGAGTAGAGAAAAGAAATAGTGTGTGATCATGGAAGTTGCAATTGAGCGTATGGCTGTGCGTAGGCCGTGCCAACACCCGTTGAATCAACAATTAGTCAGTCTACATAAGCGTATGAAAGTTCATCATTCGCAGGTCGATAGGGTGTGCTTTGTGCTTTATAATACGCGGGATCACTTACTTAAAACCTATGCCGATAGTTCGGGTCTGGCATTAAGTCTTGCTCATGATAAAGCGCCAATCAGCGCCTTGCCCGCACTTAAACATTGTATTGAAACACGCGGGTATATTATCTTATCGGATTTACATCATTTACGTACTTCAACGCTGATTGACTCATTAATCGGCGAAGGCTATCAATCGAGCCTAGTCATACCAACCTTTTCGGCTCGTCAATTCCGTGGTTTTATTTTCCTTATTTCTTATCAAAAAATGGCTTTTGATGCGCAGGACTTTTCGATATTAAAGCCCTACATTGACATGCTTCAGAGTGCGATTCTTTCTGAATTTGAATTAGTGAATGAGCTCGTTGAAAAAGCACACCGTTTGGTGGCCCGTTCACCTGCATATCAACGAGAATCTTACGCGCACAAGCAAAGAGTGGCCGATTATAGCAATATGATTGCTCTCGGACTTACTGAACAGTATGACCTTGATGATGAGTGGGTCGAGCACTTAACGTTGTTTGCGCAATTTCATGATATCGGTAAAGTCATGTTGCCTGCGAAGCTGCTGTGTAAACAAACGCCATTGACTTCGCAAGAACTAACATTACTACAAAATCATATTTTCCAGGGAGAGAGCCTACTTGAGCAGATCGCTTTGGAGCTGGGAGAAGTGCAACATCCAAGTATCGAATTATTTCACGATATTATTGCCTATCACTATGAATTTTTAGATGGTAGTGGCTACCCGCGTCACCTGAGAGCAGAAGAAATACCAATCAGTGCCCGTATTGTCTGCGTTGCCAATATTTTTGATGCTTTGACTAGCCATAAACCCTATAAGCAAGCGTGGTCGATTCCTTATGCCTTGTTAGAGCTAGAGAAGATGGTAGGCGAGGGGAAGTTAGATCGTGATTGCGTCAACGTGCTGCGTGAGCATCAACATTCACTCAAGGCGATTATAGCGCGTTACCCGGAACGCGATCCTAAAGATGGGTGTTATTGAAAGCTAAAAGGCGTAGCAGGTATTGACCTGCTACGCCTTCTAAAATTTGGTGGCCCCTCGCAGACTTGAACTGCGGACCAATCGATTATGAGTCGACTGCTCTAACCACTGAGCTAAGGGGCCGTTAGGGGATTGATTATAGGGGATGAGGATCTAGCTGTCTAGCCAGTAGATAGGGTAAATGCGCTTAGATTTTATCCACTTAAATCCAATTGAGACAAAAAAGGTGAGCTTCTGCTCACCTTTTAATCAATCATGCCAAATAACAGCTGTAATTACTCGTCAAGGAAGCTGCGCAGAGTTTCTGAGCGGCTAGGGTGACGAAGCTTACGCAATGCTTTTGCTTCGATTTGACGAATACGCTCACGGGTTACGTCGAACTGCTTACCTACTTCTTCCAAAGTATGGTCAGTGTTCATATCGATGCCAAAACGCATACGCAGTACTTTAGCTTCACGAGGTGTTAAACCCGCTAGAACGTCTTTGGTTGCCACTCTAAGACTGGTTGAAGTCGCGGAGTCTAATGGCAGTTCTAGAGTGGTATCCTCGATGAAATCACCAAGATGCGAATCTTCATCGTCACCGATAGGTGTCTCCATAGAGATTGGCTCTTTAGCAATTTTCAGTACTTTACGGATCTTATCCTCTGGCATTTGCATACGCTCGGCCAGTTCTTCCGGTAGCGGCTCACGACCCATCTCTTGAAGCATTTGACGCGAGATACGGTTGAGCTTGTTGATCGTTTCGATCATGTGCACCGGAATACGGATGGTGCGTGCTTGGTCTGCAATTGAGCGCGTGATCGCCTGACGAATCCACCAAGTAGCATAGGTCGAGAACTTGTAACCACGACGATATTCGAACTTATCTACCGCTTTCATCAGACCGATGTTACCTTCTTGAATCAGATCCAAGAATTGTAGACCACGGTTGGTGTACTTTTTAGCGATAGAAATAACCAAACGTAAGTTCGCTTCAACCATCTCTTTCTTCGCACGGCGAGCTTTCGCTTCGCCGATAGACATACGACGGCTGATGTCCTTAATGTTTTGTACTGTTAAAGACGTCTCTTTTTCGATCACTTTCAGTTTGGCGATTGAACGACGAATATCTTCTTCGCTACGGCGGATTTTTTCTGCATACGGTTTATCCGATGCAAGAATCTCATCTAACCAAGCTTCACTTGATTCATTACCAGTGAATAGGGTAATGAATGATTTCTTCGGCATCTTACCGTACTCAACGGTCGCCTTCATGATCAGGCGTTCTTGGGTACGGACACGTTCCATCGACTTACGCAGCTCGTTTACTAAGTAATCAAACTGTTTTGGTGTTAGACGGAACTCTTTAAATACGTCAATAACAAGCTCGTGGGCGATTTGCGCTTTCGGGCTTTCTCTACCGTATTCGTTGCACGCTAACTGATAGTTTTGGAATGTGTTACGCAGCGATGTGAATTTCTCAAGAGCAAGCTCAGGATCGATACCTGTATCTTCCTCTTCTTCATCCTCATCGTCTTCTTCCTTATCTTCCTCTTCCTTATCTTCATCTTTCAGATCAGACTCAGCGAGTTCCGAACCGATATGAGTCGCAGTGGGTGCTGCAGTTTCATCGGCATCAGGATCAACAAAGCCATTGATAAGGTCAGTAAGGCGTAGCTCTTCGGCTTGAACTTTATCAAACTGTTCAAGAATATATGGGATAGTGCCCGGATACTCCGCAACTGCATTTTGAACTTGGTTAATACCATCTTCAATACGCTTGGCGATATCGATCTCGCCTTCACGAGTCAATAGCTCAACTGTACCCATTTCACGCATGTACATGCGCACAGGGTCAGTGGTGCGGCCGATTTCACTTTCTACGCTTGAAAGCGCAGCTGCAGCCGCTTCGGCCGCATCTTCATCGGTGATTGTATCGTCATCGTTCAGTGCTAGGTCATCGGCGTCAGGAGCAGTTTCTACTACTCGGATGCCCATGTCGTTAATCATCTGAATGATATCTTCGACCTGCTCTGAATCGACAATTTCTGCCGGCAGATGATCGTTTACTTCTGCGTATGTCAGATAGCCCTGTTCCTTGCCTTTAATGACAAGTTGTTTTAGCTGTGACTGCGGATTTTGATCCATAGACGGTATCCAACTTAGTATCTGGTGAAGGAATTAGTATGCGAGTTGCAAACCACACATCATAACAAATTTATTTATTGCTGACTAATCGAACAGGGTTACGCTTTTAAATCTAGCATTAATGCTAGCAGCTCCCTTCTCTCTTCGGTTGATAAACCGACACTTCTTTCTTTGGCCTGCAGGTTTTCAATTTGTTTTTCAACGCATTGGGCAAGTATCTTGTCCAATGAATCTAAAAATATATCTTGCTCGTTGTCGTCATCGAGGGGGATTTCCCACCCTGCAAGACGCGACATTAGTGCTTCGTGGCGACTATTTCGCCAATACTCAAGTAACTGGCCTGTAGTGATATTGGGATGCTGATGACAATATTCAAGCACTTCCACAAATAAACTTAAGCCTGGTACTGATAATTCTCTTACGCTCGAGAGGTCTGGTACCATTTCAGCATAGCTCGGATTTTGAATAAGCAAAGTGACCACTTGTCGCATTGGTGTACGTTTGATCTCTTTGTGCGGTTGAGATCGAGTTACACTACGTTTGTTACGTGACTGGCGTAAGCGATTATCAAAGCCTGTCCGCTCATCAAGCAATTTCTCTAATAGTTCTTGGAAGTACGGATCGGGGATTTTTTCGATCAATGCACTCGCGTGTGCGCGAAGGGCCGATTTACCTTCGTTACTGCCAAGATTCAACTGATGAATCCCAATTAGGTTATCAAACAGATAGTTCGAGAGTGGCGTTGCTTGCTTTATTTGTTGTTCGAAAGCTTCTTTACCATGTTGACGCACATAACTGTCAGGATCTTCGCCATCTGGCAAAAAAAGGAACTTGAGTGTGTTGCCCGTTTTAAGGTACTGCAACGCATTTTCTAATGCTCGCCATGCCGCTTCTTTACCCGCTCGGTCACCATCGTAGCAACACACGACCGTATTGGTTTGGCGGAACAAAAGCTGGATATGATCACCAGTTGTTGAGGTGCCCAGTGACGCCACGGAGTAATCGACCCCATATTGCGCCAGCGCCACCACATCCATATAACCTTCTACGACTAAAATCTGTTTCGGCTCGCGATGCGCTTGCATCACTTCATACAGGCCGTATAGCTCTTTGCCTTTGTGAAATATCGGTGTTTCAGGTGAGTTGAGATATTTTGGTGTGCCATCGCCAATCACGCGGCCACCAAAACCAATCACTCGACCACGGCGATCTCGGATCGGGAACATCACCCTACCGCGAAAACGGTCATAGCGATTGCCCTTGTCGTTTTCAATCAGCATACCGCCGGAAACGAGCATCTCTTGCGTCTGTGGGGTTTGACCAAAGTTTTTGCGTACCAGATCCCACTCATCCGCCACATAACCGATACCAAACTTTTGCACAACTTGCCCAGAAAGCCCACGATCTTTTAAATACTCGATGGCCACTTTACTGCTGGGTTGTTTAAGCTGATCGCGATAAAACTGTGCAATGCTGCCCATCAAGTCGTAAAGATTTCGTTTTTGCTCGGAATTGACTTGGGGTTGGTTAGTGTTGAAATCGCCACCTTGACGCTGCTCACGAGGAACATCAAGCCCTAGAAATGAGGCGAGTTCTTCAATGGCTTCGACAAAATCAAGACGTTCGTACTCCATCATAAAGTCGATGGCGTTGCCGTGCACACCACAGCCGAAACAGTGGTAAAACTGTTTTTCTTGCGAGACACTAAATGACGGTGTTTTTTCGTTATGGAAAGGGCAGCAAGCGCCGTAGTTTTTGCCTTTTTTCTTAAGTTTTACGCGAGCGTCGACAATGTCGACAATGTCGAGTCGAGCGAGGAGGTCATCAATGAAACTGCGAGGGATGTGTCCTGCCATAAAACCTTAGAAAAACGCACTAACTATTAAAAACATCGAAAGGGTAGATACAAACAAGCCGTGCATTCCAAAGGAGAGCACGGCTTGCTGCAATTGGGTTGGGAGGTTAAGCCAATTTAGCGCGAACTAAACCGCTTACTTTACCCATGTCTGCACGCCCTTGAATCTGAGGCTTGAGAATAGCCATTACTTTACCCATGTCTTGCATGCCCGCAGCGCCAGATTCAGTCATTGCACTGGCAATGAGTGTTGCGACTTCTTCTTCGCTAAGCGGTTGAGGCATAAAGTCCTCAAGTATCGTAATTTCTGCTTTCTCAGCATCGGCTAAATCTTGACGATTTGCTGATTCATATTGAGCGACAGAATCGCGACGTTGTTTAACCATTTTAGTCAGCACGGCAAGAATGTCGTCATCGCCCAGAGTAATCCGTTCGTCGACTTCACGTTGCTTAATTGCTGCTAAGGCTAAACGAATAGTACCAAGGCGCATTTTGTCCTTGGCTTTCATCGCTAATTTTTGCTCTTCTTTGAGCTTGTCAATAAGAGCCATAACTATAATCCTTTTGGACTTAGTTATTAGTACAGGCGAACGCGACGAGCGTTTTCGCGAGCTAGCTTCTTAGCGTGACGCTTTTGAGCTGCTGCTTTAGCGCGTTTGCGAACTGTAGTTGGTTTTTCATAGTGCTCACGACGACGCACTTCAGAAAGGATACCTGCTTTTTCGCAAGAGCGCTTGAAACGACGTAGTGCAACGTCGAACGGTTCGTTTTCACGTACTTTAACTACTGGCATATGCCTTTCACCTCAGGGGTTATTCGTTAACGCTGGTAACTTAGTGGACTGAACTAAATATTTTCAGTCATAACCAGCTTGATCAAAAATGGTGCGGAATTTTAATCTGATCACACTAGCTTTGTAAAGTATTTTGTTGGGTAGAGTTTGCACAAAATTTGTTTGCAAAGCAAAGGCGCGGTAAGATTGCGCCAATTTTGAATTAAACACAGAAACATCCAAGGTAAACCATGCGCATTATTGGTATCGAAACCTCTTGTGATGAAACAGGAATTGCTATTTACGACGATGAGAAAGGCTTACTTTCCCATCAGCTTTACAGTCAAGTAAAGTTACACGCTGACTACGGCGGTGTTGTCCCGGAACTGGCTTCCCGTGATCACGTTAAAAAGACCATACCGCTTATTAAAGCGGCCATGGCACAAGCGAACTTAACGCCGCAAGATATCGATGGTGTTGCTTACACCGCAGGACCAGGCTTGGTCGGCGCCTTGTTAGTTGGTGCAACGATTGGTCGCAGCCTTGCTTACGCATGGGGCGTGCCGGCAGTACCAGTGCATCATATGGAAGGGCATTTGTTGGCTCCAATGCTTGAAGACAACCCGCCTCCTTTTCCATTTGTTGCGGTCTTGGTGTCGGGTGGCCACTCGATGATGGTGGAAGTTAAAGGCATTGGTGAGTACAAAATTTTAGGTGAGTCGATTGATGATGCGGCCGGTGAAGCGTTTGATAAAACCGCTAAGCTGATGGGGCTAGATTACCCCGGTGGCCCGTTATTATCTAAATTGGCAGAGAAAGGCACTCCGGGTCGCTTTAAATTCCCACGCCCAATGACAGACCGTCCTGGTTTGGATATGAGTTTCTCGGGGCTGAAAACCTTTACGGCCAATACGATTGCTGCCAATGATGCTAGCGAACAAACCCGCGCAGATATTGCACTGGCGTTTGAAGAGGCAGTCTGTGCCACGTTAACCATTAAATGTAAGCGTGCATTGGAACAAACTGGCCTTAAGCGCATCGTGATTGCAGGTGGGGTGAGTGCTAACCGTCGTCTGCGTTCTGACCTTGAGCAGCTAGCAAAGAAAATTGGTGGTGAAGTTTATTATCCGCGTACTGAATTTTGTACCGACAATGGTGCAATGATTGCGTATGCAGGTATGCAACGTCTGAAAAATGGTGAAGTGGCCGATCTTGCTGTACAAGCAACGCCACGTTGGCCAATTGACCAGTTGGAGCCGATTGGTTAATCGGTTGTCACGATAAATAGCAATAGGGTCGCCGTTATGGCGACTTTTTAACACTAAGCCTTACCGCCAGATGAAATGAGTGAAAGAAGAAATGAATAAGTTTGCCGTTGATGGAGGCGAGATGGCCTACCTAGATGTAGGACAAGGACCCGTAGTTGTATTTGGCCATAGCTACCTTTGGGACAGTGCAATGTGGGCCCCACAAGTTGCAGCCTTGAGTCAAGATTATCGCTGTATCGTGCCAGAACTGTGGGCTCATGGTCAGTCTGATTATTGTCCTGCGACAACACGTTCACTACAGGATTATGCGGCGCAAGTACTTGCCTTGCTCGACCATTTAAGCATTGAAAACTTCTCAGTGGTTGGTCTGTCAGTCGGCGGCATGTGGGGCACTGAGCTGGTGACGTTAGCGCCTGGGCGAGTGCAATCACTGGTTTTAATGGACACCTTTGTCGGTCTTGAACCTGAGGTGACGCACGCCAAGTATTTTGCGATGCTAGAGACTATCTCTGAGCTACAGGCCGTTCCTGAGTCGATGATTGCGGCAATTACGCCACTGTTTTTCGCCAATAACGTTGAGCAAGATAACCCGCAGCTTGCCAAGGGCTTTGCACAACAATTGGCAGAGTTAAAAGGTGAGAGTGCGGTCGAAGTCGCGCGTGTGGGTCGAATGGTGTTTGGTCGTCGCGATCAGATTGACGAGGTTGAAAAGTTTTCGTTGCCAGTATTGATAGCGGTTGGTCAAGAAGATAAACCACGCCCAGTGCTTGAGTCTTATCTGATGCATGATTGTATTTCAGGTTCAGAGCTGATTCAGATCCCTAAAGCAGGGCATATCTCTAACCTCGAGCAGCCTGAATTTGTCACTCAGATGCTTAAGCGCTTTTTGACACGTGTTTACGCGTAGATATGTTGATGTAAAATAAAGCCTTGCTATGAGGCTTTTTATCCGCTTTTCTTGGCGCCAACCTTAGGTTCAGTCCCTTCAAACAGTCGTTTAATATTTTGATGATGGCGAAAGATAATCAGGCAGCACAACATCGCGACGGGAAGCGTGTATTGCGGTTTGACCATCCAGGTGTAAAAGGGAGCAAGTAGTACCGTGAGGATCGCAGCCAACGATGAGTAGCGGAATAAAAACGCCACCCCAATCCAAGTTGCAATGATCATCGCACTAAGATCGATCCCGATTGGCGCAATTGCACCGAGTGCGGTAGCCACGCCTTTTCCGCCTTTAAAATGGAAAAAAATCGGATACATATGGCCCAAACAGGCCGCGATGGCGACGATGCCTAACATGATCGGTTCAATATTTAAAAAGTAGCCGCCCCAGACCGGAATCGTGCCTTTGAGCATGTCACACAGTAGCACTGCGATGGCCGCTTTTTTGCCACCAATTCGCAGCACATTAGTTGCGCCAGGGTTATTTGAGCCCACACCACGTGGATCGGGTAAGCGTAGTACCCGACAGATCAATACCGCACTTGAGATCGAGCCCAAGAGGTAGGCGAAAATGATCATGATCAGTGCTAATGGGGTCATAGTAGAGTAACTCGTCTGAAACAGGTGTTAGCCAAGCAAGTAACTGATATCATAACGCGCCTGACACTCTCAAGCCATGGCAGTAGCCGAGTTTGAGCAACAAATAGTACGACTTTTTACCCCTCTTGGGTATCCGACCTGTAAAGGAAGACACATATGGATAAAGTATTTATCGATCAATTAGAAGTCATTACCACCATTGGTGTTTACGATTGGGAGCAACAGATTAAGCAAAAGTTAGTGCTTGATTTAGAAATCGCTCACGACAACCGACCCGCGGGTAAAAGTGATGATGTCGTTGATGCACTCGATTATTCGCAGGTCAGCCAAGTGGTACTGAGTTACATCGAACAAGGTCGCTTTCTACTGGTTGAACGAGTCGCCGAAGAGGTGGCAGAGCTTATCATGACGCACTTTAATGTGCCTTGGATTAAAATTCGCCTGACCAAACCAGGCGCGGTACCACAAGCCAAAGGGGTTGGGGTTGTCATCGAGCGAGGTCAGCTATGATCACAACCTATATTGGGGTTGGGTCAAACATACAACGGCGTAAACACATAGCAGCTGCCATTGATGAACTCAGTGGGATCGGCGAGCAGTTGCGTCTTTCGACGATATTTGAGTGTGAGGCAGTAGGTTTTGACAGCCAAGCGTTTTATAACCTCGTTGTTGAAATGAAAACACCACTGAGCTTAGCCGAATTTGCCAAGCAGTTACGTACTATCGAGCAGAAATTGGGACGGGCTGACAATGCCAGCAAGTTCGAGCCGAGAACTTTAGATCTCGATATTATTCTGTTTGGCGAGCAAGTGAGTGCATCGCAACCAGAGCTGCCTCGCAGTGACATATTTCACTATGCTTTCGTGCTTGAGCCACTCTACGAGCTTTGTCCACAACGGGTAATCCCTGCAGATGGACGCAATATCGCTCAAATCAGGCAACAAACGAATTTTGATACCACCCTCACTCCAGTTCCACTGTGGTTTAGCTATTAATTAATGAGATTGTGATGAGTTATTTTGAAGCCTTTGTCCTTGCTTTAATTCAAGGGCTAACCGAGTTTTTGCCCATTTCTAGCTCTGCCCACCTGATTTTGCCTTCGGCGATCTTAGGTTGGGAAGATCAGGGCTTAGCGTTTGATGTTGCCGTTCACGTCGGTACTCTGTTGGCGGTAATGATCTATTTCCGTCATGAAGTGGTGAGTTTACTGCGGGCGTTTTTTGCGTCGATATTTAATGGCGATCGGAGTAAAGAAGCAAAGTTGGCGTGGATGATCCTATTGGCCACCATTCCGGCGTGTGTGTTTGGCTTGTTGATGAAAGATGTCATAGAGCTTTATCTGCGCAGTGCGTGGGTGATTGCCACCACGACAATCGTATTTGGCTTATTGCTTTGGCACGTTGATAAGAAAGCCACGCTGACCGATGATGAGTATCAAGCGGATTGGAAAAAAGCGATATTCATTGGCCTTAGTCAAGCGGTGGCTATGATTCCAGGTACTTCACGATCTGGCGCGACAATCACCGCAGCGCTGTATCTTGGCTTTACTCGCGAAGCCGCCGCTCGCTTTTCTTTCTTAATGTCGATCCCTATTATCCTTCTTGCGGGAGGGTATCTTGGCCTTAAATTGGTCACCAGCGGAGAACCGATTCATATTGGCTTTCTCATGACAGGGATCGTGACGTCATTTATTAGTGCTTACCTTTGTATTCACTTTTTCCTTAAGCTGATTTCACGGATGGGGATGATGCCATTCGTGATTTATCGTTTGATATTAGGTGGCGCTTTGTTTACGTTCTTATTGATCAATTAAGCGCATAATCTTAATCAAGGCCACACAGTGCAATCTCGCGCCAGCAGTGACATTGTGATATATATGTGGTCTTTCTATTCTCTCTGCTTAGATTGACGATATGCGAATTTTTGCTCTGTTATTAATCCTGATTTTAGGCTGGCTACAATATGAATTGTGGCTAGGTAAAAATGGTATTGTCGATTTTCAAGCGATCAATGCTGAAACCCAAGTTCAGCATCAAGTGAATAGCAACCTTCAAACACGTAATGATGAAATGTTCGCTGAAATTGACGATCTGCGCCAAGGGCTCGATGCGATTGAAGAGCGAGCAAGGCACGAACTTGGAATGATCAAAGACGGTGAAACCTTTTATCGAATTATCGGTGAGGATAACTAAATGCGAACGCCTTTTTCACTGGTTGCGATTGTTCCTGCAGCGGGGGTCGGTAGCCGTATGAAAGCGGATCGACCTAAGCAATATCTTACTATCGAAGGTAAAACGGTTCTCGAACATACCGTTAAGAAACTGCTTTCGCACCCTAAGGTTGAGCAAGTAGTCATTGCGGTGACCGACGGTGATCCCTATTTTGCTGAGCTATCGCTAGCAAGTCGTCCCGATGTGGTCCAAGTTTCAGGTGGCAAAGAGCGCGCTGACTCGGTGTTATCGGCGCTTGACTATGTGCAAGCGCAACAAACGTCAGAGTGGGTAATGGTACACGATGCCGCCCGGCCGTGTATCACTTTGGCCGATATCGACAACTTAATCGAGCAATCGCTAGCCAACGCGAATGGCGCTATTCTTGCTTCACCCGTGCGAGATACGATGAAACGCGCTAATGGTCAGCAAAAGATCGATCATACCGTTGATAGGGAAGCACTATGGCATGCACTGACGCCACAAATGTTTAAAACTCAAATGCTCTTTGATGCTTTATCTGGCGCATTAGCGCAAGGCGTCGCCATTACCGATGAAGCCTCGGCTATCGAGTGGCTAGGCCATTGTCCTGCACTGGTACAAGGGAGAGCGGACAATATCAAAATAACCCAACCGGAAGATTTGGCGTTGGCTGAGTTTTATCTCAACAAAAACAAAGGATAACTCATGATTCGAATTGGTCACGGCTTCGATGTCCACAAATTTGGTGGTCAAGGCCCCGTCATTATCGGCGGAGTTGCCATTCCTTATACGCAAGGTCTTATCGCGCATTCTGATGGCGATGTGGCGTTGCATGCGTTGTGTGATGCCTTGTTAGGCGCGATTGCCGCCGGCGACATTGGCCGTCATTTTCCAGATACCGATGATAAATGGAAGGGGGCAGACAGTCGCGCTCTACTTCGGGATGTGTATCGCCGCGTGCGTGAACAAGGCTATAAGTTGGGTAATGCGGATATCACTATTATTGCTCAAGCGCCTAAAATGGCACCGCACATTGAGGCGATGTGCCAAGTCATTGCTGAGGATTTAGATACCGAACTCGGCAACATCAATGTCAAAGCCACCACTACTGAAAAACTTGGCTTTACTGGCCGTAAAGAAGGCATTGCAACCGAAGCGGTTGTGTTGCTCGTTAAAAAATAACTTGAGTTGCCCTCTGTTTGTGGCACGGAACTGAATTATGTCTGATCTTTTATCATCACTGGCGTACCTCCATGGTAAGCCAAGCGCAACAGGTAAGCTTAAAGCCAAGCCTGAGCATTTCCAAGTTAGCGAAAACTTAGGCTTTGACTTTACTGGTCAAGGCGAGCATCTAATGGTGCGCATTCGCAAAACAGGCGAAAACACCAGCTTTGTTGCTAATGAACTCGCTAAAGCTTGTGGCGTAAAATCCAAAGATGTGAGTTGGGCCGGCCTGAAAGATCGCCATGCTGTGACTGAGCAGTGGCTAAGTGTGCATTTGCCAAAAGGGGAAACACCCGATTTTAGAGCTTTTCTCGCTCAGTACCCAAGTATCGAAATCTTAGCCACTGACCGACATAATAAAAAGCTCCGTCCTGGTGACTTAGTCGGTAACCAATTTGTCGTGACCTTGTCTGACGTTTCAGACGTGGAAGATGTGGTTCAGCGCTTGGCGTTGATTAAGCAAAACGGTGTACCGAATTACTTTGGTAGTCAGCGTTTTGGTAACAACGGCAATAACCTTGTAGAGGCGAGACGTTGGGGACGTGACAATGTTCGCACTCGTAACCAGAACCAGCGTAGCTTGTACCTTTCGGCGGCACGTTCATGGATCTTTAACGCCATCGTTTCGGCGCGTATTGAGCAAACGGTGTTTACTCAAGCGGTTGTCGGTGATGTGGTGGTGAAGCAAGCTGAGCAATTGCCAGTGACTGCAGACTCGTTAGAGGCGATCAATCAGCAACTTTTGCAGCGTGAGTTAAGCTTAACGGCGGCGCTTGCAGGGGACAATGCTTTGCCAACCACAGAGCAAGCACTGGCGATTGAGCAGCCGCACCTAGACGCTGAACCGGATTTAATGGCCTTAATTTGTTCTAACCGTATGCGCCATGAGCGCCGTGAATTGGCATTATTTCCTCAACAATTGAGTTGGCAAGTCTCGGGTAATGAGATTTGCTTACGGTTTGCGCTTGATGCAGGCTGTTTTGCCACGGCGATTGTACGTGAGCTTATCGAAGAAATTGTCGTGGAGCGTCACTATTCATGAGCGATAAACGATTGAAAATACTGGTCAGTAATGATGATGGTGTGCATGCCGAGGGGATACATGCCTTGGCTGACTCCCTGCGAGATATGGCCGATGTGACGATTGTCGCTCCAGACAGAAATCGCTCTGGCGCTTCCAACTCGCTCACTTTAGAGCAGCCATTGAGAGTGAGTCAAATTGCGCCTAATGTCTATTCAGTGCAGGGTACTCCGACAGACTGTGTTCATTTTGCGCTCAATGAATTGATGAAAGATAACTTACCTGATTTGGTCTTGGCTGGCATCAATCATGGCGCTAACCTCGGTGACGATGTGCTCTATTCAGGCACCGTGGCGGCAGCAATGGAAGGTCACTTTCTTGGCGTTCAGGCGATGGCTTTTTCACTGGTTGGCAAACAGCACTTTGCGACGGCTGCAGCGGTGGCTCGTCAATTGGTGTTTCAACACTCTGTATCGCCGATCCCAACCAATCGGCTGTTGAACGTCAATATTCCTGATATAGCATGGGCAGATCTCAAACCGACACAGATCACTCGATTGGGTGCGCGTCATCACGCAGAAGCGATGATTAAGCAGCAAGACCCACGAGGCCATGATATTTATTGGTTAGGTCCTCCGGGTAAAGAGCAAGATGCTGGTGAAGGGACTGATTTTTATGCCATTGAGCAGGGCAGCGTCTCGATTACACCACTACAGGTTGATTTAACCGCGCACGAATCGCTTTCAAGTATGGATAATTGGTTAAAGGAAAAATAACAATGGCAAACCCACATGCGGACAGATTAATCGACTTTCTTGTCGCGAGTGGCATTCAAGATCAGCACGTGTTAGATGCCATCTATCGTTTACCTCGAGAACAATTTGTTTCTCAGGCAATGATGCACCAAGCGTATGATAATAACGCGTTGCCGATTGGACAAGGACAGACAATTTCTCAGCCATACATTGTGGCTAAAATGACCGAGATGCTTGGTTTAGAGCGAACTAGTCAGGTACTGGAAGTTGGTACTGGATCAGGCTATCAGACGGCGGTTCTCGCTCAGTTAGTTGACCATGTTTATTCGGTTGAACGAATTAAAGCCCTGCAGTGGGAAGCGAAGCGTCGCCTTAAGCAGCTCGATATCTACAATGTTTCAACCAAGCACGGTGATGGTTGGCAAGGATGGGCGGCGAAAGGGCCATTTGATGCGATCATTGTGACTGCGGCGGCCGAATCGGTGCCTTCAGCGCTACTTAAGCAGCTAAGTGAGGGAGGAGTGATGATGATTCCCATCGGAACGGCTGTGCAAAATCTTTACAAGATCACACGTCATGGTGATGAATATCAATCTGAATTAATTGAAATGGTTCGATTCGTTCCTTTAATTGCAGGTGACCTCGCGTAGCCATGAAGTTTCTTTCTTTGCCGTTATTATTGGTGATGTTATCCAGTGTGCTAGTTGGCTGCGCTGCCCACTCACCTGCGCCAGTTTCAGGGTTAAACAAAGACTATAGCTCGGTTGCTCGTGGGAGCTATCGTGGCAGTTATTATCAGGTAGAAAAGGGCGATACGCTCTATTTTATAGCTTACGTCACAGACAAAAATGTAAATGATCTGATTCGTTACAATGGTTTGAAAAAACCGTACACGATAAAACCTGGTCAGAAGATAAAGTTGTGGCAGCCTGCCTATAATCCACCAGCCTTTGGTGGAACTGGTGCGGGTGGCGTCGTAGCGGCGGCGGCGATACCTGCGCCATCAACACCAAGTCAAAAAAACACTCATAAAGCCAGCGGGAATAGCATAAAAAATAGACAAGAATTGATCAAAAAAGAATCAAAAAAGAAGGTTGATCAATCGAAATCAAAAGAGTATGTTGGAGTTAATGGTAAACAGAATGTTAACAAAAACGTCATTGAGCCTAAACAAAATAACAATAAAATTTCCAAATGGTTATGGCCAACGAAAGGGAGAGTAATCAAACAGTTTTCTGCTGGAGACCAAGGGAACAAAGGGATTGATATCGCAGGACAGCGAGGCCAATCCATCGTCTCAACAGCAGGTGGCACCGTCGTTTATTCTGGCAATGCGCTACGTGGTTACGGTAATCTCGTGATAATTAAACATAACGACAATTACCTCAGTGCATATGCACACAATGATAGGTTGCTCGTACACGAAGGACAGAGTGTAAAAGCCGGCCAAAAGATTGCGACAATGGGCAGCTCAGGAACGTCCAGTATTCGATTGCACTTTGAAATTCGCTATCAAGGTAAATCAGTGAATCCAAATCGCTACTTACCTTAAAAATTTACTTATTATAGTAATATGGCGACATTAGACGTAGTAATGTCTTGCTAGCTCGCCAGGGGAGGCGCTATGAGTATCAGCAATGCAGCAACGAAAGTCGAAGAGTTCGATATGGCCAACGAAGCAAAGGAATCGCTTCGAACCAAGAATTCTACTAAACCCACCAAAACAGTCGATGCTAAAGAAGATGTTGATGCATCTACTAAAAGTCTCGATGCCACGCAGCTCTATTTGGGCGAAATTGGTTTTTCTCCACTACTTACCGCAGAAGAAGAAGTTCTTTATGCTCGTCGATCGTTACGCGGAGACGAAGCGGCGCGCAAACGCATGATTGAGAGTAACCTGCGCCTAGTGGTTAAAATCTCCCGCCGTTATAGTAATCGTGGTTTGGCACTACTTGACCTCATAGAGGAAGGCAACCTTGGTCTGATTCGCGCTGTCGAAAAATTTGATCCCGAGCGCGGTTTTAGATTCTCTACTTATGCGACTTGGTGGATTCGTCAAACGATAGAGCGGGCGTTAATGAATCAAACGCGCACCATTCGTTTACCGATTCATGTCGTTAAAGAGCTCAATATTTACCTGCGTACTGCACGTGAATTATCACAGAAACTTGATCATGAACCTACCGCAGAAGAGATCGCAACACAGCTTGATAAACCCGTTGATGATGTCAGCAAAATGTTGCGCCTTAATGAGCGTATAAGCTCAGTCGATACACCGATTGGTGGTGATGGTGAAAAAGCCTTGTTAGATATCATTCCTGACATCAATAACTCTGATCCTGAAGTTTCAACTCAAGATGATGACATTCGTGATTCTTTAATCCATTGGCTCGATGAATTAAACCCGAAGCAGAAAGAAGTGCTAGCACGTCGTTTTGGTTTGCTCGGCTATGAGCCATCAACACTTGAAGAAGTGGGGCGCGAAATTAATCTAACTCGTGAACGTGTTCGCCAAATTCAAGTTGAAGGTTTACGTCGCTTGCGTGAAATCCTAATCAAACAGGGTTTGAATATGGAGAACCTGTTCAGCGTAACGGAAGACTAATTCAGTCTAAGTTGGAAAAAGCCTTGGTTTGAAACCAAGGCTTTTTTGTTGGACGTAAAGACAGGGGACGCTTAAGCCGACTGCGCTTTCTTAAGTGTAGGAAAAACCTTGACCAGCTTGATTCGATTTTCTTCCAGCTCTACGATTTCCATCGGGTGGCCGGAAACATGAACACTGAGATGACTTTCAGGAATCTCTTCTAGGTGCTCTAAGATCAAACCATTGAGTGTTCGTGGCCCATCAGTAGGTAACTTCCACTTAAGTCCTTTGTTGATATCGCGAATGTTGGCACTGCCTTCGATCAAGAAACTGCCATCACCTTGCGGAGTAATTTCATCCGACAAGCTTGGCGCAATCGAAGTGGTAAACTCTCCGACAATCTCTTCGAGAATATCTTCTAGAGTCACTAGACCAATGATGTCACCGTATTCATCAACGATCAGGCCAATACGTTGTTTATTACGCTGGAACTTAAGCAGTTGAACATTAAGAGGAGTACTCTCTGGAATAAAGTACACTTCATCGGCTGCGCGCAACAGTGTCTCTTTGGTGAATTCATTTTTCTCTAACATCAGGCGATAAGACTCTCGCAGGCGCAACATCCCTACCGCTTCATCAATTTGATCGCGATACAACACCACTCGGCCATGAGGAGAGTGTGTTAACTGGCGTACAATCGATTTCCAGTCATCATTGATATCGATGCCGGTGATCTCATTACGTGGCACCATGATGTCATTAACGGTGACATGTTCAAGATCGAGAATTGAAATCAACATATCTTGGTGGCGGCGAGGGATCAAACTCCCTGCTTCGTTGACCACGGTTCTCAGTTCATCCGAACTTAAGTGGTCATCCCCGCCGTGTACGACTTTAAGACCTAATAAACGGATAAAGCCATTGGTTATCATATTGATAAACATCACTAGCGGCGACAACAGTTTCATTAAAATGGTTAGTAGAATACTGCTAGCGTATGAGACCCGCTCGGGGTAAAGCGCGGCCAGGGTTTTTGGCGTCACTTCGGCGAAGACTAAAATCACTAAGGTCAGAGTGCCTGTGGCAATCGCCACGCCAAGGTTACCATATAGACGCATACCTAAAATGGTGGCAATCGCAGAAGCGAGAATATTAACGAGGTTATTACCGATTAAGATCAGACCAATGAGTCGGTCTGGTCGGTCGAGCAGCTTCTCAACGCGCTGTGCGCCTTTGTGCCCATTATTGGCGAGATGCTTGAGACGGTAGCGGTTCAGAGCCATCATGCCTGTCTCGGAACCAGAGAAATATCCTGAAATAACAATAAGACACGCGAGTAGCGCAAATAAGATACCCGTTGATATGTCGTCCAAAGCTTATCTTTTCCTTGTTAGGTTTGGTTAATTTATGACCTAAATTGTCATTGAAGTCAATTTCAAATAGGGAACTGCGTAGTGTAAAAAGGGCACTTATGGTGCACCTTATGTCGGAACTTTATCTTTACCTGTTAACGCAAAATAATTTCACGCACAAAGCGACTGCCAAAGTAGGCCAGAGTCAGTAAGGTTGCCCCTGCGATCGTAAACCATGTCACTTTACGTCCGCGCCAGCCTTTTTGATAGTGGCCCCACAGCAGTACAGAGTAGGCAATCCAAGCAACAAAAGAGAGAATCGCTTTATGCGCTTTACCTTGGGCGAACATATCTTGCACAAAGAAAAAGCCAGTCAATAAGGTGCCAGTTAGAAGAAGGGTACCAATTAAAATGATATTAAATAGCTGACGTTCAACCATCATCAGTGGTGGTAAATTGGGGTTAATGGCTAGCGCTTTCTTGGTTTTCAGTTTGTGGTCAAGCCAAGCCAATTGAAGCGCATACAATGCACCAATGGTCAGTGTTGAGTACGAAAATAAGGCAAACGAAATATGAATCAGTAGTTTCGGGTCTTGCTCGAGATGGGTAATAAAGGTGCTCGGCAATACCGCTGCTGCGATGAGGTTAATGGCGGCAAAGCTATAAACCACAGGTAGTAAGAACCACAAACGGGTTTTGAGCATCGCGCTACTCAATACCATAGAGATAATAAAGCTTATCAACGAGGCGACGTTGAGAATACTGAGGTTTTGTCCGGCACTGCCTAATATCAGATCACTAAGTAGCCAAGCATGAAAAGCCAGCGCAAGAAAAGCACTAGCAAACACAGTTTTAACACGGATGCCTGTCTGGTGAACAAGTCCGGGAACTATGGTAGCAATCGCTAATAGATAGAGTATTGCAGCAACGATGGCGATTAGGTTATCCATTAGTCTCTATAAGCTGGTGGATTTTTAACAAATTATACCCTGCATCAACGGCTTGAGCTATGACTTATCACTTTCATTTGCGTGACATGAGATGTCAAAAGTTATCTAGGCAGTGTCAAGCTTGGTTTGGCTAAGGTATACTTGTAGTAATTTATCGCCGAAATGACACGGCGAGTCTCCCTAAACACCGTCAAGGTAAAGAGAGTAAGATGTTTGAGAATTTAACGGATCGTTTATCCAAAACGCTGAAAAACATCAGCGGAAAAGGTCGTTTGACCGAAGATAATATCAAAGAGACGTTGCGTGAAGTGCGTATGGCGCTTCTTGAAGCCGACGTGGCACTACCGGTTGTACGTGATTTCATTAAGCGCGTAAAAGAGTCAGCCGTTGGTGTGGAGGTCTCTAAATCGCTCACTCCAGGTCAAGAGTTCATTAAGATTGTTCAAAATGAACTTGAAGCCGTGATGGGTGAATCTAATGAAGCTTTGAATCTGGCTGCGCAGCCACCGGCTGTGATTTTAATGGCAGGTTTACAAGGGGCGGGTAAAACAACCTCGGTAGGTAAGCTGTCTAAATTACTGACTGAGCGAGACAAAAAGAAAGTCTTAGTTGTTTCTGCGGACGTTTACCGTCCTGCGGCGATAAAACAGCTAGAAACATTGGCATCGGATGTTGGTGTTGATTTCTTCCCCTCTTCAGCGGATCAAAAGCCGCTCGATATTGCTAATGCAGCGATTGATCATGCCAAGAAGAAATTCTACGACGTGTTGGTTGTCGATACGGCTGGTCGTTTAGCGATTGATGAGCAGATGATGGGGGAGATAAAAGATCTCCACTCGGCAATTAACCCGGTTGAAACCTTATTCGTTGTTGATGCAATGACAGGTCAAGATGCGGCGAACACGGCCAAAGCGTTTGGTGATGCACTGCCTCTAACAGGTGTGATTCTGACCAAGGTAGATGGTGATGCTCGTGGTGGTGCGGCGCTGTCTGTACGTCATATTACCGGTAAACCGATTAAATTCCTCGGTGTTGGTGAAAAAACGGACGCGTTAGAACCATTCCACCCTGATCGTGTTGCCTCGCGTATCCTTGGTATGGGTGATGTGCTGTCTTTGATTGAAGATCTGCAGCGTAATGTCGATACCGAGCAAGCTGAGAAACTAGCGAAAAAGTTCAAAGAGAAAAAAGGCTTTGATCTTGAAGACTTTCGTGAGCAGCTAGGTCAAATGCAAAACATGGGCGGCATGATGGGCATGATGGATAAGCTGCCCGGCATGAGCAACTTACCAGATAATGTTAAAGATAAAGTTGATGACAAGATGTTCCATCAAATGGAAGCGATCATTAACTCAATGACAATGAAAGAGCGTCAACGCCCAGAGCTTATCAAAGGTTCACGCAAAAAGCGTATTGCGGCAGGTTCTGGTACTCAAGTACAAGATGTAAACCGCCTGCTCAAACAGTTTACTCAGATGCAGAAAATGATGAAAAAAATGCAGAAGGGTGGCATGAAAGGTATGATGCGCAACATGCAAGGCATGATGGGTGGCATGGGCGGAATGGGTGGCGGTGGCTTCAATCCATTTGGCCGTTAAATCCAAACTGCGACAAAAATTTCAAGGTGTTAGCTACGTCACAAACTTAGAGCGATTTCTATGTTGGTGAAAAAGTAGCTAAAGACCTTGCAATGATCCGGAATAAGAGTAAAATTCCGGAGCTTTATTTTGGCACGAGCCCCAAACTATTTAGCGATAAATGGTTGTTGGGGTACTTTTATTTTTGAGAAAGCAAAGAGGACGACATGGTAACCATTCGTTTGGCACGTCACGGCGCTAAAAAGCGTCCATTTTATCAAATCGTAGTTGCGGATAGCCGCAACGCAGCAACTGGCCGTTTCATTGAGAAAGTGGGTTTCTTTAACCCAACGGCTCAAGGTCAAGAAGAAGGTCTACGTCTAGACCTAGATCGCGTTAACCATTGGGTTGGTCAAGGCGCATCTGTATCTGACCGCGTTGCTAAGCTAGTTAAAGACGCTCAAAAAGCGGCTTAATTCTTGATAAAGAAGAAATTAGCTTATGTCGATGAAAGGTAATGAAACAATGAGCGAAGACAAGATTGTTGTGGGTAAGTTCGGTGCTTCTTACGGCATTCGTGGTTGGCTTAAAGTTTTGTCCTATACAGACGATGCTGAAAGCATATTTGATTACACCCCTTGGTACATTAATCAAGGTGGAAAGTGGGTTGAGTACAAAGCTGAAAGTTGGAAGCGCCATAACAAAGGTTTGGTGGTAAAACTTGAAGGTCTGGAAGTGCGTGAAGATGCACAAATCCTGACAAATTTTGAAATTTCAATTGACCCTGCGGTTTTACCAGAATTGCCATCAGATGAATTCTATTGGCGTGATTTGATTGGAATGCAAGTCGTGACTGATAAAGGTTATGACCTCGGCATTGTCTCTGACATGCTTGAGACAGGTTCCAACGATGTTTTGGTAATTAAAGCAAATCTTAAAGATGCTTTCGGGCAAAAGGAACGACTAATCCCGTTCCTTGAAGAGCAAGTGATCAAAAACATTGATCGTGAAGCTCAACGGATCGAAGTTGACTGGGATCCTGGATTTTAACTCCAAGTAACGGAGCGATTGAACAATGTGGGTTGGCATAATTAGCCTATTTCCAGAAATGTTCCGCAGCGTTACTGATTTTGGAGTAACAGGCCAAGCGGTTAAAAAAGGTCTTTTGTCGATTAAGACTTGGAATCCTCGTGATTTCACGCACGACAAACATCGCACTGTTGATGATAGACCTTACGGTGGTGGTCCTGGTATGTTGATGATGGTTCAGCCTTTGCGCGACGCTATTCATACTGCCAAGCAAGCAGCACCGGGAAAGACGAAAGTCATCTACCTTTCTCCTCAAGGTCGTAAACTCGACCAGCAAGGAGTTGAAGAGTTGGCAACCAATGAGAACTTGCTTCTTATTTGCGGCCGCTATGAAGGGGTAGATGAGCGTATCATCCAATCTGAAGTTGACGAAGAATGGTCAATTGGTGATTTTGTGATGACGGGTGGTGAAATACCAGCCATGACGTTGATAGATTCTGTTTCGCGGTTTGTTCCGGGAGTGCTAGGAGATTTCGCGTCAGCAGAAGAAGACTCTTTTGCCAATGGTTTGTTAGATTGCCCTCACTATACGCGCCCTGAGGTATTAGACGGTCGAGAAGTACCTGCGGTACTTAAGTCTGGTAACCACAAGGATATTCGTCTCTGGCGACTTAAACAATCGTTAGGCCGAACTTGGCTGAGAAGACCAGAACTCCTGGAAAACCTAGCTCTGACTGACGAACAGGAACAATTACTGGCCGAATTTATCAAAGCGCATCGCAGTGGTGAAAAGTAAGCAGTAACCTATTTAATTTAGTATCAGTTTATTCTAGGAATTTATAAAATGAGTAACATCATCAAGGCTCTTGAAGAAGAGCAAATGAAATCAGGCCTACCTAAATTTGCACCAGGTGACACTGTTGTCGTTCAAGTTAAGGTAAAAGAAGGTGAACGTGAGCGTCTACAGGCTTTTGAAGGCGTTGTAATCGCAATCCGTAACCGTGGCCTACACTCTGCTTTCACTGTACGTAAGATCTCTAACGGTGAAGGTGTTGAGCGTACGTTCCAAACACACTCTCCAATTGTTGATAGCATCGAAGTTAAACGCCGTGGTGCAGTACGTCGTGCCAAGTTGTACTACCTACGTGAGCGTTCTGGTAAGTCAGCTCGTATTAAAGAGAAACTTGCTAAGAAGTAATGCTATAACTAGCGTTCTCATAGTATTAGCGGAGGCCTTAGGTCTCCGCTTTTTTATTTGAGGCTTTTGGTTTGCTCTTTTAATCGACTAAAGACGTTTTGCTTCTTTAGTATTGGTCTTCTGACCAGCCATCCGAGTCTGACATGTCTGGCGCTCCGGCAATGGTCTTTTCCTCATCGGCCCACTCGCCAAAATCGATCATTTGGCACTGTTTGCTGCAAAAAGGACGATATGGACTTTGCTCGCCCCATTTGACGTCAGTGCCACATTGTGGGCATTTTACAATGGTTATTTTTGACATGGTTACTCTCTTACAAGGAAAGGGATAGATTGACTCGATACCGCGGCAAGTGCTTGAGTGTATGGCTAGCTACACACGGCCAACTGAAACTCAACATTGGCAACCGATGCTTGCCCTGAGCCAAACTCAATAAATTTAATCGCAAAACGGTTTTTATGACCTGAAATCATAGGGTATACGCCATATTGCATTGGAATTTCTAAGCGTAGAATGTTCGCGTCTTCCGCATCACTTTGGAAAAATCCTGACTGAGCTTGAATCGAACGGAAGTGGCCTGTTTCGCGAGTTAGCTTTAGCCATAAAGTTAATGCATTGGTTAAGGGGCTTAATGAGCTAAGCCACTTTTGAGCATCGGCTTTTTTCTTATCCGGTGGCAGATGAAGCCAATGGTGTAACGCTGGCAAGTCAAAACAGCAAGAACCGCCGGGTAAGTTGAAACGCTGACGGATCGCACCTAAGAAGCGATCTTCTTTAAAACTTTGGCCAAAACGCTCTGCTGCCATCAAATCGCTATGTACTTTATCGACTTCACTCAAAATCGCGCTCAGCATCTCTTGATCAACACCGTCAACATTCAACCAGGCGCGATACGCGAGGCGCTGTTTTTCGATATCTTTGGCCAATTCACTTTTGAGCTGGATCTGTTCGAAGATTTCGAGCAGATCAAACAGTGAGCGATAGAAAATTAAATGCTGCATATCATCACCAAATTGAGCCGCAATATTTAGTTGATTGAGCAGGGCTTCTACTCTCAAGTAAATACGCGTTTTCTCATTAAGTGGATGTTCGAAGTGATGCGTGGTCATTAATATGCAGCTCTGAATGATTCAGTCTTTATTCTCACAGATTTTCCCTACTCATTTCTAGGAACTTTTGATGTAATTCTGTGATTTGAGGCAAAAGTTTTTGGTTTGCTGTACTATTTTTAATCACATAGTCGGCAATTGCCAACCTTTGCTCTCGTGATGCCTGTGACGCAAGAATCGATTTGGCTTGTTCACGACTGACCTTGTCGCGCGCCATTGTGCGTTCAATTTGTATTTCTGGCTCGACATCCACCACCAAAACCTTGTCGGCAAGTGCTTGTAAATTATTTTCGACCATCAGCGGAATAACTAATAACGCGTAGGGGGTTTGGACTTGCTTTAATTGCTGTAACATCTGGCGACGAATCATCGGGTGCAGTAACTGGTTCAACCAATGTTTCTCATTTGGTTGAGTAAAGATCAGCTCGCGCAACTGTGTGCGATCAAGTGTTCCTTGAGCCGTTAAAATCGATGCTCCAAAGTGTTTGATAATCGCGGCTAATCCTTCACTGCCAGGCTCGACAACCTCTCGGGCGATCACATCAGCATCAACAATCTCAACGCCAAACTGTTGGTGAAATAGGTTGGCCACTGTGGTCTTTCCGCTCGCAATGCCGCCTGTTAAGCCAATCACAATCGCCATGTTACATCCCCAAGAATTGGTTGAAATACCAAGCCATAATCGACTCGCCCCACATCATGCTTATCCAGCCGGCAATCGCTAGGTAGGGACCGAAAGGAAAAGCTTTATCGATACCTTGCTGCTTGAGGCGTAACTGAATTAAACCAAAGATTAATCCGACTAAAGAGGAGAGTAAAATGATCAGCGGGAGATGCTGCCAGCCAAGCCAGGCCCCAAGCGCTGCGAGCAGTTTAAAGTCGCCATAACCCATGCCTTCTTTTCCGGTGAGTAGTTTAAATAACCAATAAACCGACCAGAGCGATAAATAACCCGCCATCGCCCCAATGACCGAGTCTTGTAAAGAGAGCGGGCTGATATTAAGCAGCGCTAAGGCAATACCCGCCCACATTAAGGGTAAAGTGAGCTGATCGGGGAGCAGCATGGTATCGAGATCGATAAAGGTCGCGGCGATCAGAGTAAGAGTGAAAAACAATAAAGCGACGGAAAAATAGCTGAACCCTTGTTGGTAGGCAATGGCCAAACAGAGCGCCGCACTCAGCAGTTCAACCAGAGGGTAGCGGATACTAATCGATCCAGAGCAGTGACGACATCGCCCTTTCAGGCGTAACCAACTAAATAACGGAATATTATCTTTTATTGCCACAGAGTGCTGACATTTGGGGCAACGTGAGCGCGGCACACTAAGGTTAAACTCTCCTTGTGGTGGCTCGATATGATATTCGGCAAAGCTTTCTGCGCACTCTTGTCGCCACTCTCTTTCCATTATCAAAGGTAAGCGGTGAATAACAACATTCAAAAAGCTGCCAATGATCAGACCGAATACACTTGCGAGGGCAGCAAACAGCCAAGGGTAATAGTTAAATAGTTCCATTTATCTTAGGTACGCAGGAAAAGTGTAAGCTCAATATACTATCCTAAGACATTCATTAAATTAAAGATAGGTAAGTAAAGCGCAACCACTAGACTGCCGACAATTGTGCCGAGTAACAAGACCATTAAGGGTTCGAGCGATTTCTCGAGGTTTTCAATTTGATTGTCGATTTCCAATTGGTAAATATCTGCCACTTTTCTCAGCATGTCATCAAGTTGGCCTGACTCTTCACCCACCATGATCATTTGGACCATTAACGCGGGGAAAGCGCCTCTTTCACGCAGCGCAATGTAGATCGGCATGCCCGCTAAAGTTTGTTCAAACACTTGCTGTATCGCCTTTTGATAATAGAGATTAGGCGTGGTTTTTATCGCGCTCGCTAAACCGTGATGTATCGCTACGCCTGCACTAACGCTAGTTGATAGAGAGCGACAAAATTTACTCAAGGCCGATTTCTCAATCGCACTGCCAATTACCGGTAGCTTTAAAACCCAACAGCTGAGGCGCAACTGCATTATTGGCGAGACCGAAACTAGCTTACGACAGCCCCAGATAACAGCGCCAATCGATAGCAGCAGATAGCCAGTGTAATTTTGGATGAATCTTGACACCTTGAGTACCTGTTGAGTGAACCATGGAAGTTGAGCGCCAAGACCTGCAAACATAGCTTCAAATTGTGGGACCACGAAGGCCAACATCAAATAACTGACTATGATGGCAGTAGCGAGAACCAAAGTGGGATAGATCAAGGCGGTTTTAAGTTTTGCTTTTAAGCGCTGACTTTTTTCACGATAAGTCGCCAAGCGCTCAATGACGTCGCTGAGTCGACCGCTTTGTTCGCCGACTTTGACCAGGTCGCGATAGAAGTCATCAAACAGGACGCTTGTTTGCCCCATCGCCTGTGAAATCGGTGTACCAGATTCGACAATAGCGCTCATGCGCGTTATCAGCAGTCTCATTTCGGCTTTACGTTGGTTGTGGTTAATCAGTTTGAGCGCATGCACTAGCGTCACGCCACTGGCTAACATAGTCGCTAATTGGCGTGTCATGACAGTGATGTCTTGTGGGCGAGCTTTATGTTGCCAACGAGATAGTAATGAACAACTGCGCCGTTTGAGGCTCAGCAAGGTGATCGAGTTGTTTTTTAAGTGGTGGCGAATATCGCTCTCGTGATTGGCGAGCATTGTTCCGCAGCAACGTTTGCCAGTGGCATTGATGCCTTTCCAGTGATAATGACTTAATGGCGTGTGCGAGTGTAACATCATCATTAAGCGCTAAAAGTAGAGTACGCGTTGTAATTCATCAATACTGGTAACCCCTGCGCGCACTTTTTCGATCCCAGATTGGATTAAACTCTGCATACCATTTTCTATCGCAATCGCTTGAAATTGCTCGGCTGTGGCTTGATTTGAAATCGCTTCAATAAGCTCGGCATTGATTGGTAACAGCTCGTAGATGCCAACTCGGCCGAGATAGCCATTGTGACAGTGCGTGCAACCTGCTGGGTTGGCGATGAACATACTCGAGTTCGGCGCGAGATTAAACTGTTCAGCGACAGGAGTTGGAGTCGCGATACTTTGTTTGCAGTGTCGACACAGTTTCCTGACTAGGCGCTGTGCGATAAGTAAAGAGAGCGAAGAGGCCATATTAAAGTGATTGACCCCCATATTAGCCAAGCGAGTAATGGTTCCTACCGCCGAATTGGTGTGCAAGGTAGAAAGCACCAAGTGGCCGGTTTGAGCGGCTTTAATCGCAATCTCTGCTGTCTCAAGGTCTCGGATTTCGCCGAGCATGATGATGTCTGGATCTTGGCGTAGAAACGCGCGTAACGTTTGGCTAAAATCGAGGCCAATTTCAGGGTGAATGTGTACTTGGTTGATGCCGGGAAGATTAATTTCGACCGGATCCTCTGCCGTAGAGATATTAACATGCTGTGAGTTCAAGTGATTGAGCGCCGCATAAAGCGAGACGGTTTTACCACTGCCGGTGGGGCCGGTCAGCAGTATCATCCCTTGAGGTTTTTCCAGCGCTGTTAGGTAGATATTTTGCTGCTCAGGGTTAAAACCTAAAGCATCGATAGTGAGTGCAATGGCGCGATTATCGAGAATACGCAGAACGATTTTTTCTCCCCACAATGTCGGTAAGGTGGATACACGCATATCCACTGCGACCGTGTCATTTAAACGCAGCTTGATTCGGCCATCTTGCGGTAAGCGGCGCTCGGCAATATCAAGTTTGGCCAATATTTTCAATCTGGCGGCTAAACGGCGACTGAGTTGATGTGAAGGTTGCTGAGCGGAAATTAATAGACCGTCACAACGTAAACGTACTCGATACGATTGTTCGTATGGTTCAAAGTGAATGTCAGAGGCGTGGCGAGAGACGGCATCCAATAAGATCTGTTGAATGTAACGACTGACGGGAGCTTTATCATCAATAAGGTCATCTTGCTCACGCTGTTCATCGGCGCTCAAGGTGACTAATTGAGTGAGTTGATGGTCATTGATAGCAGGGCTGCCAGTCAGAGTTGAGCGCGCTGAATTATGCTGTGATAGCCGTTCTATGGCGTTAAGCAGTGCACTGTATTCGGTAATCACCAATTCAATCACGAGACCAGTAGCAAAATGAAACTCATTTTCTATCTCGTATTGGCAAGGGTCAGCGACGGCCAGTTGTAATGTTTGCAGTTCAAGGCGAACAGGAACGGCTTGGAAACGATCGATTAATGGCATTAGGTCGAACTGAAGGCAGAGCGCTTGATAATCAAACTCGGTGAGTTGAATCAGCGGCAGAGCAAGGTGTTCGGCCAGCTGTTTAGCTAACTCAGTGTCACTGATAAAGCCATCTTCAATAAGGGCGGTGATCGGATGCTGGCCAAGTTCGTCGATGCTTGCTTGGGCGCGTTGTTGCTGCTGTTTGCTTACGAGTTGCAATTGAACGAGGAGGCTGAGTAATTCGCTTTGCATCAAGAGCACCCGGCGAGAGAGACACTACTGGATGCGCTGCAGCGCCAGGCTCCATTGGCATCACGTTTTAAAGTTATGCTTTGACCCGAGCCTGACCCTTGGGTTATCGCGACCACTAAATCATTGGTGGCGTTGTCAGTGGCTAATGGCGCGGATTCAGAGCTAATGGTCCCAATCGCAAAGGTTTGTGAGATAGCAGGAAAGCGCCCTTCTACAGCAATGGCATCTTCAACAATCACTTTGTATGCACTCGCGGAGGCAAGGGCGGTACTTAATGCCGCCTTCTTTACGTAGCTTTGGTAATGAGGAATTGCTACGGCGGACAGCAGGCTGATTACTGCAACGACAATCATGAGTTCAATCAGTGTGAAACCGAGGGTATGGCGCTGGCGTTGTGGGTGCATAGTCTCTTCGAACGGTTTGAATGGTACTAGAGAGACTAGTGGTCGCGAGTGTTAGCGTGGAGACGAATTGTGTGAAAGTTAGATCTGATTAGGTGGAGTTAATCGTACGTCACTGTGATGGTTCAATAAAATATGAACTGGATCTGAGTTTCTCACCTTCTCACCTTAGAAACAATAACGGAGGCGCACAGCCTCCGTTAGTTAAATCGCTCAGTGATGGTTACTTAAAGCGCATTGAAAGATCCATTGCTTTAAGGTGTTTGGTTAGTGCGCCGACGGAAATATAATCTACGCCAGTTTCTGCGAACTCTCGAATCGTTTCGAGCGTGACATTACCTGAGTTTTCTAACGCCGCGCGACCAGCGTTAATTTTGACGGCTTCACGCATCATCTCGGTGGTGAAGTTATCTAACATGATGATATCAGCGCCTGCGTCAATGGCCTCTTGTAGCTCTTGCAAGCTTTCGGTTTCTACTTCGACCGGTTTACCAGGGTTGAGCTCTTTCGCTGTTTTAATGGTCTGAGTAATGCCGCCGTTGGCAATGATATGGTTCTCTTTGATCAGATACGCATCGAAAACGCCAATGCGGTGATTAAAACCACCCCCACAAGCCACGGCGTATTTGAGTGCGCTGCGCAGCCCGGGAATGGTTTTACGCGTATCGAGTAGGCGACAACCAGTGCCTTGAATTTGAGCAGCGTACTGGGCAACGACAGTAGCACAACCTGACAGCGTTTGGATGAAGTTCATCGCGTTACGTTCACCGGTTAATAGAGCACGTGCAGGACCCGAAAGAGTGCACAACACTTGGTTTGGTGTAACGTGGTCTCCATCGTTGACATGCCAATCGATGTTGACTTCGCCACCAAGCTGCTTGAATACTTCATCGGCCCAGGCTTTGCCGCAGAACACGCCGTGCTCTCGGGTGATGATGGTGGCTTCATTGTGCGCATTGGCAGGGATTAGACTTGCAGTGATATCAGCAGATGGGTCGAGCGTGCCACCCAGATCTTCTTTGATGGTGTCAGCCACGGCTCGGCTGATCTCAAGAGGCAGTTGCTGTTTCAAATATTCGAGACGTTGTTGGCTATTATGTGTGTTTTTCATCGCAAATCTAATACGCAGTTGAACAAGAGGTGGGCATGATACGCTGACTGAGTGCGAAATTCAGCCATTAATCTCGCATTTCATGGTCAAAGGGATAAAATCATAACAAGACGAAAACAGTGAGCCTTAAAATGATAGATGACAACGGTTGGTATTGCGCTGCGCGACACGTTCCTTCGCCCTTTTTTGATCAAAGGCCGCCAGGACAAGATGTCTCTTTGCTGGTGGTGCACAATATTAGCTTGCCGCCCGGTCAATTTGGCGGGCCTTATATCGAACAGTTTTTTACCGGTCGGCTTAACCCTGATACGCATCCATTCTTTGCTGTCATTCATAAGATGGGCGTGTCGGCGCACTGCCTGATTCGACGTGATGGGGAGGTGGTACAGTTTGTCTCTTTTGCTGAGCGAGCTTGGCATGCGGGACATTCCAGCTTTGCTGGACGTGATAAGTGCAATGATTACTCGATTGGCATTGAACTTGAAGGAAGCGACTATGTGGTTTATAGCGATGCACAATACGCTGCGCTAACCGCGTTGACTCGGTCGATACAAAGTCGCTATCCGAAGATCACCATCCCGCGAATTACAGGCCACCAATATATTGCGCCGCTGCGTAAAACTGACCCAGGGTTGGTGTTTGATTGGGCCAAATATAGGCGTGCGCTGCTCGCTGCGGGCTAAAGCGTCTCTTGGTACTCAAGTAAGATCTGTTCAACCCAGTTGGCGATGCGCTCATCACTCAGTTCATATTGGGAGTCTTCATCGAGAGCTAAGCCAACAAACTGGCTAGCATCCTCAGTGAGAGCTTTGGAGGCCTCAAACTGATAGTTTTCATCATTGGGCCAGTAACCGATGATGTTAGCTCCGGTCTTCTTCAGTTCGTCGTGGAGTAACCCCATCGCATCCAGATACCATTCGCCATAACCTTCTTGATCGCCTAAACCGAACAGTGCGACGGTTTTGCCATTTAGCGCTACGCCATCGATTTGATCCCATATTTCATTCCAATCTTCTTGGATTTCACCAAAGTCCCAAGTCGAAATACCCAAGATAAGAAAATCGTAATCTGCCATCAAAGCGAGTGGCGACTCTTTAACGTTGTGAATATCAACAAGGTCTTCACCAAGAATAGCGCGGATTTTTTCTGCTGCCATTTCGGTATAACAAGTGGTTGAGCCGTAAAACAGACCGATCTTCATAATATGCTTTTATCTATTGCAAAATGGATGATGGATTCTAACCACAAAATGACCAGTTTTGCAGTCAATATCCGACTCAAAGACGATTTTTTATAGCATTATTCGCTTGTGCCCCTTACATTTGAGCGCAGAACAAAAATAAGAGGTTAGCTGTGTCAGAACAAATGTCACCCGATCAAGGGGTTGTTGAGCTGTTTTTAGATGCGATGTGGATGGAGCGAGGATTATCTGAAAATACACTTTCATCTTACCGCAATGATCTGTTTAAACTATTACAGTGGATGACGGCCAACAATTATCGACTCGACTTTATCAGCTTATCTGGCCTGCAAGAGTATCAATCCTGGCTGGCAGACCAACAATACAAGCAGACTTCTCGTGCGCGGATGTTGTCGGCTATCCGGCGACTGTTCCAATATTTGCACCGAGAAAAAGTCCGCGCGGATGATCCGAGTGCGCTGCTGGTTAGCCCTAAATTACCCAAACGTTTACCGAAAGATCTTAGTGAAGAGCAAGTGGAAGCACTGCTTGATGCTCCGGATCCGAATGATGCGATAGAGTTACGGGATAAAGCGATGTTAGAACTGCTTTATGCGACGGGTCTACGTGTGACTGAATTAGTCAGTTTAACGATGGAAAATATTAGTCTGCGTCAAGGAGTTGTGCGCGTAACGGGTAAAGGCGGTAAAGAACGTTTAGTGCCGATGGGCGAAAATGCGGTTGATTGGATTGAAACTTTTCTCCAACAAGGTAGGTCTGAGTTACTTGGGGATAATACTTCTGATGTGGTTTTTCCCAGTAAACGTGCGCGGCAAATGACTCGCCAGACATTCTGGCACCGTATAAAGCGCTATGCCGTATTGGCAGGGATTGAGACGGAATTACTTTCTCCCCATGTCTTGCGCCATGCCTTCGCGACCCACTTGCTTAACTATGGTGCGGATCTTCGTGTGGTGCAGATGTTACTGGGGCATAGTGACTTGTCGACCACACAAATTTATACTCATGTAGCAACAGAGCGTCTGAAGCAGCTACACAGTGAACACCACCCAAGAGCGTAATCGCTTTTGGCTCAACCAATTGAATTTAAGGTGACTTGAATGAGCGTATTACGCCGAATGACTCTACTGACTTTACCTTTGCTGTTAGCGGCGCAAACCGTATCGGCCAATGAGGTTAAGTTTGACAAAGCGCAGCTAGAGGCACGTTTTGCTAAGCTGGGTTTAGAAGTGAAAGATATTACTGCCGCGGATATTGATGGCCTAATCGAAGTGAACACCAGTGGTGGGGTATTGTTTGCGTCACCAAACGGAGATTATTTCTTAGCGGGAACCTTGTACCAGTTGGATGAAAGCGGCCAATATCAAGATGTGCTGGCTAAGCGCCAAGCACCGATTAACGCGGCAAAAATCGCTGCGTTTAAAGACAGCATGATTGAATTTAAAGCCGACGATGAGCAATACGTCGTGACAGTCTTTACCGATGTTACGTGTGGCTACTGCGTGAAACTTCACAGTCAGATGCAAGGCTACAATGATCTCGGTATTACGGTGCGTTATATGGCTTTTCCTCGTCAAGGTGCAACAGGCATGGCGGCTGATCAAATGGCGGCAGTATGGGGCGCGGAAGATCCGCAAGCGGCCATGCATGACGGTAAAGTGAATCGTCAATTCCCTAAAACGGGTGACGATTTCGCTAAGTTCCAACAGATCATCAAACAACACTACTCGCTAGGCCGTGAGCTTGGTATCAGCGGTACTCCTGCGATTTTCTTGCCAAATGGTGAGATGATTGGTGGTTACCTACCGCCAGAACAGCTTGTTCAGCGCCTTAAGCAAATTTAATTAATTTAACGAAGAGCCTCATTTGAGGCTCTGATGCCCCTTATGATAGAAATTCAACGCAGACCTGAAGTTGATTTAACCCTTCTTCCCGACACCATCGCACCACTGCTAAAACGCATTTATATTGCGCGTGGTATTCGCCATGTGGAGCAACTAGATACCGCTGCGCGAGCGCTGCACTCTTACCAAAAATTGCATGGAATTGAAGCCGCCGTTACGCTGCTGTTTGAGGCGATTCAAACCGACAAACGCATTATTGTGGTCGGTGATTTTGATGCCGATGGCGCTACTAGTTCGGCGCTGTCGGTGCTGGCGCTACGCATGCTGGGATCGAACAATGTCGATTACTTAGTGCCGAATCGTTTTGAAGATGGCTACGGCTTGAGCCCTGATGTGGTCGATCAAGCTATCGCGCTTGGTGCACAAATGATCATGACGGTTGATAACGGTGTCTCTTCCATTGAGGGGGTTCGTTACGCCAAGCAGCAGGGGTTACAGGTTTTGGTCACCGACCACCATCTCCCCGGCCATGAACTGCCCGAAGTCGATGCCATGGTCAATCCTAATCTACAAGAGTGCGCTTTTCCCTCTAAAGCCTTGGCTGGCGTTGGCGTGGCTTTCTATCTGATGATGGCGTTGTGTGTTCACATGCGTAAGCACAACTGGTTTGTAGATAAAGGCATGGCAGAGCCCAAGTTGATGGAGTTGATTGACTTGGTCGCCCTCGGCACAGTGGCTGACGTTGTGCCGCTGGATGAGAATAATCGCATTTTGGTCCATCAAGGTTTGCAACGTATTCGCGCCGGCAAGGCGCGACCAGGTATTCAAGCATTGATTGAAGTGGCTAAGCGTGATGCACGTCGCTTGGTAGCGTCTGATTTTGGCTTTGCGCTTGGCCCACGTATTAATGCCGCAGGTCGCTTGGATGATATGTCTTTTGGCGTTGAACTGCTGATGAGCACCAATATTTATGCAGCACGGCGTATGGCGAGTGAGCTCGATGGTCTTAACCAAACGCGTAAAGAGATTGAAGAGGGCATGAAACAAGAAGCGATGGCTTTTTGTGAGCGCCTGCAGTTTGGTGAACAAGACATGCCTCATGGCTTGGTGTTATTCCAGCGTGACTGGCACCAAGGTGTGATCGGTATTTTAGCTTCGCGGATCAAAGACAAATTTCATCGTCCGGTCATTGCTTTTGCTGATGGTGGAGAAGGGAGCATCAAAGGATCGTGTCGATCGATTGCGGGCGTTCATATGCGTGATGTGCTTGATCGCATTGATACGCAAAACCCAGGCTTGATTGTTAAATTTGGCGGTCATGCAATGGCGGCAGGTTTGACCATCTTAGAGCAAGACTTTACTCGCTTTGCAACGCTGTTTGATCAAGCCGTCAAACAGGATTTAGATGAAGCGGTGCTGAAAGGGGTATTACTTTCTGATGGTGAGCTAAAGCCTGAAGAATTTTCGATGCACACCGCAGAATTATTGCGATCAGGCGGGCCATGGGGGCAAGCATTTCCGGAGCCTCTGTTTGATGGAGAATTTAAAGTTTTACACCAAAAATTAGTTGGTGAGAAGCACCTGAAATTGATGCTAGAGCCCCTGCATAAAGGCCATCCGACCAACATTATGATCGATGGGATCGCGTTTAATGTTGATCTGCGCCGTTGGCCTGATGCTTCTGTCAACACTATTCGCTTAGCCTACAAACTTGATATTAATGAGTTTCGTGGCAATCAGTCGTTGCAGTTGATGATTGATCATATTGAGGCGAGGTAGTGCCTTAACTTGTGTCATTGCATAGAACGTCGAAAGAGCAGGTAGGGAATCTCTAAAGGTTGTCTGCTTGCTTCAAGAGGTCATTAACTCGTTGGTCCCTCGTTCTTGAAGATGCTACTTTTTGACATGGTTTGTCAGATATATTGTTATTATTCCAGAAACGAGTGACACATATCGAATCTAGTGTCCACGATCACTTTGATTAGATTCTGAATCACGATCGTATCTCGCTGTTTAGAACGACGCCCTGATGTTCTTATCTCTTGCTTTTTCCATCGTACCCCTTAATAACCTTCCACATTTCTTTTAAAACTGATTAATTAAACCGTGATCGCTAGCACGGTTTATTCCCATCTGTATGTACTTTGTAATTGGTCAGACCAATTAGATTGCCGTTTTAATCAACTATTGTTATCAAAGTGTTGGTGTTAGGCTCGTTCTATGATTTGGGTCAATTTTTGACTGGAACTTGCGTTTTAATTATGTTAATTTTCTCGCCAACTTAGAATTGGTATTACCAATTGACTGCGTACAGAGTAGAAGAAAAACAATTATGGCTTATCAAAGGATTCGTCAGCCAAAACTCTCAGACGTTATTGAGCAAGAGTTAGAAAGGCTGATTGTCGAAGGAACACTATCTCCAGGGCAGCAGTTGCCTCCAGAGAGAGAGTTAGCGAAGCAATTTGATGTCTCGCGTCCTTCAATCCGTGAAGCGATACAACGCCTAGAAGCGAAACGTCTTCTTACTCGACGTCAGGGGGGGGGCACATTTGTTAGTGAGAGTATTTGGACAGGTTTTTCCGATCCTCTGCTAAATTTATTGTCTAGTCACTCTGAAACTCAGCTGGATTTACTTGAAGCGCGCCATGCGATGGAAGGTATTGCAGCGTATTTTGCAGCAGTTCGTGGTACCGAGGAAGATTTTGCACGTATTCAGGCTTGCTTGACTAACATCAGCGCAGAGCAAACCAAGAAGAATGTTGAAGCGGAGGCCACTGCAGTGATGCAGTTTCTGATTGCTTTAACCGAAGCGGCGCACAATGTTGTGTTACTTCACATTGTTCGCAGTCTTGGTCCTCTGCTTGAGCAAAATATTTTACAGAATTTAAAGCTCTTACATCGCCGCGATGAAGTGGTCGATAAAGTAAGTACACACCGAGCTAATATTGTCGATGCGATTGTTTCTGGGCAGCCTGAAAAGGCGCGTGAAATGTCACATTCACATTTAGCTTATATTGAAGAGACATTGTTGGATTTGACGCGTGAAGAGTCGCGAAGAAAGCGTTCTTTACGTCGAATTCAGCAAGGTAACGATTCTTAACACAAGAAACGGTTACTTAAATAAGTAGATCCAACCAACAGAAGGATAGATCGCCATGTCTGACATGAAGCATGACGTAGACGCACTGGAAACTCAAGATTGGCTAGAAGCCCTTGAATCAGTTGTTCGTGAAGAAGGTGTAGAACGTGCACAGTTTCTACTAGAAACCGTACTAGAAAAAGCACGTCTAGACGGCGTTGATATGCCAACCGGTATCAACACAAACTACATTAACACCATTCCAGCGACACAAGAGCCAGCTTACCCAGGTGACACAACGCTTGAGCGCCGTATCCGCTCGATCATTCGCTGGAACGCAATCATGATTGTATTGCGTGCTTCTAAGAAAGATCTAGACCTAGGTGGTCACATGGCTTCTTATCAGTCAGCGGCTACATTCTACGAAGTCTGTTTTAACCACTTCTTCCGTGCTCCAAATGAGACGGACGGTGGCGATCTAGTTTATTACCAAGGTCACATCTCTCCAGGCATCTACTCTCGTGCATTCGTTGAAGGTCGTCTTACGGAAGAGCAGTTAGATAACTTCCGTCAAGAAGTAGACGGTAAAGGTGTCCCATCATACCCGCACCCTAAACTGATGCCTGAGTTCTGGCAGTTCCCAACGGTATCTATGGGTCTTGGTCCCATTTCTGCGATCTACCAAGCGCGTTTCCTTAAGTACCTAGAAGGTCGTGGTCTTAAAGATACTTCCGCTCAGCGCGTATATGCGTTCCTAGGTGACGGTGAGATGGATGAGCCAGAATCACGTGGTGCTATCTCTTTCGCTTCACGTGAGAAGCTAGATAACCTATGTTTCCTAATCAACTGTAACCTACAGCGTCTCGATGGCCCTGTAATGGGCAACAGTAGCATCATTCAAGAACTTGAAGGCCTATTCAAAGGCGCAGGTTGGAACGTTGTTAAAGTTATCTGGGGTAGCAACTGGGATGCACTACTGGCGAAAGATACCACTGGTAAGCTTCTTCAGTTGATGAACGAAACCGTTGATGGTGACTACCAAACATTCAAATCTAAAGATGGCGCATACGTACGTGAGCACTTCTTTGGTAAGTACCCAGAAACAGCGGCACTCGTTGCCGATATGACGGATGAAGAAATCTTCGCTCTTAAGCGTGGTGGTCACGACTCCTCTAAGCTTTTTGCTGCATTCAACAATGCCAAAGAGACGAATGGTAAGCCGACCGTAATCCTAGCTAAGACCGTTAAAGGTTACGGTATGGGTGACGCCGCAGAAGGTAAAAACATCGCACACGGTGTTAAGAAAATGGATATGACGCATGTTCAATACTTGCGTGATCGTCTAGGCCTACAAGATCTTCTTTCTGATGAGAAAGTGGCTGAACTTCCTTACTTGAAACTGGAAGAAGGCACTGCTGAGTACGAATACTTACATGCCCGTCGTAAGGCGCTACAAGGCTATACTCCTACTCGTCAGCCTAAGTTCACGCAAGAATTCAAAGTACCTGAACTAGAAGAGTTTGCTCCTCTATTGGGTGCTCAGAAGCGTGAAATCTCAACGACTATGGCTTACGTACGTACGTTGAACATTCTGCTTAAAGACAAGAACATCGGTAAGAACATTGTTCCTATCATCTGTGATGAAGCACGTACCTTCGGTATGGAAGGTCTATTCCGTCAAGTGGGTATCTACAACCCAGACGGTCAAGAATACACGCCTGAAGATAAAGGCATCGTTTCTTACTACAAAGAAGCAACATCTGGCCAAGTTCTTCAAGAAGGTATCAACGAACTAGGTTCAATGGCATCTTGGGTTGCTGCTGCTACTTCTTACAGCACAAACGATCTGCCAATGATCCCGTTCTACATCTACTACTCAATGTTCGGTTTCCAACGTATTGGTGACATGGCATGGCTAGCAGGTGACCAACAAGCTCGTGGTTTCCTACTTGGTGCAACGGCTGGTCGTACAACACTGAACGGTGAAGGTCTACAGCACGAAGATGGTCACTCGCACATTCAAGCGAACACTATCCCGAACTGTATCTCTTACGACCCAACATTCGCTTACGAGCTAGCAGTAATCATGCAAGATGGTATCCGTCGTATGTACGGTCCTGAGCAAGAAAACATTTACTACTACCTAACAGTAATGAATGAAAACTACGCAATGCCAGCAATGCCAGAAGGCGCTGAAGAAGGCATCCGTAAAGGTATCTACAAGCTTGAGTCTCACGAAGGTGCTAAGGGTAAAGTTCAGCTAATGAGCTCTGGTACTATCATGAACGAAGTACGTAAAGCCGCGACTATCCTAAGTGAAGAGTACGGCGTAGCATCTGACGTGTTCTCTGTAACTTCATTCAACGAGCTAACTCGTGATGGTCAAAATGCAGAGCGCTACAACATGCTTCACCCAGAAGCTGAAGCGAAAGTACCTTACATCACGACGGTTCTTGGTAACGAACCAGCAATCGCTGCGACGGATTACATGAAGAACTACGCTGAGCAAGTACGTGCATTCATGCCTACTGAGTCTTACAAAGTTCTTGGTACTGACGGTTTCGGTCGCTCAGACAGCCGTGAGAACCTACGTCGTCACTTCGAAGTTAATGCAGGCTACGTAGTAGTTGCAGCACTAACTGAACTAGCGAAACGTGGTGATGTTGAGAAGTCTGTTGTTGCTGAAGCAATTGCTAAGTTCAACATCGACACTGAAAAAACAAACCCACTTTACGCTTAATACAGCGCTTAACTAGAAGGTAAATAAGCAATGGCAATCGAAATTAATGTACCTGACATCGGTGCGGATGAGGTTGAAGTTACTGAGATTCTAGTCAACGTTGGCGACAAGGTTGAAGAAGAACAGTCTCTGATCACTGTTGAAGGCGACAAAGCTTCTATGGAAGTTCCAGCGTCTCAAGCAGGTATCGTTAAAGAAATCAAAGTAGCAGAAGGTGATTCTGTTACGACTGGTTCTCTTATCATGATTTTCGAAGCCGAGGGTGCAGCTGACGCTGCACCTGCTCCTGCGGCGGAAGCGGCTCCAGCAGCAGCTCCAGCTCCAGCAGCAGCGGCAGAACTGAAAGAAGTTCACGTTCCTGATATCGGTGGCGACGAAGTAGAAGTTACTGAGATCATGGTTAAAGTTGGCGATGCAGTAGAAGAAGAGCAATCTCTTCTTACTGTTGAAGGCGACAAAGCTTCAATGGAAGTTCCAGCACCATTCGCGGGTATCGTTAAAGAAATCAAGATCGCTTGTGGTGACTCAGTTTCTACGGGCTCTCTAGTGATGGTGTTTGAAGTAGCTGGCTCTGGCACCGCGGCTTCGGCTCCTACAGCAGTAGAAGCACCAGCAGCACCTGCGGTAGCGGCTGACAAAGAAGTAAACGTGCCAGATATCGGTGGTGATGAAGTAGAAGTTACTGAGATCATGGTTAAAGTTGGCGACACAGTAGAAGAAGAGCAATCTCTAATCACTGTGGAAGGCGACAAAGCGTCGATGGAAGTTCCAGCGCCTTTCGCAGGTACTGTCAAAGAGATCAAGATTGCTGAAGGTGATTCAGTCACAACGGGTTCTCTAATCATGGTATTTGAGGTTGCCGGCGCAGCGCCAGTAGCAGCACCGGCAGCGACGGCTCCAGCGCCGACAGCAGTACCTGCGGCGGCTCCAGCAGCCAAAACAGAGCCTGCTCCAGCAGCGAGCGACTTCCAAGAAAACAATGAGTACGCTCACGCGTCTCCAGTGGTTCGTCGTCTTGCTCGCGAATTTGGCGTCAACCTTTCTAAGGTGAAAGGATCTGGTCGTAAGAGCCGTATCCTTAAAGAAGACGTTCAGTCTTACGTTAAAGAAGCGCTTAAGCGTCTAGAGTCTGGTGCGGCAGCATCTGGTAAAGGCGGTGACGGTTCTGCTCTTGGTCTGCTACCATGGCCAAAAGTGGACTTCAGTAAGTTTGGTGAAACTGAAGTTCAGAAACTATCGAAGATCAAGAAGATCTCTGGTGCAAACCTACACCGTAACTGGGTAATGATCCCTCACGTTACACAATGGGACAACGCTGACATCACTGAGCTAGAAGCATTCCGTAAAGAACAAAATGCTATCGAAGCGAAGAAAGACACGGGCATGAAGATCACGCCTCTTGTGTTCATTATGAAAGCAGTAGCGAAAGCGCTAGAAGCCTTCCCAGCGTTTAACTCTTCACTGTCTGAAGATGGCGAAAGCATCATTCTTAAGAAGTATGTTAACGTAGGTATTGCTGTTGATACGCCAAACGGCCTAGTTGTTCCGGTATTTAAAGACGTGAACAAGAAAGGCATTTACGAGCTATCTGAAGAGCTAATGGTTGTCTCTAAGAAAGCACGTTCGGGCAAGCTGACTGCGGCTGACATGCAAGGTGGTTGTTTCACTATCTCTAGCCTTGGTGGCATTGGTGGTACGGCATTTACGCCAATCGTCAACGCACCAGAAGTTGGTATCCTTGGTGTGTCTAAATCTGAAATGAAACCTGTATGGAACGGTAAAGAATTTGAACCGCGCCTACAACTGCCACTGTCTCTATCATACGATCACCGTGTGATCGATGGTGCGGAAGGTGCACGTTTCATTACGTTCCTAAATGGTGCGCTATCAGACATTCGTCGTCTTGTTCTTTAATCGAAACTAGATGATAGAGAGGCGGCAAGTGAGCCGCCTCTATTACAAATAATTACTGAACAATTTGATGCGAGACTTAGATAAAATAAGGTTTTCGCCATCGAATTGTTGTCTAGCTCACAGGCTAAATTGATTTACTTTTCACTCCATTAACATCTCTGTAAACTGTTGGCGGTCTGAAAAATAACTGTTTAAAACAAATCGACTTGAACAAATAAATCAATACCCACTCAGCCTGTTAGGGATAATGACTACAAGAGGTCACAATGAGCAAAGAAATTAAAGCCCAAGTTGTTGTACTTGGTTCTGGTCCTGCTGGTTACTCAGCGGCATTCCGTTGTGCAGACTTAGGTCTTGAAACTGTACTTATTGAGCGCTACAGCACCCTAGGTGGTGTGTGTCTGAACGTGGGTTGTATCCCATCAAAAGCACTGCTTCACGTTTCTAAAGTTATCGAAGAAGCGAAAGCGATGGCTGACCACGGCGTTGTATTCGGTGAGCCACAAACTGACATCAATAAGATTCGTATCTGGAAAGAGAAAGTTGTTAATCAACTGACTGGCGGTCTTGGCGGTATGGCGAAGATGCGTAAAGTTAACGTGGTTAACGGTTTCGGTAAATTCACTGGCCCTAACTCTATCCTTGTTGAAGGTGAAGGCGAATCAACAACCGTTAATTTCGATAACGCTATTATTGCTGCGGGCTCTCGTCCAATCAAACTGCCGTTTATCCCACATGAAGATCCACGTATTTGGGATTCGACTGACGCGCTAGAGCTGAAAGAAGTTCCTGGGAAATTGCTTATTATGGGCGGTGGTATCATCGGCCTAGAAATGGGTACAGTTTACCAATCTCTTGGTTCTCAAGTCGACGTGGTTGAAATGTTCGACCAAGTTATTCCAGCCGCCGATAAAGACATCGTTAAAGTTTACACTAAGCGTGTAAAGAACAAGTTCAATTTGATGCTAGAAACGAAAGTAACGGCAGTTGAAGCGAAAGAAGATGGTATCTACGTTTCAATGGAAGGCAAAAAAGCACCAGCAGAAGCTGAGCGCTATGATGCCGTTCTTGTTGCTATCGGCCGTGTACCAAATGGTCTACTTATCGATGGTGAAAAAGCAGGTCTAGAAATTGACGAGCGTGGTTTTATTAACGTTGATAAGCAAATGCGTACTAACGTACCGCATATCTTTGCTATCGGTGATATCGTTGGCCAACCAATGCTTGCTCACAAAGGCGTGCATGAAGGCCATGTTGCTGCAGAAGTTATCTCCGGTAAGAAGCACTACTTCGACCCGAAAGTCATTCCTTCGATTGCTTATACTGAGCCAGAAGTGGCTTGGGTTGGTAAAACAGAAAAAGAAGCAAAAGCGGAAGGTCTTAACTACGAAACAGCGACATTCCCATGGGCTGCTTCGGGACGTGCGATCGCCTCTGACTGCTCTGACGGTATGACTAAGCTTATCTTTGATAAAGATACGCACCGTGTTATTGGTGGTGCTATCGTGGGTACTAACGGTGGTGAACTGCTTGGTGAAATCGGTCTTGCCATCGAGATGGGTTGTGATGCAGAAGATATCGCACTAACCATTCACGCGCACCCAACGTTACACGAATCAGTTGGCCTTGCGGCTGAAGTGTTTGAAGGTACGATCACTGACCTGCCAAACCCTAAGGCGAAGAAAAAGTAATCATCACGAGTGATTGAATATTAAAAACCGCTGCTAAGTCAGCGGTTTTTTATTAGCTGAAATACAGCAATAAAAAGCCCACTAGTGAAGTGGGCCTGATTCAGACGTGTTTAATTAGTCATTTTTTGCGTGCTTGTAGATGCACAGCATATCTAAATAGCTCGCGGTCAGTTTCTTCATCACGTCTTCATCTTGGGTACGTGTCGCTTGAATAAACAGTGAATAGAACATGCCGTGGAACAAGGTTGCTAGCTCTGCAGGGGAATGTTGATCGCACACTTCGCCTCGTTCAATTGCTTTAACAAACATGTTTTGTACCAGTAATTGATTAGTGCGGTTAGTGGTCACAAACAGTGGCCAAACTTCGTCGCGAGTTGATGCGCTCCACTCGAACCATACTTTCAGCCAGTGACAATCATTAATGACTAATTCGATCATTGCAGACGTCAGGTTGTTAAGGTTTTCTTTGGCGTGCAGGTCAAGATCGATATTGTCAGATAAGAAGTTCGAGAACTGACGTACAACGTAGTTAAGTACATCGTCGACTAAATCTTCGCGAGTCGGGAAGTAGTTAAACACGGTTGCGACCGAAACTTGTGCTATTTCTGCAATGTCTGCGTGACCGCCGCGGCCTATGCCTCGTCGGGCAAAAACTTCGACAGAAATTTCCATTAGTTGTTGCTTACGTTTTTGCGGAGATAGCCGCGTACGCGGTCTTTTCGCGATAGAGTCCATAGTTAATTTCCTTGCCAAATGACTTGTTTATAGTATTTATTGGGCTTTGCCCTAATTAGTATTATTGTGCGTTGTTTGACGCTCTATGAGTGTAATGGTGCATATCAAGAAGGTCAACGGTTTACGTTTATTTTATAATCAGATTTATTAATATGTGATGCAACCTGAACATAAAAATCGTGCTGTTCGGTGTTTATTTTTAGGCAAACGTTTTTCTCATCGCTGGGTAATGTTAGACTACGCGCCTCAAACATCAGACAGTACTTGAGCAAAGATAAGAGTGCTTAAGGTACGGCTAACGTGAAAAAAGAGATCAGTATGAAACATACAGTAGAAGTGATGATTTCTGAGCAAGAAGTTCAGGATCGCGTACGTGAATTAGGTAAGCAGATCACTGCACACTACCAAGGTAGTGAAGATTTAGTCTTAGTAGGCTTACTACGTGGCTCTTTTGTCTTTATGGCTGACTTAGCACGCTGTATTGAGCTGACGCATCAGGTGGACTTTATGACTGCTTCTAGCTACGGCAATACGATGGAAAGCTCGCGTGATGTGCGTATCTTGAAAGACCTTGATGATGACATTAAAGGTAAAGACGTATTAATCATCGAAGACATTATTGATACCGGTAATACGCTCCATAAAATCAAAGAGATTCTATCTTTGCGAGAGCCTAAATCGATTGCAATTTGTTCACTGCTCGACAAACCAACGCGTCGTGAAGTACAAGTGCCAGTAGAGTGGATTGGTTTTGAAATCCCAGACGAGTTTGTTGTTGGGGTTGGAATTGACTATGCACAAAAGTACCGTCATCTACCGTATATCGGTAAAGTGGTGCCACAAGAGTAATGTCTCGTGCTGCGACTATAATTGGTCATGCCCTGACGATAAAAACGCCCCACATTTGCGGGGCGTTTTGCATGATGAACTTAGCGACACAACAAACGGTGTTGAGGGTTAAGGATCGCTTCCATCGCTTTGTGGTAAGAGGCTTCAACCGAATCATTTGAGTGGGAACGAACGCCGAGGTATTGTAGCTTGCCATCGCTGATACCATATACGACACCATGAATCTCTACATCCTGTCGTCGTTCCCATGCATTTTGCATTATGGTTGAGTTGCCCAAGTTGTACACTTGCTCAGCGACGTTGATCTCACATAGTTTATCAGCGCGATCTTGGGCTGGCATATACTCAAGATATTCACGGTGCTTGAAATATAAATCTCGGATATGCAACAACCAATTATTGATCAAGCCGAGTTTTGGGTTATCGATTGCAGCATTAACGCCTCCACAATCGTAGTGACCACAGACAATCACATGTTTAATTTTTAATACATCAATAGCGTACTGCACGACGGAAAGACAATTAAGATCAGTATGGATCACCTGATTGGCGACGTTCCGATGAACAAACAGCTCTCCAGAGTATAAACCCGTTAAACGTTCAGCGGGAACGCGGCTATCGGAACAACCAATCCACAAAAACTCTGGGCTTTGACCCTGTTCCAGTTTGGTAAAGTACTCGGGACGATCTGCTGTGATTGATTGAGACCATTGAGAGTTATTATCAAATAGCTGTTTTATTTCTGGCATCTTAGTTGTGGCCCTTCAAAAATACTTGAATAACTATACACAATGTTACAATTTTGGTCGCGTTTAAAATGGCTTGATAGCGACTCATCTGACGTGTTTGAACTTAAAAAATCATAAGCTTAGTGATTATGCTAACCAATAGTTATAACGTATGAGTTATGTGATGTAATTCCCCCTTATCTGGTGCAGCTGTTATTTGTTAGAGTTATGAAGATAGTGACTTTTTATCAAATTAATTACATTTAAATAAAGCATGTAAGGTTACTTCGCCACACTAACCAATCTAATTAAAATAAGTTAAAACTAAGATGTTGTTTATGGTGTCGCAACACGCTGGTAGCATGGACAACTCGCGTGTTCGAACATCAAATGGAATGGAGTATTGCTGTGTTCACGAGTCGTTTTGAAGATTTGAACCTACGAGGAGATGCGTTTGGTGGGGTTACCACTGCGATCATTTCTCTGCCGTTAGCCTTAGCTTTTGGGGTTGCATCGGGAGCGGGGGCCGAAGCGGGTTTGTGGGGTGCAATTATGGTCGGCTTATTTGCCGCGCTGTTTGGTGGTTCAAACACGCTGATTTCAGAGCCGACTGGTCCTATGACGGTGATCATGACGGCAGTGCTGACCAGTATGATGGCCAAGTACCCAGAAACTGGCATGGCCATGACTTTTACCGTGGTGATGATGGCCGGGGCATTTCAGATTTTACTCGGCACACTCAAGCTCGGTAAATACGTGACACTGATGCCTTACAGTGTCGTGTCTGGCTTTATGTCGGGTATTGGCGTTATCTTAATCATCTTACAACTTTCGCCTTTGCTAGGTCAGCCTGCGCCGCCAGGAGGCGTTACTGGGACGCTCTCTGCAATCCCTGACATTATCAGTAATATGAAGTTTAGCGAGTTGTTTCTTGGCTTATTGACCTTAGGCATTTTGTTTTTCTTCCCGAAACAGTATCGCAAGTACGTTCCTGCCCAGTTGGTGGCGCTGGTTGCGGTTACCTTATTGTCGGTGATTATTTTCGATACTGACTCGATTCGTCGTATTGGTGAGATCCCTGCAGGTTTGCCATCCTTGGTAATACCTCATTTTGATGGTGCAATATTTACTGAGATGGTGATTGATGCCTTAGTGCTGGGCACTTTGGGCTGTATTGATACCTTGCTCACCGCAGTTATTGGCGATTCTTTAACACGAAAAGAGCACGATTCGGATAAAGAACTGCGAGGCCAGGGGCTTGCGAACATGATTTCTGGTCTGTTTGGCGCGCTACCTGGGGCAGGCGCTACCATGGGAACCGTCACCAATATTCAAGTTGGCGCGCGTTCTCCACTTTCCGGTGTTATTCGTGCGTTGGTGCTGGCACTGGTGGTGTTGGTCGCTGGCGGTTTAACTGAGCCCATTCCAATGGCGGTACTGGCTGGTATTGCTGTTTATGTTGGTTTTAATATTCTTGATTGGAGCTTTATTCAGCGCGCCCATCGGGTCAGCTTCTCTGGCATGGCGATTATGTATGGAGTGATGTTGCTGACGGTGTTCGTTGATCTTATCGCGGCGGTCGGTTTAGGGGTGTTTATCTCTAATATCATTATCATTGAGCGTTTAAGTCGCGAGCAGGCCCGTCAGGTTAAAGCGATCAGTGATGCTGATGATAATGATGTGCCGCTGACAGACAGTGAACGTAGCTTACTGGATAAAGCCAACGGTAAGGTACTGTTTTTCTATCTTTCCGGGCCAATGATCTTCAGTGTCTCGAAAGCGATTTCACGTCAGCACTCAAGGATTAGTGATTATCAAGTGATGATCTTGGATTTAACCGATGTGCCTATGATTGATGTTACGGTCGGTCTGGCTTTAGAAAACGCGATCAAAGATGCGCAGGATGCCAATTGTCAGGTTTATCTTTTGTGTCCAAACGAGACGACACGTCAGCAGCTAGAGAAATTTCATGTGATCGATCTTATCTCAAGCCACAACAGTTTCAAGTTCCGTTATGAAGCGCTCAATGCGGCGATTAAGCATGTTAATTGAGAATTGCCACAGGTGCAGCCCCTAGTTTAGTCTGCCTCAAAAACAGCGCCTTGGGAGTGATCCCAAGGCGCTGTTTTATTCTTAGTTAAAGCGAAAATATTATTTCCAAAATATTCGAAAGGTTTAATTGTAATCAAGGAACCCCAGCGATAAACTGATTGACGTTTTAGTTTGAGTAATGGCAATACTACCTATGTACGCATTAGAAATAGAACAGCTGCGCAAAACCTATGCTGGTGGTTTTGAAGCGTTAAAAGGCATCAGCTTGAATGTGGTTAAAGGCGATTTTTACGCGCTATTAGGGCCAAATGGTGCCGGCAAGTCGACGACGATTGGGATAATTTCTTCGCTGGTGAATAAAACCTCGGGTCAAGTGAAAGTCTTTGGCTACAACATCGATGACAACCTAGAGCAGGCAAAACAGCATTTAGGTTTGGTCCCTCAAGAGTTTAATTTCAATCAGTTTGAAACGGTTGAGCAGATTGTCTTGCAGCAAGCGGGTTACTATGGTGTGCCTAAATCGCTCGCCAAAGAGCGCGCCAAAAAATACTTAACAAAACTCGATTTGTGGCAAAAGCGCGACGAGCGAGGAAGAAATCTATCCGGTGGTATGAAACGTCGCTTGATGATTGCTCGCGCGCTGATGCACGAACCTCAGTTGTTGATTCTTGATGAACCGACTGCGGGGGTGGATATTGAGTTACGTCGCTCAATGTGGACGTTTCTTAAAGAGATTAACTCTGAACTTGGCATTACCATCATCTTGACGACGCATTACCTCGAAGAGGCGGAAATGTTGTGCCGTAATATCGGCATCATCAACAAAGGTGAGTTGATCGAGAATACCTCCATGAAAAGTTTACTCAGTAAGCTACAAGTGGAAACCTTTATTCTTGATCTCGCAGAGGGCGTACCACAGCCGCAACTTCAAGGCGTAATCAAGCAACAGATGGTCGCAGGATCGCTTGAGATCGAAATTGACAAGACGCAGGGCCTTAATGACATCTTTGCTCAGCTATCAGAGCAAGGCATTAAAGTGTTATCGATGCGTAATAAATCCAACCGATTGGAAGAGTTGTTCGTTAGTATTGTTCGTGAAGGGGACAAGTAATATGTATCGTCTATATTGGGTCGCTTTTCGCAGCTTATTAGGTAAAGAGATCAATCGTTTTACCCGTATTTGGGTGCAAACCTTAGTGCCGCCTGCGATCACCATGACGCTCTATTTCATTATTTTCGGTAACTTGATTGGTTCGAGAATCGGCCAGATGAACGGCTTCAGTTATATGGAGTACATTGTCCCGGGTCTGATTATGATGTCGGTGATCACTAACTCTTACTCTAATGTGGCGTCGTCGTTTTTCAGTGCCAAGCTACAAAAAAATATCGAAGAGTTGCTCGTAGCACCCGTACCTAACTATGTGATTATTGCGGGCTATGTGATGGGCGGTGTGACTCGAGGCCTACTCGTTGGCACCATCGTCACGTTTGTCTCTCTGCTGTTTGTTGATCTTCAGGTCGAGCACTGGGGGGTTATCATTGCCACCGTGTTTATGACTTCGGTCGTGTTTGCTTTAGGCGGCTTGATCAATGCGGTTTATGCTAAAACCTTTGATGATATCTCGATCATTCCTACTTTTGTGTTGACGCCATTGACCTACCTTGGCGGGGTATTTTACTCGATTAGTCTGCTGCCTGAATTTTGGCAAGGGATATCAAAGATTAATCCAATCGTTTATATGGTTAACGCTTTCCGCTATGGCTTCTTGGGGGTATCAGATGTCGGCATTGTTACCTCATTTAGTGTGTTAACGGTGTTTGTGTTGGTGCTGTACTCGATTGCGCATTATTTGGTGACCAAGGGGATTGGTTTAAGAAGTTAGTGCAGTCTGCGGCGATAAGGCTCGTCATGTGACGATGACAAGAAAATAAAAAGGGTTGGTGCTTGCGCGCCAACCCTTTATTTTATTTTGCTGTTTATTCTGTCTCTGAAGAAGATTCAGTGCTCTCTTCTTCTTTGCTCTCAATGACCAGATCAACCACTTGATTATCAATCAGGCGCGCCTGACCTAAGAACGCTGACATCAGAATGACCGCTTGGGTGGTTTCTGCTGTGATCGCATGCAGTGTCCGGGCGTCTCGAATAAAGATCTCGTCGGGATGAAGACCTGCGGCACGTAATTGATCGCTGGCATCTTCAATCACAGAAGCGTAATCGTCGCGACCGCCACGGATTGCACTACTAATCCAACGCATGGTACGAGCCAGTACAGGCGCACGTTGGCGCTCATCAAGGGTGAGTAAACCATTACGTGAACTCATCGCCAAACCATCCATCTCGCGCACAGTGGCAACACCAATGATGTTGATATCCATCGCCAGATCGTCAGTCATTTTGCGGATCACGGCAAGTTGCTGGAAGTCTTTCTCGCCAAAACATGCCACATCAGGTTGGACGATGTTAAATAGCTTAGTTACGACGGTCGCAACGCCGCGAAAATGGCCCGGACGAGAGGCGCCTTCAAGCATACTTGATAGCCCAGGAACCTCAACGGAGGTTTGGTTTTCGACCCCTTGAGGATAAATTACGTCAGCAGTAGGGGTAAAGACCAGTTCTACTCCTTCGGCGTTGAGTTTGCTTAAGTCATCTTCAAGTGTACGGGGATAACTATTGAGATCATCAGCGCGATCAAACTGCATCGGGTTAACAAAAATGCTCACCACGACAATATCAGCGTGCTCACGTGCTTTACGAACCAAGGTTAAATGACCTTCGTGCAAGTTCCCCATGGTAGGGACGAAAGCAATACTACGTCCTTCACGTTTATACTGTTTGATCTGTTCGCGCAGTAGCGCAATTTCAGCAAAAGTTTGCATGGCCGTTATCCTTAAGCGATGGTATGGGCATCGTCAGGGAACGCGCCACTTTCAACATCTTGCTTGTACTTGGTCACTGCCTCGCGCATATCCCCTGTTTCAGCAAGGAAGTTTTTCGAGAACTTTGGCATGTAGTTCGCTGCAATTCCAAACATATCGTGCATTACTAAGATCTGGCCATCCGTAACATTGCCCGCACCGATACCAATCACTGGCACCTCACACACTTCGGTGATTCGCGCGGCCAGTTCTTTTGGTATGCATTCTAATAAGATAATTTGCGCACCAGCTTCTTGTAGGGCGAGTGCATCACGAACCATACGGTCAGCTTTGTCTTGCTCGCGACCTTGAACCTTAAAACCACCAAAAATATTCACAGATTGTGGTGTCAGGCCTAAGTGAGCACAGACAGGAACGGCGCGCTCTGTGAGCATTTTCACTGTGTCGACTAACCAGTCACCACCTTCAATTTTAACCATATTGGCCCCAGCGCGCATAAGCGTAGCCGCGTTTTCACACGCTTGTTCTGGGGTTGCATAGCTCATAAATGGCATATCGGCCATCAGTAGACAGTTAGGGCTACCCGCACGCACACATCGTGTGTGGTAAGCAATCTCTTCGACAGTAACTGGCAATGTGTCACGTGTTCCTTGCAGTACCATACCCAGAGAGTCACCGACTAACAGAACTGGCATTTCTTGGCTTTCAAACAACTGAGCAAAGCTCGCATCATAAGCGGTCGAGGTCGCAAATTTACGACCTTCTTGCTTCCAAGTCATCAGATCATTGATGGTAATTTTTTTCATGATTTTTCCTTACAGGAGTTGGCTATGATTGCCAAATACGCAGACCGTTTTGCTCAACAACTTGCAATAAGTCTTTTAGTCTGGTCCCACATGGGAGGGTTAAATTTGGTGCGATTTCCGCGAGCGGATAGAGCACGAATTCACGCTCTTTCATCCCATAGTGTGGAACGATTAAACGCTCGGAATCGATCACCTCATTGCCGTAAAGAAGGATGTCGAGATCAAGGGTTCTTGGCCCCCAGCGCTCTTCTTTACGGACGCGCCCTTGCTCTAGCTCAATTGCTTGGGTGCAATCGAGTAGCTCAAGTGGCGTTAATTCTGTCGATATTTCAACCACAGCATTGATGTAGTCAGGTTGGTTTTGTGGTCCCATCGGTGTACTGCTGTACAGCGATGAGGCATGAACAAATTCTGACTTAGGTAATTGTTTTAAAGCACCAATGGCTGCATGTGCTTGTACGATAGGGGAGCTAAGGTTGCTCCCCAGTGCAATAAAGACCTGACTCATGATGAGGCCTTAGGCTTCTTCTTACGGCTGTTTTTACGACGGCGTTGCTTTGGTTGCCCTTCGCTGTCATCAAGGTCTGCCACCATGGCTTGGCGCATATTGCGCGCGGCACTTTGGAACACCTGCCACCATTTAGCTAATTGAGCAGTTTCTCCTTGCTCAACTTCGCCACGCATTTCTAAGAAATCAAAACCTGCGCGGAACTTATTTAGTTCCATTAAGCGGAAGGCGCGCTTGCCATTACGGCGAGGTAAGCGCAGCTGCAGTTGCCAGATTTCGCGAATGGTCGCGGTGTGGCGACGTGGAATCGCAATAGTACGTACTTGTTCATCAAGAATGTAATTGCTTGCTTCCATGATGGCATCGTAGAAAGAGAGCTTACGTTGTTCCATCAACAGCTTGGCTCGCTCTTGCAGTGGATACCACAACATAGCGGCAAACATGAAGGCCGGATTGATGCGTTTGCCTTCTTCAATACGCTGATCGGTGGAGTCCAGTGCTAGGTCTAGCATTTGCTCTGTCGGTGAAGAGTAGTCTTCAGTAAAGTGCTCTGCAATGATCGGGAACAGCTGTTGGAAAAGATTGTACTCGCGCATTAGGTGGTAAGTTTCCAATCCATGACCAGACTGAAGCATCTTGAGCGACTCTTCATACAGACGAGCAGCAGGAATATCTTGTAACAGCGTCGCGAGTTCTTCAATCGGCGCAGCAGTGTCTTCTTCAATATCGAAATCCAATTTTACCGCAAAGCGGATCGCACGCAGCATACGGACAGGATCTTCGCGATAACGAGTTTCTGGATCGCCAATCAGACGAATTAATTTATCTTCGAGATCTTCCATTCCACGTGCGTAATCGTGAATCGCGTAGTCGCTGATGCTGTAGTACATTGCGTTGACGGTAAAGTCTCGGCGCTCTGCATCTTCATCGATGGTGCCGTAGACATTGTCACGCAATAACATGCCTTCTTTTGACTGCTGAGCAACATTCTTGCTTGGCTCTTGGTGATGGCCTCGGAAGGTCGCCACTTCGATTATGTCGCGCCCAAACATAATGTGAGCAAGACGGAAACGACGACCGATCAATCGACAGTTTCTAAATAGCTGACGAATTTCTTCAGGCGTCGCGTTGGTTGCAATATCGAAATCTTTCGGCTGTTGGCCAAGGAGTAAGTCACGCACGCCGCCACCAACAAGATACGCATCGAAGCCTGCACCATTGAGACGGTATAGTACCTTCAATGCATTATCGCTGATCTGTTTGCGCGAGATGTTATGCTCTTGGCGAGTAATAGTATTTAGAGCGAGCTCAGTAAACACTTTGGCTTCGCTTGCAGTATCATCAATTTTGTTCATGTGCTTCTGGCAATAGTTGGTTGAGCCAACCTTGCATTAAATTAATTTTTAGGCCCTATCGGGGCGAATTTGCGGCTAATCATAGCTTACAGCGAGCGGTTTGAGAATATTGGCGTGATCGTCGTCGATGCGGGAAGTTGGGATAAGTGCCAATTATCAACGCCCCATTGAATGATCTCACCAATTGGCAAATCGCTAATTTCTTTATCAATATCAAAACCTAACAACCGCATTGCGTCAAGTAGAGCCGGCTTGGGCTGGTCATTGTCGAGCGCTTTTGCGTGGTTTTGCTTAGATAACTTTTGACCATTCACATCGAGTGCGAGTGGTAGGTGTAAATAGTTCACCGGAGCGACACCAAGCATTTTGTACAAGCTTATTTGCCGTCCTGTTGGTTCGATTAAGTCCGCGCCGCGTACCACTTCTGTTACGCCTTGGTCGATATCATCCAATACTACCGCGAGGTTGTAAGCAAACAATCCATCACGACGTTTTATAATAAAATCTTCATCCGCCAACGCGTTAGGGATGGTTAAGGTCCCATGCCGTCTATCTTCCAACTGATAGACAGGGTGTGTCATTCTGAGTCGAATCGCACACTCATTATGATTGGTTAGTGCCAGCGTTCGGCAGGTGCCAGGGTAGAATCCCCCCAATGCTTTTATCTGCTTACGTGTACACTGACAATTATAGGCTTGCCCCGAGGCCAACCATTGATCTATTTGCGCTTGATACAACGAGTGACGTTGGCTTTGATAAACGACGTTGTCATCCCAGTAGAGATGATACGCCTCTAGGGTTTTGAGGATCAACGAACTTGCACCAGGCATTTCGCGAGGGGGATCGAGATCTTCAATACGTACTAACCATTGGCCATGGTGTGATTTAGCTTGGAAATAACTTCCTAGGGCCGCGAGCAGCGAACCAAAGTGAAGTGGGCCTGATGGTGAAGGTGCGAAGCGACCAATATAACTCATAGCGTTTTATTTAGCATTAACAAACCAAAAAGGGAGCCAAAGCTCCCTTCAATAAGTTATGGCAAAGGTTAAATTAACCTTGCATCTGCTTTTCTTTGATTTCTGCAAGTGTTTTACAGTCAATACAAAGGTCCGCAGTAGGACGAGCTTCTAAACGACGAATGCCGATCTCGACACCACAAGATTCACAGAAGCCGAAATCGTCTTCTTCGATTTTTGTTAGTGTTTTTTCGATCTTTTTGATTAAACGACGTTCGCGATCACGGTTACGTAGTTCTAAGCTAAACTCCTCTTCTTGAGAAGCACGGTCAACGGGATCGGGAAAGTTTGCTGCTTCGTCCTGCATATGGTGCACAGTGCGATCAACTTCTTCCCTGAGCTGGTTGCGCCAAGCCGATAAAATTTTTGTAAAATGAGCCAGTTGTTCAGGTGACATGTACTCTTCACCCGCTTTCGCTTGGTATGGCTCAACCCCTGCAGTGGCTAGGATGCCTAGCGCTTTTTTCTTTGATTCTGGCATGCAGCATCTCCTACTAATACCTAGTCAACTGCGCTCGCAGTCAATTTTAAGGCGGCTATCTATAGCAAAAAGAATCATTGGAGGCAAATACTGAAGAGTAAACTTATTGTCAATGTGAAGGTCACATCATTTTTTGTCGTTATTGACTAAATTTGAGTGACTTGACTAATCTCATCTCATTGCTTGAAAGCTGCGCCTTGTAGCACAAAACTTCCACTCCTTGTTCTTGCGCGTTTTTTAATAATTGTGAATATTCGGCGTCTATATGGAGTGCCGAAGAGACTTTTTCAATCCCTGAATGTAAAACAGTGAATAAAAGTACAGCTCTGCTTCCAGATCGCGCCATTTCGGTCAGTTCTCGCAAATGTTTTTGACCACGGGTGGTGACGGCATCTGGGAAATAACCTTGTCCATTGGCAGCTAATAAAGTGACACTTTTTACTTCTATATAACATGTTGGCTTACTTTGTGATTTGAGCAAGATATCAATTCGACTATTTTCATTGCCATATTTCACTTCAGTTTGCAGTTGTTGATAACCTTGCAGCTCGTCAATGACGCCAGTTTCGATCGCCTCAACGGCTAGTTGGTTGGCCCGGGCGGTATTAATACAAATTTGATGGCCCTGCTCGGTTTCACTCAATTCCCAACTGTTGGGGTACTTACGTTTTGGATTATCCGATGTCGAGTACCAGACTTTATTGCCCGATTCAGCGCAGCCAGTCATCGCGCCTGTGTTGGCACAATGAATGGTACGTTGACTGCCATCCGGCAGGGTGATGTCGGCCAAAAAACGTTTATAACGCTTGATCAAAACGGCGGATTCAAGGGCAGGTTCAAACTTCATTAGGGACAGGCTACTGTTTTTATGTACAATATTTCCATTATTACACCACAAGGTTCCTCCATTGTCACAACTGCCTATTGAAGGCGTGATATCAGAGTTGATTTCTGCTGTCCGCACTTGCTCGCAATTGATCCTAAAAGCGGCGCCCGGCGCCGGCAAGTCAACTTACTTTCCGTTGCAACTGCTCAAGCAAAAGGTAGTCGTAGGTAAGATAATCATGCTTGAGCCAAGAAGATTAGCCGCGCGTAATATTGCTCTTTATTTGGCTACGCAGTTGGGAGAGAGCGTCGGTCAGCGCGTTGGTTATCGAGTGCGTGGGGAAAACCGGGTCAGTCATGACACGCAGCTTGAGATCGTCACGGAAGGGGTGCTGACTCGAATGATCCAGTCGGATCCAGAGCTAACAGGCATTGATGTGGTGATCTTTGACGAGTTTCATGAACGTAGCATTCATGCCGATACGGCATTGGCCTTTTGTTTAGAAATCCAAGAGGCTCTGCGTGATGATCTGAAATTGGTGGTGATGTCGGCAACGCTCGATCAACACGCCTTGTCTCGTTTGATGCCGCAGGCGCACTACATTGAATCACAAGGTCGCAGCTACCCGGTGACGTATCGCTATGTGACGCCATCGCCCAACCAGCGCTTAGAGGCGTTAATGGCCAAGCAGATACTGAGCTTGATGGCCAGTGAGTCTGGATCGCTGCTGGCGTTTCTTCCAGGGGTTGCGGCAATTAAACGGGTTGCACAACGACTTGATGGTTTAAGCGCAGACATTGAGGTTTGCCCACTCTACGGTCAATTAGACTTTGCCCAGCAACAAGCGGCCATTTTGCCTGCCCCTGCCGGGAAGAGGAAAGTGGTGCTTGCGACCAACATTGCTGAAACCTCATTGACCATCGAAGGGATTCGTCTGGTGGTGGATTGTGGTTATGAACGGGTGGCCAAATTTGATCTTAAAAGTGGTGTGACTCGATTGGATCAGGTGCGTATTGCGCAATCTTCGGCTGAGCAGCGCGCCGGGCGAGCGGGCCGAGTTGAGCCGGGTTTGTGTGTGCGTTTGTACAGTGAAAGCCAGTTAGCGCAGCAACCCTATGTGCCCCAGCCAGAGATTTTGCATAGTGATTTAGCTAATTTAGTGATGGAGTTAGCACAGTGGGGAGCACAAGACCCGAGCGAATTGTCTTGGCTCGATGCCCCTGCTTCTGCCGCTGTCAATCAAGCGCGTGGTTTATTGACCCAGCTTGGCTTATTCGATGCGAAAGGTTCACTCAGTGATGCAGGAAAATTAGCGGGCCAGCTAGGGCTTGAGCCACGAATGTCAGCGATGCTAGCTAAGGCGGGTGAAGCGGTAACCACCGCGTTGGCCGTGGCGGCTTTACTGGAAGAGCCTGAGCGACAGATGATCAATTTTGTCCATAGTGTACAACGCTTTAAACAGGGGCAGCACAACCGACAAAAGCTCGTTTTGGTGCGAGTCCAGAATTTAGCCCGTCGGATGGGCGTGCAATTTCGTCTTTGCGAGGTGGATGAAGGGGCGGTCGCTTGGCTATTGGCGCTCGCCTTCCCCGACCGCATTGCTCAGGCTCGATCTAATCAATTGGGCCGCTTTGTTTTGGCTAATGGTCATGGCGCCGAACTGCAAGACAGTGAAAAGTTAGCCGCGAGTGATTATCTAGTCGTGCTGGATCTGATGCGTAGTCACTCTGATTCTTCAATGATTTTTAGCGCGATCGACGTGGATATCGCTGTTTTGCAAACGCGCTTTCCAGCGTTGTTTGACAGCGTACAGGTCGTGGATTGGGATGAACACAAGGGGCGCTTAGTGGCAGAGCAGCAGACTAAGCTCGGCCGACTGGTTATCGAGCGCAAAGCCTTGCCGGAGCCCTCTAGCGAAAAAATGACTCAAGCTTTACTTAACTATATTCGTCGTAAGGGGCTGAGTGTATTACATTGGACGCCAAATAGCCGCGAGCTGCTCGAACGATTACGTTGTGGGCGTGAGTGGTTGCCAGAGCAATCATGGCCAGAGCTTGATGAGCAAGGGTTACTTGATCATTTAGAACAGTGGTTAGCTCCCTACTTAAACGGCATTAATTCAGCCAAGGCGTTAACCAAGGTGGATTTACACGCAGCATTGCTCGCGTATTTGGAGTGGCCGTTAAACCAACAGATTAATCAGTGGCTGCCAACGCATTATCAATTACCGACAGGTAGCAACAAGAAAATTCGTTATCAACAAGGCCAAGAGCCCGTGTTATCGGTTCGTCTTCAAGAAGTGTTTGGCGAGCAAAGCTCTCCGGAGATTGCTCAAGGTCGTAAACGTTTAGTACTTGAGCTGCTATCTCCCGCGCAAAGGCCATTGCAAGTGACTCTCGACTTAGCCAGCTTTTGGGCTGGTGCTTACCGAGAAGTGCAAAAAGAGATGAAGGGCCGTTATCCCAAGCATGTTTGGCCTGATGACCCAGCCAACCATACCGCCACGACTAAAACCAAGCGACAGTTAGACAAATGACCAAGAAAAACACCAGTAATAACAAAGCGAATACGACCAAAAAAGCGCCGCGTAAACCTCGTGCATCATCAACAAAACGTGCCACCAAGTCGCCGCAACGCCGCTGGTTTAAAACCCTGTGGAGTGTCGCTTGGAAGCTCGGTTTGGCGGTGTTCGCGATACTCGTCGTGGTGGGGATTTACCTAGATAGCGTCGTGAAGCAACGCTTTGAAGGGCAACTGTTTGATCTGCCGACCGTGGTTTATGCACGGATTCTTAATTTGGCGCCCGGTGATAGCATCAGTATTCAAGAAGTGCGTAACGAGTTGGATGTACTTAACTATCGCAAGGTACGTCAACCTCATTACCCAGGAGAGTACTCATCTTCTGCAACGAAAATTGAGCTGATCCGTCGTCCGTTTGAATTTAGTGATGGGCCTGAGCCTGATCGCCGCGTGATGCTGCACTTCTCTTCTTCGGGGATAGAGCGCATTCAATCGCTAGAACAACGAGGGGAGTTAGGTTACCTGCGTATTGAACCTAAGATGCTTGGCATGCTAGAGAAAAACCAAGGTGAGCAACGTCTTTTTTTGCGTCGCGATCAATTTCCAGAAATGATCGTTGATGCGCTATTGGTCACCGAGGACCGCCATTTTTATCAGCATGATGGAGTGTCACCGTTAGCCATTGCACGTGCGATGGTGGCGAACATTAAAGCGGGACGCACGGTACAAGGGGGCAGCACCTTAACCCAGCAATTGGCGAAAAACCTGTTTCTCTCTAGTGACCGAACCTTATGGCGTAAAATACGTGAAGCTTATATTGCGCTGATTTTGGATTATCGTTACAGCAAAGATCGTATTCTCGAGGCCTATCTTAATGAAGTGTACCTTGGCCAAAGTCAAGGCCAAGCGATTCATGGCTTTGGATTAGCCGCGCGATTCTATTTTGGTCAACCGATTCAAGAGCTACGTATTGACCAACTTGCTCTGCTCGTTGGGATGGTTAAAGGACCATCTTATTACAACCCTGTGCGTTTTCCTGAACGCGCAAAGCAGCGCCGCGATCTTGTGTTACGGTTGATGATGCAGCACGACATCCTAACCGCTCGCGACTATGATATGGCGGCGAGTCGTCCGCTCGATATTCAAGATAATCCTCGAACCGCGAGTCGTCAGCCGGCCTATTTTCAACAGGTTAGTATCGAGCTAAAACAGAAAGTCGGTGATGTTTTTCAGGCGGATAGCGGGCTACGTGTGTTTACCTCTCTGGACCCTGTCTCGCAGCAGCAACTTGAGCGCGCATTGGCCAATAAGATCCCTCAATTAGCCAGTGTGGCAGGGAAGGCTCTCGAAGGTGCCGCGGTAGCCGTGGATCGTCACAGCGGTGAGATCCGCGCAATGGTGGGGGGGAAGCGTACTGGCTACGATGGTTTTAATCGGGCGCTTAATGCTCGTCGCCAAATTGGCTCGCTAGCTAAGCCTGCTGTCTATCTCACGGCATTACAGCAGCCAGAGAAATATAATTTAGCCACAACGTTACACGATAAGCCGATAAGCCTTAAAGGCAGCAAGGGGGATGTCTGGTCGCCGCGTAATTACGATCGAAAGTTCCGTGGTGATGTGCCGCTTTATCTCGCATTAGCTAAATCGCTCAATGTGCCTACTGTTGAACTGGGGATGCAGGTAGGAATTGCTAATGTGGTCAAAACACTAGAGCGATTGGGTGTCGATGAAAATGAAATTAGCCCAGTGCCTTCGATGTTTTTAGGTTCGTTTACCCTGACGCCATTTCAAGTGGCGCAGATGTATCAAACTCTGACTAACTCAGGTCAACGTGCCGAGCTATCTGCGCTGCGCTCGGTGATTGATCTCGACGGTAATATTCTTTATCAATCTCTGCCAAGAGCAACCCAAACCGTTGATCAGCAAGCGGCTTGGCTGACAACCTATGCTATGAAACGTGGGGTGATGGAAGGGACAGGACGCTACCTAAATAACCAATTCGCATGGGCGGCGCTAGCGGGAAAAACGGGTACCAGTAATGATACCCGAGACAGTTGGTTTGTTGGCGTTGATGGTCGTGAAGTGACGACGATCTGGCTTGGACGTGATGATAACAAGTCGACCAAACTGACCGGTTCAAGTGGCGCGCTACGTGTGTATGCGGAGTACCTCAAGCATCGTATTCCTGAGAAGTTATCTCTGCCTTGGCCGCAAGGAATAAGCACTCTTGGTTTTGCACCAACCACGCAAGGTAGCTTAAGTCTCAAGTGTGGGAGTGAATTCACATTGCCAGTTTGGGACGTTAATAACGCTCTGCAACAGCAATGTGATAACCAACCTAAACCGTGGTTGAAGAAGCTATTTAGTTGGTAATGTTATTATGTTGAATATTAGTGCTTTACCGCGTAGTCCGCGTTCAGTATAAACAGTCATTCGGCGAGAAAAAGGATCGTTATCGTGAGGAAACGGATAGGTATATTGTTGTGTCTTATCGCCAGTAGTGCGCTAAATGCGGCCACTGTCAGCAAGACAGAAACAGAGTCTCGTCCTAAAATTGCCGTGGTACTGGCGGGCGGTGGTGCTAAAGGTGCGGCGCATATCGGTGTTCTAAAAGCCTTAGAGGAACTCAAAATTCCTGTCGACATTATTACGGGCACCAGTATGGGGGCTTATGTCGGTGGTTTATATGCGACAGGAATGAGTGCGAGTGAAATTGAGTCGTTTATCGAAACGGTTGATTGGAATAGTGGTTATCGCGACCGAGTTGACCGCAGTCAGCGCAGAGTACAAGACAAAGAGTATGAAGACAGGTATCAACTGACAACGGACCTAGGACTCGGTTGGGGAGGAATTAAAGGTAAGCGCGGTCTGGTTCTGGGGCAGGGCATGCTTAAGTTATTGCGTGAAACCACTGGGAACTTACCGCCGTTTGACTCTTTTGACCAACTCGCCATCCAATATCGTTCGGTTGCGACTGACATCATTGCACTAGAACCTGTGATCCTCGACAAGGGCTATTTGATTGATGCCATGATGGCGAGTATGTCTGTGCCAGGCGCATTACCGCCTTATAAACTCGATGGGCGTCTGTTGGTCGATGGCGGTGTGACTAACAATATGCCAGTTGATATTGCACTCGAACTTGGCGCAGACATTATTATTGCCGTCGATATAAGTACCGAATACAAAAGTGAAGAGGACTTTAATACCTTCTTGACGGTGGCCGACCAACTGTCAAACTATTTGGTTCGCAGTACCAGCAACCGCCAAGCAAACTTATTGAGCGACAAGGATATATTTTTACGCCCTGAAGTCGGGGATATGGAAACCACCGAGTTTGATAGGATGCCGCAAGCGTTCGTTAAGGGTTATCAAACGGCGATGGCACATAAAGCACAGTTAGCCGCCATCAGTCTCTCTTCTGCTCAATATCAAGATTATATTGATGCTAAAGAAGAGAGTCGGCGTCAACTTCGTTATGGGGACGAAATTCGTGTCGAAAAAATCATCATTAATAACCACACTCACTACTCGCAAAAACTACTAGAAAACCGTTTGGATTTATCAGCGGGCAAACAGTACAGCCTAGAACAAGTTGAACAAAGTGTTCAAGATTTATACGCCTTAGACCGTTTCGAATTAGTCACTTATCGCTATGACATTATTGATGGTCAAGACAGCTTGGTAATTGATGTCGATGAGAAATCTTGGGGGCCAAACTACGTAAATTTTCGTTTTTTCCTTGAAGATGACTTTAGCACCGATAGCCAATATTCGATTGGAGTGTCGAGCAATTTTACTGATCTCAATAGCCATGGCGCAGAGTTAAGAACGAATCTTGAAATGGGTACTGATAAGCTGATTGAGGCCGAGTTTCACTCGCCTTTTTTTTCTAGTCAAAAAACCTTCACCTCACTGAGGGTCACCTACCATAATGAGAAGCGAAATGCACCAATTTCAGGCTTTGATGACACCAGCCTTGAGGCGACAAAAAACTACTTCCCAGTGACATTCAATAAATGGGAAACGGAGTGGGCGCTGGGTTATCAAGATACCTTATGGCGCCGCTTTAAGATTGGTGCGCGTTATAGTGATGGTGAAGGGCAATTCTCGACCCTGCCAAGTCTAGGGGATGTACAATTTAAACGTTTAGGTGCTTTTGCCAATTACCGTGTCGATACACTCGATAACTATAGTTTTCCGCGTAAAGGTTTCTATCTTGACCTTGATTATTTGATCTCACACGATGATAGCGTTGGTTATAGTGCTCTGATTGATGACCTGGGGGAAGATACCTCTTATGAGATGGGCGCTAAAATGATCGCCGCTCATACCTTTTCGCGCCATACTTTGGTCGCAAATATCGATTTAGGCGTTGTTAAAAGTAAAAAGTCATCACTGCCGATTGATCCACAAGAAATTGGTGGATTTTTGAACCTTTCAGGCATCCCTCGAAATAGTTTGATTGGTCAGAATAAAGTCTTTGGTCGATTGGTGTATCGTTATCGTTGGTTTGACAATGATTTTGGCTTGTTTGAGTCCCCTTTCTATGTTGGAGCATCGTTAGAGTATGGCGGCGTATGGTCTGACCCTGATATCAAAATAGAAGAAGCGCCGCTGTATGCTGCCGGCTCATTGTTTGCTGGAGTCGATTCACCGATTGGTCCTGTCATGTTGGGTTATGGTCGGACTGAGCAAAACTTCGATTCGTTTTACCTTATTATTGGTACGACATTCAAATAATATGCGGTTGACGAACGTGGCATTGGGGTGTCTTATTTGGTGGTAAATGAACGGATCTTATAAACAAAATCATAGAACTTTAGTCTTAAGTTGCTATGTTGGTCAAAGTGATGAGATTTTAATTTAAGGTTAAATTTGCTATCCTATTGCCCACAGTTTGGCCTCTCTGGCACTGTTTCTCAATCAGCATTGACTGAAAAATACGGCATGGAGAGCCAAGTTTCCAAGGATGTTCACTCCCTATTTTATCAATAACGAGTAATAAAAGGGAGGAACCGCAATGAGAGGAAAAAGTCGTGCTTGAAGCCTACCGTAAACACGTCGAAGAGCGTGCTGCTGAAGGAGTTGTTCCTAAACCACTAGATGCTGAGCAAGTCGCCGGCCTAGTTGAACTTCTCAAAAATCCCCCACAAGGTGAAGAAGCCTTTATTCTTGACCTATTAGAGAACCGAATCCCACCAGGTGTTGATGAAGCCGCTTATGTTAAAGCGGGTTTCTTAACTGCGCTGACAAAAGGTGAAGTGGAATCACCACTAGTCAGTCGTGAAAAAGCTGCTGAATTGCTCGGCACCATGCAAGGTGGTTACAATATTCAACCGCTGGTTAGTCTGCTCGATGATGAGGCGTTAGCACCTATCGCAGTTAAAGCCTTGTCTCATACTCTACTGATGTTTGATGCATTCTTCGATGTAGAAGAAAAAGCGAAAGCAGGCAATGCCCATGCACAAAAAGTGCTGCAATCTTGGGCTGATGCCGAGTGGTTTACCTCGAAAGAAAAAGTCGCGGAAAAAATCACCGTAAAAGTATTTAAAGTGACCGGTGAAACCAACACCGATGACTTATCTCCAGCGCCTGATGCTTGGTCACGTCCTGATATTCCAGTCCATGCGAAAGCGATGCTGAAGATGGAGCGTGAAGGTATCAACCCAGATCAACCAGGTAGCGTTGGTCCAATTAGCCAAATTGAACAACTGCAAAAAGATGGCATCCCACTGGCTTATGTTGGTGATGTTGTCGGCACGGGCTCTTCACGTAAATCAGCCACTAACTCAGTGCTTTGGTTTATGGGGGATGATATTCCTTATGTACCTAACAAGCGCACAGGCGGTATCTGTCTTGGTGGAAAGATCGCACCAATCTTCTACAACACAATGGAAGACTCAGGAGCATTGCCGATTGAACTGAATGTTCAAGACATGCATATGGGTGATGTTATCGACATTTACCCGTACGAAGGTGTGGTACGTAAAGGCGGCGCTGAGATTTCAAGCTTCAAATTGAGCAGTGTACTGCTAGATGAAGTCCGTGCTGGTGGTCGTATTCCTTTGATTATTGGTCGCGGCTTAACGGGTCGCGCTCGTGCCTCTCTGGGATTGGAAGAAACCGATCTGTTTGCCAAACCTACGGATCCTTTAGCCTCTGAAAAAGGTTACACACTGGCACAGAAAATGGTCGGCAAAGCGTGTGGCGTAGTAGGTGTTCGTGCAGGCCAGTATTGTGAACCAAAGATGACCACTGTTGGTTCTCAAGACACAACCGGCCCTATGACGCGTGATGAACTGAAAGATTTAGCATGTCTAGGTTTCTCAGCAGATCTAGTGATGCAATCATTCTGCCACACATCGGCTTACCCAAAACCAGTGGATGTGAATACACACCATACCCTACCTGATTTCATTATGAATCGTGGCGGCGTGTCATTGCGTCCAGGTGATGGTGTTATCCACTCATGGCTAAACCGTATGCTTCTGCCTGATACGGTCGGTACTGGTGGTGACTCACACACTCGTTTCCCTCTCGGTATTTCGTTCCCTGCAGGCTCTGGTTTGGTTGCGTTTGCCGCCGCGACTGGTGTGATGCCATTGGATATGCCAGAGTCAATTCTGGTGCGCTTCAAAGGCAAAATGCAGCCAGGTATTACCCTGCGTGATCTCGTTCATGCCATCCCATATTACGGCATTAAGCAAGGTCTGTTAACGGTAGAGAAAGCCGGTAAAATCAATGAGTTCTCAGGCCGCGTGCTTGAAATTGAAGGGGTTGAGCACTTAACGGTTGAGCAAGCGTTTGAGCTTTCAGACGCCTCAGCAGAGCGTAGTGCCGCCGGTTGTGCGGTTAAACTGTCTCAAGAGTCCGTTGAAGAGTACCTCAATTCAAACATCACCATGCTTAAGTGGATGATTGCGGAAGGTTACGGTGACCGCCGTACTATCGAACGCCGTATTGCCGCAATGCAAGAGTGGTTGGCAAACCCTGAGTTGATGGAAGCGGATAAAGATGCAGAGTACGCGCATGTTATCGAGATTGATCTTGCTGAAATCAATGAGCCAATCTTATGTGCGCCAAACGATCCTGATGATGCGCGTCTATTGTCTGACGTTCAAGGTACTCAAATTGATGAAGTCTTTATTGGTTCATGTATGACCAATATTGGTCATTTCCGCGCTGCAGGTAAATTGCTCGAGAAGTTCAATGGCCAGCTTGATACTCGTTTGTGGGTCGCTCCACCAACCAAGATGGACCGTGATCAGCTTACTGAAGAAGGTTATTACGGCATCTATGGTCGCGCTGGGGTTCGTATCGAAACGCCAGGGTGTTCACTGTGTATGGGTAACCAAGCGCGTGTTGCTGATAAATCGACAGTGATGTCGACTTCAACGCGTAACTTCCCTAACCGTTTAGGTACGGGAGCAAATGTGTATTTGGCTTCAGCTGAACTTTCAGCCGTTGGTGCAATTCTTGGTAAGATCCCAACTAAAGATGAGTATCTCGCTTACATGAAGCAGATCGATGCAACGGCAGCCGATACCTACCGTTACCTCAACTTCCATCGTATGGAGCAGTACACTAAGAAAGCCGACCAAGTGATTTTCCAAGAACCAGCGTAATTTGGTTGTCAACGTCTAACGAAACGCCTACTCATGAGTAGGCGTTTTTTTATCTCGTGATTTTGTACTTGTTCGCTCTTGGCGATATACTCGCGTCCTATTTTTTTGCAACCCACGAGTAGCACGATGGAATTTGAGTTTATTAGAAATACCTTGATGGGCGAATATTACGTCAAGTCCAGTATGGGGCATGAAATCATCGCTCGTTGGCTGCAAGAAGAAATTGGTAAAGATTGGTGCAAGATTGAGCAAGTTGAGGCGTTGGCTCAACAAGCTAAATGTGCACCACAGCAAGAGTTCAATCTATATGGCGCTGAAATATCTCTTACTATTCATGGAGATGAAGTAACCGTTCAAGAAAATGTACTCAGCCATGATAGCCAAGTGGAACTTGAAAGTGAGTTTGACTTTTACGATTGCGAAAGTACCGCTTGTTGTGGAATCGAAGACTTTGATGACCTTATCGTACAGTGGAAGACCTTTTTGACCACCCGATAATGCACTTATATGGTGAAGTCAGGCAGGACTGCTTTAAATTTGTGAATAAGGCGCACCCTTTTGGTGCGCCTTATTGGTTTCTGCGCATTGAAAACTTGTTGTTTTTATATAAATCAATAAGTTAAAAAGTTGGCACGTACCTTGGATTATATAGAACAAAAGGATGACAGCTTCAGAGAGGATACGATGAAACTTATAAATGCAATTATCAAACCGTTCAAATTGGATGATGTACGTGAGGCTCTCGCCGATGTTGGTATCGAGGGGATGACAGTGTCGGAAGTTAAAGGTTTTGGCCGTCAAAAAGGTCATACCGAGCTTTACCGTGGAGCGGAGTACCAAGTCGACTTTCTACCGAAAGTGAAATTGGAAATCGCTACACAGGCTGAAAACGTAGACCGCGTTATCGACGCTATATCAAAGGCGGCCCACACTGGCAAAATTGGTGATGGCAAAATCTTTGTTTACGACCTCAGTCAAGCAGTACGTATTCGTACCGGCGAAATGGACAATGAAGCGCTTTAAGAATTCAAAGGATTGGAGACAATAAAATGGAATTAACAACGACGGTAACAGAATTACGTTACGCACTAGACACTTTTTTCTTTCTCATTTCAGGTGCGTTAGTGATGTGGATGGCAGCCGGTTTCGCAATGTTAGAAGCAGGCTTAGTTCGCTCAAAGAATACCACGGAGATCTTAACCAAAAACGTCTGCTTGTACGCCATTGCTTGTACTATGTACTTGGTTGTGGGTTACAACATCATGTATGTCGATAACGGCTCAGGCGGTTGGCTACCTTCTTTTGGTGCGCTGATTGGCACCCAAGGTGAAGGCGCCGATCACTCACTAGAATCAGATTTCTTCTTCCAGGTCGTGTTCGTTGCGACAGCGATGTCAGTCGTATCGGGTGCGGTTGCTGAGCGTATGAAGCTGTGGTCATTCCTGATTTTCTCTGTGGTACTGACTGGATTTATCTACCCAATGGAAGGCTACTGGACTTGGGGTGGCGGTTTCCTATCGGAAGCAGGCTTTAGTGACTTCGCTGGTTCAGGTATTGTTCATATGGCTGGTGCTGCGGCGGCGTTAGCGGGGGTTATCTTACTTGGTGCTCGTAAAGGCAAATACGGTAAGAATGGCGAAATCTACCCGATTCCTGGTTCTAACATGCCACTGGCGACGTTAGGTACTTTCATCTTGTGGTTCGGTTGGTTTGGTTTTAACGGCGGTTCTCAGTTGATGGTTTCTGACTTCGAAAACGCAACGGCAGTCGGTCAAATCTTCCTTAACACTAATGCGGCGGCAGCCGCTGGTGCGATTGCAGCGTTGTTGGTGTGTAAGACCACTTGGGGCAAAGCTGATTTAACCATGATTTTGAACGGTGCCTTGGCTGGTCTGGTCGCGATTACCGCAGACCCACTATCACCATCACCACTTTATGCTGTCGCGATTGGCTGTGTGTCTGGTGCGCTAGTGGTGTTTAGTATCATCGGTCTAGACAAGCTTAAGATTGACGATCCAGTAGGTGCAATCTCAGTGCACGGTGTATGTGGCTTCTTTGGCCTGATGGTGGTGCCACTAAGTAATGGTGATGCTAGCTTTGGTGCTCAGCTTCTCGGTGCGGCAGTTATCTTTGCTTGGGTATTCGGAGCAAGTCTAGTGGTTTGGGCGGTATTGAAAGCAACCATGGGTATCCGTGTTACAGAAGACGAAGAGATGGAAGGTATGGATATGCATGACTGTGGTGTCGGTGCGTACCCTGAATTTGTTACGGTTAAGTAATTTACTTTAAATATGACCTAACATTTAGTTACAAAGAAAGTGATAAAAACCTGCTCGAATAAGCAGGTTTTTTTGTGTCACATCATTGTTTTCAAAACCCAGATGAATATAATAACGCAACTGATAGACATTATCATTTCGATATTAAAGGATTGCACCAATGAAAAATCTGCTAACTCTTTCTGCTTTAGTTTGTGCATCAATTGCACCTAGCGCAGCCATCGCTGCAGAAGAAGTGAACGTATACTCTTATCGTCAGCCTTTCCTTATTGAGCCCATGCTTAACGAATTTACCAAAGAGACCGGCATTAAAGTAAACGTTAAGTTTGCCAAAACAGGTTTAGCTGAAAAGCTAGCTCAAGAGGGTGAATACAGTCCAGCAGATGTGCTTCTAACCGTTGATATCATTCGTCTTTCTGAACTGACTGAAAAAGGTCTAGTTCAAGCCGTTGACAGTGAAGTGCTTGAGGAAAATATCCCAGCACAATACCAAGCCACCAACAATGAGTGGTTTGCACTAACTACGCGTACACGTAGCGTTTACTCTTCGCGTGATCGTGTTGGTCGTTTAGGTGCCGATTTTACTTACGCTGATCTAGCCAAGCCTGAATTCAAAGGAAAAATCTGTACTCGTAGTGGTAAGCACCCATACAACGTCTCCTTGGTTTCATCGATGATTGCTCACGAAGGTAAAGCTGAAACCAAGCAGTGGCTAGAAGGTGTTAAGGCTAATTTAGCCCGTAAACCTCAAGGTAATGACCGCGGACAAGTGAAAGCGATCAAAGAAGGTCTATGTGATGTGTCTTTGGGTAATAGTTACTATCTAGGTAAGATGGTTAACGACGCGGAGCAAAAAGCGTGGGCTGACGCGGTATACATTAACTTCCCTAACCAAGAGACCACAGGTACGCACGTTAACATCTCTGGTATGGCAATGGCGAAATACGCACCAAACAAAGACAATGCCGTTAAGTTGATGGAATTCCTATCAAACGATGCTGCACAAAGCCTATACGCAGAAGTAAACTATGAATACCCTGTTAAAGAGGGGGTTAAGCGTTCTGAGTTGGTTGCGTCTTGGGGGGACTTCAAGGCGGATACTATCTCTCTAGATGAAATCGCGGAACATCACGAAGCAGCCATCAAGCTGCTTGACGAAGTGAAGTTTGATCTGTAATCAAAACTCACAGCTTGAATTGAGATAGCCTCAAGTCGCTCTTTTGCTAGGGTGACTTGAGGTTATTGATTTATACAGGTATAAGTACCCTTAATCTATTAAAGGGATATGAGATTTATTTGCAAACGCATTTATGTTTCATACAGCCTCGTTGTATTTAGGCGATGAAAGAAAAAAATTACTTATGGAAAACCAGTAGTGGAGCGCTAGCCCTGCTACTGGTTTTGCCGATCTTAGCTATATTCACTACTGCTGTTGGCGAAACAAATGAGTTGTTTGCTCATTTGCTGTCAACGGTTATGCCGACTTATGCCTTCAATACCCTAGTGTTGGTGACCGGAACCATGTTGTTATCAATGTTACTGGGGATTCCGGCAGCTTGGGTGATGGCGATGTGCCGTGTTCCAGGTGAGCGTGTATTGCAATGGGCTTTGGTGCTGCCATTGGCGATGCCGGCGTATATTATTGGCTATATTTTTACTGACTGGTTTGATTTTGCTGGCCCGATCCAAATCTTATTACGGGATTTAACTGGTTGGAGTGCGGGAGAGTATTGGTTTCCTGATATTCGCACTCTCACTGGCGCGATTATTGTGCTTTCATTGGTGCTTTACCCCTATGTCTACTTGTTATGCCGCGCAGCATTTATGGAGCAAAACATCTCTTTGCTGCAATCAGCGAGATTACTCAAGTGCTCGCCTTGGGATAGCTTTCGCCGCATCTCATTACCATTAGTGCGTCCTTCGGTGGCGGTCGGATTGTCTTTAGTTGCTATGGAAACTTTAGGCGATTTCGGAACCGTGAGTTATTTTGCCGTCAACACCTTAACGACGGCGGTGTACGACACTTGGCTCGGTTATTCAAGCTTAACTGCCGCAGCAAAAATTTCAGCCATTATGCTGGTGGTTGTCATCGTATTGCTCAGCAGTGAGCGTTATAGCCGCCGTAAGCAAAAGCTATTTCAAAACCAATTTAGTAGCCGGGAAGATTTTCGCTATGACCTCACTGGTTGGAAAAAGTGGTTAGCCTTAATTTGGTGTTGGGGCTTAGTCTGCGTTGCTTTCTTATTTCCTCTTGGTCAGTTACTGATCTACGCCTATAAATATTTCGCGCAAAGCTGGACGGGTGAGTTCCGAGCATATGCGTTAAACAGCCTCTATGTTTCGCTGACCGCAGCAGTAATTGCCGTCTTGGTTGCCATCACTGTCAACTTTTGTCAGCGTTTATCGCCAAGTCGTTATAGTTTAGCCATGATGCGTTTATCGTCGATGGGCTATGCGGTGCCTGGAACCGTGTTGGCGATTGGTGTGATGGTTCCCGTGCTGTTTATGGATCATTTAGTCAACGATATCGCTAAAGCGATGCAGTGGAGCAGGCCGGGACTGATTTTCTCAGGTTCAATGTTTGCGTTGATTTTTGCTATGGTCGTGCGTTTTTCAGCAGTCGCGATTGGTAGTATCGAAAGTAGCTTAAGCAAAGTATCACCATCACTGGATATGGCGTCGCGCACCATGGGCTGTAATGGCAATCGCATGCTATGGCGAGTTCATTTCCCCTTAGTGCGTCGTGGTGCCTTGATCGCTGGGTTATTGGTGTTTATTGAATCAATGAAGGAGCTCAATGCCGCTTTGCTTTTGCGTCCATTCAACTTTGAAACGCTCGCGACTTATGTTTACAACTTTGCCTCTGACGAGCATCTTGAACTTGCAGCCTTACCGGCGGTTCTGCTGGTGTTTGTTGGCTTAATTCCGCTAGTTATTGTTAACCGTTCACTGGAGCATTCCCACTAATGAGCTGTGCATTATCGATCAATAATTTGACCTGCAAGTACGATCAACAAACAACGGTGCTTGAGTCGCTCTCATTAGAAGTGGAGCAGGGCGAAATTGTTTGCCTGCTGGGTGCCAGTGGTTGTGGAAAAACCACATTGTTGAAAGCGATCGCGGGTCTGCTGCCATTAAGTTCTGGCACCATGAGTCTCAACTGCATGTTGATTGATGATGGGGACAACTGGTTACCACCAGAGCAGCGCAATATCGGTATGATCTTCCAAGATTATGCGCTTTTCCCTCATTTGACTGTGGCGCAAAACGTAGCTTTTGGTTTGCGTGATATGAGCGCTGAGCAAAAACTGAAAAAAGTGTCTGAGATGCTAGATTTGGTTCATTTGGCCGGTTTTGAACAGCGTTATCCGCATCAACTCTCTGGTGGTCAGCAGCAACGAGTAGCCATTGCGCGCTCTTTAGCCTACAAACCCGATCTATTGTTACTGGATGAACCGTTTTCCAATATAGACACTCAAGTTCGTCATGAGTTGATTGGCGAGATCCGCAAGATTTTTAAAAACCAAGGTGTGACCGCGATCTTTGTTACCCATAGTCGTGAAGAAGCGTTCGCTTTTGCTGACAAAATGGCGGTAATGAACCATGGTGTGATTGAGCAATATGGTTCGGCCAGTGAGCTCTACTATCGTCCTTCGAGTAAATTCGTCGCCGACTTTCTTGGTGGCGGTAGCTACCTTCCGGCGACCCGACTTTCGGCGGGTGAATACCAAACTGAGTTAGGCACGATAGAAGCCAAAGCTCAGCAAACCATCGAAATTGGCCGCCAATGTGAATTACTATTACGTCCCCAACATGTACAGATTGCTGCCGCCGAAGAGAGCAGTGTCACGGTTCTAGAACAGCATTTTATGGGCGATCATTGTCGTTACGTGATTGATGCGGGTGGCAAACGTCTATTGGCCAGTTCGCCAGAACCTCTGACGATAGGACAACAAGTGTCGGTCAAAGTCGAAACTCAAGGCGTGCTGGCGTTTTAAGTTAAACGCTTTGGCCAAAGAAGAAAAAGCCCGGCAGTGATGCCGGGCAAGTGTTCTCACCTATAGGGTAGGGTAAAAGAGCGCAGTTATAGTTGCAAAAACGCTTTCATTTGTTGAAGAACATACTCTGCTGTCTCTTGGTCGGCCATTTCTGAAAAAATGCGCAACAAAGGTTCAGTGCCTGAAAAACGAGCAATCACCCATCCGCCATTTTTGAAGTAAACTTTAGCGCCATCTTCATAGCTGACTTTGTCTATTTCAAACTCAAATTCTGGCAACTGTTTCTCTACATAAATACGGTTGTAAAGCGTCTCTTTCTGAGCTGGTTTAAAGGTACAATCACCTTCTGCTGTATAGGCGTAGCCATATCTCGCATAGATCTCATCCAGCAGCTCAGAGAGTTTTTTGCCCGTCACTGAGATCATTTCGACCAACAAACTTGAAGCAAAGACGCCATCTTTGCCTTTGATATGACCACGAATGGTTAAACCGCCAGAGCTCTCGCCGCCGATTAACGAATCGTCCGCTTCCATTTGTGAGCTGATGTGTTTAAAGCCAACCGGAACCTCGAAGCACTTTTCGCCATGATCGGTCGCGATTTTATCCAGTAGATGTGTGGTCGCGATGTTACGCACGACGGAGCCTTTCCAGCCCTTGTATTCGAGTAGATAGTAGTAAAGTAAGATCAAAACTTCATTTGGGTGAATGAAATTACCTTTTTCATCGATGATGCCTAAGCGGTCAGCATCGCCGTCTGTACCAATACCGATATCGTAACCTTCTGCTGCGACTAAGTGCTTGAGACGATAAAGCGTCGCGGCATTGGGTGAGGGCATCAAACCGCCAAAGTCGGGGTTTTTGCCATCATTGATCACATCAACATCACAGCGACCATTGATCAGTACGGTTTGCAGCGCATTCTTGGCCACGCCAAACATAGGATCGATCAATACGCGAAGATTGGCTTTTTTGATCGCTTCAATATCAATAAAGTCGATGATGGAGTCGACAAACTCGTTCATAGGGTTGATCACTTCGATCAACTTATTTTCAATCGCTTGCTCAAAGTCGACAGATTTAACTTGGTCTTGAGTTAGGGCTGCGATTTGAGTTTCAATTTTCTCTGTGATGACTTCATCGGCGTCGCGTCCACCTTCAATGAACACCTTAACGCCATTATAATCCGCAGGGTTATGTGAAGCGGTAATGCAAGCCGAGTAAGCACAGCCCATCTCTTTTGCTTTAAACATCACGATCGGTGTTGGGACAAATTTATCGATAAAGCTGACAGTAACGCCATTCGCCGCAAGAACTTCAGCAAACCAGCGTCCTGCTTTGTCTGAAAGAAAACGACGGTCATAACCGATAACAAAGCCTTTATCCGCAACTTGTTCGTTGTTGATGATGTTCGCTAAAGATTGCGCCACTAAACGAACATTGTCTTTGGTGAACTCTTCACCAATAAATGCACGCCAGCCGCCTGTTCCAAATTTAATCATATTGATCATCCTTTAATCCAAGTTACGAGCCTCCAATGAGGCTCGCGCTTGGTCAATTAACCGAGAACAACGATAACTTCGTTGACGCTGCCTTCAGCTTGAACTGGAACTGCGCCGCTGATGAGCTCGCCGTTGACAGTAATGGATTTAACGCCCTTGCTAACGGAGCTTGGGTTCTCGACTTTGATGTCGTAGGTCGCACCTAGCCATTGGCGTGATACTTCAAAACCTGGCCAGCTGGTCGGAATACATGGGTCAATCGTTAAGCCATCAAAACCAGTACGCACACCCAAAATGAAGTTTGTAACAGCAAAGTAAGCCCAACCAGAGGTACCCGTTAACCATGGGTGGTTTGCACGACCATGATCTTGGTGATCGCGGCCCATAATGAACTGTACGTATGAGTAAGGTTCAGCAATACGCTTGTCGATGATGTCATTTTGATTGTATGGATTAAGGGCATCGTAAAACTTCATGGCGCGGTCACCGCGGCCCAATTTAGCTTCTGCAACCCAAGCCCAAGGGTTAGGGTGTGAGAAGATAGCACCGTTCTCTTTGACGCCTTGGTAAACGCGCGTGACAAAGCCGATATCATCGTTTGGTGTCGCGAAAGAAGGCGCATTGAGATGCAGACCATACTCAGAGAACAAGTTTTCATCTACTGCGTCCATCGCTTGTTTACCGCGCTGTTGAGAGACTGCGCCAGAAAGTACCGCGAGCGTATTTGACTCAAGATGAACACGGCCTTCTTCTTGCTGCGCAGTGCCAATCTTGTCGCCATTTTTAGTCAGACCACGAATGTACCAACCGCCTTCGTCATCCCACAGGTGCGTTTCACACGCTTCGCGCACGTTGGCTGCCATTTGTGTGTATTTCTCAACATCGGCATCGCGACTTAGGTACTTAGCTAAATCGATAAACTCTTGCAGTGCCCAGAAATGTAGGAAGGAAACCATCGATGATTCGCCACCACCTAGGTTCAAACAGTCGTTCCAGTCGGCGCGTAGGCCTTTACATATGCCTGTTTGACCCACGTATTCAGCCGAGAAATCAAGCGCAGCTTTCATGTGATCATAAACGCTAGCGTCACCGCCATCAGCGTATGGGATCATCTCATCAAAGAAGCTGTGCTCACCCGTTTCCATCACGTACTTACAAATGGTCGGCACCAGCCATAAATGATCGTCTGAACAAGTGTCTTCAATACCGTGGATCTTGTCTTCGTCTGAGGGTGTCGGTACCACTGTCGGAGACTTTGACGGTTTGACATCGGCTTTTTCTGGATCAAACCAGTCGGGATCAAACAGGTGTAAACCGTAGCCAGCTTTGACCTGACCTCGCAGTAAGTCGACTAAGCGTTTGCGTGTCATTGCCGCATTAGAATGTGGTACAGAGATAGCATCTTGCGCGGTATCGCGGTAACCCAGACCAGTACGGCCACCCACTTCGATAAAGGAAGCAAATCGAGACCAAACCACACAGGTTTCTGCTTGGTAGAGGGTCCACGTATTGATCATGGTGTCGAGGCCTTCATTCGGCGACTTAACTTGGAACTTGGCGCAGCGCTCATCCCAGTGATCTTTAATGCCTGCAAACGCCGCATCGACATTGGCCAAATCTTGGTATTTGGTGCGCAGACGTTCACCATTGCTTTTACCAATACCAAGAATGTAGGCAAAACGCACCTCTTCTCCTGGTTGGATAGTGAATTGTTTATGCAGTGAACCACAATGGTTGTAACAAGTTTGTGCACTGTTGAAGCACTGGCCTTGTTCAACGGCGATAGGGTTGGCTTCGTCGCGGTATAGACCGAGGAAGCTATCGCGCTGACCGTCATATGAATCAGGATCAAATGTTGATGCTAGGTAGTAAAAACCTTCGAAATCATTGGTGTTGTAGTACAAGTCGTATTCAATCACCCCTTGGCGGTATGAGGTCCCCGCAGAGTAGAGTGACATCTGGTGATTTTGATTGTCTGACTGAATATGACTAAATGAGAATTCAACGAAGGAAAAAGCGCTAATCGTACGCGGTTTATCTGATGTGTTTTTGATCACCACATCCCAAATTTCTGCGTCTTCACCTTTAGGCACAAATAGGGTTTTGGTTGCTTCGATGCCGTTGTAGTCACACTTAAATTTAGAGTAAGACAAGCCATGACGGACTTCGTAGCTGGCTTCATCAAGACTTTTAGCCACCGGCTGCCATGAAATAGACCAGTAATCACCACTTTGGTCATCACGCAGGTAAACGTAATGGCCTGGGCGGTCAAACGTCGCATTAGGGCGGAATTTAGTGACTCGGTTATATTCTGGTGAATTATAGAAAGAGTAACCGCCAGCATTGTGTGAGATAACCGTGCAAAACTTCTCGGTACCCAAGTAGTTGGTCCATGGCGCAGGGACATCAGGGCGTGTGATGACGTATTCACGATTGTCGTTATCGAAATAGCCGTATTTCATGTTAATTTCCTTTTTACCAAGCTACCACTTTGGTAGCCAAAACGTTTAAAGCTAGTGAAAACGGCGAATGATGGTCATTCGCGGTGATGGTTATTTCCAAGGTGGTCGATATTCAATCTTTTGTTTATCGAGCAACGGCAAGTGGCCTTTTAACCGCGCCAGATAGTCGAGCCAGTTGCGTTGTGATTTCTCTGTCCAACACGCTTCTGCTAATGCGGTTAATCGAGGGAAAATCATATAGTCGAGGCGTGACTGGTGAGTGACAATCTCACTCCATAGCGCGCACTGAATACCTAAAATACGTTTACGAATAGGGTCGTTGTCGGGAATGTGCGCTAAAGGCTCATAGCGGTAAGCATTTTCAAGTGGAATCACTGCCGCCCAATCAACGCCTGGCTCTTCAGGTCTGTAGTCTTGCGCCATATCGAGATAGGTTGATTGGCCAGGTTGTAAGACCACGTCAAAACCTTGCTTGGCGCAGTTGAGGGCCGCTTCTTCGCTCAACCAAGAGTAGATAACGGTATCTTTACTGACTTTGTTACCATGCTGTGCCTCTTCCCAACCGACCATGCGTTTGCCTAAAGAACGAAGCTTCTTCTCTGCATAGCGAAGCAGATGACCTTGCAAATCTTTAGCGCAGTGGTAGCCGTACTGTTGCATCAATTGCTGACAAGCTGGGCTCTCTAACCAGACACCATCGGGCACTTCGTCAGCACCGATGTGTACCCAAGGAGAAGGGAATAGCTCAGCGACCTCTTCAAGTACCTTGTCTAAAAACTGATAGGTGCCGGATAGCGCCGGAGAAAGCACATTATCACTGTAATGTTGAATGCTGCGATATTGAGAAGAATCTTGTCGGTCGACAAGCAGGTCAGGCAGTGATTTGAGCGCCGCGCGGCAGTGACCTGGGATGTCGATCTCAGGAATAATGTTAATCCCACGCTGTTTCGCGTATCCAATCACCTCGATAACCTCTTGCTGCGTGTAATAGCCGCCGTAGGTATTCGCGAGACTACTAAACTGAGGCTCTAGTGGATGATTAGCCCCACGATAGGCGCCACATTTAGTCAGTTGTGGAAAGGCTTTGATTTCGAGTCGCCAGCCTTCGTCATCGGTCAGGTGCCAATGGAAAGTATTAAATTTGTAGTGTGCTAATTGGTTGATTAAGCGCTTAACCATGTCGACCGAATGGAAATGACGGGCGCAGTCGAGCATCATTCCGCGGTACTTAAAGCGTGGTTTATCGCAAATTTTCACATAAGGTAGGGTGAGTGTACTGAGGTCCTCGTCATGATCGATAAGCTGCAATAAAGTTGCGCTGGCATGAACAAAGCCTGAGCGTGATCCCGCCTCAAGCCGTACGCCAGAACCAGTAATACTGATTTGGTATTCACCCTCGTCTAAAGTTGGGTTTTTACGATAGATGATGTCACTTTGACCGACCGTTTGGGCACGAAATTGATAGAGGCGTTCGATCTCTTGTTGTAACCACGTCGCGGCATGCTCGGCCAGTGAAGCTTGGAGCGTGATTTGGCTCGAAGTGGTTAAGTGAAACTTGCCATCAAGTCGCTCGATTCGGCTAGGCTTGGGGATCACCGCGAGCGCCGCCGGCTCAACGGAGGGCAGTTCGCTTTTTCCACGATAGGGTGAGGCCAGCATGATCGGCGTTAACGTCACCGTGTGCTGAGTCGCACCGCCATCAGCAATAATCAGCGCGTCTTTTAATCCATCGGTGTAAAAGCGCAGCGGCGCCGTGTTAATACTAAATTCGCAATAATAGTGTTGATTGGCAGGCAGCACTGCACGGTCAGGCGTTAGACAACAGAAACTGCCAGTCTGTTTGATAGCGCCGTGAGTAAAACTGTCGGGCTGAATGAATCGGTCGATAATGAACTGGAGGTGCCAGTCTGTGAGATTTTGGTCGCTGAGATTGTGCAGCGTTAAACCAAAGCGGCAAAAATGCTTTTTCTCGGCAAGTACGGCAAGTTCGACTCGATAGCTCATATTCGTATTCCTTAATACAAATTGTGTTCAGGCTTGCCAGCAAACATTAAGGCGCCTTCAATAGCGTCATACTGCGGCTCAACAATCCAGGCTTGAACAGGAGGCGATAACCAAGCTTTGATGCGCTCGGCGATACTGCCCATTAAACAGATACGCGTCGCCCCTTGGCGATTGAGCGCAACGAGAAACATTTCAATATCGGCAGCGGTGTGCTTGAGCATGGCAATAGCGAGAGTGTCACCTTGAGCTGCGTGTTGAAAAATAGCCGGTGAAAATTGGCCATAATCGCGCGGTAGTGCGTGTTTAGACCAACTAACAATTTGGTCTATGTCATGGTTGAAATGCTGCATTACGTGCTCTGTGAGCGGTGTTGCTTGACCAATTCCGTCTTGAACCAACAGCACCTGCTGAATCAAGCGCAGTCCCATCACGGCGCCGCCGCCTTGATCGGAAATAGGAAATTCTCGTCCGCCAACAACGTGTTGTTGCCCATCTGCGAGATAGATACCACAGGATCCGGTGCCGGCGATCATAATCGCGCCTTCATCGCCTTGGTGTGCACCCACACAGGCGCCATAAGCATCGGTATTAAGGACTATCGAAGCGAAAGGGTGCGCGACTTGCATAAATTCAAACCACGCGTTTTTTTGCTCTGCACCAGCAAGTGCAAGCCCTACATCCATGTCGGCAAAAGCGGACGCACTTAAACCGCCTTGAGCTGCGGCTTGGGTAATTGCGTCAACAATCGATGTCATGGCTGTTTCGACACCGAGTAATATATTGGCGCTGCCGCTTTTGCCTTCACCAATTAATTGACCATGTTGATCTCGAATGCGAGCACGGCAAGAGGTGCCACCACCGTCAATTCCGACTAGATACTGGCTCATGATTGACACCCCTTAAAGTAGTGGTACTGATGAGAAATGGCGAGTAAGTACCACGCGCCGTGAGGAATCCATTGCTCTCCCCAGCGCCAGTTTTGCAACATGTCCTCTTTTTGTGGTTCAGGATTGAAAGCGATATCTTGCTCATCCTCAAACCCACCAGTGATACCGTTACACACGCCGCCTTTTGCGTTGAAAAAACCCAGCTGAGGCAAGTAATCTGGGTTGTTATGCCCGTGCCCGTCGAGCATGCACATATGGTACGGATTAAGGCCAACAATCCAGTTAAGGCTGTTTTGGCTAAACTTGAGTAAGCGTTGCTGCGTGTCGCTTTGTTGAAGATAAGGTAAGGCACAAAAGGCCATGGCACTAAGAGACCCTAAACGGGCATTTTCACCTTGCCACCAGTAGCCAGATTCATTGTTATGCGCAACGAAGTAGGCGTCGCGCTTGGCTTCAGTTAGCCCTTTAACATATTGACGTGGATAACCAAATGGGTTGGCCACTTGGGTGGTAATGCTGAGTTCAAACTCGACGGCGCGAGCAATGGTCTGTTTTGCCAGCGCGGTTTTATTGCTGTCTGTTTCGATCTTTAAGTACTGGCATAGCGCAATCACAGGCAGGCCTGCTTCTGCAGCGTGATAGTAAGGTCGGCTGCCATCGTGATTGGCTGACCAAAAATGCGTTTGTTGTTCATCGCTGCATTGACGTAGCTGGAGGCGTTCGCTCCAGTAACGACTCTCTGCTAAATAGTCGCCGTTGCGGGTGGTTCGATATAACTCGACCGCTGCAAGTAGTGCGCAATATTCATCGATAATGTTCTCTTGACCATCATCAAGATAATCAAGATTGTGCTGTTTGAGGTGCCAGTATCCGGTTTGGGCTGCATTGAGGTAGTCGGCCTGAGTATATTGCCCGCTTTCATCAAGGCGCGCGGCAGCGGCAAGGGCTGCAATTGCCATCCCGCCACCTTGGCGAAACCCAGCTTGATAGTCGGCTGTTTTATCACCTTGTTGGGTTTGATAGGCGCAAATTTCACGTTGGTTGATATCTTTTGACCACTTATCAAACACCGTCATGTAGAAAAAGCCAGCTTGGTTTTGCATTCGGACTAAAAAGTCGGCGCCAAACAGCGCTTCTTCGATTAAACGCACGTGAGTGAAAGCCGCGACATCTGCGCTTTGGGCTAATAGCTCAAGTGCAGAAAGCATGTTCCAAACCACCATCGGAGTCTGCTGTGGGTTGAGATAATTGGCGTACGAGAGATGGCTGAGATACTTACTGATATCACCAGAGGCGTCATACCAGCCGCCATGGACATCGACCTGTTCGTCACTGCCCAATAAAGGAATATGATGATCTTGTTTGTCAAAACGGCCACCACAACGCTGTGATTTAAAGTAGTGCAACACGTCGGAAAAAGTGTTGTTAAACAACAGCCCAGTTACGAGCGAGAAAACCTCAGAGCGAAGGTTGTCTACCTTAAGGTAGTAGTTACCCGTTTGTTCAAAGTGCGAGAAATCAATGCGAAAAAAATACCCTTGGTGCCAATGTGCAACCTTAGTGCCTTTCTCAATGGCAAAAGTCGCGACAGTTTGATGGCTATCGGCACAGACTAACAGTGCAGTGGTAGAAGATAGACGCGCTTTACGAGTCATCAAAACAGCCTGCTTTGGCCCAAGGGGTTCATAACCAATATGGTTAGTAAGTAGCAGCATTAAATTCTCCGAAACATTTATTCATTATTGTTATTGAGCCAAGAGCGCTCTCTTGGCTCGGTCGGTTAATTTTCGTATAAGTAGCAACGTACAAAGTGGTTGTCAGACAACTGAGTCACCTCAGGTAATTTCTCACGACACTTGTCACTAGCTTGCTGACAACGACCTGCAAACGGACAGCCAACAGAAACGGGGGTCCAAAGAGGAATTTCCCCTTTATTGCCCTTGAGCTTCTCGTGGATCGACTTGCTTGGGTCAGGCACTGCCGAAACCAGCAGTTGAGTGTAGGGGTGCTGAGGATCGTGAATGATCTCTTCGGTGTCGCCCCATTCAACCATATGACCGACGTACATAACGGCAAGATCTTCGGCGATATAACGTGCAGTGGCGATATCGTGAGTGATGTAAAGCAGAGACATCTGTTTCTCAAATTTCATCTCTTCCATCAGGTTCAATACACCAGCACGAATCGAGACATCCAGCATAGAGGTTGGCTCATCAGCAAGAACCACTTCGGCGCCAACCGCAATGTTACGTGCGAGATTGACACGCTGACGTTGACCACCGGAAAGTTGATGTGGGAACTTCTGCGCGGTTTCTTTTGGTGGAATTAATCCCACTTGTTCAAGCAAGTCATAGACGCGTTCTTCGAGCTCTTTTTTGTTGCTCGGAGACACCTTGTGGTGAATCAATAAAGGACGCGCAATATGGTGAAAAATATTATGCGTTGGATTTAATGAACCGAACGGGTCTTGCCATACCATTTGCACACCTTCGCGGTAGTGCATGAGATCTTTTTTGGTGGTGATATCTTGAATATCGCGACCTTTGTACTCGATAACGCCATCGGTTGGGGCGTACATCTTGGCGATCATTTTCGCCGTGGTTGATTTGCCAGATCCTGACTCACCCACCACAGAAAGACCGCGGCTTTTGTACATTTTGAATGATACGTCGTTGATCGCACGCATCAGAGGTTGTTTTAGTGCGTTACTGTTGATTGGAAAATCTTTGACTAGATTTTTGCCTTCAATCAGTAGTTCGCCAAATGCTTTGCTCATAATTCTCTCCAGTAATATTCGTTCTTATTTATCAATCAATTGCTAGAGCTTGGCTTGAGCAATGGTTTCACCGTAAAGATGGCAATTTGAGAAACGATTTGGCTCAACTTGTCTTAACGCGGTCGGTACCTTAGTACAGGCTTCATGCACGCGGTCACAGCGAGCTTGAAAGCGACAACCTTGCGGAATTTCCAACAAGTTGAGAGGGTTGCCTGGAATACCGGTTAACTTGGTTTTTGGGCCGATTAATGGAGGAAAAGAACTGCCCAACCCTTTGGTGTAAGGGTGGAAAGGCGTTTGCAAAATCTCTTTAGAAGGTGCGACTTCGATTAATTCGCCCGAGTACATGATGCCAATTCGGTCTGAGAACTCGACCATCAGTGACAAGTCATGGGTAATGAACAAAATAGAGAAGCCAAACTCTTCTTTTAAAGCGTAGATTTTTTGCAGAATCTCGCGCTGTACCACTACATCCAGTGCCGTTGTTGGCTCATCCATGATGATCATTTTTGGATTTAGGGCTAACGCAATCGCAATCACCAAACGCTGGCGCATACCACCAGAGAATTGGTGCGGGTAGTCGGTTAAACGACTTGGGTGGATATCAACGATTTCCAGCAGACCTTCTGCACGCTTACGTGCCTGTTCACGAGTCATAGTGGTGTGACGCATGATGACGTCACAAAATTGATCTTCCATGGTCAAGACTGGGTTAAGCGCATTCATTGCACTCTGGAACACCATTGACATTTCACTCCAGCGGAAAGATTGCATTCTTTCGTCGCTGTATTGGAGGATATTTTCGCCGTTGAAGATGACCTCACCACCGCTAATATACGCGGGCGGCTTATGTAGGCGCATCAGCGAGAAGGCAACCGTCGATTTACCACAACCGGACTCTCCGGCAAGGCCAAAAACCTCGCCTGGAGCAATATCGAAGCTGACATTGTTACAGGCGCGCACGTCGCCAGCATCGGTAATATAATCAACGCAGAGATTGCGGATCGAAATAAGTGGATTCGTCATAATTATTTATCTCCGCTCCAAAGTGCATTTTGTGGTGCTAGTTGATCTGGTTTGCGCTGTTGTTTGTCTTGTTGAGCCAGTTTTTTCCAACGCTTCATACCCTTATGAGAGCGAAGCTGAGGATTGGCGATTTCGTCAACGGCAAAGTTAAGCAGAGCAAGGCCAGTAACAAGAATGGTTAATGCGACACAAGGAGCAAGTACTTCCCACCAGGCGCCAATCAGCATTGCTGAAGAGGTTTGAACGTTGTACAGCATGATGCCCCAACTGATGGTGCTTGGGTCGCCAAGGCCGAGGAATGAAATTATCGACTCCATACCAATGGCATACATCACCGAGCCGATAAAGCTCGCGCCAACGATAGGAATTAAGTTAGGTAAAATCTCAACGAAGATGATTCGGAATGAAGACTCCCCCAGTACTTCCGCCGCTTTAACAAACTCTTTTTCACGTAAGGCAAGAGTCTGTGAGCGGATAACCCTTGCTCCCCACGCCCAGGAGGTACAGCCGATAATAATGGCAATGGTTAGAGGCCCTGCCTCACCGATAAAGGCTGCTAAAACAAACAGTAGTGGGTATTGCGGAATAACTAACATGATGTTCATCGCGGCAGTTAATATGTCATCAACCCGTCCACCAAAATAACCCGCAGAGATTCCGATAACGGTGGCCAAGAAGCACACTGTCAAACCCGCACCGAAGCCGACACCAAGAGAGATGCGTGCGCCGTAAACTAGTTGAGACCATATATCGCGGCCCATGCGACTGGTACCTAATGTATGATCGGCCTTTTTCGACATGATCATTGTGCGGCGGTCAGTCGCTAAGTTCTCTGCGACCCAACCGGTTGGATTCGCTTGCGCGGCTTTTACGACGGTCGCAGGGTATTCATGAGGATTACCGGTGCGCTTGTCTGGAGCGTGTTTAGTAATCAACGGAGCCGCAATTGCCATGAAAATAAATAGCGAGACAATGGCTAAGCCAACACGAGCGTAGGCATTACCTAAGATGAGTTTAAATAGAGATTTCATAATTATTTCCCTCCCTTACGCAAGCGAGGATCAAGCACAACGTAAAGCATGTCGGCGATTAAGTTAAACGACAGCATAAATAGCGTCATGATGATCAACTGGCCCTGAAGAACTTGGTAATCACGTGCGTGAATCGCATTCAATAACACAGTGCCAAGTCCTGGGTAGTTAAAGATAATTTCAATGATCAACTGACCACCGATGGCCATACCAAGTGACATCGACAGAGCGGTGACACTTGGCAGGAGTGCATTGCGCGCAGCGTAGTTGAATACCACGCGGTTTTCGCTCAACCCTTTACCCTTTGCCATCGTAATGTAGTCTTCGGCCAATAAGTTGATCATGTTGTTACGCATGTTGACCAAGAAGCCGCCGATTTGAATGATAGAAGCACAGAAGAGAGGCAGCACGGCATGATAGCCGACGTCTTTATAGAACTCCCAGCTTGTCCAGTCAGGCGTGGTGCCAGCGGTATAGGCATAACCAGTTGGGAACCACTTCAAGCCGATAGCGAAAATGAACAATGCTAGCATCGCAATAACCACTTGAGGGACGGCTTGGACAATCAGCATGCCAGGTGTGACAAACGCATCGTATTTACTTCCTCGTTTCCAAGCGGCAAAGATACCTAGCGTAGAGCCAATAGAAAAAGAGAGGATAACCGCGCTACCTGCAAGGAAGAGTGACCAACCAAATGCGCCGCCTAGAAGCGTATTAACTGAAAGAGGGTAAAATTGGATTGAAGTCCCCAACTCCCAGCTCAGAATGTTTTTCATGTAGGCAATGTACTGTACGAACAGGCCACCATCGACAAAGCCGAGCAGTTCTTTCATGGCCGCGATACGTTCTGGTGTTACCTGAACGGATGCGTTGGCAAACATCATAGTGACTGGATCACCTGGCATTGCCCGAGGAATAATAAAGTTTAACGTCGCAGCAACTAACAGCGCGACAAAATAGAACGACAAACGTCTTAAAAAATAACCCATAACTCACACCTTACTTACCCAGATTTTCCCTGTTTCTGGTTTCAGGTCGCTCCTAGCTAAACGACAAATTTGGAGCGAAAAATCCCCTGACGACGGGCGTCATACTTTAAACAAGCTAAAGAGTGGGGATTGAGCGGCGCACAGAAAATGCGCCGCAAGATTGAACAACGACTTATTGAACTGGTTTTAGGTCCAGTACATGCAGTAGACGTTCTGGGATACCAGCCCAAATATTTGGACGACCTTGTGGATTCTCTTCGTTCCACCAACCCGTGAAGCGAGTTGTGTTGTATTGGTACATGTAAGCACCAGACATCACAGGAATCGTTACTTGGTCAGCCGCAATGATTTGCTGGATGCCGTGAGCGATTTCTAGCTGCTCATTCTTATCAGCGGTTTTATAGAAGCTGTTAAGAAGACCATCTAGCTTGTCGTTCTTGTAGAAGTGCATCGCGAAACGAGGCATACCATCACCCGCTTGTAATGCAGAGTTGTATGCACTGTTCCAGTAGGTATGCGGATCGGCACCATGGAAGTAGTTGGTGTACGCTACGTCATACGTTCCTTCTAGCATCGCTTGGTTGTAGACAGAGAAATCAGGAGTACGAGCTTTCGCTTTGATCCCGACTTCAGCAAGCTGTTCAACCGCAAGTTGTACTGTATTATTGAAATCAGTCCAACCGTTTGGTGATTGAATCAGCAGCTCAAATGATTTACCTGATGGAGTGTCAACGAAACCATCGTTGTTGACATCTTTAAAGCCGGCCTTTTTAAGCAGCGCTTTCGCACCCTCTTCATTGTACGTGTTGTAACCTTTGTACTTACCGTGGGTCTTTTCGTCAGACCAAGCTTCAAATGCGTAACCAAGACCAGAAGCGAAATCATTGACTGTACCGCCGCCGTAGAAAGCGATATCAATGATCGTTTGACGGTCAAGCGCCATAGAGAATGCACGACGGAAATCGACGTTATTCAGTGCTTCATTCTTCGCTGCGTCTGGGTTTTTGAAGTTCACGACGAACGCTTGAGTGCCTGATGGCGGGTACCAGTACTGGTGGTTTGGACTTGATGCTGCGTAAGTACGATCGATGTCTGGAATGAATGAAGAAGTCCAGTCCATTTCACCGTTAACCACTTTACCCAAGAACTGGTCGTTGTTAGCGATTTGTGGCACACGTAAACAGTCAATATCTAGGTTGTCTGCATCCCAGTAATTTGGGTTGGCACACTGGATGTAAAGTTGCGCTGTGAACGTATCGATCTCAGTGAAAGGCCCAGAACCTACAGGGTTTTCGTTAGTGAATGAGGCCGGATCTTTGATATCTTTCCATACGTGCTGAGGTACAACGGGTACTTTTGCAATTTCGTAAGGAACGTTTGAGTTCGCTTCTGTTAGGCGGAATTTAACTTGGTAATCATTGAGTTTCTCAACACTGGTTACCCAAGAATTAATACCACTTTGGTCCAGTTCAGGCTTCTCTTTAACTAAGTTGAATGAGAATACCACGTCGTTTGCATCAAATGTTTCACCGTCTGACCATTTTACGCCTTTACGAATGTCGAAAGTAACACTCATTAGGTCGTCAGACATTTTGTAGTTTTCTGCTAAACGGAATACTGGAGTGTTACCGTGCATTTCGTTAAACACGACAAGAGGCTCATACATAAAGTCTGTTGTTGTGTGCAGGTTAGTTGCACCCAAGAACGGGTTAAAGTTACGTACAAAAGTCGTAAATTCTTTAGGGTGTACAGTTAATTCACTGCGCTCAGCTGCTGTTGCAACAGAGGCAAAGCCTGTTGTTGCTGTAGCAATAATTGCTGTTGCTAGTGCTGTTTTTTTTATGTTGGCAAGCATAGCTGTTCCTTACTATTTGCTTTCATTTCACTAATGGATGGAATGTTATCAATTGATAAACACTCACTAAGGTCTACCTCTATCGTTAAAATTAAATCGGAGGGGATTTAATTTCTAGAGTGGCCTGTAGTCCTTAGGCAAGGTAAGAAAACACCTTAATGTTAAAATACGCAATCGCTATTCCCGTCAAAAACGTAAAAACTGCGCCATTCCACGTCAATACTGTTAAAAAACGTCATTGTGTTTAATTTTTGCACCAAAAACTGGCTTTGAACTCGGTCGCACAATGCTTTTTGAAGTTTGTTGGTGTGAGCGCTTACTTACTCCTTGGATCTTTATTTGACTGTTGTTTTTGGCGTTAGTCTTTGAGTGAGATCTAAGTCACGTGTGGTCTTGACGATTAATTCTCGTGGTTAAATAAAAACTGCCGTCTTGTTGTGATTGGTATCGCAATCTGAGTTCTTTGTGCCCGTTTTAGCATCAAAAAACCACTGGCAAAGCTTAAATGGGCGTAATTTAAGCGGTGGTTATCCTGTAGGAATATAGGTTGTTTTACGTAGCGTATTAACTCTTTCGTCAGTGAAGTTACGCTTAGCGATGGGATAAAAAAGCCCGCATAAGCGGGCTTCATCGTGTTGACTCGTTCGGACTTAGTTCGTCAGTAAGTGTTGTAATTTATCTTTTAGCGCCTCGATGTGGGCGCGCTCAGGGCTCTGCTCATTGCAATGCTCAAGAATGTAATCGAGTGAGCTAAGCACCGTTCGCCAGCGTGGGGTTTTTGGTAGCGTCTCTGGTCGAAGGTATTTGTCGAGCGTTCTTGTTTGCAAGGTACTGCGATCAAGATAAACGCGCCACAGACCACTTTGCTCAGCAAAGGTAAATTTGGTTTGTCCTGTCACCGACTCCCAGTAATCCAAAGCGCTGGTCATCGCATCAACCAGTACCTCACGCATCACTTCTTGCTTGGATTTGTTGTCACCCGCGACACGATCAGCCAAACGGGTAAACTCACCGCCGAGCTCTTTCAATTCCTGTAGCTTCGCTCGGTCGCCTTCAAATGCAAAGCTGGATAGCGCTTCGATTGCGGTTTCGAGGTTGTTGATGCGGTTCATATTAATGCTGCCGCCGACATTAAAGATATACATTGAACGTAATCCAGAGCCCGGGGGTAATTTGAGAATATCTGCCGAGAGGTGCTGTCTGACATCTTCAACATAGATATCGATTTGGCCACAATAGTGTTCTTGTTCAACATTGAGGTACTTAGGAGCGATGATCTCATCAGCGGTTGAGCGTTTGAGTTGTTCTGTAGAACGTTTGAACAGTTTCGAGGCGGCTTCGTTGGCAAAGCGAATCTTGTTATCGTCGCGAACACAAATAATCGCTTCAGGCGCTGTCTCTAATTGCTCGAGCAGACGACCTTGAGTTTCAAGCAAGCCCGCTTCTACCATTGCACGCTGCTTGAGTTCGTGTTGTAGCTGCTGATTTTCAATACGGCGTTGCTCGGCTTTGCTCGCCGTGAGATGGGCAATGATACGCGCCGCTAGTTCTTGTTTATTGAATGGTTTAGGCAAATAGTCATTTGCGCCAACGCTAAATCCGCGCACACGGTCATCGGTCTGATTTAGCGCGGTAAGCATGATGATCGGTAACTGCGCGTGATCATAGGTTTGACGTAGCGTCTCACACACTTGATAGCCACTCATGCCAGGCATCATGATATCGAGCAACATCAGTTCAGGTTTTTCCTTATTGATCGCCTCAAGCGCTTCATAACCATCTTTAGCGGTGCGAACACGATACCCTTCAAGGCGTAGGAAGCTATCAAGGACACGTAGGTTAACGGGTTCGTCATCAACCACCAGTAGCAGTGGGCCGTTACTGTTCTCTGGTAAGTTAGTTGGTTCTTCGAACTCGATGTCGTTATTTTCTGGTACTTTAAAGTGTGGCGCTTCATAGTGGTGAGTTGCTTGGATTTGCTCTTGCGTAGCCAACGGTAGTGTAAAACTAAAGGTGGTGCCAACCATTGGCTGACTACTCACATACAATGAGCCTTGCATTAATTCGATCAATTGACGGCTAATGGACAGACCTAACCCCGCTCCTTGACGATAACGGGTTGAATCATTGCCCGCTTGAATTAAGGGTTCAAAGATGTTCTCAAGTTGATCGGCGGGAATCCCTTGGCCAGTATCGACCACCTGCACGCGGATTTGATCATCGATCACACCGGCAGAGATGACAATTTTACCTTCACTGGTGTATTTGATCGCATTACCAACCAGGTTATACAGTACTTGCTCAAGACGCTGCGGATCCGCGCTGACCCAAACTGGATCTTTTGGTACTTGATTGATAATTCGAATGGGCTTATTACCCAGTAGGTGTGACGATAGCTCCAAAACCAAGCGGGTCGATCCGGCTAGATCAACGGCGCAGGTTTCTATGTCTAAATTGCCATAGCGCATTTTGTGATAATCAAGTAAGTCGTCAACTAAGGTCGCCAAACGCTGGCCACTGTTAATAATAATGTCGAGTTGATATTTGTGCTCGGCTGTTATTGGCCCATTGGCGCCAGAGGCCAACGCTTCAGCAATTCCCACCATGCCGTGCAGTGGCGTACGTAACTCGTGCGAGGTGGTCGCAAGGAATTCATCTTTGAGTTTATTGGCCAGTTGCAGCTCGTCATTCTGCTTTTGAATCAACGTAATGTTACTTTCTAGCTCTTTGTTTTGTTGTTTGATGAGCAGGATTTTTTCTCGGATAGAGCGCTGCATACGTTCAAAGCTGACCGCTAGGCGGCCAATCTCATCTTTACGCTGGGTGTTGATCATATCGGCATCAAGATCGCCCGCCGAGACTTTCTCTGCAGCCCAGGTTAATTTAAGCAAAGGAGAAGTAATAAAGTTAGATAAGTAGTGTGATGCCATCACAACCAGCAAAATAGCAATAAGCATGGCAAAAACAAACACGGTTTCAAGTTGGTGCACACGAGCAAAGGCAACTTTCTCTGGCACTTCGACGACGATCGCCCAGTCAATGCCTTTGACGGAAATAGGGCTATAGGCCGCAATGATAGACTCATTGTCAGTATTCGAATAGGTCCCCACATTGGTCTGGCCTGATAGCGCTAAATCAATGACGGCTTTACTCTTATCAATATCTTGCTGCTGATAAGCAAGCGAACGCGATTGATGGTCACTTCCAACCAATAAAGTGCGTTTGGGGTTATTCGGATCATCGGCGATGAGTTTGGTAATGCCGTTGTTTGGTAAGCGGAACATGGCAAAACTGTGCAGATAACCTTGTTGAATGATTGGGGCGCCAAGCCAAGCGACCGATTTACCGTCTTCGGCTGAAAAGTCAGAGATGATCACTGGCGTGAAATCTTCGTTGGTCTTACGCTTTTCATTAACAAGATTGCGCAGTTTGGCAAAGGTTTGACCAAGGTTGTTATCTTTATAACGGCCAGTAAGTAGATTGGTGGCAAAATTGTCATGCTTGTAGATGGAGTAAGTTACGTTACCATCGCGATCGATTAGTAAGACATCATCAAAGTCAGAGCGTTTGAGCAGTTCTAGATAGGCCCAATGGTAGCGTTTGTGGAGCAAACGGTAGCGTTCTGTACCATTAAATACGCTCGATTGTGGCAGTATCGAGGTTTTAATTTGGTCCCCTGAGCCTTGGATGTAGCGCTGCTGAGCGTTTTTACGCGCTTGTTCAATATCTAAGCCTAAATTACTAAACGCATTGACCAAGCCATAGAAACGGCCACCACTAGCATAAGCAAGTTCAGAGCGGACGAAGCCCATCACCTCAGATTCTTTGGCATATAAGTAATCAATCACCTGCTGCTGCTTGCTGTCGCGCACTGACACTAGGTGCGAGGTGCTCTGCTCTTGAAGATCCTTGGTATGGGACTGCAAGAAAAAGATCGCAATGATGGTAAGTGGGGTAATACTCAAGACCAAAAACGCCCACATTAACGTACTTTGCAGACGCTTAAATTTCTGCTTTCGATACAACTTAAACATGATTTCTCTAGACTTTCCGTGCGAATGCGGCTTACCAGAACGTCGTGAGTACTAGCAAGCAAGATAAAAACGTTATTTTTAATATGACAAAACTAACGAGTTTTTTTACTTTGACAAGTAAGTTGCAAGCAAAGCGTGCAGAGAGGCGCAGTTTTCAACTTGAGGGGTGGGGTAACGCCTAATCTTAGGCCAAAATTAGGCGTGAAAAGTTACTTTTTCGCGTGGTAGATGACGAATTTATTGGTCTTATTTAACGTCTCACAATTATTGTACGCTTGCTCAATGATTGGTGGGTATTTCAGAAAACTATTGGCAACAATAAACAACTCGCCACGTGCTGATTGATGCTTTGGTCCTTGGGCTAATAGCGTCTCAGTGGCGCTATAGCTTGTCTCTAGGCCTGAATGAAAAGGCGGATTACTGATGATATAGTCATACTGCTCACCTGTATCTGAGTAGACATCAGAAGCAAACACCTTGCCGCTGAGACCGTTGGCCGCCAAAGTGGCACGGCTAGACGCGACCGCAAGGGCGCTAATGTCACACATTTCCAGTTTGATGTCAGGGTTGAGTGAGGCCATCACAGAGCCAATCACGCCAGCACCGCAGCCGAAATCAAGTACAGTCCCTGATAGTGGTGGTAGGGTATCGAGCAATAATTGGCTGCCAATATCGAATTCGCCATGGCTAAACACGCCTGGCAGACTTTTAATGGTTAATTCGCATTCTCGATAGCGGACGGTATAGCTTTTGTACCACTGATCAATATGAAAGCTGTCAGGTGCGTGTTGGCAGATGCCCCAATAGAAAGAACAGCGCCGCGCAGAATCATATTTCTTGATTGAACCGTATGGTGCAAACATCTTCTCTGCGCTTTTTATCCCTGAGCGGTTTTCACCGACGATGACAATTTCTGTCTCACTGCCGAGTTTTGCCATCAGCATCGCCAGAAGGTATTCCGCCTCGGCTTTGGCTTTAGGCCAATAGAGCAGCACCATATCAGCCTGAGTTGGACGGTCAAATTCAGCGCCAAAAACACTGTTAACTTGAGAGTAGGCTTGCAGCTGGCGGTGATAGCCATAATGGGTAGTGAAAACAGTCACAGAAAGACAGTGTTGAGATAACTCAACAGGGAATAAGTCTTCAGCTTCACCAGCAACCAGAACATGTTTGCCAGCAAAATAGTCAAGTTGTCTTTGAGCGATTTGGCTAGGCGCAATATAGGCGGACATAACGGTCTCAGTATAAAAACGAAGGGAGGATTTTCGCATAATCCTCCCTGATCATAAACCAATCTTAGTCGTTAACTGCGATCTTGTTGATCCAAGAAACTTTGGAACTCTTCTTCATAAATATTAAACAGTACAATGGTGACGGCAAAAATAAGCGGGCCATAGATTAAACCGATTAAGCCGAACACGTGCAGACCGCCCAAAAGAGAGAAGAAGATCATCAAGGTGTTCATTCCGCCACTGCCTTGCATTAACAGAGGTCGGAGCAAGTTGTCGATGGAACCGACAATCACAATACTCCAGATAGTCAGGAAAATAGCCCAAGTAGTGTCGCCAATTAAGAACAGATAAATCGCGGCAGGAATCCAGATAAGCGCCGTTCCGATCACTGGGATAAACGAGGCAAACCCCATCATGGTCCCCCAAAACAGGCCAGGGAATCCTGCAATCCACATCCCAATCCCACCAGCTAAGCCTTGTGCAATAGCGGTTAAAAACGATCCCATCACTGCCGATTTCGACACTTGTTCTATTTCATCGAGCAGCTTGTCTTCTTGGCTGCGTGAGAGTGGCAAGATATGGCGTAACGCACTGATTATTTTGTCGTGATCGCGCAGCAAAAAGAACAACACAAACAACATCAAGAAAAAATTGACTAGGAAATTGGTCGCATCACCTAAGATCTTGGCGCTGATACCGACTAGGTTACTGCCAAACGAGGTCGCAAACTGGCCGATTTTTTGTGCAATCTCTTGCGGTTCGATGCTATCAAACGGCAAATAAGTGTTCGCAATCGAAAGTACTTTGACGACCCAAGGGTGAGCAAAAATCGTCTGGATGCCCCCATGGGTGACCCATTGATAGAGATTTTGTGAAAAGGTCGACCCTTGTTGAACAATGGCTGCAAAAACGAATAGTAACGGCACGACAATGATAAATGTCAGCACCACACAAGAGAGCAGCGAGGCAATATTGGCATGGTTTGGCAGCGTTTTTTCAAACCATTGATGTATAGGAAACATCAGTAGTGAAATAATAAACGCCATCACAATCGAGTTAATATAAGGCTCGACCAATAGAAAACAGGCAAAGGCTGCGACCAATAAGGCGACAACCAACACCCAGTGGCTGGAAGTAATTTTGATTTTATTTGACACAACCATTGTCCAAATGTTTGACATGTCCTTGTATAATGGCGTCAAACCAGTGAGACATCAACGTAAAATCAAAAAGTTAACCATAGGAGAGAAATCGATGGGCTGCTGTAACAAAGAGAAAAGCTGCCAGACACCTAAAGCGTCGATGCGCCGTATTCCGTGGTTTGGGTTGTTACTCGGCTTATTGGCCGTATTAGTGATCGTTAACTGGCGATAGCCGCGACCAAAAAAGGCTGCTCAGTGCGCAGCCTTTGATTGTCTGTATTGGCTTAAGGTTTTTACGCCTCGTCAGCGAGGATGGCAAAACAGCGATCGGCGGCTTCTAACGTCGCTTCGATCTCTTTGCTACCGTGTGCCAGTGAAGTAAAGCTCGCTTCAAACGCAGAAGGGGCGAGATAGACACCGTGCTTTAGCATCAAGTGGAAGAAGCGCTTAAAGCGTTCGATATCGCATTTAGCGACCTCTTCGTAACGCGTTACACTCTCTTGATCAGTAAAGAAGAAGCCGAACATCCCACCCACTTGGTTGACCACCAATGGAATTCCGTGCTCATCCGCGAGTGACTTAAAGCCTTCGGCGAGCTGTTTGGTTTTAGAGGCCAAACGTTTTTCGTTGCCTTCTTCTTTTAGCAGGTTCAAACACGCGTAACCTGCCGCCATTGCGACTGGGTTACCAGAAAGAGTACCTGCTTGGTAAACCGGACCCGTTGGTGCGATGTATTGCATCACATCTTTGCGACCGCCAAACGCGCCAACAGGCATGCCGCCGCCAATCACTTTACCAAGCGTGGTCAAATCTGGTTTGATGTTGTAATAACTTTGTGCACCGCCAAGAGCGACGCGGAAACCGGTCATTACTTCATCAAAAATCAGTAGTGCGCCTTCTTCATCACAGATTTGACGCAGACCCTGATGGAAGCCTTCAACTGGCGGAATACAGTTCATGTTGCCCGCGACTGGCTCAACGATAATACACGCGATCTCGCCTTTGTTCGCCGCGAACAATTGACGCACTGAGTCTAAATCGTTAAAGGTAGCGGTTAATGTGTACTTGGCGAAATCCGCGGGTACACCCGGAGAGCTCGGTTGACCAAGCGTAAGGGCGCCTGAGCCAGCTTTTACTAACAAGCTATCGGCATGGCCGTGGTAGCAGCCTTCAAATTTGATGATTTTGTCGCGACCGGTGTAGCCACGTGCCAAGCGAATTGCACTCATGGTCGCTTCGGTACCTGAGCTGACCATGCGGATTTGCTCCATTGATGGCACCAGTTCAGAAACCAGTTCAGCCATCGCAATTTCCATCTCCGTTGGCGCACCAAAACTGAGACCACGTTGCGCAGCATCAATGACGGCTTCGCGAATGACAGCATGGTTGTGACCCAAAATCATTGGACCCCATGAGCCTACATAGTCGATATACGCCTTGCCATCAGCATCAAAAATCAATGGACCGTCGGCGCGTTCAATAAAGATCGGGGCGCCGCCTACGCCGTTGAAAGCACGCACTGGAGAGTTAACTCCCCCAGGAATTTTTTGTTGTGCTTTTTCAAATAAGTCTGCTGATTTGGTCATAGGATATCCTCTTTATGATTGCTCGGACCAATTTGGGAAGGCATTGTACCTGTCGAACTCGATCGAATAAAACGCTTTGCGCCACATTATCAGCACTTTGGTAGCGAATAACGTTAGTTTTGCTGAAAAGTTGCTTACAAAGGTGGTGAATACTTGAACGCTTTACTCAGGTATTAGATAATCACGGTTAGTATTCTAAATATAAGGCTTCAAATGGAGTGATTCATTTGAAGACCGACGACTGAGAGAGGTCATCGTGAGCGAAGTAAATATTCCATTAACATTCTCTGATGCAGCCGCTAAACGAGTGGGAACTCTGATTGAAGAGGAAGAAAACCCAAACTTGAAGCTGCGCGTTTATATCACGGGGGGGGGCTGTAGCGGTTTTCAGTACGGTTTCACGTTTGACGAGAACGTCAATGAAGGCGACACCACGATTGTCAACAGTGGTGTCACGTTAGTCGTTGACCCAATGAGTTTGCAATACCTTGTCGGTGGTCAGGTCGATTATACCGAAGGTCTTGAAGGCTCGCGCTTTTTCATTGATAACCCCAATGCCACGACGACTTGTGGTTGTGGTGCTTCATTTAGCGTGTAGTTCTAATCACTAGGCTGTAGCCACTGCAGCCTAGTCATTTCATTGTCATATCACGACTTTTCCCTGCTAATTATTTCTGTATTGAGAATCCTGCTAAATAGTTGTCCATACAGCTATATTTTTATTTGATTAATTTATATCCTAGTTGTTCAAATTTACTGCAATGGTCAGTAAGTGCTAGATCTTCAACTTTTTGCTCGTCATTTGTCGTTCGCAATCAGTATTTGGATAGATAGAGACACACTAAGGATAGTTATGGCTAGATTCTCTCCACTGCGATTTATCGCGGTTAGACCTTATATCGTTTCACTTTTTATCGTTGTGATTCTCACTGTCTGGTTAGGTGTTGGTATGCTCAATGCCGATGATTCTGCGCCGCCAAACAGTGCTGAACCCATTCCTTTGGCGAAAGTGGCATTCCGCACGTTTGTTGCCGAGTCGACACATCAAACTCTTGAACTTTATGGACGAACTGCACCGAATAAGCAGGCTCGACTCGGCGCTGAAATTGCTGGAACGGTCGTCGCTTTGCAAGTGCAAAAAGGCGATGTCGTGACAAAGGGGCAGGCGATCGCCTTGATAGACAAAGGCGATTTAGAGATTCAATTACAGCGCGCTGAGGCGATGCGCAAAGTCCGCGAGCAAGAGTACAAAGCGGCGCAGTCATTAAAAAGCAAAGGGTTGCAAGGTGAGGTGGCTTTTACCAATGCTGAGGCCAACTTGGTTGAAGCCAAGGCCATAGTGAGTAATGCCAAGCGTGCATTAGCTAATACTCAAGTTTTAGCACCGTTTGCGGGTGTCATTGACCATTTATTTGTTGAAAGAGGCGATTTTGTTGCTATTGGTGACCCGGTTGCTACTTTGCTCGACCTAAGCAAAATTGTCATCGAAGCAGACGTCAGCGAGCGTCATATTCAGAATCTGCGCCTCAATCAACCCGCGCAGGTGCGGTTTATTGGTGACGAACAAACCACGGGAACTGTGCGTTATATATCGCGCGTCTCTTCTACTTCGACCAATACGTTTCCGATTGAAGTTGAATTGCCTAACCCACAGCAGCGTATTCCGGCGGGGATCAGCACCGAAGTGGCACTCAATCTTAAAGAGCAATTGGCTATCAAGATCACTCCGGCGATGCTGGCGTTAAATGAAGCCGGAGACTTAGGAGTAAAAACCTTGGTCGACGAGCGAGTGAAGTTTATTGCCATCAAACTGGTCAAAGCAGAGCAAGATGGAGTATGGCTCACAGGTCTCGGTAAGCAAGTAGACATTATTACCACAGGACAAGGTTTTGTGCGTGATGGTGACCCTGTGCTCGCCGTACGGCAGCAATAAGGAGACGAATATGTTTGCCTTAATTGATGCCGCGCTGTCGCGTACGCGCACCATGATGGTGCTATTGGTGTTTATTCTCATCGCTGGGGTCGGGACGTACATCACCATCCCCAAAGAGTCGAGTCCAGACATTACCATTCCAATCATTTATGTCTCTGTCGGCCACCAAGGCATTTCCCCTACCGATGCCGAGCGATTATTAGTTCGCCCGATTGAACAAGAGCTGCGTTCTATTGAGGGCGTAAAAGAGATGACCTCAACGGCGGCGGAAGGGCATGCGTCAGTGATGCTAGAATTCAGTGTCGGCGTTGACCTTAACAAAGCCATGGCCGATGTGCGTGAAGCGGTCGATTTGGCAAAGCCTAAATTGCCCAGTGACAGTGATGAGCCGACGGTTAACGAAGTCACCCTTGCGTCAGAAGAACCGGCTTTGTCGGTGGTACTTTATGGGACGGTACCTGAGCGAACCATAGTTCAAATTGCCCGTCAGCTTAGCGACAAGCTCGAAGGTTTCCGCCAAGTACTTGAAGTTGATATTGCTGGCGATCGTGAAGATATCATCGAGATCATTGTTGATCCGCTGTTGATGGAAAGCTACGGCCTTGATCAAGGCGATATCTATAACTTGATCGCCTTGAATAACCGAGTGGTTGCTGCTGGTTTTGTTGATACTGGCTATGGGCGTTTTTCGGTCAAAGTTCCTTCCGTGTTTGATTCCTTAAAAGATGTATTAGAACTGCCAGTTAAAGTGGATGGAAAGCAAGTGATCACTTTTGGCGATGTTGCCACGGTGAAGCGTGCGTTTCGCGATCCTGACAGTTATGCGCGATTAGATGGTAAATCGGCCGTGGTGCTCGACGTGAAAAAGCGTGCAGGCGAGAACAGTATTGAGACGGTCGCCTTAGTCAAAGAGGTCATCGCGCAAGCGCAGCAACGTGATGATTGGCCTAACAATCTATTGGTTAAATACACATGGGATCAATCTAAAGACGTTAAGATGATGCTTAACGATCTGCAAAATAATATCTTGTCAGCGATTATCTTAGTGGTGATCGTGATCATCGCTATTTTGGGTGTGCGAACCGCATTTTTGGTCGGTGTGTCGATTCCAGGCTCTTTCTTAACGGGTTTGCTAGTGTTATCGGTATTTGGCTTAACGGTCAATATCATCGTGTTATTTGCGTTGATCATGGCGGTGGGTATGCTGGTTGATGGTGCGATTGTTGTGACTGAGTTTGCCGATCGGCGCATGCAAGAGGGTATTTCAAGACAACAAGCGTATCGTGATGCGGCCAAACGTATGGCTTGGCCGATCACGGCGTCAACGGCGACCACATTAGCCGCTTTCGCTCCTTTGCTGTTCTGGCCGGATGTGACGGGCGAGTTCATGAAGTTTCTGCCCTTGACCTTAATCGCAACGTTAAGTGCGTCTTTGATGATGGCGCTCTTATTTGTGCCCGTGCTCGGCAGTGTGATTGGACGACCACAGCATGTGACCCAAGTACAGCGTGAAAAAATGGTCGCACTGCACGATGGCGATTTTTCTAAAGCGACCGGGATTACTAAGCTCTATTTCCAGACTTTAGATATTGCGCTCAAGCACCCGTTTAAGATTTTACTCAGCGCGATTTTACTGGCGATTGGTGTTGGTTTTACTTACGCCAAAGCGGGATTAGGCGCCGAATTTTTCCCGGAAGTCGATCCGCCGTTTTTTACGGTTAAAGTTCGTTCTTACGGTGATCTGTCACTGGATGAAAAAGACACTATTATTCGTGATATTGAAGCGGTAATGCTCGGTCATCAAGAGTTTGAAAGTGTCTACACTCGCACCGGGGGGGATGACGAAATTGGTCAGATTCAAATCACCCCAGTTGATTGGCAATATCGTCGCCCAGTCAAAACCATTATCGAAGAGCTGAAACAGCAGACCGATGGATACGCTGGTGTCGAGATAGAGTACAAGTTCCCAGACGCGGGACCGCCAGTCGAACACGACTTAGTCATTGAAATGTCAGCACGTATTCCTGACCAGCTTGACGAGTCCGCTAAACAGGTACGCCAATGGGCTGATAGCTATCCAGCATTTACCAACTTGAGCGATACCTCGAGTAAAGAAGGCATTGATTGGCAAATCGATATTCGTCGTGATGACGCGTCGCGTTTTGCGGCCGATGCGACCTTGGTTGGCAATACGGTACAGTTTGTGACGAATGGATTGAAGATCGGTGATTACCTACCCGATGACTCAAACGAAGAGGTCGATATTTTAGTTCGCTATCCGGCTGATAAGCGAGATATTGGCCGATTTGATCAACTGCGTGTCAAAACACCTGCAGGCTTAGTGCCGATCACCAATTTTGCCACGATTGTGCCAGAGCATAAGCAGGACACCATTCGTCGTATTGATGGTCATCGTGTGATCAATATTATGGCAGATATTAAAGAGGGGTATAACTTAGCGCTTGAACTACCCAAGATTGAGCAAGCGGTTGCCGAGCTCGATCTGCCTCCAGGTGTTGAGTTTAAAATTCGTGGCCAAAATGAAGAACAGGAAAACTCGTCGGCATTTTTACAAAATGCCTTCTTAGTTGCGCTGGTGGTCATGGCGCTTATTTTGATCACTCAGTTCAATAGTTTCTATCAAGCCTTCCTGATCTTAAGTGCGGTGCTGTTTTCGACCGTCGGAGTATTTGCTGGCTTGTTGGTGTTCCAAAAACCGTTCGGTATCGTGATGTCAGGCATCGGTGTTATAGCATTGGCAGGGATTGTGGTGAATAACAATATCGTTTTGATTGATACCTATAATCAACTGCTACGGCGCGGCTTAGATAAGCGCGAAGCGATTTTACGCACTGGAGTGCAACGTTTGCGACCGGTATTGTTAACCACAGTCACGACCATCTTAGGTTTGCTGCCGATGGTACTTGAAATGAACGTTGATCTTATCAATCAGAAAATTGAGTTTGGCGCGCCCAGTACCCAGTGGTGGTCACAATTAGCCACTGCGGTGGCCGGAGGCTTGGCTTTTGCCACCGTTCTGACGTTGGTTCTTACACCTTGTCTGTTGATGCTTGGCCGAGTGCATCAAGTGGAAGATAAGGCTAACCAAGTGATTGAAGTTGACCAGTGATTGACGCTTGAATCATCGGCCTAACCAAAAGACCCGCTTGAAGCGGGTCTTTTGGGTTTATGGGGTAGCGAGTAGTTGTCCGTATCGCTCAAGCTTATCTAAACGCAACTTTGCATTGGCGATAAAGGTGGTTTTAGCTTTACCAGCTAGCGATTTGGACTGGGGCAGTTTGACCGTGCGTGGATTTCTATGTACGCCATTAACTAAAAATTCATAGTGAAGATGAGGGCCTGTCACCCGGCCAGTGCCGCCTAATGTGCCAATGGTTTGGCCTTGTTTGACGCGTTGGCCTGTTTTTACAGTACGTTTGGTTAAGTGCAAGTATTTGGTGATGTAGGTATTGCTGTGTTTAATGAACACATAATTACCATTGAATTGGTTGTAGCTCGATTTTTGCACTATACCGTCACCTGCCGCCCAAATAGGGGTACCCACGGGAGCGGCATAATCGGTGCCTCGGTGAGCGCGTACTTTTCCAGTGACTGGATGACGACGGCTTGGGTTGAAGTTCGAGCTGACACGACGAAAATCGAGTGGAGAGCGTAGGAACGCTTTCTTCATTGCGCGTCCGTTTTCGTCATAGTAGCTGCCAGTTTTGTCATCCAAAATAGCTTTAAAGGTATCACCTTGGTTGGTAAACGTTGCGGCGATAATTTTGCCGCGATCAACCACTTCGCCTTCAACCACTTTCTCTTGGTAGAGAATTTTAAAAGTGTCTCCGCTGCGAATATCGAGCGAAAAATCGATATCCCAACCAAAAATTCCGGCTAATTCCATAATCTGATTCGGAGTAAGGCCCGCAGAGGCGGCCGCATTCCAGAAATTAGAAGTGATCATCGCCTCGGCATAATTATATTGATAATTGACCTCTTTTTTATCCAGCGACGAAACATAGCCATCTTCTGATTTCGTGATCAGGAAGGTTTCGAACGGGTTGATTTGACGAGCAATTTGAACCAATTGGTTGTCGCTATCAAACCCAAGTTGGAAGGCGTCACCAGGTCTAACTCGGGTCAATTGGCGTTCTATCTCTTTGTTAGTCGATGTGAGTTGATAGAGTAAGCGAGAAGAAAGTCCGGCTCGCTGAAACAGCAGCGCCATACTATCACCAGAACCAATAGTGTGCTTTTCCCAGCGTAAGAACACTAACTGAGGAACCGACTGTTGCTGAATCAGGGCATCGATATTAATCGATAAAGGGTACGCCTTTCCTACCTGATAGAAACTCTCATGTTGGCGAAGTTCTTGAGGAGCGGGTAATAATAGCGCTATCACCATAAAAGCACTGAAAAAAGCAATAAGAGCTCGATGAATCCAAGGCAGGCGAGCAAAAAGAGACAACATCGTATGTCCGTTCTAAAAAATCGTTAAAAAAGCATAGCTGTTTAGTCTAACTGGTTTCAAAAAGCATCGCTATTCAAGTAAGATGGCAAAATATCAAATTTTTGCCAAATCTGTGGGAGTGAACAAGAATGGCGAGCATTGAAGCTGCACTAGCCGAGATTAAACGCGGTGTTGAAGAGCTAATTCCAGAAGACGAACTGATTGCTAAATTAAAAGAAGGTCGCCCTTTACGCATTAAACTAGGTGCCGATCCAACCGCTCCTGATATTCATTTGGGCCATACCGTTATTTTGAACAAGCTGCGCGCTTTTCAAGAACTAGGTCATGATGTGACGTTTCTCATCGGTGATTTTACTGGCATGGTTGGTGACCCAACGGGTAAGAACACCACTCGTCCGCCGCTAACTCGTGAAGACGTTTTGCGTAACGCAGAAACGTATAAAGAGCAGGTGTTTAAGATTCTTGACCCCGCAAAGACTAAGATTCAATTTAACTCTGAGTGGCTTTCTGATCTAGGTGCAGAGGGAATGCTTCGTCTTGCCGCTAACCAAACGGTTGCTCGCATGCTTGAGCGTGACGACTTCAAAAAGCGTTACGCAGGTGGTCAGCCAATTGCTATCCATGAATTTATGTATCCACTCCTACAAGGCTATGACTCAGTCGCAATGGAAACGGATGTTGAGCTAGGTGGTACTGACCAGAAGTTTAATTTGCTGATGGGACGTGAATTGCAAAAAGCACACGGCCAGAAACCGCAAGTTGTTCTGACAATGCCGCTTCTTGTTGGCCTTGATGGCGAAAAGAAAATGTCGAAGTCTGCTCACAACTACATCGGAATTAGCGAAGCACCAGGTGAAATGTTCGGTAAGATCATGTCAATCTCTGACGATCTAATGTGGAGCTACTATGAGTTACTTTCCTTCCGCCCATTGGAAGAAATTGCTCAACTGAAAGCGGATGTTGCCGCTGGTAACAACCCACGTGACGTCAAAGTTGCGCTAGCGAAAGAGATCATCGCTCGTTTCCACTCACAGGCCGATGCTGATGCCGCAGAGCAAGAGTTTGTTAACCGTTTTGCGAAGAATCAAATCCCTGAAGAGATGCCAGAGTTTGATTTTGATTCAGGCTTACCAGTGAGTAATCTGCTAAAAGAAGCGGGTCTTTGTGCATCAACATCTGAAGCGATGCGTATGGTAAAACAAGGCGCAGCGAAGATTGATGGTGAAAAAGTCGGCGATTCTAAATTGACGCCTAAAGCGGGCACTTATGTGTTCCAAGTGGGTAAGCGAAAATTTGCTCGCATTACTATCAAATAGTAATGTTAAGTAACTGAAATTAATCTGAATTAAAGCGCTTTTTGGGCGCTTTTTTCATTACTACCGTTGGTAAAACATAGCGTAATGAAAAATCAGTTTTTTTGTACGATTTTGACTGTTTTTTCTCAGCACTTTTGTTATTATCCCCGCGCTGCCAGTTAGGCGGTTTATTCGGAGACTTTTATGAACAATATCGACCATCCTCCTAGTATGAAAGGGGAAAAATAAACCACCTCGGTATTGTCGTCTCACGTCTCTACTTCAGTGGTAGAGCCTTCTCTTTTTAATGTGAATCCTCACGTTTTTCTCCTTTAAATTCTAGAATTCAATTCAGCGTCAACCGCGAAACAGTGTGCTCTTTTTTTAATAATGCCTGCTGTTGTTAGCTACTGCTGTCGCTGTATTCGATGGTCGTTACCATTTGCCAATCGGGAGATTCGCCATGACGGTAATGAGCAATGCATACATTGAAAACAATCAACACTTCTCTCAGCAAGAGATCGGGGCAGCTCGTAATGCCTTTTTGCAATATGAGCAAAATCAACAAGTACACCTATTAACCGTTATGCCAGTTGAAGAGGCGGTTGCGATACTCAATCATTGTTCGATTGGCTATGTGCAACAACTTATTTCAGCATTGGAGCATGAGGGATATGACAAGCAGGCGCGCCATTATGCGCACCAGTTAGGCTTTATTCATTCAGAGGTGGAAACATCAAGTAGTTATCTTGAAACGTCGGTACTTGAGCATGTGAAACAGCGTATTGGGTGGATTATCGCTTTAGCCTTATTGGGCATAGTGTCGGGCTTAATCATTGCTCAATATGAAGACATTCTGAGTCAATTGGTCCTGCTGGCGGTTTATATGCCAGTGATTGCAGCGGCTGGGGGGAATACTGGAACTCAGGCGGCCACCTTGGTGATTCGTGCCTTAGCGACTGGTGAACTGCGTAAACGGCAGTGGTTAGCGGTGTTTTGGAAAGAGAGCCGCGTAGCGGTTTGTCTCGCACTTGCGATTGCGCTCGTGATTATTGGGCGAATCTTGTTGTTCAGTGATGCAAACAGTGCTGGTGGCTTTAACTTAGATATCATTGCCTTCGCGATTGCTGTGGCGCTGTTTATCCAAGTGACGATGTCGACGGCTTTAGGCGGGCTACTACCGATTTTAGCGCGGGCGTTTAAACTCGACCCTGCGGTATTGGTCAGCCCTGTGTTGGCATCAATAGTCGATATCACCGGGATGTGGATCTACTTTAATGTGGTTAACTATTTGTTAGGTATTGCCTGACTAAATTTGATCACATCTTGATAAAACAAGGTTTCAAACTGGGTAATGGGAGCCGTGGTCTTAGGGGCATCGCTGCTTTTTTTGACTGGATGATAATCCGCCACAAACTGGACAAACAAAGTGCTCGGTTGCCCTTGTGGGTTTAAACCAAAACCGGCCATATTATGGCTGCCGTACACAGAGCCGCTTTTAGCCACCAACTGACCTTTAATCGGTGATTGACGCATACTGCGGCGATATTTTAGTGTGCCATTGGTGCCTGAAGTCGGCATCAAGGCGATCAGATCAAGCTCACTATCGTGTTGCCAGATGTAGCGGAGAACGTCGGCCATCTTTTGGCTACTAAAACGGTTATTGCGTGATAGACCACTGCCATCCGCGAGTGGCAGCGAATCGAGGTTGATGCCCGTGTGCGAGAAGACAATTTGTTTGATCGCTTTGGTGCCATTAGCAAAGCTACCAGGTTGAATATAAAACGTTGCGCCTAAGGCCTTGGTTAAGTTATCGGCAATGAGATTGTCAGATTGTCTTAACATGGTTTCTAGCAACTTTGGTAGTGGTTCAGATTGATGGTTGGCAAGTGGGCGAGTGGCAAAAGGCGCCGGACCAATCTTTATTTCACCGTGCAAAGTGATACCGAGCTGAGCAAGAAAAGTGTGCACGATACGCTGGGTGTAAAGCGCAGGGTCTTGAATTGCAAATTTAAGCGGGAGTGGTTTACTTCTGCTTTGCAAACACCCTTGTAATTGATAGTGGTTATCTGGTGATGACAGCAGCTCTAAATCGCACTGGGTGCTCTCTTGCTCTATTTTTGACACCGACTTGGCCGAGGTTGTGACATAAATAGGTTGATGCTCAGGCACGTAGACGCGGGTTTTCCCCTCTTGCTCGGTGTAAATCGATGCCTGGACACAATTACCGTCGAGCGATATCGCTGACGCTGGTGCACTGTAACAGACGCCGAGTATGTCCCAAGGCCAACCAACCGCACGATCATAGCCAGTAAAGGCGCTGTTATCGAGCCATAAATTTCCTTCAATGGCGTCGATACCTTGTTGTTTTAGCTGAGCTAATAAGCGTTGAAGATCATCACTTGATAACGTTGGGTCGCCGGAAAAACGTACCACGATGTCTTGATTTGATTGCTCAAGTCGAGTCTCAAAACGAAACGTGTCGCCTAACTCAAGCTTAGCGGCTAATGCAGTGACTAATTTTAGTGTACTGGCGGGTGGAAAGAGTTGTTGTTGATTGTCGGTTTGTTGATAAACCGTCGACTGCTCTAAGCTTTCTACTCGAGTGGAGACTCGGCTACCTTGCGGTAATAGTTCGACACTGAGGCTCGCCAACGCTTGGGAAGTCAATAGCGTCAAACAAAAAGCGGTTAGCAAAGTATAGCGATAAAACAGCATGGGAAGATAACGGGTCAGTGAAGGTTAACCCCAGTATAGCGATAAAAAAAACCGCCTACTAGAGAGCAGGCGGTTTAGATTGGTGACGTAGAGTCAGCAAATTAGAAGTCGTAACGTAGACCTAGTGCTAGCTCGTCTTCAGCATCGGCTTTAGTAATACCTTTCGCTGCATCTTCATCAAGTAGGTTGAAGTTGTACGAGATGTAAGTGCGGAAGTTTGGCTTGAAGTAGTAAGTTGCGTCGATAGCGATATTGTCTGCAGCTTCTTCTTTCAGACCAGAACTTTTCTCTTCCAAGTAGTTGTATGTTGTGCTGAACACCGTTTTGTCTAGCTTGTAAGCTGCAGCAAATTCGTAACCAGTTAGATCTATTTTATCGCCAGTTGTTTTTTCTTTGTCTTGACCGTCAACAAATGTACCAGCAAAGTAGAAATCACTTACTACGTATGACGCGGCAAGCATGTACTGGTTGCGTTCATTCAATTCGTTGTCGATAAATTGGTTACCATCAGCGTAACCTGCAGCTAGTTTAACGCCAGAGTCACCGATTGCGTAGATAGCAGATAGAGAGTAGCCGTCCGCATCGTTATTATCGTAGCCGTTAACTTCTTTGTTTTCAGCGTCAGCGAAACGGTAGCTTGCTTTAAGACCTAGGTCAGCAAATTGGCCTTTGTAAGACACCATGTTATCAGTACGGTCTGCTACAGCAATTTTGTATGCTGCTGAGTTGCCGTGGTAAGACATGATATCGGTAAAGTCAGTGATAACACCTAGTGCACCCTCGTTTTTACCGTAAGTTACTTCACCGAAGTTACCGCCGATACCTGCGTAAGCGTAACGGTTAGTTAGGTCACTACCAGATTCGTCTGTGCCTTTACCGTTTTCCGCGGTGTTGAACTCACCTTCGTAGAAACCAACACCGTACAAGCTATCAGTGATTTGAGTCTTACCTAGGAAGTTTAGACGCACACGAGTTTTGTCTTCAGCTTTACCATCTTTGAGAGATAGACGGGCTTCAGCACGGCCACCGATCTCTAGAGAGTTACCGTTTGCGCTGTATACAGAAGTACCTTCGATACCGCCTGCTTGAATACCTTCTGCCGCGTTTGCGCCAGTTGCCACTGCTGCAGCTGCAACTGCTAGAGCAATCAGAGTTTTGTTCATCTTGTTAGTCCTAAATTTACTGTCCATAAATAGTTGTTATGCGAGCGACAACTCACAACGAGCTATCCTCTAACGATTACTCAAGTGAATCATGCCCATAAGTAAGATTGTAATCATATACATGAGCAGCCAAGAATCATCTTGCGAGCAATTGGTGACCAATGTTGTACCGCTAAAGTTCCAGTCAATGGTAGTAAAACGATATAAATCACACTATTGAACACTGTTTTGTTTTTCAAAAAAAATATCAAGCTTATGATTTTAAGTGTTTTTTATTATTTAGTGAGTATTGTGTAAATAGTGGGTGTTTTAGTTTTTTTTTGATGGGAGAAGGGATTGTTCTATCGTTGTGGTGAATGTTAATTAGCGTAGGCTAATTTAACCGAAGTGTTGACTTAACAATTACAAAGCAGAAAACGCGTTGGCATGGATTTAAGGTGATTTCAGTGCTAACTTTGTTTACACTAGAGAAAATTGGTTAGCTTATAACACTACCTAATCCCCGCGGTTGGGTGGTTTTGTTTTGTCCAAAGAAAGCTTTGGAATGAGGTATAAAATGGAAAAAGTCCCTATGACATTGCGTGGCGAACAAAAGCTACGTACCGAACTTGAACGACTATTAAAGCTTCGTCCGCAGATCTCTGAAGCAATCGCTGAAGCTCGTGAACTCGGTGATTTAAAAGAGAATGCTGAGTATCATGCTGCTCGCGAAGAGCAAGGTATCTGTGAAGCGCAAATTCGTGATATCGAATACAAGCTCTCTGTTGCTCAGGTTATCGATGTGACTAAAATGGATAACACGGGCAAGATCATTTTTGGTGCGACAGTGACCTTGATTGATTGCGATACCGAAGAAGAAAAGACTTACCAAATCGTTGGTGAAGACGAAGCAGATATTAAAGCTGGGCGTATCTCGGTAAGCTCACCGATTGCTCGTGGCCTGATTGGAAAAATGGAAGGTGATGAAGTCGTAATCTCGACGCCAGGTGGCGACCGCGACTTCGAAATCGACCGTGTTGAATATATCTAAGTACTCACGAGTGCACAAATATTAAAAAAGGTCGCCTTGGCGACCTTTTTTATTGCTCATTGCAGTACAATTACTTGCGTGGCAACTCGATTTTACGCTGGTCTGCTGATTGACGGAACAGTACCAAAGTTTTACCGATTACTTGGACCTTCTCTGCGCGAGTTTCGCGCACGATAGCTTCGATAATCAGGTTTTTGGTGTCGCGATCTTCAGAGGCAACTTTTATTTTGATCAGTTCATGATGATCAAGAGCAATTTCGATTTCCGCTAGAACAGCTTCAGTAAGTCCATTTGCGCCCATAAGCACAACAGGTTTTAGACTGTGCGCTAGGCCTTTTAGATGCTGCTTTTGTTTCGTGCTTAGGTTCATTACGCGGCCAATTTTCTATACTATGAGGGTTGAAAAATACCATTTTAGCGCCATCTAACCCTGAAGACTATAATTTATTGGGTTAGTTGCTCCCTCTCTCTATTAGGAAACGAATGAGTAAACAAAAACACTCAGCCAGCTCAGGCCGTTGGCTGAAAGAACATTTTGATGATAAGTATGCTAATGAAGCTCGTAAAAAAGGCTATCGTTCGCGTGCTTATTTCAAAATCGAAGAGATCCAAAGCAAAGATAAACTACTAAAACCTGGTATGACAGTGGTTGATTTAGGTGCTGCGCCAGGTGGTTGGTCTCAATATGCTGCTAAGATAGTAGGGGAACAAGGCCAGATCATCGCCTGTGATTTATTGCCGATGGACCCAATCGCGGGCGTCAGTTTCCTTCAAGGTGACTTTCGTGACGAGGCGGTTTTAGAAGCACTGCTTGAACGCATTCAGCCGTCAATGGTTGATGTGGTGATGTCTGATATGGCGCCCAATATTGCGGGTAACAACTCGGTCGATCAACCCCGTGCAATGTATTTGGTTGAATTGGCTTTAGATATGTGTCGACAAGTTCTAGCGCCTAATGGTAGCTTTGTGGTCAAGGTTTTCCAAGGCGAAGGGTTTGATCAATTCGTCAAAGAAGTCCGAAATGAATTTAAAGTCGTAAAAACGAGAAAACCAGACTCCTCGCGAGCTCGCTCAAGAGAGGTCTTTGTTGTAGCCACCGGTTACAAAGGTTAACTATTTAAGCCTTGATAGGTCAGTTAACACTATAGCTACAGGTTATGAACTGTAGTACCCTACCTTTAATTACAATTAGTTATCGAGAGGCTGACACCTTGAGTGACATGGCAAAAAATTTAATTCTGTGGCTTGTTATCGCCGTCGTGTTGATGTCGGTTTTCCAGAGCTTTGGCCCTGGAGAGAGCAATGGCAGAGCGGTGGACTACACCACGTTTGTACAGGAAGTTGGCCAAGGCCAGATTCAGGAAGCAACTTTTAAAGATGGTGAAATTTCCTTCACTCGTCGTGGCGGTGGCGGACGTTTTGTCACTTACATGCCAGTCTATGACCAGAAGCTGCTTGATGACCTCATTAATCAAAATGTGAAAGTACAAGGGACTCCGCCTGAAGAGCAGAGTCTGTTGGGAACTATTTTCATCTCTTGGTTCCCTATGATCTTACTGATTGGCGTATGGATTTTCTTTATGCGTCAAATGCAAGGCGGCGGTGGCAAAGGCGCCATGTCGTTTGGTAAGAGCAAAGCTCGTATGATGAGCGAAGAGCAAATAAAGACGACTTTTGCCGATGTTGCTGGCTGTGACGAAGCGAAAGAAGACGTTAAAGAGTTGGTTGATTATCTACGTGATCCGAGCCGATACCAAAAACTGGGCGGTAAAATTCCGACTGGTGTTTTGATGGTTGGTCCTCCGGGCACGGGTAAAACCTTGCTTGCAAAAGCTATTGCTGGTGAAGCCAAGGTACCATTCTTTACTATTTCTGGTTCTGATTTCGTTGAGATGTTTGTCGGTGTTGGTGCATCTCGTGTGCGTGACATGTTCGAACAAGCGAAGAAAGCGGCGCCTTGTATTATCTTTATCGATGAGATTGATGCAGTCGGTCGTCAGCGTGGTGCTGGTGTTGGTGGTGGTCACGATGAACGTGAACAAACACTAAACCAAATGCTGGTTGAGATGGATGGCTTCGAAGGTAATGAAGGCATTATCGTTATCGCGGCAACTAACCGCCCTGACGTTCTAGACCCAGCGTTACTACGCCCTGGTCGTTTCGACCGTCAAGTTGTGGTTGGATTGCCCGATGTTCGTGGTCGTGAGCAGATTTTAAAAGTCCACATGCGCAAAGTGCCTTTGGCTGGTGATGTAGAACCATCATTGATTGCACGTGGTACACCGGGTTTCTCTGGTGCAGATCTTGCGAACTTAGTTAACGAGGCGGCGTTATTTGCCGCCCGCGGTAACAAGCGCAACGTCTCTATGGTCGAGTTTGAACTGGCGAAAGACAAAATCATGATGGGTGCAGAGCGCCGTTCAATGGTGATGTCTGAAGAGACCAAAGCGTCAACGGCTTATCATGAATCGGGCCACGCAATTGTTGGTCGTTTGGTTCCAGAGCACGATCCTGTGTATAAAGTCTCGATCATCCCACGCGGTCGTGCGTTAGGTGTGACGATGTACTTACCAGAGCAAGACCGTGTCAGTATGTCACGTCAGCATCTTGAGTCGATGATCTCTAGTCTATACGGTGGTCGTCTTGCTGAAGAGTTGATTTACGGTGCCGACAAAGTGTCTACAGGTGCTTCTAACGATATTGAGCGTGCAACTGATATTGCACGTAAGATGGTGACGCAATGGGGCTTCTCTGAAAAGCTAGGTCCGCTTCTATACGCTGAAGATGAAGGTGAAGTTTTCCTTGGTCGTAGCGTAACGCAAACTAAGCATATGTCAGACGACACGGCTAAACTCATTGATGATGAAGTTCGTAGTATCATCGATCGTAACTATGCGCGTGCAAAGAAAATCCTTGAAGAAAACATGGATATCATGCACTCAATGAAAGATGCGTTGATGAAATATGAAACCATTGATGCCGGTCAGATAGACGACCTGATGGAACGTAAAGAAGACATTCGTCAGCCTGCTGGTTGGGGTGATAACCCGAGTAATAAGTCAGAGGCAAAAAGCGATGATACATCAGTGCAAGTGAGTCAAGAGCAACAGCCAGAAGCTCAAGACGACGCCACTGTTGAGCCTTCAGAGAAAAAAGATTCTGAATAATTAAGTATTATGATTAAACCCCGGGGCGACTCGGGGTTTTTGCGTTTATGATGAAAATTACTGCTAATAATAAAACCCTCGACCTTTCTCAAACCCATGTCATGGGTATTGTTAACGTTACCCCAGACTCTTTTTCAGACGGTGGTCAATATTGCCGTTTAGAAGATGCTCTCGCCCAAGCTAAGCAGATGATTAACGCTGGCGTTACTATTATCGATATTGGTGGCGAATCAACGCGACCAGGTGCGCCCGAGGTGGAACTTGAGCAAGAACTAGCGCGGGTAATTCCGCTGATCAAAGCGATTCGAGCTCAGTCTGATGTGTGGATTTCGATTGACACCAGTAAAGCTGAAGTGATGCGTCAAGCGGTTAACGCCGGGGCAGACCTGATTAATGATGTACGTGCACTGCAAGAGCCTGGAGCGCTTGAGGTTGCGGCTCAAGCTGGCGTGCCTATTTGTCTGATGCATATGCAAGGGCAGCCAAGAACCATGCAAGCCAGCCCTCATTATGATGATTTACTGACCGAGGTCGAGGAGTTCTTACAACAAAGAATAGAGGCGTGTGAGGCGGTCGGTATTCATCGTCAGCAACTGATCCTAGACCCAGGTTTTGGTTTCGGTAAAACTCTTGAACATAACTATCATATGCTCGCCCACCTTGAGCAGTTTCATCAATTCGGTCTCCCTCTGTTAGCGGGGATGTCACGTAAATCGATGCTGTTTAAGCTGCTCGATAAAAAGCCGGTAGAGTGTGTCGCGGCCAGTGTCAGTTGTGCAACCATCGCCGCGATGAAAGGAGCGCAGATTATTCGCGTTCACGATTTTGAACAAACGCTTGATGCGATAAAAATAGTCTCAATGGTTAACGCTAACCGTTGAGCTGAGAAAAAAGATAAAGGAATCACTATGTCGACGAAAAGACGTTATTTTGGTACAGACGGGGTGCGAGGCAAGGTGGGTCAATACCCAATTACGCCAGATTTTGTATTAAAACTAGGTTGGGCTGCAGGTCGTGTCTTGGCTAAACAAGGTACAAAGAAGGTCATTATCGGTAAAGATACACGCATTTCAGGCTACATGCTTGAATCAGCCTTAGAAGCAGGGTTGGCCGCTGCGGGTCTAAAGGCAACATTTACCGGCCCAATGCCGACGCCTGCGGTTGCCTACTTAACACAGACTTTCCGCGCTGAGGCGGGGATTGTTATCTCTGCCTCACACAACCCATACTATGATAATGGTATTAAGTTCTTTTCGTCAGAAGGCACTAAATTGCCTGATGATATTGAGTTGGCGATTGAAGCTGAGTTAGATAAAGATATTGAGTGCGTTGAATCTGCGCTGCTAGGTAAAGCCACTCGTCTCAACGACGCTGCTGGTCGTTATATCGAGTTTTGTAAAAGCACGTTCCCATCTGCGTTGAGTTTGGCGGGCATAAAAATCGTGGTTGACTGCGCTCATGGTGCGACGTATCACATTGCGCCAGCGGTGTTTAGCGAGTTAGGTGCAGATGTCATTGCGATGGGCGTTGAGCCAAACGGTACTAACATTAACGCTGAAGTCGGCGCCACTGATGTTCGTGCATTGCAAAAGCGCGTTGTTGAAGAGCAAGCGGCTCTTGGTCTAGCGTTTGATGGTGATGGTGACCGCATCATTATGGTTGATCACTTAGGTAACAAGGTCGATGGCGACCAAATTGCTTACATCATCGCACGTGACGCATTGCGTCGTGGTGAGTTGAAAGGCGGTGTTGTTGGTACACTGATGACCAACCTTGGCATGGAAAACGGCCTAAAGCAGTTGGGGATTCCATTTGTTCGCGCCGCTGTTGGTGACCGCTATGTGATGGAACAATTGATCGCCAAGGGTTGGAAGATCGGCGCCGAAAACTCGGGTCATGTGATTTTACTAGACAAAGTCACGACTGGTGACGCGATTGTGGCTGCGCTTCAGGTGCTTGCTTCGGTTATTGATAGCAACATGTCATTGTATGAGCTCTCTCAAGGTATGGCGCTTTACCCACAAGTTCTTGAGAATGTTCGTTTCTCCGGTGACTCTAACCCGTTAGAAGCCGATGCGGTCAAAGCCGCTGTGGTTGAAGTAGAAGCACAGCTGGGTGATAAAGGTCGAGTGTTGTTACGTAAATCGGGTACAGAGCCTCTGATTCGCGTGATGGTAGAAGGCGAAGATGCTCAATTGGTACAATCTTCTGCACTCAAGATCGCTGATGCAGTAAAAGCGAGTTTCTAATTGTAGTATCACTTTACCGCCACTTAGGTGGCGGTTTACTGATTAGGCCACGTTTGCCCATCTATCACGATTTTATGCTAGTATTCGGCTCTTCTAAGTAATGGCAAATTGTATGCAAATAGATCAGTTACCCTTGCTACATGAAATGGGCATTGATTACTACCAATTGGACCACCCTGAAAGATTGCAAGGTTATCAGGCTCCATCGATCACGATAGCTCCATCTTGTCGATTATTACTGGTTGCCCCCCAATGTCCCTGTGAGAAAAGTGCACAGCTTTTTGAGAGAGTACTCTCCAGTATCAATTTGACTCTGGCCGATGCGCGCTATCTCGCGCCGAATCAACTCAGTCTAGTGACTCAACATAACCTTGAGTGGATTTGGTTTGCAGGATGCGAAGTTGACGAGTCGATTAGTGCTAAGGCGCTAGTTTCTCCACGCTTAAGTGACATTGATGGCAATAACCAACAGCGCCGAGCGCTGTGGCAACAAATTTGCTCGTATCAATAAGTATGACATATTCAATCATCCCTTTAGCGAAGCAACACCTTGATCAAGTTTGGGCTATCGAGCGCGCCGCACATAGTCATCCTTGGTCTGAAAGTATGATTCGTGATTTAAACAGTCGTGGTGGCTGTCACCATGTTTTGATCAATAGTAACGATACTGTTGTCGGCTACTACTATGCGCAAAATATTGTCGGTGAAGTTACTTTGCTCAATATTGCGATAGCAACGGACTACCAAGGTCAAGGACTCGGCAAGCAATTACTTAATGGTTTGCTTGAACAGTGTGAGGCGAGTAAAGCCGAAAGTGTTTGGCTTGAGGTGAGGGCAAGCAATGCCAGCGCTTTTCATCTATACCAAACACTCGGTTTCAATGAGGTGGATCGTCGTCGAAACTATTACCCTACCGCAACTGGCAAAGAGGACGCAATTATCATGAGCTACTTGTTTTTTTACTAGCTAGGCTATTTTTGCATCGTTTTAATCACACTTGGATCTTCCACATCGTAGAAATTTCTCTCAAAGCGTGAATTAAGCTCACTAGCAGGTAATGGTTTATCAAACAGATAGCCTTGGAACTGCTCACAACCTAGTTTCTTGAGTGCTCGAAGTTCAAACACATCTTCTACTCCTTCGGCGATGACCTCTAAGTTTAAGCGTTGTGCGGTCATTATAATGGTATCGACGATCGCTTGGTCACTTTGATCCAAATGCAGTTGGGTGACAAAAGAACGGTCAATTTTAAGCACATCAACCGAAAGGTGCTTCAAATATCGTAAGGATGAATAACCAGTACCAAAATCGTCAATCGATGTTTTTAAATGGTGTTGTTTTAACTCTTTCATTTTTTCAATAGCGGCCTCGACATTTTCCAGCAGTAAGTTTTCAGTAATTTCTAATTCGATATGATGACCATCGATGCCAGCCTGGGCTAATGAGTCGACAATATGTTCAACGAAAGAGCTTTTCGAAAACTGCAGAGGGCTGATATTGATCGCTAATCTGCGGAACGTGTCTGGTAATATCCCTTGTTTGAGCCAGTGAGCGTACTGATAGCAAGCTTGCTCAATAATCCAGTTACCAATTTGTAGTATTTGACCGGTTTCTTCGGCTATCGGCATGAATAGCCCTGGCGGTAGTAGTCCTTTTTCTGGATGGTTCCAGCGGATTAATGCTTCGACGCCAATAATTCGATGCTGTGCATCCACCTGAGGCTGGTAGTAGAGCTCTAATTGACCTTTATTGAGTGCTTCGTGCAACCCTTTTTCTATTTCAAGGAATGACTCCACCTGTGCTTGCATCTCGGGTTCGTAAAAGGTGTATTTATTACGACCAGCCACTTTGGCCCGGTAGAGCGCAGTATCGGCTTGTCGAAGGAGATCGATATTGGTGCAATTCGTGGTTGGGAACAGGGATATGCCAACGCTGACAGTACAGTACAATTGGTGATCGTCAATAGAGTAAGGGTTGGAAATTAACGCCAAGAGTTGCTTGGCTAACTCTTCAGCTTTTTCACTGTCAACGTTGGGCAGCAATAGGGCAAACTCATCGCCACCGATGCGGGCCGCGGTGTGGTCGCTTTTTATCCAAGCTTCAATTCGCATCGAAATCGCTTTAATTAGGTTATCGCCAATGGTATGACCAAGAGAATCATTGATGGTTTTAAAACGGTCTAGGTCGAGGTAGAACAATGCACCGCTGAGTTGACTGCTACGGCTATCGTCAATCGCCTTCCCTAGCATTTGTAGCAGCAAACTACGATTCGCTAGCCCCGTTAACGAGTCGTAGTAGGCTAGTTGATTTAACTTAACTTCAGCAGCCTCACGCTCTTGCCATAGGGTATGAAAGGTCTTAGCTAATTGCCCTAGCTCGTCATCACGATATTGAGTTGGCGGTGGAATATCCTTGTTTGCCCCTTGCAGTGAGCGAACCCAGTCAATCAAGGTCACTAGCGGTTTAGAAAGCTTCTGATAAAAAAACAGCAGTAGAACGGTGGTAAGAATAATATTGCGCAGTAAATCAAACAGTAAAATACGGGTGGTTTTATTGATAAAATCTTGCGCGATATGCGCGCCATTAACGGAAAATGTCAGGCTACCAACGACAACATGTGAATTAGGTTGATGTAACTCGGAGGTGAACGTCGGCATGGTTGGGATAAGGTATGAAGAGAGTGCTTCAATAAAACTGTTTTTAGCCGAGATATCACGCTCTTGGGCAGTTAATATATCGCCAAAGTCATCAACAATCTTAACGCTATATACCGCATTATCGATCATCAGGCTCGAAGCAACTTGCTCCGCGAGTAACTGATTAAGATGGTAGGCCGCTTGACTGGCATTCGAGTAGTTTTGCAACAGTTTAAATTGGTAGTGTTCTTGAATGCGCTTTTGCTCGTGATGAATATCCACCAAAATGTGATACAAGCTGAAACAGAGTCCTAGAATAACAGATACTAGAAACACCGTTTTTGCTTGGCGAAAAGCTAATGAGTTGACTTTTTTGCTCTGCTTCATAGTTTCAAGCGACTCCTTCTACTTCTTTAGTTATAGCTCATTTTTATTGATAAATTAAGATCGAGGAAAAAACGCGTGTTTTTAAGTCATTTTGAACAGTGAAGTTGCCCATTAAGACAATATAAGCGAGAATACCGCGCAAATTCGAATCGAACCGCTAGAGCTAGAATCAAGCGCTCGTCTCCTCTAGCCCAAAGACAGAAGAAGACCTTTTGATGTCCAATACTCCTTTTCTTGATCAAGTCTCTAAACGTAGGACTTTCGCTATCATCTCGCACCCTGATGCGGGTAAAACCACTATTACTGAAAAAGTACTATTGTTTGGACGCGCGATCCAAACGGCCGGCACCGTAAAAGGTCGTGGATCAGCGCAGCACGCTAAATCTGACTGGATGGAGATGGAAAAAGAGCGTGGTATTTCGGTAACAACCTCGGTAATGCAGTTCCCTTATAACGAGTGTTTGGTCAACTTACTTGATACTCCAGGGCACGAGGATTTCTCGGAAGATACTTATCGTACTCTTACCGCTGTAGACTCATGTCTGATGGTGATTGATGCGGCAAAAGGTGTCGAAGATCGTACTCGTAAATTAATGGAAGTTACTCGACTTCGTGATACGCCTATCGTCACTTTTATGAACAAGTTGGATCGAGATGTACGCGATCCGATGGAAGTACTGGATGAAGTTGAAAGCGAACTCGGTATGGCTTGTGCGCCTATTTCATGGCCGATTGGTTGTGGTAAAGAGTTTAAAGGGGTTTACCATATCCACCGCGATGAGACTATCTTGTATGAGTCTGGTCATGGTCACGAAATCCAAGACGTTCGTATTATTAAAGGGTTAGACAACCCTGAACTTGATATCGCTGTTGGTGCTGATTTGGCCGAAAGTGTCCGTGAAGAATTAGAACTGGTGATGGGGGCATGCCCTGAGTTTGATCTAGAGCTGTTCTTAGCCGGTGAATTAACGCCAGTTTATTTTGGTACGGCATTAGGTAACTTTGGTGTTGACCATATGCTTGATGGCCTGACCAAGTGGGCACCAGCGCCTCAAACTCGTCAAGCGAATGAGCGTCCGGTCGATGCAACAGAAGAGAAGTTCTCTGGCTTTGTCTTTAAGATTCAAGCCAACATGGATCCAAAACACCGTGACCGTATTGCCTTTATGCGAATCGTATCAGGTACATACACTCAAGGCATGAAGATGAACCATGTTCGTCTCGGCAAAACCGTCAGTATCTCTGATGCGGTGACCTTTATGGCAGGTGATCGTTCTCGCGCTGAAAAAGCTTACGCGGGTGATATTATTGGTCTGCACAACCATGGAACCATTCAAATCGGCGATACCTTTACTCAAGGTGAAGAGCTTAAGTTTGCTGGTATCCCCAATTTTGCACCGGAGCTATTCCGTCGTATTCGTTTAAAGGATCCATTGAAGCAGAAACAGCTACTCAAAGGGTTGGTGCAGTTGTCAGAAGAAGGTGCCGTGCAGGTATTTCGTCCTCTGCAAAACAACGACCTGATTGTGGGCGCGGTAGGCGTACTTCAGTTTGATGTGGTTGTGGCTCGTTTGAAAGCGGAATACAACGTAGAAGCGATCTATGAAGGAGTTAACGTTGCTACAGCACGTTGGGTTGATTGTGACGATGGTAAGAAGTTTGATGAGTTTCAACGCAAGAACCAAGCTAACCTTGCCCTTGATGGTGGTGATAATCTCACCTACATTGCGCCAACCATGGTCAACTTGAACTTAGCTAAAGAGCGCTTTCCAGAAGTGGCGTTCCGCGCGACTCGCGAACACTAATCTTCTTCGACGATGAAGATATTCAATGTCAATACCGTCTTTATTAAGGCGGTATTTTTTTATGGGGGAGAGAACGGGCTTCGCTCAAACAGAGGTCTTGGTAATAAATGAGTCAAAAGTTGTGGGCTGTTATGGCTCTCGTTGTGCTCTAATGATGATTAAAAGAAAAGGGCTGGAACAATGTGCCAACCCTAGAAACTTGCTCGCTATTTTTTCTTTTTCGCGCTTTTCTTTTTACTTTTAGCTGGCGTCTTTTTGCTGTCCTCTTTTTTCTTATTCTTTTTCTTAAACACGGGCTTCTTGTGTTTAGGACGCATCTCTTTGATAAAGCGCTCTTTGATCTCTTCTTTAGTGTAACGTATCACGCGGTCAATCATTGGTTGATCGTGCGCTTCAACAAGTGAGACTGCACTGCCTTTTTTACCTGCGCGAGCGGTACGACCGATACGGTGCAAGTAGACATCGGCACTGCGCGGCATATCATAGTTAATCACATGGCTCACGTCAGGAAGGTCGATACCACGCGCCGCTACATCAGTGGCGAGTAACACATTGACACTGCCGTCACGGAAGCGACTGATGGCGTTATTACGTCGATCTTGTGGCATTTCGCCTTGGATCCACGCACAAGCTATATTCGCTTTTTCCAATTCGATGCGCAGTTCAGCCAAACGATCTCGAGTTTTCAAAAACACAATTGAGCGCTCTGCTTGCTCTGTCAGAATCTTTTTTAACAGCTCAAGTTTGTGCGTCATATCATCGGCACGGTGGTACCACTGTGCAATTTTTTTGCGTTCACGACGTGATGGCTCTGCATCAAGTTCAGCAGGGTTTTTGAGTAGGTCGGCAGTAAAGCCCTCGACACCTTTGCCCTCTAAGGTGGCAGAAAATAGCAGAGTTTGTTTACGCCAGCGACATTCGTGCGATAGTTTATCGACGGTTGGACCAAAGCCCATATCAAGCATGCGGTCGGCTTCATCAAGGATCAACCACTCAATTGCGCGACAATCAAAGCGCTCTGAATTGATATACTCCATCAAGCGTCCTGGCGTTGCAACGACAATATCCTGCGTAGTCGCAAGAATGTTGGCATGTTCTTGATATTGAACGCCGCCGGTGATGGTAAAGATGTTGAGGGTCGTATGTTTTGCCAGCTCACGTGCTTGATCGGCAACTTGCATCGCCAATTCACGAGTGGGGGTCAGTACCAGTACACGAGCAGGCCCAGGTTTACGGCGCGGGAAGTCTTGTAAAAACTGCAGGGCAGGTAGAATAAATGCCGCTGTTTTACCGGTTCCTGTTGGCGCTGAAGCTAAGATATCTCGACCATCTAGAGCTTGTGGAATCGCTTCCGCCTGAATTTGTGTTGGGCGGTCATACCCCATTTCTTCTATCGCGAGAAGTAGGTTAGGGTCTAACTCTAATTCGGCAAAATTTTTGATCACTATGATGTCTCCACAAGCCTGTTGGGATGAGCAATAAAACAAGAGGCGTATTATAGAGTGATCGGTGACAAGGATCACACCTTATTTTCTACATATTAAGATAAAACGCTTTGGTTAAATGAATAAAGTCTGCGCTGTACCCGTGACTGTGGGAAATGATCAATGATTGATATTCTGTTGTACTTGCTTGTTTACTTACTTCTATTAGTAAGCGATGAACAGGTTTATGTTGATTTGGTTGCACGTCGCAGCGACGTTTTAGCTGCCAACCACTCGTTAATGCCGCTTGAATAAATTGCTCCCCTTCCGTGATCGGCAAAATAAAATGCGCACTGCCATCGGCGGCGAGTAACTGCCAGCATTTATCCAATAGCGCTCGATGATTAAGCTTAACAGTATGTCTCGCGGTTGCACGCGAGTGGTCTTGCGCCTTTGCGCCATTGTTAAAATAAGGTGGGTTACAAATAATCGCACTAAAAAGTTTATCGCATGGAAAATTAAGGACATCACCTTGATGTAGCTTTAAGCGTTTAGCCCATGCTGATTGAGAAAAGTTGATCTGAGCGGCGTCAAGGGCATGCGGATCGATATCAATCGCTTCAATTGAGCATTGTGGATAGCGCTGAGCACACATTAAGCTCAGTAAGCCAGTACCCGTGCCGATATCCAGTAGATTGCCGTCCTGACTGAGATTGACCCAAGAACCAAGCAAGACGCCATCAGTGCTCACCGGCATGCCAGAATATCCGCCATCGATTCTAAATTGTTTGAACTCAAAGCTTTTGGTTTTTTTCATTTCTATCTACGTTGCGTCGATTAATAATGGGACGTTGAGTTATTTAACCTGTTGTTAATTTTTCGTTTAGCAATTCGCACTGCGTGTTGGTCATTTGTAGCTAAAGGTGGTTAGTTTATTAGTCTGATTATTTTTGAAAACCCAGATAAATGCACTGCATTTTTGACTTATTTATAAATTTATATGGCGTTTTTCGCCTTTGGGTTGCGACTTGGTGAGGATTTCGTCATCATGCGCGCCTATTTTAAAGAGTGTGCGCTATGTCTCAACACTCATGTAACACAACATCAATTAAATTATAAATAAAAGGGTCGACAGTGAATCAGACTTTAAAACTAACAGATATTATTGCGGTAGGCTTTATGCTTTTCGCGTTCTTTTTAGGTGCAGGAAATATTATATTTCCACCGTTAGCAGGACAACTCGCAGGGGATAATTTATTCGCTGCGATGAGCGGGTTCTTAGTCACAGCGGTAGGTCTACCACTTATCACTATTATTGCGATTGCCGTCGCGGGTGGTTCATGGGAGCATTTGACCAAAGATCTCCCCAAACGTGGCGCAACCATTATGGCCGTGTTGATCTTCATTATTATTGGTCCAGCGTTTGCTGCGCCACGTACTGGCTTGGTCGCTTATGAAATGGCGGTAAAACCTTTCTTCATTGATGCTGCGCAGTCTCACTTAACGATTTTTTCGATGCTCTTTTTTGTTGTCGCGATGTTTTTTGCTTGGTCACAAGGCAAATTAATTGATGTGATTGGTAAAGTGTTAACGCCAGTGCTGTTTTTGGGCTTGATCGTTTTAGCGGTTGCGGTTTTTATTGATCCGCAAGGTGAAATGATAGCTGCGCAAGGTGAATATCTAACGCATCCATTGCAAAAAGGCTTCCTTGAAGGTTACAACACCATGGATACCTTTGGTTCACTAATGTTTGGTGTATTGATTGTTGATGCACTTCGTCAAAAAGGCATTACTGATCAAAAAGCGACCTCAAAATACTTGATTAGCGCGGCGTGTATCGCCGCGACTGGCCTTGCGTTTGTGTATATTTCACTATTCTACTTAGGTGCGACGAGCGCTACTGTTGCTGCGGGGGCGGATAATGGTGGTGTGGTGCTGAGCCTTTACGTGCAATCATTGTTTGGTCCATACGGTCAAATCGTATTATCAATCATTGTACTATTGGCCTGTTTAACCACGGCAATTGGCCTGATCTCAGCATGTTCTGATTACTTCAGTTCACTGACGCCAATCTCGTATAAGAGTTGGGTGATCATTAACGGTGTTGCGTGCGCAGTGGTTGCGAACGTTGGTCTTTCGCAATTGATCTCGCTCTCTGTGCCCGTATTGTTTGCGCTTTATCCTGTGGCGATTGCCTTGGTTGCTTTGACGTTCTTACGTCCAAAAATGCCTAATCCACAAGCGGCTTATCGCGTGGTTATTTTGGTCTCTTTATTGTTCGCACTGATTGATGCTGCCAAGGTTGCGGGTGTTGATGTGTCGGCACTTTCGATGTTGCCACTATTTGATATCGGTATGGGGTGGTTACTGCCAACGACGGTGGCCATCGTTGCGATGTTCTTTGTCGGTAAAGTGGAGCAACCAGAACTAGCTCAGGACAACGCATAATTCGTCTTGTAGCAATGCTGGAAAATCCCCTCTCACGTCAGGCGTGACAGGGGGTTTTTTGTTGCTCTGGATTTTGATTAACGTTTAAAAAATTCCTGTATCTTCGTCACACTTTTCAGTACAATTCTCCGGTTAAATTCTACTCATAAATGTTGAGCAAACATGTTTGAAATCAATCCTATTAAAAACCGCCTGAAGGACGTGTCTGAGCGCACTAATGTCCTGAGGGGGTATCTTTGACTATGACGCCAAGAAAGAGCGTTTAGAAGAAGTCAACGCAGAACTAGAGCAACCCGATGTATGGAACGAACCTGAGCGCGCGCAAGCGTTAGGTAAAGAACGTTCTTCCCTTGAAGCGGTTGTTGAAACCATTGATCAGCTTGAGCAAGGTGTCGAAGACGTAGAAGGTTTACTTGAACTTGCTGTTGAAGAAGAAGATCAAGAGACGTTTGATGAAGTTGAGCCTGAGCTTGCTGAGCTTGAAGCTAAGCTCGAAAAACTAGAATTTCGCCGTATGTTTTCTGGTGATCATGACTCATCGGATTGTTATATCGATCTACAATCAGGTTCTGGGGGTACAGAGGCGCAAGACTGGACTTCAATGCTATTGCGGATGTATTTACGCTGGGCTGAAGCGAAAGGCTTCAAAACTGAAGTGATTGAAGTTTCTGAAGGCGAAGTAGCGGGTTTGAAAGGTGCCACTGTGAAGGTCTCTGGTGAGTATGCTTACGGCTGGCTACGTACTGAAACTGGCGTACATCGTTTGGTTCGTAAGTCTCCGTTTGATTCAAGTGGTCGTCGCCATACTTCGTTTGCTTCTGCGTTTATTTATCCAGAGATTGATGACAACATCAATATCGACATTAATCCGTCTGATTTACGTATTGACGTATACCGTGCTTCGGGCGCTGGTGGTCAGCACGTCAACACGACTGAGTCCGCGGTACGTATTACTCACGTACCGACCAATACCGTCGTGCAATGTCAGAACGATCGCTCGCAGCATAAAAATAAAGATCAGGCAATGAAACAGCTTCGTGCCAAACTGTTTGAACTTGAGCTTCAAAAACAGAATGCCGAGAAGCAAGCCAATGAAGATGCGAAGTCAGATATAGGCTGGGGAAGCCAGATCCGTTCTTACGTTCTCGATGACTCACGCATCAAAGACTTACGTACCGGCGTTGAAAATCGTAATACTCAAGCGGTTCTTGACGGCGATTTAGACAAATTTATCGAAGCTAGCCTGAAATCAGGTCTTTAAGCTTTTCACCGACACTCAAGCGAAACAGGATACATCGAAAATGACTGATGCTGTTCAAAACGACACCGAACAAGAAGCCCAATCACCTGAAGAGAATAAGCTGATTGCTGAACGCCGCGCGAAATTGGACGAGATTCGCAAGGGCTGTAAAGCCAACGGCCACCCAAACGACTTTCGTCGTGACGCATTGGCGGGCGACCTACAAAAAGAGTTCGGTGACAAGAGTAAGGAAGAGCTAGAAGCGCTAAACCACGTGGTGGCGATTGCGGGTCGTATTATGGCAAAACGTGGGCCATTCCTCGTTATTCAAGAGACATCTGGCCGTATTCAAGCTTACGCAGCAAAAGACGTTCAGAAAGCGCTCAAGGAGCAGTATCAAGGCCTTGATATCGGTGACATCATCGGCGTTAAAGGTGCACTACATAAATCAGGTAAAGGCGATCTTTACGTTAACATGGAAGAGTATGAGCTGCTGACCAAAGCGCTACGACCTCTGCCAGAGAAGTTTCATGGCCTAACTGATCAAGAGATGCGTTATCGCCAGCGTTACGTTGATCTGATTGTCAACGAAGACTCACGTCACGCGTTTATCATACGTTCTAAGTTGGTTTCAGCGATTCGTAATTTTATGAGCTCAAAAGGCTATCTAGAAGTTGAAACGCCAATGATGCATGTGATTCCTGGTGGTGCAACCGCGCGCCCATTTATTACTCATCACAACGCGCTCGATATCGATATGTTCTTGCGTGTTGCACCTGAACTTTACCTTAAGCGTTTGGTGGTTGGTGGTTTTGATCGTGTATTCGAAATCAACCGTAACTTCCGTAACGAAGGACTTTCTCCACGTCACAATCCTGAATTCACTATGATGGAATTCTACCAAGCTTACGCTGACTACAAAGATCTGATGGATCTGACTGAAGAGATGCTAAGTACCGTGGCAATGGAAGTGCTTGGTTCAACGTCGATGCCTTACGGCGAAGAGACGGTTGAGTTCGGCGGTACTTACGCGCGTATGAGCATGTTTGAAGCGATCAAGCACTACAACCCTGAACACGCAGAAATTCAAGCGTTAACGGAAGCGGATCTACAAGACCGTGAGAAGATGGTTGCGATTGCGAAATCAGTACATGTTGACGTTGAATCGTTCTGGACATGCGGCCAATTGCTCGAAGAGATTTTTGGTGAAACCGCTGAACCTCAGCTTATGCAACCAACCTTTATTACTGGCTACCCAGCAGACATTTCGCCGTTGGCACGTCGTAGCGATGATAATCCATTCTTTACCGATCGTTTTGAGTTTTTTATCGGTGGCCGTGAAGTTGCGAATGGTTTCTCTGAGCTTAACGATGCCGAAGATCAAGACGCGCGCTTTAAAGCGCAAGTCGACGCAAAAGATGCCGGTGACGACGAAGCGATGTACTACGACGCTGACTACATCACCGCACTTGAGCATGGTTTGCCACCAACAGCTGGTCAGGGCATTGGTATTGACCGCCTCGCGATGTTGTTTACTAATACGCATACCATTCGTGACGTGATTCTATTTCCAGCGATGCGTCCACAAGCTTAAGTCTTAAGTCTTAAGGGAAAGCAACTATAATAAAAGCCATCTTCGGATGGCTTTTTCCATTTTTGCGATTAAGCAATAGAGTCGCATCCTGCTAGGTTGGTTAAACTCCGTTCAACAATCTTTATCACACTGTATTTGGTATGTATTTTAAAGTGCGATATTAGCCACAAAAAAAATTTACGCGTCTTTCTCTATGTAGAGAAAAAGGTAATTTGACCACTAGTCTTATAATTGAGACAGATTCTTGAGTCCAGTCTCTATAATGTAACAACATCACAGATACTATGCCTAAGTAGGCAATGATATTGACATTGTAAATAATAAGGAACAAGCGTCATGCGTAGTCAATTCCGAATGGACTCCGTTCCCGGTTCTTTGGTCGTGGTCGGGGGGACCTACGAACCATGGCTTTCTGTACTAGAACAGGTTGGGTGGCGATGTACTCAATGCGGTGATTTACGTCAAGCGGATACTCTCTTCACTGAAACGGGGCCCTGTATCGGTATTGTCGATCTCAGCCATGATGAATTCAGTTTAAATGGCATTGCTAACTTGGTGAGTAAGCACAAGCAAGTGCGCTGGTTAGCTTTTATTCGTGAGTCTCAACTGAGCTCTGACACCATCTGTCAGTTTATCGTTAACTTCTGTATCGATTTCTTCACGGCGCCCATTCCTGATGCACAACTGCTCAGTACCATTGGTCACCAGCTTGGTATGCTCAAACTAGAAAAAAAAGTGTGGCCACATTATGGCAATCAGAGTGATATGGGGCTTATCGGTGACTCTATGCCAGTCAAACGTCTACGCGATCAAGTGAAACGCATTGGACCAACGGATGTCAGCATTCTTATTTATGGTGAGAGCGGCACAGGTAAAGAGACGGTGGCACGGGCGGTGCATCGTACATCGGCAAGAGCAAATAAAGCGTTTATTTCGGTTAATTGCCGTGCAATGTCTGAGCGCCGGATTGAAAGTGATCTATTTGGTATTAATCGTGAAGATCATAACGAGCCATCGATTCTCGAGAAAGCCGATGGCGGAACGATTTTGCTTAATAACATTTTGACACTACCGAGATCGCAGCAATACAACCTATTGCGCTTCTTGCAAGAGGGGATGGTTGATACAGTCTCGGGGCGAAAAGAAGTGGATGTACGTGTATTGGCGGCAAACTCAGCCGATATTGAAAAAGCATTGATAGATGGTGACTTTAATGAAGAGTTATACCACTACATTAATGTGTTACGCATCAGTGTACCGAGTCTAAAAGAACGGTCAGGTGATGTAACGATACTCGCACGCCATTTCTTGCAAGAATACTCCAAAGAGTATAATGCTCAGGCTCGCAGTTTTACCGAAGAAGCCAGTCGTGCGCTGGCTCGTTATCATTGGCCAGGCAATGTCCGTGAACTGATGAATCAGATAAAACGAGTAGTGTTGATGTCGGAAACGGTAATGCTCGACGAGTGTGATTTAGACTTGCCAAAACGCAGTGAAAATCGACGTAGTCTTAAAAGCATTCGTGAACGTAGTGAGCGGGATGCATTGTTGTTGGTTTTGGAGTCCCACTCTGGGCAGGTTTCGATGGCAGCCAAAGAGTTAGGTGTCTCGCGTGCCACCATGTACCGATTATTAAACAAGCACAATCTGATCACAGATATTGCTGTGTAATTGATTGTTTTGTCGTTTAAAAAGCCACAAGTTGCTCTTTGTGGCTTTTTTATATATAAAAATAATTCACCAATACCTACACATAACTAAGATAAATATCTTCTTTTGTTTCAGTTACCTGCCGAGATTTCAGTTGATCTCGTCGTTTTGGTTATATTGATGATAAAGCAGTTGAATAAATCATCGCTGAGGTTAGAATTTAACCATGAGCTAAAGGCTCATACCCATTCAACTTCGGATTAATTACATTTTAGCTTAGGAGGCGCACCATGAACCACTTCACCGTTCAAACTACAGTTTGCGCTTCTCACGATCTATTCATCATTACGCTGGCTGCGAATACATTCGCGTCTGCCATGTCTGATCGTAAGTTAAATAAATCATGTAATTAGCCCGTATCCTTTTATTTTTAATTGGCTGCGGAAAAGCAGCGAATTAAAAGTGTTTGATAAGCTCGTAGTCGTTGTCTTTTCCCAGTCTCAATGCAACTGGAGAAAAACCATGAGTCATTCTGTATATCTAAAACTTGCCACACTATTGATTAAGGCTGATTTACGTCGTGAAGATCGTCAATGGAAACGTAAAATAAGACGTGATGCTTACCAGATCCCTTGGAACAATGCTTATCTACTAAAAGATATTGGCCTTGAACAAGATGGTCGTCCAATCGGCACGTCTGAGCCTGACATCGTTAAAGCCAAGCGTCGTGTTCGTCATCTTCGTCGAGTCCTGAGTGCGCGAATACCGACGTAATCTCAAGGGGTAGGTTGCTTCACCTGCTCCGTATCATCTAAGGACAAGGGTTGGAATACGTCGTACCAATCTCTTGAATACCTTGAAGCAACTCATCTGACAATACGACATCTAAACTATCAATATTGGCTTTAAGCTGATCCAGATTTGTCGCCCCAATGATGTTGGCGGCGACAAATGGTCTCTGGTTGACAAAGGCAAGAGCCATTTGTGTCGGCTCAAGACCATGAGCTTTCGCTAAATCCACGTACGCTTTGGTAGCTTGCTCCCCTTGCGGAGTAAAGTAGCGTACAAAACGTTCAAACAACGAGCAGCGTGCATCTTTTGGCCTTGCTCCGTTTAAATATTTGCCACTTAAGCAACCGAAAGCGAGCGGAGAGTAGGCGAGCAGTTGTACTCCCTCATAGTGACTAATTTCTGATAGCCCAACTTCAAAGCTGCGGTTAAGCAGATTGTATGGGTTTTGGATAGAAACGATACGTGGAAGATCATGCTTTTCGGCTAAACGCAGTAAAGACATCACGCCCCATGGTGTCTCATTTGATACACCGATATAACGAATTTTACCGGCCTTGATAAGCTCTGCCAACGCCTCTAATGTTTCAATCAGGGTTACTTCTTGCTGTTCATCAGGGTATGGGTAGTTGAGTTGACCGAAGCAGTTGGTTTGACGTTGTGGCCAATGCAATTGATAGAGGTCAACGTAGTCGGTTTGCAGACGTTTGAGACTGTCGTCAATGGCGAGATGAACATTGCGCCGATCTAAACTCATGTTGTCACGAATATAAGGTACATTACGTGGGCCTGCGATTTTTGTCGCCAGTACCACTTTTTCGCGCTTACCGGATTTGGCTAACCAATTGCCGATATATTGTTCGGTTAACCCTTGGCTTTTGCCACTTGGTGGAACGGGGTACATTTCTGCGGTGTCGATAAAATTGACCCCGCGTTCCAACGCATAATCAAGCTGGTTAAAGGCTTCTTGTTGCGTGTTTTGCTCACCAAAAGTCATGGTGCCAAGACAGATCTTACTCACTTCCAATGTTGAGTGAGGTAACTTGTTGTATTGCATAGATCTTCCTTGTCGTAACAGTTCAAGTGATCCCACTATAGGGGATTTAAGTAGAAGATGAAAAGAGGCTTGTGCAACAAATTCGCAAAATGCTTAGGGTTGGCTAATACTCAATAGTGGAGGTGAACTATGCAAAAAAGTCAGTTAGACAAATGGATCCATGGTCAACATAAGGAAAGTTATCAACCACCAAAGGTGTTTGTTATCAGCTGTTCTGACCTGTCACACTACTTGCTTGCGGTGGAGTACAAGCACAAACTCGAACCGATTCGAGTCGATGATAAACCCGTTCACTTTGAATCTCTAGAACGGGTCAAAGAAGAACTACAGCGTCTCGGTGTCGAGCGGGCATACCTAAGGCTGCATAATGCTTACGATGAGTGTGGGGCTAGCGATGGTCCGATGTTCCATGATCTAGAATTGCCAATAACCACTCATTAAACAAAGTGTTGCTCTAATAGCTGCGCGGTGAACTGGGTTCTTAAATAGAACCCTCTTGGCAGCGTCTTTATTGGTTTACCGCTCGCGCCATAAGCTTCAGTTAACACTCGGCCATTGGCCGCTTTTGGCCTCAATTGCATGACCTCACCGTGACGGGCGTTGATCTGCTCAACACGCCCAAGCACGATCATTTCCATTAACTCTTCCCAATCTGCTTTTAACTGCTGCTGTTGTTCTTGAGTGGGAGACCAAATAAGTGGAGAGCCGACACATCGCTCTCCAAGAGGGATTTCTCGCTCTCCTTCGACTGGTACCCATAACACTCGAGACAGTTTATTGCGCACATGACTGGTTTCCCATGTTAATCCGTGAACACCAATTAATGGCGCGACACAGACAAAGGTCGTTTCAAGGGGTTTACCACTGTAGCTGATAGGAATGGTCTTGAGTTCTATTCCGAGCTGTTCGAAATCTTGCTGTGGTTTGCTTCCTGCGCTCGCCCCTAAATGCCATTCAAGCAGCTGGCCCACCCAGCCTTTATCGCGGCGTAAATCGGGCGGGACATCAATTTTAGCTTCATCGGCGAGCTCTTGAAAGCTGATGCCAGCGATACTGTTCGCTCGTGTTAGTAGTTCTTGCTCTGATTGGGGTTCAGTCTTCATGATCATTGATAACTCATAGTGCAGGCGCCTATTGTAACCTAACTTGAGTAAATATCGACTGAAGAGATATTGATCATAGTGGAGAAAAGATCATCAATCAGCAACTTATCCACAAGATAATGACGTTATAAAGGAAAAAAACCGAACATGTATGAATTAACAGTGGTTTTTGTAGCGAAAAGTGGTTGAAATTTCCATTTTAAGCTCAAGGTTGATGTGGTGGTGTGGATAAATACAAGCGTGGTGGATCTTTGACCGATCTGTGGGTGGGGATTATTTCTGGTGATTTTTTGCCTGATGTTCATGAGGTTTTTACGATAACATCATGAAAATAAAAGAAAAATAATAACCTTCTTGGTGCAGTGTTAGAATTAAAAAAGAGCGATGATGTTTAAATGATCAGTTGCGCGCGTATTTTTCACATGGTTATACACAGAAAAGGTGAATAAATGTGGACTAGGTCTCATCCTGATGTGAGTAACCAAGGTTTTGATTAAAAGTTATCCATAATGGCTGTGTATAGTCATATTTTCTGTGTGAGTCACACTAGTAAGTTTGCTCATATTGGGGATATGTGGAAAAATCAGTGTAATTAAAGATATTATTAGAGGTTGGCCAGTGATAGATGGCGACGGTTACCGCTTAAATGTCGGTATTGTAATCTGTAACAGCCATGGTCAGGTCTTCTGGGCAAAACGATACGGACAACACTCTTGGCAATTTCCCCAAGGTGGGATTGATGAGGGGGAAACCCCAGAACAGGCTATGTATAGGGAACTATATGAAGAAGTTGGCCTGACCAAAAAAGACGTGAAAATCGTCGCGACAAGTCGTCACTGGTTAAGATATAAGTTACCAAAGCGCCTTGTTCGTTGGGATTCAAAACCGGTTTGTATTGGCCAAAAACAGAAATGGTTTCTATTGCGCTTGGATTGCGATGAATCTCGTATCAACATGCAGCGTGGTAATTCCCCTGAATTTGATGGTTGGCGTTGGGTAAGTTATTGGTATCCTGTCAGGCAAGTGGTTTCCTTCAAGCGTGATGTGTACCGTCGAGCGATGAAAGAGTTTGTCTCAATGGCAATGCCATTCAAGGAACGCAGAACAAAAGGCAAACGTAAACACCGAAGAGGGTAGGCATGCTGTCTCAACTAAGGGAAATAGTTGAACAAGTTTCTAAGGTCGATGAAGTTCATCAGGCATTAGACATCTTGGTAAAACAAACATGCAGTGCGATGGACACTGAATGTTGTACTGTCTACTTAGCAAATGAAGAGATGCAGCGCCTAGAGTTAATGGCAACTCAGGGGCTGCGTTTTAAAGGCGACAAAATTCATATCGGATTTAACGAAGGCTTAGTTGGCTTAGTTAAACGCAGCGCAGAGCCTCTTAATCTGGCTGAGGCCTCAAAACACCCAAACTTTAAGTATTTTTCTGTGCTAGGCGAAGAGCTTTATCAGAGTTTTTTAGGCACCCCCATCATTTACCGCAAGCAAGTGTTAGGTGTGTTGGTCGTCCAGCAAAAAACGCCACGCCAGTTTAACGAGATGGAAGAGTCGTTTCTCGTCACCCTTGCTGCGCAATTGGCGGTTATTATTGCCCATGCGCAAACTCAAGGTCATTGGCGACTAGAAAAAAAACAGCAAGCAATTAAAGGTGTCCCTGCCTCATCTGGGATCGCGATTGGCAAGTTATGGTGGGACGATACTCAACCCGATCTCGCCTATGTTTATCCTGCTTCTACGTTAGATGTTGAGCGTGAGCAAGAGTGGTTACTGCTGGCGATTGAAGAGGCGTTGGGTGATTTTCGTCGTATGCGGAAAAAACTCGATAGTGAAATCAATAAAGATGCGTTAGCGATATTTGATCTCTTTACTCACTTACTTAATGATCCCATGTTACGTAAGGATCTCAAAGCACAAATCCAAAAAGGCGATCGGGCAGATTGGGCACTCAGACAAGTCGTTGAGTCTTATTCGAACCGATTTGCGCGGATGTCTGATGTCTATTTGCGTGAACGAGCGCAAGATATCCGTGAACTTGGTCAGCGGTTACTTTTTTTCCTCCACAACACCGAACAAGATCGTCAGGTGCTCGATAAGCCAGTGATCTTAGTCGTGCGTGAGCTTACAGCCTCACTGCTTGCGTCGGTCTCCAAAGAGATGTTGTTAGCGGTGATCTCTCTTGAAGGGGCCGCTAACTCACACGCCGCGATTTTATCTCGTGCGTTAGGCATTCCTGCTGTTATGGGAGCCAATTTCAATCTTAAGGCAGTCAATGGTAAGCAAGGGATCGTTGATGGTTACAGCGGTAAAATCTTTGTTTCTCCAAGCCGTCAACTGTTACGTGAGTACCGCGCCTTAGCCGATGAAGAGCGAGAGCTGGCTAACATGGTCAACTCTCGCATTGAGCAGCCAGCCTTTACTAAAGATGGTCAACGTATCGAGGTAATGCTCAACGCCGGGCTCAGCGCGGATACCAACATTGCCATTAACCTAGGGGTTGATGGGGTTGGGTTGTACCGCACGGAAATCTCTTTTTTACTTCAACATCGTTTTCCCTCCGAAGAAGAACAAACTCAACAATATCAAGCCGTACTGAGTAGCTATCCGGACAAACGAGTGGTGATGCGCACCTTGGATGTCGGCGGTGATAAAGCGCTACCTTATCTGCCGATTGAAGAAGACAACCCGTTTTTAGGTTGGCGAGGCATTCGTTTCACCCTTGATCATCCTGACATCTTCCTGATGCAAATTCGCGCCATGATACGTGCCAGTGCTCAGCATCAAAATTTAAGTATATTGTTGCCGATGGTTTCGGGAGCGCAAGAATTGGATGACGCCATCGAACTGATTGAAAGGGCTTATCATGAGGTCTCTGAGCAAGACTCACGAGTCAAAATGCCAGAGCTTGGCGTGATGATTGAAGTCCCTTCGATGATCTACTTGTTGCCGTTAATTGCCGATAAGGTCGATTTTGTCTCGATTGGGACCAATGATTTAACCCAGTACCTTCTCGCGGTTGACCGTAATAATGCCCGAGTGGCTGATGTCTATGAATCGTTGCATCCGTCTGTAATCATGGCACTGCGCCACATTCATCAGAGCTGCCAACAGCTCAATCTACCCGTTTGTATTTGCGGAGAGCTGGCCGGTGATCCTATCGGGGCACTGCTTATGGTCGGGCTTGGCTATCGTAGTTTAAGTATGAACACGTCGAACGTAGCAAAGGTGAAATATTTACTGCACCATACCGAAATCAACGAGCTACGCCAACTTGCCGACAAAGCATTGATACAAGCTTACGGCAAGGACATATATACTATGATGCAGTCATTTTTCGAAGATAAAGGCTTTGCGGGCTTTATTCGTGCGGGTAACAAATAAGGGTTAATGTGTCGTTAGAATTGCTGTTGTCATTTATGCTGCTCGGTGCGTTCGTTGGGGTTATGGCAGGTTTGCTTGGTATTGGTGGTGGGTTGATTGTTGTGCCTGCGTTATTGTGGCTGCTGCCTATGGCCGGTATTGATGCTAGTGTTAGTATGCAGATAGCACTGGCGACGTCACTGGCGAGTATTATTGCCACGTCAGGTTCGTCGGCATTGAATCACTTTAAGCTCGGCAACGTCGATATATTTGTGGTTAAGTGGCTAATGCCTGGTGTGATCATTGGCGGCTTCCTTGGTGCCAATCTAGCCGAGTGGATACCCTCACAGTACTTACCGAGAGTGTTTGGCGTGATTGTTTTACTGCTTGCCATTCAGATGCTGTTTTCCATTCGAGGCAAAACGACCCAAGTGATGCCAGGCACCGCCGTGACTATGGTCTATGGTACCGGGATCGGTGTAGTATCGAGTCTCGCAGGTATCGGCGGTGGCTCCCTATCGGTGCCCTTCTTAAATCGCCATGGGATCGAGATGCGTAAAGCCGTCGGGTCATCCTCTGTTTGTGGCTGCATGATTGCCATTTCAGGTATGTTAGGTTTTATTCTCCATGGTTATCAGGTTGAGGATTTACCGCTTTACAGTATTGGTTATGTTTACTTACCTGCGTTGGCTGCAATTGCGTCTACTTCGATGCTGACGACACGTATTGGCGCAAAATTAGCGACGTCACTTCCCACGCAGACGCTTAAAAAAATATTTGCGGTGTTTTTAATGTTTGTTGCAGGAACTATGTTGCTGTAAAACACTCTGATCTATACGCATCGTAACAATTCAAAAATTTCATAAGATAAGAGTAGTCTTCCTATGTCTCAAGGTTATTTAACTTTCCCCAACATTGATCCCATCTTGGTATCAATCGGTCCTCTTTCTATCCGTTGGTACGGTTTGATGTATCTGGTTGGTTTTGTCTTCGCGTTGTGGCTTGCCAACCGACGTGCGGATAAATCGGGTAGTGGTTGGACACGCGAGCAGGTTTCCGATCTGCTATTTGCTGGCTTTCTAGGAGTCGTTATTGGTGGGCGAGTTGGTTACGTTATGTTTTATAACTTTGACCTATTCTTACAAGACCCGCTGTACCTGTTTAAAGTGTGGACTGGTGGAATGTCATTTCATGGTGGTTTACTTGGTGTGATCACGGCAATGGTTTGGTATGCCAAGAAGAATGGCCGTACTTTCTTTGGGGTCGCTGATTTTATTGCGCCACTTGTGCCGTTTGGTTTAGGCATGGGACGTTTAGGTAACTTTATGAATAGTGAGTTGTGGGGGCGTGTGACCGATGTGCCATGGGCATTTGTTTTCCCAAATGGCGGTCCGCTTCCACGCCACCCATCGCAGCTGTATGAGATGATGCTTGAAGGTGTGGTGTTATTCTTCATTATTAACTGGTTTATTAAAAAACCGCGTCCACTTGGTTCGGTTTCAGGGATGTTCTTAGCGGGTTACGGAACCTTCCGTTTCCTAGTAGAATACGTCCGCGAACCTGACGCGCATTTGGGCTTGTTTGGCGGCTTTATCTCAATGGGACAAATCTTGTCACTGCCAATGGTTATTATCGGGGTACTGATGATGATTTGGGCCCACAAACGCGGTCATTATAAAGATGAACTCTCACAACAAACGAAGTAAGGAATTGGTGTGAAACAGTATTTAGATCTCTGTCAGCGTATCGTTGACCACGGTGAGTGGATTGAAAACGAGCGTACTGGTAAGCGCTGCCTAACGGTTATTAATGCCGATCTAACGTACGATGTGGCCAACAATCAGTTTCCTTTAGTGACGACCCGTAAGAGTTTCTGGAAAGCGGCGGTTGCCGAACTGATCGGTTATATGCGTGGTTATGACAATGCCGATGATTTTCGTCAATTAGGCACCAAAACGTGGGACGCTAACGCAAACCTCAACCAAGCATGGTTAAATAATCCTTATCGTAAAGGTGATGACGATATGGGCCGAGTTTATGGCGTACAAGGTCGTGCTTGGGCTAAGCCTGATGGTGGCCATGTCGATCAGCTACGTAAAATTGTTGATGACTTAACCCGTGGTGTCGATGATCGCGGTGAGATCTTAAACTTCTACAATCCAGGTGAGTTTCACATGGGGTGTTTACGCCCGTGCATGTATAGCCACCACTTTTCCCTATTAGGGGATAGGTTATACCTGAATAGTACTCAGCGCTCCTGTGATGTGCCGCTAGGTTTAAACTTTAATATGGTTCAGGTTTACGTTTTTCTTGCGATTATGGCTCAGATTACAGGTAAGAAGCCTGGGCAGGCCTATCATAAGATTGTTAATGCACACATCTATCAAGACCAGCTTGAGTTGATGCGTGATGTCCAGTTGCAACGCGAACCTCTTAAAGCGGCAACCTTCCATATCAACCCAGAGATAAAGTCTCTTGAAGACTTAGAAACTTGGGTTACTTTGGATGACTTTTGGGTCGAAGGTTACCAATATCATGATCCTATTCGCTACCCGTTCTCAGTGTAATTGTTACGTTATATTGTCTAAACCGCCTATCGTTAGGCGGTTTTTTTATGCCCAGCAGGTAGATGAATACTCGCTAATCTCAAATAAAAAAGCCCGCAACCAAGAGGTGCGGGCTTAGCAAAACGATGGTGCTGTGATTAAGTTGTCAGCGCTAGGATTGCACCAGGTAGTACAACAAAGACTGACAATAGGTAACCTGCAACTACGGCTTTATTCTTCACCGCCATATCTGAGATTAAGTCCGCACCTTTAATCGGGAGCTCTCGTAAGAAAGGGATCCCAAAAATAAATGCCGTCGCCATAATATTAAACACTAAATGGACGAGAGCAATCTGCAGTGCAAACACCGCAAACTCACCAGATACCGCTGTTGCAGCCAGTAGAGCGGTGATACAAGTACCGATGTTTGCACCTAGCGTAAAAGGGTAAACGTCACGTACTTTAAGTACTCCAGATCCAACGAGTGGAACCATTAAGCTTGTTGTGGTGGAGGATGATTGAACCATAATAGTGACAATAGAGCCAGAAGCAATGCCGTGAAGGGGGCCACGACCGATCGCGTTCTTAAGAATCTCACGTGCACGACCGACCATTAGGCTTTTCATCAACTTACCCATGACCGTGATAGCAACGAAGATAGTTGCGATACCTAATACGATAAGCGTGATACCACCAATGGTGTCTCCAAATGTCGCCAAAGGTTCTTTTATTGCACCGACGACTGGTTTAGTCATTGGATTAATAAAATTAAGACCTTTCATACTCATATCACCGGTTGCAAGCATAGGTGATACTAGCCAATGAGATACTTTTTCAAGAATACCGAACATCATCTCCAGTGGTAAGAAGATAAGGACAGCGAGTAGGTTGAAAAAGTCGTGAATAGTTGCACTGGCAAACGCGCGTTTAAACTCTTCTTTACAGCGAACGTGTCCAAGAGAGACTAAGGTGTTGGTCACAGTGGTACCAATATTGGCACCCATAACCATTGGGATCGCGGTTTCGACTGGCAGACCTCCAGCGACAAGGCCGACAATAATAGAGGAGACCGTACTTGACGATTGAATTAGAGCGGTGGCCACTAAACCTATCATCAAACCAGCCACTGGGTGTGAAGCGAATTCAAATAGAACTTTAGCTTGATCGCCAGTTGCCCATTTAAAGCCGCTGCCTACCATAGATACTGCTAGAAGTAGCAAATACAACATGAACGCCAAGTTAGCCCAACGCAACCAACGAGTCGTACTCGAAATCGGTGCCGCTGCAGTAGTCGCTTGGTTCATAATTTTTCTCCGTTGACCTATTAAAGTAAGTTGAGGTCTGTTGTTGAGTCTGAGGCTGATGGTAGAGATGAAATATTTCAGTAATATGACAGTTATGTGTAGCCTGACCGTTTTTATTGAAAGAGAGAGCTTTGGAGTGTAATGAAGGATTTGGTATCCATGTAATATGTTGATTTTTAATGGTTATTTGCCAATTTCTAGCGATATTATTTGCGGTGATTAACGTCGGGAAAAACATAAAAATTTGTCACCCAGTGCGTTATTTATTAATAGTGAGTGGCGTAATTAAAAATAACACTTCGTTAAAATTGTAGGTTTCTTGCTTTATTGCATGGTTTTAACGAATTATTGTTGTCATTGATTTCATTTGTTATAACCTAGCAATTTCCCCCCCCTGTTGAGTGAGTTCTGATGTCACATTTAAATTATAATCATCTCTATTACTTCTGGATGGTGTGCAAACAAGGTTCTGTTACTAAGGCGGCAGAAGCCCTTTTTCTTACTCCGCAAACGGTTACTGGCCAAATTAAAGCGTTAGAAGAGCGCATGGATGGCAAATTAACTAAACGTAACGGACGTAGTGTTGAGCCGACAGAGTTAGGTCAGTTGGTGTTCAAGTACGCCGATAGAATGTTTGGTTTGAGCTATGAAATGCTCGACATTGTTAACTATAGCCAGCGATCTAATATTTTATTTGATGTTGGTGTTGCAGACGCACTGTCCAAGCGTCTGGTGAGTAAGATATTACTCACGACAGTCCCTGACGATGATAGCCTCCATTTACGCTGTTTTGAATCGACACATGAAATGCTATTGGAACAACTATCGCAACATAAGCTTGATATGATTTTGTCTGACTGCCCAGTCGATTCGAGTCAAAGCCCAGGCTTATATAGTAAGAAACTGGGAGAATCGAATACGAGCTTCTTTTGTTCAGGTAATGTGACGAATGTGAGCTTTCCTGCGATTTTAGAACAAAGAAAGCTCTTGATACCAGGTAGCCGAACGGCGATGGGACGCAAAGTGTTGCAATGGTTTGATCGCCAAGGATTGCAGCCTAACATTTTAGGCGAATTTGATGATGTGGCATTGATGAAAGCTTTTGCTCGTTATCACCACGATGTCGTTTTTCTCGCCCCTTCGATATATGTTTCTGAAGTCGATAGTGATTTAACATTGCAATTAATTGGTCATATTGATGAGTTGAAAGAAGAGTATTATGTCATTTTTGCTGAACGTATGATTCAACACCCTGCGGTTAGAAGTGTTTGTGATGCTGACTTTACCAATCTGTTTAATTAGAGGTTGTTTTTTAGCCTAATAAATAGATTAATTGTTACATTTCGATTAATATTCAAAATAATTCACTGCATAAAAAATTAAATATTAAGTGAATAGGTTGAAAATTGGTGGTCAATAAGCACTTTTAATGACCGATTGTTGTAGAAGTTGTTGTGGTATGAAGGGGTGTAGTGGCAGATGAACCTACAAGAGATGGAAAAGAACTCAGCTCAGGCGGTAGTGCTACTAAAGGCGATGGCAAATGAGCGTCGCTTACAAATATTGTGCTTGCTGCACAATCAGGAGCTATCGGTGGGGGAGTTATGTAATAAGTTGGAGTTGAGCCAGTCTGCTTTGTCTCAACATTTAGCGTGGCTGAGAAGAGATGGCTTGGTCAACACGCGCAAAGAAGCTCAAACCGTTTATTACACATTAAGTAGCCAAGAAGTGAAAGCAATGATTCAATTGTTGCATACACTTTACTGTTCTTAGCTGAGTTTATCTTATTTAGAGGAGGGGCGTTCAATCTCTAAATAAAACAGGCATAAAAAAACCGGCCAAGGCCGGTTTTTCTTTCACAGCAAATCAGAGTTCTATCACAGAGCTTTGATTGCAGCAGTGAAACGAGACTTATGACGTGCAGCTTTATTCTTATGAATAAGGCCTTTAGTCGCCATGCGGTCTAGGATTGGTGTAACTGTAGCAAATGCTTCAGTTGCAGCAGCTTTGTCGCCTGCTTCGATAGCAGCAACAGTTTTCTTCATGTAAGTGCGCATCATAGAACGACGGCTAGCATTGTGCTGGCGACGTTTCTCAGCTTGGATAGCGCGCTTCTTAGCAGATTTACTATTTGCCAAGGGTCTAACTCCCAAAAACTTAGTTCGGTGACAATTTAAGGGCGAGGAATATCCCTCATTTGCGCTTAATTGTCAAATGATTTGTGCAAAAACCAATCGAGCCAAACAAACTTTGGATTGAAAGGTCTTCACGGTTAAGATGGCGGGGATTCTAACAGTATTTTTTTTTCATTGCTAATACTAATCTGCTCTGCTTTTGACATTCCTGATGTAAAGTAGGGCAAAAGTTTTGATTTCCGAGGTAATTGTGAGTAAACGTCTGCTCAAGTCAGGCATGATTGTCAGTGCCATGACATTGATCTCTCGAGTGTTAGGTTTAGTTCGAGATGTCGTTGTTGCTAATATTATGGGCGCAGGCGCAAGTGCCGATGTGTTCTTTTTTGCCAATAAAATTCCTAATTTTCTGCGTCGCTTGTTTGCAGAAGGCGCTTTTTCACAAGCTTTTGTCCCCGTACTGACTGAATATCACGCCAGTAAAGATCTCGATAAAACGCGTCAGTTAATCGCACGGGCGGCGGGCACGCTAGGCGTGATTGTCTCTATCGTCACCATTCTTGGGGTATTAGGTTCTGGTGTGGTTACCGCTTTGTTTGGTTTTGGTTGGTTTTTAGATTGGCTCAACGGCGGTCCGTCGGCCGAGAAATTTGAGCTAGCCAGTTTTATTCTCAAAATCACTTTTCCATATTTGTGGTTTATCACCTTTGTTGCTTTGTCTGGTGCCATTCTCAACACCCTAGGTCAATTCGCGGTCTCTTCTTTTACGCCAGTTTTTTTGAATGTGATGATTATTCTCTCGGCTTGGTTTATCGCCCCGCAACTTGACCAGCCAGAAATTGGTTTAGCGATCGGGGTTTTTCTAGGCGGTTTAGTGCAATTCTTATTTCAAATTCCGTTCTTAATCAAAGCTGGAGTCATGGTAAAGCCCCAATGGGGATGGCGCGATCCTGGTGTGGTTAAAATTCGCACCTTAATGATACCGGCCTTGTTTGGTGTCTCGGTTAGCCAGATTAACTTGTTGTTTGATACTTTTATTGCCAGCTTTCTTCAAACGGGGTCAATCAGTTGGTTGTATTATTCTGATCGGTTACTTGAATTTCCCCTTGGATTGTTTGGTATCGCGATCGCGACAGTGATATTACCTGCGCTCTCTCGTAAACATATTGATGCGCACAATGATGGTTTTGCTCAAACGATGGACTGGGGCGTTCGCATGGTCACTTTACTTGGTGTTCCGGCGATGCTCGGCTTGATGGTGCTGGCTAAGCCGATGCTGATGGTGCTGTTTATGCGCGGAGCATTTTCCGCGCAAGACGTGCAGTTTGCCTCAATGTCATTGATGGCTTATGCCTCAGGTTTGCTTAATTTCATGCTGATTAAGGTACTTGCCCCGGGCTATTACTCGCGTCAAGATACTAAAACACCAGTGAAATACGGCATTATCGCTATGGTGACGAATATGATTTTTAACGCCATTTTTGCATGGTTTTATGGTTATGTTGGCTTAGCGATTGCCACCGCACTATCGGCGCTAGTCAATATGTCGCTTTTGTATCGTGGATTGCACCGAGCTGGTGTCTACCAATTAACCCAACGAACCATTGTCTTTATGATGAAGTTACTGGTTGCTGGTGGATTAATGGTCGCGGCGATTTTGTCACAGCTTGAAGCCATGGATGTATGGTTGTCTTGGACCTTGCTTGAACGAGGAACAACACTCACGGCTTTAATTGGCTTGGGTGCTGGGGTTTATCTATTAACGTTACTTATACTGGGCGTACGTTTAAAAGACTTAAAAGCAGCGACAGAGTGAGCAAGATTGGTATATAATCCGTCGGTTTCACGCAAGGTAAACTCATTATTTGAGTGTTTAACAAAAATTGATAGGTTTTTAGCAGTCTCCAATGGAATTGATTCGAGGTATTCACAATATCAAATCACATCATAAAGGATGTGTATTGACGATCGGAAACTTCGATGGTGTGCATCTTGGCCATCAAGAAGTGTTAAACCAAGTTTCTGCGAGAGCAAAGGAACTTGACTTACCATCAACGGTCATGACGTTTGAGCCTCAGCCGTTGGAACTGTTTGCAAAAGATAAAGCACCAGCACGCTTAACGCGTTTGCGCGATAAATTTGTTCAATTGAGCAAGCTCGATATTGAAAGGTTGCTGTGTGTTAACTTCAACCATCAGTTTGCAAATCAATCGCCACAGTCCTTTATTCGTGACTTGTTGGTCGAGCGTTTGGGTGTTAAGTTTCTCGTAGTGGGCGATGATTTTTGCTTTGGTAAACAGCGCAAAGGTAACTTTACCATGTTAGAGAAGGCGGGACGTGAGTTAGGCTTTGAAGTCGTTAGCACGCAAAGTTTTTGCCTTCAGACATTGCGCGTAAGTAGCACTGCGATTCGTGACGCATTAGCACAAAATAAGCTTGATGACGCCGCTAAAATGCTGGGGCGTAATTATAGCATTAGCGGTCGAGTGTCTCATGGGCGAAAACTGGGTAGAACGATAGGTTTTCCCACCGCAAATATCCCGTTAAAGCGCTGTGTCTCGCCTGTCTCCGGTGTCTATGCCGTAGAAGTGTTGGGCCTTGGTGAACAAGCTTTTGGTGGTGTTGCAAACATTGGCAATCGACCAACGGTAAATGGCATACGCCAGCAACTAGAAGTGCATTTATTTGACTTTAAAGCCAACTTATATGGCAAGCAGTTAGAGATCGTGCTTTTAGATAAAATCCGCGACGAACATAAATTTGAATCGTTTGACGCGCTGAAACAACAAATTGAATTGGATGCTGAAGCAGCAAGGGTGTGGCTGCGTCAGCGAAAGCCAGCCCAAGTGGTTTAGTTCGCTGCTTGGCATAATGTCTAACTGTCACCCAAGACAACGGAATTAAGAATCGATGAGTGAGTATAAAGATACCCTGAACCTTCCTGATACAGGGTTTCCGATGCGCGGCAATCTGGCCAATCGAGAGCCAGAAATGCTTAAGCGTTGGTACAAAGAAGACCTTTACGGCGAAATTCGTAAAGCGAAGAAAGGCAAAAGATCTTTCGTTCTACACGATGGTCCTCCATACGCGAACGGTGATATTCATATTGGCCACGCACTAAACAAGATTCTTAAAGACATTATTATTAAATCCAAAACGCTTTCTGGTTTTGATGCGCCGTATATTCCTGGTTGGGACTGTCACGGCCTACCAATTGAACTAATGGTAGAAAAGAAAAAAGGCAAACCTGGGCAGAAAATCTCTGCAGCTGAGTTTCGAGCTGAATGTCGTCAATACGCGGCAGGTCAGGTTGAAGGCCAAAAAGAGAGCTTCAAGCGCTTGGGTATTATGGGTGAGTGGGATAAACCATACCGCACAATGGATTTTGCAACTGAAGCAAACATCATCCGTGCACTAGGCCAAATCGCTGATAATGGTCACTTACTCAAAGGTTTCAAACCGGTTCACTGGTGTACTGATTGTGGTTCAGCATTGGCTGAAGCTGAAGTTGAGTACAAAGACAAAGTCTCTCCGTCGATCGATGTTCGCTTTAAAGCGGCAGATGAAGCAGCACTGCTGTCGAAGTTCGCACTAAACGAAGGTCATCAAGGCGAAGGTGATATCTCAATCGTTATCTGGACGACCACACCATGGACACTGCCTTCAAACCGTGCAGTTTGTCTACGTGATGATCTTGAATACGTATTGATCCAAGTCGAAGGTGACGCGAAAGAGCGTATCATTGTCGCTTCTGACCTTGCTAAATCAGTAATGGATCGCGCTGGTATTGAGCACTTCCACAATCTTGGTTTTGCCAAAGGTAGCGACCTTGAACTGTCTCAGTTTAACCATCCATTTTATGACTTCACTGTGCCAGCGATCCTTGGCGATCACGTGACCACTGAATCGGGTACGGGTGTGGTACACACTGCGCCTGGTCACGGTCAAGAAGATTTCGCGGTAGGTAAGAAATACAACCTCGAAGTGGCGAACCCTGTGGGGTCTAACGGTGTTTATCTACCCGATACAGAATTGTTTGCTGGCCAGCACGTGTTTAAAGCCAATGACTCGGTTGTTGAAACGCTTAAAGAGCATGGCGCTTTGCTCCATCATCACGCGTACGAGCACAGCTACCCACACTGCTGGCGCCACAAAACGCCAATCATTTTCCGTGCAACACCACAATGGTTCATTTCAATGGATCAAGCGGGCTTGCGTGCCAAAGCGCTTGAATCCATCAAGAGTGTTGAGTGGATGCCTGAATGGGGTCAAAGCCGTATCGAAGGTATGATCGAAGGCCGTCCTGAGTGGTGTATCTCTCGTCAACGTACCTGGGGTGTTCCTATTGCTCTGTTTGTCCATAAAGAGACATCAGAACTGCACCCAAATACTTCTGAACTGATTGAGAAAATTGCTCTATTGGTTGAAGAGAAAGGTATTCAGGCTTGGTGGGATGCTGAAATTGCAGATCTACTAGGTGAAGACGCAGACAAATACGAAAAAGTGCTCGATACGCTAGACGTATGGTTTGATTCTGGCGTGACACACTACTCTGTGGTTGATGCGCGCGAAGAGTACAACGGCAACAGTGCGGATCTCTACCTAGAAGGTTCTGACCAACACCGTGGGTGGTTCCAGTCTTCGCTAATTTCATCGATTGCGATGAAAGATCAAGCACCATACAAGCAAGTGTTGACCCATGGTTTCGTTGTTGACGGTCACGGCCGTAAGATGTCGAAATCTATCGGTAACGTTGTTGCACCAAAAGATGTCACTAACAAGCTTGGTGCTGATATTTTGCGTCTTTGGGTTGCCTCAACCGACTACACGGGTGAAGTTGCGGTATCTGATGAGATCCTAAAACGCTCTGCCGATGCGTATCGTCGTATCCGTAATACCGCGCGTTTCTTCCTTGCCAACCTTAATGGATTCAACCCAGCGACAGATATCGTTGCGGCGGATGAAATGGTGGCGTTAGATCGTTGGGCGGTTGGTCGTGCACAAGCTGCGCAGCAAGAGATTGTTAAAGCATACGAAGAGTACAACACTCATGGTGTCACTCAGCGTCTTATGCAGTTCTGTTCAATCGAAATGGGCTCTTTCTACCTTGATGTAATTAAAGACCGTCAGTACACCGCGAAACGTGGTGGCCACGCTCAGCGTAGCTGTCAAACGGCGCTTTACTACATCGTCGAAGCACTGGTTCGCTGGATGGCACCAATTATGTCGTTCACTGCCGATGAGATCTGGAATGAAATGCCAGGTGAGCGTGACAAGTTTGTGTTTACTGGTGAATGGTTTGACGGTCTGTTCGGTCTGGCTGAAGGCGAAGAGCTGAATAACGAATTCTGGGCAGAAATCCAAGCGGTTCGTGGCAGTGTAAACAAACTGCTTGAAGCGGCGCGTAACGAAAAAACCATCGGTGGCGCTCTACAGGCAGAAGTAACACTTTACGCGAATGAAGCTCTTGCGGCGAAAATTAACTTGCTTGAAGATGAGCTGCGTTTTGTTCTGTTGACCTCGGCGGCGGCGGTTAAGCCACTGAGTGAAAAAACAGAGGCAGCGCAAGCAACAGACATTGATGGTTTATTGGTAGAGGTTGTCGTTGCGGAAGGCGAGAAGTGTGACCGTTGTTGGCACCATACCGCAGATGTCGGTACCATCGCTGGTCATAAAGCCATCTGTGGCCGTTGTGTGTCTAATATCGATGGTGAAGGTGAAGTGCGTAAATTCGCATAATTCATTGAACTTTCGTTAGTTTTAACAGCCCCAGTATTTACTGGGGCTGTTTTTAGGTAAAGAAATGAGTGATCAAGAATTAACTCTTAAACAATCAGGTGTTCGTTGGTTATGGCTAGCGGCCGTCATTTTTGTCGCAGATATTAGTATCAAACTGTTTGTGATGGACAGTATGGGCTATGGTTGGGCGAACCGTATTGAGGTTTTACCTTTCTTTAATCTGCTTTATGTCCACAACTATGGCGCTGCATTCAGCTTTTTGAGTGATCAAGCAGGCTGGCAACGTTGGTTCTTTACCGCGATTGCCTTTGCTGTGACCGCTATGCTGACTTACTGGATGAGCAAACTCCCCGCCAAAGAGAAGTGGAACAATATCGCTTATGCAATGATCATTGGTGGTGCGGTGGGCAACGTCTTTGATCGTGTGGTCCATGGTTTTGTGGTCGATTACTTAGATTTCTATTGGGGAACGTATCACTGGCCTGCCTTTAATCTTGCTGACTCTACGATCTGTATTGGCGCAGCGATGATCATCCTCGACGGTTTTCGAAAAAAAGATCAAACCACGGCATAAAGCGTGATTGAGCGAATAACCTTAGGCGCTGTCCGTTGATTCGGAGGGCGCTTTTTATTATGTTGAAGCGCAAATCAGCGTATTACAGCAACCACACGTAAAAACGCTGAATAATCCAAAAAAACAAGGAAGCAGTCACGTGACCATTATTGGCCAAAATAGCGCAGTAACGCTGCATTTTACCATCAAGATGAAAGACGGCTCTGTTGCCGATAGTACCCATAATATGGGCAAGCCAGCCAAATTAGTGATTGGTGATGGCAGTTTAAGTGACAATTTTGAGCAATGCTTATTTGGCCTTACTGCAGGTGAAAGCAAAGTGATTGAACTGCAGGCCCAAGATGCGTTCGGTATGCCTAACCCTGATCATATTCATTATATGGATCGGACCAAATTTGTTGGAGATGCCGAAGTTGAAGTGGGAACCGTGATGGCCTTTTCTGGTCCGGATGGCATGGAAATCCCTGGTATTATCCAAGCGATCGCTGGTGATTCTGTCACGGTTGATTTTAACCACCCATTAGCAGGACAAGATGTGACTTTTGAAGTTGAAATTTTGTCAGTAGAATAAGCGACCCAGAAGATAACGACTCGATGAGCAATGAAATGAAAATCCTGTTAGCGAATCCACGCGGTTTCTGTGCGGGTGTTGATCGTGCGATCAGCATTGTTGAACGTGCATTAGAAATGTATCAACCACCGATTTATGTGCGTCACGAAGTGGTACATAACCGTTTTGTTGTCGAAGGGCTCAAACAACGTGGTGCTATCTTTGTTGAAGAGTTGCATGAAGTGCCAGATGACAATATCGTTATCTTTTCTGCCCATGGCGTTTCTCAAGCGGTGCGTAAAGAAGCCAAACAGCGTGATCTGACGGTATTCGATGCAACCTGCCCATTGGTGACTAAAGTGCATATGGAAGTCGCACGTGCCAGTCGCAAGCATATGGAAGTGGTTCTAATTGGCCATGCCGGTCATCCAGAAGTTGAAGGAACCATGGGGCAGTACGCCAGCAAACAAGGTGGGATGTACTTAGTCGAGACTCCAGCTGATGTGATCACACTAAAAGCGCAAGTCCAAGACCCAAGTAACCTGCATTATGTCAGTCAAACAACGTTGTCTGTTGATGAAACCGCCGACGTGATTGATGAACTGCGCCGCGTCTTCCCCGATATTCAAGGGCCGCGCAAAGATGATATCTGTTACGCCACGCAGAACCGTCAAGATGCGGTACGTGAAATGGCAGAAGATGTTGATGTGCTGATTGTTGTTGGCTCGAAAAACTCATCTAATTCGACCCGTCTCAAAGAGTTGGCCGAAAAATTAGGGACGCCAGGTTATCTGACCGATTGCCCTGAAGATGTTCAATCACAGTGGTTTGATGGGAAAGAAAAGGTTGGTGTGACAGCGGGGGCATCAGCACCAGAAGAGCTGGTCAACCAGATTCTTGAACGGATTAAAGCTTTGGTTGGCGCAGATAGCGTAGAAGAGCTTCAAGGTCGCGAAGAAAACATGTTTTTCGAGGTCCCTAAAGAGCTGCAAATTAGGCAAGTCGATTAGTTTATTTCTCTGATTAGTCTGACTTTCAATGAAAAAACCAGCGCGATTACGCTGGTTTTTTTGTTGGAATAAAGACTCTTCAAAGAGCCTTTATGGCCGCGGGTGTTAAACCGTCTCTGTTACTGCTTGAGGTTTTTCTTCATCAGCAAAGTCGGTATCACCTTTGCCTTTTGATGTTTTAATCACGTAACCTGTAACTGCCAGTGCGAACACAATCCCTGCAGTGGTTGAGATTTCGATAGGAAGACCAAAACCTAGTGTGTGGTTATTCAGAATGAAGGTTGCACATACGGTCGTCATGAATACGGCTGGAACGGTAGTAATCCAGTGGAGCTTATTGTGACGCAGCAGGTAAGCCGATGCGGTCCACAGCATCATCACTGCCGTGGTTTGATTGGCAAAACCAAAGTAGCGCCAGATGATGCCGAAGTCTACTTGAGTCAATACGCCGCCGATAATGAACAGTGGCATTGCCATCAGCAGACGGTTACGCATTGTTTTTTGCTCCATGTTGAAGTATTCAGCTAGGATCAAACGGCTTGAACGGAACGCAGTATCACCAGAGGTAATCGGTAGGATAACTACGCCTAGGAAAGCAATGATGCCGCCAAACACACCCAGTAGACCAAATGAAGCGCTGTAAACTACATTGCCAGGGCCACCATTTTTCACCGCTTCAGATAATCCTTCGAGTGAACCAAAGAAAGACAGCGCAATTGCACACCAGATAAGCGCGATAACACCTTCACCAATCATTGCACCATAGAAGACAAAGCGACCGTTGTTTTCATTTTGCATACAGCGCGCCATTAGAGGTGACTGTGTTGCGTGGAAGCCAGAAATCGCACCACAAGCAATAGTAATGAACAGGGCAGGCCATAACGGCATATCATTAGGGTTTAAATTACTGAGCATATCGCTGACTTGAAAATCGCCCATTACCGTATGCTCGCTTGAGAAGGCAACGGCAGTCATTAGACCAACGGACATAAAAATCAGCAAGGCGCCAAACAGTGGGTAGAAACGACCAATGATTTTATCGACAGGAACAATGGTCGCGATAATGTAGTAAGCAAAAATGGCGATAACCATGGTTGTCATGCTGACATTTAGGCTCGTTTGATCATTGATTAGATTGGTGATCATGCCTGCAGGCGCTGAAACAAATACCACACCAACAAGCAACAAAAGAACAATGGCAAAGATATTCATAAAGTGTTTAGCGCCATTGCCTAAGTAGCGGCCAGTAATCGTCGGAACTGAGGCTCCGCCATTACGAACTGACAACATACCCGAGAAGTAGTCATGCACCGCGCCAGCAAAAATACAACCGATAACAATCCATAGCATCGCAGCAGGACCGTACAGCGCCCCCATGATCGGGCCAAAAATAGGGCCGACGCCGGCGATGTTGAGGAGTTGAACTAGGTATACTTTTTTGGTCGACATTGGGACGTAATCAACCCCATCGGCTTTAGTATGCGCTGGGGTTTGACGATTTTCGTTAATGCCAAAAACTTTCTCAACGAAAGCTCCATAAATAAAGTAGCCGCCGATTAGGGCAGCAACACAGGTTAAAAACCACAACATAGCACTCGTTCCTTTATAAAATTCGATAAGCTCACCATGCATACTATGCTGAACAGAGACAATCAGCATTCGTTTATGCAGTAAGTGGTTGTATAGTGAAATGAGTGGTTGATAGAGAAACTGAGTGGTTTTCAACTCGGCTAAGTGGTAATCGGGCTTGATTAGTGGTTTGATAGTCTGACTCGAAAAAACAAGGAAAAACAATGAGAAAGTTAATTGTGACCGCGCTAGTGTCATTGTTGGTTGCCTGTACGAGTAGTCCGCAGCAGTTGGCACAACAAGGTGATTGGCAGCAAATTGGTTATCAAGATGGGATCAGTGGCCACACATCACGCAGCTTTAAAGCGCTATCAAGTTTAGGCAGTGTCAAACAATCGGATTACGACCAAGGTTATCTTGAAGGGGTTACAGAATATTGTAATCCTGACTTTGCCTATCAGATTGGGGTATCAGGTCAGTATTATCAAGGCGTGTGTGAAGGCACTGAACAAGCGCAGAAGTTTCGAATGGAATGGCAACGTGGTTGGAATCAGCATCAGAATTAATGCTTGATGATACGAAGTGGTGGATTGGTATCAGGGAGAGTTGATCTCTTCTCTCCCTTTTGTAGATAGGCCGGTCTTAATGCGGCTTATCTTGATGAAATTGAACCGCTTTACGCAGAAATCCATCTTGTTTTGCGAGGTGATGCTTAGCTTTATCGACATCCATTCCAGTTAGTAACATCAAAATCGCCAGTTTAACATCATAGTCGGTCTGGGTAAGCACCTTGGTAGCGGCATTTTGATTGCACTCAGTGGCTTGCATGACGATACGCACCGCACGAGCAATCAGCTTTTTATTGGTCGCTTTTACATCGACCATCAGGTTCTCATAGCTCTTACCGAGGCGAATCATGCTGGCTGTAGTCAGCATGTTCAACACTAACTTTTGCGCAGTGCCTGATTTTAGGCGAGTTGAGCCGGTTAATGCCTCGGGGCCAACCACCGGGCTGATGGCAATCTCAGCAATCTCAGCAATGGTAGAGTCTGGGTTACAAGACAAGGCAACGGTTGTGGCGCCAAGACTATTGGCATAATCGAGAGCGCCACTGACGTATGGCGTTCGACCGCTTGCCGCAATACCGACCACGACATCTTGGGCGCTAAAATTAACCGATTTGAGATCGCTGACGCCCAGAACTGGGCTATCTTCCGCCCCTTCTTTGGCTTTGAACATAGCGTCTGGCCCGCCAGCGATTAACCCAAGCACCATTTGATCACAAACGCCAAAGGTTGGCGGACATTCCGAGGCATCTAATACACCAAGGCGACCACTGGTGCCGGCGCCGATATAAATCAGTCGTCCACCCACTTTAAATGCGGCAGTGATCTTATCGACCGCTTGGGCTATCTCGGGTAGGACTTTTTCTACCGCTAATGGGACCAGTTGATCTTGTTGATTGATTCGCTGAACGATTTCAAGAGAAGACAATAAATCGATATCCATTGTCTCGGGGTTACGACCTTCAGAGACGAGGTGTGATAGCGCGGCGATCAGAGCATCATTAGTCATAGTTATCCTTATTTATCAGCAAAATACATCACTCCCAGAGCAACCGCTTTGCTGGCTCCGGTGACGTCAGGCAAGTTGCTTGGCAAATTGTGCATGCGGCGATAGGCGAGCCAAGCAAAGGCCATCGCTTCCATATTGTTGCTGTCGACGCCTTTATCGTCAGTCGACATGACCTGCCAATCTGGCAATAAGGCTTGTAAACGCTGCATCAACAGTGGGTTATGTGCACCGCCGCCGCACACCAGTAACTCTGGTTGTTCACCTTGTTGATACTGTCGGACTTCATTGGCAATGCTTTGGGCGCTAAATTCACATAAAGTGCGCTGTACGTCGGCAGGTGATAGGCAATCGTCAGCTAAGAGCGCTTCTAACCAAGGCAGATTAAATAACTCGCGGCCAGTGCTTTTTGGTGCTTGCGCCTGTAAGTAGGGCTCACTAAGAAATTTGGTTAGCAGAGTTTGGTCAACCTGACCTTGCTGAGCAAACAGAGCATCTTTGTCGAATGGTTGATGACAATGTTTGTGACACCAAGCATCCATCAGCATGTTACCAGGGCCAGTATCATATCCAACAACAGCTTGCTCAGGCCGTAAAACGGAAATATTGGCGATTCCTCCAATATTAAGCACTACCACACTAGAATCTGTAGAGCCAAAAATCGATTGGTGAAATGCAGGAACCAGTGGTGCCCCTTGGCCACCCAGAGCAATGTCTTTACGCCTAAAATCGGCAATGGTATCGATGCCAGTCATTGCCGCGATGATATTGGCATCGCCAAGTTGAGTGGAAAACGGCATTGGGCCTTGTGGCTGGTGATAAACCGTTTGTCCATGATTGCCGATGGCAGTGATTTGCTCAGATGAATAACCACTTGTATCTAACAGCGCTATAACCGCTTGAGCGTAGAGTACACCAAGTTGGTGATCAATCTGGCCAATGGTGACCAGATCCGTTGCTTGACCAAGACAGATCGCCAGAACTTGTTGCTTGAGCGTCTCAGGCATCGGGCTTTGATGACTCGCTAACAAGCGCACTTGCCCTTGGTCTATTTCGACTAAAGCTGTGTCGATACCGTCAAGGCTGGTTCCCGACATTACGCCAATGTAGAGTTGTTTTGTCATCATGCTCAAATTCGTCAACAGTCGTGGGTAATTGATTGTAAATAGAGAATAATCCTAATAACCTCGGTAGCATAGCAAAATGGCGTTAGGATGGAGAAATTATGGGACCGTTATGGTTAGACGTAGCAGGCTGTGAATTGACTGCGGAAGATAAAGAGATTCTTGAGCACCCAACGGTTGGCGGGGTAATTTTGTTTGCGCGTAACTATCATGACAGTGAGCAGTTGCTGGCGTTGAATCAATCGATTCGCCAAGCGGCTAAGCGGCCAATTTTGATTGGTGTTGACCAAGAAGGAGGCCGTGTTCAGCGCTTTAAAGAAGGTTTCTCGTTGATTCCGGCAGCTCAAAAGTATGCTCAGTTTGATAATGGCGAGCAACTTGCTGAGCAAGGTGGTTGGTTGATGGCTGCAGAGTTAGTTGCCCATGATATTGATTTGAGCTTTGCGCCTGTGCTTGATAAAGGTTTTGATTGTAAAGCGATTGGTAGCCGTGCGTTTGGTGATGATGTTGATACCATTATCCGCCACAGTCTGGCTTACATGAAAGGGATGAAAGCGGTTGGAATGTCGACGTCAGGTAAGCATTTCCCTGGACATGGCGGCGTTGTGGCGGATTCACACTTAGAAACGCCATTCGATAGCCGAGACACTATCTTTGAACAAGATATGGCGATTTTTAAAGCCCAGATTGAATCGGGAATTTTAGACGCAATGATGCCCGCGCATGTTGTTTTTCCACACTATGATGATCAGCCTGCAAGTGGATCTGACTATTGGCTTAAACAGATACTGCGTAAAAAGCTAGGCTTTAAAGGCATTATTTTCTCTGATGATTTAACCATGGAAGGGGCGGCCATTATGGGGGGCCCTGCTGAACGTGCTCACCAGTCGCTGGTTGCCGGTTGCGATATGCTGTTGGTGTGTAATCAGCGTGATGCCCAAGTGGAGGTGCTGGATAATCTTCCCGTTATGCAAACGCCACAAGCTGAGACTTTGCTGAAAAAGCAGAGCTTTACATTGTCAGAGCTGCAACGTAGCGAGCAGTGGAAGCGGGCATCAGAGGCGATGAAACCGCTTATCCAAGCTTAACCAATAACAAGAGCTGCAGATTGCGGCTCTTTTGCTCTCAACGGTTAATGAAAACCCAACATCTCTTTAAGGGTTTTTAGATAGCGGCGGCTCACTGGCAGAGGATGGGAGCTGACGGTAATGATTTCAGCCAGACCATTGTCCAGTAACTTAATTTCTTTGATCGCTTTGATGTTGACTAAAAACTGGCGATGGCAGCGAACCAGTGGCGTTTTCTCTTCCAGTACTTTCAAGGTCAGTTGTGAGGTTGCTTTTTGCTCATGGGTTTGCACGTGGACACCACTAATATCACTGTAGGCAAATTCAACATCTTGAGTAGGGATGATCACAATGCGATTCAAACCGATACATGGAACTTGATCTAAGCTTTGGGGGGCAATCGCAGCGTAGTGCTGACGATTTGTCTGCTGAGATTTGAGTAATCGCTTAACCGTTTTTTCGAGGCGGCAGGTATCAACGGGTTTGAGTAGGTAATCAAAGGCATTGTCTTCAAACGCTTGTACCGCGAACTCATCATAAGCGGTGACAAAGACCACTTTTGGCATGGTCTCTGGATCAAGCATCGCCAGTAGCTCTATCCCAGTAATTTGTGGCATTTGAATATCGAGAAAAACCACGTCAGGTCTAAGCAGATTGATTTTCTTTAATCCTTCAACGGCATTACTCGCTTGATCAAGTACCTCGATATGACCGGTTTCTTCCAATAGCTCGGTGAGTTCCTCTCGAGCAAACAGTTCGTCATCGATGACTAACGCGGAAAGCATACTTTTACCTTATTAACAGGGGTGACTGGGAATGAGGAAGCTCATTCGGGTGTAGTGATTGGGGGCGACGTCAATATTGAGCGCAGCATCGCGGCCAAATTTGTTGGTTAGGCGTTTATCGACGATTTGGATCCCCAATCCCACATGATCCGCTTGCGGCGCTTGATAACTGCCAGCATTGTCCTCGACCACGATCTGATAGCCATCTTCAACGGCTTGGCTATAAATGCGAACTTCTCCTCCCGCCAACAGCTGTGAGATACCATGTTTGATGGCATTCTCTACCAGTGGCTGCAGGGTAAAAGTCGGAATCCGACGTTCAAGCAGTGACTCATCGATATCGATGTTCACTTCAAGACGATCAGTAAAGCGTGCTTTTTCGATGGTCAGGTAAGCATTAACGTGAGCCAGTTCCTCTTTGAGTGTAACCACATCGATGTTCTGCTTGAGGTTGCTGCGGAAAAAGTGCGACAGATGCTGAATCAATTCGCGCGCTTTAAGCGGATCTCGGCGGACCACGGCGCTAATAGTATTGAGTGCATTAAAGAGAAAATGAGGGTTAACCTGCGCATGTAACAGTTTGATTTCGGCTTGCGATAGTAACGTCTGCTTTTGTTGGTAGTCTCCAAACAGAATTTGGCTAGATAGTAACTGTGCGATCCCTTCCGCCATCGACATATTGATGGTTGAAAACAACTTCCGCTTTGGCTCATACAGTTTAATGGTGCCTATCACCTTATCGCCTGTGCGCAGTGGAATGATCAATGCGCTGCCGAGTTTACAATCGCGGGAAAGGGAACATTGATAGGGCTTCTCTTTACCATCGAGATAGATGATGTCGTTTTGTTCTATCGCATCTAAGGTACTTTGTGAAGAAATTGGCGTATTTGGTTTGTGGTGATCATCGCCAATGCCGACAAAGGCTAATATCTTGGTGTCATCAGTAATGGAAACCGCGCCGACGTTGGTCTCTTCGTAAACAATTCGAGCGATTTTCTCTGCATTGTTACTGTTAAAGCCAGAAGCTAAAACACCGACGGAACGCTCAGCAATGTTGAGAGCACGGCGCGAGAAGGTGGCAGAGTACTCTTCGAAAATGGTTTTTCGGTCATGAAGAATACTCATAAAGAGCGCCGCGCCGACGGAATTGGCGATGATCATTGGGGCGGCAATCGCAGAGACTAAGACATAGGCTTGATCAAACGGCTTAGCGACCAGCAAGATGATCGCCATCTGAGCGATTTCAGCCACTAAGGTGATAGAAAACACCACGCTTGGGTTAAAAAGTTGTGAAGACTTGCCCTTACGCACAAAGTAGATATGCAGCAGTCCACCGATTAAGCCTTCTGTGGTGGTGGAGATAGCACAGGCGAGATCGGTAAATCCGCCTAAACTGTAACGATGTAAACCGCCAGTTAGCCCGACAAAAAAACCAATAATCGGCCCGCCAAATAATCCCCCCATGACCGCGCCAATCGCACGGGTATTGGCAATCGCATCGTTGATTTGTAGGCCAAAGTAGGTGCCCATAATACAAAACAGCGAAAACAGCACATAGACACTGACTTTGTGGCTAATGCGGCTAGAGATATTGAGCAAAGGTAGAAAGATCGGCGTCTTACTGAGCATATATGCCAGTACTAAATAGACACACATCTGTTGCAGTAACGAGAGGATCAGATCCATAACAATCTTAATGGCGAACTTTAGGTCTATTTTAGTTAAGAAACGTTGTAGAAAACATACGTATCTCATGTTTCTGATAATAAACGTGTTAAATATCTTTGTGTAAATAAATTATTACACCTGTGTTTTTTATAATTTACACCTTGAAATCTTTTTTTAGCCTGTTATTTTATAGTTATTAAGCCAGGGCCAAGATGGTAAGTTCTGGGTGTACACATATTTATACAGGTTATGGTTATGCAAAAAAGTGAATTGAGCAACGTAAACATTAGTAATGAGCAGGTTCTGATTACGCCTGAAGAACTGAAAGCCAAGCTACCTCTGAGCGATAACGCACGTCATTTTATTCAACAATCTCGTCAAACGATTGCCGATATTATTCATAAAAAGGATCACCGCTTGCTGGTGGTGTGTGGTCCATGCTCTATTCACGATATTGACGCTGCAAAAGAGTACGCCAAGCGACTAAAAGCGCTCTCTGAGCAACTGAGCGATCAACTGTACATTGTTATGCGTGTTTACTTTGAAAAACCGCGCACCACGGTGGGTTGGAAAGGCCTAATAAATGACCCACACCTAGATGGCAGCTTTGATATTGAGCATGGTCTGCATGTTGGTCGTGAGCTTTTAGTTGATCTGGCTGAAATGGAAATTCCACTAGCAACAGAAGCGCTTGATCCAATCAGCCCGCAATATTTAGCGGATACCTTTAGTTGGGCGGCCATCGGCGCACGTACAACAGAGTCTCAAACTCACCGTGAAATGGCTAGCGGCCTTTCGATGCCGATTGGCTTTAAAAACGGCACAGATGGCAATTTGGCCACTGCGATTAACGCCATGCAGGCTGCCTCTTCAAGCCACCGCTTTATGGGCATCAACCGCGAAGGGCAAGTGGCACTGTTAACCACTCAGGGAAATGCCAACGGTCATGTAATTTTACGTGGCGGTAAACAGACTAACTACGATTCGGTCTCTGTCACTGAATGCGAACAAGATATGGCTAAATTTGGCTTAGACGCCTCATTGATGATCGATTGCAGTCATGCGAACTCACGCAAAGATTACCGTCGTCAACCGTTGGTCGCTGAAGACGTGATCCATCAAATTCGTGAAGGTAATAAGTCGATTATTGGTTTAATGATTGAGAGTCATATTAACGAAGGTAGTCAGTCATCTGATATCGCTCTCAACGAATTGCAATATGGTGTGTCTATCACCGATGCGTGTATCAATTGGGATACAACTGAGGCACTATTACGTCATGCTCATCAAGAGCTGGTCCCATTTTTACAAGACCGTTTACCAGGCTAAGTAAAGAGTACAAGGAATATCAATGGCCGTAGAATTAACCCATTTGCGTGATCAGATTGACGCAGTAGACAAACAGATGTTGAGTTTGTTAGCCCAAAGATTGGCATTAGTTGAACAAGTTGGTGAGGTGAAAAGTGAGCATGGTTTGCCAATTTACGCCCCCGATCGCGAAGCGGCAATGCTTGCTTCTCGTCGCCATGAGGCGGAAAAAATTGGCGTGCCTCCGCAACTGATTGAAGACATTCTGCGTCGAACTATGCGGGAGTCTTACGCGAGTGAAAAAGATTCCGGCTTTAAGTGCCTTAATCCCGAGTTGCGTTCGGTGGTTATCGTTGGTGGTAATGGTCAGCTAGGTGGCTTGTTTGGTCGCATGTTCACTCTGTCAGGATACGAGGTTAATATTCTTGGTAGCCAAGATTGGCATCGTGCAGACCAATTACTGGCCAATGCAGGTATGGTGGTAGTGACGGTACCGATTCATTTAACGGAAGCGGTGATCGCAAAGCTTGGCAATTTGCCACCAGATTGTATTTTGTGTGATCTCACGTCAGTCAAGTCTAAACCGCTGGCGACGATGATGAAGATTCACTCGGGGCCGGTTGTTGGCTTACACCCGATGTTTGGCCCAGATGTGCCAAGTCTGGCTAAGCAGGTGATTGTGTACTGCGATGGGCGCGGAGAAGAGCATTATCAATGGCTATTGAAGCAGTTTTCGATTTGGGGCGCGAGTTTATGTCAGATCGATGCGGCTGAACATGATCATGGTATGACCTTGATTCAGGCGTTGCGACATTTCACTTCTTTCGCGTACGGTCTGCATTTGAGCCGTGAAAATCCTAACATTGATAAACTGTTACAACTGAGCTCGCCAATTTATCGTCTAGAGCTTGCGATGGTTGGGCGTTTGTTTGCACAAGACCCTAATTTATACGGTGATATCATCCTCTCGTCGCAAGAGAATATTGATATGATTAAGCGCTTCCATCGCAGTTTTGGTGAGGCGCTAGCAATTCTCGATAGCAAAGATAAACAAGCGTTTGTTGCCAGCTTTGAGACAGTGAGTGACTGGTTTGGTGATTATTCTCAGCAGTTTCTTGACGAAAGTCAGAAGCTACTTAAACAAGCCAATGATTCGATTCATCGTGGCTAGGTTATTAGCTGGCTGTTGTGTCATAAAAAGAGCGACCTGAGGTCGCTCTTTTTATTATTGCACCGTGATGGTATCGCTTTGCTGCGATTCGCTTTCATTTTTCACCGTGTTGACGGAATGATCTTGGAATGGGTGATTGGTAAGGTTTACTTGTAACCTAACGGTCTCATCAATCAACTTTACTAAAGGTGCCCACTTGACCTTTTTTTCTTTCTCAAATAAGTAATGAAAGTTTTCTGGTGTCCAGTCCATAGTGTATTTGGGGTTGAGTGCTCGGCCTAAAAATCGGATTTCGTAATGAAGATGCGGCCCCGTCGAGTTACCTGAGTTACCACAAGTGGCGATCAAATCACCTTTACTGACAAATTGGCCACTGCGTACTTTAAACTTTGCTAAATGAGCGTAAGAGCTCATAAACCCAAATGAATGCCGCACGGTAAGGAAGTTGCCAAACCCTTTTGAACTCGGGCGAACTGTCTCTACAACACCGTCCGCAGGGGCATAAATCGGTTCACCACGCTTACAGGTCAAATCAATCCCCGTATGGGTATGACGTTTACCAGTAATCGGGTTTGTTCTTCTACCATAGGAAGAGGAGATACGCTGGTAATTGAGCGGTGTATCATTGGGTATCATGCGAAACATGGTTGCGCGCACTGCAGAGTCGACGGCGGCAGCATCTAGGCGATCTTCAAGATTGAAATCTTCAGGCAAACTTTCGTCGGCAAGGCCCAGTACCGATTCAACATCATACACGCGCTTACCTAGCATGGTGATCTGGTTGCGTTTGTGCTCGAGTTCTTGTGACAGTGAATGAGCGCTATCTATTTGTTCGGCGTAGAGTTGCTCTAGTTGTTCTTTTTGCACTTCAAGTGCTTGAAGTTTATTTTGCCAATGATAGTCAAAGTAGCCAACGCCAGACGTGATACTGACGGTGAACAAACTGAGGGCGACAATGAACGCTTTTCTCGATACGTGGAAGGTCTGTCTCCCTGATTTCCCAGGGATAGAAAGAGTAATTTTGTTCGGCATAGAATATTAGTTAGGTGTACTCACCAAGGTCAGATAAGTGTTCGATGTCTCGGTGTAACAGCTCATCATCACCGACATTCAATTCAATTAATCGCTTTAGGTGACCGATACTCTCAATATCAATATGGTCAATACTCAGACGTATCACATTGTTATGTAAGCCAACAATATTGGCTACAAGTTGGAGGGAGATTTCACTGCCAGGAAGCGAGAAGGTAACATTGACTTGTTTATCGGTGTCTAATAGGCCAAATTGCTCACTGGTTGCTAACACACCGTGCAGCGACAGGTCACAGACTAAGGCGTTGACCTCAGTTGAGCCTTGAGTCAGTACTGCTTTTGCTTGATAAACAATACGCGAAAAACGACGACGTTCGATCATAACTTTCTCTCTTAATTGCAATTGCAACTCATAAGAGTAACAAAACCAAAGTGGCCACTATGCGCGGTTGTACGCATTCTTTGCTTGTCACTCGCAAAACATATTCGCAGTGTGAGCTTGATAATAAAGGCCGCTAATAATGGCGGCCTTTGAACAAATTTCAAGCAATATTATTTAGTAATACGCTTGTATTTGATGCGATGCGGCTCAGCAGCTTCAGGGCCAAGGGTCTTCTTCAACCAATCCATATACTCAGTATAGTTGCCTTCGTAGAAGTTGACTTGACCTTCATCGCGGTAATCGATGATGTGGGTCGCGATGCGATCGAGGAACCAACGGTCGTGCGAGATCACCATGGCACAGCCAGGAAACTCGAGTAGTGCTTCTTCAAGAGCACGTAACGTTTCGACATCGAGATCGTTGGTTGGCTCATCGAGCAATAGAACGTTGCCGCCAGCCTTGAGTAGTTTAGCAAGATGGACACGGTTACGCTCACCACCAGATAGTTCACCGATGATCTTTTGTTGATCAGCCCCCTTAAAGTTAAAGCGTGAACAGTAAGCGCGAGCAGGGATCTCGAAGTTGTTGATCTTGATAATATCCGCATCTTCAGAAATCTCTTTGAAGACGGTTTTACTGTCATCCATAGAGTCGCGGAACTGATCAACTGAAGCCAGTTTAACCGTTTCCCCCATCTCAATCGTACCAGCATCAGGTTGCTCTGTACCGCTTAGTATCTTAAATAGGGTCGATTTACCCGCACCATTGGCACCGATGATACCGACGATCGCCCCTTTGGGCATGCTGAATGATAAATTATCAATCAAAACACGACCATCGAATGATTTAGTTAGATTGTTAACTTCAATAACCTTGTCACCAAGACGCTCACCTGGTGGGATGAACAGTTCATTGGTTTCATTACGTTTCTGGTGATCGCCACTTTGTAGTTCTTCAAAACGTGCCATACGTGCTTTCGATTTTGCCTGACGACCTTTCGGATTTTGACGTACCCATTCAAGTTCCTTCTCGATGGTTTTCTGGCGAGCTTTCTCTTGTGACGACTCTTGTTGTAAACGCGCATCTTTTTGCTCAAGCCAAGAAGTATAGTTTCCTTGCCAAGGGATACCTTCGCCACGATCAAGTTCAAGAATCCAACCAGCAGCGTTGTCGAGGAAGTAACGGTCGTGAGTAATCGCAACCACGGTCCCCGCATAGTCAACCAAGAAACGCTCTAGCCAAGCGACTGATTCCGCATCCAAGTGGTTGGTTGGTTCGTCGAGAAGTAGCATGTCTGGCTGTTCAAGTAGAAGGCGACAGATAGCCACACGGCGGCGTTCACCACCGGATAAATGTTCAATCTTGGCATCCCACTCTGGCAAACGAAGTGCGTCGGCGGCACGCTCAAGAGCGTTATCCAGATTGTGGCCATCTTTGGCTTGGATCAGAGCTTCGAGTTCACCTTGCTCTTTGGCCAGTGCATCGAAATCTGCATCAGGTTCTGCGTATGCTGCGTATACTTCATCCAGACGTTTCATGGCGCCGGCCACATCCGATACCGCTTCTTCAACGATTTCACGAACGGTTTTTGACTCATCAAGTACCGGTTCCTGAGGCAGGTAACCAACTTTAAGGCCGGGCTGTGGACGTGCTTCACCATCGATGTCAGTATCAATGCCTGCCATAATGCGTAGCAAAGTCGATTTACCTGAACCGTTGAGACCCAAAACGCCGATTTTAGCGCCAGGGAAGAAGCTTAGAGAGATGTCTTTGAGGATTTGTCGCTTTGGTGGCACAATTTTGCTCACTCGCGACATGGTATATACGTATTCAGCCATCGCCGATCGTTCCTAAATTGTCAATTCACGTAGCAAGCTATTTTATACTAACTGAACATAGTTTGTTACTAGAGAAACACACTCTGTTATTTTTCGAGTGTGTTAGTGATGAATAAATAAGCAAAGGTGCGGAAGTAGCTAGCGAAATGTCACAGTTATGTGAATTTATTATTATTTACATCTGTCTGCTTTACACAGCTGTTTACAATGAGCATTAATAGGGAAATCTAAATTAAAGATTGTTAATCTCAGGATGAGACTTATATGACGTTGATTTCTATTAAGTCGCTGCATCGCATTTCTTCATCGTTACTTGTTATATCTTCGATGGTTTGCAGCGCCAGTTTTGCCACGATTAGCATGGCAGCTGATATACAACAACAACGAGACTTGTACGACCAAGCACAACAGCTTTTGGATGATAAACAGGTCGAAAAGTATCAAAAGTTAAGATCAGAAATCGCCGATTACCCGTTAACGCCTTATGTCGATTACCGGAGCTTTTTGGTCGACATCGGTGAGCGAACGCCACAACAGGTCGAACAGTTTATTGAGCAGCATGCTCGTTTTCCTTTTTCGGGGCGGATTCGTGCCCCTTACATTGACGAGTTAGCAAAGCAAAAAGATTGGACGCGGCTGCTAGAATTTCAGACCACAGAACCGCGTGGCGAAACTTATCAGTGTCACTATTATTACGCGCACTCACAGCGCGGTGATAAAGCGTTAGCGTATCGTGGTGCTGAGCAATTATGGTTGTCTGGTCATAGTATTGCTGATGCGTGTGAGCCACTGTTTTCAGCTTGGGATGAGGCAGGATTAAAAACTGAACAACGGGTCTTGGATCGTATGCTTTTGGCATTTGAAGCGCGTAACGGTAGTTTGATGCGTTATCTGCAAAAGCAGCTCAGTACAGAGCAAGCGAAGCGTCAAGCGAGCGAAATGCGGCAACTGTTTGCAAAACCCGACGCCGTTACTACCTTTGCTAAGCAGCACTCGGTGAGCGCGTTTAATCAAAAACAAGTTGAGTTAGCATTAGAAAAGCTGGCACGTAAAGATGTCGAGCAAGCACAGCAGATACTGGAAACCGTCGTCAAAGCGCAGCAGTTTTCGGCGTCGCAAAGACAGAATTTGGCTGATTATCTCTCTTTCCGTTTGATCAATACTGAGTCGGAATCATTAGCACGCTGGCGTGATAAACAGATAGCCAATACCGCGAGTACGGCATTGCTTGAGCGTCGGGTGCGTTTGGCTATTCAATCTGCCGATTGGCAACAAGTCGTCGATTGGATAGCTAAATTACCACCAAGTAACCAGCAGGAGTTACGCTGGCAGTATTGGCTTGGCCGCAGTGAAATGGAGCTAGGCCAAGGCGTAACTGGCCAGCAACGTCTTGAAGCCATCATCGGTCAACGCAATTTTTACAGTGTTGCCGCGGCAAAAGAGCTCAAGCGCTTGATTCAATATCCGATCACTGAGATCCGTTTAGATAAATCGCAGATACAGTCATTTCATCAAGAGTTAGTCCGGATTGAAGAGTTGGTGGATCGCGATAAAATTGCAGCCGCGAAAAGTGAGTGGCGTTGGTTACTTAGGCGTGCCAGTAGTAACCAAAAAGAGATGTTGGCGGCTTATGCTTCTTTTATGGGGTGGCATAACCTGACAGTGACTGCCAGTATCCAAGCTCGGATGTGGGATAACCTCCAAATTCGTTTCCCCGTTGCACACCGCTGGTGGTTTGACTTTTTTGCCGATAAACACAGCATTGATCCGATTACCTTGATGTCATTAGCTCGCCAAGAAAGTGCGTTAGATATTGAGGCCCGCTCACCCGTTGGTGCGCGAGGCATTATGCAAATTATGCCATCAACCGCCAAATACACCGCGCGTAAATACCAACTCAGTTATCAAAGTAGTGACGACTTATATGAAGTAGGAAAAAATATTGAGATCGGTAGTCATTACCTCAATGGTTTACTTGAGCAATATGATAACAATCGAATTTTTGCCTTAGCTGCGTATAATGCAGGGCCAAATAGAGTAAAAACTTGGCGAGAAAGAACCCAAGGTAAATTAGACGCTTATGCATTTATTGAGTCGATTCCATTTAAAGAGACTCGCGGTTATGTGCAGAATATCTTGATGTTTGAAACCTACTATCGAGAGGTATTGGGTGTCGATGGAGCGTTTTTGAATCAGCATGAGCTGCAGACTAAATATTAACGAGCAATGTATAGATGTCTTTACAACCTGAGTATCAAGAGTGGCATCAGATCCTCGATCTGATAAAGCATAGCACAGAGTCACAGCAGCATGAGATGTTGTTGACGATGCTATTAACCCCAGATGAGCGAGATGCTTTAGTGGCGCGCGTGAACATTTTTCGCGAGCTACTTAAGGGCGACTTGTCGCAGCGTCAAATCAGTCAGATGCTCGGGGTCGGTATTGCAACGATTACGCGCGGCTCTAACGAACTCAAATCAAAAAGCGACAGTGATAAGCAGCAAATTGCTCAACTACTGGATAAAAAATAGGCGGCTTGAGCCTCCTGTTTTTTATTGTGGTAGGTTGGCTGGAAAGTGGTCTGTGTTGAGGAAGGGAATCAAGGCTAAAATAAGGGCTTGGTGGTAAACTGAGCTGCGCGTGAGTCGGTTATGAGTAAGCAAACCGATCGCCCCGCCCTTTTGTTTAATATTCTCAGTAGCAAACACTTGGTCCATCACATCGCCGAGTTCATTGGCGAACTGGAGCTTTTCTAATACTATTGGTGGCAACATCAGACTTGCCGAACGAGATTCACCCCGATGTGTGTGCGACTCTATGACCATCCAAGCAAAGGTGATATGACCTTCAATGCCCGCCTCTAGGCCAACATAAAAGTCGGCGTTTGGCTCTAATGCCTTGGCATTTTTAACCCGATTGAGTGCCCCTAAGCGAGTTTCCTCATTACCCATAGGTTGGTCTGCAACGCCACTGGCAACATCTACGCCAAGAAATTCAAACGATTGCTGCGAAAAACTCGCAGAAAATGCACTTTGTACTGCGCGTATTTTGGCGGGATTAAGTGAAGCTACAATAACTTTCTTCATGGACATTTCGATTTCCTTTTGTCTGACTCATGTGTGATTGTAACTCAGTTAACGTCAGCGGTATGATTTTGAATTGGCGTTAAGATGAAATCCACTAATTCATCGGCATAAGTTTCGCTGTTTTGTGTGGCAACAAAAATGGCAAACTCATCGCCTGATAGGCGTGACGCGAGGTATTAAATGGAATGTGTATATCATTTTTGAGTAATTACCTTGATATGGTGGGTAAAATTCACGAGTAAAGTGTCGCCAATTTGATGGCCGTACTTATCGTTAACGTACTTGAAGTTATCCAAATCAATATTCCCACATGAAGACATTAAGTGATGGATGGTCTGCGTGGACAGGCAAATACCTTATCGGAAGTAGAATGTGTATCAGAGGATGAGTGAGCTGACACTGAAACTAATATGCAACTTATTGTTTTTAATAATATGGATATTAGTTAATAGTGTCAGCTAGTTAGTGACGGTTAGTTGAGCCAGTTAACTTAATTACTGTAACTTAACTTGGGTCGGCTTCACATTTTCACTCGGGTAACAACCAAGTACTTTCAGGTGCTTGGTGATCTTGGTTAACTCAGCAAGGGCTTGCTGCATCTGTTGCGAGTCGAGGTGCGATTCCAAATCAACGTAGAACATCTCTTCCCAAGGGTTACCCATAATAGGGCGAGATTCCAATTTGGTCATGTTGATATCGTAGCGTTGCAACACGAGCAAGGTTTCCACCAGTGAACCTGCCTGTTGGGAAGTCGACATGATTAAGGTTGTTTTCGCAGGGATCTGGGCGGACACTTCAACCGGTTTACGTGCGACCACAATAAAACGTGTGTGGTTTTCGGTTTGGTTAGCAATGTTGCTTTGTATTGGCTGCAATCCATACAACTTTCCGCTTGAAGCATTACCAATGGCTGCGACATCGCCTCGATTCATCTGCTTCACTTTGAGCATGGCATCGGCGGTACTCGGACAGGATTCCAGCTTAACCCCATCAAGCTTACTCAAAAACTCACTGCACTGAGCGTGCGGTTGAGGGTGCGAATAGAGTGTTTTGAGCGCTTCGAGACGAATTTCTGATGTGGCAACTAAGCAGTGTTCAATCGGTAACGTTAACTCACCAACGATATAGAGCGTTGTATGTTGCAGTAGATCGTAGACTTCGTTGATTGAGCCTGAACTGGTGTTTTCAATCGGTAATACACCATAGTCAGCATGACCAGATTCAACGGTATTGGTGACTTGCTTAAAATGTTCGCAGTTAAGTTCAATCAGCTCAGTGTTTTTACGGCTGAAGTATTCTCTACTCGCAAGGTGTGAGTAGGAGCCTTTTGAGCCGAGGAAAGCAACTCGAGCTAAAGGTTTGCGACTCAGTTCTGGGTTGGCAAGGTTTTGCAAATATGATTGCTGCAGTAAAACAGAGTCTTCAATAATGGTATGGAATAATTTGGTGATGTACTGGGCGTCTAAATTGTATTTATCGTGACCATTATTGATAAGCTTAACTAATAGTTGCTGCTCACGCATGGCATCTCGCACTGGCTTAGAGGTTTTTACCTTGCTTTTCGCCACTTCAATACTCATTTGACGACGTTCAGACAAAAGCTGGAGTAATTGGTCATCAAGCTCGTTTAGCCGCAGTCGAATTTGCTCAAGTGAGTATTTTTGGTCAGTCATCCTAATATTCCTCATAAAAAAAGCCTCCCGAGGGAGGCTTTCTGTTCGTTTTTGATTTATCTTTCGAAACGAGAATGCCTCTCCGGTTTAGTGGAGAAAAAATAAGTCGAAAAAGAACAGGACAGGTGTGTGCATAGTTATCTACTTAGTTATCAATCCTTAAACACAATAAGCAACCCTCTATGGGGCGTCAAGCAAAAAAATAGCGCCTTGCAGCGCTATTTTTTACTCTGAGTTCTTATTGACTACTCAACTTCATCTTGCAGTTCATTTTCAAGCTCTGGCTTGTCAGTACGACGTGATTCAGGCTTATGACGCAATTTATTTAGCTGACGTTCTAGTTTCTGTTCTACCTCGTTGACGGCAGCGTATAAATCTTCGTGAGTCGCAGATGCAACCAGCTGTCCTTTTGGCACAGTAATAACAGCTTCAAATTTCTTCTGTTTGTTTGGCTCCTCGCTGAAGCTTGCCTGACAACCGATAATGTCTACTTGCCACTTTTCTAATTTTTGAAACTTGCTCTCTATATGAGTGCGAATTGCAGAGGTGATGTCGATGTTTTTGCCTGTGATATTTACTTTCATAGATAATTTCCTCTGTTTTCTCCCTCATGGGTTACGTTCAGATTACTTATCCATGGCTAAAATAATGTGATTTGCATCACTGTTTTGTCGGTGTGTTTGAGAGTTAAATTCAAACGTGATCCAACTCAAAGAGTCAGTGAAATGAGTCACGAAAAAGCTTGTATCATGCTGAAAACAGATTAGATTGGTAGAGGTAACACACTAAAATTCAATCGTTTTTTAGAGCCTAGTTACGACTTAACAAAACAATTGCTTAGCTTTTGAGCTGCAATAAAATGTCAATGAAATATCTCAATCTGCACGATTTTATTTTCCTACCACTTATTGCCGTTCGATCACTACTAGAACGAGAGTTTACCCGTCCCTTACTTTGTCGAATATATAAATGGTTTGCTAGATAATCGAACGTATCGATAAAGACTCAAGACATGTGCGCTGGAAAACGCCCCGCATCATACATCGCCTTATCCTATTAGTTTTAAATGACGTGGTAAAATAGTTGTTTTATCAAACGTTGAGATATAAAAAACGCCTCTAGAAAAGGCGTTTTTATTTTTAACAATGAGTTACTTAGGGTTGAGTTCGATCAGTTTTTGAGTTCGTTTTACTGCATCTTCTAAACCTAGCTGCTGGTAAGCTTGGAGTTGAATCCCGAGCGATTTACGCGCGGCTTCAGTATCCGGATAGGTTTTTTGCAACTCTTGAGTACGCTTAATTGCCGCAATCCAAGCTTCGCGACGCAGATAAAAATCTGCAGTAGCTAAGTCATATTCAGCTAAACGATTCTTCAAAGCGAACATACGTTTTTGTGCATCTTGGGCGTATGGACTCGCCGGGTAGCGTTCTAGCAACTTTTTAAAGTCACTAAAGGCGCTTTTAACCGGCTCGGGATCGCGATCACTACGATCTACATTAAATAAATCGTGCATAAAGTTGCGATCTTGTGCCATATGAGTGAGCCCGCGCATATACAGAACCCAGTCGAGCTTTTCGTGGGTTGGGTTCAAACGTGTAAAGCGTTCAATGGTTGCAAGCCCGAGCGCCAAGTCGTCGTTTTTGTAGTATGCGTAGATTAAATCCAGTTGTACTTGCTCTGAATAGGCGCCAAATGGATAACGAGAGTCCAGCGCTTCTAATCTCTCGATCGCTGTCAGCCAATTACCACTTTGAAGCGAAATCTGTGCTTCTGAGTAAAGCTCAGATGGTGGCACGTCTGGAACAATCTCTTCGCTACTTGAGCAGCCAACCAGTACAGAGAGTGCCAACAAGCTAGATAAAGTGTGCTTTTTCATGTCAGGTTTCGATTCCTTGAGATAAATATTTCTGTTGCTCTCGTTACTTTCTATCCAGTAACGGATACAATGCTCGATAATATATTTTTCCACAGTAGAGACAATTAGTCTCACGGTTTTTAAAAAAGTTCGATATGGCTCAGCAGATTGAATTAACAAATACAATAAAAGATAGCCAATTAGGCCAGCGCCTAGACCAGGCTATTGCCGAATTATTTGCCGATTTTTCACGTTCGCGACTCAAAGAGTGGCTAGTGGAAGGGAAGGTTCGAGTAAACGGCGAAGTGGTTACCAAACCTCGCACCAGAGTTATGGGTGGTGAGGAAATTATTCTGCAAGCAGAGCTTGAAGATGAAGAGCGTTGGGAAGCGCAAGATATTCCATTAAACATAGTGTTTGAAGATGACGACATTATGGTGATCAATAAACCGCGTGGTTTTGTTGTTCACCCTGGTGCTGGCACGCCAGATGGCACTGTGCTCAATGCATTACTACATCATTACCCAAACATTGCCGAAGTGCCACGTGCTGGTATTGTGCATCGTTTGGATAAAGATACCACTGGCTTGATGGTTGTTGCGAAAACCGTACCTGCTCAAACGCGTTTAGTACGTGCTCTTCAGAAGAAGCGTAACTTTATTCGTGAGTATGAAGCGATCGCGATCGGTCGGATGACGGCGGGTGGTCGTATTGAACAGCCTATTGGTAGACACTCGACAAAACGCACTCTAATGGCAGTCAGCCCAATGGGTAAGCCTGCGATTACCCACTACCGTGTGGCAGAACATTTCCGTGAACATACGCGTATTCGTTTACGTCTAGAAACGGGTCGTACGCACCAGATTCGTGTTCATATGTCTTACCTTCAGCACCCGCTGCTAGGTGACACTGCGTACGGTGGTCGAGCGCGTATCCCTAGTGGCGCAACCGAAGAGCTGGCCGAGAAAATTCGTGGCTTTGATCGTCAAGCGTTGCACGCTGTGATGCTTAAATTTGAGCATCCGATGACTGGGGAAGAGGTTGAGTTTCATGCGCCAGTCCCTGACGATATGGTTGAAATGGCCGAAGCGCTGCGTCAAGACACGCAAAAGCACGGCCTGAAAGACGAGTATTAATCATGCAAGTGATTATCCCCAATTGGCCCGCACCTAAAACGATCAAAGCGTTTGCATCGACACGATGCGATGGCTTTTCTCGTGATGTATATCAAGGACTGAACCTAGGTAGCCATGTTGGGGATGATTTAAACACAGTGCAAAAGAATCGTGAGTGGTTGACCCGACAGTCCGACATGCCATCGGCTCCTGTTTGGCTTAATCAGACACATTCTACCTTGGTCGTTGAACAATCTGAGCTAACAACCCAGGTACGTGATGCTGATGGTGTCTCTACCCATACTCCAGGTGTAGTTTGTTCGGTGATGACTGCGGATTGCTTACCTGTGTTGCTGACTAATGTTCAAGGCACGCAAGTGGCAGCGGTGCATGCAGGTTGGCGTGGATTGGCCTATGGCATTATTGAAAATGCACTTACACAATTTGATGGGCAAGTCATGGCGTGGATTGGGCCTGCGATAGGACCTAATGCATTTGAAGTTGGTGAAGATGTGCTAGACGCATTTGTGTCCGCTCACCCTGAAGCTTACAAAGCCTTTACTTTGACCAGCAAACAAGGGAAGTGGTTAGCCGACATGAATTTACTTGTTCAACAGAGGCTTAACCGTGTAGGAGTTGAACAGGTTTACTTCAGCAACCTTTGTACCTACACAGACTCACAACGTTTCTACTCTTACCGCCGCGATGGCGTTACTGGCCGACAAGCTAGTTTTATTTGGATAGACAACTAGTCGCCTCATTTCGATTGTTTTATTCTTCTTTCCCTTGAAAATCCATTATGGCGTATCCATCTTTCATACTGATTAGTTCATTTTCTCAGTTGAGGTAGGAAGGTAGATATGCGTCTTGATAGATTTACCAGTAAATTTCAAATCGCTATATCCGACGCTCAGTCGTTGGCGTTGGGACGCGATCATCAATATATCGAACCTGTGCATCTAATGGTGGCGCTCATGGACCAAAATGGTAGTCCAGTTCGCCCTCTATTAACTATGCTGGATGTCGATGTTACTCATCTACGTTCTAAGCTAAGTGAAATGCTTGACCGATTGCCTAAAGTCAGTGGTATCGGTGGGGATGTACAGCTATCTGGCTCAATGGGAACTTTGTTCAATTTATGCGATAAGGTAGCTCAAAAGCGCCAAGATGCTTACATCTCATCTGAAGTATTTTTATTAGCGGCCCTAGAAGACAAGGGGCCTCTCGGTGCATTACTTAAAGAGCTGGGTTTAACTGAGGCCAAAGTAAGTGGAGCGATTGACAAAATTCGCGGTGGTCAAACGGTGAATGACCCGAATGCGGAAGAGTTACGTCAAGCGCTTGAGAAATTTACTATTGATCTTACCGAGCGGGCTGAGCAAGGTAAGTTGGATCCGGTTATTGGTCGCGACGATGAAATTCGCCGCACAATCCAAGTTTTGCAACGCCGGACTAAAAACAACCCAGTCATTATTGGTGAACCGGGTGTGGGTAAGACCGCGATCGTAGAAGGTTTAGCACAACGCATCATCAACAATGAGGTGCCAGAAGGTTTGCGTGGCCGCCGAGTGTTGTCGCTCGATATGGGCTCCTTGATTGCGGGTGCTAAATACCGTGGTGAGTTTGAAGAGCGCTTAAAGTCGGTGCTCAATGAACTATCAAAAGAAGAGGGCAATGTTATCCTCTTTATTGATGAGATTCATACCATGGTTGGCGCTGGTAAAGGCGAAGGGTCAATGGACGCAGGTAACATGCTTAAACCTGCATTAGCCCGCGGTGAGTTACATTGTGTTGGTGCAACAACCTTAGATGAGTACCGCCAATACATTGAAAAAGATCCGGCATTGGAGCGTCGTTTCCAAAAAGTGCTGGTGGATGAGCCTACAGTCGAAGATACCGTGGCAATTTTACGTGGCTTGAAGGAGCGATACGAACTTCATCATCACGTTGAAATTACTGACCCGGCGATTGTCGCTGCGGCGAGCTTATCTCATCGCTATGTCTCGGATCGACAACTGCCCGATAAAGCTATCGATTTAATCGATGAAGCCGCGTCGAGCATTCGCATGCAGATAGATTCGAAGCCTGAGTCTCTCGACAAGCTGGAACGTAAGATCATTCAGCTTAAAATCGAGCAACAAGCGTTAGGTAACGAACATGATGAAGCGAGTGAAAAGCGTTTAAGCACGCTTAATCAAGAGCTAGCCGAGAAAGAGCGTGAGTTTGCGGAACTTGAAGAGGTGTGGAATGCCGAGAAAGCAGCATTGTCTGGTACTCAGCATATCAAGTCTGAACTCGAACAGGCGAGGATGGATATGGAGTTCGCTCGCCGAGCAGGTGATTTGAACCGAATGTCAGAACTGCAATACGGTCGCATCCCTGAACTCGAGAAGCAACTTGACTTGGCAACACAAGCAGAGATGCAAGAAATGACATTGCTGCGTAATAAAGTCACTGATAACGAAATTGCTGAAGTGTTATCAAAGCAGACAGGGATACCAGTCTCGAAAATGCTTGAAGCAGAAAAAGAGAAACTGCTTGGCATGGAAAATGTGCTGCACAACCGAGTGATTGGACAAGCTGAAGCTGTTGAAGTGGTGTCCAATGCCATTCGTCGTAGCCGAGCTGGACTATCCGATCCGAATAAACCGATTGGTTCCTTCTTGTTCTTAGGGCCAACTGGGGTCGGTAAAACTGAACTGTGCAAAACACTGGCTCATTTCATGTTCGACAGCGAAGACGCCATGGTGCGGATTGACATGTCGGAATTTATGGAGAAGCACTCAGTGGCTAGATTGGTTGGCGCGCCTCCGGGTTACGTCGGTTATGAAGAAGGAGGTTACTTGACCGAAGCGGTAAGACGTAAACCTTATTCAGTTATCTTGCTCGATGAGATAGAAAAAGCACATCCAGATGTGTTCAATATCTTACTGCAAGTACTCGACGATGGACGTTTAACTGACGGTCAAGGTCGTACGGTAGACTTTCGTAATACTGTGGTGATCATGACATCGAACTTGGGGTCAGCGAGAATCCAAGAAAATTTTGGGACGGTTGACTATCTCGGTATGAAAGAACAAGTGATGGAAGTGGTGAGTCAACATTTCCGTCCAGAGTTCCTCAACCGAGTTGATGAGAGTGTGGTATTCCATCCGCTAGCTAAAGACCACATTAAGTCGATTGCTTCTATTCAGTTGCAGCGATTGGCTAAGCGCATGGAAGAAAAAGGCTACATTCTTGAGGTGTCAGATAAAGCACTTGAATTAATTGCTCAAGTTGGCTTTGACCCTGTCTATGGTGCAAGGCCGTTAAAACGAGCAATTCAAAATAGTGTAGAGAACCCTCTAGCGAAAGAGATTCTCTCCGGTACGATTGTTCCTGACAGGCCAGTCAAACTTGTGGTGAGCAACGATCAAATCTTAGCGCACCAATAATAGCGTTCTTTAAACCATAGTTAAGGGCTCCGAGAGGAGCCCCTTTGTTTTCTTTTTAGACAGCTTGGTGATTTAGTGAGCAAACGAGCTTGAAAGAACGTTTTTTCCTATTTTAACTATTGTGCTTTGTCGAGAACTGCCTATAATCCGCTTCCGTTGTCACGGGAAACCGAGCTGAAAAGTAATGACAACCAAGTCGGTGAAAGTTAAGCAATAACTTTCGAAGAAATAACAAAGAAAGTGTTTGACACTGAATGTTATCTCGATAAAATAGCCGTCCGTTTTGAGCAGGGCTCAAACAACGCTCTTTAAAAATATAGACCTATCAATCTGTGTGGGCACTCGTTGATGACAATCCAATAGGTTATTGCTTAG
>NZ_NIVQ01000059.1 GCF_002811245.1 Vibrio salilacus | reverse complement strand
CTGCCCAATGAGGCAACCCGACCAACGTTCAACAAGCGCCCTCTCTTTCCAACCACAGCGCAGAACAATGGCAAATTGCCGAGGCAACTGCCAAGCCGATATGCTACTTGGCAAATACGCAGAAAGCGACTTAGAGCCAGTAAAATTTAAAACAAACCGCCACGACCTGAAAATGAAGCAACCCACGAACATTAGTATGTTTTACGGGCTGAGTAATTCATGAACTTGAGCCGACAATGCCGATTTGCTGAAGTAACTCGAACGAACTGCCAAAGAGACAAAGAACAGTGATCGAAGAAACTTTAAGCCACTGAAATACAAGTAAACATAACGCCCTGTTAAGGGGTGAGCAACGCAATACAAAAGCCGCTGCAGACCACCTTAAACACTAAAGCCAACGCATAGTAAAAATGCCACGCGTTGCGAATCCCTCTTAAACAGTTTGTTATAACAAAGATTTTTGTACGATAGACAGTGCGTCTTCGTAACCAGAGTTCTCTTCAATAAACTTTCTTACAAGGGAACGATTACTAGGGGTCAGTGTTGCCCAACCTCTGTTCCATGCCTTATAAGCATGCCAAGAGTATCCGATATACAATTCTCTACGCATTGTCTCCATAGAACGTTTAACCGCTTTTAAATACTCGGTTTCCAATGCTGTATCTTTGATATCCAATATACTGCCGATATATATCAACCAATTAGCCAATTGGACATACTGATCCCAAGCATTATTCTCATGGGTCAGTTCTGTTTTCGTTGCGATAATTTTACTAATAGCTTCAACTACATTTTGGTCGTTAATACTTAGGCCTGCAGCTCCTAATGAAGCAATAATTTCGTAAAACGAGTTGTAAAGGCCCAAGAACTCTTTTTTATAGCTATGATTCTCAAAGAGTACTTTTTTGATGTTGCTAACTGAGGATTCCACACATTTCTCAGCTTCCGGTATTTGTTGATTTAATTCTGCAAAAAATTCAACGACATCCTTGTTATCTAGAACACGAATGCCATAACAATGAGAATAATAGTCTTTAACTTGTTGCGCCACCGATGAACGTGAAATCAAAAAGATATTCGAACTCACAACGTGGTTTTTTGAAAACCCTTTATAGTCGCTAATGATCGCTTTCAAGTTTGTATCACCCAAAGAATAACCAAGTATTACTACTGTATTTTCATGTAACACAGTACTTAGCTTCCGCGAGAAATAAGATTCACCGTTGAGGAACTTAAAGTAATCGTCAGATGTTATGACCATATTACTTGGGGCGTCCACTGAACCATGCACATGATAAATTTTAGCCCTAGATATTGATCTTGGTATGGGTAGACCTGGTGCAATTGAGTGACAATCACTTTCGTTTGCGATTTTTTCTAGGAGTTTGTCATAATTTGTAGTTACTGCTCTAAAAGAGCGCTTAGTCATAAACTCAGTTACAGGCCCTATTTCTCCAGAAAGTTCTACGCTTTCAATTAGTCTAGCTGTTTCCGTATGAATATTGAGTCCAATACTGGACAATTCGATTGCTATAACTTGCGCACTTTCTTCCAGAGTCAAAGGGTTTTTCCCATTCTCAGGGAACAGAGCAGCCTTAGTTTCTTTTGCATTTGGCAACAAACCAATCAAATCTTCGAGAAGACCTTGCCAACTCGGTGCTTTTTTATCTGTAACCGCTTTGGAAAAGCCAGTTCCGGTAAAAAAACAAATTCTATTTGAAGCAGCTGCATAAGCAATTTCAAACATCTCACTCAAAATACATTACCTCTTTGTTATAACGCCGCGTTAAGTAGTGAGCAACACTGCCACCTAACTTAAACCATTGTGCCGTAAACACTAATTTCAAAGCAAACCGAAAATGCTAAGCGTTGCGAATCTGCCTTAAACGCTTTGTTAGTTGCCATTCTAAACCTTTGATT
>NZ_NIVQ01000058.1 GCF_002811245.1 Vibrio salilacus | reverse complement strand
AAGAACATAGATCGAAGAAACTTTAAGCCACTGAAATACAAGTAAACATAACGCCGCATTAAGGTGTGAGCAACGCTACCACGAAACTCAACCATACCACCGTAAACACAAAACCCAACGATTAGCACCAAAAATGCCAAGCGTTGGGAATCACTCTTAAATGCTTTGTTATACGTACTTAGCCCTCAATGGCAATAAGCTCACCTTCTACGTCAAACATAAGGTCATCGACAACTGTTTTTACTCGTTTGTTTTGCAGAAGAGTTAAGAGTTCTTTTACATATTCCTTATTGTCTTCAATAAGGATTTTGCCATTAGAATCAAACTTTACTTGCCAATTACCAGCTCTATCAGCAGCTTGTTTTAACTTTCTTAGCCAGACTTCATTGCTGTAATATTGTTTATCTAACACTGATGCCAATTGGCGCATCATTCGTTTGTCTTCACCAATGATATTAGTCAGTTTTATCGATTCTTGAGAACTCATGGCTGCACTTTGACCCAGTGCCGTAATTGCCTCAGCTTTCTTTTCAACCAAACGATCATGGAAGTTCATTGCCACTTCAAACTGCTTGATATCAGCAATATAGACTCCTGACTTATATTGAATGAAATCAATATAAGGCGTTATTTGAAAACGAGGACTCTGATCGATTTTAACAACAAGCTGGTTATCTTGCATACTTGTAAATATGCTTTTTCCTGCAGTGTTGTTTACCGACCATGCACCCTTGATATATCGAAAAGCATAGATACTCTGCTCTTCATCACCTTCACCAAATGTTAACTGAATAACATATGCGTTGTAGCCATTTAGCTCACTTTCCTCTGTAATCGTTGGCAAACCACCACCTTCAACCTGTGTTTTTAATTGGTCAAGGTCAGTTGAGCTAGACTCAACGTAAAAGAAACGATTGTCTTGAATTGTGGGGATGGATTTCAGCTCTTCGATGTGTTCGTTACCACGAATACACTGGATAACATACTGCCTAAAGTGTTCTTTGTAATCATCATGTACTTTAAGGTTCTTTATGTCTCCAAAACGTTTTGTTTTGTTACTTGTTTTTACTTCAGCAACCCATAGATTCACTACTGAATCAGATAGTTCGAGCCCACGCAGCTCTGCGAGCTGTGTGTCAAGAGATGCCTGATCCAGTCTTTGCTGAACTTCTTCGACTACATTTGCTTGGACTTGTGTCATCCTGCTACCTATCACCTAACGTTGAAATAAAATTTATGCCTGAGTTTTCTAGAAAACGAACTCTCGTGGTTGACGCTTTTGCGATACCCATACAGAGTGCTGTAGTGATATGTTCTCCATTTGGTTGTCCAACTTTTCGGTACTTAATTTCGAATAGCCGAATACCCAACAAAAGAAACATAGGATTTAATACGATTATTTTTTCTTTCCGAGTGAATGCGAACATAAATACTAGAAATACGAACAATGAAGCGATCGACTGCCAAGTTTGATAATCAAAAGCAAACAAACCAATTAAAAATGGCAAAGTATAGTTAAGCATATCGCCTCGAACGGGCGAGACTTCAAGTAACACTACCTCATCAGAGCCTTGCGCCTTAGAGAATAAGCCTCTCATTAAAAATGCCGTAACCAATGTGCAAATAGAGGATACTAACAAGCCTCCTACCGCCCAATAGCTTACGTTCGTACCCCATTGCACAAAACCAATCGGGATGGTCGCAGATTCAGAACCAATGTCTCGAATGAACAAGATTAGAAACAAAGGGTAATATGATGAGATAAATATCAACAGCTCGACCCAGAGCTTGATCCCTATCTCATGCGATGTTTTTATTATCATTGTCGCAACCCATTATAAAACTTGTTGAATTATACCTGATTTGGCTATGGATATTCTACTTTGTACGTATAACGCCGCGTTAAGTAGTGAGCAACATTGCCACCTAACCTAAACCATTGTGCC
>NZ_NIVQ01000057.1 GCF_002811245.1 Vibrio salilacus | reverse complement strand
GGCAAAAGTGGAAATAAACTGGAAATCAAAGGTTTAGAATGGCAACTAACAAAGCATTTAAGACGGATTCGCAACGCTTGGCGGTTTTAGTGTAAATTCAGTTTTTGCGCTTTAAGTGGTTTGTCGAGGCATTGGTGTTTAGCGTCGCTCACCACTTAATGCGGCGTTAGCTATTCTTAGTAAATAGGTGGTATATGATTTTTGATTTTTCGGAGCTTAGTGACTCAAATTTAGATTACATAGATAAAATTGTTGATCGCTATAAAGAAGTCATCGTTCCTTTTTACACAAATAACCTTGAAAAAGGTCGAGATTTCAACGGGTTTGGTTCAGGTTTTGTTGTCAAACACCTAGGTAGCTATTTTGTAGTTACAGCAGAACATGTTATGTCAGATGCTAAAAGGTATGGAATGTCAGCTATCGCATTTGGTGAGCGAAAAATGATCCTCGAACATATTGCGGTTGTATTTAATAAAAAAAGAGATGTAGCGGTATTCTGTATAGACAAATGGATGAAAAGTGAGGGAATTAAAGAGTTACCTCATACCACCCTTTATGATGATTCTAGCTTTGAATCAGTCAATGAGACTCCTTTCTTTCTTTTAATGGGGTACCCTGGAACAAAAAATCGAGTACGTGATTACCGTAAAGGGCTAAACCCGCATTTATTCAGTATCACAGCAAAACAAATTTCCGCACCTGATAAGTTGAAAACAAACGTAGAATCACCACTTTACTATGAATTCCATCCCAAAAAATTAATCGATAGTTTTAGTAAAAAATTTGGCAGCCCACCTGATTTATATGGTATGAGCGGTGGTCCCGCATTTGAGCTGCAAGCGAGACGTCCTATGCTGATGCAATCCGACACCAAAATCGAGTTTTCTCTGTGCTTACGTGGAGTGTTAATCGAATGGCATAAGTCTCACAAATGCATTTTGTCGTCTACAAAAGACGTAGTAGAAGTGCTATTGGAAATGAGCCTAGAAAAAGAAAGCTAACAAAGCATTTAAGAGTGATTCGCAACGCTTGGCAGTTTCGCTTCGCTCAAGTATAGCCAAGCACCGCTCACACCTTAATGCGGCGTTATATTTTATTCAGATTAGGAGAACCACGTGAAGGGAAACATAAGTCTTAAAGAGTTTATTGATGATGTTAAAAAGGAGCTAATGGAAGCTTCTGAAAGTGACTCTCCCTTCTTTACCATGGATGAGGTGGAATTAGAGGTAAGCTTCGGGCTTAATGCTAAAGGTAAGGCTGGAGGTAAATTTGTTGTATTTGAGCTAGGGGCAGAGACCAATGCCTCACAAATGCATAAAGTAAAATTGAAGTTGACTCCCTATAAGAACCAGGAAGTAAATGAGGCCGCTAAGAAATCAAATTTACGAGTTACCAACCCTAAGAAACCTAAAGCATTACTTCAGCAACGTGAAAAGCGTAATGACACCGTAAAAGATAAACAAAAAAGAAATGTCGTAACCTGTAATGGTGGCGCAGTAAAATCACAAAAGCCAATAAAACCAAGGTTTCAGAGATAAATATAACAAACAATTTAAGAGTGATTCGGCACGCGTGGCATTTTTACTATGCGTCGGTTTTAGTTATTAAGGTGGTATGCAGCGGCATCGGTATTGCGTGCCTCACACCTTAATTGGGCGTTATGTTTACTTGTATTTCAGTGGCTTAAAGTTTCTTCGATCTATGTTCTTTGTCCCTTTGGCAGATAGTTTAAGTACTTCAGCAAATCGGCATTGTCGGCCTAAATTCATGAATCACTCAGCCCGTAAAACATACTAATGTTCGTGGGTTGCTTCATTTTCAGGTCGTGGTGGCTGTTTTGAAGTATAACTGGCTCTAAGTCGCTTGCATCATATTTGCCAATCAGCATATCGGCTTGGCAGTTGCCTCGGCAATTTGCCATTGTTCTGCGCTGTGGTTGGAAAGAGAGGGCGCTTGTTGAAACTAAGTCGGGTTGCCTCAT
>NZ_NIVQ01000056.1 GCF_002811245.1 Vibrio salilacus | reverse complement strand
AAGAACAGTGATCGGAAAAACTTTAAGCCACTGAAACACAAGTAAACATAACGCCGCATTAAGGTGTGAGCAACGCTACCATAAGACTTAACCTTACCACCGTAAACACGAAGCCCAACGATGGAATGAAAAATGCCAAGCGTTGGGAATCACTCTTAAATGCTTTGTTAGCACTTTCCAGCTAGTTGAAGTGTCAACTCTTTTGCGGAAATTTCTTGGCACCCTTGCGCATTTTGTCCACACCATAACGGAGAAAAACCATCCATCCCCTGTTTTTCAGCGCTATTTCGTAATTGAGACATTTCAAGAGAAGCGTACGGAAAATCAGGAGCAAGCACGCTCATATAGCCTAGTTCATCCATAACGCGATTAACTATACCACGGGCTGGTCTACCCGAAAATATGTTGGTTAAAGCTGTATGTGATGATTTACCACTTTTTAGTGCCTGTTTATGTATATCGGTTGTCTCAGCTTCTGTGCTCAGTAAATACGATGTTCCAACCTGCACAGCACACGCGCCCAACTGCAAACAAGCTCTCACACCATTATTATCACTAATACCACCTGCTGCTATAACAGGAACTTTAACCTGCTTGACAACCTGAGACACAAGCGAAACTAACCCTAGTTGCGTTGAGATTTTATCAGTTAGAAACATTCCTCTGTGCCCTCCTGCCTCTAAACCTTGAGCTATTATCCCGTGCACACCTTGCGACTCTAACCAAATAGCCTCCTCCAGCGTCGTTGCAGATGACACTACCTTTGTCCCCCAACTTTTGACTCGTTTCAATAAGTCTTTATTTGGCAACCCAAAATGAAAACTAATGAATTCCGGTGAAAAACACTCTATTGCATCAGCAATATCATGGCTAAATGGCACTCGAGTACTGCCGAGAGAAAGGTTTACTTCAGAATCCAGCTCGGCAAAATATGGCTGAAGTGTGTTTCGCCAAATCACTTGGCGATTTTCATCGTAAGGACGTAAGTTATGACAGAAAAAATTAAGATTATATGGTTTGCTAGTTGACCCTTTAATAGTTTCAATCTCATTGATTATTTTTTCCGTATTCAACATACCGCAAGGTAAAGAACCCAATCCGCCAGCCTCACTAACGGCAATCGCCAAAGCGCTACCCTGCACTCCCGCCATCGGCGCTTGAATGATTGGAAAATCCGTACCTAATAATTCCCTGTAGTTCATAGTCTTCCTTAACTATTGTTGGTGCTAACGCCGCATTAAGGTGTGAGCGACGCTTGGCTATACTTGAGCGAAGCGAAAACGCCAAGCGTTGCGAATCACTCTTAAATGCTTTGTTAGCCGTTCATTCCGTAAGGTTATTGCTTACTCAACAAGAACTTACGCAAATCTCTCTCTGCACGCATAACAAACAGAATAAACACTTTGTCACCGTCTTGTTTATAGAAAACACGACATGGATTCACGACAACTTCGCGATAACTTAAATGCTCTAGTTCAGGTGGAATGCGACCTGACTCTGGGAAAGTTTGTAGGCGTTCGACTTTTGTGAAGATCGTTTGTACTAACTGCTTTGCAGCTACGATATTTTCAAGAGCGATGTATTCAGCGATATCATTGAGGTCAGATAACGCAGGCTCTGTCCAGACTACTTCAGCCATTTTGACATTTTGTCCTTGGCTTCATCATGACTTACCACTTTACCATCAGCTAGTGCACGCTCACCTCTCGCGATACCCTCAAGGATAGATAAACGATTTTGCATAAACTCGTAATCATCAACATCAACTAGGTATGCGGACGGCTTACCATGCTCAGTAATTAACACTGGTTCTTTGGTATCGTGTAGATCGGCGAGGATCTTAGTTGCTTGACGTTTGAGTGATGTAACTAGTTCTACTTTCATGAGAGCTGCTCCAAAATATTACTAGAGTGATACTATTCTATCACTTAGAGTATAGCAAGCTCCGTGACGGCTAACGCCGCGTTAAGTAGTGAGCAACATTACCACCTAACCTAAGCCATTGTGCCGTAAACACTAAATTTAAAGCAAACCTAAAATGCCGAGCGTTGCGAATCTGCCTTAAACGCTTTGTTAGTTGCCATTCTAAA
>NZ_NIVQ01000055.1 GCF_002811245.1 Vibrio salilacus | reverse complement strand
ATGTGGGATGCAAACAGCGCCAAAAATTAACTCTTGACGCCATAGTCTCTTGTTAGCTGAATTTTTCCATAACAAAGTTCTGCAGCTTTTGACCACGAACTTCTATCGCTTGCTCTTTCACAACCTTAAAACCAAATTTTTCGTAGAAAGGTCGAGCTGTAATACTAACCTCAGAATAATACTTGGCAATACCACGTGCTTTCCCAACTTTAAAAACGTGCTCCATAAGACAACGAGCAACACCTTTACCTTGGTAGTCATGATGACAAAAGAAATGATCGATTAAACCACTTTCTTGAAGGTCAGCATAACCAACAATGACACCCTCTATTTCTGCAATAAAAGGTGAAATAGCGTTCAGTTTATTCTTCCAGATCTCGCGGTCAAAATTATCTGGTGCCCAAGCCTCAACTTGCTCTTGGGAATAGTCTCGGCTATTCACGTTACGAACCGTATGATAAAAAAGTGTCCACAACTCACTTGCGTCAGATTCTTCGTATTTTCTAATTTTGATCATGCTACTTGTACCACTATTCAGCTAACGCTGCGTTAAGGTGTGACAAGCGCTTGCCATACTTGAGCGAAGCGAAACCGGCAAGCGTTTGGAATCACTCTTAAACGCTTTGTTATGCGTCACTTGCGATCACCTCAAATTAATACCATAATTAGGTACTATTTGGTATTAGGAGATTGCAATGGCTAAAAATACTAGCATCACTCTCGGCGAACACTTTGATGGCTTCATCAGTAACCAGATCCAAAGTGGACGCTATGGCTCAGCAAGTGAAGTAATTCGTTCCGCTCTACGTTTACTCGAAACACAAGAAACGAAAATGAACACTTTACGACAACTACTCGTTGAAGGTGAAGAAAGTGGTATGGCTGATTATGACCTCGATTCGTTTATCAGTGAACTAGATAGCGAAGAGAGAAAATGAAACCATTCCAACTAACCAACAAGGCAAAGTCTGATTTAAAAGATATTGCCTTGTTTACCTCCCGCAGATGGGGCCGCGAGCAACGTAATATTTATCTCAAACAATTCGATGAATCATTTTGGCTACTCGCTGAAAATCCTGATATCGGTAAAACTTGTGATGAAATCAGAGATGGCTACCGAAAATTTCCACAAGGAAGCCATGTTATTTTTTACCAACAAATTGGTAGCCAAAACATCCAGATCATCAGAATCTTGCATAAGAGTATGGATGTGAACCCCATCTTTGGCGCATAACGCCGCGTTAAGTGGTGAGCAACGCCTACCACCTGACCTAAACTATTGTGCCGTAAACACTGAAGCTGAAGCAAACCGAAAATGCCAAGCGTTGGGAATCCGTCTTAAACGCTTTGTTATGCTGCTGTTTTACGAAAACCTTGAAGCTAGCTTTTTATACACTGCATCTTTGTCACGCTTTCCTATAGCTAACACGTATACGACAATTTCATTATCAATCACTTCATAAGCTAAACGGTAGCCTGCTGTCCGCAGTTTGATTTTGTAAACCGAGTCGTAACCACGGAGCTTGGAAGATGGAACATGTGGATTTTCGAGACGTTCCTTAAGTTTCTTTTTAAACTGACTTTGAATTGGTGGAGCTAATTTGCTCCACTCTTTCTTTGCAGCGGGCAGAAATTTAAGTTTATAAGTCATCGATATCAACTTCCACGGCTTCAGATAGATCAACACGACGACTTTCAACAAGCTTTGCAAGCTCATAGTCATCAAGCATATCCATCAGAAACTCGTAAGTTTCCGCAGGAACAAGATAAGCTGCGGGCTTGTTGTGGTTTAAAATAGCAATAGCAGAACCATCAGCTTCATTTAGTAAAGCGGTTGGGTTTTTCTTTAGCTCAGAAATACTTGCTGAGCAATCAGCTAAAACTTGTCTCATAGGAACACCAATTAAGCATTTAAATTAGAGCCAATTTTAGACCATAATTTGAATCATGGCTAGAAGTTTATGAAAGCTGCATAACGCCCAATTAAGGGGTGAGCAACGCTACCACCCAGGCTTAAAGTATGGTGCCATAAACACTTAACTTGAAGTAGAAGCAAAAATGCCAAGCGTTGGGAATCCCTCTTAAATTGTTTGTATGGATAATAACTAACAAATCAGGGTAAAGTGAGACCCAGACTTTAGCTGC
>NZ_NIVQ01000054.1 GCF_002811245.1 Vibrio salilacus | reverse complement strand
AGAGAGGGCGCTTGTTGAACGTTGGTCGGGTTGCCTCATTGGGCAGGGAAGTGGACTTACGTGTTTTATGTTCCGTGCATTTGGTGGCCAAGTGAGTTTTGTCGTGTGATTGGGCTCAGAAAATCCGGTCAAGAATGCAGTTCTTTGCCAAATAAATCAGTCATTTGTGGTAAAACATAACAAACAATTCAAGCAGACCCTCAACGCTTAGCACTTTTGGTTTGCGTTGAATTTCGTGTTTACGGCGTCATGCAGAAAGTCAGCCAGTGCATTTCGGGCTACTTAATTGGGCGTTAGGTGTAAGTGGTGCTCTGTGCACTTAACTGCTTTTTTTGTTATATTTTTGCGAAAAGTGTCATTAAGTGCTATCTTGGGGGCGTAATAGACAAATTAAGAATAAATGAAATGTTAATAGATTACTCCGTACAAAATTACTGCTCTTTTAACACCCGCCAAGAATTGAGCATGCTTGCGTCTACTTCAACTAAAGAAGAATGTGCTCTAAATAACTTGAAAGAAGTTAATGCATTTGGTGTTAAGAATGTGCTTAAGAGCTCCGCGATTTTTGGTGCTAATGGTTCTGGCAAAACTAACCTAGCTGAATCGTTGAAAAGGTTACAAATGCTTATATTGGGTTCTTTAGACTCAGTGGGTGATAGTGTGACGCACCAGATCCTTCCTTTCCTGCTCAAGGAAGATTATTTTGACGTACCATCTGAATTCGAAGTTACCTTTCTTGCTGAAGGGAATCTATACCGCTATGGAATTGCCATTTCTGAAGGTGAAATTGCTGAGGAGTGGCTATATTGGACAAAAAGTTCAAGAGAGACGCTCTTATTCCATAGGGACGGACAAACAGTTAACTATAACCAAAGATCATTTTCTGAAGCCAAGCTTTTTACAAAGCGAGATGGTGATACTTGGCTATTGGAAAAAACAAAAGAATTCGTTCCTTTTATCTCTGTTCTATCTCAATTTGATGGTGAAAAATCTAGTGTAGTTACAGATTGGTTTGCGAAGGTCAACATCATATCTGGGCTGACAGATAGAGGTTTTAAAGATTTTACTATTGGGCTTTTTGAAAAGGATAGCAATTTCAGGGAGTGGGCTGTTGAAATATTGAAATCTTTCCAAATCTACGATCTAAATGTAGTAGAAGTAGAGAAAAGCCTCCCATTGCCAAAAGGTAAAAATAGCCTAGAAAATGAGGAGCTTAATGATGCTCTATCTAAGTTGCAGGGCTATCTAGAGAATACGAAAGTAAAACAAAAGAAAGTTGATGTTGTAAAGTTAGATCAGAAAACAGGTGAGCATTACTCAATTCCTCTTAGTTTTGAATCAGAAGGTACTCAAAAGCTACTTTATCTCCTAGGCCCATTGTATGATGTTATCGTTAACGATGAAATATTATTTGTTGACGAATTTGATAATAAATTTCACACATTGCTGTGTAAGTTTATTATTGATTTATATAATAAAAATAACCATGGAAATAGTCAGTTGATAATAACTTGTCATGATACCAACCTTCTTACGAATGAATTGTTCCGTAGAGATCAAATTTGGTTTGTAGAAAAGAATGGTTCAAATGAAAGTGAGTTATATTCACTCGTTGAATATAAAGAGCACTATACAAGAAAAGATGATAGTTATAGCAAGGATTATTTATCAGGTAAGTATGGTGCTATTCCATTGTTTAGTTCTGTTGCTATTTTAGAGGAAATGCTAAATGGCAAAAGATAGAAGCAGGGGGAAGGTCAAAGCTCGCAAAGAGAATATACGAGAAGAGCGTAAGGTTTTAGTTAATCGCGAGTTATTAACATTTAGCTTTAAGTTCCTAGATCAGACACAGCCCAAAGGTAAAGAAGAAACTATAAGGTTATGGGAAGAAAAGGGGCTTTTGAAACCATTAGTTAATCGACTTAAGGAATTGTCTGTACTTACACGAGAAGAAGCATTTTCTCAGAAACAATTGAAGAATTATGGTGACTTTCCTCCCAATGACAAAACGGATTTCTTTCATCCTGCACATGTAGACAAAAATGTTGCTTGGGGCGTTATCGAAGGGATTGGAGGACTACCGAGAGTTGCTGGTTTTATTCAAGAAAGCACTTTCTATGTTGTATTTTTGGATAGTAATCACCGGTTTTGGATTTCTAGCTTCGGGCAATAACGTCGGTGGTATACACCTAACAAGAGACTATGGCGTCAAGAGTTAATTTTTGGCGCTGTTTGCATCCCACAT
>NZ_NIVQ01000053.1 GCF_002811245.1 Vibrio salilacus | reverse complement strand
AGAGAGGGCGCTTGTTGAAGCGAAGTCGGGTTGCCTCATTGGGCAGGGAAGTGGACTTACGCGCTTTGTGTTCCGTGCATCTGGCGGCTAAGTGAGTTTTGTCGTGTGATTCGGCTCAGAAAATCTGGTCAAGAATGCAGTTCTTTGCCAAATAAATCAGTCATTTGTGGTAAAACATAACAAACAATTCAAGCAGACCCTCAACGCTCGGCGATTTTGGTTTTCGTTGGGTTTTGTGTTTACGGCGTCATGCAGAAAGTCAGCCAGGGCGTTTCGGGCTACTTAATTGGGCGTTATGAATAGGTTAAAATATGGTCCAACCAATTTTTGATTTTATAGAGAAATTTGCCACAGATTTTTCGTGGCGAAGGTTAGTGATATTTTTTTCGCTACTAGTGTTAATTGGTTTCTCGTTCTTTTTTTATGAATCTCAAACATTTAATAATCAACTTTCCGCCTATGAAAGAGCTGTAACTTTGCTTGAAAAGACTAGTAAGTTGAAACATGAGGACCCATTGGCACAGAATGTTATAAAGAACATCCATAGTGGATTGGTTGATATTACTGGAAGGTCGTCTCTTGATTCTGGTCTTGATGTAACTGTAAGCAAAGAATTTAAGCAGGCTTTAGCTGGTGGAGCTCTTTGGGCAATTGCAGCATTGGCATTTTTGCCTAGTGTGCTTAGTGGAAACCGGAATGATGATCATCATGCCGTCATTGGCTGTTTGATATTTGCTCTGATTACCGGGACTGGTGGATACTTTTTACCAACAGATTGGAGTGCTTGGGTTGTTTATGGGTTATATCCAGTCGGTCTAAACTTGCTTTTGTTTATTGTCCTCGCTCTTATAGGTAATAGAGGAAAATAATACATAACAAACGCTTTAAGACGGATTCGCAACGCTTGGCGGTTTTTGTTTGATTTGGCTTTTGCGTTTACGGTGTAATAATTAAGTGTCGTGGTAGCGTTGCTCACCACTTAAGCGGGCGTTAGGTAAATGGAGAGTACATGAAACTTTCATTCATTGATAAATTTTCCGGGAGTAGATACGGGGCAAGATTTCCAGTTGGTGAAGTCAAAGGTACAAAGCTATTTGATAATTTTCAAAGATCTTCTAAATGGCTTTTGCTTAAGCATACTCCGAATGTAGAAAAGAAAAATGATAACCGCTTAGATATTGATCGTGGTGCATCGTATGTTTTCAAAAAGAAAGCATGTGGGAAGCTTGTTTTCGTTAGTATGAGCAAATCCAATTCTGGAAAAACTGTTTGCTGGACTTTTACAGACGAAATCCCAGTTAATCGCACTGATATTTAGTTTCAAATTCTAAGGTAAAAATATGATTTATGTCTGTGGTGGCTAATTTACCTAACAAACGGTTAAAGAGGGACAACCAACGCGTGGCATTTTTATTATGCGTTGGTTTTTATGATTACGGTGTTATGCGGAAGCTTGGTAGTGGCGTTGGTTGCCCCTTAACCGGGCGTTATGTGCAAGGAGGCAAAATGACCAAGGTGTACCTATTTGACTGGGGTGACACGCTTATGATCGATTTCCCAGAACACAGCGGAAAAATGTGTGAGTGGGTGAAGGTTCAGGCTGTTGATGGGGCTCTTGAGGTTCTTAGAAAGCTATCTATAAACAATAAGGTCTACGTTGCCACAAATGCTGCAGATTCATCAGAAGCTGATATCAAGGCTGCATTTGACCGAGTTGGTTTGTCACAATATATCTCAGGCTACTTCTGTAAAGCGAACCTTGGTGTTGGTAAGGGAACGCCAGAGTTTTTCGACAAGATAGTTGGGGTGTTAGGCATAGAGCCAAAATCAGTTGTGATGGTTGGGGACACATACGATAAAGACATTGCGCCAGCAATCACAGCGGGCATTGATGTAATTTGGTTTAATCCTACAAAACAAAACGTTAGTGCTGCCCACAATGTAAAGCAAGTCAGTCATTTGTTGGAAATTTGCACATAACAAAGCATTTAAGAGTGATTCGCAACGCTTGGCAGTTTCGCTTCGCTCAAGTATAGCCAAGCGCTGCTCACACCTTAATGCGGCGTTATGTTTACTTGTATTTCAGTGGCTTAAAGTTTCTTCGATCTATGTTCTTTGTCCCTTTGGCAGATCGTTTAAGTACTTCAGCAAATCGGCATTGTCGGCCCAAGTTCATGAATCACTCAGCCGGTAAAACATACTAATGTTCGTGGGTTGCTTCATTATTGGATCGTGGCGGTTGGGTTCAAATTGCACTGGCTCTAAGTCGCTTGCATCATATTTGCCAATTGGCATGTCAGCTTGGCAGTTGCCTCGACAATTTGCCATTGTTCTGCGCTGTGGTTGGAAAGAGAGGGCGCTTGTTGAACGTTGGCCGGGTTGCCTCAT
>NZ_NIVQ01000052.1 GCF_002811245.1 Vibrio salilacus | reverse complement strand
GCAGTTCTTTGCCAAATAAATCAGTCATTTGTGGTAAAACATAACAAACAATTCAAGCAGACCCTCAACGCTCGGCGATTTTGGTTTGCGTTGAAATTCGTGTTGCCGAGCAATGCGGAAAGTGAGCCAGTGCGTTTCGGGCTACTTAATTGGGCGTTATGCAACAAAAGGAGTTCAGAGTACAAAATGAGTGAAACAACTAGTACGGTATTTAAAATACTATCGTCATTAACATCGACGAAAGCTTCGGTGAAATATATATCCATTGGCGTGTTTTTACTATTATCATGGTCAAAAGTATCATTGTTAATAGCTAAGTTTAATGTACCGACCGAACAAAAAAACCTTATTGTCCTTTTTGTTAGTTTGGGTTTGGGATCTTTGATTGGTGAGTTGATTTATAAAATCATCAATGGAATTTGGAGTAAATATCAGAACAGTAGAAAACAGTCTCGAGAGCGACTAGAAAAAGAGAATTTTAACACAGAACTCCTTGTACGATTTAAAAAAGTCTACCCATACTTTGATTATGAGACAAAAAGATTATTCTATCGGTTATCTAAGGGTGAACGTTGCTTAGAGTGGGGTTACGATGAAGTTGATGTCCCTTTAAAAAATGGTTATGTATGTAAGGTGGCTAATATAGATCGAGAACGAGATATTTTTCGTATTCATCCTGCTTTAATTAGCTATGTAGTGAAAGAATGGGCAAAAGAAGTTGAGTTACAACTAAATAATTTTAGAAATGACGTTTCACCGTATAAAGAAACATTTTTGAAGTTAATGGCTACAGAGAAAGACCAATGTGGTGATAGCATTGACCGAGAAGTTATCGAATTTGTAAACAATCATCGAGCTATCTTTCAAATAGAAGCAGATGATCATGAGGGTTTTTATATAACCACATATGAACCTTATGTCTCTGAATGTGAAAAACAGCTTAATATTGCATTGCTTGAAGAGAAACATGTACTCAAACGAAGAATAGTGATGGAAAAAACTGTTGCATAACAAAGCATTTAAGAGTGATTCGCAACGCTTGGCAGTTTCGCTTCGCTCAAGTATAGCCAAGCGCCGCTCACACCTTAATGCGGCGTTATGTAACTAGTTTAAGTTTGGAGAGAAAATGAAAGCAGTACTTCCTGCGAGTGAAAGAATTTTTAGGCTTTACCATTCACACAATGTAAGTCCAACCTTGGACACGTTGTTCAATTTACTCAATGCAATTCATAGCCTTAATGATAAATTAGATAAGGCAAAGTTGGGTGGTTTTTTCGATATTCAAGAGTTTATTGCTCTAAAATCGCTCAGAAATCTTTTTCATCATCAAGATGAGTTAATTAACGAATTACGTATTCTTCCAGTACAAGATATGCCGCTGATTATAACAGATTTACTGTATCTATGTTTAGTTCCAAGTAAGCTTGTTGAAGAAGCTATTTCGAATATTCCCAATAAGTATCGAGAAGAAGAGCAATCAGTGATTAAATCTGTTTTTGGGTGGTATGGAGAGGTTGTTAATATTAATCCATGCATTTTTAATTTCATGGTTAAGGCGTTTGAGTTCTTTGAAAGTAAAGGTATTGAATTATCGGGAAGCGAGTATTTAGACTTTGCTGATTCATACAAGTTCGAAACTGAAAATGGTCATTCACATTTCGTGACAGGAACAATTGGTTGTTCAGCTGGTAATGTGGAAGAAGTCCTTAAAAAGGCTTTTGCGCCAGTTACATAACAAACGCTTCAAGAGGGACTTCCAACGCGCGGCATTTTTACTGTGCGTTGATTTCGGTGGTTACGGTGTTATGCGGAAACTTGGTAGTAGCGTTGTCAGCCCCTTAAGCGGGCGTTATGCCATCTTCAATTAACTTTTGTATAAGGAAATAAATGAAATTATCAAATTTGGCGTTTCTTAGTTGTATGGTTTTTACGCAAAATGTGTACGCAAGTATGGAACCAAGTATAAATGAGCCAGTTCGAGAGTTTTATATTGGTCTCGGGCTTTCATTTGCGAACACTATTATGTTGGAAAGTGGTGGCACATCACTTGAAGAGAATAGTGATTTTGGTAAGTCTGGTTTTGGGCTTTCTGCTGGATATGAATTTACGACTCACAAGCAGGTTAGCATTGACCTAGAGGCTGAATATCGTCAGCTTGGTAAAGTGAATTATTCAAATATTCTAGATGTTTCGGGTAGTGGGGTGTTTGTTAACGTTAAACCGAAGCTATTTGTGAACTATGAATTTGGTGATGTTTATCTTGCTCCATTTGGTGGTGTTGGTTTAGTGAAAGTCGATGCCAAATCTCCCATAAACAATATCGCAGAGTCTGAAACCGAATTAGGTTATCAATTGGGCATTGAGCTTGGTTTTAAAGTGAATAGGTCGATGGACATAATGATTGGCTATCGCTCAGCTCAGGTCAAAGTTGACAGCGTAACTACCAGTTTTGGCAGTGGTTATCTAGGTGGTAGATATTACTTCTAGGTACTGAGTGGCGGTGGCATAACAAACGGTTCAAGAGGGACTGTCAACGCGTGGCATTTTCGGTAATGTTGGCTTTTGTTGTTACGTTGCCAGCCCCTTAACCGGGCGTTATGTTTACTTGTATTTCAGTGGCTTAAAGTTTCTTCGATCTATGTTCTT
>NZ_NIVQ01000051.1 GCF_002811245.1 Vibrio salilacus | reverse complement strand
TGTGGGATGCAAACAGCGCCAAAAATTAACTCTTGACGCCATAGTCTCTTGTTATAGCGTAATTATTTGCTCTCTGAAGACAAAAAATGGGTTGCACAAAGTTTATTACCTGAAGGATCTCGTAAATAAGCCAAATAGAGCTTTCGGTCTCCACTGATTCGGATCCCTGGTGGATCCTCACAAGTAATGCCTCCATTCGCTATACCTGCTGCATGCCATGCATCAACTAATTCAGGACTACTAACTTTAAAACCAATCGTTATGCCATTACCATGAGTAGCTGGTTCACCATTTACTGGATTCGTAATGCCTAAAGTACTTTCTTTATTACGATAGAAACAGCGGCCTTTCGCATCAATAAAACCATTCGAGTAACCAAGAACGGCAATAATGGCATCATAAAAAGCCTTTGATTTCTCTATATTATTTGAGCCGATCATTATATGACTAAACACAGTAATTCCCTTTCTTAAATGAAGTTATGACATACTCTGCAACATCGAATCATCTCTGTCTATGCCAAAATGAACAGTAAGCTATAACGCCCGGCTAAGGGGTTGACAACGCATTGCCGAACTCAAAAAACACACCGTAAACACTGAACTGCAATTTTGCACTAAAACCGCCAAGCGTTGGCAATCCCTCTTGAGCCGTTTGTTATGCAAATTCAATGAGATAAACTGAATTTACACGACCAAAAGCCACAATTGCAATGGTTGAGTGATTCAAGAATCAACCCAAGCAAGAACTGCGATAAATAAGCCGCCAAAACAAAGTTCACCTTTCAACAACAAACCAAGCTTTTGAATCAGGAAAACTCAACAAGCAAGACTTTCTGCAAGTGCAAAATGCTCGATTAACTGCCCTTTCCACACTTTGTGCCCGCTAAATTCACAACAAACCAGCACCAAAACTGATTGAGGCAAACAAAGAAATTTGCCTGTTTTACGGTTTGAGTTAACCACGAATTTGAAGGTAAAAAAGCTCATTTGCCGACAACACAAAACGAATGGCCGGAGAAATCCTAAAAAGATTGAACCCCCAAATTCCCCTGAGTTGCATAACGCCGCATTAAGGTGTGAGCAACGTAGTCACGAAACTTAACCATACCACCATAAACACAAAACCCAACGGTGACATCAAAATGCCAAGCGTTGGGAATCACTCTTAAATGCTTTGTTATGTGCTTTGACAGGTACTAGACTGACTTAACCTTAACCTCAATCACTTCAACTTTTACTCTGACAACTCGACCTGAGTATGTTGGTTTGTAAGAGCTACTGGATAGTAGTTCATAGTATTCAGAAGATGAGTAGGTTGTTCTAGAAGTGCGGTTTCGTTCGCAATCAGTGCGTTCTCGATCGCGTTCGCTACGGATCATACTAGGTACTAACATTTCTCTACCTCCGAGTCTCTAAACATACTTTCATCTTGAGCATCGCTTCTCATTAGACATAGTTCATAAACGGCTTCTGAGATAGTTACTGTTAATGGTTTCATCAAAGCCATAAAGTCATTTTCATTACGTTTTGCCAAGTGATTTCTGTTTCTATAAACGTTTAGCACACCAAACACTTTATCACCAGCCCGATGCAAAGGGAATGAAATAATGGATTGGGCGAAAGTTTCCTTACAATAGTAACTTTTGAGCTCTTGCTTTAAAAAGTCGGAGATATGTTCGATGGCATCTATTTCGTCATGTATTTCTGTATTGCAGCAGCTTATGTATTGCGCCTGCTGAGTCGCATATGCCTTGGGTGCCCCAGGCAAGTTTTGCTCAGGATATCGACAATCTGTATCGTGTAATGTTACAGGCAAGGCGATAGGGCTTCTTTTCTGCGCAAGAGTATGGATCCCTTGCTCTTCTGAATAATGTATATCTAGCCGCTCATCAACAAATAACACACCATTGACGTCAGTAAGAATACCCTCTGGCTTAAATGCCATAAAGAACCTTTCTGAATGCTTCCACTCATAAGGTCCTTCGCTAAACTGTTTCAGGGACTCCTCGGCATCACAATAAATCATAACGTTTACTCGATACTCGATTTCCGAGTCAAACACAGTACCTTGAGTATCCCATTGCTTAGTGATCCTAATTAACAGCTCATTCATCTTACATACGATACCCTCACATTCATTGACCGAAGAGATCAACTCTTTCTTCGAACTGTACTTTCCATTTGATAGTCTCTGGATATCAGATAAGAACGCTCTCATCGCCAAATATGTCGTTTCAAACTGAGCTAGATATTTCTGAGGTGGCATCGTATGTAAATACTCCATAATAAAATGGCTATTCGTTGTTTGATCCGATAATTTTCTATCCAGCGCTATATGCTTATCATTTAGTTCTTTTTGGCTAGCATTCTCCCAAAAATAGCCAAGGAAAAATGTTAGTCCAATAGTCAGAATATAGAGAACTAAACTTGTTAAGTCAGTCGTCTTGAGTTCAACTGATGAATTGTGATTTAAAGAAATATCCCAGAGGCTTTTTATTGTCTCAGTCGCAGAAGGCATAAATGCACTTACCGCAGCGAAGAGAGTGCCCATTGCGATTGCTTGTAGTGCTCTATTTCTAGTCATGGTTAGTATGAATTATTATTTGATAATCAATTATATATTATGAAAATCTGCATGGTAAAGGATTACATGAGACACTGGCACATAACGCCGCGTTAAGTAGTGAGCAACATTGCCACCTAACCTAAACCATTGTGCC
>NZ_NIVQ01000050.1 GCF_002811245.1 Vibrio salilacus | reverse complement strand
TCACACATTCAATATTCTTGCTTTGAGTCCAATCAAAACCCTTTGGGTGTTGTATGGTTAAGCCTCACGGGCAATTAGTACAGGTTAGCTCAATGCCTCGCAGCACTTACACACCCTGCCTATCAACGTTCTAGTCTTGAACAACCCTTTAGGACACTTAAAGTGCCAGGGAAGACTCATCTCAGGGCTCGCTTCGCGCTTAGATGCTTTCAGCGCTTATCGATTCCGAACTTAGCTACCGGGCAATGCCACTGGCGTGACAACCCGAACACCAGAGGTTCGTCCACTCCGGTCCTCTCGTACTAGGAGCAGCCCCCTTCAATCTTCCAACGCCCACGGCAGATAGGGACCGAACTGTCTCACGACGTTCTAAACCCAGCTCGCGTACCACTTTAAATGGCGAACAGCCATACCCTTGGGACCGACTTCAGCCCCAGGATGTGATGAGCCGACATCGAGGTGCCAAACACCGCCGTCGATATGAACTCTTGGGCGGTATCAGCCTGTTATCCCCGGAGTACCTTTTATCCGTTGAGCGATGGCCCTTCCATTCAGAACCACCGGATCACTATGACCTGCTTTCGCACCTGCTCGAATTGTCATTCTCGCAGTCAAGCGGGCTTATGCCATTGCACTAACCACACGATGTCCAACCGTGTTTAGCCCACCTTCGTGCTCCTCCGTTACTCTTTGGGAGGAGACCGCCCCAGTCAAACTACCCACCAGGCACTGTCCTCACCCCAGATAATGGGGCTAAGTTAGAACATCAACACTACAAGGGTGGTATTTCAAGGTTGACTCCACCGATACTGGCGTACCGGCTTCAAAGTCTCCCACCTATCCTACACATGTAGGGTCAATGTTCAGTGCCAAGCTGTAGTAAAGGTTCACGGGGTCTTTCCGTCTAGCCGCGGGTACACTGCATCTTCACAGCGATTTCAATTTCACTGAGTCTCGGGTGGAGACAGCGTGGCCATCATTACGCCATTCGTGCAGGTCGGAACTTACCCGACAAGGAATTTCGCTACCTTAGGACCGTTATAGTTACGGCCGCCGTTTACCGGGGCTTCGATCAAGAGCGTCGACCGAAGTCTAACCCCATCAATTAACCTTCCGGCACCGGGCAGGCGTCACACCGTATACGTCATCTTACGATTTTGCACAGTGCTGTGTTTTTAATAAACAGTTGCAGCCACCTGGTATCTGCGACTCTCAATAGCTCCATCCGCGAGGGACTTCACCGTCAAGAGCGTACCTTCTCCCGAAGTTACGGTACCATTTTGCCTAGTTCCTTCACCCGAGTTCTCTCAAGCGCCTTGGTATTCTCTACCCGACCACCTGTGTCGGTTTGGGGTACGATTCCTTACAATCTGAAGCTTAGAGGCTTTTCCTGGAAGCATGGCATCAATGACTTCACATCCGTAGATGCTCGACATCGTGTCTCAGCGTTATGAAAGTCCGGATTTACCTAAACCTTCCGCCTACGCACTTGAACCTGGACAACCGTCGCCAGGCCCACCTAGCCTTCTCCGTCCCCCCATCGCAATTGTAAGAAGTACGGGAATATTAACCCGTTTCCCATCGACTACGCCTTTCGGCCTCGCCTTAGGAGTCGACTTACCCTGCCCCGATTAACGTTGGACAGGAACCCTTGGTCTTCCGGCGTGGGGGTTTTTCACCCCCATTATCGTTACTCATGTCAGCATTCGCACTTCTGATACCTCCAGCAAGCCTTACGACTCACCTTCAACGGCTTACAGAACGCTCCCCTACCCAATACAGTAAACTGTATTGCCGCAGCTTCGGTGTATAGCTTAGCCCCGTTACATCTTCCGCGCAGGCCGACTCGACTAGTGAGCTATTACGCTTTCTTTAAATGATGGCTGCTTCTAAGCCAACATCCTAGCTGTCTAAGCCTTCCCACATCGTTTCCCACTTAGCTATACTTTGGGACCTTAGCTGGCGGTCTGGGTTGTTTCCCTCTCCACGACGGACGTTAGCACCCGCCGTGTGTCTCCCGGATAGTACTTACTGGTATTCGGAGTTTGCAAAGGGTTGGTAAGTCGGGATGACCCCCTAGCCTTAACAGTGCTCTACCCCCAGTAGTATTCGTCCGAGGCTCTACCTAAATAGATTTCGGGGAGAACCAGCTATCTCCAGGTTTGATTGGCCTTTCACCCCTAGCCACAAGTCATCCGCTAATTTTTCAACATTAGTCGGTTCGGTCCTCCAGTTGATGTTACTCAACCTTCAACCTGCCCATGGCTAGATCACCTGGTTTCGGGTCTATATCCAGCAACTCGACGCCCAGTTAAGACTCGATTTCTCTACGGCTCCCCTAGATGGTTAACCTTGCTACTGAATATAAGTCGCTGACCCATTATACAAAAGGTACGCAGTCACCCAACAAGTGGGCTCCTACTGCTTGTACGTACACGGTTTCAGGTTCTATTTCACTCCCCTCACAGGGGTTCTTTTCGCCTTTCCCTCACGGTACTGGTTCACTATCGGTCAGTCAGTAGTATTTAGCCTTGGAGGATGGTCCCCCCATATTCAGACAGGATATCACGTGTCCCGCCCTACTCGATTTCACTGATGATGAGATGTCGGTTACGGGGCTATCACCCTGTATCGCGGCACTTTCCAGAGCCTTCACCTGTCTCATTAAAAGCTTAAGGGCTAGTCCAATTTCGCTCGCCGCTACTTTCGGAATCTCGGTTGATTTCTTTTCCTTCGGGTACTTAGATGTTTCAGTTCCCCGAGTTCGCCTCATTAACCTATGTATTCAGTTAATGATACGTGCTTATGCACGTGGGTTTCCCCATTCAGAAATCCCAGACTCAAAAGGTTGTTACTACCTAATCTGGGCTTATCGCAAGTTACTACGTCTTTCATCGCCTCTGACTGCCAAGGCATCCACCGTGTACGCTTAGTCACTTAACCATACAACCCCAAAGGGTCTTACAATCAAACAACCAAAGTTGTCTCCATTTTTAAACATGTGGAGACACGATTTTGCCGGACTCAAATATAAACATCACAACGA
>NZ_NIVQ01000004.1 GCF_002811245.1 Vibrio salilacus | reverse complement strand
CTAAATGTGATCGTCAAATCGATCATTGATTTGATTAAAAAATGTTCGCGATCTCACCCTGATATAGACATCGTTTTAAAGTAAAATTAACGCCGCTCACTTATAAGCGAGCGGCGTTAATACTTTCTTAGGCATCAATTATTGCTTGTTACTCATCCACAACAACACTAGGCAGAAGCGCTTCTGGCATGAGGTGGTTATGAACTGCTAGCTCTAGCAGTGAGTTGGCCGCTTCGATATCAGGCGCAAAATATCGATCCTTGTCGTAGAACGTGACTTTTTCACGCAGAATCTGCTTAGCCTCTTCAATGCGTTGCGATGACTTGTTCGGTGCGCGAAAATCTATACCTTGCGCGGCGGACAAGTATTCCACGGCCAAAATTCCACGGGTATTTTCTGCCATATAACGCAAACGGCGACCAGCAAATGTTGCCATAGATACATGGTCTTCTTGATTGGCCGAGGTTGGCAAACTATCTACTGACGCGGGGTGAGCCAAGGTTTTGTTTTCACTGGCAAGCGCCGCCGAGGTGACTTGGGCAATCATAAAGCCTGAGTTAACGCCACCGTTGTCAACAAGGAAAGGAGGCAGTTTCGACAGTGCGCTATCAATCAGCAGCGCCATACGACGCTCAGATAAGCTGCCGATTTCAGCAATGGCTAACGCTAAATTATCCGCCGCCATTGCCACTGGTTCAGCGTGGAAGTTGCCCCCAGAGATGATGTCACCATCTTCAGCAAATACCAATGGGTTGTCTGATACCGAGTTGGCTTCAACTTGCAGGATTTCTGCAGAGTTACGAATTTGCTGCAAACATGCGCCCATTACCTGAGGCTGACAACGTAGCGAGTATGGATCTTGTACTTTTTCACAGCCAGTGTGTGAGTCGCCGATTTCGCTGCTGGTATCGAGCAGGTGGCGATAAGCCGTTGCTGCATCCATTTGACCACGATGACCGCGCACGCGGTGAATCCGTGGATCGAATGGACGGCGACTGCCGAGTGCGGCCTCTACAGACATTGCGCCACACACCGTGGCAGAGGCAAAGAGATCTTCTGCGGCAAACAGACCTTCAAGCGCAAACGCCGTTGAGGCCTGTGTGCCGTTGAGTAGTGCTAAGCCTTCTTTTGGCGCGAGAGTAATGGGTTCTAGTCCCGCGATTTTGAGGGCCTCTTGGCCAGAGATTATCTCGCCATTATGACGCGCTTGACCTTCACCTAACAGCACAGTGCTCATATGTGCCAGTGGGGCTAAGTCGCCTGATGCGCCTACTGAGCCTTTTTGTGGCACACACGGGTAAACTTGCGCGTTGACCAGATCGATCAGCGCTTGAATGACTTTTAGACGAATACCAGAATAGCCGCGTGATAAGCTATTGATTTTAAGTACCATCATTAAACGCACGGTTTCATCGGACATAAACTTACCGATACCGGCTGCATGAGAAAGCACGATGCTTCTTTGCAGCGTTTCAAGATCTTCAGGTGCAATTCGTGTATTCGCCAGTAGGCCAAAGCCTGTATTGATGCCGTACACGGTGCGATCTTCGGCAATGACTTGTTCAACAACTTGAGTGCTCTCATCAATCGCTGGTATCGCGCTAGGATCAAGAGAGAGCTTGAGCGGTGAGCGACTAATCTGACGCAATACCGGTAGGCTCAATTGGCCTGGCTTAAGAGTGAGGTTTAACATCTAAATAATCCTTATTTAAGCTTGCGCAGTTCTTCGTTTAACATCGGTAAGTCTAGGCCTTGTTCGGCGGCGCAGCGTTTTGCAATATCGTAGCCAGCATCAGCATGACGCATAACACCAGTGGCTGGGTCATTGTGTAATACCCGGGCAATACGCTGTGACGCATCGTCACTACCATCACAACAAATGACCATTCCTGAGTGTTGTGAAAAGCCCATACCAACGCCGCCGCCGTGGTGCAATGAAACCCAAGTGGCACCGCCAGCAGTGTTTAATAGGGCGTTAAGCAGTGGCCAATCTGATACGGCATCAGAACCATCCATCATACCTTCTGTTTCTCGGTTAGGGCTAGCAACGGAGCCAGAGTCTAAGTGGTCACGACCGATCACAATGGGTGCTTTCAATTCACCATTTTTGACCATCTCGTTAAAGGCTTGACCTAAACGCTCACGATCTTTGAGCCCAACCCAGCAGATACGTGCAGGCAGGCCTTGGAATTGAATCCGCTCGCGCGCCATGTCGAGCCAGTTGTGCAAGTGCGGGTTATCTGGGATCAACTCTTTAACTTTTTGGTCTGTTTTGTAAATGTCTTCAGGATCGCCTGACAATGCTGCCCAGCGAAACGGCCCAATGCCTTGACAAAATAGTGGGCGGATATAAGCGGGAACAAAGCCTGGGAAGTCGAAAGCATTTTCCACACCCTTTTCTAGGGCCATTTGACGAATATTATTGCCGTAATCCAGTGTTGCCGCGCCGCGAGTTTGTAGCTCTAACATGGCGCGAACCTGAATCGCCATTGACTCTTTGGCCGCATTAACGACCGCCGTTTCGTCGGTTAAGCGTAATTGCGCCGCATGTTGCATTGACCAGCCAATGGGTAGGTAACCATTGAGCGGATCGTGCGCTGAAGTTTGGTCTGTCACTACATCTGGCGTGATATTTCGTTCAACCAGTTCTGGGAACACATCACCAGCATTGCCAAGCAAACCAACCGATATTGGCATATCTGATTCGTAAACCATTGATAGCGCTTCATCGAGGCTGGTGGCTTTTTTGTCGACGTAACCAGTTCTGAGGCGGTAATCGATACGTGACTCGTCACACTCAACAGCGATCATCGAAAAACCCGCCATTGTGGCTGCGAGTGGCTGCGCGCCACCCATACCACCAAGTCCGCCAGTAAGCACCCAACGACCGTGGGCATTACCATCAAAATGCTGCTTGGCAACGGAGACGAAGGTTTCATAGGTACCTTGTACAATGCCTTGTGAGCCGATGTAGATCCAACTACCCGCCGTCATTTGGCCGTACATCATCAGACCTTGCTTATCGAGCTCATTAAAGTGCTCCCAGTTGGCCCAATGCGGTACTAGGTTTGAGTTAGCAATTAATACACGAGGAGCGTTTTTATGCGTTGGGAAGACGCCCACCGGTTTACCTGATTGCACCACTAGGGTTTGGTCATCTTCAAGACGTTCAAGTACCTCAACAATTTTGTCGTAACATTGCCAGTTACGCGCTGCACGGCCGATACCACCATAGACAACCAGTGCATGCGGATGTTCAGCCACATCTGGGTCTAGATTGTTCATCAGCATTCGCAGAGGGGCTTCTGTCAGCCAAGATTTCGCTCTCAATGCTGTGCCGTGAGGGGCACGAATGGTTCGACTTGTATCGAGGCGCATCTCTTCAACTTGGCGCTGTGTCATGGTAATACTCCTTGTGATTGACGGTATCTAGGCTAAACGAGGGGTCGAGGTTACTCTTGTTCCTCGTGGTTTCTGGCCTAGGTGTTATTGTTCTGAAAAAGCGTTGGCGATATCCCAACACAACCTTGCAGCAAGGCGGGCGGTTTGACTGTCGACATCGTAAGTAGGGTTGTATTCGGCGATGTCGGCGATCACTAATTTGTGTTTGTAATGTAAAATTCGCGCCATAAACGGTGCGATCATATCGATGCTGACCCCTCGCGCGGCTGGAGCACTGACGCCCGGTGCTGTGGCTGCTGGGAACACATCGAGGTCGATGGTGAGATAGAGGTAGTCACAGTTATCGAGAAAGTGCTGCAATTGAGTCAAATGGTAAATATGGTTGTGATGAGCAAGATCTTTGTCTTCGATATACCAAACGCCCAGTTCGTCGGCTCGAGAGAAAAGGGCTTCAGTATTACTCGCTCGGCTTACCCCTAGACAGGCGTAATGGAAAGGCCATTGGCGCTGTGCACAGTAGTGTTGAATTTGATTGAACGGTGTACCAGAGCTGGGTCTCACTTCTGCTTGTTGGCTTTCAAATGCGCGTAAATCAAAATGCGCATCAAAATTAATGATACCGATTTTAGGTGGCTTGGCGACATTGAGTGACTCAAAGTATTTGGCTAAGCCTAAGAACGATGCCCAAGCCACTTCATGCCCGCCGCCAAGGGTAATCACAGGCGTCGATTTTAGCGCAAGGGCAATAACCTCAGCACACTCGGTTTGACTTTGTTCGAGCAAATCATCGTCACAAATAACGTTACCCAGATCGATCAGTGAGTGTGGTTGATGCCAAGCCATATTGGCCAGAGCGCGGCGGATTAAGTCAGGTGCGCCTTTGGCCCCAATACGCCCTTTATTGCGCGCGACGCCAGCATCACTGCAAAACCCAAGTAGGCTTACAGCGTGGCTGTGTGATGGAATCTGCTCCACTTGCATTTTCTTGACGACATGATGCACGCGTTTACCATGGGCACCATCTTCAGCGTCGTCGCGCCCTTGCCAATGGAAATCTTGGTGAGTCTTGACTGGCTTAGACATAATCTAACTCTCCTGCAACTAGGCGCGCCGACAATCGTGGTGCACCTTGGAAATAGCTGAATTCAGCCGGATGTGAGACTTCCCAAATCGCCAAGTCAGCATCAAATTTAGGCTGAATTTGACCACGAGAGTTACCAAAACCTAAAGCCTGAGCAGCATGACAGGTAACGCCGCGTAGTGTCTCTTCCGGGGTCAAACCGAACAGAGTACACCCCATATTCATCATCATGGTTAAATCGGCAAACGGCGAAGTGCCTGGATTCAAATCGGTTGCGATCGCCATGGGTACTTGGTACTGGCGCAGCAGTTCTATCGGTGGTTGTTGCTTCTCTTTGAGGAAGTAAAATGCACCCGGAAGCAATGTAGCCACGGTACTCGAGTTTGCTAATGCTTCGACGCCAGCTTGATCAAGATATTCGATGTGATCAACTGATAACCCCGAGTATTGCGCCGTTAATGCGCTGCCACCTAAGTTTGACAGTTGTTCGGTGTGACCTTTGACTTTTAAACCATGTTGTATCGCCGCTTGGAACACCTTTTCGGTTTGCTTAAGGTTAAACCCGATCGACTCACAAAAAACATCAACACTGGTCGCGAGCTTTTCCTCGGCAACCAATGGAATGATCGTCTGACAGACGTAGTCAATGTAAGCATCGCCGCGACCAGTAAACTCAGGGGGTAAAGCATGTGCGGCTAATAGTGTCGTAGTGACGCGAATTTTTCGATGTGTCTCAAGCGCTTTGGCGGCGCGCAACATCTTTATTTCATCATCAAGGGTTAGGCCATATCCCGATTTAACTTCAACGGAGGTAACGCCTGTGCGGATTAGACCATCAAGACGAGGTAGAGCAAGCTCGGTTAATTGCGCTTCGCTGGCATCACGAGTGGCTCTGACGGTGGAAAGAATGCCGCCACCTTGTTGGGCAATTTGTTGGTAAGGGACACCGTTGAGACGTTGCTCAAATTCGTCGGCACGGCTACCAGCAAAAATCAGATGCGTGTGACTATCAATAAAACCGGGGGTCACCAATTTGCCTTGGCAGTTAAAACTGGAATGCGCCTTGATGGGAGCCTGGCTAAGAGTATCAATACGACCTTGCTTAATGCCAATATTGCACGGTGCTGATACCGTGTAACCATTTGCACCTGGCGCCATAGTGACCATAGATGCGTTGGTTAATACTAGATCATTGATAGAACTCATCACTGTTACTCATAATTAAATGTATATACAATTATGCTTTCAGAGATAGAATTTGTACAAGTGTGATGTTGCAAAAATGTGATCAGTGAGTAGTCTCTGTGCTAAGCCCGCTTTATAAGTATGGTTTATTCTGCTGGGTATCAACTGAGCAGTACTTTAGAGCTTAACTTGTAACGTGTACCAGGATGATAAAGCAGTGCAGTACTAACGAGTTTATCGTCACTCCATGTACGGCGATTGAGTAACAGGCACGGCTCACTAACGGCTAACCTAAGAGCGGCGCGCACAGCATCGCCAGCGACTATTGCTTCGACAGTGTGCTCAATTGCACTTAATGGGCAGTTCTCGGATAGATATTGATTGGGTGTCATTTGAGAGAAGTCTTGCTCCAAATAATTTGGAGCGTAATGGGCGTTGACCCAGCGCATTTCCAGTTGGATAGGAAGTTTGTCTTCAAAGTGTATTATCTCACTATAAAAAACATGGCTTCCAAACATGACGCCAAGCTTCATTGCCACCGCATCATCGGCAGTGAGTGCAATTTGCTTGATGACCTTACTGCTGTAAGTCTTTCCGCGTTGTTCGACTTCTTTAGCGATATTACGAATATCGAGCAGCGGTGACTCTGCTTTATCATCTGGGGCACAGACAAATGTCCCCAATCTTGGTCTACGTAATAGCCGTCCTTCTGTTACCAGATCGCGGATAGCCTTATTGACGGTCATACGACTGACATTAAACTGCTTAGTCAGCTCGATTTCGGTGGTAATTCGATGGCCGACGGGCCAAAGGCCATTGTCGATTTGGTCGGCAATATAGCGTTTGATCTGCAGATATAGGGGCGACTGGCTCATATTCTTATCGTGTATTAAATTGACTATACAAATGGTTATACATTTACCGCGATAATGCAAGCCATCTGATTTAATCGTGAGACTATGTCACAACCTTTTACGTTTAATACATTGCCTAGCAGAAGTTAGCCTTTGATTAAGTATCTAGGGCGATCAGTCGCTGTTTTTTTCGCTGAGAAAGCCTTCTAACTCAATTCCTTATCATATTGCTCCTTGACTGCCCAGATATTCGACACGGCACCTGATTAGTAAACTTCACTGTGGTCAACAGGCATCGAAAAACCAGCTACCTAGGCTTAGGTATGCACAGAAAATCGTTATGCGGCAGAGAGATGCGTTGTGATATAAGGCTGCCAAGCATTTTGGTACAGGGCTTCAGATTCACGGCGCATTGAGCGAATTTGTGCAACTTCAACGTCATTCAATTCACGGTTTTCACGTGCGGCTTGGCGCTCAATTTTTTGTACGTTCTCATAAATGTCGTGTTCAGGGCCGCTTTTAACATCAGCAATAGCTTTGAGGTGGAGTTGTATTTCTGCAATTAAACCAGTTTTAGGTAATTTGACTAGGAGATTTAAATCGCGATAGCCAGAGGCTGCGGGTTTTTTAAAACGGTTTTTCGCTTTAACGACCGTGGTTTCGCGGTTTAATACTTCGTAAACAGACATCAGACTTTCGATATCATCAGCGACAATCGTGGCACGAGCAAGGTCAGTGATGCGTTCCACTTGACCGTTCAATTCATGAGCAATCTTGTCTTTGGCGCGCTGAGATGCTTTGATGCCAGCAAAATAGGCGGTGGTATCAGTCAAGAGAGCAGTACTTTTACACAAGGTTTCTAGTTCGGCTTGAGCCTGGTGGGCTTTACTATAAAGGATGTCAAAATCACTATAAGGCTGAAGAGGCAAAGTCGGCATAGACTGGATGCCATACAGGCCGCTCAAGTTATGTTTGAACGCTTGTGAGCAGACTTGGTTTTGGTTAGTCGGATGATTTTGTTGCTCATCGGGAGCCGTCGGAATAGCGGCAAATGCAGGGGCTCGGCTGAGCATCAAAAGCATTAACGCCGTGGTACGCAAGAATAGACTCATGCACTCTCCTTAGATATGTAGGCTGGGCTAAAAGGGGTCAAACAAAGGTCTACCGCTTGCGCTACTTATCTCTGATTAATAAATGGGGCTTTTATTTCGCTTTACCAATCCTCACTTTGAACCTTGATTAAAAACTTTGAGCCTTATCTCATTTTGTTATCATTCAGTTAGAGTTACGGCCAAGATTTAGGTTCAACAGCGATGTGTTACTGAATATATCGTATTTAGATGAACGTAATCTGAATAACAGAAAAGCAATCGGGGATACCCAGACGCATGAGATTCCGCTAGGCTAGGAGTGATTAAAGCCAGTAACCGAGAAAAAGATGAGAGACCCAGAATTTTGGCACAACAAGTGGGCAGAGAACCAACTTGGTTTTCATTTAGACGATGTCAATCCCTTATTGGTAAAGTATTGGCCCAATACAAAACCTGACTATCAGGATAAAGTCTTTGTCCCTTTATGTGGTAAATCGGAGGATTTAGTTTGGCTTGCCGCCAAGCATGGCGACGTTCAAGGTGTCGAGCTGAGTAATATTGCCGTTCGAGCTTTTTTTGCAGAGCATTTTTATACTCCGATGGTGATGCCGATTAATGGTCAGCATGAGCTGTTTCAATTCGATGAACTATCGATTTACACCGGAGACTTGTTTACCGCGCCAATAAAACCAGTCGATATTGTTTATGATCGAGCATCGTTGGTGGCGCTGCCACCCGAGATGCGAGTTGATTATGCCAATAGAATTAAGTCATTACTGAATCCTGGTGGGCGTATTTTGCTGGTTAGCTTAGATTATCCGCAACACGAAATGGCAGGGCCACCGTTCTCAGTGGCAGAGCAAGAAATTCACGCATTGTATCCTGAATTTAAAATAACCAAGCTTTATCGTGATGAGGCGAATGATAATCACCCTAAAATTGCCAACAAAGGTCTGTCTCGATTTGCTGAAGAAGTCTATTTGTTAGAAAGTAACTAGTCGTTGTTGGTCAAAGTGGAATAGATAGAAAAAGGCTTGGTCTCGAACCAAGCCTTTTCGTGTCTTTGGGTCAATTAATAGATGATTTTAATCTGAGCGGCGCTAGTGACAGCATCTTCAACGGCTTGTTCTACAGTGTCTCGGCGAGTGATTGCGACACCTAAACGGCGGCGACCATCAATGTCAGGTTTAGCAAATAAACGCAACTGGGTTTGTGGCGCCGCTAGGGCTTTATCGAGGCCGTCAAATTGTATGTTGTTTGAAGTACCTTGGCCAAGAATAACCGCTGATGCAGATGGCCCATACTGAGTTATGGCCGAAATCGGTAGACCAGTAAACGCGCGAACATGAAGCGCAAACTCTGAACTGTCTTGAGAAAGCAAAGTCACCAAGCCAGTATCGTGTGGACGCGGAGAGACCTCATTAAAGATCACGCTGTCACCTTTGACAAACAGCTCAACGCCAAAAATTCCGTATCCACCCAAAGCATTCACCACTTTACCTGCGGCATCTTGAGCGGCTCTGAGCGCGATATCAGACATCACTTGTGGCTGCCAAGATTCACGATAGTCGCCATCTTCTTGACGATGGCCAATCGGCGCGCAGTAATGAACGCCATCAACGGCACGTACAGTCAGTAGGGTAATTTCGTAGTCAAAATCAATAAAGCCTTCAATAATAACGCGTCCGGCACCAGTGCGGCCACCTTGTTGGGCATAATTCCATGCTTTTTCAATGTCGTCGGTGCATTTGATTACGCTTTGCCCTTTGCCTGACGAACTCATCACGGGTTTACACACACAAGGCATACCTACGGTTTCGACAGCAGCGCGAAACTCTGGGTAGTTGTCAGCAAAGCGATACACCGATGTATTAAGGCCGAGCTCTTCAGCCGCGAGGCGACGAATGCCTTCACGGTTCATCGTCAGTTTGGTCGCTTTCGCAGTTGGGACGATGTTGACACCTTTCGCCTCCAGCTCAACCAGTTTATCTGTGGCGATGGCTTCGATTTCAGGCACGACATAGTCTGGTTGCTCTTTATCAATGATGGCTTGCAGAGCGTCACCATCAAGCATATCAAGAGTGTAGCTACGGTGAGCAACTTGCATAGCGGGGGCGTTTTCATAACGATCACAAGCAATCACTTCAAGGCCAAGACGTTGACACTCAATCGCGACCTCTTTACCCAATTCACCCGAGCCCAATAGTAAAACACGTGTAGCTTGACTTGCTGTTGCGGTACCAAACATTGTTAACCCTATCATCTTAAAGGAATAGAAACTGAAGAGAATGATACTGAATATCAACCAAAAAGCAAACGTTTGCTTTTTGATGTCATTGGTTTTTTTGGGTATAAACCAATGATGTTTATCATATGACAAAGGCGCTCGTTTGAGCGCCTCTGATGTTAAAACTGATCGTTTAAATTTCTAGGTATGACATGGGAATATCGGGATTAAGGGCTTCCAATGTTGATTGGGTGGTTGCCAAGTGACTGATGGTACCTTCGGCAACTTCTACTAGTGCCGCTGACTCGATATCCTCAAGGGTTTGACGATCGAGCAAAAGTTGAATTAAGGCCACTTGTAGCGGAGGTAAACTTGGGTTGAACGCGGCGTTTTCAGCGTATGCGCCTTGATATACTTTGCCATCGCGCATTTTTAACGCTACGCCACTTAAGTTATGGGTATAAGGCGCATGACTACGGTTAAGTGCAGCAAGCGCTAACTGAATAAGCTCGTCTTGATCGTCACTGTGTTTACCATGATCAACCTGCGCCATCAGAGCGGATTTGATACCGAGATCTGCCGGACCAAATGACTCAGGTAAATACGCTTGCAGCTTTTTACCATCGCGTTGTGGCAGTTGTATTTCAAGCTGATCGGCGGTCGATAGCTCGTTCATGAATTGGCGGCAGTGGCCACAAGGGCTAAAGTTAATCGTGATGTCTTTAACACCCTGTTCGCCCTTCATCCAAGCGTGGCTGATAGCTGATTGTTCCGCATGTACGGTTTGACCCAACTGCACGCCCAAAAATTCAACATTGGCACCAAAATAGAGTTTGCCGGAGAGGCCACGAACAATGGCGCCAACATAAAAGTTTGATAGTGGGGCATAAGAATAAGCCGCCGCAAATGGCAATAATGCAACACGAAGATAAACGTCTTCTAAGCCAGATATTGTGAGTAGTTGCTCAAATTGCTCTGAAGATAAGGTCGCGTCAAAATCGTCAGCAAGAATAATGGGTGATAGAAAATCAGCGACGTTTTTCGGCACTTCAGATAGCGCCTGTTCAATGCGGCTTCTCATAGTGAATCCTTTAATCTGCATAATGGATATCTAGAGTCTATACCTTTAATTGGATTTAAACCCCGATACTGGTATTTCATTTTATGTAACGAGAAGATTAAAGCAGAGATGCAGATCACAACAATGAATGCAATTTGAATGTTTGTTACATAATTAGAGTGAGCTCACACATGATAACGATTACAAAAGTACATCACTGAGCGTGACGAGCCACGCAGGGTGGCTCAAACGGACTTAAGCTGAAATCCAAAGTGCTAAAGAGAAGAAAGATGGGGCAAGTATTGAGGTAATCACACCACATACCACCAGCGCCAAAGAACTGAACGCGGCATCTTGAGGATCTTTCTCTGCGCACGTTGCGGTTCCCAGAGCATGAGAGACCGTGCCCATGGTTAATCCTCTGGCAATCGGGTGAGTAATATTTAAGACGTTGTAGATTGGGTAGGCCATGATCGCGCCAAATAGACCGACGATCAGTACCAATATTGCCGCAATCGCAGGTTCTCCACCTAAGTGGCTAGAGACTTCCATTGCAATCGGTGTCGTGACCGATTTGCCGAGTAAACTGGCAATCAAGCTTAAATCAGCCTGCATATAGACCGCAATCATACTGGCGCTTAGCATCGACATGACACTACCAACACCACACGCCAACATGATAATACGCCAGTTCGCACGGATCTGTGGGAGTTGTTCATAAAGGGGAAAAGCAAGTGCCACGACAGCGGGTTGCAGTAGATAGTTAATCCAAGTGTTATCCGAGTAGTAGGTCTCAAAAGGTATCTTGAAATAGGTCAGTATTGGGATCAATACGCCAAGGCTAATCAACAGTGGATTCATGAAGGGGCTTTTGAATTGCTTGCATAACCAACGTGAAGCAAAAAAGACAACAATAGTAATAAGTAGCCACATTATTGCTGCCCTCCTTTCAATATCCGGTCGAGCATTAAGCCCAACAGCACCAAGACAATCACAGTACCACCAACGGCACTGGCTAAAATTGGCCAAGCGTTGGCTAACAACATATTAGAGTGCTCCATCAACCCTACGCTGATCGGAACAAAAAGCAGCACCATATATCGAATAAATAGCGTCGCGCTAGGTCTTACCCAGTCAGGTCGCACTAAGCCACTTGCCATTAGACCAAATAAGATCAACATACCGATAATACTGCCGGGGATAGCGGTGTCGAGTAAGTGTTGAATATTGATGCCAGCAACAAGGCATAAAAATATCAGCGCCATAGAAACAGCATACTGAAGCACGGTTTTGGTCATAGTATATTATCGTCCAACGTCTATTACCCGTCTAAATAAGCGTTTATTTAAACAGGTGCAAGCTTTGACGTATAGCGCCAAAGCTTTTATTTATCAATTACCTAACGCCTAATAATTGATTTCGTTGCGGTCGTCAGGATTTGCAGTAGGGTGCAGGACTTAGTACTAAGAAATATCTAGGATACTCGTTTTTCTACATATTGGTAGATGGATTTTAAAATAGCCATCTTACTTGTGTCACTCTCATGTTCGTGAACTAAGTTTTCTAAATTCAGCATGTACTGTTCAATACGGCTTTCGAAGTAGTCACGGCAGTGGTTCGCCCAACGTTGTTGCTCTGCTTCATCCAATGTCCAAGGGTAATGGCGAGCACGATAGCGAAACAACAGGGGTTTAATGCGAGGATCGTTAAAGCTGATATCCAAAGCCGCTAAATGATTAGGATCGGTTTCACGAATAATATCCATGGCCGCTTTATCAGCCGGAGAGAAGAAACCGTCATAAAGTTGAGTATCGACATCAGTACTTTTCTCGTATTCACGCTCAATCGTGTAAACACCGATGAGTTTTTCACGAATTTCTGGATGTTGACGTAAACGAGCGAGATTCTCTAAACATTTTGCTCGATCAATGCCAATGGCTGCGGCATTTTCAGCGGTTAATGTTTTGGCGGGTGCTAAAATCGGGCATTTATTTAAATGCACTAGCTTGACAGGAACCGGCAATTCATCTGGACCAAGTTCAGAGCGCTTGGTATATAAGCGTTGATTGAGCGATTCGACGTCTAGATCGAGCAAGGCTTGCGGATCTTTGGCTAGGTCAACACAAATGACGGCGTTTTGGTTGGTTGGATGCCAAGCAACGGGGACGATCCAACTGGTGTAACGACACTCTTTCCCCAGCATGCCTGATACGTGCATTAATGGGGTCATATTAACGATATCGATAAGCTCGTTGAGTTTACGCTTGTGACGCATGCTCAAGAAATAGTCGAACAGTTTAGGTTGTGCGGCTTTGACTTTTTTAGCCATTTCAATCGTGGCGACCACATCGGCCATCGCGTCGTGAGCGTTGGCGTGTTCAATGCCGTTGGCAACCGAGAGATGTTCAAGCTTGAAGCTAATAAATCCCTCGTCGTTTTCTGGCCAATTAATGCCTTCAGGCCGCAGTGCGTAACAAGCACGCATCACATCAAGTAAATCCCAGCGTGAATTGCCATTTTTCCAACTCCATGCGTATGGGTCGATAAAATTGCGATAGCAGGTATAGCGGGTTACTTCATCATCAAAACGAATACTATTGTAGCCAAGGCTAATGGTGTTAGGCGTGGCAAGTTGTTGATGGATTTTGCCGATAAATTCTGGCTCGATAAGGCCTTGGGTCTCTGCCGTTTGTGGTGTAATACCAGTAATCAGAGCCGCTTCTGGGGACGGTAAGTAGTCTGCAGGCGGTTGGCAATAGATAACAAGAGGCTCGCCAATGATATTAAAGTCCATATCGGTGCGCACGCCAGCAAATTGACAAGGGCGATCTTTGGCAGGGCTTGTTCCCCACGTTTCGTAATCAAAAAAGAAGAACGTAGGTTGTTGCTCTTGTTGCATTATCATTTTACCAACGGTTGAAATTCACTTGGGTATTAGACCATTGCTGTTTCGACAAGGCAAACCTGTTCGCGGTTTGGGTGGAAGTTAGATAAAAAATAATGAGATAAAAAAATGGCCAACGTCAGTCGGCCATTGAACCATGTGCTTGTGATTTAAGCTTGCTGTGCTTCGAGTTGTTCGTCGCTGAGTTTTTGACCCATCAAGCGACTCGTAATCGTACCTGCGGTCATTGCACCGGATACATTAAGTGCGGTGCGCGCCATATCGATCAGTGGCTCGATAGAAATAAGCAGCGCGGCAATGGTGACGGGTAATCCCATCGCAGGCAGTACGATCAGCGCGGCAAACGTCGCGCCACCACCAACCCCCGCAATACCAAATGAGCTGACAACAATGATGGCAATCAAAGAAACAATAAAGTTGATATCCATAGGATCAATGCCAACTGATGGTGCAACCATTACCGCCAACATTGCCGGATAGATACCTGCACAACCATTTTGACCTATGGTGGCGCCAAATGAGGCCGACAAATTAGCGATCGCCGGTGGTACTCGCAACTGATTGATTTGTGCCTCGACATTTAATGGAATGGTCGCTGCTGAACTGCGAGAGGTGAACGCAAACGTCAGTACGGGCCAAATCTTCTGGAAATACTCTTTTGGGCTCACACCAACAAAAGAGACTAAGATACCGTGCACAACAAACATAAGCGCAATAGCAACGTAAGACGCAATGATAAAGCCGAGAAGATTGAGAATATCCGCAGCACTTGAGGTCGCGACCACTTTCGCCATCAGTGCGGCAATACCATAAGGCGTCAGTGCCATGATCATCTTAACTAAGCGCATAACGATAGATTGCGCCGCGTCAACGAAGGTGCGGATAGGCGACTCTAGCTCTTGCTTCTCTGCCATCACTTTGCGCGCCGCAATGCCAGTTAGCACACCAAAGATAACGACCGCTATAATCGATGTTGAGCGAGCGCCTGTCAGATCGGCAAATGGATTAGTAGGAATAAAGCTGACTAACATCTGTGGAATACTAAGATCGCTGACTTTGCCTGCACGGCTCTCAAGTGCAGCCATACGTGCGGTCTCACGTGCGCCTTCCGTTAAGCCTTCTGCGCTTAGACCAAAAGCTTGAGTAATGACAATACCAATCAGAGCCGAAATGGCTGTTGTTGCCAATAATACCGAAATGGTGAGTCCAGAGATCTTACCCAGCGCGCCACCTTTTTCGAGTTTAACCACAGCCGCAATCATTGAGACCAGTACTAACGGCATGATCACCATTTTTAGTAAGCCGACATAGCCACGGCCAACCACATTCACCCAGTCTAGAGTTTGGCTAATCGCTGGATGACCTTCGCCCAACACCAGCTGAAGCGCCAAGCCAAATGAGCTGCCGAAAACTAAACCGAGTAAAACGAGACGTGATAAAGAGTTCTGTTTATTCTGCTGTGTGTAAAGAAACACCAGAATGCCAAGAAATATCGCAAGTGAAGCGATAACAGCCACTGACATATGAGCCAACCTTATTTATTTAGTGTTAAATATTAGTTAATTGTATTTATTCGAAATTAGATTCGGCTGGCAGGGTAAAGGTTTAACGTAACTAAACAAAATGATAAATGGCTATTAAATATAGCCATCAGTTATGCATGTGGTGTCTTGCTGAATATATGAACAAGAGTCGACTAACAAACACCACACGATCGAACCCTATGCATTCAATAGTCTGTTTTGTTGCTTCAACTTTTGATTGGCAAACATACAACCTCGTTGCACTATCAAATGGGAGAACACGATGTCACGACAAAAAGAACGCACAGTTTGTGCCATTGTAAAACTTTTCCCTAGTAGTAAGCATACGTCTCATTTGATAAAACGGTCACTTTTCCTGTCAGTTTAATCTTTAATTAAGTCAATAATTGTCGCCAGTGAATCGGGATAAGGGATGCTAAGCCGCTGATTTCACGATACACTCGAGTAAAGGATTCGAGATAAAGGATGAGCTATGAATATTGAGCTGAGCACACTTGCACCGACCCAGATCTATCATCTGATGACGCAGACGATGATTCCACGCCCAATCGCCTGGGTACTCACTGACTCAGAACACGGCAATTATAATCTTGCGCCATTTTCCTATTTCACACCCGTTGCAAGTAACCCGCCATTGCTGATGTTTTCTGTCGGTAAAAAACCGTCAGGTGATGTCAAAGACACCACGCGCAATGTGTTGGAAACTGGGCGTTTAGTGGTGCACATTGCCTCGCAACAGATGGCTGATACTGTCACTCAAACCGCGGCGACGCTTGAGCACGGCGAGTCTGAAGTAGAAGCGTCTGGCCTAGAGTTAGTCGATTTCGATGGTTTTGAATTGCCACGAGTTAAAGGCTGTCCAATTGCGTTCGCCTGTAAACTTCATGAAGTAAAGGAAATCGGTGAAACGCCGCAGAGCCTGATTTTTGCTGAGATTGAAAAGATTTATATCGATCCACAAGTGATTGGCGAACGCAGTGACCGCTTGGTCATCGATGCGTTAAGCGTAGACCCTCACTCTCGTCTCGGTGGTAGTCAATATGCCACTCTTGATAAAGTTTTCTCAGTCGCACGGCCGAAATAAATTATGTTAGATCAAGGTTATTCAGATGCCATTTGGCAGCGTATTCATCAAAAAACCAAACCACAAGGCGCGCTCGGTCAGCTTGAATCGCTAGCGCATCAATTAGCCTTGATTGCTAGTAATTGTCATGGTGACGTTGTCACTAATATCTCAATTCATCAACCGACAGCGATTGTGTTTGCTGCTGATCATGGTATTGCCGATCAAGGCGTCAGTATTGCGCCAAGTGCGGTAACTCAGCAGATGGTATTAAACTTTTTAGCAGGTGGTGCGGCGATTAATTGCTTTTGCTCTGTTAATGACGTCGCGCTTAAAGTCGTTGACTGCGGCATTCTTGTACCGATTGAATCGGACCATGAACACTTTTTGAACCAGCGACTTGATGAAAGAACCGCCAACTTTGCCGAGCAACCTGCGATGTCTCTGCTTCAGGTTGAGCGCGGTATTGAACTGGGCAAACAATTAGTGACTGACATTATTGCGTCGGGTTCAAACATTGTGATGTTTGGTGAAATGGGCATCGGTAATACCAGCAGTGCCGCGGCATTGCTAGCGGCACTTTCTGGGCGAGAAGCCAGCGCCTGTGTGGGCAGAGGCACCGGAATTAGTGATAAGCAGCTAGAGAAAAAAATCGCGCTGGTGGCACAAGGCGTCGCTCGTTGCCAAGGTAAAAAAGTCAGCGAGATCCTAGCTGAAGTTGGCGGCTACGAAATTGTGCAAATGGTCGGTGGCTTTCTTGCCGCAGGAGAAAACAAAGTGCCGGTATTGGTTGATGGCTTCATTGTTAGCGCCGCCGCTTACGTGGCAACGCTTATCGAACCTAGTTGCCGTGAGGTGATGATTTTTGCGCATCAGTCTCATGAAATCGGCCATCAATATTTATTGGCTGAATTGCACGCTGAGCCTTTGCTTGAGCTGTCACTACGCTTGGGTGAAGGGACGGGCGCGGTGTTGGCGTTGCCTTTAGTGCGTGCAGCGGCTGAATTTTACAGCAATATGGCCAGTTTTGAACAAGCTGGCGTTGTGGTTGATTAATGGCCGCATTGAAATACCAAATCCAGCTGTTTATGTTGGCGTTAAGCTTTTTCTCTCGCCTGCCAATACCCGCTTCGACACCGTATAGTCGCGAGCGGATGAATCAAGCTGGACGTTATTTTGCCCTAGTTGGCGCTCTGTTAGGTAGCTTGTGCGTGGTATTTTTTACCGCGGCGCAATGGCTATTTCCTGATACGATTGCGCTGTTTTTGATGATGGTGTTTAGCCTATTATTGACGGGTGCTTTTCATGAAGATGGCTTAACCGACATGGCCGATGGCATTGGCGGTGGTATGAGTGTTGAAAAGCGCTTATCCATCATGAAAGACAGCCGGATAGGGACGTATGGCGCAAGCGCATTGATCATGGCGCTGTTCGGTAAGTTCCTGTTTCTAAGTGAAGTGGTTCGCCTTGATGACTTTGCGTTGATCGTGATTTGCGGTTATACGCTAAGCCGCGCGATTGCAGCTTCGCTTATTTTTGATATGCCTTATGTCAGTGACACCGATACCAGTAAAAGTAAGCCTTTAGCTGAGCGCCAATCTCGCCGTGAAGTCATATTCTTGCTATTGACTGGAATAGCGCCGTGTCTGTTTTTACCTCTTGAGCATATTGTAGCGTTGGTTCTAGTGATGGCGGCCTTTCGATGGCTATTTAAAGCGTGGTTGATTAAACGTATCGGCGGTTTTACCGGTGATTGTTTAGGCGCTGCGCAGCAAGTTACTGAACTTTTGATCTACCTAACTCTGATTGCATTTCAGATGAGGACGCTATGACTATCGAGCTAATTTTAGGTGGTGCTCGCTCGGGTAAATCGAGCCTTGCGGAATCTAAGGTGATAGCACTGAGCCAAAATCGTACTAAACATTATGTCGCGACCGCCATCGCTTTTGATCAAGAGATGCAACAGCGGATTGAACAGCATCAACAATCTCGTGGGCAAGGTTGGATCGAACATGAATGCCCGGTTGATCTGGCCACGCTTGTTGCTCAATTTCAATCCGACCAAGTCGTTCTAGTTGATTGTCTGACATTATGGCTCAACAACGTCATTTACAATCAAGGCCAAACATTGAGCGCACCCGATATAGAACGGAATGTTGCCGGTTTGGTTGATGCGTTAAGTGCGACTCGCGCAGATATTGTTTTGGTCTCGAATGAAGTTGGGCTAGGCGTTGTGCCACTCGGTGAGATATCAAGACTGTTCGTTGATCACGCTGGGTGGATGAATCAAGCTATTGCTAACATTGCCGACAAAGTGACCTTGGTCGCCGCCGGACTGCCATTGATTTTAAAACAGTGAGTGCGATTGATGAAGCAAGTAACAACCATTAACGTCTATCTGTTGCGTCATGGTAAAACGGCTGGATTGCCTGCGTTGTATGGTCATACCGATATTGGCGTTGCTGATGAGATTCAAGCGGCGATGTGTCAAAACCTGTTGGCACAATCTCGTTCTTTTAGTGCGCTACAAACATCGCCTTTAAAACGCTGCCAAGATTTGGCTAAACGGGTTGTTAGCAATCAAACTGGGCTAAGTTATCAGATCAAGTCACAGTGGCGCGAAATCTCATTTGGCGATCTTGATGGTGTGCCATTTGAGCAAGCAGAGCATGCTTGGCCATTACTAGAGGCGTTTTGGCAAGATCCTGCCAATAACCCTTTACCGGGAGCGGAAAGCTTGCAAGAGTTTCACCATCGAGTGAGCTTGCAATGGCAGGAGTTTTGCGAAGCTGCGCAACAAGACACGCTGATTATTTGTCATGGTGGCACGATTAGAATGATAATAGCGAACGTATTACAGTTAGATTGGCGTAATCCTACGCTCTATTCTGCGCTATCAATTGGCCACCAGACACTAACACATATTCAAATTACTCGGGCAGAACAGCTATACACACGTGTATGCTCTATCGGCGCACCGTTGACGGGACAGTAAAGGAAGTATCATGACCACACCAAGTTGGAACTTATCGATCGCGTATCAAGATCTCAACGATCCAAGAATCGAGCAAGATATCGATCTTATCAAACAATGTATTCAAGCTTTAGGCGTACATGTTGACAATCGTGATACACCATCAGTGATCCAGAATGCGATACAAACTAGCGAAGCGGCAGGGCAGTTGTTGGCCACCATCAATACCTTTGCACAATGTTATGCCTCGGTTGATGCCATCAATAGCCAGGCTAAAGGGCTGATTGGGCGTGTTGCTAAACTCCATTCTGAGCTGTCACAGGCGTTTGCACCCTATGAGAATACCTTAACAGTTGCCCCAGAGAGCTTCATTGCGGATGTTTTAGATCACCCCAGCGCTGATGTTGCGGGTCAGGCGTTTCAAATTGAGTGTACAAGAAAGCAGGCAACAACTAAGTTGTCGGTAGCTGAAGAACAACTACTGACCGCGATGCAGGTCGACGGGCGTGATGCATGGGGACGTCTGTACGACAACATCACAGGTTCAATGCAAGTCGTGCTTAATGAGGGCGAGCAGGAAGCCAAGATCGGTTTGTCGCAAGCGGCAAGCCTTCTTTATGGCAGTGATTTTTCAAAACAAGAGCTAGCTTGGCGAGGCATTCAACAGGCGATGCAAACTCATCAAGAGTCTTTTGCCGCGATTTTAAATGCGCTAGCGGGTTGGCGTTTAACTGAGTACCAAAAGCGCTCAAAGCTAAACGATGTCCATTTTCTAGATCCGAGTTTGCATCAAAGCCGTATCGAGAGTGCCACTCTTGAAACCATGATATTGGTGGCTAAATCTAATCGTGTCATTGGTCAAAAAGCCGGCCATCTCATGGCGCGAGTACATGGCCTAGATAAAATGCGCCCGTGGAACTATTTGGCAGGCATGCCGAGCTTAACCGAAGCCGAACCCAAGCTTTATGAGTTTGACGAAGCGATTAAGGTTATTCGCGCGGCATTTGCCCGAGTCCATCCTGAAATGGCCGATTTTGTCGACTTAATGGTTGAAAACGGTTGGATAGATGCTCAACCAAGTGAGCATCGACGCCTGGGAGCTTATTGCACTAAACTCGCTGCGACAAGAACCCCTTTAGTGTTCATGACTTGGGGTGGTAGCCGTTCTGATTTACTGACTCTGGCACACGAGTTAGGGCACGCTTTCCATAATTGGATCATGCGCGATATGCCGCTGTGTCAAACCCGTTATCCGATGACTTTGGCGGAAACGGCATCCATTTTTGCTGAAAACGTTGTGCGTGATTATTTGCTTGAGCAAGTTGAAAGCCGCACGGAAAAGCTTGAAATGCTGTGGGAAGAGCTATCAAGCTGCTACGCGTTGATGATCAATATTCCGGTTCGCTTTGAGTTTGAGCAGCGTTTCTATCACCTGCGCCGTGACGGAGAACTCACTCCTGCCGAGTTGTGTCAATTAATGAGTGAAACTTGGCAAGAGTGGTATGGCGACTCGATGACAGAGCCTGATCCTTATTTTTGGGCAAGCAAACTGCATTTTTCTATCTCTGAAGTGAGTTTTTACAACTACCCATACCTATTTGGTTATCTATTTAGCATTGGTGTCTATGCACAGCGAGAGAGTAAGGGTGAGCAGTTTTACCCAGATTATGTCAGCTTGCTAAGAGATACCGGAACAATGATGGCGGAAGATGTCGTGCAAAAGCATCTTGGTATGGATTTAACCTTACCTGATTTTTGGCAGCAGAGCATTCAACACGTGAAAGCGAAAATTGATCAGTTCGAATTGTTGCTAGATCAAGAATAACTAACATTAAATCATGGTATTATCAGTTGGCCGAGTAAAAGCTCGGCTTATTTGCGCAGTGAGAGACTTCGAAGTCATCGTCATTTTTTGACAACGTGATAAATTACAATGAAGCACACGGTTCGTGTCAATAAGTGCGATCCCATCTACATAATTTGTCTGAACAATTCATTAACATACCCGCTGTGCAATAAAGGAGTAGCGCATGACGAAAACCCTGTTTCGCCAATCTTTTCTTTTTGACAGCTTAGACCTACAACACGCAGTGCCGACAGGCCAAATTGTGGTTGCAGGTGGTCCTGTCTTTAAATCACATCAACGTGGCGTGCTTGAGGTTATTCCAAAGCAACTATCACCAGATAGCAAGCACATCATTATTTCGTGTGGTATTCATGGCGATGAAACCGCACCGATGGAAATTGTCGATAAGATTATTCACGACATTCAGTCTGGCTTTCAATCGTTAAAGCATCGACTGCTATTTATTAATGCTCACCCAGAAGCAACTAATGCGCACACGCGATTTATCGAAACCAATCTGAATCGTTTGTTTGACGACAAAGCGTATCCACCTTCGAAAGAGCTTAACATTGCGAACAACCTTAAACAGGTGGTTAGGGATTTCTATCAAGGAACACCGGTAGAGCAGCGCTGGCATCTTGATTTACATTGCGCGATTCGCTTATCTAAGCACTACTCGTTTGTGGTTAGTCCTAGGGTCAGACATCCCGTTCGCAGCCAAGCGTTGATGGAATTCGTGGCGAGCGCCCATCTTGAAGCGGTGATGTTCTCTAATGCCCCTTCCAGTACGTTTAGCTGGTTTAGCGCAGAAAATTTCGCCGCCCAAGCGCTGACTATCGAACTGGGTCGGGTCGCAAAGATCGGCGAGAATGAGCTTGAAAAATTGGTTGCCTTTGATTTGGCTTTACGTGACTTAATTGCTGAAAGTAAACCAGAACACTTGCCACGTCAGCCGACCATGTATCGAGTCAGTCGTACTATTGTGCGTATTCATGACGATTTCGACTTCTTATTTGACGATAACGTCGAGAATTTTACCGCGTTCAAGCACGGTGAAGTGTTCGGTCATGATGGTGATAAACCTTTGATGGCCAAGAATGAAGGCGAGGCGATTGTCTTTCCGAATCGTCGAGTCGAGATAGGTCAGCGAGCTGCATTAATGGTTTGCCCAGTCAAGACTCGTTACGAAGAGGGTCAAGTCGTTTACGACTGATGACGTTATTGTTGTCGAATCACTTTCTATTTTAGTGGCTTAACGGTATCGTTAAGCCACTATTGGTTTACCCTAAGCCCGACCATTTTCAATGGAATTTACTCAGTTACTTAACCGTCGCCGTCGTCGTTGGACCCGTGTCGCATTGCTATTTAGTCTATTGCTGCTGCTAACAAGCACGGTCTACCTCATGGTGGGTGAATTGTTCATTCATCCTTTTCAACCGTTAACCACACTGCAAGAACAACTTGTACTGCAATTACGACTTCCTCGTTTGCTTGCGGCGATTGCGGTTGGCGCTTCACTTGCTGTCTCTGGCGCGGTGCTGCAAGTACTACTAGGGAACGTATTAGCCGAGCCGGGCGTGATCGGTATTTCCGGCGGTGCTAGTGTGATGATGGTGATCGTGCTGTTCTTTTTTCCCCTGTTGGCCACGCCGCTAGGTTTTATGCTCGCCGCGGTGATTGGATCTTTGATCTTTACTCTTTTGTTGGTCTCTATCGCCCAAAACATGCGCTTAACAACGACAAAGTTGTTATTGGTTGGAGTGGCACTCGGTATTTTGTCTGGAGCGGTTGTCACCTGGGCATTTTACTTTAGTGATGATTTGAGCTTACGCCAATTGATGTATTGGTTGATGGGCAGCATCGGATCCGCCAGTTGGTATCACCATTTATTGACGTTACTTCTGTTGCCTGTGTTGGTTTGGATCTGTTGCCGCGGTGCGCTGCTCGACCGGTTAATGATGGGTGAAGTGCATGCCAAGCAATTAGGTATCGACATTGATAAAGTGCGTTGGAAACTCATTTTAGCGGTTTCTGTGCTAGTGGGTGGTGCGGTGGCGCTTGGCGGTGTGATTGGTTTTGTGGGATTAGTGGTGCCCCATCTTTTACGACTCGCGTTTGGCAGTGAGAATCGTTATTTACTGCCGATGTCGGCTTTGGCTGGCGCAAGCTTAGTGGTGTTTGCTGATTTAGTGGCGCGTACGGCGTTAAATTCCGCTGAGTTGCCGCTAGGTGTCGTGACAACGTCGATTGGTGCGCCAATCTTCATTTGGATGTTGGTGAGTAATCATGATTGACGTTAAGAGTTTGTGTGTTGGCTCGCGACTGCTACCCCTCTCGTTCAAGGTTAAACGGGGCGAAGTTGTGCACGTTATCGGTCCTAACGGCAGTGGTAAAAGTACCTTGTTGTCAGCACTTGCAGGTTTGCTCGATTTTGACGGGCAAGTACGTCTCGGTGATGTGGATGTTGCTTCTAGCTCTATCGAGTCGCTGGCCCATTCGCGCGCGTTCTTAAGTCAAAATGATCGACCAGCGTTCAATCTAGATGTGGTTCACTACCTTTCATTGTCGCTGCCTTCATGGCTTGATGTTCACCCACAACAGCTTGAGTCAGTGGTGAATGAATTAGCACAGCTATTAGACATCGATGACAAATTACATCGCTCTATTCACCACCTTTCTGGAGGAGAGTGGCAGCGCGTTCGCCTCTGTGCCATCTGTTTGCAGGTATGGCCGACATTAAACCCCGATGCTAACGTGTTGATTCTAGATGAACCCGCAGCGCCGCTTGATATTGGCCAAGAGAGCTTACTGTATAAATTGATTCAACGTGTGGCCAAGATGGGGATCACCGTCATCATGTCGAATCATGATCTGAACCGAACACTGAAACATGCTGATCAGGCGCTGCTGCTTGACAAGGGTGTCTTACAGCAGTTTGGTGATGTCGAGCACGTGCTCGACCCCGTGCAACTTTCTGACGTATTCAATACTCAAGTCACCAAAGCGAGCTTTGATGGTGTTGAAGTACTGTTGTTTGATTAGATCTTGCTGCTAAGCCGTTACTTAGCGTCTCTGTAAGGATTACATGATAGGGGTTATATTGGTGCGCGCTGCACTTTTATCGATCACGTATAGCGGCAGGTAGTGAAGGGAAAAAGAAAAGTTACCTTAAAATCAACGATTTAAATTATTTTAAAAACTGGCACGTAATTGGCAATAGTATAAGGGATACATTCTCGTTCTTGTTAGGCGGATTTGGTCTTAGCTGCTGCTAATTTAGGTGGGCAGTCAGTGAAAGATTGATGAAGTCATGTTTATGTTTTGACTATGGCAGCTTACGCCACCTGAGGGTAACCAAAGGTGGCGTCTTTTTATCTAAGATTTACTTATTTTGTTAGTGGCGCAAGGTCTGCCGGGCGGTAGTAAACCGATTTTAGCACTTTGCCCTGACGAATAGTTTTGCCTTCAGAGACAAAATCCTCCGCACATTTAGCAATGATGTAATCGCCTTTTTGTACCGCCATCAATTTGATGCCTTGCTGGGCATAATGTGCTTCGGTATCGGCATACTCTTGCTCACTGCGACATACTTTACTCATATTGCTCGAATGTACTTCATCCCAACACGAAATAAAATCAATCCCACGATTGACGGCAACGTTGAGTAACAGATCGATTAAGTAGTTGATCGCCACGTTGTCTTCGATTTTGTCGTTACCGAGGTGAACCAGACGGCCCATCAACACATACACGCTATCGACGATAGCATCCGCTTGCTCTGTTTTACAGTCAGCTTCGGCCAGTTCGGTAAGTTCTTCAATCGCAAGAGAGGTGTGCAGAGTGTCTGCTTTGTCATCCAAGCTTTCAGGTGACGCGACAGGAAGATCAAACGTACTCCGGAATTCAGTAATGTCGCGATAAAGATGATTAAAAATATTGGTGGTCAGTTTTGAAAGGTGCATATCCAATTAACCTGGGTAACAAAATAGAGTGGGCCAATATTACCAAAGCATCACTGCTCTCGCTATTGGCCGATGAGAATATTAACTAAATAGATACGGAAACAGCTTGCAGCGCTCTTCTGCAGTCAGTGATTCGACTCTTGCGATATTGGTGTCAGGAATCGCCTCAGGGTTTGGATAGTGCTTGAGAACTCGCTCCATACTTTCTTCGCGAATCAAATGAAACACCGGGTAGGGTGAGCGATTGGTTAGATTTTCATCGTCTTCGGGCTGGGCGCCGCCAAAACAATAATCAGGGTGAAAAGTCGCAAGTTGGAAAATACCGTCCCACTCTTGTTGGCGGATTAATGCCTCAATCCAGCCAATAAACAGATTGTAGTCATAGAAGTCACTGAGCATATTCGGTACAGCCACTAAAGTGGTTTCTAATTGCTGCGCTGAGCTCGATTCAAGCTCTAATAGTTGAGTCAAGATATCATTGAGTAACGTCTCTTCGTCGCAGGCCTCACTGACAAAAATTTTAATCTGCTTATTTCGTTGCGGTTTGGCCGCAAAAGGGCACAGGTTGAGTCCGATCACGACGTCGTTAAGCCACTGAGATACAGCCGCTTCAACGTGCTGATGATCATCTTGAATTGAGCGTGGGTCTGTCATTTTGCTTCCCAATTAGAATTTGGCGCAAGAATAGCAGAATCTGGTTGTTGCGGCGTTAGCAAAGCGCGATTTTCGCAATTTTTTAGCAGGCGGCACAAGATGAATATCATCGCATATAGAGCGCTGCCGCCCAGTATCACGTAGTCCCACCCTCCGTGTTGCCAGCAATAAAGCAGGAAAAACCCTCCGATACTGCCGCCGATATAATAGTGAACCAAATAGAGCGCGGTTGCGGTGGCCTTCGCGTGGGTTGCCTTCTGACTTACCCATGCGTAAGCGAGGGTATGAGTGAAGAAAGCGCCAAAACTAATTAGCAACAAGCCTAACATCATAAACGCGAGTGAATCGATATAAGCGATAACCATACCTAGTAAACTTATCACGCTACCAGTGGCCATGCCTGATACGCTGTTATGACTTTTGCGCCACACTGAGGTGAGTTTTGAACTGAGCGTACCGGCTAAATAGCACAAGAAAATCAGCGAGGCTAAACCAATAGGAAGGTTGTGCGGGTCCGCGACCAAGCGAAATCCCATCACCGAATAAAGGTTAACAAATAGCGCAAAGTTGACCCCACCTAACAGCATCGCCAGCCAGAGAGTACGGTTTTGTAGATGTTTGACTAATGCGCGGTTGTGGTAGCGCAGCATGCCACGTTGCGGGGTAAAGTTTTTTTGCTTGGGCAGGCTAACCATCACCACCAACGTGGCGACAAAAGAGAATATCGCCATGCTGATGACGGCTTGCTGCCAGCCCAAAGCATCCGTCAGTGAGCCACCAACGATTCGCCCGGTGATCCCGCCAAGTGAGTTGGCGGCAATGTAACCACCGATCGCTTGGCTAAAGGCTTTTTCTGACAGCTCTTCGACCATGTAAGCGACGGCAACGGAGGCAAATGCGGCAAGAGCGACTCCCATCAGCGCACGTAGCATGACCATTGCAACCAGTGAGTCACTTACCAGCATTGCCAACCCTATCAGCGGCATAGCGATTAAACCCAACAGCATGACGCGGCGTCGTCCAATGGATTCAGAGGCGACCGCCCAAGGCACTAAACAAACCGATAAAGCCAGTGTACTTGCTGCAAAAATCCAGTTTACTTGGGTTTCTGAAACCGAAAAATGGACCGCCATATAGGGCAACATCGGTTGAAAAAGATAGAGGTTACAGAAAACAATAAACGATCCTAGCGCAAGGCTGTAAGTCACACGTCGATATTGAGGGCTAGCGAGTTCGATCATAAAACGGTACGGTTTGTAGATTATGTGAGCAAATTATCAATTTTATGGTGATATATAAAATATATTAAAAATATCATGCCGATATATATTTTTTATTAAGATAATGGATTCAAAACAATTACGCCATTTCGTTGCTGTTGCCGAGTTACAGCATTTTACTCAAGCGGCGAAAGCGTTACATATCGCTCAGCCGGCTTTAAGTATTTCAATTAAAAAGTTGGAGCAAAACTTGGGCGTTGCGCTATTTCGACGTGAAGATCGCAAAGTGTCATTGACCCGTGAAGGGCTGGTTTTGTTTGAACATGCTAAACGAGTGGTGCAGCAGCTTGAAGATGCCCAGTTGGCGATTGATGAGTTGAAAGGGCTGGAAAAAGGAGAAGTGAGACTGGGCGCTCCGAGCATGATGGGCTCTTATTTTTTCCCAGAGGTATTAATGGCGTTTAAAAGCCGCTATCCCAGCTTACGCTTAACATTAGTCGATGCCGGGACGCGAGATATTCGCCAAATGTTACTTAATGGTGAACTCGATATTGGGGTGATCGATGATGAAAATGTACCTGTGGATCTAGAAACCGATCATTTATTCCAAGCGGAGATGGTAGCGGTTGTCGCCAAAGAGCACCCGTTTTGCCAACAAGACACGGTGACGTTTGATGACTTCTTCGACCACGAGTTAGTGATGTTCAAACCCGGCTACTTCCATCGCAATTTTATCGAGAATCAGGCCAAGTTATGCGGCAAAGAGATGCAGTTCTCTTTCGAAACCAACTTATTGCCGATGATTTTGAGTATTGTTAAGCATGAATTTGCGATTACCGCGCTACTAGAGTTAGTGACTCAGCATGAGAAAGACGTCGTTGGCATTCCTTTTGCTCCCGCGGTAAAAATTGACTTGGCTTTAGCATGGCGACGGGATGGATACTTATCGATTGCAGATAAGACGTTTATTGAGTTTGTTAAGCAGTATGCGTGAAAGAGTTGACGTGTTAAAGCTCACAGTTTGTCTATTCTAAGCGGCATCAGTGTTACATCACTATGGTGGTGAGTGTAGTTGAGTAAAGCGAAAAAACACTGGCGTCTTGTTTGACGAAATGCAACCAATCTCGAGTAAACTGGAAATTCGCCCTTACTCTCCTAAGCTAATGATATAGCTATTATTCAAAGGTTAGGTATAAACATGATTCGATACGCACTTGTGTTGTTGCTGATGTCGCTTGGTCACAGTGCGATGGCTACCCCTGAGGTATTAAAAATTTATCTCGATGCAGATCGTACTGGGCATTTTGCATCGGCTCGGGCTATCGAGCAAGGCGTTAAGGTTGCTTTCTCTGAGGTAGACAACAAGATTAACGGCATTGCGGTCGAATTTGTTATCACCGACCATCGAGGGAACGCCAAGCGCAGTAAAAAGAATATGCAGCGTTTTAACAATGATCCCAACGCAATCGCTTTTGTTGCTGGCATACACTCTCCACCCTTGATTAAGTATCGCGACTATATCAACCAATCAGAGATCTTAACGTTAGTACCTTGGGCGGCCGGCACGCCAATCACGCGCTACCCTGATGGTGAAAAAAACTTTGTTTTTCGCCTCTCTGTCGATGACTCGAAAGTCGGTAAGCTTTTGGTTGACTTTGCGTTAGACCAGCAATGCCAACAACCTCATTTAGTGCTGGAAAATACCGGATGGGGAAAATCGAATTACAAAGCGATCATGACGGCTTTACCGCCCGAGATAGACTCTGTGGTCAAAACGTCGTGGTTTGACTGGGGGATTCAGACTTCAGATGCGCGGATTATTGTTCGTGAGGCCCAACTTGAAGGCGCAGAATGCCTATTGCTGGTTTCGAATGCGCGGGAAGGAAAAGTCATTATTGAAGCAGTATCAGAACTCGGCGCCACTTTACCTATTTATAGTCATTGGGGGATTACGGGCGGCCAATTCGCGACCAATGTGCCTTACTCAATCAGAGAAAAAGCACGCCTTAGATTTGTTCAATCGTGTTTTAATTTTTATAGCTCTGAAATGAATGATTTCCGTCGTCAAGTTTTCGCTCATGCGAGTAGCTTGTTTGCAGAACAGTTCGCTGAGCCTAATATTGATGCCCCAGCGGGGTTTGTACACGGTTATGATTTGACCAAAATATTCATCCAAGCAGCACAACAGGTTGAGTTAACGGATGATATGACAGTTAACCGACGCTTACTAAAGCAGGCGTTGGAAAACATCGACACACCGGTACAAGGATTAATCAAGCAGTATCGTCAGCCATTCTCGTTATTCAGTCGTGATAATTATGATGCTCATGAAGCCTTAAATTCCGCCGACTATTGCATGGCCTCCTACGATGAAAACAATGCAGTAAAACTGATGTCTAAATTGGCTGGCGTACAATAAGGCTGCCCGATGATCAAGTTTGATAGAAAAAACGCTATGCACTTATTTACTCTATTCATCGTTGTTGGTGCGGGGGTGTTTTTAGCGACCAGTCTGCTATTTGTTCAGCATCAGTCTCAACAAAGTGCTGAGATGGTTATTAGTGAAAGTTTAAAGAGTAAGCTCACGACGGTAGAACGATATATCAAAGAGTACTTTGATGCGCGTCAACAACGTTTAGCCAATATTGTTGAGCATCCGTTGTTATTAGGTGCTGTCTTAGAAGGTGTTGATAATTCGCTGGCTTTTTATGATCAGCTCGCACGCTTTAAGCCAGTAGGGGCTCAATCTTTCATTAATGTGTATGATTTTGCTGGCGAAAAGGTCTATTCCGAAGTCGCGCTGCCGCAAAGAGTCGCCCAATTTATCGTTAGGGGCGCGGATAGTGAACGCTTGCTCGAAAGCGTGTCGTACTCGATATTTAATCAACAGCAAAGTGATTACCTTATTGTTACCTTACCGGTCAAATATAATGGGTTATCAGAAGGGATTGCGGCTTATATTACGCCTCTTGATAGAACTCATTTTTTTCAGGGATTTGGTAGTGGCTCATCGCATTGGTTTGGATTGCAGCAGTCGCGTTTTTCATGGGGTATGACGTCTCCTTATTCGTGGCCAGTTGAACAGTATCCAATTGAAGGTAGCGACTTTACTTTACTTTATTCCTATTCACCGGCTCTGGTCGAAGACACCAAACGTGGCTTTATCGAAAGTCTTTTTTTCGGCATGGTGTTGGCTACGTTATTTGCCTTAACCGTTTTGTTTGTGTTTGGGCGCAGAGTGTTGGTCTCGCCATTTCAGGCCCTTTATCATTCTGAGCAACAACTGATCATGCAGTCGGCTGAGCTCAAACGTAAAGCAGCTGAATCGGCACGTCTAGCGCGAGTCGTGAAATATATGCGTGATGCGGTAGTATTTACTGACCTTGACGCTAACATTGTGTGGGTCAATCGGGCATTTGAACAATTGACTGGTTTTAAAGAAAGTGAGGTCCTTGGGCGTAAACCCGGCGATTTCCTCCAAGGTGAACGAACCGACAAAAAAGTCACCAAGCAAATTCGGCGTGCGATAAATCAGCGCCAATATGGATTCTTTGAGCTGATGAACTATAAAAAATCGGGCGAAATTTATTGGATCGAGCTTGCCTTAACGCCGCTTTATGACAAAGAAGGACAGCTGGAAGGTTTTATGGCGGTTGAACGTGATATTACTCAACGTATTGAATTACAAGAATCATTAGAGCAAAAAGCCATCGAGGCAAACGCGGCGAATATTGCAAAGTCAAAATTTCTTGCAGCGATGAGCCACGAATTGCGTACACCGATGAACGGTATTTTAGGCGTTGGAGAGTTACTGCAACATACTGCTATTGATGATGAGCAGCAAGAGTATGTTGAAACCTTCCTTAGTTCCGGGCGGCATATGCTAACGATACTCAATGACATTCTCGACTTTTCCAAAATAGAGTCTGGAAAGCTCAAGCTTGAGCAACGCCACTTTTCACTGCAATCGATCGCCATCAAGCTTACACAAATGTATAAGCCCTTGTGCGCGGAGAAGGGGTTGAGCTTTGATTGCCAATGCGATTTTGCAAGCCACACTTACTTGTTGGCTGATGAGACACGCGTGATGCAAATCTTGCAAAATCTGCTTAACAATGCATGGAAGTTCACCATCAAGGGGGCAATTACGCTGACTTTACGGATCAATCATCAAACCGATGGGGTATGGTTAGAGATGACAGTAAAAGATACTGGTATTGGGATTAGCCAAAATAAACAAGCACTGATTTTTGACCCTTTCAGCCAAGCCGAGACGGACACCACTCGTCGTTTTGGAGGCACGGGGCTCGGCTTGGCAATCATTTCTGAGTTAGTCAAAGCGATGCAAGGTGAGGTGAAAATCGATAGCATGCTGACATTAGGCAGCACTTTTGTTGTCAGCATTCCGGTCTCTATTTCAGACAGTACTGCTGAAACGTCTCATCATATCGAGCAAACGTTTGATGGTACGGGAATGTCCGTGCTGATCGTGGAAGATACACGCGTCAATGCGATTGTACTTGGCCGATTCTTAACCAAGAAAGGCTTCGAGTATGATGTGGTAGAAAATGGCTTACAAGCATTAGAGCAGGTACAACAACACTCTTATGACTTTGTATTAATGGACAATCACATGCCAATTATGGATGGAATTCAAGCCACAAAAGCGATCGTCAAGCTCACTCTTGCGTCTCAGCCTATTATTATCGGATGCACCGCAGACGCCTTTGAAGAGACTCGACAAAATATGATCGCAGTGGGTTGCAGCGAAGTGATCACCAAACCAATAAGCTCAGCTAAACTTGACGAAGTATTTTGCCTGACTTGGTCACAATCAAGGCAAAAACCCAATTAGGAACGATGCATATTGGGCTGATAGGCTTAGTTGGAGTGATACATTTTCTCGAAGTTACCAGGGTTCCAGCCAATCAGATATCGGTCTCCAATCTTAAGTACGGGTAAAGAACGTGCACCAATAGCGTCCAACTCTTTGCGTCCACGCTGCATTTTTGCATTAGTTAAACGGTACTTATAACCCTTTGAATCTAAGTAGCGTTGTGCATCTTTACAGTGTGGGCATTTATCTTTGACGTACAAGACAAGTCGTTTCATGAGGATTTCCTTGGCAATGATGAGTCGCAGAGTTTAATGAAAAGGCGGTGAATGACAAGTCGGAATGGGGTAAACTTATGCCCCCCTTTATTTGAGATGACTGGCACATATAGTGATGAATCCAAGCCTAAGATACATTCAAGGTTACCCTCAACATATTATTGAACCAGTCACGCAACTGGTCGAATCAGGTAAGTTGATCCAATGGTTCGAACAGGGTTACCCGCAACATCACAACATCAAAAGTGAGAAAGCGCTGTTCGACTACGCGATAGCAATTAAAAACCGTTATATGAAAAAGACCGCGCCACTGAGTAAAGTGGTGTACGACAATAAGATTCATCTCATTAACCATGCGCTCGGGTTGCACACTTATGTAGCTAAGGTGCATGGCGGTAAGATAAAAACCAAAAACGAGATCCGTATCGCCAGTATTTTTAAGCAAGCGCCTGAGCCACTGCTGAGAATGTTAGTTGTTCATGAGTTAGCCCATCTTAAAGAGAAAGCGCACAATAAGGCTTTTTATCAACTCTGTTGCCATATGCTGCCGGATTATCACCAACTTGAGCTCGATGCCCGACTCTTTATGATTTACCTTGAAACTGTTAAACAGAAGTGACTATGAATACGCGCACCCAAAAACAGCTAGCTATTGAAAACAACCGTCATGACGTCAAAATGTCAGCCCCGAAAATGGTTGTTCATAAAGGTAAACCAGGATTGCACAAACACAACGTTCATCAAGGCCGATATGATTTTCCTAAACTGATAGCGGCGTTGCCTAAACTTAAGCAATGTGTCATTCGCAATCCGAAAGGGGAGATGAGCATTTCGTTCTCTGATCCGGTTGCCGTCAAGCTCCTCAATCAGGCACTGCTGGCTTATCATTATCAAGTGACGAATTGGGATATTCCTCAAGGGTTTTTGTGTCCGCCGATTCCGGGTCGCGCTGACTACATCCACCGTTTGCATGACCTAGTGACCAACGATTTACCTAAGCTCAATCAGACCAAATTGTGCGGCCTAGACGTTGGCGTTGGGGCTAACTGTATTTATCCTATTGTGGGTATTACCGCGTACGATTGGCACTTTGTGGGTAGTGATGTCGACCCGGTATCAGTAAAAAACGCCAATTGGATTGCTAAGCAAAACGCCGTGCTCGATGGCAAGATTGAAGCGAGATTACAAACCAGTTCAGCGCATTTTTTCAAAGGTATTATTCGTCCGGGTGAGCGCTATCACCTAACGACGTGCAATCCACCCTTTCATAAGTCTTTGCAAGACGCGCAGCAAGGCAGTCAGCGCAAAGTGAGAAATCTGACCGCCAACAAAGCCAAGCGTGGCCAAAGCTCGCCAAAATCGGCCAGTCAAGCTTCATCTATACTTAACTTCGGTGGACAAAAAGCCGAGTTGTGGTGCCCTGGTGGTGAAGCGGCGTTTATCAAAAATATGGCGTTTGAAAGTCGAGACTTTGCCAGTCAAGTTTTGTGGTTCAGTAGCTTGATCTCGAAAAAAGACAACGTGCGTTGGATGCGAAAAAACCTTGAGAAGGCCGGAGCGAAAGAGATCCATGTTGTTGAAATGAATCAAGGGCAAAAAATTAGCCGCTTTATCGCTTGGAGTTTTCACGATCACACGCAACGGTCTCAGTGGTTAGCGCGACAACCGTAATTTAATTGACAGGAGCAGGGGATGGAAATTGAAATTTATATGCCCTGTGAACCCGTTTGGCTTTGCGATAGCTTTTTGTCGCTATTCTCGGTATTGCTCATCATAGGGCTAGCTGGCTTTATTTATATCCTCTACCGTGAGTATAAAAAGATTCAGCGCGCTTCGCGTGTGCGGCGTCGTCGCCAAACCTCTCGTTCCAAACGTCGCTAGATTAAGCCAATACACGCATGATTGCAGCGTGTTTATTGGTTTATCTTTAACTGTAAATTCTTTGTTGCTGCGTTAGAGCCAAATCTTTGCTCTAAGTTAGCCAGTCTCTTTTTGGCTTTCTCGGTTTGGTTACTCTTTAAATACACTTCTATTAGGTAGAACCATAATTCTTTGCGTTCGGGTTGATGTTCAAGCGCTTGGTTCAAATATGTTTCGGCAAGCGGATAATCGTTGTTTTTAAGTGCACATAAAGCGGCGCTTTGATAGTTTGATGCACGCTGAAGTGCATGGGCGCTGAGTATCGATTGGCGATACCAGTGCTGAGCTTGACTAAATTGATTTTGCTGACAAAGAAAAGTGGCGTAACTTGATACAACAGCAGGCTCACTTAGGTCGGTTTGAATCAGCTGATTGTAGAGAGCTTGCGCTGAACTGGTTGAACCAACGTGCTGATAATAGAGCGCTTGTGATAGTCGGCTAAGGTAATAGTCTGGTGCATGTTCGATAGCCAATTCAAAGTTTTGTCCCGCCTTGTCAAGATGTCCAAGACGAAGGTACTCCATTCCAAGAGCAACCCGAGCCTCTGCTTTTTGTTTACTGTCAGCACTTAAGGTCATTTGATCAGAAGAGGCTACGGTTATGCAACCGCTCATAAACTGCAGTAAAAGTAGGATGAAAATACGCATAATATGCCAACAATGATAAACGATGACTTACTGTAGATAACAAATCGCAAGCACAGTATATAGTGTGGTTAAAATCCGAGAAGGCGCAGAGAGTATCCTTGAGTACAGACAGGATATACATCAAAATGTGTCGTTTTGAGCAGAAAAAGTGCGCTGTGGATTGGCGAATAAAAAGGAACGCAATGCGCTCCTTTCATTCTACGATGGTTATTAGGGGCTGTTCATTTCTACGGCGTTATCGGCTTTTATGTAGAGTAACCACACGTCAAAGCTGATGCCTTGTATAAATTTCCCACAACGTACTGCAAAAATCAGCTCGAAAGGTCAACAGACCCTAGTCATTGATGGTGAAATTGGCTTCACTGAATTGGTCGAGGTCATACGGCGTTTGTTGATAAACACAATAGTTGAGCCAGTTGGCAAACAGTAAATGGCCGTGACTACGCCAGCTTGCAACGGGCTTGTTGTCTGGGTTGTTGTTGGGGTAGTAATTGACCGGAATCGCAGGCTCCATGCCTTCACTAAGATCACGAATATATTCATGATGCAGAGTGTGTGAATCGTATTCCGGATGGCCGGTTACAAAGACATTGCGCTTGTCTTTTGTTGCGGCAAGATAAACACCAGCGATATCTGATGTGGCAAGAATATCCAAATCAGTATGTTCTTCAAGGTATTCGGGTGAAAAGTCAGCATAACGAGAGTGCGGCGCCAAAAAGGTATCGTCAAAACCGCGTAATACTGGATGATAAGGTTGGTGGACTTTATGTTGGTACACTCCCGATAGCTTTTCTTTACGTGTACGTTTGGGTAGGTTATAGAGCAACTTTAGCCCAGCTTGCGCAGCCCAACAGACATACAATGTCGAGGTCACATGGCCCTTCGCCCAATTCATAATCGTTTGTAAATGTTCCCAATAAATCACGTCTTCAAACTGAACCAATCCTAATGGGGCACCAGTAATGATCAATCCATCGAAATTACGCCCTTTGACCATCTCAAATTGGCGGTAGAAATTGTCGAGATGTTCCGTTGGTGTATTTTTACTTGGGCGATCATCAATCCGCAGCAGTTCAATATCAACTTGAAGTGGACTGTTGGATAGCAAACGTAGAAATTGGGTTTCCGTTTCAATCTTTTTTGGCATCAAATTGAGGATCAAAACTTTAAGCGGACGAATTTCCTGAGTAGAGGCACGAGACTCGGCCATCACGAATATATTCTCGGTACGCAATACGTCAGACGCGGGCAATTGATCGGGGATCTTAATCGGCACAGCTTACTCCCTAAGCATGGTTATGGACGTCTATACTTCTAAACTTAACCCAATCACATGAAGATGTCGATAGCAATCTGACCTCTAGATATAATAATATTGTTGTCCAAATCAATCACACGATCTCTTTATGACATTAAAACTGACGCTGATACGTGGCTTACCTGGATCGGGCAAAAGTACCTTGGCCAGAACATTGCCAGCTCATCACTTCGAGGCTGATATGTATTTCGTCGACCATAACGGTGACTACCTTTTTCAACCAAACAAGCTGCCACAGGCTCATCATTGGTGTAAAACCAACACCCAGCGCTGTCTAGCCCGCGGTCAAGATGTGGTAGTTTCCAATACCTTTGTGCATCGATGGGAAATAGAGCCTTACTATAAATTAGCTCAGCGTTATAACGCGAAATTTGAAGTGATCGAGTGTCACGACAATTTCGGTAATATTCACGGTGTTGAAGAACACATAATTGAGAAAATGAAGCAGCGGTGGCAAAGCTGGGAAATACCTCTTTAGTGGTAAGTGGCCTTATTTAATCAATGATTGGTCAATTGATTGTTTGGTTTGTGGCTTAAAATTTGGAGCGATATCAAGTTATGTTGCCATACACTATTATAGTATCGTTAAAAGATAAATTGGCCCGCTTTCCAGTTGGCCGGATCAGCGCTGACGAAATAATCAGTCTCCTCTAGCGCTAGATTTTGTTCTGCTTATCAACAGATAGCCATAAAGGCTTAGCGACCTAGCTAAGCCTTTATTCGTTCTATAATTTTGCTGAAAGCTTACTGATGGACTTTTGATAGCCGATGTAACTGAGCAACGTCCACCCAATACATTGTATCCACAGTTGCAGATATTCATCAGAGACACTTTGCCAACTGCCTCCCATCTGATTGAGCCTCAGGAAGCCCTGAATGGCCGGCGTGCTAGGGAACAATTCAGATAACCAAGCAATCGGAGCAGGGATCGCTTCAATAGGCCAAATGAAGCCGGCGCTGAAAACAAGCGGCATCGAACTTATCAGTACGACTAAGGTGACCAACTCACGTCTTGGTGTGATGGCACCGAGCCAAGAACCGATAGCTATGGTTGCAAGCAAGAAAGGCAGGGTGAAGGTGAGTAAGTCGACTGCGCTGGCCAGTTGATTAACCCCATAAAACGAGAAGCTGGCGCCAAAGTAATACATGCTGAGCAGATAATAAATTACCGTCAGGACTATACTACGTGCCAGTAATAGCTTCACTGGCGACACTTTTAGCCAATATCCTCGTCCTTGTTTTTGTGTGCCGACCATTAATCCGGCAGCCATGGCAAGGGTCTGTTGTAAAATCAGCACAAATACCGCAGGAACCACATAGTCAACGTAACCCATACGTGGGTTAAAGGTCGGTTTTAGATTGGTGCGAGTGGCGGCGTATTGCGTGGCAGCTTTAGACAGAGGTTCGCCATCGAGTACCAGTTTAGCTACCGTCGTTTGTGCGGCGAGTGTACCGCCAGCTTGCGCTAATCCTTCGACGATGGTGCCGTAAACCAAGAAATAAGAAGCGTCACCAGCGTAGGCAAGTGTGGGGCTTTTCCCGAGCATTAAATCTTTGTAGAAATGTTCAGGAATCACCAAAATACCACTGACTTTCCCATCGAGAAAAGCTTGCTTCGCATCAGCGAGTGTTGAGTCGCGTTGCATGACTTTAACTTGAGGGGTGGCATCAACCATACGCTCTAACTGGTAACTGGTTTGGCTTTTGTCTAAGTTAACAACGCTTATTTTCTGCTCTCTCGGGGTCTGGTGACTGTAAGGTAGCGGGTAAAGGAACGAGTAAAACAGTACGCCGCCAAACACCGTAATCAAGATTACCGGATTGCTCAGCAGTGCTTTCAGTTCGGCTTTAAGCAGTAGGCCAAATCTCATTGGGTGCCCTTAGTCGAATGACTCGAATGTATTGCGTTAAGATGTATGCTCATTAAGCCAATAACCATAACCAGAGGAAGGCAATAACCAAGCATCGGTATCAAGTGCGTCATCGATTGGGTCCACGCTTCACCGTAACTCACTTGACCGACTTGAACCTCAATATAGTGGCTGATTGGCAAAAGGCTTCGCCATATCTGAGCGAGCGTGTTCATATCAGTCACCGGGAAGGTGATGCCCATAAAAGCGAAGCTCGGCGCCGTAAATGCGCCAGCAAAGCTCATCGCTCTAGCTGCGTCTAAAGTTAAGAAGAAAAACAGGCACCCCATGACCATGCATGCAATCATGGTGAAAAATTGGGCAATAATTAGTGTGATAAAGCTGCCATTCATCGGCCATTCGAAACCAAGATAGAACCAGCACAGAAACGCCCAACCTTGCACTGCAAACACCCAGCTATAAGGCGCTAATGTCATGATTAAGTTGCGAGTGGCGTGAGTGCCTAGCCAGTGTGTTAAGCCCCGATCGCGTAAATTGGCAGAGAGAATCAAAATGGTGCTGACTACAATAACAATTTGCCACAGCGCAGGGACAATCGCTGAGACTAAAAACTGGGCATAATTGGAGTTTTTGTTAAACAGTGAGGTTATCTGCGTTCGAATCGGTACGGCTTTACCCATAGCAGACGCGAATGTTGCCCCGCCCTTGGCCAAATTCTCGACAGTGCTTAGTTGAGCGTTAAGCGTACCTTGCGCTTGAAGAAAGGCGGAGCTTAGAATCTTACCAATTAAGATCATTTGGCTGTTATAAAACACACTCACTTGTGGCGAGAGATGTTTGTAAGTGTCTTGCTCGAAGTGGTACGGGACCACCGCATAAGCATAAATATCGCCAGAAATCAGGGCTTGTTTGGCACTGGCAACACTGGGGTAGTGTTGTTTGACTGCCATACTGGAGCTCGCGTCATAGTAACGAATCAATTCTCCAGACAATTTGCCTCGGTCAAGATCAACCACACCAATGGGCAAATCGCGGACGATGCCCTTTGAAAAAATAGCCCAAACGAGGATAACCAGCACCACTGGGAGCCAAGTGAGAGATGAGAGGAGCCATTTATCGCGCCGGACAATGGTCATTTGTGAAACGGGTCTAGCCTGCATAATGACAACCGTATTAATTCAACTCAACCACTAAGCTCATGCCCATACGCAATTTATGATCAGGTTGCGTTGGTCTAGCTTCAACTTCAAAGGTGCGTAAGTCAAAACCTTGTGATGCGTCGGTTGAACGCCAAGTAGCAAAGTCACCCATGACTGAAATATGCGCCACTTCCAATTCAATATTCTTATCTAAAGCAGGCACATAGGCGTTAATCAGGGTGCCTTTGTCGAATTGTTTGAGCCAATCTTCACGAACATTAAACACCGCCCAGGAATCTTGAGTATCGATCACAGTAACAACTGGGAAGCCTTGTGGAGCAAGTTCACCACTTTGTAGCAGTACTTGAGATACTTCACCCTCGAACCAGCTTTCTATGCGTGTATCTTGAGCGTAAGCTTCCACCTCCGCAACTGCGCCTGCCGCCATTCGAGCTTTCTCTGCAGCAGCCAACTTGGTTTCACTGCGCACACCTTCACGGGCGAGTTGATACATCTGAAAAGCCGCGCTTTCGGAATACTTAGCCGCATCCCACTGTGTTTTAGCTTCATCACGTTTTTGCTCCGCGACAACACCTTCATTATATAGATTATTGACTCGAAGGTAGGTTTTCTCCATCAGTGAGGCCGCCGCTTTAGCTTTTAACCATTGATCTTTGGCCGCCTGAATTTGCTGGCTACGTGCCCCATTTTCGGCTTCCATCGCAAGTGCATCTGCGGCTTTTTCGCCTGCTTTTGCTTGTTCTAATTTGGCTTCGATTTCTGGACTATGAAGGGTGAAAACGAGGTCACCTTTTTCAATCGTTTGACCTTTTCGCACCAGAATTTGGTCGATGCGTCCTGGAACTTTGGAAGAGATACTATACTGTTGCGATTCAATTTGACCTTGCAGGCGAACAGGTTGAGGTTGATAGGCTTGATAAAAGCTATAACTCACCCAAGATGCAACACTTAATGCGACAGCTGAAAGAACTAGTGATTTGGCGTTTTTCATCGGTAAACCTTATAAACCTGAGGTATTAATAGCGTTGTGTTGGTACTGACTAAATGCATCCATTTCGCTTGAGAGTGCCAGTAATTTGGCTAGTGAAATTAGATAGTTGAAGCTAGCCGCGGCTTTTTGAGTCTTCACCTTTGCGATATAAAGTTGGGCATCAACCACGTCGGTGGATGTGGACAGACCTTGAGAGAACGCCTTTTGACGCAGATTTAGGTTCTCCTGTGCCAAATCGATACTGGATTGCAGGCCGATCACTTCTTCTTGTGCTTGTTGTGCTTCGAGGTAGGTTTTTTGTACCAATACTGACAGATCTTGCTTGGCCTGCGCTTTAAGGTAACGGACTTGAGAGATGGCCGTGTACGCAGCTTTTACTTTTTCGCTACGCCCAGAGCTTTCAATCAAAGGAATGTTAACGCCGATGCCCACTAGCCAGTCTGGCTTCATCTGACTGGCCAATGAGTCGTCTTCATGTAAGCTATAGTCACCATACAGATAGACTTCAGGGTAGTATTTACCTTGCTCGGCTTTCATCAAGCTATCGGCCTGTTTTTCTTTGGCATCTAATAACTCAAGGCCGGGATAAGTCGCCAGTGTGCGTTCGAGAAACACTTGTTGAGAGGGCAGGTTTTGGTTAATGAACAGCGTATCTGATGGCTCGACCGATGTTGATTGGTTTAAAATCTGAGTGAGAGCCGTTTGTGCGATTTCGAGGCTTTTATCCGCTTTTTTACGTTCAATGATCGCATTATCGAGTGCCGATTGTGCTTGTAGGCGCTCAACGCGAGCAATTTGCCCTTGTTGTTCTAGCTTTAACGCATTGTCACGGTGGCGAGTTAACCCCTGTTCGACTAAACGGCGGGTTTCGACCACGTCTTGAGCCAGCAGCACGGAAAAATAGTATTTACTTAAATCTTCGAAACGTGCTTGCGTTTCCATTGCGAGTTCGCTTTGTGCCTGCTGTTTTTTTCCTTCAGCCGCAGACTGAGCCGCGTTAATTCTTCCGCCAGTAAAAATCGGCCAAATCGCACGCAACGATGAACTGAAAATATCGCGCTCAGTGATTGTCGAGGTGATATTACCTAAGTGGGCAAACAACTGGTTGAATGTCGGGCCGAGATTAGGTAGAGGCTGACCAGTACTATTAAAAATTTGTTGCCCAGATAACGTGACATCGCTGTCGAGTCGTGTGTAATTGGCACCTAAAGTGATAGAAGGGAAGTTAAGGTTATCTGTCGCACTTGCTAGGTGTTGATAGCGATCAACATTGGAACGTTGTGCAGCCAATGAATTATTTTCTTGCTTTAATAGTTGCCAAGCTTGTTCAAAACTAATGGCGGCTGAAAGCGACACTGGAGAATATAAACTCAAACATGCGATCATTGCAGCGATAGGGCGCAGTAACATAGGGGCACTCTAGTTGGGTTATCTTTCGGGTTAGAGTATATACTCTAGGTGAGGCTGAGGCAATTTACCTGCCTAACTATAGAGCCGCCATTTAGGTTTAATAGCGCCATTGTGGCAATCATTACTGTGTGTTTGAACTTCCACATAAGCCTTCTCTATTCACTATCCGTATTAATGAGTTACGATACTAAACGCATATTTAATGTGAGTCATTGATTTTATAGTATTGGTGTTAATCGACACTGTAATCGATTGCTAATATGTGACGCAGTTGTACACAGCTTAAGTTGCTCATGAGTTATACCTTAGTCTAAATTGTCGACAATAATCTTGATTGTCGACAGTATAATGGTCTATTTTGTTGGTATGAAGAAAGATTGTAGACAGTCTTTAGTTGTTACCAAGAGTAAAATAGAGATGAATACAGAGCTTAAAACTCGACCAAAAGGCGCTCTCGTAGAAAAAGAGCATACCAAATCAGCAAGTTTGACCGAGTCACTGGTCGAAGCGATTGTCAATGGTGATATTGCGCCTGGAAGTAAAATCTCTGAGCCCGAACTGGCTAAGCGCTATCAGGTTAGCCGTGGTCCGCTGCGTGAAGCCATCATGCGCGTTGAAGGATTAGGATTAATCGAACGAATTCCGCATGTCGGTGCGCGAGTAATTACTTTATCGCCAGAAAAATTGGTTGAACTCTATTCTGTACGTGAGGCGCTAGAGGGCATGGCTGCGCGTTTGGCCGCGCGACATATCACGCCAAAGCAACTTGCAGGGCTCGAAGCGGTATTGTTGACACATTCACATCATATTGATCAAGTCGAAGGGGCCTCATACTTTCACCAGCATGGTGATTTCGACTTTCACTATCGAATCATTTTAGCCAGTCGTAACAGTAAGTTGATTGCGCTGTTGTGCGACGAGCTGTACCACTTGCTTCGTATGTACCGTTATCAGTCGCCACGCTCTCAATCGCGTCCGGTTGAAGCGTTGGATGAACATAAATATATCTTGCAGGCGATCCGCAATCGTGACGAAGAATTAGCCGAAATGCTTATGCGTCGTCACATATCAGGAAGCCGCTCACTGATTGCACAACAAATCCGTAAGGACTAGAGGAAAGAGTCATGAGTTTATCTCAAGGAGCAAAATTTAGACTTGCTGTTGAACAAAACAATCCACTGCAAATTGTCGGCACGGTTAATCCGTATTGCGCGATGATGGCGAAAAACATTGGTCATCAAGCGATTTATCTCTCTGGAGGTGGTATTGCGAACGCATCGTATGGCCTTCCCGATCTCGGAATCACGACACTGAATGATGTATTGGTCGACGTTGAGCGCATTACCAATGCCTGTGAACTGCCACTACTTGTTGATATTGATACTGGGTTTGGCGGTGCGTTTAACATCGCGCGCACGATAAAAGCAATGGAGAAAGCAGGTGCTGGCGCAGTGCATATGGAAGACCAGGTGGCACAAAAGCGTTGTGGACATCGTCCGAATAAAGCCATTGTTAGCCAGCAAGAGATGGTCGATCGTGTCAGGGCAGCCGTTGATGCTCGCCATGACGAAAGTTTTGTCATTATGGCGCGCACCGATGCGTTGGCAGTCGAGGGAATCGACCGTGCGATAGAACGTGCAATTGCTTGTATTGAAGCGGGGGCCGATATGATCTTCCCTGAAGCAATGACAAAGCTGGAACAGTATGTGCAATTCTCTGATTCCCTGCACCAAGCGACGGGTAAGCATGTGCCTATCTTGGCCAATATTACTGAGTTTGGTCAAACGCCTCTTTATGGTTGCGATGATTTGGCGAAGTCAAAAGTTGATATGGTGCTTTATCCGTTGAGTGCCTTCCGTGCAATGAACAAAGCGGCGGAAAATGTCTACCAGCATCTGCTTGATGTCGGTAATCAAGAAGCCCTGACTGCATCCATGCAGACGCGCAAAGAATTGTACGCACACCTTAAATACCATGACTATGAAGATAAGCTCGATCAGCTATTTTCAGAAGGGAAATAACAAGCGCGCAAGCCCAAGAAAACCATTTCAATCAAATTAATAACGTGAAATCGTTTGGTAATAAACGCTCCATAAGAGAGCAGTATCAAACAGAAAAGGAGTTCAAAAAATGTCTCTAGTATCGAACAAGAGCGCAGAAATAGGCGGCGCAGGTTTACGCGGTCAAAGTGCAGGCACTACAGCGCTGTGTACCGTTGGTAAAACAGGCACTGGCTTAACCTATCGTGGCTTTGATATCACTGATTTAGCCAATAACGCACAATTTGAAGAGGTCGCTCATCTATTATTACGCGGTCATCTACCGAATCAGCAAGAGTTGGATGAGTATAAAACGCGTCTGATCAGTTTGCGAGGTCTCCCCTCTGAGCTAAAACAGGCACTTGAATTGCTCCCCGCCTCTGCTCATCCAATGGATGTTATGCGCACGGGATGCTCTGTATTAGGTAACTTAGAGCAAGAACGCGACTTTTCTCAACAGCTGGATGCTACTGAGCGGATGTTAGCCTTGTTTCCAGCGATAATCTGTTACTGGTATCGATTTAGCCATGACGGCGTGCGAGTCGATACTGAAGATCAATCGCAAAACTGCATTGGCGGTTATTTCTTGAAATTGCTCACTGGCAAAGAGCCGACAGAAATGCACAAGAAAGTCATGCATTGCTCACTGATTTTGTACGCCGAGCACGAATTTAATGCGTCGACGTTTGCAGCGCGAGTCTGTGCATCAACCTTGTCTGATCTCCACTCGTGCATCACTGCTGCGATAGGGACGCTGCGTGGCCCACTGCATGGCGGCGCGAATGAAGCAGCGATGGAGATGATTGAACATTGGCAAACACCAGATGAAGCGGAAGCAAACATCATGCAAATGTTGGCCAACAAAGACAAGATTATGGGTTTTGGTCACGCAATTTACCGCGAAAGTGATCCGCGTAATGCGTTGATCAAACAGTGGTCAAAACAGCTTTCGAAGGCGGTGGGCGATACGCACTTATACGCGGTGTCTGAGCGAGTTGAAGCGGTGATGAAACGTGAAAAAGGCTTGTTCTGTAATGCGGATTTCTTCCATGCATCGGCTTACCACTTTATGGATATTCCAACCAAACTATTTACGCCGATTTTTGTTATGAGCCGCTTAACTGGTTGGGCTGCCCACGTGTATGAACAGCGCGCCAATAACCGTATTATTCGTCCAAGCGCGGACTATACCGGCCCCGATCATCAAGACTGGGTGCCAATCGAAAACAGGTAACCCCAACGCACGCTCCCTCCCTGTAGTGAGGGAGCGAATAATAACGACTTACCTGAATGGAAGCTGCTATGACTGTCAATACCCAATACCGAAAACCGCTTCCGGGAACACATCTTGATTATTTTGATGCCCGTGAAGCTGTCAATGCGCTCTCTCCCGGCGCTTATGAAACACTGCCATACACCTCACGCGTACTGGCGGAACAACTGGTTCGACGCTGCGACCCAAATATATTAACGCAAAGCTTACAACAGCTTATTCAGCGCAAGCGTGACCACGATTTTCCTTGGTATCCTGCCCGAGTAGTGTGCCACGACATTCTCGGCCAAACCGCATTGGTTGACTTAGCGGGCCTACGAGATGCAATTGCTCTGCAAGGCGGTGAGCCTGATAAGGTCAATCCGGTGGTTGAAACGCAATTGATCGTCGATCATTCATTGGCAGTAGAACATGCAGGCTTTGACCCAGATGCGTTTGAAAAGAACCGTGTAATTGAAGATCGCCGTAATGAAGACCGTTTCCACTTTATCGAGTGGTGTAAAACGGCTTTTGAGAACGTCAGTGTGATTCCCGCTGGTAACGGCATTATGCATCAAATCAATCTTGAGAAAATGTCACCTGTGGTGCAGGCAAAGCAGGGCATTGCTTATCCAGATACCTGTGTTGGCACCGACAGTCATACACCTCACGTTGATGCATTAGGGGTTATCGCGATTGGGGTTGGTGGCCTTGAAGCCGAAACCGTGATGCTCGGGCGGCCATCTATGATGCGATTACCAGACATCGTTGGGGTTAAGTTAACCGGTAAACGTCAGCCGGGCATTACTGCAACAGATATTGTGTTGGCGATTACCGAATTCTTGCGTAACCAACGAGTAGTCTCTTGTTACTTAGAGTTCTTCGGTGAGGGGGCTAAGGATCTTACCATCGGCGATCGTGCGACGATTTCAAATATGACGCCAGAGTATGGCGCTACCGCGGGCATGTTCTACATTGACGAGCAGACTATTAACTACTTGAAACTCACAGGCCGTGATGAAGAACAAGTTGCGCTGGTTGAATTGTATGCGAAACAAACTGGATTGTGGGCCGATGACTTAATTGAGGCCGAATACGAGCGAGTGTTGGAATTTAATCTTTCGCAAGTGACGCGCAACCTAGCGGGCCCATCAAATCCACACCGCCGTTTGCCTACCTCTGAACTTGCTCAGCGCGGTATTTCTATTCCACAAACACCTGCGCAAGATGATGACAACTTGCCTGATGGTGCGGTAATTATTGCAGCCATCACTTCGTGTACCAATACCAGTAACCCTCGTAACGTGGTGGCTGCAGGTCTGCTGGCAAGAAAAGCCAACCAACTCGGTTTGGTGCGAAAGCCTTGGGTTAAATCGTCGTTTGCGCCGGGCTCTAAAGTGGCCAAGCTTTACCTTGAAGACTCAGGCCTACTGCCAGAGCTTGAGAAACTGGGATTTGGCATCGTTGCTTACGCTTGTACGACGTGTAATGGCATGAGTGGTGCACTTGACCCAACCATTCAGCAAGAAATTATCGACCGAGATCTGTACACCACGGCGGTTCTGTCGGGGAATCGTAACTTTGATGGGCGAATCCACCCTTATGCGAAACAGGCTTTTCTTGCCTCGCCACCTTTGGTGGTTGCGTATGCATTAGCAGGAACGATTCGTTTTGATATAGAACGTGACGCGCTTGGTACAGACAGCAATGGTAAGCCTATATTCCTCAATGATTTATGGCCAAGTGATCAAGAGATCGACGCGGTAGTTGGCCAGCATGTCAAGCCGGAGCAGTTTAAGCAAGTCTACATTCAAATGTTTAAACTGGATGGAGGCGCGCGTAATAACAATCCACTTTATGATTGGCGACCACAAAGTACCTATATTCGCCGCCCGCCGTATTGGGAAGGCGCGCTCGCAGGAGAGCGCAGTTTGTCTGGCATGCGTCCATTAGCAGTGCTAGGTGACAACATCACAACCGATCATCTATCGCCATCGAACGCCATCTTGGCCGATAGCGCTGCGGGCGAATATCTTGCTTCCATGGGCGTGCCAGAAGCAGACTTTAACTCTTATGCGACACACCGCGGCGATCATTTAACCGCGCAACGTGCGACGTTTGCCAACCCTAAGTTGTTTAATGAAATGGTGATGGACAACGGCCAAGTGGTGCAGGGTTCGCTAGCGCGTATTGAGCCTGAAGGCAAAGTCACTCGTATGTGGGAGGCGATTGAAACTTACATGAACCGTAAGCAGCCCTTGATCATTGTCGCAGGAGCGGATTACGGTCAAGGCTCATCGCGAGACTGGGCGGCAAAAGGGGTACGTTTGGCTGGCGTTGAGGCGATTGTTGCTGAAGGGTTTGAACGCATTCACCGTACCAACTTAGTCGGCATGGGGGTATTGCCACTGCAGTTCAAAGCAGGGACGGATCGTAAAACCCTTGAGCTAGACGGCAGCGAATTGTATGACGTCCTCGGAGATATCACACCAGGTGCTGATTTAGCGCTGGTGGTGACCCGAGCAAACGGTGAAAAATTTGATGTGCCAGTGACTTGCCGCCTTGATACTGCAGATGAAGTCAATGTCTATAATGCAGGTGGTGTTTTGCAGCGTTTCGCCCAAGACTTTTTAGCGCAGTAGGAGGCCTCATGACAGCAAGTCAAATCAAAATTCCTGCTACTTATATGCGTGGTGGTACCAGCAAAGGGGTATTTTTCAACTTAACGGATTTACCTGTATCGGCTCAGAAGCCAGGTGAAGCGCGTGATAAGTTGCTGTTGCGTGTGATTGGCAGCCCTGATCCTTACGGCAAACAGATTGATGGAATGGGGGCGGCGACCTCAAGCACCAGTAAAACAGTGATTGTATCAAAGAGTTCCCAAGCTGATCACGATGTGGATTACCTATTTGGTCAGGTCTCAATTGATAAGCCATTTGTTGACTGGAGTGGTAACTGCGGCAACCTATCAGCCGCCGTTGGCCCTTTTGCGATTCACGCTGGCCTGATTGATGCAGAGCGGATTCCACACAACGGCATTGTGCAAGTTCGCGTTTGGCAAGCGAACATTAATAAATCGATTGTGGTTCATGTGCCCATCAGTCATGGCCAAGTTCAAGAAACGGGTCACTTTGAACTCGACGGGGTGACCTTCGCTGCAGCCGAAATTCAGGTTGATTTTATGCAGCCAAGTGAAGGCGTCATGTTTCCAACTGGGAATTTAGTCGATAAGTTAGACGTGCCGGATGTGGGCTGTTTTGAAGCCACGATGATCAATGTAGGAATCCCGACGATTTTTATTGATGCGCAAGCGCTTGACTACCAAGGCACAGAATTGCAACAAGAGATCAATAACGATGAACAAGCCTTAGCGCGGTTTGAAAAAATTCGTGCTTATGGCGCGCTGAAAATGGGCCTAATCGATAGTATTGATCAGGCGCAAAGCCGTCAACATACCCCTAAGGTCGCGTTTGTCGCACAGCCTAAATCGTATCTGTCTTCGAGTGGAAAATCGGTCGATGCTAAACACATCGACGTACTGGTGCGCGCGCTGTCAATGGGTAAGCTGCATCACGCCATGATGGGCACGGCAGCGGTTGCTATCGCTGCGGCGTCTTGTGTACCGGGTACGTTAGTCAATCGCGCTGCCGGTGGCGGTGAAATGGAATCGGTTACTTTTGGCCACCCTTCGGGCACATTGAAAGTGGGGGCAAAAGCACTCCATTCTGATCAAGGTTGGCTGGTTGAAAAAGCGGTCATGAGCCGCAGTGCTCGTATCTTAATGGAGGGATTTGTGCGTGTACCCTCTGATGTCTTTGCGAACTAGAAACTGACTCTAATAGCAAGTTCAAGACATACTGGAGGAAGCAATATGTCTGCATACGAAAAAGAATACCAATGGGCTACCAATGATCCGCAAGGTTTTTGGGCCGCTCAAGCAAAAAAAATCGATTGGTTTAAAGCACCACAAACCGTATTAGCTAAAGACGAAAACGGCATCGAACGCTGGTTTCCCGACGGGTTACTCAACACATCATGGTTGGCCCTTGACTATCATTGTGAGCAGGGGCGAGGTTCACAAACGGCGTTGATATACGACTCGCCTGTGACCAACAGCCAGCAAAGCTATACCTATCAAGAGTTGCGTGACCGAGTGGCCAAAGTTGCCGGTATGTTGGCAGCGCAGGGGGTTGAGAAGGGTGATCGTGTTGTCATCTATATGCCGATGATTCCAGAGGCTGCTATGGCGATGCTTGCGTGTGCACGCCTAGGTGCCATTCATTCAGTGGTGTTTGGTGGCTTTGCTGCCAATGAACTGGCTGTGCGTTTAGAAGATGCGGAGCCAAAACTGGTGATGACGGCTTCTTGTGGTATTGAGATTAATAAAGTCATTCCATATAAGCCTTTAGTCGATAAAGCCATTATGGACAGTCGCTGGAAACCAGAGTGCGTTATAGTCTTGCAGCGCCCCGAATGCCCGGCCGAGTTGACTCAAGATCGTGATCTTGACTGGGCGAGTGCCTATCAACAAGCATTGCCTCACGCCTGTGTTCCAGTTCTTGCCACCGACCCTTTGTATATACTTTATACCTCAGGTACAACTGGCAAACCCAAAGGCGTAGTAAGAGATAACGGTGGTCATGCTGTGGCGATGAAGTACTCGATGACTTCCATTTATAATATTGCCCAAGACGGTGTGTTCTGGGCAGCCTCCGACGTTGGCTGGGTAGTCGGCCACTCCTATATCGTTTATGCGCCATTAATCCACGGCTGCACCACCATATTGTTTGAAGGTAAACCGGTACGCACGCCAGATCCTGGCGCGTTTTGGCGTGTATGTGAAGAGCACAAGGTCGATGTACTATTCTCGGCACCGACGGCGTTTCGTGCGATTAAAAAAGAAGATCCGGACGGAGAGCAGCTGAAAAAGTATGGCTTATCTCATCTGAAAACCATCTTTATGGCAGGAGAACGTCTTGACCCGCCGACTCTTGAATGGGTTGAAGAGAAAACGCAAAAGCCTGTCATCGATCACTGGTGGCAAACCGAAACAGGCTGGGCGATTGCCGGTAATCCAACCGGTATCGAACTGATGCCGATTAAGGCAGGCTCGGCAACCAAACCCATTCCAGGCTATCAAGTTGAGATCCTCAATGAATTGGGTGAATCAGTTGGACCTAATCAGCAGGGTTTTGTGGCATTAAAACGTCCGTTGCCACCAAGTTGTTTGCCAACGGTGTGGCGTAATCATGATCGTTTTGAGTCTGGTTACTTGAGCCAGTTCCCCGGTTACTATGTTTCGGGCGATGGTGGCTACCTTGATGATCAGGGTTACTTGTTCATTATGGGGCGTATTGATGATGTGATAAACGTCGCCGGACATCGTCTTTCAACTGGCGAAATGGAAGAGATTGTTGGCGGTCACCCTGCCATTGCCGAGTGCGCGGTGGTTGGTGTGCATGATGATTTGAAAGGTCAGTTACCACTGGGATTAGTGGTACTCAAGGATGGGGTTAAAATCGATGATGCGCAGCTTGAAGGTGAATTAGTTGGTAAAGTTCGCGATCAGATTGGCGCGGTCGCCTGTTTTAAACATGCGTTGGTGGTAGAGCGCTTGCCTAAAACGCGCTCAGGTAAGATTTTACGTCGTACTATCCGTCAAATCGCTGACGGAGAGCAGTACACAGTGCCATCAACCATTGATGATCCAACCAGTCTAGACGAAATAGAAAGAGCGCTAAATTCCTAAAAACTCTAAGTTAATCCGAGCTCCTTATATTTGAGGGGCTTTCTATTGCTAAATATAAGGGTTCGCGCCAAACTAGTGCTTTATTTTTAACGCAAAAATACACATGCAACCAACGACGATACGTGCCGCCAACCACGACGATTTAGAGTCACTCAATCAGTTGATGTTTCAGCTTCATGATGAACATCATCAGCGATGTCCAGAACACTTTAAAAGTGCTCAGGAGATTGAGCAAGAAAAGAGTATTGCGCGCTACCTTGATGATCCCGAATGCTTGGTTTTGGTCGCGACGCTTGATGCACACATCGTTGGTTTTGTGAGTGGGCATTTCTGTGAGCTCATCTCATCAGTCAGTAAACCTGTTCCTATGGGCAGTATCGACGAGCTGTATGTTATTGCGGCGCAACGTAAGTCAGGTATCGCCTCGCAGCTATGTCTCGAAATCGAACAGCGTTTTGATGACTATGGTGTGCAGCAAGTGTTTGTTGAGGTGTGGCACTTTAACCAGCAAGCGGTTGAGTTTTATCAGCGACTAGGTTTTGATCACCATATCCATTGGTTAAGAAAAGCAATCAACAAGCCGTGATTAAATAATGATCAAAGCAGTCGTTCGTTAGGTTGGTGCTATTAGTGGCGAGTGCAATCACCACTTTGGTTAGACCCATCTCTACATTTACCTAATGGCTAGTGGCGATATCGACAATTTTTGCTGTTATTATGACGTGGCAGCAAGAAGCAGAGATGACATGGGTTTCAATGCTCACCACCGTCTTGCTGCTATTAGTGACACATTTCCTATGTGTCATCGATTGCTGAACAATTTTCCAGCAGCGGGTTAGGGAGCCTGATCATCGAGGCTCTGCGATACCCACTCTTGATTGTGCTGTTTACACTAATGCTTCGAATCACTGCCAAGGCTAAGTAATCTTGGCAGTGGTCAATCGGCTAGTGCGTATTGAGAATGAAATCCTCTATCACTTTGGCTACACCATGATCGTTGTTGCTTGCAGTGATATGATCGGCAATAATTTTGGTCTGTGGCATGGCGTTTTCCATCGCCACCCCAAGCCCTGCGTATTCGAGCATATGGTGGTCATTTTCAGCATCACCGACGCAGATTATCTCTTTGGGCTCAATGCCAAGGTATTCAGCAATCGCGCCGACACCGACACCCTTATGGCTGTCTAGATTCAAGAACTCAAGGAAAAATGGCGCGCTTTGAACAATCGTAAACTGATCGTAAAAGGTCGAAGGAATATCACGAATCGATGCCGTTAGTTTTTCGGGTTCACCGACAATCATAGCTTTAATGATCGGATGGTCGTCTTCAAGTTGGCTAAAGCTCATCTCAGTCACTGGGATCTGGTTAATGGTTGCTTCAATGTGCGTATATTCGTTCAACTTTGGTGTAATTAAACCATGCTGGTGGCTAAAAGCATGACAATCTAAACCGAGCTGCTGCGCTAATTCAGCAACCTGCTTTGCTTTAGCACCATCGATGATCGCGGTATGGATTAGCTTTCCGCTGCCTAGTTCTTTGACCATCGACCCGTTAAAGTAGACCACGAACTCGTTATCGCCAGCGATGCCTAGTTCGTCTAGTTTAGCCTGCATACCATCGAGTGGACGTCCTGAGGCGAGCACTACCTTAACTCCCATTTGCCGAGCTTTAGCGATCGCGTTTTTGGTTGGTTCACTGATGGTCTTATCACTGGTGAGTAGTGTTCCATCCATATCAAGAGCGATTAATTTATACATAACTTACCTAAATAGTTTGGCTGCAAAAATAACAAAACAACTCAGCATAAAGGCTGTCGTAACAATGATCAATTTATGAATTAGTTGACCTTCCAAGGCGTCTCCTTTAATGTCTCGTTCCTGCAAAAAAATGATCATGATTAGGCTGAGATAACGTTGTACAAGATTAACGAAATGTTCGAGACAATTCAGGGCGAGGGTGTGTTTACCGGCGTGCCTGCTGTTTTTGTGCGTCTGCAAGAGTGTCCAGTTGGCTGTGCTTGGTGCGACACCAAACAAACTTGGGAGGCATTGCCTGAAGATGAACGTTCCATCGGCGACATCTTAATCAAAACCGCAGACTCGCCAACTTGGTGCAGTATGTCGGCTCAGGAAATCGTTAATCAATATCACCAGCAGAGTTACAGTGCTAAACATATTGTTATTACGGGCGGTGAACCCTGTATTTATGATTTGCAGCCATTGACTGAAGCGTTTGAGTCGATTGGCTGCCAGTGTCAAATTGAGACCAGTGGCACTTCACCGGTATTGGCAACAGAAAATACATGGGTGACAGTGTCACCTAAAGTGGCGATGAAAGGAAAATTGCCAGTCATTGATTCGGCTCTGCAGCGGGCAAACGAAATTAAGCACCCGGTGGCGACACAAAAAGATATCGATCAACTTGATGCGCTACTTAACCGGGCAGAGGTGAGTACCAGTACGACGATTGCACTTCAGCCTATCAGTCAAAAGCCGCGAGCAACTCAATTATGTATTGACGTGTGTATCGCCCGGAACTGGCGCTTATCTATCCAGACTCACAAATATCTCAGTATTGCGTAAAGGAAACTAAGATGGAAAAAGCCGTTGTTGTATTTAGTGGTGGTCAAGACTCAACCACTTGCTTAGTGCAAGCGCTGAAAGAGTACGATCAAGTTCATGCCATCACGTTTGATTATGGGCAGCGCCATAAATTGGAAATTGAAGTCGCGCAAAGCGTGGCAAGTGAACTTGGCGTGAAAGCGCATAAAGTGATGGATGTTGGGTTGTTAAACGAACTCGCGATCAGTTCGTTAACGCGCGACGATATTCCAGTTTCACATGAACTACAAGAAAACGGTCTGCCTAACTCTTTTGTTCCTGGTCGCAATATTCTCTTTCTGACCTTAGCGGGCATTTATGCTTATCAGATTGGCGCCGAGACGATCATTACTGGCGTATGTGAAACAGACTTTTCCGGTTATCCAGACTGCCGTGATGAGTTTATTAAAGCGATGAACAATGCTTTGGTACAGGGAATGGGTCGAGAGCTGACAATCGCAACGCCGCTGATGTGGCTCAATAAAGCTGAAACGTGGGCGTTAGCCGATCAATATCAGGCATTAGAGTTGGTGCGCGAAAAGACGCTAACATGCTATAACGGTATTATTGGCGATGGCTGCGGCGATTGCCCGTCGTGTGATTTGCGTAAAGTGGGTTTGAGCGATTACCTTGATAATCGAGAAGCGATCATGGCGCAACTAAAGCATAAGCAAAGTATGAATTAATACGGCATCGTGAAAAAAAAGCGTCTGAAAGACGCTTTTTTACGACTGACATTTTATTCAGCGATGTACAGCTTAGCTAAATCTGAAGGCTCCATTTCTTTGCCTTCTAGCTGAGCGTTCCAGTTAGTACCGATAAGGACGCCATCTTCTGCAAGTGTGAGTAACCAATCCTCAACAAAGATATCGAGCGGAATTTCAAGGACTTCAAAATCGGCCCACTCTTCTACATTGTGCGTTTCAGCCTCTTCTTTTGAAGACCAAAATGGCATTACTTCACTGTTTTCAAATTCTGTAGAATCGCACGATAGCCAGCCTTCTTCATTGCGCATACCCCAAACCAAGTTATTTTGCTTGGTTTCTGCAACGAATAGTTCTAGGTTTGCTTGAATATCAGAAGTTAATTTGCTCATTTGATAGCTCTCTTAGATTGAATCGCTGCTAGGGTAGCACTCATACACAGTAAGCCACAATAAAAAAGGGAGCATTGGCTCCCTTAATCTTTGTATCCAGTTACTTTTCTATCGTGGTAAAGATTGTCCACTGTTCTTTAACGCTGCCTTTATGGCCGATGACCGTAGCCACTACCTTACGGTTTCTTGCGTGACTAATTTCGTCATCACCATAAGCCTCAAGTGCGGCATCACCAAAGCCAATAATGCGTACTCGCTGTGAAGCTACGCCATTGGATAATAAAGCGTCTTCAACCGCTTGAGCGCGGCGCTCCGATAGTGCCAGATTATATTGAGAATTGCCTATTTTACTTGCATAACCCCTTAGCTCAATCGACGTTGAGGGATAAGTATCAAGAAACGCCGACATCTCACGTATTTGTGCTAAGAAAGCGGGCTGAATCTGTGCGGAGTCATTAGCAAATAGAATATGCAAATCCATTTGCTGTTGTGTTTTGATATAAGTGGCACAACCGTCGTTGTCGACTTCGGCTATAGTAGGAGTTTGAGGGCACAAATCTCGGGCATTGATCACGCCATCTTTATCTTCATCCAATAAATCATCGATCTGATTTGGAATCGGCGTTTCAATGTAGTCATACGAGTCTGCAGCTATCACCGGGCTAGCGATCAAAGCCGTTGTGACAAGCAGTGATAATAGTGTGTTATTCATATTAATACTCTACTTCCTCATTCCACTCTTCAGGTGTGTCTACTCTTAATGCTACTAACAGATTACCAGCCGCATTCATGACACGATACTTGGCGTATTGTTCATCATACTTAGCATCAAGGTAGCCTTTACGTGCTTCAAACAATTCGTTCTCGGTGTTGAGTAGATCAAGTAGGGTACGTTGACCAATGCGATATTGCTTTTGGTACGCAATCACGGTTTCCGATGCCGAGTCTACGTGGTCAGCTAAGAACTCTTTTTGCTGTACCGTTAGGTCTAGTGCACTCCAAGAAAGGCGCAAACCTTCCTCAACACTTCTGAAAGTACGGTCGCGGAAATCTTTTGCTTTATTCAGTTGGTAAGCGGCACTCTCGCTGCGGTCTGAGTCAGAACCACCGTTGTAGAGGTTATATCGCATACGCAACATCGCCGAAAACTCATCGCTACTGCCTTCTATACCGCCAGCATCATCGCGCCAGGTTTGATTCGCTTCGATAGATAGGGTTGGGTAGTTAACCCCTTTACTTTGGTCGTACTGGAAGCGAGCGGAATCAACGTCTGCTTGGGCAATTTTAATGACTGGGTGTTTATTGAACGCTTGTTGCAGTGCTTCGTCTACCGTGTATGGAATTGCGGTTTGATCGGCTCTTGGGAAGGTAAGTCCCTGCGGTGATTGGCCGACAAAACGTTTAAACTGGGTATGGACATCAAATAAGTTATTTTGTGCAGCGAGCAGGTTGCCGTGTGCTTTGGCCAAACGAGCCTCAACTTGTGATAAGTCTGCTGTAGAACCAATGCCGGAATCCACGCGTTTCTTAATATCACGGTGGATGTCTTTGTGTACCGCTAAGTTACTCTCAGATAGGGCAAGAATTTCGTAAGCCTTGGTTGCATCAAGGTAGATTTTAGTCACTTCAAGGGCGATATCTTGCGCCGCTGAGAGTAGCTGAAAACGCACTGACTCAGCATCTGCAGCCGTGCGATCTATATCGTTTAAGGTCGCAGAACCGTCCCAGATTAATTGTGTCAGAGAAAGCGTTGCCTCTTTACGGGTTAACTGGTCTTCTGTACCAGAGGCGAGATCCACAGCTTCATAACCAATACCAGCATCTAAATCCAACTTAGGCATATAAGCACCTGTTGAAGCCTGAGCATCAAAATATTTACTTCTAAACTCATTGTAAGATGCTTTGATTTCAGGGTTTGTCGTAATCGTCAGTGCGACGGCTTGCTCTAATGTTTGACTGTGTGCTGGAAAGCTAAGGGCTACGGCGCAGCTTAGTACTTTCAACTTATTCCAATTCACTTTGACTCTCCTCGAAGTGCTTTCAATTGAGGATACTACTCAACTTTACTGTCTCATTAGTGAGATAAACTTATCTTTAGTGCGAATAAAATAACATTATTAATGGGTAATAACGAATTAAAAGCAGTAACTTGCTGTGCTAACACATGAAATACCTTATGTGATAATAATTATCCATCAACTATAATTTAGGAAACATTTTATTAACAATGTGGAATGAGAATTGTGAGGCTGCTTCACGTTCTCAATGTTGAGAAATGTCATATGTATCACGCTTAAAGTGGTATTTACGCAAAAAATGAGTTTGGTCAACTTGTTAAAAATGGTAATTTATCGAGTATAAATATCTAAAGGTAACCAAGTGTTTATTGGTGGCCGAGTTGAATAGAAAAGCAGTCAAGGATAAAGGGCTTTATTATGGGTTTTGGTAGTTACGTAGCAATGGGTAATCTTGCGGCCAACCAAGTTATCGTTATCGATGTTAACGGTAATGTTCGTGTACTCGCAGAAGGTGAGCTTGCAAAGCCCGGTGAACTTATCGTTCAAGGTAATGAACAGATGGTATCAGAGGCGTTGCCTTTCCAAGTTGAGCAAGTCAACGAAGAAGGTGAAAACCAAGACATCACTGCCGAGATAGAGGATATCTTTGCTGCTTTAGAAGAAGGTCAAGACCCAACCCAGCTTGGTGAAGAATTCGCGACCGCCGCCGGTGGACAAACTGGATCAAGCTTGACAGCATCGGGCTCCGTTACCCGTGATGGTGTAGAAACTATCGCCACGACCAATTTTGACACGTCGGGCTTCGAAGCGTTAGGTCTTTCTCAAACCCAAAGCCTTGGCCTGCTAGAACAGTTCCGTTTATTCGAACCGGTATTTACAGACCTTAATGATGATCCCCTTGGTGAAAGCCTTGCTGTTATTACAGAAGAAGACACACCAATCAGCGGTACACTCACCGCGACTGACCAAAATACCCAAGATAGCCTAACCTTTTCTCAATCTTCTACGCCTTCCAACGGCACTGCTATCGTAAACCCAGACGGTACTTGGACCTATACTCCGAATGAGTTTTTCAATGGAAGCGATAGCTTTACTATCGAAGTGTCAGATGGAAATGGCGGAACGGACACGCTTGTCGTTAATGTAACTATTCAACCGGTAAATGAAACCCCAATTATCTCTATTCCCGAAGCAGGTGAAGACGGTCTCGTTAATGCAGCAGAGGCAAGTGACGGAATTCAAGTTTCAATCGAGCTACCGCGCGGAACCGGTGTTGGCGATACCTTGGTTCTACGTGACCAAGATGGTCAACAAGTCGGCGAACGTGAAATCACGCGTGATGATTTCAATAACGGCACGATAGTTATCACCGTACCTACACCAGAAGATGGAACGTATACATACGAAGCTCAAATTACCGATCCGCAGGGTAACGTGGGGCCGGTGTCTAATCAGGTGCCTCTTGAAATCGATACAACAGCTCCAGATGCGCCAACACTGACACTTGATACGGACTCTGGCTCAGCGGCGGATGACTTCTTAACCAACGACGGCAGCTTCACAGTCGGCGGCACAGAAGAGGGTGCGACAGTAGAATACCTCGTTGACGGAAACTGGACGACAACCGCACCAGTACCAACGGAAGGTGACAACACGATCACCGTTCGTCAAACCGACGCAGCGGGTAATACATCAGGCAGCAGCGAGCTGACGTTCACTCTAGATACCGTGGCGGCGGCGACCATCACGATCGACGCCATCGCAGGCGACGACATCGTGAACGCGGACGAAGCGGATGGTGACGTGACCATTACGGGTACAGTGGGTGGCGACGCGAAACAAGGTGATACGGTGACGTTGACGCTGAAAGCCGAAGGCCAAGAGGCAACCACGTACACAGGCAAGGTGTTCGCAGACGCAGAAGGCAAGTTGGTGTATAGCATCGATGTGCAAGGCAGTGACCTTGTGGCGGATGCGGACAGCACCCTCGTGGCGAGCGTGAGTGGCACCGATGAAGCGGGCAACCCGTTCACGGCGACGACCGAGGCAAGCGGAGACAACAAAGACGGTGGTTACGAGGTGGATACGGGTATCAGCAAACCGACCATCGATCTGGTTGCGTCGAGCGACAGCGGCGACAGCGACACAGACAACCTGACCAACGATACGACGCCGACGTTCGCACTGGGCAACATCGACAGTGATGTTGCGGCCGAGGACATCGTGGTGTTGAAAGACGGCGTCGCCCTTGATGGCACGCTGGAAAACGTGAACGGCACGTGGCAGTTCACCCCGAGCGCGGAGCTGGAAGACGGCACTTACGACTTGAGCGTGAAAGTGACCGATAAGGCGGGTAATAGCGACACATCAGACGCACTAGAAGTGACCATCGATACCGTGGCGGCGGCGACCATCACGATCGACGCCATCGCAGGCGACGACATCGTGAACGCGGACGAAGCGGATGGTGACGTGACCATTACGGGTACAGTGGGTGGCGACGCGAAACAAGGTGATACGGTGACGTTGACGCTGAAAGCCGAAGGCCAAGAGGCAACCACGTACACAGGCAAGGTGTTCGCAGACGCAGAAGGCAAGTTGGTGTATAGCATCGATGTGCAAGGCAGTGACCTTGTGGCGGATGCGGACAGCACCCTCGTGGCGAGCGTGAGTGGCACCGATGAAGCGGGCAACCCGTTCACGGCGACGACCGAGGCAAGCGGAGACAACAAAGACGGTGGTTACGAGGTGGATACTGACGTCCCCAACCCACCAATCATCACCAATATCACCGATGACTCAGCGGGTAGTGATTACAGCGATGTTACTATGCACGGTACCGGTGAACCTGGAGCAACGATTTCGATTTATTTCGAAGGCGTTAGTGGAACACCTCTTGCTCAAGCAACAGTGGCTGAGGATGGCTCGTGGACCGTTGAGCTCGAGGGGATCGAAGAAATCGGCACGAATGACAATGTACGTTTAGAGGCAATACAAAGTGATGCTGCCGGTAATCAGAGCGATCCGTCAGAGTCGGTACATTACTGGCACGGTGAGTGGACGAATGCGAATACCGAAACTGGCGATGATTATGTCCTAACTGGTGCAGGTAACGATACGGTAAATATCATAGCCGATGATGCGAATGATCAACTGGTCATTGATGGTGGTGTGGGTACTGATAAAGCCGTCTTTAATACCAATGTTGATCATTTGTCTTTTAGTAAAGACATCAATGGTTATCTCATTGTCGAAAACAGTGATACTGGGGATCGTATTGAGCTGCGTGATTTTGAATTAATCAATATTGATGGCGATGAAAAACGCATCGAAGAGCTTTTCACGCCAACGGTGGATATTAGCGAAGACGCCAATGATGATGGTGTTATTACTACCAGCGAGCTTAATGGTAAGGTTGATGTCCTCATTGGTCTACCCCTTGGAGCTGTAGTGGGCGACATTATCCTAGTCAGCGATGGCACCACCACCAACGAGATCGTGTTGGTCGACACCGACATCAGCAACGGCAGTGTAACGACCTCGTTCGATGCCCCAGCGGAGGGTGAAACCCTCACCGTGACAGCAGAGCTGGAAGATCAGTACGGCAACACATCAGAACCTGGCAATGACAGCGCGAGAATTAACTCCGCGCCTGAGTCAGACAACGTAATTATTTCGACAGATGAAGACGTCGAATTAACCGGTAATTTGTTGCAAGATGGGAACGCAACCGACAGCGATGGAGATTCGCTCACCGTCACCACCTTCACCATTAATGGCCAAATCCACGCTGCTGGTGAATCAGCCACAATCGCGGATTTAGGTGAAGTTACAATTAGCGAAAATGGTGATTATACCTTTACGCCAGTAGAACATTGGAGTGGTGACGTACCGGATATCACCTACGTCGTTCAAGATGAATATGGCGATACCGCGCAGGCGACACTCGATATTAGTGTGACGCCAGTGGCTGATGCGCCTGAGTTATCACTGGGCACCCTTGAGTTGGACTTTGTGTCCACGAATCTTAATGTCTCAACCTGGAATTTAGTTGACGTTGGTACGCCTAATGGGAACGGGAACGGTGTCGATGCTGAAACCCTGTTGAATGCGGTGAACAGTGCCGGGGAAGCAGACGCTGAATCAACAACTAAAGATGTCGCTGTTAATACCTATTCAGGTTTAGGCTCTGATCAGGCGATGCTCACTTCTGGATTGATCTATCTAGAAGCAGGTAAAAGCTACAGCTTTGGCGGTTATGCGGATGACAGTGCTGCAATCGTCATTGGTGGCGAAGTGATTGCCGAGGGACGGTATGGCAGCCAAGGCTCATCTCCTGGTGGTGTAAACGGAAACGGCCAATTCAGCGGCGAATTTACGCCATCAGAAAGTGGCTATTATTCGTTAGACGTTTATACCCACAACCAAAACGGTCCTGGCGGATTTGATATTGAAGTCGCCGTAGACAATGGCGCTGCTATTGACCTAAATGCGAGCAACTTTAATCTCGCACCAAATACCGATGCGCTAGAAGATGCTGGCTTGGGTGTCAAAGGATATTATGGTGATGGGGACGGTGGTTATTACACCCTCAATGAGCCAGGAGAAGGGCATGCTGGTCAGCCGATTAAGCTACCTGTCATCAATGCCAGCCTAGTGGATCAAGATGGCTCTGAGGAGCTGACTCTCACGTTAGATGATATTCCTGAAGGAGCGACATTGTCCGACGGTAATCAAGAGGTGGTTGTTGAGAGTGGCTCTATCTCTCTTGAGGGGTGGGACTTGTCTAACCTTTCTATCTCGGTGCCTGAGCCATATGAAGGAGAGATCAACCTTCAAGTGACGGCAACCAGCACTGAGAATGGCAACGGTGACACGGCGAGTGTTACGGAAGAGATTCCAATTTCTGTGTTGCCGATCTCTAACGGTTTGTCTGTGTCTGCTTCTTTGTCGTACTCAGGCGATAGCCACTCGGTAAATGAGCTTGTCGATTACGCAGAGCAGCATAATGGCGGGTCATCTAACCAATATGATCAAATAGTTAGTATTAGTGATAGTAGCTCTGGTGCTGTTGAAGTAAATACCGGCAATGGTAATGATCTCATTGTTGGTGGTACTGGTGATGGTTCATATGCGTTGCGTGGAAATGATGGTGATGACGTCTTTGTATCACGAAATGCGAGTGCTGCCTCAACGGCTTATTATGGAGGAAATGGTGATGACACCGTCTACCTTCAAGGTAATCGCAGTGACTATCAGAAGATGGAATTTAATGGGTTTGATGATGCCTTTCGCTTGGTCTACCAAAATGGGCAAACACAAAATGCCAATCATGATCTATACAGTATCGAAACTGTCTATTTTGCCGATGGTAAGTATGTCGTTGACGAAGGTGAACTGACTAAAGTTGCGGATATTGTGCAGCTGGACGTTGATGTGACGTTGAACGATAACGACGGCTCTGAACAAATCACATCAGTGATTATATCGGGAATTCCTGAAGGAGGCAGCGTACCAGATGGCGAGCAGCTCGATTCAGGTGATTGGCAAGTGCCAATTGATGCATTGCAGCCAAATCCTGATTCAGATGCCGGCTTCTCCGTTACGCTTGAGTTGCCTGAGGGAAGTGCCCCTGATTTATCCGTGACTGTTGGTGCGACTGAAGTCGATGAAAACGGCGAGCCTGTTGATTTACCTGAATACGCAACCACACAGCCGGGGGGCGTAGTGATGCCACCTAGTAATCCTAATGGTGACAACACGGTTGAAGGGGGCTCTGGCAATGATGTCTTGTTCGGTGACATTGGTGGTGTGGAAGTTAACTCGACCGCGCCAACAAACTACAATATCGCGTTGATTGTCGATACATCAGGAAGCATGGGGTCTGATTTAGAGCCAGGAAGTTCTGAATCGAGACTCGACGTGTTGAAAACGTCGTTGAAGTCGATGTTGGAGAATATTTCTGATCATCCAGGCACGATTAATCTGGCATTGGTAGACTTTAACTCTTCAGCGAGTTTAAGAATCAATCTCGATAACTTTACCCAGTTAAGTGAGCGGCAGCATGATAAATATGTTGATCATGTTATTGACTCTCTTCAATCTGGTGGGGCAACTAACTACGAAGCTGCCTTCAATCAGGCGTCTTCATGGTTCAACACGCACTCGGATGCAAACAGTGAAAACTTGTCTTTCTTCTTAACTGATGGAGAGCCGACGCTCTCAAATAGCCACCCATGGTTGAATGACGGCTCTGTAATGGAGTACCACGATCTCAATGATGCCGTTAAGTCATTCGAGACGCTATCAAGTATGTCGTCAATGCGTGCAATTGGTATAGGGGATGGTGTAAATGCTGAAACTCTCAGATTTTTTGACAATACCCATGTGTCTGGATCAGCCACGTGGAGTGATCATAGGGGGCGGACAGTAACAGCGCCAACTGGGGATGTTGAAATCGTTAACACAGCCAATGATCTCGATGCTGCGCTTAATGGAGGGGCTCAAGAGATTAATATGCTCCCAGTCGGTGATGATGAGGTAATAGGTAATGCCGGTGACGACATACTCTTTGGCGATACCATTAACACTGACAATCTACCTTGGGATGAAAATGGCCTGACACGACCAGAATCCTTGCCAGATGGTTCGGGTGTGGATGCGTTAACCACGTTCCTTGAAATGAAAAATGGCGCAGCGCCATCCGATATTGATCTGTATCAGTACATCAAAGACAACCACGCGTTGTTTAATGTCGACGGTGATACCCGTGGCGGAAACGATATCCTCAAGGGTGGAGAGGGAGATGACATCCTTTACGGTCAAGGTGGCGATGACATCCTCATCGGTGGCTTAGGTAATGACATCTTGATTGGTGGAGATGGCGCTGACATCTTCAAATGGGTAGATATGGCGACAGAGCATGATCGCGTTACCGACTTTGATGCAACAGAAAACGATAAACTTGATTTGGCCGATTTGTTTAATGATGTATCAAGAGAGGACATTACGGAGTTATTGGATGAGCTTGTGACTGGTTCTGATCATATTGGTGAGACAGACAGTGTTAAAATATCGGTCACAGAAGCAAGTGGCACATCAACCATGACGATTGAAAAGGGGGCTGATACATTAACCATCGATTTCAATGGTGCTTCCGCTACAGATATCACTAATAGTTTGGTAGATAGCTTAGAACATTTAAAGTACTAAAATAACGACAGCCGGAGTCATTTCTGAACTCCGGCTGATTTATTACGCCTATAAAAAACCACCAGTTATAAGGTGGTTTTTTATATTCGTTGTTGGTCACATATACTTACAACACCTTACAAGCAAACCCTTTAAGGTAGAAACCCTCTGGATATGCACTGTCGGTAGGGTGGTCGGCGGCTTGTTCGAAACGTTCGATAAACTTCACCTCGCGTCCTGAATCTAAGGCAGCGTCAGCAATCACTTTTTGAAATAAGTCGCCACTCATCAGCCCAGAGCAAGAGTAGGTCAGTAGGGTGCCGCCCGGCTTCAAGATCTGCATCGCTAACATGTTGATATCCTTATATCCATTAGCGCCTGATGTTAAGTTGTTCTTACTTGAAACGAACTTAGGAGGGTCCATGATAACCACATCAAACTGAGTGCCTTGATCGCGATATTCACGCAGCAACTTGAATACGTCGGCATTTAAGAACACGGCACGTTTTTTCGAGATATCAAATTCATTGAGTTCAGCATTGTATTTAGCGGTATCCAGAGCTGGCTGAGAAACATCGGCATTGATCACGCGCTTTGCTCCGCCTTTTAGAGCGTATAGGCCAAAGCCTCCGGTGTAAGAGAAACAGTTCAGCACTTCTTTATCTTGTACGTACTTCATTGATTGTTGACGACTGTCGCGCTGATCGAGATAGAACCCCGTCTTGTGACCACCGATAATATCAACACTAATTTTGACGTCGTTCTCTTCAATAACGACTGATTTAGGAGGCTCCTGACCATGTAAAACCCCTGTCGTCTCTTCAAGTCCTTCTTTCTTGCGCACGGCCACATCAGAGCGTTCATAGACACTGCATTGAGGAAACACTTGTACTAATGCGTCAATTAATGACTGTTTATGGAACTCCGCGCCCGCACTGAGTAGCTGACACACTAGGTAATCTTGATACTTGTCGATAGTGATGCCCGGCAAGCCGTCAGATTCTGCGGCGATAAGTCGGTAGCCAGTTAAACCGTCGCGTTGAATAATGTCTTCGCGCAGCAGTTGAGCATTCTGAATGCGTTTAACAAAGAATGCAGTATCTATTGACTCTTTTTTAAAGCTCCATACACGAGCGCGAATTTGCGAGTTTGGTGAGTAAGCCGCTTTTGCTAACCATTTTCCGTCATGAGTAAAGACATCAACGGTCTCACCGAGTTTTGGCTCACCTTCCACCTTGTGAACACCACGAGAAAATACCCAAGGGTGTTTGCGGCGAAGAGATTTATCACGGCCTTTGACGAGATAGATAGCTGGAGTCATTGCACTGCTCAATTGTCTGTTTTGAAAGGAGGGGTATTTTGTAAGATGTGCCTTGGAAAAGCAAATAAAAGAGCCACTGAGTAGCAGCTCGCTAGTTTAGGTTTTTAGCCCAGTGAGTAAGGTTTCCATTGGTTAATCTGGCTACGAAGTTGCGTGATGTTCGAGTTGGTTGCGTCAGGAAGCCCAGATAAAATCGAAGCCTTGGCAATGTGGTTAAAAGATGGACCGCGCACCTCACGGGTTGATTCAGTAGTGCGGGAGTCCATCTGTTATAAACCTTATAAAGGCTTTAAAATTCTATAGCGATAGGCTGGCTACAAGCACTTGGCTGGTTTAGGTAGACCTGCAAGTTTGGTGGCTTGCTTGGCTGGCCCTTGCTTAAAAAGTTTAAACAGATACTTGCTATTGCCTTTCTCGGGGCCGTGCGCTTTTTCCAACGCTTTCACGAGCATACGTACTGCCGGAGAGGTGTTAAATTCTTCGTAAAACCTGCGTACAAAATGCACGATCTCAAGGTGTGCGTCGGTGAGTTCAATACCTTCTTGCTCGGCTAATATCTCGATCATGCCTTCTTGCCATTGTGTATGGTCAAGTAGGTAGCCCTGAGCGTCAGTTTCGATTTGTTTGCCGTTGTACTCAAACATCTTTTTGTCCTAAAACCAATGATATCAGTTAGGGTAGCGCAGCTTACCTTGAAGAAACAATATGACAAGTAGCAAAAAGCCCGAAAATCAGGTTTTCGGGCTTTTGATTCATCTGAAATCGACAGTGATTAGTCGTCGTTCATAATGCCTAGAATGCTTAGTAGGCTGATAAAGATATTGTAAATTGACACATACAGCGTGATGGTCGCTGAGATATAGTTTGACTCACCACCGCGAATGATGCCCTGCGTTGTCATCAAAATAGCCATGGTAGAGAACACAATAAACAAGCTGCTCAGTGCAAGATGAAGAATCGTTGACTGAATAAAGAAGCTCGCAATCATACCAACAACAAGCACAACGAATAGTGATAGCATCAAGCCACCCATCATCGAAAGATCGCGTTTAGTTGTTAGAGCGTAAGCCGATGCTGCCATAAACGACAGTGCGGTACCACCAAGTGCCATCAGGATAACATCACCCATCCCAGCGCCAATATAAGCATTAAGAATTGGGCCAATGGTGTAGCCCATGAAACCAGTAAACAGGAATGTGAATACGAGGCCCATGCTGTTGTTGCGGTTCTTTTCAGTCAAAAATAACAGGCCGTAGAAACCGACGAGCATGATGATGATTCCAGGACGAGGAAGGTTCATCGCCATAGAAACACCAGCAACAACCGCAGACCAAAGCAGTGTCATTGACAGTAGAGCGTAGGTATTACGTAATACTTTATTCGTTTGCAGAGCACTTTCTTGTGTTGAAGTGCGGGTAAACATAGGACTGTTCATAATCTTCCTCGTAAGGTTTTATGTTTATACCAACATATATGAGGCCGAGTAACAAAAAGATCAAGCCCCAACGAGATGAGTCGTTAGTAAAATAATAATAGAAATAGATGCTTATGTATTTTGAAAGATGTAACACAATATAACAACTAAAAAGGGCGACCGAAGTCGCCCATTGAGCAAACTTTACTATTAATGGTGCAGAATCTGCGCCAAAAAGTTTTGCGTTCGATCTGATTGTGGGTTTTCGAAGAAATCAACCGGGTTGTTTTCTTCGATTATTTCACCCGCATCCATAAAGATAACCCGATCAGCTACTTCTTTCGCAAATCCCATTTCGTGAGTGACACAAAGCATGGTCATGCCTTCTTCTGCGAGCTCAACCATAACGTCCAATACTTCACGTACCATCTCAGGATCAAGTGCCGAGGTTGGTTCATCAAACAGTATCACTTGTGGATTCATACATAAAGAGCGAGCAATGGCGACACGTTGCTGTTGACCACCAGAGAGTTGACCTGGGTATTTTTCGGCTTGTTCTGGGATCTTAACGCGTTCTAAATATTTCATTGCCACTGCTTCAGCTTCATCTTTAGGCATTTTCTTTACCCAAATTGGTGCCAAGGTACAGTTTTCGAGTACCGTTAAGTGAGGGAACAGATTGAAGTGTTGAAAACACATTCCTACCTCACGGCGAACGGCTTCGATGTTTTTTAAGTCTTCGGTCAGCTCGTTGCCAGAGACAATAATCTGACCTTTTTGGTGTTCTTCCAAACGGTTAATACAACGGATCATCGTTGACTTACCTGAACCTGATGGGCCACAGATAACGATTTTCTCGCCTTGTTTTACGTTTAAATTAATGTTTTTTAGTACGTGAAACTCGCCGTACCACTTGTTCATATCCTTAATTTGGATCATATAATCTTGTTGTTGCGTCATAATACGTCCTTGAATTTTTTGCTACCAATTCCGTCAATCAAGTCGATGACCGACGGCATTGGTACGAATTATCGTTTGTGACCGGTATGGAGTTTGTTTTCTAGCCAAATCGAATACCTCGACATGCCGAAACAAAATACCCAGAACACTAACGCGACAAATACATAACTTTCTGTGGCAAAACCTAACCACTCTGGATCGGTATTGGCAGCCTGACCGATACCCAGTACATCGAACATGCCGATGATAAGCACTAGGCTGGTATCTTTGAACAAGCCAATGAAGGTGTTGACGATTGATGGAATAGTGATCTTCAATGCTTGCGGCAGAATAATCAATCCCATTTTCTTCCAATAGCTCAGACCAAGGGCATCTGCGGCTTCGTATTGGCCTTTTGGAATCGCCTGTAAACCACCACGAACCACTTCAGCCATATACGCTGAGCTAAACAACACCACACCAATTAACGCGCGGATGAGTTTGTCTGTCTCTGAACCTTCAGCAAGGAAAAGAGGCAACATGACCGAGGCCATGAATAGCACGGTAATCAATGGTACCCCACGCCAAACCTCAATGTAGATGGTACACATGCTGCGGATGATTGGCATTTCTGAGCGGCGTCCTAACGCCAATGCGACACCGATAGGCAATGAAACCACTATCCCGACTAACGCAATGATTAACGTAACAAGTAAGCCGCCCCATTTGTGGGTTTCGACTACTTCTAGACCAAATACACCACCATATAAAAGTGCAGCAATGATAAACGGGTAGATGTTAACGAAAAATAACCAAATCCACGTACGTTTAGGCGTTTTTTCATAGGCTAATAATACGGTGAAGATCGCTAAGGTGGCATAGAACAGGCGAGGGCGCCACAGTTCTTCTTGTGGGTAGAAGCCATACATAAACTGCTCCCAACGCACACTAATAAACACCCAACATGCGCCTTCGCGACTGCAAGCATCGCGAGTGGTGCCGACCCAATCCGCTTTCAATAATGCCCAGTCAAACACATTCCAAAGTAAAGTAAACGATAAGTAGGCAAGAATAATGGTAATAACTGAGTTAATCGGGCCATTAAATAGGTTTTTACGCAGCCAACCGACAGCACCTACCGTGTTGCCAGGTGGCGGAAGATCGGGTTGAAATTGATGTACACTCATATTATCTCTCCACCAAGGCCACTTTACGGTTGTACAGGTTCATCAGCGCGGATGTGAGTAGGCTGAGTGTTAGGTATACGCCCATCGTCATTGCAATGATCTCGATTGCCTGGCCAGTTTGGTTTAGCGTTGTCCCTGCAAATACAGAAACCAAGTCTGGGTAACCAATCGCCATCGCGAGCGATGAGTTTTTAGTTAGGTTTAAGTATTGGCTCGTAAGAGGAGGGATGATAATACGCAGTGCTTGCGGGATCACGACCAGCTTCAACGTACGTGAGCGTGGTAAACCTAGTGACATTGCTGCTTCAGTTTGACCGTGGCTTACAGCATTAATGCCTGAACGTACGATCTCTGCGATAAATGATGCGGTATAGATACTCAATGCAAGCAATAGGGCTGCAAGCTCAGGAATAATACTAATACCACCTTGGAAGTTGAAACCCTTCAGTTCGGGGTATTCGGCGGTAATAGGCGCACCCATGATAAAATAGACGACAACGGGCAAAGCAAAACACAAACCAAGTGCAATACGCCCCATAGGCGTGATTTGACCAGTTAGTTTTTGTCTGTTTTTCGCCCAGATACCAATAAAAACTGTCGCTATCACGCCCAGTACAAATGCACCAACTACAAACGATGAACCCTGTTCAAAAATAGGGGCAGGAAAGTACAGGCCTCGAACGTTGAGGAAAATTGCCTCACCTAAACTCATACTTTGACGAGTTGATGGCAGGGCTTGAAGTACGGCGAAGTACCAAAAGAAAATTTGCAGCAACAAAGGGACGTTTCGGAATATTTCGATATAAACGGCGGCAAAGCGACTAACCAACCAGTTAGACGACAAGCGCGCGATACCAATAATAAAACCGATAACGGTCGCTAGGATGATGCCAAAAAATGATACGAGTGCAGTATTTAGTAGACCGATAATAAAGGTACGGCCATAAGAGAAAGTTTCGTCGTATTCAATCAGTGTTAGGCCAATCCCAAACCCTGCTTCTTGATTGAGGAAATCGAAACCAGTAGCAATACCGCGAGACTCTAAGTTGGTAAGAGCATTGTTGACAATGTTGTAAAAGAAAAAAACAAGCGCTGCAATCGCAATTATTTGGAAGACAACCGCTCGAAAGGTGGGATTGTAAAAAAGGTTAACGTTTGAAGCCGGTCTGCTCTGCGGCTTCGTCGTAACATTAGTAGGTTTCATACAGCTATAACCTCAAATCCATTTTAAAAAGGGCGGCCTAGACCGCCCATTTTTGTAGTTACTTAACTAACCTATCGTTAACGGATTGGTGGAGCGTACATGAAGCCGCCAGCGTTCCATAGTGCGTTTACACCACGAGAGATCTGTAGTGGAGATCCTTCACCGACTGTGCGCTCAAAGCTTTCGCCATAGTTACCAACTTGCTTGATAACTTGGTAGCCCCAATCATCACGAATGCCAAGACCTTTACCTTTGGGACCGTCAACACCAAGAATGCGTTTGATGTTTGGATCGGTTGATTTAAGCATTTGCTCTGCGTTTTGCGATGTAATGCCGTACTCTTCGGCGTTAACCATTGCAGAAAGCGTCCACTTAGCAATATTGAACCACTGATCATCCCCTTGACGTACAACTGGGCCTAGAGGTTCTTTGGAAATGATTTCTGGTAATACTTGTGCAGATGATGGGTTTTCTAGGTTCAGGCGAAGTGCGTACAGACCTGATTGGTCAGTTGTTAGCACGTCACAACGACCCGCGTCGAAGCCTTTAGATGTTTGCGCTGCCGTATCAAATACCACTGGCTTGTATGACATACCGCTGTTGCGGAAATAATCAGCAAGGTTAAGTTCAGTTGTGGTACCAGATTGAACACACACAGATGCACCGTCTAGCTCTTTAGCACTTTTCAGACCAAGCTCTTTTTTGACCATAAAGCCTTGACCATCGTAGTAGTTAACGCCTACGAAGTTGAGACCGAGTGCTGTATCGCGGTGTAGCGTCCATGTTGTGTTACGAGAAAGGACATCAATCTCACCAGATTGAAGTGCTGTGAAGCGTTCTTTCGCCGTTAGTGGAACATATTTCACTTTTGTTTTATCGCCTAGAACCGCTGAAGCTAGTGCTTGACAGTACTCTACGTCGATACCTTCCCATTCACCTTTTGAGTTAGGGTTAGAAAAACCTGGCAAGCCAGTACTTACACCACAAGTAATGAATCCTTGTTTAGTTACTTTATCCAGCGTGCTATCTGCTGCAGAAGCGCCTGTAGACATCAATGCAGTAGATGCAGCTACAACCGAAGCAATAAGTGTTAGTTTATGTGCCATTTGTATCCTTCCTGTATGATCCATGTTTGCTCAGGGTTTCCCTGATTCAACGATTAAAATTGTTGTGTTTTATTCATTATTAGGTTGCTATTGCTCGCTATCGAGTCTTAAGTAAATCAACCAGTTATAAGCGTAGGAAAGGATTTGTGATTTCTCAAATATATAATTTAAAAAGATTTTTGAGAGAACTCACAATTCCTGACAGACACTAGAATGGCTAAATGTTACTTAAATGTAAATAGTGCAACGCTTCACAGTTCTGGTGCGACAGGATGGTGTAACAAATTTATCAATACTTATAGATTTTGAAAGTTGAATGGGTGTCACGATCTGGTTTATATGACTGCAAATAATGTGAAATTTGGTGATTAATTATGGCTATGATCGAAATCACATGAAAGTCATGCCCCATTTTTGGTAGTATCGTGCGCAAAGTCGTTATTTTTAATTCAAGGAATGAAATGCAGTATTTTCCACTGTTTCTAGATCTGAAGAATAAACCCGTCCTAGTTGTGGGTGGCGGAGAAGTCGCTTGCCGAAAAGTTGACAGCTTAGTTCGAGCTGGTGCGGCGGTCACGATTATTTCGCCTCAGGTTGAGCCATACTTAATGGCTTTGATCAACGATGCTCATTGTCAGTGGGTACAAGGCTTTTATTCGGCAGACTTACTCGAGCCTCATTATGTGCAAGTGTGGGCGACGACGGATAACCCGAGCTTAAATCATCAAGTTCATCATGATGCCAAGCGTAAGCGGATATTGGTTAATGTTGTTGATGACCAACCGTTCTGCGACTTTATTACCCCCTCTATTGTAAATCGTGGGCGTATCCAACTCGCGATTTCTAGCGGTGGTGCCGCGCCAGTACTTATTCGTAATGTGCGTGAAAAGTTAGAAAGTATTTTGCCTCAGAACCTTGGACTTCAAGCGGACTTTGCCGCATCCAAACGCAATGACATTAAACAAAAACTCCCCTCTGTCGATGCGCGTAGAAAGTTCTGGGAGCGTTTTTTTGCGTTTGTTGACGTCGAGAGAGCTCAGGCCAATAGCGAACTTGAGACGGCTTATCAACAAGTACTAGCAATGGATGTAGATGATAAGGGGAGTGTGACTTGGATAGAGTACGGCGTTGATGTCGAATTACTGACTCTCAAGGCATTAAGGTTAATGCAGCAAGCAGAAGTTGTGCTCTATGACCACTCATGTCCGTTTGGTTTTGTGGATTTAGTGCGTCGTGATGCCGAACGTATCGAATACACTAGTGAAGCCCAGCTCTCAGGGGCCCTTGAGAGCGCCAAAGCCGAGCAATTAAGAGTGGTGGTATTTATTGCTCCGACCGCAAGCCGAGTGACCTTTATTCAAGCGAGTGATAGCGTATTGACACTAGGCAGTGCCTAACCAGTAATAAAAAAGGCTGAAGAATCAGCCTTTTTTATTTAAGCGATCAGTAGTCTTAATCGCGGAAGTTTTCAAATTGGAACGGTTGACCGAGTTCAGCTTCGCGGATCACGGACATCACAGCTTGCAAGTCATCACGTTTTTTACCAGTGACTCGCACTTTCTCGCCTTGAATAGAGGCTTGAACTTTCATCTTTTTGTCTTTGATTAGCTTAACGATCTTTTTCGACATACTGGTTTCGATACCTTGCTTGAAAGCCACAATTTGGTGCCAGTTTTTCCCTGACGCCTCTTCTTGTTTGGCTTCCATCGCGTTAGCATCAACCCCACGTTTGGCTAAGTTTGCGCGTAAAATGTCGCGCATCTGTTTGAGTTGAAAATCACCCTCAGCGTTCATTCTGACCGATTCGTCTTTCTGCATCTCGAATGACGCTTCTACGCCTCTAAAGTCAAAACGTGTAGTAAGCTCTCGCGAGGCATTATCTACAGCGTTGCGCAGTTCAACAGTATCGATTTCTGAAACGATATCAAATGATGGCATCTTAGTATCCTTATATTAACCGCGTGATTTAACAGCATCCGCTAACATTGCGAGCATAGTGGCAGTATCGTCCCAACCCAAGCAAGGGTCGGTGATAGATTGGCCATAAGTGAGGTTGCCGAGATCATCCATAGGTTGGTTGCCCTCAAGAATAAAGCTTTCGGCCATAATGCCAGCAACTTGATTATTACCTGACTTAATTTGCTCGCAGATGTCTTTTGTCACATCAAGTTGTTTACGATGCTGTTTCTGACAGTTAGCATGACTGAAGTCGACGACTAAACGTTGCGGTAGTCCAAACTGAGCTAATTGTTTGCAGGCAGCGTCAACAGAGGCAGCATCAAAATTAGGGCCGCTTTCGCCACCACGTAATATTACATGGCCATACGGGTTGCCGCTGGTGCGATAGACCGTCATGCGGCCATTTTTATCTGGCGAATAGAAATAATGCGAAGCTTGAGACGCGCGGATAGCATCAATTGCAATTTTGATATTGCCATTAGTGCCGTTTTTAAAGCCAACAGGACACGAAAGAGCAGAAGCCATCTCACGGTGAATCTGTGACTCAGTGGTACGTGCCCCAATAGCCCCCCAAGTAATCAAGTCAGCGATGTACTGACCTGTGATCATATCTAAAAACTCAGTTGCCGTTGCTAGACCTAACTTGTTGATGTCTAATAGTAGTTTACGTGCTTTATTCAATCCAGCTTCGAGGGCGTAAGATCCGTCAAGATTGGGATCCGTAATTAATCCTTTCCAGCCTACAACCGTGCGCGGCTTTTCAAAGTAAGTTCGCATGACGATGAACAGTTGATCTTTATACTGCTCTTGGACAGTGGCGAGACGCTGTGCATAGTCGATGGCCGCGGCCGTGTCATGAACTGAACATGGCCCAACAATCACCAGAAGACGTTGATCTTCACCGGTTAGGATATTTTCAATTTGACGACGAGATAGTGCGATACGCTCAGCGACTTCATCGGTAATAGGATGAGCTTGACCTAATTCTGCCGGAGTTGGCATGGGCCCTAAAGGTTGGGTTCTTAATTCATCGGTTTTCAGTGGCATACCACAGCCTGTTCTTTTTATTGCGAAGCGGTAAAGATAACGGAAACCAACCGAGGAATAAACTACTTATCTGGATTCTTACGCTTGCTTAAGTGTAAAAGTGAAATTTTATGCATTTTAGTAAGTTAAAAATGCTTTTGGCTCTTGTTTTCCCTAAGGTCGGGCGTTATGTTGAGTGGGTATAAGACAATAAAACCTTTGCACGGAGCAGTAATGAGTTTAAACAGTTCAAGCAGTTTGCATCCAGCACTCACTTTGGGGCAGTCACTTCCTAGCGCTGAAGAGCCAAGTGGTGATAGTCACCTATATGTCTCTTTGTCTGAGATGATCTTAGAGCACATTTTTTACCACCCCCTACATCACTTAAATGACTCTACCCTTAATGACAGGGAACAAGCATCAATCAATGCAATTTTAGGTGATCGTGAGGCGGAGTCTCATTTTGTTCAAACCTTAAGCGGCAAAATCAAACACGCGATTCAGCCAAGTCATCAGGCGATCCGCGTGAGTTTAAGTTGCGCTGATAGTGACAGTTTTCGCTCACTGCTAGGGGGGCAATGCGAAGCACAAGAAGCCAATCCTGCATTAGGTGTTCGTGGCGTCTCTCGTTATGCGACCCAAGCGTTAGGCCAGCAATTCGCTCTTGAGTGTCAAGTGATTAAAGCGCTTCAAGAGCAGGGTCACATTATCGATATTGTTGTGCCTTTTGTGCGTAGCTTATCTGATGCGGCGAAGATCATTGATTTGCTTGCTGAACAAGGTTTGCCACGTGGTCTTGACGGTCTTAAGGTTTTTTATCGTATTGATGTTCCTTCAGCGGCTCTGTTGTCGGAACGATTGCTGCATTATTTCGATGGTTTGGTCATCAATCTTGAAAACTTAACCCAATTTACGTTGGGGATCGACAGACTCAGCGAGCCTCTCGATTACTTATTCGATCCACAAAGCGAAGCAGTGTTGCAATTGATGGAACGAGCGGTGGCGTCAGCAGTAAACACGCATAAACCAGTGGTTGTGACCAGCAGTGGTCTAGTCGCTTATCCGAGACTGCAAGAGTATCTTGCTGAGCACGATCAGGTAGATGTTGTTGTGACAGTGTAATGCCTGTTTGGTATCATATCACTCTTTATACGCTCAATGTTAATGATATGTTGACATTGGGCGTTGTTCGTTATGAACTAGATTGAATTTTACTGGTCGGACAAGTTCAATGTTATCACCACTTACTAAAGCAAATCTCTACCTTAACATGTTTGGTTTTTTCAAAGTCCCTTTTATCTGGTTAGCAAGGCCAAAATTGTTACAGCTAGACTCAAACCGAGTTGAAGTAAAAATTCCTCTCAAACGCCGAACTAAAAATCATCTCAATAGCATGTACTTTGGTGTACTCGCGGTTGGAGCGGATGTTGCTGGCGGATTTATGGCAATGAATAAAGCGCAACAGTGCGGTCAGAAAGTCTCTTTGGCATTTAAAGCGGTGGACGGGCAATTTTTAAAACGGCCAGAAGCGGATGTGCATTTTATTTGTGAAGATGGACCGTTGATTGATGAAATGCTTGCCGAAACTTTTAAGACTGGCGAACGTGTCAATCAAGCGGTCAAAATAACCGCTATTTGCCCATCATTGCATGGCGATGAGCCGATGGCGGAATTTATGTTGACTCTTTCACTGAAGAAAATGGGTGATTAACTTCTTCGACCTCAATCTCTTCGACGGCAACGATTTTGCTCCGGTTTAGCACGATCTTCCAGCGATAATATTTGGGGTGGCCATCATAATTGTTCTCGCGAGCAATCAGGTTCACCAGGTGGCGCTTTTCGACTGATTCGCGGCTGACTTGACCATTATTATTGATATAGATCTTGTTTGAGCTTTTATCCATTAAACGGGTAATCGCGCGCAGACTGACCAACATGGACTCTCGCGTTTCTTCATAACCACTCATAAACTTGGAGGTCGACATTTCAGTTTTTGAGCTGTAGTGTAATACTTGTTCTTCGCGCTGCACGACGCGCTTTTTACGAATTTGCTTGATACGATCAGGCAATTTCTCGAACATTTTGTAGTCGAGCCATTCAAGCTTCTGTCCTACGGCCTTTTTGGTGGTGGGATCTAAGAACATCTTGCGCCATTTGGGGCGACCTTTACGAATCCAACGCCACATGACATCGCGCAAATCATCTTTAAATATTTCACGCAAGGCATAAACGAATGACATTAACACAATAAAAGAGACAGTGATTTCGCCCCAGTAGTCACGAGCCAAAATAGCCGTAATGGTAACAAAAACCATCACGAAGCCTGTCGCACTGCCTTTCACTGCACGTTTCATGTTGTTACCAAGTGATTGTGTTTTCTCTTGCAAAACGACAGGGTGCTCGATTAAGCGGCGCAGCAGACGCATTTTGTTGCTTAGGCGTGTAACGTCATCGCGAACATGTTTTGAGTTGTAGTTATTAAGCTTGCGGTGAGCGGCTTCTTTTTCAACAATCGCGAGTAAGCTCTCTTTTAAACTCTTATACTCACTGTCGCGCGGCATATGTGCCACCAGCGACATGAGGCGCTGACCAGTATACCAAGACAGATAGTTGTCGATATTGGCATAGTAACGCTTGAGGCTCTCTTCGTATGGTATACTTCGGCGAAGTTTTTTAAGAATATCCAGTGACAGGTAGATAACTTCGTCGACCTCATCGATGGTGACCGACTCTTTGTTGTGTTTGTTTAATTCGTTGACGGCTTTGTCTAACGCAATAACATATTGATATGCGAATAGGCTTAAGCTGACTCGGTATTGGGTTGAAGAGAGACGACCACGTTTGGCTAGGCGACTGTGCACCAGAGGAAGTAGGGTTTTGTCACTGTAGTAAGCACGTTTCTGTGTCATCGATTCGTAGTAAAACTCAGCCTCTTTCAGCACGTCTGGTGTTAAACCCAGCTCGCCAGGAATAAAAAAGTACAGATCGAGATCTGACTTTTTGGTGGCATTCATTGCATGTGAAATTTTAAGAGTAATGCCGTCCTGCTTATCAACAGTTAACAAAAAAGAGCTCCTGAAAAAAGTACCAAATATCTGGCGCAAGCATATCAGAGATTCGCTATAATCACCGCAAATTTAATGAGAGACAGTTGACATGATTAAAGTTGGTCAGATTAACCACTTAGAAGTTGTAAAAAAAGCCGATTTTGGCGTATTTCTTGATGCGGGCGACTATGGCACCGTACTACTGCCTAATCGTCATGTGCCTGAAGGTACTCAAGTGGGCGGTTATATCGATGCTTTTTTATACTTTGATTCTGACAGTCAGTTAGTCGCTACAACTGAAACCCCGATCGCACAAGTGGGCGAGTGGGGATTAATGAAAATCCAAGGCGTTAACGCGACGGGCGCTTTTGCTGACTGGGGAATTAAAGAGAAAGATCTTTTGATCCCGTTCAGTGAGCAGCGTGTGCGTTTTTCTGAAGGTCAAAACGTACTGGTTTATGTTTACACCGACAAAGCCTCTGGTCGCATTGTAGGTACCACCAAGTTTAATAAGCTGCTTGATAAAACGCCGGCTAACTATAAACAAAATCAACAAGTTGACTTGATTATCGCAGAGCGCAGTGATCTGGGCTACAAAGCCATTGTCGAAGGGCTACATTGGGGAATGATATTTACCTCGGACGTATTTGGTAAGCTATTTGTTGGTAAAAAACTCAAGGGTTACATCAAGAGCGTGCGTGAAGATGGCAAAATCGATCTCTCTTTGCAAAAGATTGGCGTGAGTAAGATGGATGATTTGAGCCAAAAAGTTCTCGATTTACTTAAGAAAAAAGGCGGGTTCTTACCACTCAATGACAAGTCGAGCCCTGAAGATATTTTTGCCGCTTTTCGAACCAGTAAGGGCACGTTTAAGAAAACTATTGGCGGTTTGTACAAGCAAGGTAAAATTGTAATTGAAAAAGAGGGCATTCGTTTAAGCTAATTAAAATGAATGGCTCGAAAAAAAAAGGCCCATTGCTGATCCTGCTTTGGGCCTAGGGGAAGGGCTCAGTGAGAGCCTGCGTAAATCATTTAATTACTCTTGCCTGTTTACATGATTAATTATAGTTCGTTCTACTGGTTATGCGCGCTTCGATGTGTAATTTATGCCTTAGCATGACCGATTAAAATAGGTTTTTATCGCGCACAAGCTCTCGCGGTAAACCATTTTTAATTCGATTACCAACCCATTTTCCCAATCCAATCACATCGTTATCGTACGTGACTAGTACTTCACCTTGTCCTGACATTCCCTCAGGTCGGACATCTCGTCCCATGTACCATTCACGTGCGTCTTCGACACAAAGTGCTACGCACATTTGTTCTTTACCGGTCGCTAATGCTGTTGCGACTTGGTGCTGCCAGCGGTAACCTTTTTTGTGTGTTTCAGCGATTTTGATTCCCATCCGTGAAAAACGAAGCTCACCAAGCATGGGCTCTAAAGCGGATGGAAATAACCACACATCTTTGTCGCGTAGCCAAACACAGGCTTGTTCGGGTAGGTCAATATCAAGAGTGTGTTTTAGTTGTTCAGTGATTTCTTGCTCAATTTTGGCACTTGCTTTTTCGAACGGAAATTTACCCAGTCGCTTTTTAACTTTCGGCGCGTCAACCGACGCCGTTTTTCGAATGCGAGCAACGAAGAAACCTTCACAGTCATACACTTGAGGAAATATATGAAGAAACCCTTCTTCAGTAAGCGCTTCTTTTGCGGCTGGGAATAAGCCAGCTAAACTTTCAAACTCAACCTGATCGGCAAATGTCTGTTTGAGATGATGGCAAACTTGTTGATTCTCTTCGATGCTTAGAGTGCAGGTTGAGTAGACCATAATGCCACCGGGCTTTAAGGCGTGGAATGCACTTTCAATCAAGTCTTTTTGCGTTTCGGCGATGTCAATAACGGATGCTTTATCCCAGTTTTTCATCGCATCGGCATCTTTACGGACTGTACCTTCGCCAGAGCAGGGGGCGTCTATTAGTACGGCGTCAAACTGCTCTGGTAGCCATCCGCCGAAAACGCGCCCATCAAAATTACTCAACGCCGTATTGCGTACGCCACAGCGCTCAATATTAGCATGAAGTACTTTGACGCGACTGGCGGCAAATTCGTTCGCAATTAATACGCCGTTATTGGCCATTTTTGCTGCAATCTGGGTGGTTTTTGAACCAGGGGCAGCCGCCATATCAAGCACGCTTGCAGCGACTCGATCTTCATCGGTAAACAGAGCCGACACTGGCATCATCGAACTGGCTTCCTGGATATAAAATAGCCCTGACATATGCTCTGAGGTATTACCAAGCGGAACTTGTGATTCATCTGCCTCAATCCAGAAACCTTCTTTACACCAAGGAACGACTTCTAGTTTCCAGCCTTTATCTTGGGCACGCTGCATAAACCTTTCGACCGATATTTTTAGAGTATTAACACGAATACTCTTACGCAAAGGACGCTGACAGGCGGCGATAAAGTCATCCATATTAAGATGCTTTGGGAGGATCTCTGCCATCTCTTTCAGAAAGGCTTCGGGTAGAAAAACGTTATGATGCACGGTGATGTCTCTGCTAGCGTGAAAGGGGGGCGATTATAGCTAAGGTTCAACAAGAAATACTATGGTCAAACCAAAAAACGCAGCTTTTTTTGCTGCGTTTTTCACTTGCTTAAGGTTTCGGTATGGCGGTTCGCCATTGTTTCCAGCTCTCTTCTGCTTGCGCATTGAGATAGAAAGACATGCCTGGCGGGGCAATCGCTTCGAGCTGTTTTTGTTCAGGGGTCGCAAACGTGATGCCGCCACGTACAATACTGCCGAGCGTGCCTGCTTTGATATTGGCACCTGAAAGGCCAATAGAAATATCGACACCAGAAGTATTCCAAAACACCGTATTACGTCGAACTAAATAGGCGTATTCTGGCTTAATCATTATGGTTGAAACGATACGATCAGCAAATGCACCAAGCTCAACATGAGTGACTTGTCCGACTTCCATTTCGCGATATAACACTGGGGTATTTTGTGTAATAGAGCCGCGCGATTCACTTTGCAACGTGAATTGAACACCGTGGGCAACCTTTGGGCCCTCATTTAAGACGAAGCTTTGACGCGCTTGGCCATGACCTGGGATCACGTTGATTGCTTGAGAAAGCAAATGTCGTACATTCTTAACGCCGCTTAAGCCTACTTCGGCTTGAGGAAGCCAGAAGAAAGACCCCTCTACCGCAATCTGCTGTGTATATTCTGGCAGTATACGCGCTTTAACCTCAATACGACTGCGCTTAAAGTCAGGGATAACCAGTGTGACTTCGCCTACTTTGACACCGTTATAAAGAATGTCTGCGCCTTCGGAGAGCGAGTTCTCTCCATCAAAGTAGAGGGTGATCAGCTGGCCAAATTTGCGTGCGGTTTTAAAGTCTTTGTACAGTAACCACTTTTCATTTTGCTTGTTGTCGACACCTGGTAACGAATCAAACGCGACTCCGCCTTTAATTAAAGAAGCCAGTGGGGCGGCCTTAATATTCACACCGGCAAGACTGGCATCAATCTCTACACCGGAACGATTCCAAAATACCGTCTGTTTAGTTACAAGATGACTATACTGATTTTCAATGCTCGCCATGATAATGACACCGCCATCAACGAGGTAGAAGTCCGCAATACTTCCAACTTGTAAGTTGCGATATAACAAAGGACTGCCTTTACTTATCGGCGGGAGATCTGAGGAAAACAGGGTAAGTTTGGTCGACCCCGACATATTGTATTTGGCCAGTTCAGCGAGCGACTTACTTGGGTAAAGTTGATAGGTGACACGCGGTTTACTTTGACCTTCACTGACAAAGCTGATCGATCCAGTTAATAACTGCTTCGCGGGTGGGACATTGATGTTGAGCCCCGACTCTGTCAAGTCTGCACTGGCACTTCCCGTTACATAGAAACGGTTAAGCGACTTAATTAAATGGGCATAATCACTATCAACCAGCGCATCAAATTGTACGCTATCTTTGACAAGTGCAACCGCAGTTATCGATCCCACACTAATACCACGATATAAAATACTCGCCCCTTTCTCGAGACCGTAAGAGTTATCTGCGGTTAAACGTAGTGCGACGGTTTGTGCTTGTTCACGTTTATACTCATCTTGTTTGACCGCGGTGAAGTGGCGCGAGCGTTCGCCATCACCGGGAGCAATGGTCAGGTAATTGCCTTTGAAAAGATTACTTAGGTTCTCAATACCAGACAGAGAGACTTTAGCCTCTTGCAAGATAAACTGACTGCCTGTGGTTAGCATGTCACTGAAAGCGGGTTGAATCGCAGCGGAGGCAAGGATACGTTCACGCCCTTGGCTAAGTTCGAGATCGGTAATTTGGCCGATTTCTATACCGCGATAAACAATAGGTGCCCCGGCGGCGCTGACTTTATTGTCGTCCGGTAAGGTTATTTTTATCGCGATTCCTCGTCCCGCGGTTTGGATGTCGGGGTAGAGTTTGAATTGGGTATTTTCGGCTACTGGCTCACCACCGTCAGGGGAGTCGACCGCAATTGAACCGCCAATCAAAGCACTCAGGCTCTCTAAACGCACATCAACGCCAGCAAAACCGATATTGGCACCAATACCACTCACATTCCAAAAACGGCTATCACCTGTGATGATGTGGCGGTACTCCTCGTCAATGCTCGCATTAATAATGACGCTTTTGTCATCAGCATCGAGTTGATAGCTGTAGACTTCACCTACCGGGATTTTACGATAGACAATTTGTGAGCCGACGGAAATGCCACCTAGATCGCGTGACTTAAGCGAAATACTAAGGCCTTCTTTGTTGAGCAGATCAGAAGGCGCGCGTTCGAGTGCCGTGAACTGTGTTTCTGGTTCAGACGATGCAGTTGCCGGAGAAATCGCAATATAGTTACCTGTCACCAATGCATCTAATCCAGAGATACCCGAAAGACTGGCAGTGGGTTTAACCATCCAGAAACGTGCGCCTTTGGTCAGCAACTTGGTCGCTTCAGGGTAAATATCAGCATCAACATAAATACTTTGTAGATCTTCGGCTAGGTTTATATCTTTAACCATACCGACTTCAAGCCCTTGGTAGCGAATGGTGGTGCGTCCAGCAATCAAACCTTGTGCATCGGAGAAATAAATCTGTATCCGTTGCCCAGCATCTTGGATTGCGCTAAAGACCAACCAACCAGCGAGCACCATTGTTAATATTGGCAGCAGCCACAGTGGCGAGACACCTTTATTGCGTTTCACTTTAGGTGAATATGAGTTTTGTGTTGGAGAGGGGTTACTCATTTATAGGCTCTTTCTTTTTAATTGTATCAGGGTAGTTATCCCAAATTAGTCTCGGGTCCATGCTTTCGGCGGCAAGCATCGTTAATACCACGACAAAACCAAATGCGACAGCACCATAGCCGGGCGTAAAGTCGAGTATTTGACCGCGATCGACTAAGGTCATCATGATTGAAATAACAAAAAGATCCATCATCGACCAGCGACCAATCCATTTGACTACAAAGTAAATGAGCATACGGTGTTTATGATAAATCTTACGCTTGAATTGAATTGCGAGGAGCAGGTAAGACAACCCTACGATTTTCGCGACAGGCACGACGATACTGGCGACAAAAATGATAGTCGCGATCCCCGTCATGTCGTTGTTGACTAGCGATGCCACGCCTGAAAAAATCGTGTCTTCTAGTCGTTTACCATTAGTCAGCAGAATGGATATGGGGATCAAATTAGCTGGAAAAATAGCAATGCTGGCGGCAATCAAATAAGCCCAAGTTTTTTGCATTGAATGTGGCTTTCTATGATGAATTGGGTTGTGGCAACGCAAGCAGTGCTCACCATCAGGTTGTGATAAATGACAATGGTGACAGTGTAGCGTTTTAACATTGATTGGATAAGTGTCCTCTGGCTCGAAAACTTCCCAATAACGTCTAACATTGACACGCGTCAGCAGCAGTACCGTTGTCAGTTGCAGTAGAACGAGACCAATCAATCCGGGGCCAACAAAAATGTCAGAATAGTCTTGCAGTTTAAAACACGAGATTGCAATGCTAATTAAAAAGACATCGATCATAACCCAAGGTTTTAATCGCTGTATTAGCAACAGTGATAATTTTAGGATTCGAAATGAATGGGTGCTTAGTGCAACGTGAGCGGCGACAATCGCACTGCAAAGCAGCAATGGCGCAATGGAACTGCAGAAAAAAATCAACATGGCTAAGAGTGCAAACCCTTCATCGATCAGAGTAAATATCCCGGATGGAAGGGTGGCTGGTATCATCAGGCCAAAAAGACGAATACTGATAAAGTCAAAAAAGTGTGAAGGGATAAATAGTACTAAACAGGTAATCGCCAATGCCAAATTACCCGAGAGCGAAGGTGTTCCACCTCGATAGAGCAAGGTATTACATCGAGGACAGAAAGCACTTTTTCCGCGCTCTACGGAGACTAAATCAACCGGAAGCTCGCAACCGTGACAAAGACGCACCGATGTGAGCCTCGATGGATGGGCGTGTGAAGTGGAAGAGTTGCTCATTGCAACTCTCCATTATTTGTTGAAAAAATATGACTAATGGTTTGATTGCACACTGCCATATAAGGTTTGATATAAGCCTTGTTGTTCAACCAACTCTCCATGCGTACCTGTTTGTGTAACTTGACCATCTTCAAGTACATAAATCAGATCGGCTTGTTTTACCGCTGACAGTCGATGGGCGACTATTAACGTGGTTCGTCCTTGTAAGAAGTCTGTCAACGCTTTGTGTAATGCCGCTTCTGTTGCGGTATCCAGTGCGGAAGTTGCTTCGTCAAGAATAACAAATTTTGGGTTACTCAAGACCATTCGAGCAATCGCTAAACGTTGTCGCTGTCCACCAGATAAACGAATACCACTGCGGCCAATTTGTGTCTCTAAGCCGTCGCTGAGTTGTTTGATGACGTCTTGCATTTGGGCTATTTCGAGTGCACGCCACAATTGTAAGTCATCAAATTCAGCGCCCAAGGTCAGATTATGCCTTAAAGTATCATTAAAGAGTATAGGCTGTTGTAATACCACAGCTATTTGTTCACGAATAATCTCAAAACTGATATCTTCGCAGTTCTCTCCATTAAAGCAGATAGTACCGGAATCCGCTTGATACACACCAATAAGCAGTTGAATCAAAGTTGATTTTCCTCCGCCACTAGCACCAACCAGAGCCACTTTTTTACCGGCTGGGATTGTCAGAGAGAGATCATCTAGTATGTGCGCTTCGGCGTTGTACGAGAAATTGACCTTATCAACCACGACTTCGACTTCGCGATCATCATTAAACGGATTAACCTTACTGACAGGGCGAGCTTCCTCTTCTAAGTCAAGTAGGGCATTGATCCGTTTTAAAGCGGCTTTAGCGCTATACCAAGAGAATTGAACCCCAAGTAACTCTTGAACCGGAGAGAGCATAAACCATAAATAACCGAAGACAGCGAATATTTGACCGATAGTGAGGTCGCTAAACAGCACCATTAACATTGCGACTGCGCGAAACAGTTCAAAGCCGAGTAAAAACAGCAAGAAAGAGACGCGTCCCGCCGCTTCTGATTGCCAGGCGTATTTATCTGCATCAATTCGTATTTGATTGGCTTGCTGCTTTAGTTGATGAAGAAATTCTCGTTCACGGTTGGCTGCGCGAAGCTGATAGATGCCATCTAAGGTTTCAACCAAACGATTCTGGAACTGTTCAAAAGATTGATTTTCACGCTTTTTAAGGTGTTTTACTTTGCTACCAAGTTTGCGAGAAAAGTAAATAACGATGGGGTTAACCAATAAAATAAATAAACCCAAGCGCCAGTCAAGCCATAATAGTACGCCAGCTGTGCCCAAAACGGTGAGCAAACTTATTAAGAATTTACTTAACGTCGAGCCAATAAACTGGTCGATCGTTTCAATATCAGTGACCAGATGGGCGTTCACGCCACCACTGCCGCGCGTTTCATACTGACGGATACTGATTCGTCCCAACTTATCAATCATTTGACTACGCATCTGATAAGTGATGGTTTTGGAGACAAGAGTAAATTGACGACTTTGCAAAATGTTGAGTGCTTGGCTTACACTGCGCATTAAGACAACCAACATCAACGTTAAGAAAATATAACCAGTCGGCGTTTGCATGGAGTCAGGCAAAAGGCGGTTCATTGCTGCAAGCCCTTGCCCCGGTTGATTGAGCAGTACCTCATCAACCATCAAAGGCATTAATAGTGGGATTGGCACGCTGATCAAGGTCGCAATCAATGCGATAATATTGGCAAAGATCAGCTTAGGTTTATGCTTTTTTACTTGAGTTATCAACCAAGAACGGCTAATAGTGTTGGGATTGTCAGTCATTATAATGAGAATGCTTACTATTTATTCTTTGTGCGTATTGTACGTAGATTCATGATAGAAGTCTCCAGTTTCAAATGGAAGTAGTATGAAAATAGAACATTATCAACGCTTAACTAAGCAAGTCATCGCGTTAATTGAGTCTGAACAGGATCTTATTGCGAATTTAGCCAATATAAGTTCTGTATTGAATATGGAGCTTGAACAACTCAATTGGGTAGGTTTTTACCTAATGCAAGGGGATGAACTAGTTTTAGGACCGTTTCAAGGCAAACCCGCGTGTGTGAGAATTCCACTTGGTCGCGGTGTTTGTGGTACCGCTGCGGCGACCAATACCGTACAAAGAGTTGAAGATGTACATCAGTTCGATGGACACATTGCGTGTGACGCGGAAAGCAACGCCGAGATCGTGATTCCGTTCTCTATTAATGGCCAAGTGGTAGGCGTACTCGATATTGATAGTCCAAATGTAGGTCGATTTAATGAAATTGATCAACAAGGGCTGGTATTTTTGATGGGTGAAGTAGAAAAGCTGCTTAATTCACACGCTATCAAGGCATAAAATGATTATTGAGTGTGGTTTTTCGCTTGCAGGTCACTATAATACCTCAAATATTTGTACTAAATGCTCGCGGACAAGCCGCAATAACCAGGAATCCTCATGGAAAACACTGAAAAGTTAAAAAACAGCAAAGAAGTTATCGCGTACGTTGCTGAATGTTTCCCTAAGTGCTTTACTTTAGAAGGTGAAGCAAAACCACTTAAAATTGGTATTTTTCAAGATCTTGCGGAGCGTCTATCTGACGACCCGAAAGTTAGCAAAACTCAACTTCGTGCAGCGTTAAGACAGTACACATCATCATGGCGTTACCTACACGGAGTAAAGCCTGGTGCAGTTCGTGTAGATTTAGATGGCAATCCAGCAGGCGAGCTTGACGAAGAGCATGTTGAACATGCAAAAGCAGCACTAGCTGAGAGCAAAGCGAAAGTACAAGCTCGTCGTAAAGAGCAAGCACAAAAAGCTCGTGAAGAAGGCAAAGCGAAAGCTAAGCCAGCGGCGAACAAGCCTCAAGGCCGTCGCCCGCAACAAAATAAAGTACAAAAAGCCAATAAGCCAGTAGAGACTCGCGCTCTGACTGCTGACGATATGACAGTCGGTAATCAAGTAAACGTTAATATGGGCAAAGGAAATATGGCTGCGACTATCGTTGAAATCAATAAGGAAGATGTGCGTGTTCAACTGCCTAACGGCCTACAAATGGTTGTGAAAGCGGAGCACTTGCGCGCTTAAAGGAGATACTCCTACGCATGAAATGCCGTTCAAAATTGTCGCTGATTGCTGCTAGCTTCTGGCTAGCAGCGTCTACCGCTAACGCGTTAGAGGCAAAAATCAGCTTAGAGGACTTACCCGTCCTCTCTTCCGAAGCTCAGCATGAGACCGCAAGCAAACGTGTCACATCGCGCTTTACTCGATCCCACTATAAACACTTCTCACTTAACGATCAGTTCTCTCAAGCCATTTTCGAACGTTATCTCGAAATGCTCGATTATAATCGCAATATTTTTACTCAAGCAGACATCGCCACGTTAAATAAATGGTCTACGTTGATTGATGACCAATTGAAATCTGGTGACAATCAGATGGCGTTTGATGTTTATAATCTTTCGATCAAACGTCGTTATGAGCGCTTCCAATATGCACTTCGCCTTCTCGACAAAGAGATGACCTTCGACACAGATGAGTTCATTGAGTTAGATCGAAGTAAAGCGGCTTGGCCAAAAGATACCGCTGAGTTAGATGAATTGTGGCGTAAGCGCGTTAAATACGATGCGCTCAATCTTAAACTCACAGGTAAAGAGTGGGATGAGATAAAAGAGATGCTCGGTAAGCGTTATAACAATGCGCTTAAGCGTCTTAGCCAAACTCATAGTGAAGATGTTTTCCAACTCTACATGAACGCGTTTGCGCGAGAAATCGATCCTCACACCAGTTACCTGTCCCCTCGTAGTGCTGATCAGTTCCAAACCGAGATGAATTTGTCGCTTGAAGGGATTGGAGCGGTGCTACAAATGACCGACGATTACACTGTCATCCGTTCACTTGTTGCTGGTGGCCCGGCTTCAAGCAGCAAACAATTGGCTGAAGGTGACCGCATTATTGGTGTCGGGCAAGATGGTGAAGATATTGTGGATGTGATTGGCTGGCGTCTTGATGATGTGGTACAGCTAATCAAAGGTCCAAAAGGCACCAAAGTTTATTTGCAGATTTTGCCTGAAGGTAAAGATGCCAAAACCGAAGTGATCACTATTGTTCGCGATAAGATCCGTTTGGAAGATCGAGCGGTGAAATCAGAAGTTATCGAAAAGGATGGCAAGAAAATCGGTGTGCTGGAAGTTCCAAGCTTCTATGTAGGACTCGCAAAAGATACAGACAAACTTATCACTGAGCTAAAAGCGCAAGGTGTTGACGGTATTATTGTCGATCTACGTAATAATGGCGGTGGTGCTTTAACTGAAGCCACCGCGCTTTCGGGCTTGTTCATTACCAGTGGCCCTGTTGTTCAAGTGCGTGATAGCTACGGTCGTGTCAATGTTAATAGTGATACTGATGGTGAAATCAGTTACGACGGGCCAATGACCGTGCTGGTTAACCGTTACAGTGCCTCGGCCTCTGAGATCTTTGCTGCGGCAATGCAAGATTACGGTCGTGCATTGATTGTTGGTGAAAACTCGTTCGGGAAGGGGACAGTGCAGCAGCACCGTTCTCTTAATCATATTTATGATTTATTTGATAAAGAACTCGGCTACGTGCAGTACACCATCCAAAAGTTCTATCGTATCGATGGTGGTAGTACGCAAAATCGTGGTGTGACACCCGATATTGCCTTCCCAACTGCAGTTGAACCGAGTGAGACTGGTGAAAGTGTCGAAGAGAATGCGCTGCCTTGGGATAGTATTGAACCGGCTAAATATCAAGTGTTACAACGTAACCCTGTTCAAGTTGAACAATTAACAGCGGCTCATCAGGCTCGTATTGTTCAAGATCTCGAATTTGGTTTTATTGCTGAAGATATTGCCAAATACAAAGCAGAGAAAGACGACAATGGATTGTCTTTGAATGAGAAGGCACGCAAGGCTGAAAGTGAGCAGGCGGATATTCAACGCTTGGCGCGAATTAATCAGCGTCAAAAAGCGATGGGCGAAGTTTTATTTAAAACGCTTGATGATGTTCCGAAAGATTATCAAGCCCCAGATGCTTATCTGGATGAATCCGTCGCAATCATGGTCGATATGGTGAAATCCTAGTAATATCATCCAGTTATCAAGCGGGCTTAATGAGCTCGCTTATTTTTTGCCAATAATTAATGTGATTTAGATCAATTTTTTTAGCGTATTATTGGCATGGCGCCTAAGCTTAAGAAAAAGAGTATGGAGCGCGCTATGAGATTGATGGCCTTATTTTTACTTTTGTTCAACTGTAGTGTGTTTGCAGAACAGGCGCGCGACAATAGCGATTTAACCCAATTTGATCAGCCATTTTTACTTGGTGATTGGTATTTGGTCAATACACACCCAGAACAATCGCAAGAAAAGTTTTTAGCGATTAAACTCTCACTTAACTCCAACTACAGTTTTAAAATCGATATACAAAAGCATGATTACACCGTCGATCATTGGGAAGGTTTGTATACGGCCAATGACGATACCATTATTCTCGGTCTAAATAGTGATGAGCCTCAGGTTTATCAATATTCTGCCAATCATAATTTACTTAACCTCAATGGTGTCACCTTCACCAAAGCGTTATCTAATTCCCTCGCAGGAATGTGGTCCAGTGCTCAATTGGCAGGTGATGATATCGACTCAAATGATGTCAATCGGCTCGATTTGATCTTACAGCCTGATTTTGTCTTCATGTTTCGAGTCAGTAATGATGAGGGTGATGAGGCTGTTCATCGAGGTGTGTACTATACCGAAGATGAACATTTGGTGTTGTTATACGAAAATGGTGAGCACGAAACTAAATACACCCTTAATCGAGATATCTTGACGTTAGAAATGGAGGAAGGCGCCCTCTATGCGGTGTTGAACCGTATACGATAAGTCATAACTAATTAGCGTGAACTGTGACGATATTCTAGACAAATTGTTTGAGTTCGACATCATCTGTAGACAAAAAACGAGGTATTTCTTAGCGGAACCTCGTTTTTTTGTATCGAGACAGGTAAGCTAATACGTAATGATTCGACGTCTTTACGACGCGAGTTCAAACTGCACAAGCAGTGCGCTATTCATCTCTAATTAGTCAGAAGGATTTAGACATGGCTCAGACTCCACAAGCCAAATACCGCAAAGACTATCAGTCTCCATCGCATACCATCACTGATATCGATTTGACCTTTGATCTTTACGATAACCAAACAACGGTTAGCGCCGTTTCCCGCGTTAAACAGCTAAAAGAATCAACAACTATCCAGCTTGATGGTGAAGCATTAACGCTAAAAAGTATTCATGTTAACGGTGAAGCTTGGAGTGCTTTTAAACAAGTCGAGGGTAGTTTAGAAATCAATCAACTGCCTGAAGAATGTGAGCTAAAAATAGTGACTCTCATTGATCCCGAAGCTAATACCGCATTAGAAGGGTTGTACAAATCAGGCGGTGCATTCTGTACCCAGTGTGAAGCAGAAGGTTTCCGCCGTATTACTTATTATCTCGATCGTCCCGATGTATTGGCGAAGTTCACAACCAAAGTGATTGCTGATAAAAGCCAATACCCTTATTTACTAAGTAATGGTAATCGTGTTGCCCAGGGTGAACTTGAAAGTGGTCGACATTGGGTTCAATGGCAAGACCCACATCCGAAACCAGCGTATTTGTTTGCTTTAGTGGCTGGCGATTTTGATGTCCTACGCGACAAATTTGTTACTCAATCTGGGCGTAACGTTGATCTCGAAATATTTGTTGATAAAGGTAATTTGGACCGCGCGCCACATGCGATGACGTCACTCATTAATTCAATGAAATGGGATGAAGAACGCTTTGGCCTTGAGTATGACTTAGATATCTACATGATTGTTGCGGTCGACTTTTTCAACATGGGCGCGATGGAAAACAAAGGGCTCAATATCTTTAACTCTAAATTTGTTCTCGCCAATGAAAAAACCGCGACGGATACCGACTACCTGGGTATCGAAGCGGTTATCGGTCATGAGTATTTCCATAACTGGACAGGTAATCGTGTGACATGTCGAGATTGGTTTCAGTTAAGTCTTAAAGAAGGTCTAACGGTATTCCGCGATCAAGAGTTTTCTTCTGATCTAGGTTCTCGTGCGGTGAACCGTATTAATAATGTACGTATTATTCGTGGTCCTCAATTTGCTGAGGACGCAAGCCCGATGTCACATCCGATCCGCCCAGAAAAAGTGATAGAGATGAACAACTTCTACACTTTGACCGTGTATGAGAAAGGCAGCGAAGTCATTCGTATGATGCACACTCTATTGGGTGAAGAAGGTTTCCAAAAAGGCATGAAATTGTACTTTGAGCGCCATGATGGGACAGCAGCAACATGCGAAGATTTTGTCGCGGCGATGGAAGATGCGTCAGGTGTTGATTTAACACAATTCCGTTTATGGTACAGCCAATCGGGGACACCAACGGTTAGCGTGTCGAGTGAGTACAATCAGGCGGCGAAAACTTACACGTTAACGATTGAACAATCCACGGAACCGACACAAGATCAGGCAGACAAACAACCGCTACATATTCCATTCGACGTTGAGTTGTACACGAATAACGGTGAAGTGATTGAGTTACAATGTAACGGAAATCCAATCAATAATGTACTCAGTGTCACCGAGGCCAAGCAAAGCTTTGTGTTTGACAATGTTACCGAGCAGCCTATCCCTTCATTATTACGCGAGTTTTCGGCCCCAGTAAAACTTGAATATGACTACAGCGACCAAGAGCTCATTTTCTTGATGGTTCATGCACGCAATGAATTTGCTCGTTGGGATGCAGGACAAATGCTGTTGGCAAAATACATTCGTGATGGCGTAGCAGACGTGCAAGCACAACGAGACGTTGCATTGCCGCCAGCAGTGGTTGATGCCTTCCGTGGTGTACTATTATCCGATCAGCTGGAGCCAGCATTTATTGCCGAAATGATGGCCTTGCCAAGCCATAACGAAGTGATGGGATGGTATAAACAAGTAGATATTGATGCAATTGCTCAAGTGTTGAAAGCGTTCAAAGTGATTTTAGCGACTGAACTTGAAGATGAATTGAGTGCGCTATATCACAGCTTAAAACAAGCCGATTACACGGTTGACCACGCATCGATTGGTCAACGATCGCTACGTAATAGTGCGTTGGGCTTACTTGCGTATACTGCGCAGGGTAACCATTTAGTGAAAACTCAGTATAACAGTGCCAATAACATGACAGACACTATTGCCGCGATGAGCGCAGCCAATAGTGCTCAGCTGGCTTGTCGTGAGTCATTGATGGCTGACTACAGTAACCAGTGGAAGCACGATGGCTTGGTGATGGATAAATGGTTTGCACTCCAAGGTGCTAACCCAGCTGAAAATGCGCTTGAGGTGATAAAGCAAACCATGAGTCACGAGGCATTCAGTCTGAAAAACCCCAACCGTACCCGTAGCTTAATAGGGTCGTTTTTGAATATGAACCCGGTCCGTTTTCATGCCAAGAGTGGTGAAGGGTATCAGTTTGCTGGGGAAATTCTACGTCAACTTAACAGCAGCAACCCACAAGTGGCATCGCGTTTAATTGATCCATTACTTAAGTTTGCTAAGTATGATGAAACGCGTCAACTACTTATCAAGCAGCAGTTAGAAGAGTTACGAGCAATGGATAATCTTGCTAACGATCTATTTGAGAAAGTGAATAAAGCACTCGAATCTTAATCAAGCGCAGTAAAACAGTAGTACCTTTCGGTGCTACTGTTTATTTATACAGTCATCTTGAGGCTCAGCCAATAACGTTACTTTTTTAACCAATTTATGAACCATTATTATTTTACTCTCAATATTTCTTATCAAACTTTCTTGTCACACTACAATGGTGTCGCAAGCAACATTTTAGTCATAACTGACAGTGGGTTACGCTTGCAATTACCTGCATCTCGTTTCAGGCCTTTTGTTAGTCAAATTGGTTTAAAAGGGCGCTTCAGATTAACAACTGACCAAAAACATAAGTTTATAAAGCTGGAACTTCTGTGAGCAACTGATTTTATAGAAGTTTAAATAGAACCTTAGTCACAATATCAAACATTTCACCTCTTACTACTCCCAAAAGAATTAACTATTTATCAATAAAGCTTTTACAATGAAGCGGCATTACCCGTGTTAAGCACTATGCTTACAACATCCCTCAAAAATACATACAATTCTAATTGTGGAGTGTGATTATGACCGCGCGTGAAACATTGATGCCGGTTCTGCTTGAAAAAGTTTACAAGCTTATTCAAGACAAACTCGAGCTTGCTCATCAACCCCTAGTCACCCAACTTGCTCAACATCTCTTTAGCAACATTTCTCAAGACGATCTTATCGAACGTAATGAATCGGATCTGTATGGTGCCGTTATTTCTTTATGGCACCATATTAATGAGAAAAAAGCTGATGAACTCTCTGTCCGAGTTTTTAACCCGACGGTAAGTCGCCAAGGTTGGCAATCTACTCATACCATTGTTGAGATTGTGGTGCCCGATTGTCCCTTCCTAGTCGACTCAGTAAAAATGGCCTTAAGTCGTTTAGATCTTTCATCACACTTAATGCTCCACGGACCGACGCAAATTGATCGCACTGGAAAGGGAGAGATTGTTTCAATCAATGCTGGAGAGGGCGCACTACAGTCTCTGTTCCACATTGAGGTTGATCGCCTTAGTGATAAAGAAACTATGGCATCACTTAAGCAAGAGTTGTTAAGTATTCTTAATGACGCAGGACTGGTTGTTCAAGACTGGTTATTGATGGTCGAAAAACTTGAGCAAGTGACCTCAGTGGTCGAAGCTCAAAAGGGCAAAATAGCGATCGAACGTGATCGTTATGATGAATCTATCCAGTTCCTACGTTGGTTAGGTGATCATAACTTTACCTTTATGGGTTACAAAGAGTATGACTTAGTGACCGTTGATGGCGATGCTGAACTAAGGCCAACGCCTGATAAAGGCTTAGGCTTATTTGCTAATCGAGAACGAGTGCGTACCGTTAATCTTAACGACTTTTCCGACTCAGCGCGTCTTGAAGTAAAGAAACCTTTCTTGCTGATTGTGACTAAAGGCAATCGCCCATCAAGAATTCATAGACCTGCGTACACGGATTATATCGGTATTAAGAAATTCGATGAGAATGGCAAAGTTATTGGTGAACATCGCTTTACTGGCCTATATACCTCAGCGGTGTACAACCAGAGTGTGGCGGATATTCCACTTATTCGTGAAAAAGTGGAGCGAATTCTTAACACGAGCGGTTACCGTGAAGGCTCGTACTCTTTCAAAGCACTGCACAATATTCTTGAAAACTACCCCCGTGACGAACTTCTACAAGCGAAAGAAGATGAGTTACTTGAAGTGGGAATGGGTGTTGTCCAGATGCAAGACCGCGATCTATTGCGCCTCTTTGTGCGTAAAGATCCGTTTGGGCGCTTCTTCAGCTGCATGGTTTATGTAACGAAAGATCGTTATAACACCGAGCTTCGACGCCACACCCAGCGCATTCTCAAACAGTATTTTGGCTGTCAGCAAGAAGTGGAGTTCACCACTTACTTTTCTGAGAGTCCGTTGGCTCGCACACATTACATTGTTCGTGTTGATAATAACAATATGGACGTTGACGTTAAAACGATTGAGCAAAACTTAATGGAAGCATCTTCAACTTGGGATGATCGTCTATCCGAAGCGATCGTGGCAAATTTTGGTGAAAGTAAAGGCCTACCGCTCTCGAAAGAGTATTTGCGTGCTTTCCCTCGCTCCTACAAAGAAGACGTTTTGCCTGGTTCAGCAGTGGCAGACATTGAGCGTTTAGAGAAGCTCAATGATGACGACAAGCTGGGCATGTTGTTTTACCGTCCACAAGAATTAGGCGCTGATTCTAAATCAGTGAGACTCAAGCTATACCACCGTGACGAGCCTATCCATCTATCCGATGTGATGCCAATGCTAGAAAATCTCGGTTTGCGCGTTATTGGTGAATCGCCATATGAAGTGCGTAAGGCCAATGGTCAAGTCTATTGGATTTTAGATTTCTCGATGCTGCATAAGAGCGACAAAACCGTCGATCTTCGTGAAGCTCGTGATCGTTTCCAACAAGCATTTGCCGCCATTTGGGCGGGTGAACTCGAAAGTGATGGCTTTAACCGCTTAGTATTAGGTGCTTCATTAACGGGGCGCGAGATTTCTATTCTTCGTGCTTATGCTCGTTACATGCGTCAAGTCGGTTTCCCATTCAGTCAACAATATATTGAAGACACCCTTAGTCATTATCCAGAATTAGCCAAAGGGCTGGTGGAATTATTTGCTAAGCGCTTTGAGCCAAAATCTAAGGGTAGTCAGAAAGGTCAAACCGATCTGATCAATAAGATGGCAGAGCAGCTAGATCATGTTGAAAGCTTGGATGATGATCGAATTATTCGCCGCTACATGGAAATGATCACGGCGACGTTACGTACCAACTACTATCAAGTCGACGACAATAAGCAGCATAAACCTTGGCTAGCACTCAAAATGAAGCCAAGTGAAATCCCTGATATTCCGCAACCTGTACCTGCATTTGAAATATTCGTTTACGCACCCGACATCGAGGGTGTTCATTTGCGTGGTGGAAAAGTAGCTCGCGGTGGCTTGCGTTGGTCGGATCGCCAAGAAGATTTCCGCACCGAGATTTTAGGCTTGGTGAAAGCGCAACAAGTAAAAAACACCGTCATTGTTCCGGTTGGTGCTAAAGGTGGTTTTGTCTGTAAGCGTCAACATACGTTCAGTGGTCGCGATGAAATCTTTGCTGAAGGTCAGCGTTGTTATAAACGTTTTATCCGCGCGCTGCTTGATGTATCTGACAACATCATTGAAGGTGAGGTGGTACACCCAACCGGTGTGGTGCGTCATGACGAAGACGATCCGTATTTGGTCGTTGCCGCTGATAAGGGGACAGCAACTTTCTCTGATTTAGCTAACTCTGTTTCAGCAGAGTATAACTTCTGGCTAGGTGATGCTTTTGCCTCCGGTGGCTCTAACGGTTACGATCATAAGGCCATGGGGATCACGGCGAAAGGTGGCTGGGAATCGGTTAAGCGTCATTTCCGTGAAATGGGCATCAACTGTCAAACCACCGACTTTACTGCGATTGGCGTGGGTGACATGGCGGGTGATGTATTTGGTAATGGTATGTTGCTTTCTAAGCATATTCGCTTGCAAGCCGCATTTAACCATATGCACATCTTCATTGATCCAAACCCTGATTCAAAGTCTGGTTGGGAAGAGCGTAACCGTTTGTTCAATCTGCCTCGTTCAAGTTGGGAAGATTACAATCCAAAACTTATCTCACAGGGCGGTGGTATTTTCTCACGTCGTGCAAAATCGATTGCCTTGACGCCAGAAATCCAAAAAATGCTCCGTACTAAGAAAGCATCAGTAGCACCGAATGATCTGATTAAGATGATCCTTTCGATGAAGGTTGATCTACTTTGGAACGGCGGTATTGGTACTTATGTTAAAGCGTCAACTGAAACTCATACCGACGTAGGTGACCGTGCCAACGATGTATTGCGTATCGATGGTCGTGATCTGAAAGCGAAAGTGATCGGAGAAGGCGGCAACTTAGGTATGACTCAGCTCGGTCGTATTGAATATGCTCTCAATGGTGGCCGTGTTAATACCGACTTCGTTGACAATGTTGGCGGTGTAGACTGTTCGGATAATGAAGTAAACATTAAGATCTTTTTAAATGGCTTGGTTGCAAACGGTGATCTTACCGTTAAACAGCGCAACAAGATCCTTGAGTCGATGGAAGAAGAAGTGGGCGAAATCGTTCTTGATGATGCCTACTGCCAATCCGAGTCAATCTCTGTGACTGAGCAGCAAGGTACGTCACTGGTCAAAGAACAAATTCGCTTTATTCATGCAATGGAGAAAGCGGGCTATCTTGATCGTGCCTTAGAGTATATTCCTGATGATGAAACACTATTAGAACGTGAAAAACAAGGGATGGCACTTACTCGTCCTGAGCTGTCAGTGCTTGTGGCTTACGCTAAAATGGTATTGAAAGAGCAGTTAGTTCATGAAGACATTGCCAATGACGATTTCCATGCCGAGCAGTTAACTAACTACTTCCCAACCGAGTTACGCCGTAACTATTCTCAGCAGATGAACAACCATCCGTTGAGAGCAGAAATCATTGCGACAGCACTTGCTAATCAAATGGTTAACGAAATGGGATGTAACTTCGTTACGCGTCTGCAAGAAGAGACTGGGGCAAACGTAATCGATATTTGCAATGCATATGCCGCATCTCGTGAAATATTTGGCCTAGGTAAAGTGTTAGAACAGGTCCGTGCGCTAGATAATGAGGCTACAACTCAAGCACAATACAGCATGATCTTTTATGTGCGTCGTACTCTACGTCGTTTGTCACGTTGGTTATTGCGCAACCGCAAGGGTAAACAGTCAGTTAAAGCCCTAATTGAGCTTTATCAAGCTGATGTTGATACTATCAAAACACATCTTGATCAGATGCTGGTTCCATCGGAAGTTGAAGAACATAACGATATGGCACAAGCGTGGATCGAACAGGGAATTAGTACCGAACTGGCGAATTACGTTGCTCGTCTTTCTAGCCTCTACTCAGCTCTGGACATATCAACCGTGTCTCGAGAGGCAGGAAAAGGAATTGAGAAGACCGCAAAATTGTACTTCAACCTTGGTGATCGCTTGTCGTTGCATTGGTTCTTGAAACAGATTAACGGCCAAGCGGTCGATAATAACTGGCAAGCTCTTGCACGTGCTGCATTCCGTGAAGATCTCGATTGGCAACAACGTCAATTGACAGGTCAGGTGTTAAACTGTGCTTGTGAGCCTGAAGATTTCGATGTGATGAAAGCATTAGATGACTGGATTGTGGCCAACGAAATGTCGTTGCACCGTTGGGAAAATATCCTCAACGAATTCAAAGTCGGTTCAGTACACGAATTCGCTAAGTTCTCTGTTGCACTGCGTGAACTCATGCTGCTTAACTTAAATTGTTCAGCCAATGAGTAAACGATTGCTTTAATTCGTTGAATTTTTCGGTAAAACATTGAATAATACAGCCCCGTTTACACGGGGCTTTTTTCTTTCGGAGGCACAATGCTTTACCGTCTAGCCAGAACTGGCTTTTTCCAACTTGATGCCGAAAAGGCACATGATCTTGCAATTCAAAACTTCAAACGCCTTACGGGTACACCACTCGATCTTCTTTATCGTCAACAGCTACCACATCGCCCAGTCGAATGCATGGGGCTAACGTTCCGTAATCCGGTTGGACTTGCTGCAGGGCTTGATAAAAATGGTGAATGCATAGAAGCTTTTGATGCGATGGGCTTTGGCTTTGTTGAAGTAGGAACGGTCACGCCGCGACCTCAATCAGGCAATGACAAACCACGTTTATTCCGTCTTGTTGAGGCAGAAGGCATCATCAATCGGATGGGTTTTAATAACTTAGGTGTCGATAACCTGATTGAAAATGTCAAGAAAGCCAAATACAGCTGTGTTCTTGGTATCAACATTGGTAAAAATAAAGACACACCAATCGAAAAGGGTGCAGAAGACTATTTGATCTGTATGGATAAAGTCTATCAGTACGCTGATTACATCGCAGTGAATATCTCATCACCGAATACACCAGGATTACGTTCATTACAATATGGTGAAGCATTGGATGAACTTCTTGTTGAGTTAAAAGCCAAACAAGCCGAGTTAGCGAAGCTGCATAATAAATATGTGCCTCTTGCTCTAAAGATCGCACCGGATCTTAGTGATGATGAGATCAGCCAAATTTGCCAGTCACTGATCAAAAACCAGATTGATGGCGTGATCGCGACCAATACAACACTAGACCGTTCAATTGTTGAAGGTATGAAACATGCGAACGAAGCAGGGGGCCTAAGTGGTCGACCTGTGCAATTACGTAGTACCGAAGTGGTTCGTCGTTTACATCAAGAGCTTAATAACCAAGTCCCGATCATTGGTGTTGGTGGTGTTGATTCATATGTTGCGGCAAAAGAGAAGATGATGGCTGGTGCAAATCTGGTTCAGGTCTACTCTGGCTTTATTTATAAAGGCCCTGGATTGGTACGAGATATTGTTAAAAACATTTAATAGCTTAGTAGTATTAATCACTTAAGTGACATTGTCACTTGAGGCGCATACAGCAATTTTAAGCACTAGATAAGAGGAGATGAGCTTTCATTTCCTCTTTTTTTTCGTCTATTAGCGCATAAAATCTGAGTATTGATTGGCGAGGTAATTAAGCGTTTTACCGACATTCATTACAAATAAAGAGATGGAACGATGCTTAAACCCAGTGACAAATGGACCTGGTACTATGATGACTCAGAGCAGCACTTGATGCTTGACCTGGGGGATAACATGGTATTTAGAACCAATCTTGCTCGTAAGTTGATTGTTGAGTGCGCGATTGGTATCAATGAATTTTCAGTTGATGATGCCTCTGCTTACATGACATACAAAGAGCAAATCGCATTACTGGGTCTCAGTGAGCCAAAACAAGCAGAACTGACGCTCTATTGTGTAGCTGCAAAACGCTTTCATAAACCCGTTCAGCCCAAAAGCTGGTTCTTTGATTCACTCTCCGATGGTCAGTTAAAGCCTGAGGAAGGGGACCTAATTCGCCTCAACAACTCTTATAGTGATGGCTACTTCATAGTGCTTGAAGTGGGCGAAAGCGCCAGCTTATGTGCCTCTGTCAATTTAGAAGCGTTTTGGCTCAATAGTGCTAAGTGCCTAGAGTTTGGCCAAGCCATTAAAGTTATGCACGACCGTATTCAATTATGTAATCACCATTTCCATGTTCAATCTATCTCTATGGTTGGATAGGCGTAAGCCCAATTATCGTTCCTTTGTTTCATTTTCCGCCAGCTTGTTAAAAAGCTGGCTTTTTTTGTCTATCATTTACGTCCTAAATAAGACGAGCTGCTCGAATCATCGCCATCAGCGTGTGTCTCTATTGTGAGATCAGTTCAAAATTCCACCGACAAAGCAATGTCTTTATCCTCATATCTGTCCTTTAAATTTCACGTAACCACCCAATAATTCCTCATTTGACGATTTTCTGTTGCTTTATTACGTAAAAATTAATGACTGGTATAGACCAATTTTATGAAGAATAAGTATTCACTTCGCTTTAATTGCTTATTAAATATCAGAATTGGTTTTAGTTACTCCATTGTCATGACGTTAAAATACGACACGAGGCGTTGATGATTAATTGAACGATTGAAGAGAGAAAAAGGGTGAATTAAGGGATTGAGCTAACAGTAACTAAGCGAGTCAGGTATAATGCGGGGTCATTTTTTAAAGAATCAAACATCACTATGCATCAATATCTTGCCGTTACCGCCAATGGCCTTGAAAATCTATTGGTAGACGAGCTGACCAAGCTTGGAATTAGCAACGCCAAACCTGTGCAAGCAGGGGTTCGCTTTAAAGCGACAAATGAACAGATTTATCGAGTCTGCTTGTGGAGCCGCTTGGCTTCAAGGTTCGTACGCGTGCTATCAGAATTCACTTGTAACAATGATATGGATCTTTATTTGGCCGCATCGGCTGTTAACTGGGTGAATCAGTTCCACAGCCGAAACAAGTTGGTTGTTGATTTCAACGGTACTAACCAAGAAATCCGTAATAGCCAATACGGCGCCATGAAAGTAAAGGATGCGATAGTCGATAGTTTCGAAAAGAAAAACCTACCTAGACCGTCGATCAGCAAAGATCAGCCTGATCTTCGTATTCACGTTCGTTTACACAGAGATAAAGCGATTCTTGGGGTTGATATGGTTGGAGGTGGCCTTCATCAACGTGGGTATCGGCCTGAGTCGGGGCGCGCACCTTTAAGAGAAACACTCGCGGCGGCAATTATTCTTCGCAGCGGTTGGACGCATGAAAAGTCATTCCTCGATCCCATGTGTGGCTCAGGTACTTTATTGATTGAAGCGGCTATGATGGCGGCGAATATGGCTCCTGGTGTTAATCGTCCGAAATGGGGTTTTGAAGTACTGGAAGATTTTGAACCTGAGTTGTGGGCTGAGATTAAATCCGAAGCATCAGTACAGGCAAAACGCGGCGTCAAAAAAGTTGACGCTAAATTTTTCGGTTTTGATAACGACGAACGGGTACTCAAAACTGCACGTGACAATGCTCGCCGTGCGGGTGTGGACTCATTGATTGAGTTTGAATTGGCGGATGCGGCAAAACTAAAACGTCCAAAAGGCTTTGAAGCTGGTGTTATTGTTTCTAACCCGCCTTATGGTGAGCGTTTGGGGACTCATCCAGGTTTAATCGCGCTTTATACCGCTTTCGGCGCCCAGCTCAAGGCTGAATTTGGTGGTTGTCAAGCGTCTATTTTCTCAAGTTCTGATGAATTACTTAGCTGTTTGCGAATGCGTGCAGATAAACAGTTCAAGCTCAACAACGGCGCGTTACCTTGTCACCAAAAGAACTATTCAATCAGTGAGCGTTCTCCGCAAGTAACAAGTGACAATGTCACTGAATCTTTGATTGCTCCTGACTTTTCCAATCGTTTAAAAAAGAATATCGCTAAGATAGGGAAATGGGCACGTAAAGAACAACTGGATTGCTACCGTATTTACGATGCTGACTTGCCAGAGTATAACGTTGCCATTGATATCTACCTCGATAACTTAGTGATTCAAGAGTACGCTGCACCAAAAGATATTCCAGAAGAGAAAGCCAAACGTCGCCTTACTGATATTATTCGTGCAGCGATTCAAGTGACGGGCATTGATGCTAATAAAGTGGTACTCAAAATTCGAGAGAAACAGAAAGGCCGCTCTCAATATCAAAAGCTATCACAAGAGTCTGAAACGCTAACCGTCAATGAGTACGGTGTTCAACTAATTGTTAATCTGCACGATTATCTCGATACAGGCTTATTTCTTGATCACAAGCTCACTCGACGCAAGTTAGGTGAAATGGCGCAAGGTAAAGATTTCCTTAACCTATTCGCCTATACAGGTTCTGCAACCGTGCATGCGGCTTGTGGTGGGGCAAAATCAACAACGACGGTTGATATGTCTAACACTTATCTCGATTGGGCCAAAGAGAACATGAAGCTTAATGGCCAAGTTGGTCGTCAGCATCGTTTCGAGCAAGCGGATTGTTTGCAGTGGCTTGAGACATCGACGGCGCAATTTGATCTGATCTTTATTGACCCACCAACGTTTTCTAACTCTAAACGTATGGAACAAAGCTTTGACGTGCAACGCGATCACATCCAATTGATGAGAAATCTTAAGCGCTTGTTGAGAGCGGACGGTACTATCGTGTTCTCAAATAATAAACGTCATTTCAAAATGGATCAGGCAGCGTTAGAAGAAATTGGTTTGGTTGCCAATAATATCTCGCACCAAACGTTACCACTGGACTTTGCACGTAATAAGCATATCCACAATTGTTGGGTTCTTGCGCACAAATACTAATAGGTGAGCCGTGATTACATTATTCAGTACAGAGGGCTGCCATCTATGTGAGATGGCACTGACTCTTACTCAACAGCTTAATATCAACGAATCTATTACCATCGTTGATATCGCGTTTGATGATGAGTTATTTTCTCGTTACGGCGTCACTATTCCAGTGCTACATTATCACGGCAGTGAGCTAAACTGGCCGTTTGATTTACAACAGTTACAGATTTGGTTAGGAAACAATGGCATTACTTACAATTAATAATGGACTGTTAGCCTATGGCGACCATCCTTTGCTTGATAGCGCGGACTTCGCCTTACAAGAGAACGAACGCGTTTGTTTAGTTGGCCGTAATGGTGCCGGTAAATCGACGTTAATGAAGGTGATCGCGGGCGAAGTACTGCTCGATGATGGTAAACTCACCGTGACTCAAGATGTCGTGGTATCGCGCTTAGAGCAAGATCCACCGCGTAATCAAGAAGGAACTGTATTTGATTATGTTGCTGGTGGCGTTGTGGAAATCGGCAATCAAATTAAGATCTATCAAGATCTTCTCGATCTCATCGCGGTCGATCCATCAGAGCAAAATATTAATAAGCTTTCACGTATCCAAGAGCAACTTGAGCATTCTGGTGCATGGCGTTACGAAGACCGAATTAAGAATGTTTTGGCTGCACTGAAGCTAGATGGGCATGTCAAGCTGACTGATTTATCGGGCGGTTGGCAGCGTAAGGCGGCATTAGCGCGCGCTCTAGTGTGTGACCCTGATGTGCTATTGCTCGATGAACCGACTAACCACCTTGATGTGACCACCATCGAATGGTTGGAAAATTTCCTAAAGGATTTTCGCGGTTCGATCATCTTTATCTCTCACGATCGCGCTTTTATTAAGTCAATGGCAACGCGTATCGTCGATCTTGATCGTGGTAAGTTGGCCTCGTTCCCTGGTAATTACGAGAATTACTTGATCGAAAAAGAAGAGATGCTCCGTGTCGAAGAGATGCAAAATGCCGAGTTTGATAAAAAATTAGCGCAAGAAGAGGTCTGGATTCGTCAAGGTATCAAAGCACGTAGAACGCGTAATGAAGGACGTGTTAGAGCCTTGAAAAAACTGCGTGACGAACGTCTAGACCGTCGTGAAGTGCAGGGCAAAGCGAACATTCAGATTGATGACGCTTCTCGCTCAGGAAAGATCGTATTCGAAGCTAAGAATATGAGTTACTCGATTGAAAATAAATCGATTGTTAAAGACTTTTCTTTCAATATCATGCGTGGCGATCGTATTGCGCTAATCGGGCCAAATGGTTGCGGTAAAAGTACACTGCTTAAACTTCTATTGAACACGCTTGAGCCACAATCGGGTACCTTACATTGTGGGACTAAGCTTGAAGTGGCGTATTTCGATCAATATCGTGAAATTCTCGACCCTGAGAAGACGGTGATTGATAACTTAGCCGATGGGAAACAAGAAGTGATGGTGGGCGGTCGTCAACGCCATGCATTAAGTTACTTGCAAGATTTCCTCTTCGCTCCTAAACGCGCACGTACACCAGTAAAAGCGCTGTCAGGCGGTGAGAAGAACCGCTTACTACTCGCCCGTATTTTCCTTAAACCGAATAACTTGCTGGTTCTTGATGAGCCGACCAACGATCTAGATATCGAAACATTGGAACTTTTAGAAGATTTGCTTGCCAACTATCAGGGTACGCTTTTATTAGTAAGCCATGATCGCCAGTTTGTTGATAACACGGTAACGACAAGCTGGATTTTCGAGGGTGAAGGTGTCATCGAAGAGTTCGTTGGCGGTTATCATGATGCTCAGCAACAGCGTGCGCAGTCTTATAAAGTGCGAGTGAGTGAAAAAACAACGAAAACCGTCCAACAGGTTGAGGAAACTCCCAAAACGAGTGTAGTGAACAACAAGCCTAAGAAGTTATCTTATAAACTGCAGCGAGAATTGGAAGTTCTTCCGGCCAAACTTGAACAGCTCGAAGCTGACATTGAATCTGTTCAAGAGCAAGTTAACAGCGCTGAGTTTTTCTCAAAGCCCGTCGATCAGACACAAGCCGTATTAGAAAAGCTTGCTGCTCTAGAGCAGGAGCTTGAAATTGCCTTCGAGCGCTGGGAAGAGCTCGAAGCAATGCAACAGGAAAGTTAAATTTAATGAGTCGTAATAGTTTAAAAATCACCACGTTGGCCGCGACAGTTGCGGCCTCTTTTGGCGCCAATGCGGCGCTTTATAACGTTTATATGAGTGCTCCAGAGGGAACCAGCTCTAGTTTGCAAACCTATGGGGTTGCAGTTAGCGATGAAGCTACGAGTTGTTGGTCTGCGTCTTGCGACGCATCAACCTCCGAATTGGCGGTCGAAGTTAAGCGATACCGGGAAGGCTTTCAATACCGCGATGAAGCGCCATTCTTTTTACCTTTTGGTTGGAGCTACTTGGATGATGGCTATGACGGTTTTAGAAGTTACTGCCGTAACTTTTTAGGCTATCAAACCACCCAGTGTGATCTTTGGGCTGATTTTCAGTATACAAAAGGTTATAAAAATGAGATTGATGGTAACTATGCCGGCTCTATCGCATATCTTGATGGCGGCAGTGAGCTGTTCGCTGAAAACACAGTAGTGAATAGTATCAATAGTGCTTTTCCAACTGGTAATAGAAGGGACGGCGCTACGTACCGAAATAGAGCTTTCACCAGTGTAAATGGCACCTCAACTATTGATCTCAGCTTGGATGACGTTGGCCTCACACATGTCACTCATGACCAATCCCACTCCTGGAAGACATTAAAAGATGGCACAGATTATTACACTGTAGGCAGTGTTACTAAGAGTTATGATTCTGCGAGTAATAACTCATATGCCGCGGTATGGAAAAATAATGATTTACAGGAGCCAATCTCTTGGTTTGGCAACAATAAAACAAATGGAGATCGTCGGGCTCATGGGAGCGCACGTGATATCGTAAAAATTGGTTCGGATTTTTACGCTGTCGGCTACAATTCAGATAGTGATGTGTATTTCCGAGCAACCGTATTCAAGTCTAACGATGCTGTCACTTGGTCCTCAACCCCTGTTTCTGGTTTCCCATACGATAGGTCAGAGTATGCCAACCAAACCTTGCAAGCAGTCAATAACAATAAGATTGCGATTGGTACTGCAAAACTTAATCGGCCATTGAATGGCTCTTATTCCAACACTTTGTTCTATGTCGATAACATTGACTCACCTTCATACAAAGCCTTTAGTGGCGGAATTTTCTTTTCTGGTGCAAATGGGAAGGCAGGTTCGATCAATAACCACGATGAAGTTGTCGGTACCATTGATTATGATCGCCATAGTGAAACCAACGGAAATCCGAGAGGAAAACGCGCGTTTATTGCGCCGTTGACAGCAAATGCTAAAGCACCTTTGCAAGGTAAAGCATGGTACCTCGATGATCTTACCTATGGTTCAAATGCGACAACGGATAACAATGAATTTAGGATTATTGAAGCAGCAGACATTAACGATGCAGGCGTCATAGCAGCAACGGCATATTACTGCGCTGGTGGATGGGACAGTGAAGCGTTTAACGCCGCTTGTCGTGCTGGAGCATCATTAGTCGCTGTGGAACTTGTTCCTATTCAAGGTGCTACCAGCATCTCTAAACGTCCAGTCGAACAGAGCACAATAGAGCGACAAGGTGGTACATTAGGACTATTAGCACTAACTCTACTTGGCTTACTTGGGTTGCGTAGAAAATAGATTAAATTGTAAACAAGAGCACAGGTTCACATTTTTGGATCTGTGCTTTTTTTTTGCTTGAATTTGGCTCTTTTTTGATCGAATCTTAAAGGTGAAGTCATAAAAGCTTCACATCTACTCGTTACGTCATTGTGTAAGCGATGAATGGAGTGAGGTGTTTTAAGTAGTACGTTAAGAAACATTTTATGTATGAGGACGACACTATGAAGAGACAAAAGCGTGACCGCTTGGAAAGAGCTCAATCTCAAGGTTACAAAGCAGGTCTAAATGGCCGCTCGATGGAGGCATGTCCGTACCAACAGATGGATGTTCGATCCAATTGGCTTGGTGGTTGGCGCGATGCCAGAGAAGATAAACACTCTGGTCTCTACAAATAACACTCAATCCACATACGATATAGGAACTTAGCCCCGTAAGGGGCTTTTAAATAACCACATAATGCACTATAACTAAATGTATTGTGAACAAAAAAACGACTCTAGTGAGTCGCTTTGCTATAGAAACAGTTAAAGTTAAAACGCTGACGTATCTTGGAAAAGGCCAACTTTCAGGTCCTTAGCAACATAAATCTCTTTACCGTCAACCAGTACACGTCCATCAGCAAGACCCATAACCAATTTACGATTAACAACACGCTTCATATGGATTTCATAGGTTACTTTTTTCGCCGTTGGCAGAATCTGACCGGTAAATTTCACTTCACCAACACCCAGAGCTCGGCCTCGACCTTTACCGCCAACCCAGCCTAAGAAAAAGCCAACCAATTGCCACATGGCATCTAAGCCTAGACAACCTGGCATTACCGGATCACCAGGGAAGTGGCAATCAAAGAACCATAGATCAGGAGTAATGTCTAACTCTGCGAGGATAAGACCTTTACCGAAATCACCTTCTGTTTCTGACATCTTAGAGATGCGATCCATCATCAACATATTTGGTGCTGGTAGTTGTGGGTAACCAGGACCAAACAGTTCTCCTCGACTTGAGGCTAGAAGATCATCACGGTTATAAGAATCACGTTTGTTTTGCATTATCAATTACTCCAGATTTTGATAGCAGCATGTTAGTGAACAGGTGTACGCTAAACAACTCCGATCAGTCGTTTTGTGGCCATTTTTTACTCAAACGAACCAGTTTTTGATGCGCTCCACAATTCCTTGCGGATGTTCATGTCTTTCAAAGTTTTCAATACGTTGTGCAATCTTGCTGATTACGCTTTCGTCATCATCACCACGAAACGGCTTACCCATTAAGATAGGAACGGCTTCATCAACGGTTGATACTGACCAGATATGAAATTGATTGTTTTTAATGCTCTCAACGACATCTTTGTTGAGCGCCAAATGCTTTAAGTTTGATTTCGGCAAAATGACACCTTGCTCACCCGTTAAGCCTTGGTGTTTACAAACATGGTAAAAGCCTTCAATTTTTTCATTGAGGCCACCAACAGCTTGTACTCGCCCAAACTGATCAACAGCGCCAGTCACTGCAATTTGTTGATTGATAGGGTATTCCGACAAAGCACTGACAAACGAGCATAGTTCGGCAAGCGTCGCGCTATCACCATCGACTTCACTGTAAGATTGTTCAAAAACAACAGATGCAGAGTAGGGTAGCGGCTCGTCAAGTCTAAGTGCACTACTGACGAACGCTTGCATTATCATCATGCCTTTGGCGTGTAAGTTACCACCAAGCTCCGCTTTTCGCTCTACATCAGAAATATCCCCATCACCGAAGTGAATAACACATGAAATACGCGCGGGTTCACCATATGACATAGGGTGACCTGGTATATCAATCACGGTTAACCCATTTACCTGACCGATACTTTCACCTTTGGTTTCAATCAAGACTTGCCCATCAGTGATGTCAGCCAATGCTCGTTCAGGTAGATAAGCTTCTCGGAAATACTTGCTGTCTAGAGCGGTATCAAGATCTTGCTCTGACAGTACTTTACCATTTGAGGCAAGTTTGGCTTCTTGAAATAAACAAAGGTACCACAGCACCTCAATAGGCATGTAGTGTTGGTCTTCTGTATAGCGAGCACCGGCAATCATCAACCGATGAAGCGCACCGAAAGACAGGGGAGGTAATTGATACGTTTTAACCAACCAAGCGATAAAGCCAAAGTAAGCTTCTACGCTCTGAGGTGTTAAAGCAAACTCGTTTTCAACTTCAGTAAACAAGGCAAGACCAGTATAAGCTTCTGGTTCAATGTACTCAAAGTCTGCGATTTGATGCCGGTCGCCGACAATGACAATTTTTATTTGGTAGTGGTTTACTGGCTGTTCTGCCGCAATTTTATGTGGGTTCGCATTGATTGGACTAACCCCTTGCCCAAGAAGAACGGATTTCAACATCTGCCAGCTAGCTGGGTTGGCAAGCACCAAACTTACCGGAATCACTAAGTAGCCATTATTCGCTTTATCTAACAGACCAGCACTAGAAGTGACGATGTCACCTTTATCGTTGCATGTGTAGGAGCCAAATAAAGTGGCTATGTTTAAAGACTCAGTCGAGAATACTGGCTTATTACGGTCAATGCGATTGATACCGTCTTTTATTAATTGACGATAAAAAGAGTTATCGAGCGAATTGACAATCAGCAAGCGGCTTAGGCCATCTAAACGACAAAAGGTTGCTAGTGTATGCTTGAGTCGAGCTTGGATGTCGAAAAAATCAACCAACTCTAAAGTATCGAAGCGTTGAATCTGAGAGTCGTATTGAGAATACTGAGGGGTAACGGCGTGCCAGCTTTCTTGGTTCATTAATATCGTTTTATGTCCGCTAAGTAGATGTGAATTATATAGAAAAAGCCAATCAGTATATATAGATAATTTATCTAATGATCTTGGTCTCTTTTCGATTACAATGGGGATTGTAACTTTATTAACATAGGGTTACGCTGTCACCTATAACGTTAACGGAATGGCTTCGCAATGAAATATCAACAGCTTGAAAACTTAGAGTGCGGTTGGAAATGGAATTACTTGATTAATAAATGGAAAGCGGGCGAGTCCATCACATCATACATTGATACTAGTGAAGCCGATGCAGCCGTTAATGAGCTTCGCCAGTTAGAGCATCAACCAACGAGAGTGCTGAATTGGATTGAGTTGCATATGGCTCCCGAGCTTGAGAATAAACTTAAGCAGGCGATTAGAGCAAAACGCAAACGTCACTTCAACGCCGAGCAAATCCATACGAAAAAGAAATCCATTGATCTTGACTATCGCGTTTGGGAAAAATTATCGTATCGAGCTAATGAGTTAGGATGTACCTTGTCGGACGCGATCGAATATCTGTTGTCAGAAGCGTCACGAAGCGAAAAAGCAAGCAAAGCAGTAACCAGTTTAAAAGAAGATCTGAGTAAGTTACTTGATTAATACGGGGGCTATTCTATGTTATATGTAATTCTAATTGCTGCAATTGTCGTCTTCTGGCTCGTTGCTATAGATAGGCCATTACTGAAAGTGGTGTTTTGCGACGGAAAAGTCACCCAAGAAAAAGGTCATTTCCCGCCGAGCTTTAAACATAACGTGCTCGATATCGCTGACCGAACGCCGTTTAGCGGAGAACTGAAAGTTTACCAGCAGCGCACCGGCACGAAATTGGTTCTTTCTAAACAGATACCAAAGAAAATACAACAACGTATTCGCAACGTTTTTCCTCATCAAGGCTTCAGCGCTAAAGGCAAGCATAAGAATTCGCTTTAAAGTCGTCAGTTTGAAAGTTTGCTCAGCGTAAAAGTACGAACAATTACCTCAGCGTTAGCTTAGCGTTTTATTACAATGGTTCCCGTTTCAACCACACGAGACTCCTTCGACACCCTGACTTTTGCAGTGTGTTTTTCTGGTGAGAAAAGTGATTTAGCTAATGTCATAGGTTGGCTGATACAAGGGGCATGTTCTTGCTTCTGATAATGAATTTCCCAATTTCGAATTTGGGTGTTGTAGCGCATAAAAGCAAAGCCCGTAATATTCTTAACAGTGGAGCTACCTTTTTGGTAAAAACCATAATCACGAAAACTCATAAAATTAATTAATCCGTTGCCGTGGTTTTTCACGTTATTGTATTGCTTATCTTCTTTGCCACCTTCCACATGGTAAACTCTGATTACTTCATCTCCCCAGTCATCAACAACAAAAGAGCAACCGCTAAAGTTTGGTGTGAAAACATATAAATGGTCGCGATGAGGATCGGGGTGTTTGGGGATATTGAGATACTTGCCTTGCGCGACCCAGTAGGCCATCTGTGATGTATTTTTATCGGGCTGTTCACCTGAGAATGTGTCGATGACTTGGATAGCACCTACTGCTCCATGAGTGTATTTGTACTGCATGCCACTGAAAACAAGTTCACCACTCTCTCTTAATTCCTTTTGAGTCGCAGGGTTAAGTGATGAGATCTGAATAGCGATGACGTCAGTGCTAACAGGCTGATTAGCAAAGCTGGAACCAAGTAGATCAGATGGCAATACGCGTTTTCCTATCGCATCGTTCATTCCCATTCTTGATGCTGGCATAGGTGACAAAATTGCATCAGGAAACTCTCGTTCTTCACCCACATAAATATGGTTATTTTGTTCTTCCACTTTACGGTCAGCGACTATCTTCTTTCTATGCGCAGCGTATCGAGCCTCACTAGCTTGAATTTCTTGCCAGCCTTTTTCTAGCTCCTGAAATCGTTCTCTACTCTGTCTTTCAATTTTTTCACCGGGGAACTCTTTTGGTACTACGGGTTCCGTAATAACTTGCTTTACTGGTATTAAAGAGCTTGTAGGCGCGAAATTTTTAGCAGTAGCGCGATCTAATGCGGCCTTTGAAGCAGCGGATTCCCTAGCCATCTCACAACTCGCACAAGGACACTCTAACGGGTTAGGGTGCATCACGGGGCACTTATGAGGTTTAGAAGGGTCAAAAATATCGGGTAAGTCCATATCACAATCCATTCGCTTTATCTGAGTATGCGCATAGTATTGTAGGCAAATGTTTCAGAATTGAACCTACATAGATTAGTCATGTTATACACCCATAGAAATCAACATTTTGACACTTATAACGCCTAAAATAGAAAAAGCAACTGATTGACTATTCATACATGGCACGGTTCACTTTTTAAAAGACTAGGAGCATCATGAAAATGAATACCAGACAGGGCGCGTCTTTTTACAATGACGAAAATCATACGGTTTGACAGTAAGGCAAAGAGATCGCAATGTATGAAAATGAACTGTTAGATGCTTATAAAAAAGCAAAAAACTACGTACGTTAGTGAAAAGTCAGCATATTGAGCGCGTATGAGGCTCAGAACCTCCGCTCGAAAAGCATCAGGATAACGTCGGTTACTCGGACGACCACGCGATCCATGTGCCAAAAAAGAAGAGGCTCCAATTAGAGACAGGTAAATTATGCAGTTCTAGAAGCTTTTCTTGTGCCAACGTAGGAGAGAAATCAGCGTAATCGACGCTCACATACATCATTTATTATTTTATGGCGCAATAGGTCTTTATCACTCATAGCTACTAACATCTCAGACCTCTTAAATCAGTTCGTGTTGAAATGAGCCTAGTCAGAGAACCGAAAAAGAGACATTTTAACTTTGGTAAAAAGTGGAATTACTAAATTTCGCCTACAGTCTTAGTGCGCATTATGTATATTATGTTAAATTAGGTATCACTAGATTGAATTGTGCTGCTTTAAATAATACTACCCTGGTTACTTTCACGTAGAATTAAACATAATCGTATTTACCATAAAATACCTAATAACCATATATCAGTTAATCAGAGATTACTGAATATGATTATTAACAATCACTTTAGTCAATGCGTTTTGTATTTCAAGACTACGAATTGGTTTAGAAATGAAGGCATTCATGCCAGCGTCTAAACAAGCTTTCTTATCTTGCTCTAGAGCATGTGCGGTTAATGCAATAATTGGCGTTTGTTGGCAAAACTGGCGAATTTTTTCGGTCGCAGTAATGCCGTCCATTACTGGCATCGAAATATCCATGAAAACCACATCTATACAATCGATATTCTGTTTAAGGTACTCCACGGACTCTTTGCCGTTATTTAGAGTGAGTACATTGTGGCCTAATCGCTCTAACACTAGCTTAATCACCATTTGGTTCGTTTCCGTGTCTTCGACGACCAAAATGTCTAATGACTTATGTTGATTAGTGACTTTGTCAATGGTTGGTGCCATTTGCTGACGCTGAATTGAAACTGGCAGCTCGACCACAAATGTGGCGCCTAAACCTAGCACACTGCTTACCTCGATGGCGCCATTCATCAGCTTAGCTAATCGTTGCGAAATGGCTAACCCTAAACCGCTGCCGCCGTATTTTCTGGTAATCGAATCATCGGCTTGTTTAAATTGACTAAATATTGCCTTAAGACGTGAACGTTCAATACCAATCCCTGTATCCTTGACTTTAATCTGTAGTTTAGAGTCACTCAACTGGGCCTGAAGCGAGACGCTCCCGTGTTCTGTAAACTTAATCGCATTGCCGATTAAGTTAAACACGATTTGCATGACTCGAGCACGGTCTACCCAAATGTAATCATGTTTATCGAGTGCGATGTCTAAATCTAACTGTAACCCTTTACTAAGGGCTAATTCTCGAAAATGCTCCAACACTTGCGACAATTCTGTTTTCAGGTTAACCCACTGATATTTTATTGGAAACTCGCCACTTTCAATTCGAGAAAGATCGAGGATGTCATCAATCAAAACTAGCAGAAGCTCTGCTGAACATTCCATTTTTTCTAAAATTTCTACTTGATCCTTTTGATATGGGTAACCTAATAAGACATCAATATAGCCAAGAACAGCATTGAGCGGCGTGCGCAATTCATGGCTCATCATTGCTAAAAATCTTGATTTAGCTTCATTGGCGTTCTCGGCTTTCAGTTGTGCTTTTTTGAGCTGTTTAGTGCGTATATCAACTAAACGCTGTAATTGTTCTTTGTGTTCAATATCGATCAGTGCACGCTCTAAAAGCGGCCTGAAACGTGACAGGGTGTCACTTGATTCAAGACTAAACTGCCCTGCTCTGTGCCCGATCATTATCAATACGGAATCTGACGTGGTAGTTTGTACTCCTGTGATCAACGCACTGCTAAGCTGTTTAGTATGGTGTGAATTTAGCGAATAAAATTCACCCAATGAAGCCGGTTCAAACAACGCGATGCACTCTCCATTAAGGGCTCTAATAAATTTAGAGCCACAACCCCACACTGTGTGCTTAAAGCTGGGATCAGAACTTAGCACGGTGTGATATTGGTGTTGATCGCGTGTCTTCCCGATTACTATAAAGTGCGAAAAATCAATATATAAGCCCAATACCTTTTGCAATTCTGTAAAGATCTGTTGTTTATTCGCTGCACTGGTAATACTTGAAATTGCATCTAAAATCGCTCGGTTTTCAGCGTTCAACCTTGCTTCGCGCTCTTGACTCTGTTTGAGTTCAATCAAGGCTTCGTTGAGCTGTTCTCTAATTTCTAAACTCATTTACTGGCTAATCCGCATAAAAGGTCGCAGAAGATATCATTAAATTACCGTGTCCATTCTCATCATTGATAAAGCGGCCTTGCTCGCCAAAGCTAAATGAACATATGAACGGTAAATCGCCTATTTCTTCTTTTATCATGTCATGGGCTAACTTGATATCATCATCTAAATAAAGCATCGCTCCAGCACAAATTACACAAATAGCGCCTGATAAACGGCCATTTTCGACAAATTGTCGTTTAGCTTCTTTGATGACGCGTGCTGGCCTCGCGATAAGCTGAGTTTTGTCTCCTGACATTAAGGTGACTTGTTGGCCTGTATGAATGTCGGTAAACAGTAGAATGCCTTCCGAGGAGCTGACTGATACTGGGTGAGAGAGCTTATAATAAGGTTGATCATATAGTTGGCCAGCAATCCGCCCTAAAGGGTAACGCGTCACCAACTCGAATTTAAAATATTCAGGCACTTGGGTTTGGCTATGCTGGTATATCCATTCACGATAAACGTGTTGAGCAGGTTTGCCGTCGATTTCAATCAGTTCACGCCCTTTAGCCTTAGTGATCACCCCAGAAAACTCAGTCGGTGAATACCCGGAACTAAAGCCTGTCGCCAGTGGCTTTGATGCAAATACTAGTTGAATTGCTAGACCTTGATGCGTCGAACCGTCTTCGGTGAAAACTGACCATTGCCCTTTGATCGCGTTGTCAGCCGCAGTGGCACCAATGATCGGAACCGGAGTTTTGAATACCTCGTCAAATGACTTTATTAATGCCTCTTCTACCCCCGGCGTACTATGAACGACAGCAAGCCTAGGCACTTCTCCCACTCGGTTTGCTTTGAACAGTGCAAGCTCAATCGCTTGTTTTGTCGCCGCAATCGACTCTGACTGGGTATCAAATGACATTAATCCCGAGCCATAGCCTTGTGAGTTTGTGTCATAAATTGCCATGATGCCAACAACAGAGCCAAAGTGAACGCCCCGTTCAGTCATCATGCCTTTGCAGGTTGAACAGCCGATGATAGATACGTTAGGTAATGTTTGTTTGAAGGCTTTTCTCAGTTTTTCGGCGCCATAATTTTGCGTAAAATAACAGATGACACTAACCAAGTTTTTAGTATTCAAGTTCGCAACCAGTTCTTCAACTGCAAGCTGCTCATTTAACTGATGAGTAATATGAGTTTTGAAATCCATTATTATTTCTTGACGATAATGACTTGATGAGTTTGATTGACTACGTTAACAGTTAACTCGAACTCATTTAATGACTCTGGGTAAGAAAATGTCCAAACGTCGGTTTTTTGAGTCAGCTCCAAGGGTGAAAATTGCGCTGTTATCGTTACTTCTGGAGCATCGGTACGAATCTGTAACTCATCACTCGTTACTTGAGCAAAAAACCGAGAGTTATTTACAAAAAAGACACACTCTTCAGTCCCCTCACAGGTCACTGTAATTTGTGACGTATGCACAACGGTACGCCAAATAAACGCACTAATTAGTAGGGTTAACATGATGATAATTTGAACAAAACGTCCACGAGTCAGTTTTTCAGCGGCCATTTGCGGGGTTCTCCGTGTAACAAAGTTCAAAGTTTTAAAATAAAAGGTCAAATCCTGACCGAGTGTAAGGTTACTACTCTGTCATTGAATTGTTAAATGCAGTATAGTTGGCGGCTGAAAATGCCACTTTTTTTAAAAATCGGCAAGAATTATTAACCGACTGATACGGTTCTATTTTTCTTTAAGGTTTGGGTGGCATTACGACATGTGTCGTGTTGGAAGTAAAGTGTAGTTAATTAGAAATTGGAAGCATGCAAATGAGCCAAGAAAAGCAGCTTGAACAAAACTACAACTATACAGTCGTCCGTCAGTTTACCTTAGTGACTATTCTCTGGGGTATTGTTGGCATGGCTGTTGGTGTTTTGATTGCCGCTCAATTAGTTTGGCCACAGCTAAACTTTGATACGCCGTGGTTGACGTACAGTCGCTTACGTCCTCTGCATACTAATGCGGTTATTTTCGCGTTTGGTACAAGTGCCCTATTCGCAACGTCCTATTACGTTGTCCAGCGTACTTGTCAAACACGTTTATTTGGTGGCCCTCTTGTCGCCTTTACCTTCTGGGGTTGGCAAGCCATTATTTTAGCAGCAGCAATTACTCTACCGCTCGGTTTTACATCGGGTAAAGAGTACGCTGAGCTAGAGTGGCCTATCGATATCGCTATCGCAGTTGTCTGGGTCTCTTATGCGGTTGTGTTCTTCGGAACATTGATTAAGCGTAATACCTCACACATCTACGTAGCAAACTGGTTCTTCGGTGCCTTTATCATCACTGTTGCGGTGCTTCATATCGTAAACAGCATGGCAATACCTGTGTCTATGGGTAAATCGTACTCGATTTATTCTGGCGCGGTCGATGCGATGGTTCAGTGGTGGTACGGTCATAACGCAGTAGGTTTTCTACTGACGGCTGGTTTCCTAGGTATGATGTACTACTTTGTACCTAAGCAAGCTGAACGCCCAGTATACTCTTACCGTCTGTCAATCGTTCACTTTTGGGCATTAGTCTCTTTGTACATTTGGGCAGGTCCTCACCACTTACACTACACTGCGCTTCCAGATTGGACGCAATCCCTAGGAATGGTGATGTCACTGGTTTTATTCGCACCGTCTTGGGGGGGGATGATTAACGGTATTATGACCCTGTCTGGTGCTTGGCATAAGCTTCGCTACGACCCTATCTTACGCTTCCTCATCGTATCGCTATCGTTCTACGGTATGTCTACGTTTGAAGGCCCAATGATGTCGATTAAGACAGTCAACGCGCTGTCTCACTACACCGACTGGACTATCGGTCACGTACACTCTGGTGCTTTAGGTTGGGTTGCTATGGTATCGATCGGTTCGGTTTACCACTTGGTGCCACGCCTATTCGGTCAAGAGCGTATGTATTCTGTTGGTCTAATCAATACGCACTTCTGGTTGGCGACAATTGGTACGGTTCTTTACATCGTCGCAATGTGGATCTCAGGTGTAATGCAAGGTCTGATGTGGCGTGCAGTTAACTCTGACGGTACATTGACTTACAGCTTCGTAGAATCTGTACAAGCATCCTACCCGTTCTATTTCGTACGTTTCTTAGGTGGTTTTATCTTCCTAACTGGTATGTTCTTAATGGCATACAACACGTACAAAACGGTAACAGCGCCAAAAGATAGTTTAAAAGCTATCCCACAGCCGGCATAAGGAGATTTAAAGAATGAGTTCTAATTCTAACAATCGCCACGAAATTGTTGAACGCAATGTCGGTTTGCTAGCGATTCTGATCGTTTTTGCTATCAGTCTGGGTGCTCTCGTAGAGATCACTCCTCTGATTTTCCAAAAACAAACCACTGAACCAGTAGAGAATTTACGTCCTTATACTGCGCTCGAGATGGAAGGTCGTGACATTTACGTCCGTGAAGGTTGTAATGTTTGTCATAGCCAAATGATTCGCCCGTTCCGTTCGGAAACAGAGCGTTACGGTCACTACTCAGTGGCAGGTGAAAGTGTGTATGAGCACCCGTTCCTGTGGGGTTCTAAACGTACCGGCCCTGATTTGGCGCGTGTTGGTGGGCGTTACTCTGATGAGTGGCACCGTGTTCACCTAATTGATCCTCGTGAGCTAGTTCCTGAGTCAAATATGCCTGGTTTCCCATGGCTTGCTGACAATGTCCTTGATGGTAAGGACACTCAGAAAAAGCTACAAATATTCCGAGATCAGTTTGGTGTTCCATATACTGATGAGCAAATCGCAAACGCGTCTAAAGATGTCGAAGGGAAAACAGAGATGGATGCCATCATTGCTTACCTTCAGTCTCTTGGTCACGCAATGAAGTAATTAAAGGGGTTAAATTATGGATATAGGTACTATTCACAGTATTTGGACCATAGTGCTGTTTGTTAGCTTTCTTGGCGTGGTTTGGTGGGCTTACGGTAAAAGCCGAAAAGCTCGCTTTGACGAAGCCGCGAACCTTGTTTTTGCTGATGAGCAGAAAGCGCCTGAAAAAGAACAAGGAGTGACTAAGCAATGACGACATTTTGGAGTCTTTGGATAATCATCATCACGGTCGGTACTCTTGTCGGCTGTGCTGCACTTCTGCTTTGGTGCCTAAAAGATAAGATGGGCGTTGAAGAAGGTGCAGACATGGGACACGAGTACGATGGTATTCGTGAACTTAACAACCCACTGCCCAAGTGGTGGACTTACCTGTTCGTTAGTACGTTTGTATTCGCTGCAATCTACCTAACTCTGTACCCAGGTTTAGGTAGTTTCAAAGGTGTACTCGGTTGGCAGAGTTCTGACCAAACAGTACGCTCTCTTGAAGAATCAAAAGCGTCTATCGCTGCTGCTCAACAGAATAAACAGTTGGTTCAATACGCGAAAGAGCTTGATGATGCAGAAACCTACTTTGGCGAAGCATTTAAGAAACTTGCGTACATCGATGGCTCAACTGAGCTGCGCCCTATCCCTGAAATCGCAGCGGATAGTGAAGCAGTAAAAGTGGGGCAGCGCCTGTTCTTGCAAAACTGTTCTCAGTGTCATGGCTCTGATGCCCGCGGTCAGAAAGGGTTTCCTAACCTGACTGACGATGCATGGCTATACGGCGGTGAGCCGCAAGCTATCGTGACAACATTGATGCAAGGTCGTATTGGTCAAATGCCAGGATGGAAAGATGCACTTGGTGAACAAGGTGTGAATGAAGTAGTAAGCTACACGCTAAGTTTGTCTGGTCGTAGTGTCAACGTACGTGAAGCAGAAGCGGGTAAAGCTCGCTTTGTTGTGTGTGCTGCCTGTCACGGTACTGACGGTAAAGGTAATCCAGCAGTCGGTGCCCCTGACTTGACAGATCAATACTGGCTATTTGGCGGTTCACGAGCTGACGTTACTGAAACAGTAATGAATGGTCGTTCTGGTGTTATGCCGGCTTGGAAAGACATTCTTGGTGAAGACAAAATTCAACTTGTTTCAGCCTATGTTTGGAGCCTAAGCAACTCAGATAATAAGTAACATTCCAATAACAGCCCCTATTCAAGGGGCTGTCTTTCTTTTAAATTAAAGCCCTAATTTCTTTCATTTTTTATTGAGAACTTTTTTATGGAACAGCCTTGGTATAAGCAGTTTTGGCCGTGGTTTCTGATTACTCTTACCGTCGGTGTCTCTCTTTTAACGGTAGTCAGAGTGTTAATACTCACAAATCAATCAGTTCATCTTGTTACTGAGGATTACTATAAAAAAGGTAAGGGTATTAACGTTGATATATCTCGTGTTAGCACCGCGAAAGAACTGGGCCTGAGCGCTGCAGTTTCTTCTGAAGGCAACACAATAGTGGTCCTATTTGAAAAGGGACAGTTCGATCACTACCCTGCTATTACCGCTATGTTTGCCCATCGCACCTTACCCGATAGAGACTTCACCCAGCTGATCACATCCGATGCACGCGGTTATTACCGTTTAACTCTTGAGAATGAGCTGCAAGGTCCGTGGTTTATCGAGTTAACGCCACATGATGAAAAATGGTTAATTCAAGGCCGAGTAGAGTTCCCTACTATGTCATTTGTCCCATTATCTAACTAAGCAAAATCTATGTGCAAATCGTGTTATCACTGTGGTGAAGATGTACCAGCCAACACGGACTACCAAGTAGATATTCTTGGTGAAACCAGAGAAATGTGTTGCCCAGGATGCGAATCCGTCGCTCAGACTATCGTTGATAGCGGCCTCGTCTCTTATTATCAATATCGCACCGCACCGGCAGAAAAAGCCGAACTTGTTCCTGAGCAGCTTCAGGCTCTGATTCATTATGATAATGATGAAGTACAATCGGAGTTCGTTCGCAACAACGATGATTACGCAGAAGTGACATTGTCACTAGATGGTGTCTCTTGTGCGGCTTGCGCTTGGTTGATAGAAAAACAAGTGTCGACTAAACAAGGTGTCGTTTCTATTCGTGTTAATACGACCACCAACCGTGCGATATTAGCCTGGGATAAAACTCAAACTAAGCTCAGTGAATTACTCTCTTCAATTCACAAACTTGGTTACAAAGCGGCACCATTTGAAGCGGATAAACAAGAAGCGGCCTATCACGAGCAAATGAAGCAATACCTCTATCGTTTGGGGATTGCAGGCCTTGCGACCATGCAAGTAATGATGCTCGCGGTGGCGCTTTATCTTGAAGTGTTTGGCGACCTAGAGCCTGAGTTTAAAAACTACTTTCGTTGGGTGAGCTTAATTTTTGCTACTCCGGTGATGCTCTACTCTGCCTTACCCTTTTACCTCAATGCATGGCGAAGTATTCGTAGCCGCACTCTGGGTATGGATGTCCCTGTCTCGATTGCGATGATCTTTGCTTACTGCGCAAGTCTAGTTGCGACGGTGACAGAGCAAGGGGAAGTCTTTTTTGAGTCGATCTCAATGTTTGCCTTCTTCTTGTTAGTTGGACGTTTTCTTGAAATGCGCGCCCGTCGTAAAGCAGCAGCGGCCAGTGGAAATTTACTTAAACTTATCCCAGCAATTGCCAATCGTTTAGATGGCGAACAAGTTCCGGTCAAGACGCTCAAGGTCGGTGACCAAATTCGCGTCTTACCCGGTGAGCATGTTCCTGCCGATGGTAAGATCATTACAGGTCGTGTTCACATTGATGAGTCAATGTTAACCGGCGAATCCCTACCTGTGGTTAAACAAGTTGATGACATGGTTTTTGCAGGTACGCTTAACGGCGAGGAAGCGTTTGAGCTTGAAGTTACATCGTCAAAAATCGATTCAATGATTTCTAATATCGTCCGCTTGCAAGATGAAGCGCAGCTATCCAAACCCAAGATTGCTGAAATCGCAGATATTGTTGCGCGATACTTTGTCGCCGTCATTTTGGTCATTGCAGCTGGTACTTGGTTTTTCTGGCATCAAGCTCGTCCAGATGATGCGTTTTGGATCATGTTGTCAGTACTGGTTGCGACCTGCCCTTGCGCGTTGTCTCTTGCGACCCCAACAGCGTTGACTTGTGCCACGTCACGTATGGGAAATTTAGGTATTTTGCTGCGTAAAAGCCACGTTTTTGAAACCTTATGTAAGGTCAATCATCTTATCGTCGATAAAACTGGCACCTTAACCCATGGTGATATTGTTATTGATGACGTTCAATTACACAGCGAACTAACCAAAGACAAAGCTCTCGCCATTGCCGCGTCACTAGAAGAGCATGCGAATCACCCGATCGCTCGAGCATTTAAGCGTTACGCCGATAATGATGTAACGGTGACAGAAGTTGAAAACGTGATTGGATCTGGTATCCAAGGCTTATTTTCTGGCTTGCAAGTAAAGATTGGCAGTGCCCAGTTTGTGTTAGACAACGCACACTTAGCCCAAGCCAACTCCGTGTATCTATCGATAGATAATCAGCATGTCGCGACCTTCACCTACCAAGATCCGATTCGTTCAGAAACGAAACAATTTATTGAGCAGTTCCAACGCGCTGGCGTTAAAGTCACATTGCTGACAGGCGATATCGAACATAACGCTAAAATTGTTGCCGATCAGATTGGCATTGAGAATGTCGTGGCTGGTGCTAAGCCGCAAGATAAGTTGACTTATCTGCAAAACGTTGATGCCAATGATATTACAATGATGATTGGTGATGGAATCAACGATGCACCCACTTTAGCGGGTGCGCACTTGTCGGTAGCAATGGGTAGCGGTACTGATGTGGCGAAAGCGTCAGCCGATATGGTCTTACTTGGTGACAGACTTGATAGAATTCTTGAAGCTCGTGAGCTTGCACTGCAAACTCGCAAGATCATTCGCGAGAACCTAGCCTGGTCGTTAGGTTATAACGTACTTATATTACCGTTGGCCGTACTGGGTTTCGTCGCACCCTATTTTGCAGTCGTTGGTATGTCTGCGAGTTCAATTATTGTAGTATCTAACTCTCTGCGTCTGCTCAAAGAAAAAGGTAAATAGATGGAAAGCCTTTATATCCTTATCCCAATCGCAATTGTATTGGTGTGTGTTGCCGTCGCAGTGTTTTTATGGGCGGTGAAGAGCGAACAGTTTGAAGATTTGGAACGTCAAGGGCACAGCATTCTCTTTGATGATGACGAACACAAAGAGAAGCGCCCAAAATGACACCTGATTGGGTTGGTGCATTTTTAATAGGATTAGTTGGCGCTGGCCATTGTATGGGGATGTGTGGTGGCATCGCCTCTATGCTCACTATGGGACAAAAACACCCGTCAAAGTTAACGCCGCTATTCTATAACCTTGGTCGATTAACCAGTTATACGGTGATTGGCGCCCTGGTTGGTGGTGCGGTATCAACGTTGACTGAAATTGGTCACCTTAATGACGTTTTGGCTTGGTTACGGCTAGGCGCTGCACTATTTATGATTTTACTTGCAGGTTATATTGGCCGTTGGTGGCAGGGTTTATTGTATATTGAAAAACTTGGCCAATCTTTATGGCGGGTGATTTCTCCAGCCGGTAAATCCCTATTGCCACTTCGTTCACCAATCCACGCTTTGCCTTTTGGTTTTATATGGGGATGGTTACCTTGTGGCTTGGTTTACTCAATGCTAACTTGGTCAGCGGTATCGGGGAGTGTCCTTAATGGCGCGTTAATCATGTTAGCTTTCGGCTTAGGAACGCTACCTGCAATGCTCTTGGTTGGCCACGCGGCAACTTCTTTGAAGAAGTTGCAATCATCTTACACATTCCGACACATTACTGCGGTTATAATCCTGCTTTATGGCGTTTATACGGGCTACGGCGCGCTAAGTCTATTATCAATTAACTTTTAGTTAACTGTTTTTACGGGATTTTTTACACTACCCTTTAGGCTTAATGGGTGCTAAAATATTGATGTATATCAAATAGTGAAAGGTTGTTATGATTTCTGAAAAGCCTGCAACAAAGCGCGTTCAATCCGGCGGTTGTGCTATCCACTGCCAAGATTGTAGCATTAGTCAGCTTTGCATCCCGTTTACACTCAATGAGTCTGAGCTAGACCAGCTTGACCAAATCATTGAGCGTAAAAAGCCAATCCAGAAAGGACAAGAACTGTTTAAAGCGGGAGATGAACTCAAGTCTCTTTACGCAATTCGTTCAGGTACAATCAAGAGTTACACCATTACAGAACAAGGTGATGAGCAAATTACTGGGTTTCATCTTGCCGGTGATTTAGTCGGATTTGATGCGATCACGGGTGATTTGCACCCAAGCTTTGCACAAGCATTAGAAACCTCAATGGTGTGTGAGATTCCTTACGAAACTCTTGACGATCTTTCAGGCAAAATGCCTAAATTACGTCAGCAGATCATGCGCTTGATGAGCAATGAAATCAAAGGCGATCAAGAGATGATATTGCTGCTTTCCAAAAAGAATGCAGAAGAGCGTCTTGCCGCGTTCTTATACAACCTTTCAACGCGTTTCTCTCAGCGCGGCTTTAGCCCTCGTGAATTCCGTTTGACCATGACTCGTGGTGATATAGGTAACTATCTTGGCCTCACCGTTGAAACTATTTCTCGTCTTTTAGGTCGTTTTCAGAAATCAGAAATTCTCAGTGTTAAAGGCAAATATATCACTATCTTAGATCACGACGCATTGATGGCAATGGCTGGCGTGTCTAAAGAATCATAATAGCTTTCAATGATGTAGCTCGTTATTCATTTTGATATAGAGCTACATCATACTTCTCTTACAATCCTTCAAATAATGCTAAAACTCTCCTCTTAACTAAGCTACATTAATCATATAGCCCTCCTCGTCTCTAAGGAGTACATATGAGTATCTATAATCAGATTTTGGTCGTTGCTGACATTAATAAAGATGAACAACCTGCGCTTGCTCGTGCGATGCAACTGGCGGAAAAAAGTCGCTCACCAAGTCACGTTACCTTCTTCCTCTCTATCTATGATTTTTCTTACGACATGACATCGATGCTTTCTGTTGATGAACGTGATGCCATGCGTCGTGGCGTTATACATCAGCGCGAACAGTGGATGCGCAAGATAGCCAAAGACTACCTGCTTGATGGTGTTGAATTTGATGTGCGTGTAGTTTGGCACAATCGACCGTATGAAGCGGTTATTGCTGAAGTTTTTGCCGGTGAACATGACATTGTGATTAAAGGCACTCGAAAGCACGATGTGTTAGAGTCGGTTATTTTTACACCAACAGATTGGCATTTATTGCGTAAGTGCCCATGTCCTGTACTACTCGTAAAGAATACCAACTGGCCTAAAGATGCAAGCATTTTAGCCTCAGTACACGTTGGCTCAGAAAACGAGACACATTTAGGCTTAAATGATGCCATGGTTGAGCAATTAAATAGCTTAACTGAACGATTAGGTGCTAAGCCTTATTTGGTTAACGCTTATCCGGTTACGCCTGCCAATATAACCATTGAACTTCCTGAGTTTGATCCAGCAATGTACACTGACGCGGTTCGTGGTCACCACCTTACCGCGATGAAAGCACTACGCCAAAAACACGGTTATGATGAAGAAAAAACTGTTGTTGAGCAAGGCTTACCCGAAGACGTCATTCCAGATACCGCAGAAAGGTTAAACGCGGCTATGGTTATTATTGGCACCACTGGCCGAACTGGCTTGTCTGCAGTCTTTATTGGCAATACCGCTGAACATGTCATCGATAAGATCAACTGCGATGTGCTTGCGCTTAAACCACAAGGCTATGTTAGCCCTCTTGACCCTAAAACTGCAATCTAACTAAATCAATACTCCCCTTGGCCGCGCTAAGGGGATTTTTTGTCTTTCGTTCATCAATAGATCTGGCATCTGTTTTATTTATCCGTATCATACCCCCTTCATTTTGTATTGAAGATTGACGAAGACTGCAAGCCAATGACTGAGCAAACTCAAGAGCGTACTAAAGCTCAACAATATAACTTTAATAAGCTACAAAAGCGCATCCGCCGCAATACAGGCCAAGCGATCCAAGACTTCAACATGATTGAAGATGGTGATCGAATTATGGTCTGCCTCTCTGGTGGTAAAGACAGCTTTACCATGCTTGAAATTCTGATGAGTTTGCAGAAAAGTGCACCAATATCCTTTTCTTTGGTCGCGGTCAATCTCGATCAAAAACAGCCAGGCTTCCCAGAACATATTCTTCCAGAGTATCTTGAGTCTTTGGGTGTTGAATACAAAATCGTTGAAGAAGACACTTACTCGATTGTTCGAGACAAGATCCCAGAAGGTAAAACAACCTGCTCACTGTGTTCACGTTTAAGACGAGGTATTTTGTACCGCACGGCAAAAGAGCTTGGAGCAACAAAAATAGCGCTTGGGCATCATCGCGATGATATTCTCGAAACGTTATTCTTGAATATGTTCAATGGTGGGAAAATGAAAAGCATGCCACCTAAGCTTGTCTCGGATAATGGCGAGCATGTGGTAATTCGTCCGTTGGCGTATTGTCGTGAAAAAGACATCATCAAGTTTTCTGCTATGCGTGAATATCCGATCATTCCATGTAACTTGTGTGGCTCTCAGCCAAACTTACAACGTCAAAACATTAAGCAGATGCTCAATGAATGGGATAAGCGCTTCCCTGGTCGTATTGAGTCAATGTTCAGCGCTTTGCAAAATGTCGTCCCGAGTCACCTAGCGGACTTCGAGTTGTTTGACTTTAAGTCGATCGACAAAGACTCTGGTGTTATTAACGGTGGTGATATTGGCTTTGATAAAGAAGAGCTACCTAGCCAAGCGTCATCAGCGCAAGATTTAGTTCAAGAGTTTGATCCCAGCCTACAGCTTAAAGTCACCAATCTCTAATTGATCAAGGGTCGCAAATGCGACCCTTTTATATAACGAGCAACGTGTATTGTTGACTTAATCCGCTTTGGGTAAGTATGGCAGTACACGCGAGGTTTCAGCTGGAAGCATCATGGTGCCTCCCTGGCCTATTTCCGATAAAGCGACCTGAGCTTTACCATCAATAATGGGTTTTGTTTGACCATTAGAGAACACAATTTTCGAGTTAAGCTTGTCCGGAAATTCTAGCGTCACGCCTTCGACATCTGGCGTAAACCAACTGGCGAACATTCCACCTAACTCTTCTAAGATAGTTTGCATCTGTGGTAGCAGTACTTTGATTTCATCATAGCTCACGCTACCTGACAACGGCGCTTTGGTCATGACAACCATTGAAAAGTCACAACGTTGATCCATTGGCGTTTGCACAAATACCAGTGGATTAGCGGAACGTAAGTTGTCATCTAGCGGGACCAGTACTTCTTGGTAAGGTGATACTGGTATCTCTTCGTAGTGCTCTTCTTTCTCCATCCAAGCTTTTTCGATATGACACAATTGCTTGGTATTGGCATTTAAAAAGAAAAATCCGACTTTAACATCGTCATGCCCCTCTTTAGCATTTTGCTTCATGTGCGAAAAAAGCTTTGAGTAGGTAAACATATATTCTTGAGCTTGCACTGGAATAACCACTGAGCTATTGAGCATAGCGGCTAAAATTGCTAACGATACTTTCTTCATTGTTTTCTTTCTTATTGATTTATTGAGGGAGTTTCCCAGAACCGTTTATTCTGCCTGATCATCGCTTGTAAATCATTGACGTATGCCTCACCGCGCTCAGAGTATCTTAGTAGTCCATTGGTCAGCGCCGTTGCAGCGTCAGTATCGGTTAAACTTTGTCCGGCCAAATGACGTTGGTAACGAATTTCACGTAACTGTTCGTACGCCTTGTTACGATTGACATTCATAAAATAGCCGTTAATAGATTGTTGTGCTGAACCAAACTTCGCCACTTCATGAGTCATACCCTCGCCTCTTTGCATTGGCACTAAACCACATCCAGACGTATAACACCATTGACCAAAATAGTTGTTTGCTTGTATGGCAAAACGAGACGTTCCCCAAGCCGATTCATTGGCACCTTGAACCAGGACCAAAGCCTCAGGAATGACATCGACTCTGTGCAGCATATCGTCTAGCCAAGCTTGGTTAATGCCTTGAGTTGGCAACGCAACGTTGTATAGACTGCCTAGTCGCTTAGCGTCACTAATATCACTGGCAGAGAGTGTTTGACTATTAAAATGATCAGCGATCGACTCCAACCACTTACGCTCATCAATAATGCGTTTGTTTTCTAGAGCAATACCAGGCCTTAAGTAATCAAAAAAGGCTTGTTTCTTCTGGTTTACATCTTTAATTGCAGCAAAATCAGGTGCATCACCAACCGACTTTTCAATCGAACCAGTCGTTGGCTCCATCGGCGCTGTATGCTGTTGAACGTTTCGTTCATAACCATAAAAACTACAACCAGCAATGACTGCTGCGACAGCAATTGCGGCAAACTCACTCTTACGCATTGAACACTTGTGGATCGTCATCGTTGTCATCTTTATTTTGTGGGTGGTCGGTTGCAACAATTTTTAATTTAATACCAAACATGTTGCGGTAAATAATCCCTTTTACATGGAAAAAGAAAGGCAAAACAATGATTAAACCAATACCGTAAGACATGGCGCTAATGACGAACATCATCGAGATAAATAAGTAGATTCCGGATAAAACAAAAATTTTCTTATTCACTGCGCGAAGTGATAGCAATAAGGATTGCATTGGTGGAATCTTCTTTTCACAAATCAGCAAAATAGCATTACTAAAGGCTAGCGAGAGGTAAAGGGATAACAGGGGAAAAATCATCCCTGCGATACCTTGTAACAGCAAGCTAAATAACGTTGCTAAGATGACAGGGACAGTGTGCTGTAAGCCTTTACCTATATGACGAGGTTTGGTCGCAAGCCCAGCAGCATGGCTCATCGCCATAAGGCTAATCCCTGCGTAGATTGGCGCGCTAATCACTTCATAACTGAAGTTGGCTACCATGATGGCATTGAAAATACTTGGGTCAAACGCTTCTGGATTAATAAAAGCGTCAATGATGATGCCAGGATTCCCCAATTGCAATTTCAACGCGGCATAGAAAATGGCCAACTGTAAAGCAATCAAAATTACAATCGATGGTGAAAACGAGAGAAAATTTTTGAGCGTATGTTGCCAAGCTTCACGAAACACCTCTCCAGCTTTGAGCTCGTAGTCACCAGAGAGCGCTCGGTCGACACTTCCACCTAAGTTGAAGTCTTTTTCAATGTCATTGTTCATTCTTGAATCCAATGCTTAATGACAATGCCACTAAGCTAACCTGTTGATAAAAAGTTGCGAGCATTATACGTCAACCAAGCTAAGTCTAAAATCAGTTCTCGAACATCCGCTTGCTTTCCTGTCTGATTGGTTGATAATTAATCACTAAACACAGCGCACAAGTGTTTATATCCCAATAAAAACAAAGCGATTTTTCTTACATAAGTACGACTCTCAGCAAATTGAAAGTGTATGGTAAGGAATGTTTACTTTTATCAACAAATTTTTTTCTGTTTCAAGATGAGAAAATGCTTTGATTTGACACTATTGGTGATTATGATCCGCGCCTCGAATTTGTGTAACAATCGGTCGTTGAAACTTAGGTTTCAACGACGCCCCAAATGGGAGAAAAACAGACGTTGAACGCTACTAAACATGCAGGACAACCAGTTGTACGTCTAACTGGCATAAGTAAAAGTTTTGATGGCAAGGAAATCATCTCGAATTTGAATTTGGATGTAAACCATGGTGAGTTCCTTACAATTTTAGGTCCTTCCGGCTGTGGTAAAACAACCGTGTTGAGGATGATTGCGGGTTTTGAAGCCGCTGATAGCGGTGAAATCACCCTAGCCAATCAGAATGTCACCCAAGTTCCTGCAGAGCAAAGGCACGTCAATACTGTATTTCAGAGTTATGCACTATTTCCCCATATGACTGTGTTCGAAAACGTTGCCTTTGGTTTACGGATGCAAAAAGTGAATTCTGCAGATATTGAGCCTCGCGTCATGGAAGCCCTGCGAATGGTTCGACTCGAGAAGATGGCTGCGCGTAAACCACACCAACTTTCTGGTGGTCAGCAACAACGTATCGCGATAGCGCGTGCGGTGGTGAATAAGCCCAAAGTCTTATTGCTTGATGAGTCGCTGTCTGCACTCGACTACAAATTGCGCAAGCAGATGCAAATTGAACTAAAGCAGCTTCAACGTCAGCTTGGGATCACTTTTATTTTCGTGACTCACGACCAAGAAGAAGCCTTGTCAATGTCTGACCGCATTATTGTGATGCGTGATGGTGTGGTTGAGCAAGATGGCTCTCCGCGCGAAATCTATGAAGAGCCAAAAAACCTATTCGTTGCCAAATTTATTGGCGAGATCAACGTCTTTAACGCGACGATGCTTGAACGCACCGACAACAAACGCATTCGCGCCAATATTGAAGGTGTTGACTCGGTTGTCTACTGCAATAAATCCGCCAACAGCGGTGACAAGCTGCAAGTATTGCTGCGCCCAGAAGATCTTCGCATCGAAGAGATCAAAGAGTCTGAGCAACGAGGCATTGTCGGTCACGTAATGGAACGGACTTACAAAGGCATGACGCTAGATTCAGTGATCGAACTTGAGTCTGGTATGCGTGTCATGGTCAGCGAATTTTTCAATGAAGACGATCCCGATGTGGACCACTCTTTAGGACAAAAAGTTGCTATCACTTGGGTTGAAAGTTGGGAGGTCGTCCTCAATGAAAGCCAAGACGATTAGTCTACAAAATGCGATCATTGCACTGATTGTCGGTTGGTTAACGCTGTTTGTGCTGATCCCAAACGTGATGATCATTGCAACCAGTTTTCTTACGCGTGATGAATCCAATCTCATTGAGCTGACATTCACGTTGGATAACTATGTCCGCTTGATCGATCCGCTCTATGCCAAGGTGTTGTTGCACTCTTTTTATATGGCTATTATCGCGACGTTGTTGTGTTTAGTGATTGGCTATCCATTCGCGTATATCGTTGCAAAAATGCCGCCTAAATGGCGCCCTATTATGCTGTTCTTGGTGATTGTTCCTTTTTGGACTAACTCATTGATTCGTACTTATGGAATGAAAATAGTCTTAGGCACGCAAGGCATTTTAAATAAATCACTGATGGCAATGGAAATTATCGATAAACCGATACGTCTGATGTACACCGAAACCGCGGTGATGATCGGTTTGGTCTACATCCTTTTACCGTTTATGATTTTGCCGCTCTATTCTGCTATTGAGAAGCTAGATCACACTTATATTGAAGCTGCTAAAGATTTAGGGGCCAATAAGTTGCAAACCATCACTAAGATAATTTTGCCTCTGACTATGCCGGGAATCATCGGCGGCTGCTTATTAGTGCTGTTGCCCGCTTTGGGGATGTTTTACATCTCAGACCTATTAGGTGGGGCGAAGAATCTATTGATTGGTAACGTGATTAAAAACCAAGTATTAAATGCGCGAGATTGGCCTTTTGGCGCGGCGACTAGCATTGCCTTAACCATTGCGATGGCGATTATGCTTTATGCTTACTACCGTGCAGGCAAACTGTTGAATAAAAAAGCGGAGCTAGACTGATGGGACGAGCAGTTCGATTTAGCTTTATGGCGTTAGTGTACGCGTTTTTGTATCTGCCAATTATCGTGTTGATCGTTAACTCATTTAACGCCAACAAATTTGGTATGAAATGGGGCGGCTTCACCACCAAGTGGTATGAAACCCTAGTTAACAATGACAGCTTAATGCAGGCAGCGTGGCATTCACTCAATGTTGCCGTTTTCTCTGCTACCGCAGCGACGATTATCGGTAGCTTGACTGCCGTAGCCCTATTTCGCTACACCTTTAAAGGCAAACGTGCGGTCAACGGTATGCTGTTCGTGGTGATGATGTCACCAGACATCGTAATGGCGATCTCGCTATTGGCTTTGTTCTTGGTGCTAGGAGCTCAGCTCGGTTTCATCACCTTGCTTATTGCGCATATTACTTTCTGTTTACCGTTTGTCGTGGTGACTGTTTACAGTCGTTTAAATGGTTTTGACGTAAAAATGCTTGAGGCTGCAAAAGATCTCGGGGCAAGTGAGTGGACAATTTTGAAGCAAATCATTCTGCCACTTGCCAAACCTGCCGTTGCTGCAGGATGGCTATTGAGCTTTACCCTATCGCTTGACGACGTCATCATCAGCTCTTTTGTTACTGGGCCAACATACGAAATCTTGCCATTGAAAATTTACTCAATGGTTAAGGTCGGTATTTCACCCGAGGTCAATGCGCTCGCAACCGTGATGTTAATTGTTTCATTATTTCTTGTTATCGTCTCTCAATTATTGGCAAGAGAAAAAGTACAGTAGCCTCACGTTCGATTTCACTAAATAGGATGGCATGTCGCCATTCTATTTTCTATCTCACCGCTGTAGCCGAATCGAATATGACGTTTAAAGATGTCGCTCCGTTATTCCCATCGCAACACGATCTTGACCGCGTTGAATGTCAAGATTCTGTGGGTAATTTAACAGCGAAATTCGAAGACTATTTCTTGAAGTTGAAAGCCGGCCAATAAGCCGAAGTTCAGCAAAAATAGGCAGTGTTCTCTGCCTATTTTCGTTTATGGCTGATATACTAATCCGTTGCTAGGTTTGTCATATGACAAGCAGATTCAATCATCAGGCTCGCTCAGAAGAGACAGGTTTTGAGCGTTCATAGATAAAAACGGAAATCAAATGAAAAGTAAATTCTACGCAAGTGCGCTATGCGCAGCGACGCTATTCACGACGCCTGCAATGGCGGCTGATCAAGAACTCTACTTCTACAATTGGTCTGAATACATTCCCAATGAAGTTCTTGAAGATTTTACGAAAGAGACCGGAATAAAAGTGATTTATTCCACTTATGAGTCAAACGAAAGCATGTACGCAAAGTTAAAGACTCAAGGTTCTGGTTACGATCTCGTTGTGCCGTCAACCTACTTTGTGTCTAAAATGCGTAAAGAGGGAATGCTGCAACAAATCGACAAAACTAAGCTATCTCACTTCGCCGACTTGGATACTAACTTCCTAAACAAACCTTTCGATCCAAGTAACAACTACTCTATCCCTTACATTTGGGGTGCAACCGGTATTGGTATCAACTCCGATATGCTTAATAAGTCATCAGTCACCAAATGGGATGACTTTTGGGATAGCAAATGGGAAGGCCAATTGATGCTGATGGACGACTCACGTGAAGTATTCCATATTGCGTTAACAAAATTGGGCTACTCGCCAAACACAACCAATCCAGATGAAATCAAAGCAGCGTACGAAGAGTTAAGAAAACTGATGCCAAACGTGCTGCTATTTAATTCTGATAATCCAGCGATACCTTATTTAGGCGGTGAAGTTTCATTAGGTATGTTATGGAATGGTTCAGCCTACGCCGCTCGTCAAGAAGGCGCTTCTATCGACATTATCTGGCCAGAAAAAGGCTCTGTTTTCTGGATGGATAGCCTATCAATCCCATCAGGTGCGAAGAACATTGAAGCGGCGCATAAGATGATCGACTTCCTACTACGCCCTGAAAACGCAGCGAAAATTGCGTTAGAGATCGGTTACCCTACTCCAGTGGGGTCGGCGCACAAGCTATTGCCGAAAACGTTTACCGAAGATCAAAATATTTTCCCACCGCAAGCGGTAATGGACAGCGGTACTTGGCAAGATGACGTTGGGGAAGCCAGTGTTCTCTACGATGAATATTTCCAAAAACTAAAAGTAGATAACTAAACACTTTGTTTTACACTTAATAAAGCGGCACAAGCCGCTTTATTTATATCTGAACAAGCATTTCGCATTGGTGGTGATGAGTTTGTCGTGAGATGTTGCTACCGTTAGGCATGCTTGATATCTGGCTGTTGTAACGAGAGTATTTCATCGACTAGCTTCGCCACTTCAACACTCGCTTTACCATAACGCTTTTCTTCAAATTCACTTTCGACCGCGCTCGGCTCTAAGTTAATCTCAATAGTATGAGCACCGTGCATCCTCGCATCATGAACAAAACCAGCAGCAGGATAAACCACGCCTGAGGTGCCAATCGAAACAAATAAATCGGCTTCTTCGAGTGCTGCATAGATGTCCCCCATTCTCAGTGGCATTTCGCCAAACCAAACCACATGAGGGCGCATCTGTGATGGGATCTGACAACAATGACACAGGTCACCTGTGTTGATGTCACCCTTCTCTTCAATGACTTGATTAGAAACACTACAACGTGATTTCAATAACTCACCGTGCATGTGAATGACATTCACACTGCCTCCACGCTCATGAAGGTTATCGATATTTTGAGTAATGATGGTTACCTTGCCCTCAAGTTGCTCTTCAAGTTTTCCTAGCGCTACGTGAGCAGCATTGGGCTTAATTTTTGAATCTTGTAGACTGAGGCGACGTTTGTTATAAAAGTCTTGAACTAAATCAGGGTTGCGTTCAAAACCCTCGGGCGTTGCGACATCCTCTATGTGATGGTTTTCCCAAAGTCCATCTTGAGCTCGAAAGGTTTGAATTCCCGACTCTGCCGAAATACCCGCGCCAGTTAAGATCACAACATTACGATAAGGAAAGTTCATACCACATCCTTTTTAGTATTGATGCTATTAGCTTAGCATTGACAAGACTCACACCCTAATAAATTGGGTTAGACCATGGTCGAAAATGGTATAACTTAACGATGTTTTTGTGAAGTAAAACCATTTTTTGTAACGCTTTAATGGCACTAAAATGGTGAGACTACACTAGGTCAAGACGTGCTTTGTGATACAAAAAGCCCTAGAGACTAGGGCGTTTATTAAGCAAATGACATCGCTATAAATTGGGCCCTTTTAAAAAATTAAAGGGCTGATTGTCTTTCAATCGGCTCATTCCCTGATACATCCTGATAAACCAGATAACGATGGCGATTAAACCAAAAACAAAACCAACATAGGGGATGTAATAAGCGATCTGATCAATCACTGGGCTCTTGTACCAGTAGTCATTGACGCCAGAAAGCACCCCATTTGATGTCGCTACCGTGATAATAAGGACCACAAAGTAGCTTAAGTTCAAGAAGAAGGTGCGGATTAAACCATAGTAATGAGAATCGAGAATATCGCCATCTTCTCCTTTATCTAATCGGTAACCCGCATAAACAATCGCCAAAACGCCAGAGATCAAACAGGTAAACGGAGTAAAACAGCTTAGGACATACGCAACCCAAATCCCTTTATGAGGTTTGTTCATTGGTTTGTGCTCCTTTTCTCTGTTGGCTAATCTCAGAAGACTCAGTCAATGTTTGCTGTTTCTCGACGACTTGTTGATACCAAAGATCGTGGTGCTCTTTGGCCCACGTTTCATCGACTTCACCAGTGACCATGCCTTCAAGCGCCCCTTCCATACCAAACAGACCAATATAAATATGGAAAATAAATCCACAGATAAGGATTAAGGCTGCAATCATATGAACGAGGTTCGACATTTCCATGTCTCGGCGTGTTTGACCAAAAATCGGGAAATCAAGAATCAGCCCGCTTAAGGCGACAACACTGCCCACAATGATGAGCAACCAAAATAGCGCTTTTTCACCGGCATTAGAGAATTCCGCAGAGGGGTGCGTCCCTTTATGTTTGCCAACCATACCACCGAGTTTAATAAACCAATCGAAGTCGACTTTTTTAAAAATCGATTTACGCCACCATTTGATCAAAACGCACAGTAGTAGGACATAAAAAATCGGTCCGATATAGTTGTGATACTGTTTGGCCAGCATGATGATGAAGCCCCATAGATCAGATGGAATGTAAGGTTTAAGGAAGTGTTTGCCATACACCAACATCAAGCCACTAAAAGCTAACGTTAAGAAAGTAAACGCCATACTCCAGTGCAGTGCTCTGTCGAGTCGCGACCAACGTTTGATTTTCTTCCCCGTTCTTGGGGCACTCAACATCAAAGGGCCAATAGCGATGTACATCAAAGTAACCAATGCGATACTGCCGAAGATAGCGACAGCGCCAGCGGGTGACATCCACTTCTCTTTCAGAATATACCAGGTTTGACCTGGTGCACTAATCAGAACGCCGTGCTCGGCAGACTGAGAGGTAGTATAACCCTCTTCACCTTGACGAACTTGGCGCCAAAAATCCGCACCGGCTAGCTGGGTCATTTCACGTTGTGCAACTTGAGGCTCGTTTTGCTCAGCATGCACAGGGAACGACAAAGCAAGCAACAATGCTGTCATTAACGACAGCATTGCGAGAGATGCACGTTTAAGTATTGAAAACATGACTCTCTCCAACTCTAACTTTTGGTTGCATCGTAAGACAGATCGTTGCCATCAGTCCAGCCAGCCCCTTTTGCACCGCGCTCAACAACGCGCTGACGGAAAATATCAGAGACTTTCTCTGCATCCCCTGCCAATAGCGCTTTGGTAGAACAAAGTGACGCACACATAGGTAACTTGCCTTCAGCAATACGGTTAGCTCCGTATTTTTGGCGCTCTTCGACTGAGCCCGCTTCTGTTTCAGGACCACCAGCACAGAAGGTGCACTTGTCCATCTTGCCACGTTCTCCAAACGCTTCTTGTTTGGGAAACTGAGGGGCGCCAAATGGGCATGCAAACAGACAATACCCACAGCCAATACACAAGTCTTTATTGTGCAGAACAATGCCATCTTCTGTGTGCTCAAAACAATCTGCAGGACAAACCGCCATACAAGGTGCATCAGTACAATGCATGCAGGCGACTGAGATCGAGTTTTCGCCCGGCTCACCGTCATTCAGCGTGACCACTCGGCGCCGCTGGATGCCCCACTCTAACGCATCGTCATTTTCGTTCTTACATGCAGTGACACAGCCGTTACATTCGATGCAGCGCTTGGTGTCACACAGGAATTTCATTCTAGCCATCAGTTGACTCCTTACGCTTTGCGAATGTTACATAGGGTGACTTTCGTTTCCTGCATTTGCGTGACCGGATCATAACCGTAGGTCGTTGCAACGTTGGCAGACTCACCAATCACATATGGATCGGTTCCTTCAGGGTATTTATCTCGTAGATCTTCTCCTTGAAATTTGCCGCCAAAGTGGAACGGGATAAAGGCCATGCCCGGTTTAACGCGACGTGTCACCATTGCTTTAACATGGATTCGGCCCTTCTCTGCCCCTTCAACCCAGACCATTTCACCATCTTTGAAGCCAAGATCATTGGCATCTTTCGGGTTAACCTCAACAAACATCTCTTGTTGCAGTTCCGCAAGCCATGGGTTTGAACGTGTCTCTTCACCGCCCCCTTCGTATTCAACCAAACGACCCGAGGTTAGAATAATGGGGTACTCGCCCGACTTGTCTTGGTCTTGAATAGATTTGTACATCGTCGGTAAGCGGTAGATAGACTCACTGTCATCCCATGTTGGGTAATCAGCGACCAAGTCTCGACGTGGGGTATACAGTGGTTCACGGTGCAGTGGTACCCGATCTGGGAACGTCCAAACCACGGCGCGAGCTTTGGCATTACCGAAAGGCATACAGCCATGTTTGATCGCAACGCGTTGAATACCACCCGACAGATCCGTTTTCCAGTTTTTACCTTCAGCCGCTGCTTTCTCTTCGCCAGTCAGGTCGTCCCACCAACCGAGCGCTTTAATCAGCTTATCGCTAAACTCTGGATAGCCATCTTGAATTTCACAACCTTTTGAATAGCTATCTTCAGCGAGCAAATTGGCGCCTTCAAATTCAACACCAAAACGGGCACGGAAATTACCGCCCCCTTGAGCAACGGGTTTCGAGGTATCGTATAGGATGTGGGTTCCCGGATGCTTCATTTCCGGCGTACCCCAACACGGCCAAGGAAGACCATAGGTTTCACCATGCACAGGGCCGCCTTCGGCTTCGAGTGACGTTTTGTGGAAGGTATGCCAGCTTTGTTGGTGTGCTTTGAGACGCTCTGGGCTTTGCCCTGTATAGCCGATAGTCCACATTCCGCGGTTGAATTCACGCGTAATGTCTTCAATCAACGGCTGATCGTTTTCAACTTTGATGTTCTTGAACAATTGATCAGCAAACCCGAGTTGCTTGCTCAACAGATACATGATTTCGTGATCAGGCTTAGATTCAAATAAAGGCTCAACCACTTTATCACGCCATTGAATCGAGCGATTTGACGCTGTTACACTGCCATAGGTTTCAAATTGTGTCGTGGCAGGTAATAGGTAGACACCATCGGTGCGATCATTCATCACAGCGGCAACGGTTGGGTATGGGTCAACGATAACCATCATATCAAGCTTTTCCATTGCTTTACGCATTTCCACGCCACGGGTCTGCGAGTTCACGGCATGTCCCCAATAGAACATGGCACGAATGTTATCGTTTTGCTCGATGTTATCTTTGTTTTCAAGTACCCCATCAATCCAACGCGAGACGGGAATACCCATATTATTCATTGGTTTCTTGCCACGATATTCACTTTGATCAAACTGGCTTTTGACCCATTCATAATCAAGATCCCACACCTTAGACCAATGTTTCCAAGCGCCGTCAGACAAACCGTAATAGCCAGGTAAAGTATGAGAAAGCACCCCCAAATCGGTCGCGCCTTGGACGTTATCATGGCCGCGGAAAATGTTGGCACCACCACCAGATTTACCCATGTTACCGAGTGCTAATTCAAGCACACAATAAGCACGAGTGTTGTTATTACCCGTGGTGTGCTGAGTTCCCCCCATGCACCATACGATACAACCTGGGCGGTTTTCTGCCAATAGTTTAGCGGTTTGGTATACATCGGCTTCAGTAACACCAGTGACACGCTCTACTTCTGCAGGCGTCCATTTCGCAACTTCTTCACGAATTTCATCCATACCGAAAACACGTTGGCGGATAAAGTCTTTGTCTTCCCATTGGTTAGCAAAAACATGCCACAAGACACCCCAGATGAAAGCAACGTCTGAACCCGGACGAAGGGAAACGTAGTGATCGGATTTTGCTGCAGTGCGAGTACGTCGAGGATCAGCCACCACGATCTTGCAGTTGTTCTTCTCTTTGGCAATCAAGATGTGCTGCATCGCAACTGGATGCGCTTCAGCAGGATTCGAACCAATGAACAGCATCGACTTACAATTGTGCATGTCATTGAACGAGTTGGTCATCGCTCCATAGCCCCACGTATTAGCCACCCCCGCCACCGTAGTTGAGTGACAGATACGCGCTTGGTGGTCGACATTATTCGTCCCCCACAATGACGACATTTTACGGAACATATACGCTTGTTCATTACTGTGCTTAGCACTACCCAACCAGTAAACTGAATCTGGGCCTGACTGCTGTCGAATCTCTAACGCTTTGTTGCCAATTTCCTCAATCGCTTGTTGCCAAGAGAGTTTTTTCCATTTGCCGTTTTCGAGCTTCATTGGGTATTTAAGCCGGCGTTCACCGTGGCCATGTTCACGCAGCGCTGCACCTTTAGCACAATGTCCACCAGCATTAAATGGGTGATCAAATGCGGGCTCTTGACCCGTCCATACGCCGTTTTGTACCTCGGCGTAAATGCCACAACCGACGGAACAGTGTGAACAAATGGTGCGTTTTACTTCAGTTTCTGCTGATGGATCCACCGCTTTTGCTTGAGCTTTCTTGATCATGCCAGGCGCAAAAAGCCCTGCACCAACAACGGCGCCGCTCGCCGCAAGCGAGCTGTTTTTCATAAAGGCACGTCGAGAAACACCCAGCTGATTCTGTTCTCTATTCACGCTATCGGAGCGTTTGACTAATTTCATGGTTTAGCTCCTATAGCGTGTCGTAATAATCACGAATGTGTTGGGTTTCGTGATAGCCGGTTTTCTTGACGTCTTGTTTTGGTTGATCCGTTTCTGATGCGTTGGCTATTTTTGTATTGCCAGCGACAACGGCACCCACAACAGCAGCCGTCGTTAAGCCTTTAAGGAGATCCCTTCGACTTTGATTTAGCGCTTTGTTCTCTTTCATTATTGCTTCCTTACCCTTTTTGGAGGTATGACTTTCGATGTGACGTTTTAAGACTGAGGTTGCTCGTACTCAGTAACGTTCTTAACATCAATTTTTAATGTGGTTTTATTGCTTGAGTGGTGTTCACTAAACCGGACCTGCTCAACCGTCAGGAACGCGTGAGTGAGCTCAGCAACACAGAGGTAAAACGAGGCATGCTTCGCCTGTAGAATTTGTTTGATCAACGACTCAAACCATGGCGCAATGTGGGTATTGAAAAAAGCTTGTTGAAGGTTTTCTTCTTCACTCACCAGTGCAGCCATCACTTCGCACAGTGCACTGATATGATCTTCTGGCTCTTTCACTGACTCGGCTCTTTCGAAACCAAGGCGCGTTAGGTCATATCGTATCGCCGCTAGGGGTTTTTCCATCAAAGAGCCTGTGAGGTGCCATGAAGCGAAAGGCATCACTTCACCGCGCCCAATACCAATAAACAACTCTTGATATTCGTTAATCAAGGCTTGTGTATCACTCGCCAATGCGGCGTTTTTAAGCTTGTCCCATGCGACTTTCATAGCGCTATTGCTTGGTTCAGTCTCTAATTGCGCAAGAAACTCAATCATCTCAGCGCTTGGTGCTTGGCGATATAATGTCGCCAGAACTAAGTAGATTTCACTGCGAATGCTTTGTTGTTGGTTATCCATCTATCATTCTCACGCTTAATAAGTTAGTTGTTTGGTCGGGTCATCAGCCATGGCTTCGAACATGTCAACTACCCGGCAGTCTTCACACATTGCAATCCGATTTAGCGCAGCATCATCAGAGAAATGAGAGTGACCACGTAACTTACTTTGCAGCATGTCAATCATCGATTGCGGAGCGAATGGTTTATGACAGCGAACACATTCTGCCGCTTTCTCTTGATGAATGACTTTTGCTTGCTGACGACTTGTCTGATCCCAATTCATTCTTGGCGTCATGGTTAATACTTGCTCTGGGCAGGCCTTAACGCATAAACCGCACTGGACACAATCTTGTTCAATAAACTTGAGTGATGGTGAAGCACCATCGGTATGCAGAGCGCGAGTAGGACAAACCGCCACACAGCTCATACAAAGTGTGCAGTCGTTGCTTTCGCATGAGATATTGCCGTACGGCGCGCCTAATGGCAGTTCGACCACGTTTTCAACCGGAATTCGCGCTTGTGCTAGCGCATCAAGAGAGGTAAATAAGCGCTGACGTTTATCACCTTCCAGATCGCCTAATGCCAAATCAAAGTGTTCAGTGCAAAGTGTCGGTGCCCCTTCGCGTAATGACTCTAAATAGATAATGTCGATGGTCTCTTTCGCAATCCCCAACTGTTCTAGTAGGGTTTGAGCTAACGACACTTCACTATTAAGAATACGCAAAATAGTGGCAGGCATATGTTGACTAGCGGCGAACAAAACTTGAGATGCGTCGTTAGCTAGCGCTGCAAACCATGAATCAATCCCGACCGATGGTAGCTCTTCAACCACAATTGGGATGACATGGTCAGGAAGTGCGCTTAGTGCCATCACGTTATACGATTCGTGACGAGAACTGCAGATTAAGATGATGGGATTCACCCCACCTTGAGACTCATAATTGGCTAACGTGCGTTCGATAAATTTCTGTGTATCTTGTGGATTCGGCAACGCGTAATGAATCGCTTCAGTTGGACAAGCGGTTGCGCAGGTTCCCACACCTTGGCAGAGGTATGGATTGATTTCGATTTTATGGCCCGTTTTGTCTGTACCTACACTCGATAACGCACCGGCAGGACAAGCATCGACACAACGCTCACAGCCTTTTACTCCTCGCGAGCTGTGTGCGCACAAATCGGTATCAAGGCGGAAAAACTTAGGCTTATCGAACGTTCCCATTAGTGTCGGAATTTCTTCAAGCGCTTGCGCTAATTTCGGATAGCCTCTACCCACTGGATAATAACCGGGAACGGGCACCTCTTCGCTCATACAACTGTTTAGACAAAGATCGAGCACGATATCAAAGCAGTCATGATTCAGTGCCACTTTAGCCAGGTTAATTTCACGACCGTGACTTTCGGTCACCACATCGAAAGCGCCAAGAAAACCATTAATTTGCACCGAGCTGGCGAAATAGAGATTGTCGCATGTACTGCGTTCACCATCTGTCGAAAGAAGTGTAATACTGCTCATCTGCTCAAGTTGCTGAGCGGCACTCTCGATTATTGACGTAGGACCAACGATAAGAGTGTTCCCGCCGCTTTCATAACTGACTGTCGGGGGGATCAGGTTGGTTAGCTCAACCGTGTTTTCAAAGGCATAAAGTCGCGCCTTGCCATTTTGTGTGACTGATTGTCGTAGTTGCTGTTTTAACATTGCTCTGTTCCATTAGAACCGAATATTCACTCTGGTGAGTATTAGCAATTGCTGTACCAACTTTTTAGTACTTACAAATCAGTAAATTAGTCTTGATTATTGAGTTATTCATCGTTTAAAAAATCAAGTGAGACAAAATGTCTCACTTGATAAATCACTGAGTTAGTCAAAATGTACCTATTTTTTGTGTGGTATATTTTGTCCCACGACTAAAACCGCTCCATCATCGTTTGCTACCGTTTCTAAAGAGTCTTGCACTGCTGCATCACAGGTTGAATCAGTCGCAACGTCATCGTTTTCATGATCAAGTGGCGGGGGCGTGTCAGTCAGCGGTTCCTCTTCGGTATTCATCCAGTCACGCAGCTTCTCGGCCACCTCGCTAGAGAGTGATTTTACCGCTTTGTAGTCATGGTCGTAATCGTTGAGTCCATCGGTTTCGCTAAATTCGCCAGAGAGAAATAGTTGTCTTAGTGCCGCCTTTTTTACTGCGGCTTCAGCTTGTGAAGCCAACAGGCTTGCAACGCTCGTATCACTAGCTTGGGTCTCGACAGTTTGCTCTGGGATTAGAGGCTCTGGCGAAGATGGCGACTCTGCGATTGGAGGGACGCAATCTTGTTCAAGCTCACTCTCAAGTTTTCGCTTTGACCAACGATGGATAAAATTAGTTGCCACTGGCTCGCCCTGCCCCTTTGCGTTTCTTACGGCGCTGATCTAACAGTTCGCCATGTCGGCCAATAAAGGCTTCGATCCAAGCTTGTACGGCGAGTGGCATATCGTTTGACAGAACCAAGTAGTCACCGTCCATATACTGGCTTGCTACGCTTTGAGAAGCCGTTAAGGTCACAATGATAGGCTGCTCGTTTGAATCCATGTCATCCAAAATTAAAAACAGCTTAGGTTGGTTAGAACTGAGGTTGAATCGATAATCTGTGCGCTCGTCGCGGTGTAGCTGCAAAATACTAACGAATGAATTCAACTCGCTCGGTTGCAAATCAAAATGGGTCAACTGCCATTGAGTGGTTGTCCATAAACCGGTTGCAATTTCATGAGCGACCAATTTGCACTCAATAGACCAGAGCGCCTGATCTTTATGCAGTTTCGCCGTCACAGATTGTTGTTTTGACATGGTTCACCAATATGAAATATGTGATTAAATGTAAGCATTGTTCTGGTTGAGTTGTGCAGCACAATCTAACGAAACATTGCAATGACTTAACGATACAAAGCAAGTTTTGTACCTACAGGCCAAGAGACATTAATATTTATCACCAACCCTCTTTTTATCAATGTAGTCGAGGGTTAGATTCAAGGTTGAGAATCTCCGATCTATTTAGTTAGCGCTAAAAGTTAGGAACAGTAATTGCTTGCACTAGTCCATTAACCATCAATCCATCACTAAAACAGGAAACGTTTGTGGCCAAGCCAACGGTAATTAAAACCAGTGAGAATCCTTTGCAAACCATTGAAGTTGAAGTTTTTGACGAATACGGCGAACGTTTAACAAAGCAAATTGCCTGTGAACGACCTCTGACGGTACTGTTGAACTGGAAAGAAGTGGTGACTTTAATGACATTAGGGTCGCGTCCTGAATCCTTAGTTTTAGGCTACTTGAAGAATCAGAGCTTCTTAAGCGATCCTGATGCGCTTGAATCGGTGATCATCGATTGGGAATCCAATAGCGCTGCGGTGGTTACCAAGGAAGATATTCAGCAAGTCGAAGCGGCACTGAAGAAGAAAACGGTCACCTCAGGGTGTGGTCAAGGCACCATGTACGGCAACGTGATGAAACAACTAGAAGGTTATCAGGTTCCGCAAGTTAAGCTTAAACAGTCCGAAGTCTACGCTGCGCTCGAAGCCCTGACCCATTACAACGCTACCTATAAAAAAGCCGGAGCGGTTCATGGTTGCGCGATATGCAAAGGCAATCTAGTGCTCTCTTTTGTTGAAGATGTCGGCCGCCATAACGCCGTCGATACACTTGCTGGTGAAATGTGGCTCAATGGTGAAGAAGGCAAGGATAAAATATTTTACACAACCGGGCGTTTGACCAGCGAGATGGTGATTAAAGTTGCTCAAATGGGTATACCAGTACTGCTTTCACGCAGTGGCGTCACGCAAATGGGGTTAGATCTTGCCCAGCAATTTGGAATTACGACGATTGCCAGAGCTAAAGGGCTGCGCTTTCAGGTTTTTACCGGTGCAGAGAGCATGATATTTGATGTTAAAGGCTCAACGCTCGAGGGCGATAACCAACACTGACAGTTCAAAACGCATTGGCCAGTTGCTGACTGAGCCAGGCGACATGCTATCTGTATATCTGCATGGCTTATGAACTTGATGTCCGTTTCATCGCCCTCCAGTATCTTACTTGGCATGCTGAAAATGCTCCATGCTGAGAAATACCAAAACGCGTCCTTGAGTTTTATTCAAATGACTAAACGTTGGCTATTGAGGTACAAAAAAGCCCGCATTCGCGGGCTTTTTACTAACACAATCGATTCAATTATTGCTCTACACCGCGCGATTTTAAGAACTCGGCATAAGTGCCTTTAAAGTCAGTAATCTTGTTGTCTTTGATTTCCATGATTCGTGTTGCGAGTGAGTCAACAAATACACGGTCGTGAGAAACGAAGAACAGAGTGCCTTTATACTGCTCAAGGGCATTGTTGAGTGACTCGATAGACTCCATATCCATGTGGTTGGTCGGTTCATCCATCAATAGCATGTTAGGTTTGTGCATCATAATCTTACCGAGCAACATACGACCTTGCTCACCACCGGACAGCACTTTGACTGACTTCTTAATATCATCTTGTGAGAACAACATACGACCTAAGAAACTACGCAGCACTTGCTCATCATCGCCAGCTTGACGCCACTGTCCCATCCAATCCATTAAGTTCATGTCTTGTTCAAAGTCATGCGCATGGTCTTGAGCGTAATAACCAATGTTTGAGTTTTCAGACCACTTGTATTCGCCGTGACGAGGCTCAAGTTTGCCTGCGAGAGTGTTAAGCAAGGTTGTTTTACCCACACCGTTCTCACCGATAATCGCAACACGTTCACCGACTTCAAAAATAGCGCTGAAGTCACTAAACAGATCGTCGTCAAAACCTTGGCTGAGGTTTTCAACCACAAGCGCATTACGAAACAGCTCTTTTGATTGCTCAAAACGAATGAATGGGTTTTGGCGGCTCGACGCTTTGACTTCTTCAAGTTGAATTTTGTCGATTTGTTTAGCACGAGAAGTCGCTTGTTTCGCTTTTGATGCGTTAGCAGAGAAGCGAGCAACGAAGGTTTGCAAATCGGCAATTTGTGCTTTCTTCTTGGCGTTATCAGTCAGAAGACGTTGACGAACTTGATACGCAGCCGTCATGTATTCGTCGTAGTTTCCTGCGTATAGACGTAATTCACCATAGTCCAAATCCGCCATGTGAGTACACACAGAGTTTAAGAAGTGACGGTCGTGCGAGATGATGATCATGGTGCAGTTACGTTGGTTCAACGTATCTTCCAACCAGCGAATGGTATCCATGTCCAAGTTGTTGGTTGGTTCGTCGAGTAGCATAATATGCGGGTCAGCAAACAGAACCTGTGCTAATAGCACACGCAGTTTCCAACCAGGAGCAACTTCACTCATCAACCCGTAGTGCTGCTCTTCAGGAATACCCACAGCGAGTAATAATTCACCCGCTTTGGAGTCTGCCATGTAGCCGTCCATCTCGGCAAATTGCACTTCAAGATCCGCAACCTGCATGCCTTCGTCTTCACTCATCTCTGGCAGTGAATAGATGCGGTCACGCTCTTGCTTTACCTTCCACAGCTCTTTGTAGCCCATGATAACGGTGTCAATAACCGTGTATTCTTCATAGGCAAACTGGTCTTGGTTCAGTTTTGCGACACGTTCATTGGGATCGTAGCTGACATTACCACCTGAAGGTTCAAGCTCGCCGCTCAGAATCTTCATAAAGGTTGACTTACCACAGCCGTTTGCGCCGATCAGGCCATAACGGTTACCTTCACCAAACTTAACTGAAATATTTTCAAATAGTGGCTTAGCCCCAAATTGTTGTGTGATGTTGTTGGTGGAAATCAATGTCAGTACCTATTTAATATCAAAAACGGCGCCACACTACTGATTACTGCGATTAACTTCAAGCTTTGTTTTTATTTCAACCTATAGATTTGTCACCAGCAATTCAACATGTGCCCGTTCCGGCAGGTAGATCGAAAAGCGGCTACCCTGCCCCAAGGTTGATTCAACCGTGAGTTCTCCACCTGATTGGCTTAAAATACTTTGCGATACCGACAGGCCTAAACCAGTTCCATCACGCTTAGTGGTAAAGAAAGGGGAAAACACTCGGTTTAGGTTTTCGGGTTTGATACCGCAGCCTTGATCTTGGACATGAATCACCACACCCCGGACTTCACCATTATCAATCCAATCTTCACTCGTGATTGTCAGTTCGCCTTTGCCTTGCATGGCGTGGATACCATTGATCTGTAAGTTAACCAAAATCTGCAAGAGCTGATGGCGGTTGATCTCAACACAATGATGAGCCTGTAACTCAGTATGAAACACCACATCACGTTTCTTTGCGCCAGTTTTGACCAGTGTAATGCTCTCTTCAATGATGGGGTTAACATGCTGCCAAGTAATTTCGTCCTGTACACCGCCATGGCGACTGTATTGCAATAAACTGCGGGTGATATTGCGGATACGATCGATTTGAACGTGAATCGCCTCAATTTCCTCGGCGACACGTTGTGACTCATCCCCCAGTTCAAACTGAATCAATTCAATATTTCCTAGGATCACTGCGGTTGGATTATTGATCTCGTGCGCGATACCTGCGGTCAACTCGCCCAGTGCCGCGAGCTTTTCATTAACAACCAATTTGTCTCGCGTTTGGTTAAGCAGTTGAATGTGAAGCTCAAGTTGTTCGGTTTTCTCTTTTAAGCTAATGGTACGGTCATTGACTTTACTCTCGAGTTCGCCCGCCGCGCGTTCCAACTCATTTTTACGTTGTTCTAGCAGATCAAGCATATTATCGAACTGTTTGGCCAGTTGGGCTAATTCATGATTCTCGTCTAACCCTAAATGGCCGATCCGGGTCTCTTTGTCGAGTTGAATCATTTTGACCACGCGGTGTATATGTTCAATCGGAATAAACAGATCGCGTGAGCCTCGATAAACCAGCAAACTTGATAACAACAGCAGCACTAAGGTGGTCACGGATATTTCCGCCAAATTAGTCATGTACGTGGTGACAAAGGGCCACATCAAATAACCGGTATAAAGCATGCCGATGACATTGTCGTATTGGTCATACAGTGGTTTGTAAGCGGTGATATACCAGGCGTCATAAACAAAGGCTAAGTTAACCCATTCTTGACCATCAACGAGTACCGTTTGCCTTACTTCATCGGATACCCGAGTGCCGATCGCGCGCCCCAATCGATCATCACTGTCGAGTGGGACATTGGTGCTAACGCGTAAGTCATCAAGAAAAACGGTTAGCGTCCCAACAGGCCTTAGGCTGTCTTGCTTTGTCGGATAGATGAGATCGCGAATAGCGTCGACTAAATTGGTGCTGTTATTGAGCAGTAACCCACCATCAAGAAAACCGATGATGTCACTTGTTTGGTTGTAAATGGGAATAACCGTTCGACTCACCAAACCACGCCCTTCAACCTGATGGCTGTTGAGAATTGGCGTCTGCGCACGCTTGACTAAATCGTCACCCAATTCGCTTAACTCTTGCGTTGTCAGTACATCAAAAAACGATTCGCGCCGAGTCAAATCCATAAAGCGAAATTTGCTCTCTATGTTATCAACACGATGAAAGCGCAGAAAATCAAGTTTATAGTGATGACGCTGTTGAGAAACCCAGTGTTGTAAATCACCGAGCTCAGTGACAGGGTCACGATAGCGTTTAACAAATTCATAGGAGTGAGCAAAAGCTTGAACATGATTGGCTTGTTTTTCTTGGATTAGTTCAATACTATTTTCAGCTACACCTAGACGCTCTGAAACATCCACCAGCGCACTTTGCCACGTGTAATGTATCGACCAATAAATCGTCATACCGATTAAAGCAATCAGAGTTAATACAATCGGCGCCGAAGTCAGAATCATCAAGCGATAACGCACCATGGTTTTAAAGCGATAACGCCATTTTGACCAAAAAGACGCGTTAATCGACATAGCTTGATTCTTCATTTTCCCACTCTTTGAATTTTCGCTCTAACGTTTTACGCGCTACACCAAGATCGCGCGCGGCGGCCGACTTGTTACCGCGGTGGTAATCGACCAGCTGTTGTATGTGCGCTTTCTCAACCTCTTTAAGATCCCAATCGTTTGGATAACCTTGCTGTTGGTGACCATTTGATGTCAATTCAATCAGTTCGGCGCCATTTGACACTGTCATCGTAACCGATGGTTTAAAAGTGTCGCCATGGTTGTCTCGCCAGTAATGCGCTGGCGGCTTGCCAAGTAAGATACAGCGCTCAATGAGATTTTTTAGCTCACGAATATTGCCGGGCCAATCGTATTCATTCACCGCGAGAATATCTTCGTACGCCCATTGTGGATCCGGCATACCCAACTCTGAGGAAAGCATTTTGGTAAAAAATGGCACAAGTTCAATCAGATCGGCCTTCCTCTCACGAAGAGGGGCCACTTCAATCTTGAGCACATTGAGTCGATAAAACAAATCCTGTCTGAAGTTGCCATGACTGACTTCTTGTTGAAGATTACGGTTGGTTGCGGCCACCACTCGAACATCAACACTGACTTCTTTTTCGCAACCGACTGGGCGAATGGTTCGCTGCTCTAACACACGAAGCAGCGCTGATTGCATGGCAAGTGGCATTTCACCGATTTCGTCGAGAAATAAGGTCCCGCCACTGGCAACGCGAAACAAGCCTTCACGGCTTTTCTTTGCCCCAGTAAAAGCGCCAGCATTATGGCCAAAAAGTTCACTTTCTAACAGTTCAGGGGCAATGGCCCCACAGTTAATTGGAACAAAGGGTCCACTGCGCATACTCGCTTCATGCACCCCACGGGCGACCAACTCTTTGCCAGTGCCAGATTCCCCTTCAATCAACACCGAAGCACGTGATGGCGCGAATTGCGTGATCAGTTGTTTTAACTGCTTGGTCTTTTCTGAGCCACCAACAATATCGGTGGTGATATGGCGCTTAAAGTCGTGTTGAAGTGCGTATTGATGACGTAACTCTAAGCGCTTATCCATGCAGCGCTGCACAGCTTGTAACATTTGTCCAAGATTGAATGGCTTCAGGATGAAATCAGAGGCACCCAGCTTCAGGGCACAGATGGCAGTTTCTAAATCGGCATAACCCGTCATAAAAATAACGTCGGCCTTTTTATCAGGATCGTTAAATGCTTCTTCCCAATCAATGCCTGAACGTCCGGGTAAGTTTATATCGAGCACGATCAGATCGTAATGATTGGCAATGCGCAGTGACTCGGCCTCTTCAATGCTGCCGACACAATCGACCTTAGAGAACCACTTATTCAGTGCTTTGTCTAAAATCGTCTGCATTCCGACTTCATCATCAACGACGAGAACGGAAAAGGCTTGATATTGCGACGCTTTATTAGGATCAAGTGATGGAGGCATAACGATTATTTCCATTGATGATGACTTGGGTCAGAGTGTATCAAGTTTCTTATCCGCTGACTTAATCAATGTGGGACATTTTGTCCCTTGTCATAGTTTAATGCTTTAACTTGTTGATATTTCATTTGAAACCATGCACATATTTTTGGCATTAAGATTGCTTAATATGCGTGCCAACTTATAAATCAATACTAAATAATGTTGGTGAACCGTGGCATAGGCTGCGGTTTTATAAGCGAAGAAATGGAATGATGATAATAATATGAAAGCAACAACGATTATATTTGCAACAACGTCACTCGCCCTTGTCAGTTACTCTGCCCTAGCAGCGGATGACAAGCCCCACGTGCGCTTAGCCACGACAACCAGTACTTACCATTCTGGATTGCTCGATTATCTTTTACCAAGGTTTGAACAAGACACAGGTTACAAAGTTAATGTAATTGCAGCGGGAACAGGCAAAGCGCTCAAGATGGGCGAGAATGGCGATGTTGATCTCGTTATGACTCATGCACCTAAAGCAGAGGCTAATTTTGTTGTGCAAGGCTATGGCATTTTGCCTCGTCAACTAATGTATAACGACTTTGTTGTTGTTGGCCCAGATGATGATCCAGCTAAAGTAACTGAGCAAACAAACGTTGCCGAGGTGTTTACGTCGATTGCGACCAGCAATGCAACCTTTGTTTCTCGTGGTGATGATTCTGGTACACATAAAAAAGAAAAAGCCATTTGGCAACAAGCCCAAATAGAGCCCAATTTTGGTGGCTATCGCAGTGTAGGCCAAGGTATGGGCCCAACACTGAATATGGCCAACGAAATGCAAGGTTACACGATGACAGATCGAGGCACTTGGCTTGCTTACACCAACAAACTTGATCTTAACATCTTATTTCAAGGTGACAAGAGCTTATTTAACCCCTATCAGGTGATTTTGGTTAACCCTGAGCGCTATCCTGGTATCAACTACCAAGGAGCAAAAGCATTCAGCGATTGGTTGGTCAACCCGAAAGGACAGCAGTTAATTAATAGCTTTTCACTCAACGGCACCCAACTGTTTGTTGCCAATGCTGATGAGCAGTAATTGAAGATGAGTTTGTGGCAAACCACCCTTGATGCATTCGCTTTATTGGTCAGCTTTGATCAAGAGCTTTGGCGAATTGTTGCGGTCTCTTTTAGTGTCTCTTTGTCTGCGATCTCGATAGTGTTGTTGCCAGCTATTATTTTCTCATTTCTGCTCGCCTATACTGAGTTCAAAGGCAAGTGGGTTTTGTTGTCTCTCATCAACACTCTACAAGCGATTCCAACCGTGGTAATTGGCTTGTTGCTTTATATGTTGTTGTCGCGATCAGGGCCACTCGGCGATTGGCAAATGCTGTTTACTCAAAAAGCGATGATCGTTGGCCAAATGTTAATTGGTTTTCCTGTCTTGGTTTCAATGATGCATGGGGCATTGCAATCTAGCGATCGTCGTGCGGTAGAAACCGCCGTGACACTGGGTGCCAGCGTGCCACGTATTATCGCTACCATGATTTGGGAAACGCGTTTTCCGTTGATGGCCGCCGCGATCGCGGCGTTTTCGCGTATTGTTACCGAAGTGGGCTGTTCGACCATGGTCGGCGGAAATATCATGGGCATTACGCGCAATATTCCTACTGCCATTGCCATGGAAAGCCACAAAGGCGCCTTTGCTCAAGGTGTCGCTTTAGGCATAGTGTTACTCACGTTAGCCTTGGTACTGAATTTCTTTCTCACTAGCATGCGTGGAAAAGGCTATTTAAGGACGTAGTACATGACGATAAAAATGACTGCTCAACAGCTGTCGATGCGTTTCAAGGATCGAGTTCTGTTCCATATCCCAACGCTGTCTATCGGCCCGAATGACGCCATCTACCTCAAAGGGGACAACGGTGTGGGCAAAACGACGCTGCTTAAAATTCTATCTGGACTTATCAAGCCCACAACTGGGAAAGTCAACGCCCCCAACGATAGTTGGCTACAACGTGTTTTCCCACGCAGCGGTCGCAACCAAGTCATTTATTTGCACCAATCCCCCTATTTATTTGATGGTACTGTTTACGAAAACATCGCTTACGGTATTCGCTATCAAAAAGAGCCGTTAAAAGATAAGCGAGCCCAAGTAATTACTGCTCTGCGTATGGTAGGCTTAGAAACTCTCGCTGATGAACATATTTCGGTTTTATCAGGAGGAGAGAAACAGCGCGTGGCCATGGCGCGAGCCTGGATTTTAAAGCCTTCTATTTTATTGATGGATGAACCGAGTGCTTCACTTGATCAAGAATCAATTGATCGCTTAGTCGTAATGGCGCAAGATCTATTAAACCGTGGATCAAGTTTAGTGATTACGAGTCATCAGAAAAATGCATTGACTGGCCTGTGCCGCCAACAATGGTGGATCAAAGAAACCACTTTAATCGAGGCACCGCTGCTGCAAGTCATCACCGATAAAGAGATAAAGAATAGTTATGCTTCTTCCAACGCAAACTAGTTGGGTTATTTTGGCTGGTGGTCAAGCTAGCCGCATGGGTGGCAATGATAAAGGTCTAATCCTGTTAGACAATAAACCGTTAATCCAACACGTCATTGATCGTCTTACCCCACAAACATCACAGATTTTAATCAACGCTAACCGTAATCAAGCAGAGTACGCTCAATTTGGTCAAGTGTTTGGCGATGAGTTTAAACAATACCCAGGGCCGATGGGTGGTATACATGCTGGCCTACTTAATGCGCCAACTGACTGGGTTGGATTCGTTCCGTGCGATAGTCCGCAAATTAATCACGATTTAGTTGCTCGTTTTTGTGCCGCCGTGACACCAGAGAGTGATATTTTGGTTGCTCACGACGGTGAACATCAACAACCTGTCTTTACCCTTTATCACAAACGTGTATTACCTAAGTTAACCGCATTTCTTGAGCGTGGCGATCGTAAGATTATATTGCTCTACAAAGAGTGCAATACTCACTATGTTGACTTTAGTGACTCTGCTGACTGCTTTGTTAATTTGAATACACCTGAAGAACTCTCTCAATTTGGAACGCTGAACTGATGACTTACCCATTCCCTATCCCTTTGTTAGGTTTCGCTGCCTATTCGGGTACTGGTAAAACAACATTACTCGAGGCATTACTGCCGAAATTGACCGATGCGGGTTTGCGCATTGGTATCCTTAAGCATGCTCACCACAACTTCGATGTCGATAAACCGGGCAAAGACAGCTATCGCCTGCGCAAGGCGGGAGCAACCCAGATGTTAATTTCATCACGCAACCGCTTTGCTTTGATGACAGAAACCCCGCGGCAAGAGTCAAGTTTTGACTATCTGCTGAGCCGATTTGATTGTGATTGCCTTGATATTATTTTGGTTGAAGGGTGCAAGAATGTCGCCTTTCCTAAACTTGAACTTCATCGCCAAGCACTCGATAAACCTTGGCTGTATCCCAATGACGATAATATTATCGCTATTGCGGCTGACAGCGAAGTGACCGATTCTGATTTGCCTCAGATGGACATTAACGATCTTGAGACAATCAGTCAGTTCATTATCAATTATGTCGCGAATCATTCTTCTGAGCACAACAAAATGAGTACGGCATGTTGTGATGTATTATCTCCGGCCTTCTTGTCGGTGGAACAAGGACTGCAAAAAATCCTTGCCTTGATTGAGCCCGTCCAAGCTAAAGACAACTGTGCAATTGAAAATGCATATGGACGTGTTTTATCGACTGACGTTATTTCACCCGTCAATGTTCCTCAATACACCAACTCGGCCATGGACGGTTATGCCATTCGCAGTACAGATATAGGCCGTAAATCTTATCAGGTTATCGCTGAGGTCTTTGCTGGGCATGCCTACGATAAACCGCTACTCGAAGGGCAAGCGGTGAAGATTATGACTGGCGCTCCAATGCCTATCAATGCCGATACTGTTGTCATGCGCGAGCAAGCTCAAAGTAAAGGTGACAATGTCACCTTTAACGCATTAATAAAACCACAGCAAAATGTTCGTCAAGCGGGTGAAGACCTTGAGATCGGTAGCCATGTATTCAAACAAGGGCAACGTGTCACTTCAGCTGAAGCGGGCATGTTGGCTTCATTAGGATTTGCTCATTGCTCGGTATTCAAGCCGTTAAAGGTTGCGGTATTTTCAACTGGTGACGAAGTGCAAGCTCCAGGAAGTGACCAGCAAGCAAACTCAATCTATGACTCCAACCGTTTTACCATTATGGCGCTGCTGCAACAGCTTGGTTGCGAGGTCTTAGATCTGGGCATTCTTGAAGATAATCAACAAGCGATTATGTCTGCGCTTAAAAAGGCCTCTCATGACGCCGATGTGGTGATTACGTCTGGTGGTGTTTCTGTTGGCGATGCCGACTACATTAAATTGGCTTTAGAACAACTTGGTCACATTGACTTCTGGCGTATCAACATGAGGCCAGGCCGTCCCCTCGCCTTTGGTCATATCAACAAGAAACCTTTTTTCGGTTTACCCGGCAATCCTGTAGCGGTCATGGTTTCATTTATTAACTTTGTCGAACCTGCACTGCGTAAAATGCAAGGCGAAATAAACTGGCAATCACTCAAAGTCAACGCTATTGCTGAAGAGTCTCTTCGTTCTCGTCAAGGACGCACAGAGTTCAGCCGTGGTATTTATCAAATCAATCCATTGGGTCAATTAACAGTACGCACCACAGGTAAACAAGGTTCGGGAATATTACGATCCATGAGTGAAGCCAACTGCTTGATTGAAATCTCTCCTGCTATCGATACGGTTAAGCCGGGAGAAAGCGTGACAATCATCCCACTTCAAGGCAGAATCTAGCCTACTAAATGTTAGACCAGTGTGTCACTGGTCTGTTTTATTAATATCTAGGATGCTTTTTTATGTCTCGCACCATTCTCTATACCTACAAAGATGAAGAAAAAACGCTGACCTTTTCTTATCAACAACATCACTCTATACATGAAGCGGTAGCTGAGGCTGAAGGTATTGATATTTCAGGGTATTTGAAAATGGAACAGCAAATAGAAGCCATCTCTGATACCAAAGCGGTGCGCAATTATCGCGATAACCACTTTAGAAAGCTCGGCTTTAGCAAAATAACGCTTAAACAGAAAGAAAATCGCGGAGTGGGCAAGAAGAATAATTAGGGTCTGTTTATCTTTCGCGGTTAAATTTTCCCATTAACATTTCCTCCTATCTCTGGTCACAGCTTTGTCAGCCATTTAACTTGTACTCTAAACACTAACGGGAGCAATCTGCTCCCGTTTTCGTCAATTTATTACTTTCATTTCTTAATATTTAAGAATGCAGCCCCACGAACACCGCCAGAGTCACCGTGTTTAGCTTTAATGATTTTTGGACATTTTGCTACCGATAATAAATACTTCGGCACGCGTTTTGGCATCTCTTGATAGATAAGCTCAAAGTTTGATAGGCCACCACCAAGCGCAACAACGTGTGGATCATTTGCAGTAAAGATGTTGCCAAAACAGATAGCCAGTAACTCCATAAAGCGCTCAACATGTTCGCATGCTTGCGGTTCACCCGCTTCATAAGCTTTAATGATGTCGATTGCTTTCTTCTCTTCAGCAAAGTAATGATTGTAAATAAGTTCGAAACCACGACCAGATAAGTAGCTATCCAAACAGCCTTGTTTGCCACAGCCACAACCTAATAACGGCGCATTCTCGCCTAAATGGAACCAAGCATCGAGTGGTAAACGCATATGACCCAATTCACCGGCAACGTGGTTACGACCAGAAAATACTACGCCGTCATAAACCAATCCGCCACCAAAGCCAGTGCCAAGGATCAAACCCATCACTGAGGGTTCATCTTTAAGTTCATCATCCCAAGCTTCAGATAAGGCAAAACAGTTAGCGTCATTTTCGATTTTTACGCTGCGGCCAATTTTGGCTTCAAGGTCTGCACGTAATGGCTTACTTTTTGCTGCGGGCACGTTAACCGTCAGGACAGTCGCATCGTCAGCATCTTCCATACCTGGTAAACCAAGGCCAATTTTTCCTTCACAATCAAACTGTTGATCGTACTTACTTACTAAGCCTGCAATGGTATCAACCAATAGCGCGTAATCGTCGGTTGGCGTTGGAACGCGCTCAGTCGCAACTCGTTCTAATTTATCGTTAAACGCACCAAACTCAATCTTGGTACCGCCAACGTCAAAACCGTAGTACATCTCAATCTCTCCCAGAAAAACAAAAATAAAATTCAAATAATCGAGCTATTATCCATATAGCTACGCCTACAAACTGTGACATATCACTGATTTAGCCGTGGGGTGAGCCTGATTGGACAGTGTGTGTGCAACCAAAAGCCAATAATTAGAGCGATTTCTCGTTTCTTTTTCGCTCAATAAAGCGTTGCAGTATTGGCCTGTCGTCATCAGACTTCGCACGACTTTTACTGTGCATATAACTCTCTTTGAACACGTCAAACCACATTGCTAAAGTTTGTGATAAATGCGTCTCCCCCAACTGCTCAAAAACCAGTGTCGCCACTTCAGCGGTGGCTAAGTGTTGTTCGTTGTCAGAACGACGCATCAAGTAGCGAGAAACCGCTTGAGGTTCAATAAACACCACCGGCAAACGGTCGAGATAAGGCGATTTTCTAAAAATACGCCTCGCTTCGCGCCAACTGCCATCAATAAAGATCAATAAGGGAATTTTTCCTTGGCATCGTGTTATCACATTTTCACCCACCAATCGGGTGTCATCATCGACGTACTCTTTGGGAAAGATCACCAACGGTTGATAGTTAGGGTTAGCCAATAGCTCAAGCATCGCTTGATCAGGGTCTGTCCTATTCCATTGAAATGCGTAGCCTTCATGGACAGTATCTAAGATAAGTCGCCCAGTATTACTTGGTTTAAACACCTCGTTTTCGGATAACAGCAACATGACTGCCAACTTACTATCGATATTGGGTTGGTATGAACACAGACAGTGTTGTTGTGCGACTTGGCAATATTGGCAACGCTCGATTTTGCTGCCTCTGGCGTTAAAAGGCTTGGTTGAACGTGCTAGTCGCTGCTGATAGAGATGATGAAAAGCGTGGATTCTCATAACAGATCGTAATAATGTTAGGGTCTGCCAGTTTACTTAGCGTAACTCACGTTGCAAGGATATTATAATGCAAGATGCCGAACTGATTCGTTTAGGCTTTTTTATCACCACACTGGCTTTATGTGCGGTGTGGGAATGGAAAATACCGCGCAAAGTGTTGACGCAAAATAAAGCTTATCGTTGGCTCAATAATTTAGGATTGATTGGCTTCAATTCGATCTGTTTAAGCTTGCTCATGCCGATTGTCGCGTTAGGGATGGCCCATTATGCAGAGCAACATCAGCTAGGGTTATTTAATCAATGGCAGTTGCCCGCTATCGTAGAGATTTTCGCGGCCGTCATCATCTTAGATTTTGTTATATACCTCCAACACTTAGTTTTTCATCGTGTGCCTTGGCTATGGCGTCTACATCGAATGCACCACGCCGATCAAGATATTGACGTCACAACAGGTACTCGCTTTCACCCACTAGAGATTCTCTTGTCAATGTGGATTAAAATCGCCTGTACGTTAATGCTAGGTATTTCGCCACTGGCCATTATTGTCTTCGAAATCGTGTTGAATGTAAGCGCTATGTTCAATCATAGTAATGGCTACTTACCGCTAAAACTGGATAAAATACTGCGTAAAATCATCGTCACCCCAGATATGCATCGTGTTCATCATTCTGTGATTAGACAAGAAACCCATTCTAACTTTGGTTTTTTCCTGTCGATTTGGGACCGTTTATTTCACACTTATCGTGCCCAACCTAAGCTTGGCCACCAACAGGTTAAAATTGGTATTCCACTCTTTCAAAGTGCTAAGGAACAGCGGTTGGATAGCATGCTGTCGCAACCATTTCGCAATCGCTAGTTAGATTTCATGGAAGGGATTAATGAGTCAGTGGTTATCTTGTGCGAGCCAGTTCAAAGCTTTGCTATTGTGCTCTGCGTTAATCGGATGCAGCTCTCACCCGAATGTTGAGTTCACTCCGCAACACATAATATCCTTATCTAAACAAGAGAAACAATTGAAGCGCTCGTTGATGGCGGTATATAACGTTTGGCAGGGCGTTCCATACCGATTGGGTGGCAACTCACTTAATGGCGTGGATTGTTCGGCGTTTGTGCAAACAGCCTATCAACAGGCAATGGGTTATCAAATACCAAGAACAACCCTAGAACAAGTCAAGATCGGACGCGAGATCTCATATCAACAGGCAAGCGTAGGCGATTTGGTCTTTTTTAAAACCTCGCCCAAAGTACGTCATGTTGGCGTGTATATGGGCAATAAGCAATTTATGCACGCATCAACCTCTAAAGGGATCATTATTTCAAAGTTAGACAACCCTTACTGGGCGTCTAAATACTGGCACATGAGGCGAGTCAGTTTCTCGTTTGAACCCCACTAAGGCCGCTCATATACCAACTAATCGTATGTCGCGACGGCAGAGTCGAATAAGTTTTTAACGAGCGCAATATATTCATCCAAAAAGAGGATCTGCTCATTGGTAGCCGGTTTACCCCAAACCCCAGCCAACACTTCACTAAGATCTTCTACTACTGAATCCGCTTCTTTTAATAACTGAAAACGAACACTAGAATGAAGTTCAGGATTTTGCTCAAAAATGGCCATGATATTACTCGCAACCATATCAGTCACAACATCTTCAACGCTCTCTGCTCCTATATCACTATCTTCACGAGCAAATACATCTAAGTTAAAAGCTAAGTGCTCAATAAGAGCTAGGTAACCATCGGTTTCAACAACCACAGTTTATCTCCATTTAATACATACGTAGAGTTACACCTTTAATACTAAGACATATCAAGGACGTTACACAACCTAACCAGTTATGGTTGCTGATTTATTCGACAATTTGAGTCAGATTCTACTTACAAAAGCTAACACAACTTCCAACCAAAAGTTTGAAATTACCAAAATTTTATCAATCTGATTCGAATAATAGAGCATTTTAGCCAATAACCAGCGACTCAAGTCACACTTTAAATGTATAACTTTTTGTTTCAGTTAAACGATTGAATTTTTTGCACTAGTAGCCATTATCTTGCCCTACGATCATCTAGACTAAGAATATTGTAATCTAATGATGGAATGAATTATGTGGCAAGCTATTGCAAAACAGCTTTCTGACACTCTGCTGTTCACTTTCCAGATCAACGAAAAAGAGAAAGTCAACGGGGGAGATATTAGCGATTGCTATATGATCTCAGATGGTCAACAGCGCTATTTCGTTAAAGTAAACCAGCGTGACTTTATCCACAAATTTGAAATCGAAGCAGAGAACATTCGTATTCTACGTGAAAGTAACACGGTGTTTGTTCCTGAACTGATTATGACTGGCACGTCGAAACAACACGCTTTTATTATCCTCAATTTCTTACCCACTAAGCCACTGGATGATAATAAAAATAGCTACGCATTTGGTCAACAACTGGCACGTTTACATATGTGGAGTGAACAGAAAGAGTATGGTTTTGATCAAGACAACTACATTGGGTCAACACTCCAACCGAATAAGTGGGAAAAGAAGTGGTCTCGCTTCTTCGCCGAGCAACGGATTGGTTGGCAATTACAATTAATGCGGGAAAAAGGCGTCAATCTTATCGATATCGATGAATTTACCCAATTGATCCACGAAAAGTTAGCTAGCCACCAACCCAAACCATCCCTGTTGCATGGTGATTTATGGCACGGCAATGTCGCTAACTCAGTCGTTGGTCCGGTTTGCTACGATCCAGCTTGTTACTGGGGGGATCGAGAGTGCGATCTAGCCATGACAGAGTTATTTGAAGGATTTCAGCCCGAATTTTATCAAGGTTATGAAAGCCTTTTTCCGCTCGACATTAGTTACGCTGAACGCAAAGACATCTATAATCTCTATCATTTGCTCAATCATTATAATCAATTCGGCGGACATTACCTAGAGAAAGCCGACCAAATGATTAAACGAATACTTTGCTTTTAATTTTGAATATTTCTTTATTTAACATAAGTTTACATTTTTTTACATGGGGCCTGTCAACTAATTTTAGTTGTAAAGGTGATGCTAGGTTAAGGTAAGCTTCCATTTCACCACCTTAATCAAGGTTTATACTTAATTCATGTCTAACACAAACTTTTAGCCTTACTATTATTACGACAAGCCAATTTTGGTTGACCACTACAAATGTAGCTATTGGACTTGACGTAATTTTTGGTAAAGATGTAGAGGACAGAATTATGAAAAACTACACAGAAAGAATGGTGTCGTGCCCTCACTGTGGCCATTCAATTGGCATCACGCTAGATGCATCCAATGGTAGCCAAAACTTTTATGATGACTGCCCTGCTTGCTGTCATGCCATTCACTTGAGTATGAATGTTGACGAACAAAGAGATACCATCGAATTAGTTATCGATGCTGATGACGAACAGATCTTTTAATTAATCGTTAAAGGCGATTCGTGAGCGCGGGCCTCTAAAACGCGCTCAACCGTATCCACAATTGCTTGGGTTTGCGGATCGAACTCAACGTTGACCATATCACCAACATTACGCTCTTTGAACAATGTCCGGGTTAAGGTTTCAGGAATAAGATGGACACAAAACTGATTGTCTCTCACCTCACCAATCGTTAACGAACAACCATCCAAGCCAATATAGCCTTTGACTAACACGTATTTGATCATCTGTTTCGGTATCTCAAACCAAATTGTGCAGTTATTGGGTGTATCGATGATTTGTGTAATCTCACCCATCAGCGAAATATGACCCGACATCGAATGACCACCAATTTCATCACCAAACTTGGCGGCGCGCTCAATATTGATTTTATCGCCAACGTTAATACCGCCAAGGTTAGTCAATTCGAGTGTCGCTTGCATCAAATCAAAGTCGACGTGATTACCGTTAATCTGTGTGACGGTTAAGCAACACCCGTTGTGAGCGACTGAAGCGCCAATCATTAGGCCTTGTTTCATTTCATCACTTATATAAAGTGTATGCGTTTGAAATTTATCTTTTTTATCTATGGCGACCACTTCAGCCATACCTTGCACTATGCCAGTGAACATTCTCTTTTTTCCATCAGTTTTTAATGGTGTTTAGTGTGGCATTTCTTTATTATCCGACACAACATCTTTCTTCTTACTAACCGCTCGTTCAAAGCGCTTTAGTTTTCCTTGTAGCTGGAGTTATCTACTTGCAATATTATAAACACGAAGCAAATCAACTGATAAAGCTCGCCACTCCAGTCTTAATTGCGTCAGTGGCCCAAACTGGTATGAGTTTTGTCGATACTGTGATGGCCGGTGGCGTCAGTGCTACTGATATGGCCGCTGTCTCTATTGCATCCAGTATTTGGTTGCCTACGATTTTATTTGGGATTGGCATGCTAATGGCCCTGGTCCCTGTCGTGGCACAGCTCAATGGTGCGGGTAGACAACAAAAAGTCCCGTTTGAAATTCAGCAAGGTATTGCGATGGCACTGTTTCTTTCTGTGCCAACGTGCCTGGTTTTAATGCAGACAGAGAATATTCTTAACCTGATGGATGTAGACGCTCTAATGGGCGCTAAGACCATCGGTTATATGGATGCGGTGATCTATGCGGTTCCAGCATTTTTACTCTTCCAAACTCTACGAAGCCTTACCGACGGTATGTCATTGACCAAGCCAGCCATGATCATTGGCTTTATCGGTCTGCTCCTCAACATCCCTCTTAACTGGATGTTTGTCTATGGTAAGTTTGGTGCGCCCGAACTAGGTGGTGTGGGTTGTGGCGTTGCAACCGCGATTGTCTATTGGATTATGTTTGCGCTGTTATTGTTCTATGTATTGACCTCTCCACGCTTAGCAAAAGTGAACGTATTTCAACAGCTATATAAGCCAGAATTGAAAGCGCAAATCCGCCTGTTCAAGCTCGGCTTTCCTGTCGCGGCAGCGCTGTTTTTCGAGGTTACTTTGTTTGCAGTTGTTGCTTTATTAGTGGCTCCATTAGGGCCGCTGGTTGTTGCATCGCACCAAGTGGCGATCAATTTCTCGACTATGGTGTTTATGCTGCCAATGAGTATTGGCGCAGCGACCAGCATTCGGGTTGGTCATCGATTGGGTGAGTCAAATGTGTATGGTGCAACGGTTGCCTCACGTGTTGGTCTCTTTGTTGCGGTCGCCTTGTCTCTTTTCACGGCACTATTGACCTTGTTATTCCGCGAACAAGTATCACTGCTTTATACTGACAACCGCGCGGTTATCGAACTGGCAATGCAACTGCTCGTTCTTGCTGCGGTTTATCAAGTGACCGACGCGATTCAAGTTGTTGCTGCTGGTGCTCTGCGCGGTTATAAAGACATGGCTGCTATCTTTAACCGTACCTTTGTCGCTTATTGGGTTTTAGGCTTACCGCTTGGCTATGTATTAGCCATGACAGACTGGATCGTCAAACCTATGGGGGCACATGGTTTCTGGATTGGATTTATTATTGGTTTATCCTCAGCCGCTTTACTGTTGGGTTTGCGTTTAAAATGGCTGCATACCCAAAGCGAGGATCAACAACTCGCTTTAGCAAGTAAATAGAAGAAGGCCAGTTGTCTGGCCTTTTTTAATTTTCACTGCTATTACGTTGACGAATGTAACGGGCAAATCTTGGAATCCCGTTACTCGTTAGACCGTTATAGCGAAATGTAATGGAAGAGCCAAGCGGCGGTGGTTCTTGCCTTTGTGCATCAGAAAGCCCACTGCCGATATAAAATTCAAGTCCAGATGCGATCTTAACTAACAGTGAGCCGACTTGATTTTTGTATTTGCCTGTTCCTGTCTTGTAGCCCACCACGATCGCTTCTGCATCTTGATATTGCTTTAACTTCAAAAGATCATCACTACGTCCACCTTGATATGCATTTTCGATATGGCGCAGCATTAATCCCTCTCCTCCCTCTGCGGTTACTGAAGCAAGTTTTGCCAATAACTCAGACTCCGTAGCAATAGCATTTTGCTCTATGACATCAATGTGTGGTTCTAAATTTTCCTCAATGTATTGACTCAGTTTTGCATAACGTTGTTGATAACTGCCAACACTATTGGGTAAATCAAATAACATTAAGCGTATCGTTTGCCACGCGGCCTCACTCGGGTTGTGGTCCAATACAGTAGTATGAACTTGAGTAAATTGACCCCTTCCCGCCCACAACTCCCCTTCTACTGGGAAACTAGGTAAGGCTGCGGTGAACCAACTAGGTGCATAAATCTCTTTACCTCCGCGAGTTTTTAGGCTGCTTCCATCCCAAATCGCCCTGATACCATCAAGTTTTTCACTCACCCAATATTGAGAAAGTACTGCCGCCGTCGAGTATTCTTTCGCAAGAGTGACGTTGATCTTCTGTAACGGATAAATATTTTCAGTGTTTGACTGCGCGCTAAAGGCCGTGATGGCCAGCGCAATACAAGTTAGGCGCATTTGCATCGCTTGTTGTCCCAATAAGCCAATAATGACCCTAGTTATTCATGACTGTGTTGAATTCTCTAGTCAAATAGTCGTAAAACCTCGTTTAACTTGATGTCTTTCATCATCATCTTACAAGCCGATTTCATTGCATGCCCGTAACGCTCGCGTGAATACGTCAAGATCACCAGAACTCTTGTTTCAATTTGAGAAAGCGAATGTATCAAATTGAGAATATGAACTTGAGCATTATGACTAAAACTATCATCATGATGTTTGATGGACGAGGCCGATAGTGAATGGGTCTCACTCGATATGTTCGTGATTTAAAGCACATTTTCTAACCATCAGCGATTGAATTGCCAACAATTCGCCTAGATATAGAGCAAACGAGTTTAAATCGATAAAAATGCACTTGCACGAATCAATAACTCTCGGTAACATCCATCTCGTTCTTAGGGAATGGGTCCGTAGCTCAGTTGGTTAGAGTACTACCTTGACATGGTAGGGGTCACCAGTTCGAATCTGGTCGGACCCACCACTCCTTAAAGCATTTTTATTAAGTTAGAAATGTACTGAACAAAATTTGGGTCCGTAGCTCAGTTGGTTAGAGTACTACCTTGACATGGTAGGGGTCACCAGTTCGAATCTGGTCGGACCCACCAAATTTAGTTCCTTGTGAACAAAAAAACAAAGCTCGCTTCTTAGCGGGCTTTGTTTTTTATTATAAAATCACACACTGAGTTACAGTTATATCTCGCCTCGTAACTTTGTTCAGCACTTTGATGATTGCACTTCCCGACAGTTCCATACTTCTTGATTAAGCTCCATCGATTCAAGCATCAAAATCGGTGACCCTGTCTCCATTAAGATGGGCTCGACAACACGTCTCATCAGCTAATAATATCAGCAACCTTACGTACCAGGCTCCCCAGTTCATCCCATTGCTGATTGTCAATCAAATCGCCAGGAACCATCCAGGTACCACCACACGCTAAGACTGAAGGAACGGATAGGTAATCTTTCACATTGCTAGGGCTCACGCCACCTGTTGGCATGAACCGCACTGGGTAAACCGCTGACAGTGCTTTTAACATTGCAACGCCACCTGATGGCTCTGCAGGGAAGAATTTTAGCGTACTGAGACCCATCTCCATTGCTTGCTCAACGAGACTCGGGTTGTTTACACCAGGAACAATGGGCACATTACGTTGCTGACAATACTTCACTATCGTTGGATTGAAACCAGGGCTAACAATAAAGTCTACGCCAGCCTTAATCGCTTCATCAACTTGCGCACTGGTTAATACTGTCCCTGCTCCAATCAACATATCGGGACAAGCTTCACGCATGTATTGGATCGCAAGCGCGGCATCTTCGGTTCGGAAGGTGACTTCTGCACATGGGAGGCCATTTTCAATCAGCACTTGTGCAAGCTTCACCGCTTTACTCGCATCTTTAATAGCAATCACAGGAACTACTTTAATGTCTGCCAGTTGTTTATTGAGATCTTTCATCGCTTTTTCCTTAAATGCTAGTTGCAGCTACACATACCACTCAGACTGTTGTTATATCGATAACCGAATTGACTGTTCACATCGTAGCTACAACCATTGAAGAGAATCAGGTGTTTGGTTGATTTTTTTCTGATACTATTCGCGATGGATTCGCTTTGGACTAAATCATGAACCGCAAGAAAAAGATCAATAGCATCTTAAAATCTAAACTAAAAAAGCAAAACGCCAAACTGCATAAGAGCAATAAACCGCGCTACATTTCAAAAGCAGAACGCGAAAAAAACGAAGCAGATCAAGCGATTGAGCAGAGTGACGTTGATACCCCTGTCACGCAAAATGCGCAACAGACACTACCTTCTGAGCAATAACTCTTCTTCGATCGGTACAAATCGGTCACACACATCAATCAGGGTTTGAGCCGTTAATCCTGGTACAGAATAAACATCAACTTTGACGCCAAAACGCTGCTGGACCCTTTCTACCAGCAGCTCAAAGTCACCGTCACCTGAAAGCAAAATGATTCGATCTACCGTGGCTGCTGACTCAAAAACATCAAGCGCGATGCCGACATCCCAATCACCTTTCGCACTGCCATCTTGTCTTTGGATATAGGGCTTAAGTTTGACGTTAAACCCGATCCCCCGAAGAATATGATGAAACTGACGTTGTTTAGGTGCTTGAGACGCAATCGCATAGGCGTTTGCTTCCACCACTTCGACATCTGTCGTTGCCACATACCAAAACTGATTGTAGTCAAAGTTAGCTCGATACTTGTCTCGAGTGGTGTAGTAGATGTTCTGCACATCGACAAAAATTGCGACTTTTTCCATCGTAAACCCATAGCTGAGTAACATAACAAGCTATTCTAACAACGATTGAACCGCTTGACAGTTAATTACTGTATTAGGATGGAAAATAACGTTTAAGACTAAAATGGCTATACATATACAAAGGGCGATAACAGATTCTAATCACTATAACTCAATACAGTTATCGGACTAGCGACTCAATGTCCAGACATTACACTTTGTCGGCTTTGCAACACATGCCCAGGCCATTTCATTAGCTTTTTTAATCCGCGCCGCGAAAAACGGTTGATTTCTTACTATTTTATTCTCATAGTGTGACACTCGTTCATTTATATACTTGATTCCATCTGGAAAAAGCATAATATGAGTCGATATTCAAGCTTGAGCATATATTCTTCAATCTAACCAAGGCGACACGGATGGAGCTAGACATTTTCAATCCTTCACGTCAATTACGACGTGCAGTGCTGTTTTGGCTCAGTACTTTATTAGCCTGCTTAGCGCTCGCGCTCACAATCTATAACCTTGCCGAGAACCGACTCAATGGTATTAACCTCCTCCTGGCACTTTTCGGTTTATTTTCTGTTTTCATCGCCCATTATGCATTTAAAGGTAACACCTCTAAGTTCACGGTTTCTTTATACGTTTATAGCTTAATCATTGTCACTTATCTCACCACTGCCATGCTACCAATTGAATTTGGAGTCATCATGTGGGCCTGCTTATTTCCTGCGGTGTTCTACCTTCTTTTAGGGCGTCGTTTTGGTTTTATCGCGACATTTTTTGGTTTTACTCTGCAAATGAGTATCATCGCAAGCCTGTTTTTTTCTAACGAACTTAACTACTATCTACCACTTGTTGGAAACTTCATTTTCTCGTTCGTCGCTATTTGGGTCATCGCGCATATTATTGAAGTTAAGCGACGTTTATCAGAATCTTCATTAGGTCAACTCGCCTCCAGAGACGCATTGACAGGTGTCTATAATCGGCATGCTCTAATGCACAACTTTGAACGTTATCGCAAAGAGAGCCGTAAGCTACCTTTGTCCCTACTTATCCTCGATTTAGACTACTTCAAAGCAGTGAATGACGAACATGGGCACGACGTCGGTGACAAGGTCTTGACTGAAACCGCCGCACTCATTGACTCACTGAGTGATGAACATTTGGTGTATCGAATTGGCGGAGAAGAGTTTTGCATTGCACTACATAACTGCGATGTTACAAAAGCTCAGGAAAAAGCTGAAAGCATTCGCGATGCCATTGAGAAATCATCATTCAATAGTGTGCATGCCCCTATATCACTTACGGCAAGTATTGGTGTTTACCAATGCGACCATTACGCGAATCTTGAATCGGTATTAAAAGAAGCCGATAAAGAACTCTATCGAGCCAAAAAAAATGGCCGCAACCAAGTCATGGTATGCAGCCAATCTGCTGTCGTTCGTTTCTCTTAAGTTAGTCATCGTCTTCAAATACGACATTGTAATTTTCGGTATACGTACAATGCGGCTGTCGACTACAAGTAAAGAAACGCCTTCCTTTATGCTCTCCCTGATACGCTATTTTAATCGTCATAGGACTGCCACAGCGTTTACAGAAACGTACCTCTTTATCAGGCTCGATCAAGTCAATATGCGCGGCCAATAGACGACGCAACCGCCCTACTTGGTAGCTGTGTTTGATATTGGTACCAATCAATGGGATATTTGCTGATTTACACACATGCAGTAATAACTTTTGACGCTCAAGCTTGCCTTTATCGAGTTCTTTACCATTGTCGAGTTCAATGGCAACACGTACTTCCATGGTTCTTGGGTCACAGACCACATAATCAAAGTAGCTTTTAGAAATTCGGTTATTAGCGATAAACCATTGTTTTTTTTCTGTTGAAACAGGTGCTAATACATTGGCCATATTTACTTTGCTCATAACCACACCGTGATGCCCCACAGCAGTAATCAAAGCGTTATAAAAGGCTGATTCTTTTGCATTAAGTAACGGCCCCTTTCTTTTATATTGGTTATCCTTTAGCTCATCTTGCTTCAAAAAACGCTTTTGCACTACCACGAAAAAAATGACCAAAATACCAACGACAATAAAAACACTTTCCATTAGGCTAAAACTGACCTTAAATGAATTACATACATCAATTATTCGAGTTTACACCCAGACAGCAAGCGTAAGTTAATTTTTTTGAGAGGCCGGAGAGGGTTGAGCGAGATTTATCACAATTCGCTGCTCTGGTTGCAGTGTTTTAAAACTCTCCCCCCAATATTTATCAACCAATTCATCAATCAATCCGTCTTGCTGAGCACGCAGCAATGCTTGCTCTAAAACGGGCTTATACTTGGCCATTTGAGGAGACAAATAAAATTTAAAGTCACGCTGATAAACAAGCAAAAGGTGCTTTTCAATTGATAAATGGGGATTTTGCGCCGCTTCAAGACCGATTTCGTTTAGTCCACGAGGAAAGTAATTCACCGGCCCTTTTTCGGTCAAATGCCAATATAACGAGCGCCACTCGCCATCTTGCTGATAAACAGGCAATGAATTGAAGTTCCATACATCAACATCAAACCAATTGATGCCAAGACCTGCAACTAATTTGGAATCCCTCAAAGTTTGAAGGCTATCGATTTGGTCAAATTGACTTTGCAGGCCGGGTGGAATCAGTAGCACACGCTTACCAATCAATCCATTAGTTAATGCTACGTTAATGGATGGATACTCAGCGTCACGCTCCGGTGTCGCGATCAACCAAGTTAAACTGAGTTGATCACGTTTCACCATTTTGACAACTCTCTTTTGTGGTATATGTTCACTCGGAACAATAATTTTAACTAAATACCCTTCACGAGTTAGTGCTTGATAAAGTAATTCATGGTAGAAAGCATGGCCATTATCAAGTTGAGAGGCGAGGGTTAATGTCAATGAATCTTTAGCAAAGCTATGCATCGCGACAAGACTAAGAAGTATGCTCCAAAGTTTCATTTACTTTCCTTTTAGCTATCTACTCAGTTTGTCCAACTAAAACATTGCACAATCAAGCAGCGATGATTGTTTAGCGTCATTTAATCTCATACACAATTATATTACTGATCGTTCACTTAATAATGTAGGAGCGCTTTGCACAATCGTCCAGTCTTCTATCGTTCGTTATGGACTGTAAACGAATTTTCGATAGGTGCGTTCAGGGCGACCTACACTACCATAACTAAGATCTGCTTCTACTTCTAATTGACCATGCATTAAGTACTCTTCAATAACGTCTTGCCGCCGTTCGGCTTGCTCCAAGCTTTTCTCCCGCTTCATCGGCGGTCAAGCTTTCGTGCTCATTAACTGCTCCTGTTTATACTCTTCCCTTATTTGCGCGCCAGAATAACACCCTGCTAACAAGCAACCGAGTAGTCTCAGGACAAACTATGAAGTCTACAAGGTATTAGCGCTCTCTTTGATTACTAAAAAAGCCCGAGCAAAGGGCAAAAATATACGATTACAATCATTGCTAATAACAAAATTACCCTTAACTCCACTATTTAATGTGAACTGAGTCAAATTAAATGTCGGTTGTTTTTCGTACTAAATCACCCGTTTAGTTGTATAATTATTAGGCACACATAGAGTGCGCGTTGATACACGACCAGTCGGACTTAACAATAAAAAAACATAAAAGTCGACTGAACAAATGTCAGGAGGGAAGACAATGAAACGTGACGTTTTTGGTATTTGTTTGTCGAAAAATATGCTGTCAAACAACTTAGCCAGTACATTTACCCACGTCAGAGCTTATGAAAAACCAAATGGAAGCGACGACCTTGTTGTCATGCGCGCTTTTCCACAGATGTCAGGCCAAGAAGTACTCAGCAATATGCACGAATCAAACCGCTTATTCTGGCGCGCCGAGTTTGTCTGTATGGACAACAAATGATCATTGATTAAATACAAAGCACGACTTTTTCTTGTTTGACTGCTGTTGCCCTAAACAACAGCAGTGAGCTACCGTGTAAATCGTTTACATAAAAAGTTTCAATTAATGAGATTTCGTAACGCCAACCGCTAGCAAAGCGCCAACTAAACTTCTCGCTTTTACTTTAATGGCTCGCCAGTGTGTCGCGGGTGTTCTTGGCGCCGTTGATATAAGGTGCTGATAGACTTCATGACTCAAAGCCACCTGCCCTCCGTGCGCGACCAACAGAACTTTAGGCGCTAAGTTGTAGACGCGTTTTAAGGACGCTTTATATTGATTCGGATAGAATACTGGGAAAGGTGCTACCAGTTTTTGTTTCACCTCAACCATGAGATCCGCCACATACAGTATTTGCTGCTGAGGATGATATAGCGACAAATCTCTATCTGTATGTCCCGGTGTTTCTAATACCGTCCAATCTAAAAAGTTAGGTATTGGCTCGCCATCCGATAAGACGATATCCGGTCGTAGTTTACGTGAGTACCACAAATTTCGTTTTGGTTTACGTTTACGCTGCGCAACCCAACGTGCCAAAGCAATATCGGTAAGATGCATTAATGCCCCATCCACACCGGAATACCAATCTCGATTGCGTTTCGCCGAAATAATTTTGCATCCCGTGAGGGTGCGCAGTTTATGCGCGCCACCAGCATGGTCAGGATGCATATGAGTCACCACTACTGCGGTCAGGCTAGACAACGGCCTTTGCAGTTGGTGGACAATAAAATGCTTTAGGTAAGGGATATCCGCTCGCGACGCTCCATCCAAAAGCAGTAATTTATCTGGGTATTCCGCTAAATAGAGAGTCTGGATGTATCCATCAAGAGCGTGAATCTTCATGCTTGACGTCCGTTTTAACAATTTTACAACAAATAACTTTAGCAGGGATTGCCTTGCAAGAAAGAGTAATCACTCTAATTTGTGACTTGGTTGCGTTTATGTTGTGTCACAATGCTAAGCTGTGTCAAAACACCGACTTGTTTAAACGATACACCACTGACTAATTCTTTACTTTAAACAGTCGACCATCGGTACGATAAAAGATCAGCGCCAACGCTGTGGTCGCTATCAAAATCCATGTTGCTTTTTGTTCCGCGTTCAATTTATATCTCGTTGATTATTGTTTTGTTCATTATCACTTGATAGTGTCAGATCTTGGCGTCGCTGGTTACGTAAAGTGTGCTGGAAAAGCGGCAAGCAAAATGGCTTACTATCGAGATATGCATTGATGATTATTGTTGGACACCGTGGCGTTGCTGGACACTACCCCGAGAATACACGCGTCAGTATTATGGCAGCGATTAACTTGGGCTTGGAGTGGGTCGAAGTTGATATTCAGCCGACTAAAGATCATCAGCTTGTCGTTTGTCATGACCACAGCATTAATCGTTGTAGCAATGGTCATGGCCGGGTTGATCAACACACACTAAAGGAACTTAAACGATTAGATTTTGGCGATTGGTTTGATAAGAAATTTACTGGCGAGCGTATTATGACGCTGGGTGAATTACTTAATCTCTCTAGATTACATCGATTGAAGTTAAACTTAGAAATTAAAGTCGACAAGCATGATGCCAAATTTGTCTGTCAACTGCTTACCGATGTATTGCATCAAGAAAACGTCACAACCGACAACATAATCTTATCGAGCTTTGATCCTGATGTGATGCGTCAGTTACATCAAGTACTACCACAGTATCGACGCGCAGTTTTGTGTGGCCGGGTTTCACACAAGGTGTATGCATTGTTAGCCGAAGTGGCGGCCTTTAGCTGTAATATTGATCATCGTTGGACTAGCAAGCAACAGATTGCAAAACTTCAATCACTCGGTTATCAAGTTTGGAGTTACACAGTAAACAACCCGCACCGTGTAAAATATTTATCGAATCTTGATGCCTTGTTTAGCGACTATCCGCAGCGCTTTGTAAAATAACAGTCCGTATACCTCTGCCATACAAAACACTGCATGGCCCCACATTCACACTCGTGACATTTGTCACATTATCTAATCTTCGCCCTCATTCTTTCCTCAAAAATAAAAATGAATAAATTATTTAAAAATCAGATAGATAATTAAATTCATTGTTTTTTCAATACAAAATTATGCTCAAAAGTTGCACCAAATAGTCTTGATAAATTTTCGCGCCCAAACTACTGTGTATGCATACAGCATGTACAAGGAAACAGTAATCATGATTCAGGCACAGACTGCAGCTCGCACTTTTTCAAAATACAATGTTCTTGCTCAACCAACGCAGCCAATGAATATCGATCCACTGACGCTGAGTCGCTTAGCGGGTCTTTCAAATCAAAAGCAGTGGATCTTATTTACTGCCGAATGCCCTCGCCCTGATTATAGTCAACTGGCATCCTCGCGTATTAGCTGTAAAAAAATTATTCACATGAAGGCTTCTCAAAAACAATCTGAATTTGAAATCGTCATGAAAGCCATACAGTCAAAAAATGCTAGCGCGGTTATTGCCTCAAACAAAATTCCACTAGCAGAACAAAGCTTACTCTGCGATCTCGCCGTTCAATGCCAGTGTGAAGTGTTCTTTGTTGAGGGCAAAACTAATCAGTACCACTAATTAAGCACAGCAATCATAGACGGTCTTGCACCCCTTCATTCAAGGGGTTTTCTTTTCTATCCCAACCAATAAATCATGATTCTATTCTAAGAAGAAAAATAAGCAAACGTTTGCCTTTTAACTGGCAGAGCAAAATAGTTCTGGTATCATGCGGGGCAAATAAATTATCTGACTCTGATAATTTCCATGTTGCTTAATATAGGAATGTCTAAATGAATCTTGCAGATCAAGTACTCGCTGTAAACGACGATCTACCCATTCGTACAGATAAACCCGTTCATAGCGGTAAAGTCCGCTCTGTGTATTGGTTAACCGAGCAAGACAGTAAACGTCTGATCAAAGAAAAAGGCTACGACGTCGCCGAAGATGCGCCGTTGGCGATTATGGTGATCAGTGACCGAATCTCTGCATTTGACTGCATTTGGCATGCCGAGGGTGGCCTAAAAGGCGTTCCGGGTAAAGGCGCTGCACTTAATGCGATTTCAAATCACTGGTTCAGCCTATTTCAGCAACACGGTTTAGCAGACAGTCACATCTTAGATATTCCCCACCCTTTTGTCTGGATTGTACAAAAAGCAAAACCAATCATGATTGAGGCGATTTGTCGTCAATACATTACTGGTTCAATGTGGCGCGCCTATGCAAACGGCGAACGTAATTTCTGTGGCATTGAGCTTCCAGAAGGTTTAGAAAAAGATAAGCCACTACCCGAACTGCTGATGACCCCTTCAACCAAAGGCATTTTACGCGGTATTCCTGGGGTTCCTGAAGCCGATGATGTCAACATTACTCGCCAAAACATTGAAGAAAACTACGCTGCATTTAATTTTTCTAAAGCCGAAGATATTGCCCAATACGAAAAATTATTGCGAGAAGGTTTCGTTCTAATCAGCAATGCGCTTGCAGAAATTGACCAAATCTTCGTCGATACAAAATTCGAGTTCGGTTATGTCACCGACTCAGCTGGTCATGAAAAGCTGATTTACATGGATGAAGTTGGCACGCCTGATTCATCACGTCTCTGGGATGAAAATGAGTATAATGCAGGCAATATTGTCGAGAACTCTAAAGAAGGCTTCCGCCAGTTTTTGCTTAACTATTTCCCAGATCCAGACATCTTGCTCAATAAAGAGCGGATGGCTGAACGTGAAGCACTGGCTCGCGACAATGCCCTTCCGACAGACGCTTTAATCGATATCTCAACAACTTACCTTGGTATCGCAGAGAAAATAACCGGACGGCCAATCGCGCTCAGCACCAATCCAAAGCAAGAGATTATCGATATTCTCGCTCGTGACTACGGACTCATTGATTAATTAAAAATAGAAGCCTTAACCGTGTTGAGGCTTTTTTGTTATTTATCTTTGCCCTTACCACCTTTATCTGCTCCTCCTTTATTGCCACCGCCCTTGTTACCTCGACTCTTGTTACTGCCTGATTGGTTGTTAGATTCACTGACGTGATCAGATTTTCCGGTCGCACGGATTAGATAATTACGCTCTATCAATTGGTAGAGCAAAACGTTATAACTGTCGCTTGTTGTTGATATGATTGAATTCTATGGACTATATAACCCTTTCCCGTATCAGTTTGAAACACCTGACAGTTTTGCATGTCCTGCTTAGTACTCATAGCGTGACAGGTGCGGCCGAGATCTTGTGCGTCAGCCCATCAAGCGTCAGCAAAAATCTGGCTCTATTGCGTACACAACTCAATGATGAATTGTTCTATCGTGATAATGGCAGCCTGATCCCGACGCAATTTGCTTTAAGCATTGGCCCTGAAATTCACAAGATTTTATCTGCGATGAATGGCATTCTTCATCAAGGTGATTTTTCACCACAGCAATTTTCCGGTTCCATTTCTCTTTCAATGCGAGAGAGCACCTTTGAACTGTTTGCAGCGAAAATCGTCCAGATTTCTCAACAACTTTCGAATGCTCGCTGTCTTAATGTGTTCGCTAAAGAGCAGTTAAGTTTTGAGGCGCTAAGCCGCGGACAAGTGGATTTTATGTTGCTCCCTCATGATATCAGTCAACCACCAACTCGCAGTCGTGATCTTATGTGGCAACAAGTGCTTGCAGATGAAATGGTATGTTTGATGAGCCCGAAGCACCCGCTGGTTGATAAACCGATGAACATTGAACATTACTTAAGCTGTTATCACATCGGCATCTTAGACAAAGATCTGTCTGAGCCTTATTTTGAGCAAAATCTGACTCAGCAATATGGGGCAAGAAAACTCGCTTTATCGGTCGCTGACTTTGGCGCTGGTGCAGTGTTATGCCATCAAACCGAGTTACTTTTAACATGCTCAAAAATGTGGGTGCAACATGCCTTGCAAGCTAAAGGCTTGGTCACAAAATCGCTGCCCTTTGACTATGGTAAAGTCGCGTACAGCTTAGTCTGGAATCCAGCCAGCCTTAACGAACCTGCACTGAACTGGCTTCATACCCAACTCACCACCGAGGATTAAGTGTAGACGCTTGGCGTAATAATGGTGTGAGCGATTCGTTGCGCCAGTTTTGCGCGCAATGATTCAATTTGCGCTTCATTGCATTTTGGCCATTCAAGCGCTTGACCAATAACGCCGTGATGTTGAAATGCATTCAGACGGATGATCACCTGCTTAGGGAATGTGCCGATCAGCTGCGCGATGGCTTGTACCTCGTCCTCGAGATCAGTAACGCCCGGAATATGAAGAAGTCGAAGCTCGTGCAGTTTGTCTAGGCTCGCCAGATAGCGTATCGATGTTATCACTCGGTGGTTATCACGACCGACTAGCCATTGGTGAGTATCGTTTTGCCATGCTTTCAAATCAATCATAGCGCCGTCGAGTACCGGTGCGAGTTTTTGCCATCCGACTTGATTGAGGTAGCCGTTGCTGTCAACAAAGCAGCTAAGGTGTTTAAGTTGTTGGTTGCGTTTTATTTGCGTAAACAGCTCAATAATAAACGGCAACTGCAACGTGGCTTCACCTCCTGAAACGGTAATCCCGCTAATAAAACCGCATTGCTTTTCGATAACATCCAGCAACTCAGTGACGCTGTAACTAGATATTTTTGGACTTGATTGATGAAGACAGGTATTAATACAAACATCACAATGTGTGCACAGTGATTCATCCCATAAAACGTGATTATCGTTGTCGATTGTTAACGCATGCGTCGGGCAATGCTCTACACAATCGCCACAATGATTGCAGTGGTTAATCGTATGCGGATTATGGCAACTGACACAGTTGAAATTGCACCCTTGCATGAAGATGACCAGGCGATTACCCGGTCCATCAACACAAGAAAAACGCAGTATGCGGCTAACTTTGGCGCGTTTTGTCATAATACTTGCTCACGACGTCGTATAAACTGGCGTGCTCTCTAAGCTAGCAACACGCGGTTTTCTATCGAGAATCGCTGTATTTTTGGCCGCTTCGGTGCCGAGAAAGGTGGTGTTGTTACGTGAGCCCTGTTTGGCAAACTTTTCAATATCAGACAGTTTAACCATGTAGCCCGTAACTCTTACCAAGTCATTGGAATCGACATTAGCGGTGAACTCTCTATAGCCCATATTCAGCGCCCCTTTACACAGATTGTACATGGCTTCGCGATTCGACTTCACCGTTTCATCAATGGTTAAGATGTCACTGATACCTGAGGTATAGTACTGGTGATGTTGAGCTGTTGCCTGAACGTAGCTAACCGGATCGGGTTCGTTGCCATATGGAATACGCACACCTGGTGTGACATCTTGATCAAGGCTTATCCCACCTTGCGCATGCAGCAAAGCCTTACCATTGAGGCCATATTTCACTGGCAAACTATCAACTAACTCAGCTAGTTTAGATGATATTGTATGTGCCAATTGGTTCGCTTGTTGGTCATGACCATAGCGTCCCGATCGTCCTTCTTTTTCAATCAAAAGATTGACCGCTTCAGCCATACCATAAATTCCAAACATTGGTGCAAAGCGTGCTTCTTCAATCAGCCCCTCAGTGGTCAGAAATCCTTGAAAGAAATTTGATTTTTCATGGAGATAGGTTGAGCGCGCATCAATCAACTCAATCATAAGCTCACTGTAGATCGGCAATAATTGCGTGAGGAAGTGTGCCGGGTTCTCAGCTAACTGCGCGATCTGCTTAAGGTTCATCCGCACTAACGTGTTTGAACCTCCAGCCAATGGTAAGGAGTTATAACAACTGACAATTCCGAAGCGCTTTTCACCATAAGCGGCGGCATGCATAGGATAGTTGGCAATATGGGGTTTGCTGCATTCGCATATATTGTCGGTCGCTTGACGCAGCAGATCATCTGGCGTTATCTCTGGGTCATACATAAACGTTAGGTTTGGCGCAATTTGCTTAAGCTCAGCATCAATACGCAAAATCGTACGACAAATAATATTGTCACTTGGGCCAATATTGACATGCATAAACGCATCCGGCAGGGTTCGATCAAGCATGATCCAAAAACGCTTTAGCTTTTGATATACCTGCTGCTCTGATAGATCGCCAACATAAGTAAGTAACACATCGTCTAGTTGCCCAAGGTAAACCGGTATATTAGTCACAGACGGTACATGGTGATAGAGAATGGTCAGCAGGTTAAGTGCATCGTCAAAGTCTTGCGCTGGTTCTAACTCAAGATAGTCAGAGCCTTGCTCGAGAAACTTGGTATAATCAGGCAACACATAGCGCGGCTTAAAGGGCGCATGGCCTTCAAACATATCGCAAAGAATGCCTTTCTCCATTGCACTCTTAACCTGCTGTGAAACAGTCAGATACGGCAAACTTGCCTCAGCCTCTAGCGCTAAAAACTGATTCTTCTGTTTCACACTAAGGTGAGGCTCGTTAACAATAGACGTAACACGCGACTGGAACGCTTGATATAAATCGGACATGGCTATAATTCCCTAAAGTTTTTATGGATTTTATATCAGCCACATCATGTCCACGATTGAAATTACATCCTACTAATATTTCCAATTTGGAAACTAGTTACGATTTGGACATGATTTGCGATTAAGATATTCATGGTAATAAAAAGGCCTCACTGAAAGCGAGGCCTAGACAAGCACTAAAGTTAAGCAGATTACAATTTGAAGCGTTGAATCTCTTGCTCTAATTCATGTGACAATTCGGATAGTTGAGCGGCCTGAGCGGCAGCATCGTGCGCTTCATCAGCAAGTTCATTTGATACGTCACGGATACCCACCGTATTGCGAGTGATCTCAGAGGTCACAGATGCTTGCTCTTCAGCCGCCGAAGCAATCTGCGTAGCCATATCGCTAATACGCTCAACCGCTGTTTGAATTTGAGTCAAACTCACTGCCGCAGAATCAGCATCCGACACACTGGTATCTGCCAGTTGACGACTATCATCCATAATGCCGACCGCCTTGCCTGTGGTCGACTGGAGCGTTTCAATCATCTGCTGAATTTCTTTGGTCGAAGCGTGTGTACGTTGGCTAAGTACACGAACTTCATCAGCGACCACGGCAAAACCACGACCTTGCTCACCAGCACGTGCCGCTTCAATCGCAGCATTTAATGCTAAAAGGTTGGTTTGCTCAGCGATATCTTGGATGGTACCTAAAATCGTACTAATACTGTGTCCGTGTGTTTCTAGTTCTTGGATGACGTCTGTTGCTACCTGCACTTCTGTTGCCAAGTTCTTAATTGAACCCTGAGTTCGAACCACTTGCTCGCCACCGTGCACACACGCCGTTACCGCTTCCGTTGAGTTTTGTGCGGTATTGTCGGCATTACCAGCAATTTCTTGCGTCGCCGCCGCCATCTCATTAATCGCCGTAGCGACCATATTGATTTCGTCTTGTTGCAGGCGAATACGTGAGCTACGCTCTTCAGCTTGCTGAGCGGTCTGCTTTGATTGTTCAGAAAGTGAGGCAGAAACGAGGCTTAGTTTAGAGACCATGGTGTGCATGTTGCCAACGAAGGTGTTGAAGTTAGTTGCAAGTTGGCCCACTTCATCATCACTGCGCGGTTCAAGGCGTTGGGTAAGATCGCCTTCACCTGAAGCAATTTCTTCAAGAGCTTTCGAGACGCGGCCTAAATCGCGGAATAAGAAGCTGACCAACCAAGAAACAAGGGCAATGACAATCAACGTAATGATGATGGCCGTAACAATCAGGCTGGTCAGCAATTCACTTTGTGCCGCTTCCTCTGTTGCACGATCCATTTCAATGGCAAAAATCCATGGCGTATTTTCGACTTGGCGGAAGAAGTACAACTTCTGCTGGCCTTTACGTTCAATCTGTTCAATTTTGCCCGAGTTAGCCGCATCTTCAATCGCGCGAAGCGTAAACTGCTTCGATAACGTTGTGACCGGCTTAAGCGATAACGCATTATCAGGGTGCGCAAGGAAAGTACCATCTTGAGTATCAATTAGCATTGCGTAAGCATTTTTGCCCGCATCAAGATTGATAACATCGTTGACGAGTTGGTCAATCAGTACATCTGCACCAACGACACCAACAAATTTACCATTACTACGAATAGGCTCGGCAATGGTAACCAACAACGCGTTAGTGATGGCATCTTTATACGCCGTGGTAATAATTTGCTTACCTGCGTTGTTCGCATCTATATACCAAGGACGCACACGAGGATCGTAGTCGGCACGGTTACGCTCTGGATGAGAACGGTACATGCCGCCCTCTGGTGTTCCAAGGAATATATCGTCAAAACCACCAGCATTGCGTGCTTGCTGTAAGAAAGGAACAACGTTCACTTCTTGGCTATAGTCATTAAATGCAGAGGCAATATCTTCACGAATCGAGATCCAATCTGAGATACCTGCAGAAGCTGCATTTGCTAGGCTTTCTGCTCGTGCGTGAACGCCATTTTGAGTTTGTTTTTTTAACTGATCAGCAGACAGCCAAGTCAACGCAGTTGCCATCAACACCACAGCCAACAGGCTTGAGCCGATGAGTTTTTGCTTAAGAGTGAGTTTCATAGAGTTTCTTATTGATAATAGGAACAGACAGGGCGCAAATTTTATAATCAAATTGCTGAATATGCACGCAATAATATAGAACGATTGGGTCAAGATAAGTGATTGGCATTGTGTTTATTTTTTGACGTCATTCCTCTGTCGCCGAATCAATACTCGCGACCCATTTCCGTCGATTTTACGCATTTATAAGCAGGTATGGCTTATTTACTAAGTGGTTTACTAAAGCGGCGTTTTATCATCAAGTCGGCGGATGAGCCTTGCTGGCGTCCCACCATACAAACAGTCTGAGGGTACATCACTATTGACGACCGAATTAGCAGCAATCACTGAACGTGCACCAATTGTGACACCTTGATTGATAACCGAGTTGCCTCCGATCCAAACATCGTTTTCAACCGTGATAGGTAAACAAAAGGTTTCCCATAAACGACGGCTTTGATAATCCAGAGAGTGACCTGCGGTATAGAACTGTACACTAGGGCCAATTAACACATGGTTGCCAATGGTGATCTTTGCACCGTCTAACATCACGACGTTCATGTTGATGAAGGTGTTGTCGCCTATTTCAATGGTTTTGCCAAATTCACATTGAAACGGTGGCTGGACCATACTATTGCCTATCTTCCCAAGCAGCGCAGTGAGTAGTTGGTGTCTTTGCTCTGTTTCCAGACACAAATTCAGTTGCTGTAAAGTCTTGGCGGCTTGTGTTCTGATCTTATCAATTTCGTGCGAGGCGCCATCAAAGGGGTCGCCTGCCATCATTTTTTCTAACTCAGACATCTCGAATTCCTACATCTATCTTCGATACAGGTAGCATAACGCGTTGACGAGATTGAAAAAGAGTAAAAAATGCAGAAATCCTTTCCGGGTTTCTGATCTTGATAGCTGAGTATGATTAATTGTGCGGCTTTGTGAAATCTTTCTTAAGCCGCCGTCCCGCGTAAACGTTCAAAAAAAGAGGGGTACTTTTGTCTGATGTGGCGCTGTTGGTCGACCATAATCTTAAATGTCGGCCCTTTACGCAATTGCAGTACGACTTCATCGTTGTCAAAACGGAGCACAGCACCTTCGATGGGAATACTACGATCGCCATACAAATTCAGTACGCCTTTCATACTTAACCCTTTGTACATACAAGTAAAGTTATTCAAAACCATTCGTATTCCGCCCTCAGAGACTTCAGTCACTTGAAACATCTCATCAGCAAAGCGCACATAAGGCCTAGCCCGCTTGGGGTATTTCAACCGGTAATATTGGCGTTTTTGTTCAATGTCGCTCATGGTCGTACTCCTCGTAACACATGGCTACAGCTTATCCTTAAGTATAGTCGGTCACACTTGAACCGATAATTGGTCAAATAAATCTAACATACTACGAATGATATCGACAAATTTACCAGTTTCTTTAGTGACGTGCGTTGAGTGGTGGGTATTTGGTTTAACTTAGAGTGTAGAAAACCGCTCGGTGAGCGGTTTATTCTCTATATCTACTCTGCGTTCAACAACTTTAGATTGGTTAGATTCCCACCAGATTTGTAATGCTTAATCGCAACGTCTTTCTGTTTCCTTAACTCATCACTTGGTTTAGCCCATTCTTCTTTCGGCAAGGGCTTAGACCACTCATCGATCTCGCTTGGAAACTTTGCCATGGATATTTTACTATCCCATTCCGAAACAAGGTAAGGTAGCTTCCAGAGGCATAAGATATTAAAAACGTAATAACCAAACATATTAAAGTATGAGGCTGTTGGATCCGACATACTCATGGCAAATAAAGGCTTAGGCCCGTTTTTGAACTTCTGCTTTATCTGGCGGCGATTTTCATCGAATGTTTGTCGGTTTTCATCTCCCGCTTTTTGCGCCCAAAACTCGGATTCTTCTTCCATATAGCAGCGGATAATCTCCCACGAGCGTTGTCCCTCTTCCATGATCCCTACGGGTCTTTTAAACATCCAGTAATCTTTCCCAGTGGAATCCGGTAAGGCAATTCCGAATGTGACATTGGAAACAATAGCATTGCCAGTAAAGCCTTTGTACATGGACACCCATGAAACGATTTCTTCCCAAGGAACAATGGTGGGGGTTTGACTTCCTTCCTCGAAGTAACAAACCTCTCGGCGCTGTCGATTAAAGCGAATAGGCTTCTGACGTGCTTTTTTTAAAGAAGAATTGATTATGGTGTACCAACCAATGAATAGGGGAATCAGCAGAATCGTACCAATTACAACCCCTTCATCACGAAGTCCCAACAATAAAGCCTCAAAAAAGCCCCCTAACCTGTCTTGCGTTGCATATGCGCTAGCCAAAAATATCAATGCAACGACTATTACCCCCAGCATCACACAAAACATTATTAATTGAACTTGAAAGGCTTTACCGTGATTCGATTGTCCGATGTCCATGTATGTATCGTTGATGTCCACTATTTGATTTGATTCACCTAAGCCACCAGAAATAATTCTTGCAGAAGGCAACGGTTTTGGTGAAAAGAATAATGCCTCTCCCAGAGGATAAGTGCGTACTTCTCCCGCAAGAGGGCGTTGGTCATTTAAGTTAAAATCCTGTTCTACACTTTGCTCTTTTGCCACGTTATACGCCTTGTAGTTTCAGTTGATTTGTTGTTAGCGGTAGTAAGTTACTTGTCACTATATTTTGTATAAAGAAGCCGCTCCAATAAGCGGCTTTTTAGGGGGGGACTAGAAGAGCTCTAGAGACGTTTCATCTAAGAACATGTTTGGCTTAATATTTTTGACAAACTCAGCAACCTGTTTGTCTAGTTCAGCTTGTTCTTCTTTAGTGATAAGTACTTCAAATACCGGCCTGCCATTTTCGTCAACGACAGGGCGCTGATCTTTTACGCGCATCCTTTCGGTAATTCTTAAGTCGTCCTCTTTCTCGCCGCCTAAAGCTCCCGATATCTTATTGTAGTAATAGGCCTTTTTAACATCAGGGTGAATAAGCATCTCTCCAGAGCTATCTTTTTTGCCTTGAGAATAAGCATAGTAGAGGCTGGTTGCCGCATCTGGGTAGCCTAGTTTTATTGCTTTGAGGTTCCATTCTAACGCCTCATCCAATGTCTCAGGCTCCAGCAAATAGTAGTACAAGGATAGCATGGCTGGTGCGTAGCCTTGAGTGGCTGCGATTTTTAGGTATTTTATTTTTTCTTCTGCATCCTTCCAATACGCGCTGTATTTTAGAAATCCGTAGCCTTGATTATTGATTGCTACTTCATAGATTTCACGGTGTCTTTTGTACTTATAAACAGGAATAAACTCCCACCATTTTATTTGCTTAATGGCGAGGGCGAACATGGCTTTTCCATTTTCGTTAACGGCTTGTTTCTCCCAGCCGTCTATGGCTTTAGATTTCCAGCTAGAGTCACATGGCCAACCGAGATAATTACATGGGCTATTACCGTTGAGCTCACTGCCTGCCAACACTGCCATCGCCCAGGGGCTGCCCATTTCTGCCGCTTTTAAAAAGGTCTGCCCAGCTTCAAATTGCTGGTTATTCTTGTACTGTTCCCCCTCGCCCGTCTGCTAAAACTCGAAGGTCGCTCGATTGAACGACTGTGTAGATAAACAGGCGTGTAAGCGTCTAATGCCAATTGCATCGCAGTTGAAGCCAAATTTAGTAACCACCAGAAGGGGATTCATAAGCTTCTCTTACCTCATCTATGTAGGCTGAGAATTTTTGTTTTTCCACTTGCTTTTCAAATATTGCTTTCGCACTGTTTTTTTCTTTTTGGGTTAAAGCACTAATTCCCCTCTCCTCTAGTCTGCTGTCAAACATACGATGATACACGGATTGACCTTCTCCTTCGGATTTGTCGTACATCATTGCATAAGCATAACCATGAATTAAGAAATCTCTTTCGTTGCTCTGCTTGTATTTTCTTAAGAAGAAATCATATGAGATGAAGTAGTGCTGTGAATCTAGGGCGTTCAGATTTCTCTCAACTATCTCATCAAACTTCCTTGGTAATGAGATTACGTCTAGGTATCGGTTGTTTAGTATTTTTATCGACGGAATATCATTATTCTCCGCTGCAACCATTAACAACTTAGCCAGTATTTTGCGGTCTTCTTCCGTTAATGGGATAATATCCCTGTTATACGGATTGAGATGTTCGCGAGTTTGGTACATATCAACCAAATGACGTAGCGGACGATAATATTTAATCTCTATGCCACGCTCAACAACATCCAGAAATTTCTCAAAATAATCGAAGCTTCCATCATCAAATTTAGTATAAAAAAGATATGAATAAGCCGCTTTGACATTGCCAGCATCTGCTTGCTTTCTCAAAATATCTAACCCCAACTCTCCCCACTTCTCATTGCAATATGATCCCATTCTCATCTTACATTCGTAAGAGTTGTATTTAGGAGAGAGCTTAATAGCAGCATAGGGATTGCCTAATTTGGCCGATTTTTCAAATAGTTTTGCTCCTTTCCGTCCAGAAAACGCACTGCTTCTATAAGTGATATCACCTAACCAAAACAGCGCTTCAGCATTTTCTTGCTCCGCTAATGGTGTAAGTAATTCTTGGGCCTCCCACCACCTTTCTTGCTGAATTGCAATAATGGCCTCAAAAATAGGGTTACTGCGTTGAAAGGTACTGGCAGCGTCTAGGTTTAAGTTTGCAGTTTGATTCTTATCTGCAATGGAGATTAATTCAGCTAACCTAAGCGCAAGTGGCTTTGTCAACTCTATATCTGTTCCATTAGGTAGCCTTAAGTAGGTCGCATACCCGCCTAATGCCACTACGACAGCCAAACACGTTAGTAAACAGTATTTAAGTATCTTTTTAATATTTCTCATTGAACTTTCCAATCACTAAACTCTATCCATCTCTTATCTGATCTAAATACAGACTTGATTCGTTCACGTTCAAGCTTTACGATTTCGTTATCATCGGCAGACTCGATTCGATACGCCTTATAATAACCAGGTGAATATTTGTACTTAAATCCTCGCATATTTTTAGCTAACAGCTTCGAGTTTTCGTTGAATGTATTTAAAATTGATTTATCCCCATCATTAAAACAAGAAATCATAAAAGTTTCGATGCGAAGCCAACTGTCAGCAAACCTTTGCCATTGTGCTGCAGGGCTGGCAACCTCTTCTAAAGAGCCACTCATGCGAATTAGAGCCTCTTCGAACTGACGTTGACGGTGCATTAAATTCTGACCTGACTTACTATCCTCGGTCAGCCACTCTAGTATCTTTGCTATTGCGCTAGCTTTTTCCAACTCATTTTCTTTACGTTTTTTAGCCGCATTTCCACTCTCAAACCAAGGCGCTTCTTCAATATTGGATAAGCACTTTAAAAGTTTCGCTAAAGTTTCAGGGGGTAAGTTTCTCACCCACTTCGCTCTCGACTTAACTTGATATAGGTTTAGGTTATCCCTACCAATAATATGATATGCAATCATGGGCGCAAAATCTTCACTTAACGCGTCAGCTTTATATGAATCATACGCCACTGTGGGCAACAGCATAACATCAGCAAAACCGATACCCAGCGCCATAGCCGTTGTAAGCCTTTCATTCAGCCGTTCGAAATCAGGGTTTTTTCCATTCTCATCCAACTCACCAAACACTTCCACATAACGGAATCCACTTTCTTTTAACACGCGAAGCAACGAATCGAGAAAACGGTCTAGTAAAACTGGACTCAGGGTTACAGAAAACTTTCCAGAGAAACCTGGTCCGCACACCGCTCTCGCTGATGTAATTAAAATAACTTGCCCGTTCTGAAACGCGAAACGGAACTCACCAGAGTATCCAATTCCATAGTTTGCGGACATTTGCGCTGCAATACTACCTAGCTTTCCAGCAGGTTGCTCAATTGGCCTGCCGTTAATCTTAACTACTGGGGGTTTCCAATGAACCTCAGCGTCAATGGTTCCGCCGGCTTCAACGCCTGCGAAGACATCCACTTTTGCGCCTGCTTGTGCAGCAGCAACTGGAGACCTCACTCCTGTATCCGCAACTACCCGAGCTTGAACGCTTGTGTCTTCTGAGCGGTTGGGGTCGAGAGCTTTGATTGATTTCCCTTTCACACCAATGCCGCCATCTGTTTCAGAGGGGCCGAATGATAAATTGCCAGAAATCTGGCATGAAGCCGCAGCAAGCCCGTATACCTTAGCGCTCAGCTTTACGTAACACTCCCCTGCGCTGTATGTACGTCGCTCGTTTTTATTTGTTGAGCTATTTCTTGCTACATAGGGGATATCTAGCCCAAAGCCATTAATAGGTCGTTGTTCTGGAGAGTTATTATTGACAGGAAACCATGAAGTGAACGCAATCTGGCCACTTAACAAACTAAATTTCGATTGAATAGAAGCCCCTGTAGTAAGATCCAGGTTGGGGGTTACGCTATTCAACTCACTTAATGGCATATTTAATGTGCCATCAGCACTCGAAGTGAGGCGTAAAAATTGAGCTTGAGCATTGGCGATATATGCGGAGTTACCGCCTTGGCTTCTCCCTCCTTGCCAATGATAATCTGCTTGCCAAAATGCACTAGAGTCAAATTTACTAATGGTTTGGTTTAAGTTCAAAGGTGACATGACAAAGTTTCTTTTGGTTACTGACTCCTTAAGTTGAGTTTTTAAGTCTGTCAAAGTTTCTTGAAGATTCTTACCTGCTTTCTCTCCACCAACCAAAGGGTCTATTAGGTTAACTTTCTCTGTAATGTCTTTACTGTGCCCTTTACTAGTATTCGTTTGACTGTGTGGAAGAAACCAGGCAGGAGCTCTAACCCACCCCAGCTCTCCACCTGTAGATAGTAAACTGCACTCTAGCGCTTGAAGATCAGCATTCCCTGCTTTATTCGAAAATACACCCAGTTTCTTTTCTGTTGGAGTGAACTTAGACTCCTCCCAGATCAACGTTTGAATTTCAATAGATTCAGATTGCAAATAGTAATGATGGAATGCACTACGGTTTACCGCTCGCTGAGCTTGTCGTTTCAACTGTTCAAGCCGCTCTAGAGCAACTTTTTTAAGCCAAATTAGGTCAGTGAACATGTTAGGGATTGCTTGCCCCACGATGCTTTTAATGCTCGCAAGCCAATAGCTAAGAGTGCGGTCTATGAATTTGATAAACGCTTGAGTCGGGTAATAAGCCCATTGGCTAACAGACGAAACATTTGATTCTAGTATCCCTTTAATCAGTTTCTCATCTCTAGGTTGCTCTGGATATGTTAAAAACTCATTAAGCAGTTTTTCAACAACGCTTTCGTAATCTTCATAAGCAATTTTCAGCCCGCTATCTTCACGCCACTTTTTATACTTTTTATCATTTGCAAGGCTTTTCGGGCCAAGGTGTTCGGGTTTCGTTCCTATTAATTGTTCTTTAGTAAGGCATTGCTCTTTTGTCACATACCCAAATTCATTTAGCCTTAACAAATGATAGGTGAAACTATAAGCGTTCATTGCTTTAGAAGGCACGCTATGACCCTGTTTGAATTCACTCAGATTCTTAATAAACTCTGCTGACGCGACAACATCCCTTTCCCAAAATTTCTCAATTTTTTCTTTTGCTTTTTCGTGACTATAACCCGCCAGTTTGCTATCACTCCAGGGACGATGTGAGGCTAACTTTTTAAGGCACTTTGTTACATCTTGTTGTTTCTCACTTGTGTAGTACTTTCGCTTATTGTCATAAACAAATGCCGTACCATCATCACTTTTGAGATCTCCCGCCGCCGTGATCGCTTTCTTTTCGAGTAAAGCGATCTCTTCTTCTAAGAACTTAACAACTTTGTCTTTTGTTGCTCTTAAAGCCCTTTCTCTTAGTCTATACTCTCGATCCTCTTCTTCTATTTGCTCAATGTAGCCCAGAGCGTTACCCAAATAATTAGCAACAGGGTTAACGTATGGCAATACGTCAAACGCAAATTGCTTAACTTTTTCCCAAGTTAGAGAGTCATCGAGTATTTCGTGATAATCAATACCTTCTTCATGTTCAGCAATAAAGATTAGAAAACCATTTTCGCCACCTTGCTCAAATTCCTTAGCTGCTCCGGAACGAATGGTAGTTAATATCCATATGACAGTTCTCAAGCGTTCAACATCTTTATCATCTAAAAAGCTTTCGTGAGGTTTACTTTCAAACTTAGATAAAATGCCTAAAGAATTAAGATTATCGAAAGTTTTTTGCCTATCCGAAACTACCGCATCTTTGAACAATTTCTGCTCTGAAACTACAGCTTTTTGTGCCTCTTCAGTTAATGCATACCAAGTTTGTTTTCCTGTTTTCGGATGCGCGGGCACGTACAATATATCTATGAAATCTGGTACATTGCTTGAACATAAGTCATTTCCACATGCTGGTTTCTTTGGGATAGGTGGTACAGGTTTTCGCTTACCCGTATCCACTTCAACTGGAGCGCCTTCGTTCCCCTCTAAGTTGAGAGTGTTTCCTGCATAAATAAGGTCTAAGTTTTTAATCTGATCACTATTCAGTTCTTTTAATGTACTGATATCTATGTCAAATTTTTTTGCTATCAAGCTTAGACAGTCACCTTGTTGAATTTGGTAGGTTTTTATGTCGGTCATAGTTAAATCTGCTTACTTATAACAGGTGAATTTAGATGGAAAGGGAGCTCTCTTCGCTCAGTCTTAACCACTCCAGCATCTCTCGATATTGAGTTCCAATTTTGGTTCTTGTCGACCCAACTCAACGCTTCAAATGGGCCTAAGATGATATCGATATCTTGAGGGATAAGGTGGTGTGAAACTTCACTCCAAAATTCGCTTGAGTGATACCTAAAGAATGTTATCTCTTTGTTGATTACTACAGACATTAGGTTGTGAAGATGATTTATTCTCTCATTTAGGGATAAACCATTTTTATAAGAAAACACCACGCTGCTGGTTCTCAGTGCAAAATCGTCCTTTATTTTCTTCGCCAAATCGTGTGAGCCTGTAAAATTAAAAACTACAGGGCTAATCTTGAGTAAATGAAGAAAGGGGCTACCAGCATACAGCTTGAATAATTCTGGGTTTTCTTCTGCTGTGTAAGCTAATTCCATTATGTCAGGAACCCTTACAATATCGACAATAAGCCAATGCTCAAGCTGGCTGTCTAATGGTATAGAGCTTTGCTGATTTATCATACTCTACTGCTCCTGCTCGCATGGGCAGTCAGTCCTTGGACAACTCCCGTCAGGTTGGCGTTGGCACATTCTTGCAAGCGCTATATCACTTAGTGCAATTTGAATAAGCGCGTCTTCTGAGACAAGCTGTGCAATTGAACTAATTGGCGCAATATCCTCCGGTTCTGCCACATCTTCTAACCCCATAGGCAAGACTGGTGCTATACCACCATAACCACTGCCACTACCTGGGCTGCCGCCTGAGTTAAGGTTAATAGCAGAACCAACGACATGAACCCCGCCAGCATCGACTTTGACAAAGCTGCCGCCAGCTTTGATAGTAATAGCGCTACCGGCATCAACGACAATTTTATGTCCCGCTTTTAGATGGACTTCGTCACCACTGTCGATAGCCGTTTTTTGGCCGACCTTTTGCTGTAGCGAGTCACCGATATTCACTGACTTATTGGCAGAAACTTGCTCACGAAGTTCGCCGCCAATCGTCAAGTGGCTGTTGTTTTTCACCAAGCTGAAATGATCGTTATCGACCACGTGATGCTTATCGTGTTGAATTTCGCTGATTTCGTCGTTGTTTATCGCAATGTCGATGTCTTTTTGGGCATGCAGATAAACACGCTCTAGGCCAGATTGATCTTCAAAGCTCAGCTCATTAAAACCCTCGCCTTGATAAGACTCGCTGCGAATCACTGTTTTGGTTTTATGGTCGGGTAAAGGGTACGGCGTTACGTTGGTCGCATGATAAGTTCGACCGGTGATAATCGGTTGATCTGGGTCACCATTGAGAAAGGTGACGATCACTTCATGACCAACACGCGGGATCGCGACCATACCATATTGATGCCCCGCCCAACCTTGAGAAACTCGAACCCAACATGAACTGTGTTGATCGCCATTTGAGTATCTGTCCCAATGAAAATGAACTTTGACACGGCCAAATTCATCGCAATATATCTCTTCACCTTCCGGGCCAACGACGGTTGCAATCATCGGGCCATCAACCTGAGGTTTCGTCATAGGCTCTGCTTGCCAAATAACGTCACTCGGAACAAGTTTAAATTCGTTGTGATAGGTGGTTGCCCCGCTGCCCCCCTCTTCTTCTAGCGCTTGGGGTTGTTTGCCAACATGTTGCGTCGCTACCACTAGCCATTCTCGATTCAAGCTATTATCACTGTGCTCTTGAAGTTCAAACTTCACTCCTGCTGAAAGTGATGGTTGATTGCTTATTCCTGTCGCTAAGCGAGCGTCTCGCCTTAGATAATCAAGCCGTGCTTGGGTGATGGTCTTGCCTGCGTCATCGCATTTAAATCGGCCTGGCGCATCAAAGTGCTCGTAACGATTTTCTATTTGATACGCCATTTCTGTGCCCTGAACATTCTGTGCGAATGAATAAGCCGGTTTTTTAAAACTGTAATCTTGAATCTCGGCATGGCTGACTTGCGCTGTATGATGGGTTGCAAAAGTGTTGATATAAGGCGCGCCTACAACTCCGCCACCACTTAGGTTGTTGTACGGTACCGGCTGGCCAAGTTTCACCAAACTGTCATTGGCGTCACTGAACACCACGGTATGTTTATCACTGTCATGCACAATATGATAAATAATCCCCTCTTCTGCGAGCAAACGATGGGCAAAATCTAAATCAGACTCTCGATATTGAACACAAAACTCTCTTTGCAAATGATCGTTTTTTAGCACAAACGCATAGTCATTGATGTTCATCTCTTGCAGCAAGATAGAAACCATTTCAGGGACAGTTTTGTACTGAAAGAGACGGGAATTATGGCGTAATGACAGACGTTCAATTGCTGGAACAACACTGAGGGTGTAGAAAGTATGACGATGACCTGTGTCACTTTTACCAAAGTTACGTACTACACCATGCAGCCGCTGCACAACAACACCATCACGAACCACTTCAAACTGAACGTTTTTATCAACCACTTGTTGAGACGTAATGGTGTGCTGACGACTCGCAAGTTGAAACTCATAGCGGTAACCATTACATGCATGCTCAACAGGTAAAGATTGGCGTGAAAAAGTGTCCCATCCAGAATATTCAATCACCCTTAATGTATCGGGTGCTAATCCATCGATTCGGATATTGAAGTTAAGCGTTGGCATCGGGGCTTCCTTTTGTCTTTAACCGTTGATAGAAACTATCGAGGCACAATAGAAGCAAACTTAGTACCAACTTAATATCATTATATATCAGCACCTTAAAGTAAAGCTCAGAGAGTAATCAAGCAGTTTTCTACCTCACTCAAGCAAGCTTTTGCTCACGAAGAGAAAACATGCCATATAAAAAGTGAATGATGATGAATATCAACGTGGTGTAGATGGTCAAACTGGTGGGAGGTAACGTCCAGATTTGGACTAGAAAAAGCCCCAGCAAATATTTACTGGGGCTTTTATTTACAATGCTAAGTTCAAACTACCGCTCCATATCATGGCAACCGCCAACATTGCGGTGAAACCCAATACACCAGCGCCAAGCCTTTCTCTTCCTTTAAATGGATGGATACCTTGCTCTCGTTTAGCTTGAATATAGAAATAGAGACCTGGTAAGTAGAGCAATGCTGATAGCAGCAGGTAGTTAAGACCCGAAGCATACAGTAGCCATAAACCATATACGCTCGCACCAAGTCCAACCAACAGCAAGCTACCTCTGTTTTTCTCAGTGATAGCGATTTTCAATACAAATGCCCCAACAAGGAAGTAAGGCACTAAAATCATTTCTGAAGCGATGATCAACAAAGTATCATAAGTACTGCCAGCGAACATGACAAAAATCAGCGAAACCTGTATCCATATATTGGTTAAGGTTAGCGGTTTCACCGGGCTACCAGCCTTGTTTAACTGCGCATATTTCTTCGGGAACATTTTCTCTTTAGCACACAAGTACGGCGCTTCGGATGCCAGAACTGTCCAACTGAGAAACGCACCACATACTGAAATCAACAGCCCAACACTGATAATGTATTGCCCCCAAGGGCCGAGAATCAACGTTAATACTTTGGCCATCGATGGATTTTGATAGGTGGCTAATTCTACTGGCTTAACAACCCCCATAGACAACAAAGTCACGAAGACATAAATCGCCAGTGCCGTGAGCAGCCCCAAAATTGTCGCACGACCAATATCTTTTCGATTTCTAGCTCGGCTTGAGACAACGACTGCCCCTTCGATACCAATAAATACCCAGACGGTGATCAGCATAGTACTTTTCACCTGCTCGAGCAGATCGTACTCTTCACCAAAATGAACACCGGTAAAATCAAAGGTGAAGGTATTCCAACTAAAGGCAAGCATTGCACAAATAATAAAAATAATTAGAGGAACTAACTTTGCGTAAGTGGTGACCATATTAATTAACGCCGCCGTTTGTACACCGCGTAATACTAAAGCATGCACTAGCCACAATAAACACGATGCACCAACGATCGAAACTAGCGTATTACCTTGACCAAATATGACATTGTCAGGCGTATCGAATAACATTCCTAAGGTACTAAATACAATCACTAAGTAAGAGACATTGGCTAACATCGCACTCAACCAATAACCCCACGCAGAACAAAAGCCGACAAAGTCACCAAAACCTTCTTTGGCATACCCAAAAACACCGCTATCAACGTGAGGTCGATGAAATGCCAGTTTTTGAAATGAGAGCGCAAGGAAGATCATCCCTACCCCTGTGATCGTCCAACCAATCATGACGGCGGCTGGGCTTGCCACGGATGCCATATTTTGCGGTAAGCTAAATACCCCCGCACCGATCATCGAGCCAATCACGATGGCGGTTAAAGAGCTTAATCCGAGTTTATTATCCATTTTCATTTCCGGAGATACCGTTTTTCGAAGGGGGGATTTTACGCTTATTTGGCATCAATAGGCAGATCGGATGTGAGCCACATCTCAAACTTTAGCAACTAATTGTCACTTCATTGCTATCGATCAATTGATGAATTCATTTTTAGTCAAAGAAAATGCCAAAATTAAAAATATCAGCAAATCAACCAACACCAAGACAGCTTTTACGACATTTATAACCATAATAATAGATTTAAACGGAATATACAGCCAACTAGAAGTCGACAAAAAAACGAGTAATTATCCCTGTTATTGACAAATTAATGCATAAAATCGCTAAACAGTGTTAATCAGCTACACTGTGTATTAAACGTTCAACAGACCGTCACCTCTGTCTGTTGGCGTTATCCATTACTTCCTGTTATGTGGCCGCGGTCGCGGCCTTTTTTTCAATCACTAAATGATCATTAGAGCGCCTAGAACAAAAAATGCCAGACATAAAGTCTGGCATTGGTTCGAATAAAGTAACGAGATTTAATTACTCTTGAGTATCATCGCTATCGCTTGTTGGAGCCTCAGGCGATGTGTCAACGCTCGCCTGTTCAGCACTTGCATTGTCTTCATCTTGCAACAGTTCAGCTTCTTCAATTTCATCGATGCGCTGCAAACCGACCACGTTTTCGTCTTCTGCGGTACGGATTAGCGTAACACCCAGAGTATTACGTCCAACCTGGCTAACCTCAGAAACGCGCGTTCGAACTAGAGTACCAGCGTCGGTGATCATCATCATCTCATCGCCTTCTTCTACTTGCACTGCGCCAACAACAGAACCGTTACGATCTGACACCTTGATAGAAACAACGCCTTGTGTCGCACGACCTTTAGTCGGGTACTCTGCAAGTTCAGTACGTTTACCATAACCATTTTGCGTCACGGTTAGAATGTCACCTTGGTTAGAAGGAACAATCAAAGAGACCACTTGGTCATCATTTGCGAGTTTCATTCCGCGAACACCCGCTGCAGTACGACCCATAGGACGAACTTTATCTTCACTAAAGCGTACAACTTTACCCGCTTTCGAGAACAGCATAATGTCACTGTCACCATTAGTGATATCGACACCAATCAGTGAGTCATCATCACGTAGGTTAACCGCAATCAAACCGTTTGAACGTACGTTAGCAAACTGATTCAATGGTGTTTTCTTCACGGTACCGTCACCGGTCGCCATAAAGATAAACTTATCTTCAGAGAACTCACCAACAGGCAGAATCGCGGTAATACGCTCACCCTCTTCGAGAGGCAGGATATTAACAATTGGCTTACCACGTGCGGTACGACTTGCCAGTGGCAGTTGGTAAACCTTCACGCGGTAGGTCTTACCACGTGTCGAGAAACACAGTACATTGTCATGCGTGTTAGCGACAAGTAGGCGTTCGATGAAATCTTCGTCTTTCATCTTAGTCGCACTCTTACCACGACCACCACGGCGTTGTGCCTCGTAATCACTAAGGATTTGATACTTAACGTAACCTTCGTGAGACAGTGTTACTACCACATCTTCACGTGCGATCAGCTCTTCCATATCGATATCATGACTAGCGGCGGTGATCTCTGTACGGCGAACATCACCATAGTTTTCACGCACTAACTCAAGCTCTTCACGGATCACTTCCATCAAACGCTCGGTGTCTGCCAAGATATGCATTAGCTCTGCAATTTCATTAAGCAGTGCTTTGTATTCATCAAGAATCTTGCCATGTTCTAAACCGGTTAGCTTATGCAAACGAAGATCAAGAATCGCTTGTGCTTGCTGTTCGGTTAAGAAGTACTGTCCGTCACGAATGCCGTATTGATCTTCCAACCAATCTGGACGGGCAGCATCAGTACCTGCGCGTTCCAGCATTTCAGCAACATTACCTAGATCCCAACCACGGGCGATTAGGCCAGCTTTGGCTTCCGCTGGAGTGGATGCGCTGCGAATTAATTCGATAATGTCATCGATATTCGCGAGAGCAAGAGCTAAAGCTTCTAGGATATGAGCACGATCACGCGCTTTCTTCAATTCGAAAATAGTGCGTCGAGTCACCACTTCACGGCGGTGGTCAACGAAACACTTCAACATGTCTTTTAGATTGAAAAGTTGCGGCTGACCATTGTTCAGTGCCACCATGTTGATGCCGAAAGTCGTTTGGAGCTGAGTATTGGCGTACAGGTTGTTTAGTACCACTTCGCCAACTGCATCACGCTTACACTCAATAACAATACGCATGCCATCTTTGTCTGACTCATCGCGCAGTGCACTGATACCTTCAACTTTCTTATCTTTTACAAGCTCAGCGATTTTCTCAATCAAGCGAGCTTTGTTTACCTGATAAGGGATCTCGCTGACAATGATAGTTTCTCTACCATTCTTTTCTACTTCGATATCCGCTTTCGAGCGCATGTAGACTTTACCGCGACCTGTTTTATAAGCGTCAATGATGCCTTTACGGCCACTGATTAGCGCTGCGGTCGGGAAATCTGGACCAGGTATGTAGTCCATTAGCTCATCAATAGTGATCTCTTCATTATTGATATATGCAAGGCAACCATCGATAACCTCAGTTAAGTTATGAGGTGGGATGTTGGTTGCCATACCTACTGCGATACCAGAAGAACCGTTGACCAATAGGTTAGGAATTTTTGTTGGCAGAACTGCTGGAATTTGTTCTGTACCATCATAGTTAGGTACATAATCAACAGTATCTTTGTCTAAATCAGCTAAAAGCTCGTGGGCGATTTTCGCCATACGAACTTCGGTATAACGCATTGCCGCCGCTGAGTCACCATCGATCGAACCGAAGTTACCTTGACCGTCGACTAGCATGTAACGAAGTGAAAACGGTTGAGCCATACGTACGATAGTGTCGTACACTGCGCTATCACCATGTGGGTGATATTTACCGATTACATCGCCAACAACACGGGCAGATTTTTTATATGGTTTGTTCCAATCATTACCTAGCACATTCATCGCAAATAATACGCGGCGATGCACTGGCTTTAGGCCATCACGCACATCTGGAAGAGCTCGACCAACGATAACTGACATCGCATAGTCTAAGTACGAACTTTTCAGCTCATCTTCAATGTTTACGGGCGTGATCTCTTTCGCTAGATCGCTCATAGAGCCATTATCCCTCTATTCTATAGATCGTATGTACAATACGCTTAAGGTGCAAAAATATAACATAGAATTCATTTGTTCGGCATCACTTTCCCTCTCCTTTTACAAGGTTGTGAGATTGGTTGTGAATCAAACGCCGACAAAATGCACACTTGGACACTATGCTGCTGATAAGTGGCTACATTTTATCCACATTTGGATAAAAGTGGCCTCATTTATCGAGTCAGGTATAATGCCTATCTTAAGGAAAGCAGTTTATTAGCAGAGTTGTTATGACCCAATCACAAAACGTCGACCCAAATGAAATTAAAAAATTCGAGGATATGGCCTCTCGCTGGTGGGATTTAGAGGGTGAATTTAGACCTCTACATCAAATTAACCCTCTGCGTTTGAACTATGTGCTCGACAATTGTAATGGTCTGTTTGGCAAAACGGTACTTGATGTAGGTTGTGGCGGCGGTATCCTTGCTGAAAGCATGGCGAAAGAAGGCGCCAAGGTGACAGGTTTAGATATGGGTAAAGAGCCTCTCGAAGTTGCTCGCCTTCATGCACTAGAAACAGGCACAACACTGACTTACATTCAGAGTACGATCGAAGATCACGCGCAGCACAATGCGGGTACCTACGACGTAGTAACTTGTATGGAGATGCTTGAGCACGTTCCTGACCCACTTTCGGTCGTTCGCTCTTGTGCAGCGTTGGTAAAACCTGGTGGCCATGTGTTTTTCTCGACCTTAAATCGAAACATAAAGTCATACCTGTTCGCTATTGTCGGCGCAGAGAAGCTATTAAAGATCGTTCCAGAAGGCACCCATGACCATGACAAGTTCATTCGCCCTGCTGAACTAATTAAAATGGTCGATCAAACCGATTTAACCGAAACAGGCATCACTGGGCTGCATTACAACCCGCTCATCGATAGCTACAAGCTCGGCCACAACGTCGACGTAAATTACATCGTCCATACCCAGAAATTTTAACCAACCATCACTCATTACTCTAAGTGATGACGATTCAGGCGGTAGCACAAGCTCACCGCCTTTTTTAGTGCTTTTTTAACCGATTTTTGTCGATTTGATTCCAATTTAAACAACCTAAAAAACGGTCTCAAATTTATCTAAAGATCAAGGTATTTTTTTTTGTTTATGGTTAGTTATAAACCGATTCTAAAACGGTAATTTTATGCAATCTTGCCAGCACTATTCTCATCGGTTAGTAGTCACTTACTGTTTTTTTTAATTTTGTTAGTTATCCACAAGTCATCCAAGATCTGTAACTTGAAAACTACCCGAGATAGCACTATCTTGTAATCCGCACCGCAGTGCACCCCTATATGTTGTGTTTGTACTACAATATATAGATAGACTTTGATCACAAAGCCGGAACGATTTTTACAAGAATTACACATAAAATCGGCTTTAATCAGTTTTGTTAGGGAAATGAAGCAGAATGAACCAACAACTTACCGTTACTAAGCGTAACGGACGCAAAGAAAGTATCGATCTCGACAAGATCCATCGCGTGATTACATGGGCTGCCGAAGGCCTAGACAACGTCTCTGTATCACAAGTAGAACTCCGCGCTCACATTCAGTTCTATGATGGCATTACGACCTCTGATATTCACGAAACTATCATCAAATCAGCCGCCGATCTTATCTCGGAAGAAACGCCAGATTACCAGTATCTTGCAGCACGCTTAGCGGTTTTCCATTTGCGCAAAAAAGCTTATGGTCAATATGAGCCACCAAAGCTGTATGAGCACGTTACTCGCCTTATTGATAAGGGCAAGTACGACAAGCATATTGTCGAAGACTACAGTAAGGCGGAACTGGATGAGTTGGATTCGTATATCGACCACAGACGCGATCTCGATTTTTCTTACGCGGCCGTTAAACAGCTAGAAGGTAAGTACTTTGTCCAAAACCGTGTCAGCGGTGAAATTTATGAAAGTGCTCAGTTCCTTTATATCTTAGTTGCCGCTTGTTTGTTTGCGAAGTATCCAAAACAGACTCGCCTTGACTACATCAAGCGTTTCTACGATGCGACATCTACTTTCAAGATCTCGCTACCAACGCCGATCATGTCTGGTGTGCGTACCCCTACTCGTCAGTTCAGCTCTTGTGTACTGATTGAATGTGGTGACAGCCTAGATTCGATCAATGCGACAGCGAGCTCGATTGTTCGTTACGTTTCTCAGCGTGCTGGTATCGGTATTAACGCTGGACGCATCCGCGCCTTAGGATCAGAAATCCGTGGCGGTGAAGCATTCCATACCGGTTGTATTCCTTTCTACAAGTACTTCCAAACTGCCGTGAAGTGTTGTTCTCAGGGTGGTGTTCGTGGTGGTGCTGCAACCGTTTTCTACCCAATGTGGCATGGTGAGTCTCAAGCATTAATGGTGCTCAAGAACAACCGTGGCGTTGAAGAGAACCGCGTCCGTCATATGGATTACGGCGTACAGCTGAACCGTCTGATGTACCAGCGTTTGGTTGAAGGCGGTAATATCACACTGTTCTCACCTTCGGATGTTCCAGGTCTATATGACGCATTCTTCGAAAACCAAGATGAATTTGAACGCCTATACGTTAAGTACGAAAACGATCCTTCTATCAAGAAAGAGACCGTAAAAGCCATTGAGATGTTTTCAATCTTAATGCAAGAGCGTGCTTCAACGGGTCGTATCTATATTCAGAACGTTGACCACTGTAATACGCACAGTCCATTTGACTCTCAAGTTGCGCCTATCCGCCAGTCAAACCTATGTCTTGAGATTGCATTGCCGACTAAGCCACTGACGAATGTTGAAGACGACTCAGGTGAAATCGCGCTATGTACTCTGTCCGCATTTAACTTAGGCTCCATTAAGTCACTGGATGATTTTGAAGAGTTGGCTGATCTGGTTGTACGTGCACTAGATGCCCTACTTGATTACCAAGACTACCCACTTCCAGCCGCTTATAAGTCAAGTATGAACCGACGTACTCTTGGTGTGGGTGTAATTAACTACGCCTACTACTTAGCGAAAAATGGTGTTAAGTACTCGGATGGTAGTGCCAACGGTTTGACTCACCGTACATTTGAAGCAATGCAGTACTACTTGTTGAAAGCGTCTGTTGGCTTAGCTAAAGAACAAGGTAAATGTCCTTTATTCGACGAAACCAACTACGCGAAAGGTCTATTGCCTATCGATACCTACAAGAAGGATATCGATCTAGTGTGTGATGAGCCGCTGCACTATGACTGGGAAAACTTACGTCAAGAAATAATGACTCATGGCTTACGTAACTCTACCTTAACGGCGCTGATGCCATCTGAGACTTCTTCTCAGATTTCAAATGCGACTAACGGTATCGAACCACCACGTGGTTACGTTTCAGTTAAAGCATCTAAAGATGGCATTCTTAAGCAAGTGGTGCCTGAATTCACTGAATACAAGAATAACTATGAGCTGCTGTGGAACATTGGTTCCAATGAGGGTTACTTGCATCTTGTCGGCATTATGCAAAAATTCGTTGACCAAGCCATTTCTGCTAACACCAACTATGACCCAACTCGTTTTGAGAGTGGCAAAGTTCCAATGAAGAAATTGCTTCAAGATCTGCTGACTGCGTACAAATTTGGTGTTAAAACACTCTACTACCACAACACACGTGATGGTGCGAGCGATGACCAAAAAGACGCAGTACAACCACAAGATGACGATTGTGCAGGCGGCGGTTGTAAGATCTAATCGATAACCTTATCCAGGTTATCAGGTTTAAAAAATTATTCGCCCCTTATGATTAAGGGGCATAAAAGGAATTGAGGCATCATGGCTTACAGTACTTTTAATCGAAATAAAAATGACCAATTAAAAGAACCAATGTTCTTAGGTCAATCCGTGAACGTGGCACGTTACGACCAACAAAAATTTGAAATCTTTGAAAAGTTGATCGAAAAGCAACTTTCTTTCTTCTGGCGCCCAGAAGAAGTCGACGTTTCAAGTGATCGCATCGACTACAACAAGCTTCCAGATCATGAAAAGCATATTTTCATCTCGAACTTGAAATACCAGACGTTGTTGGATTCAATCCAAGGCCGTAGCCCTAACGTTGCACTATTGCCATTGGTTTCATTGCCCGAAGTCGAGACTTGGATTGAAACTTGGTCGTTCTCAGAAACGATTCACTCGCGTTCATACACTCACATTATCCGTAACATTGTTAATGATCCGGGTGTGGTGTTTGACGACATTGTTGAGAACGAACATATCCTAAAGCGTGCTGACGATATCTCTCGCTATTACGATGAGCTTATTCAACTGACCAACGACTACCACCGCTATGGTGAAGGCACTCACCAAATCAACGGTGAAGATGTAACGGTTTCACTGCATGGGCTTAAGAAGAAGCTTTACCTGTGTCTGATGTCAGTCAACGCACTTGAAGCCATTCGTTTCTATGTGAGTTTTGCTTGTTCATTCGCTTTTGCTGAACGTGAATTGATGGAAGGCAATGCTAAAATAATCAAGCTTATCGCTCGCGATGAAGCGCTGCACCTCACTGGCACGCAGCATATGATTAACTTGTTGCGTAATGGACAAGATGACTTTGCTTTCATTCAGATTGCAGAAGAGTGTAAGCAAGAGTGTTTCGATCTGTTTAAAGCCGCGGCTGAGCAAGAAAAAGAGTGGGCAGAATACCTATTCAAAGATGGCTCTATGATTGGCCTTAACAAAGATATTCTTAGCCAGTATGTTGAATACATCACCAACATTCGTATGCAAGCGGTTGGCCTAGGTACGGCTTACCCTGAAGCAACGTCTAACCCAATTCCTTGGATTAACGCGTGGTTATCATCAGACAACGTCCAAGTTGCGCCACAAGAAGCAGAGATCTCATCTTATCTTGTCGGCCAGATCGATAGTGATGTCCGCGCCGATGATTTTAAGGATTTCGAACTGTAATGCCCAGTATCAAAATTAACGGAATTACAACGATTCAGTCCCACCCGTCTAATACCATTCTAGAAACTCTAGAACGGGCAGAGCTGCAGCCAGAATACAATTGTCGTGATGGGCATTGCGGTGCTTGTCGCTGCACCTTGATTTCTGGTGAAGTTGAGTACGTTGGTTTTGCAATGGCTTACACTCAAGAAAAAGAGATTTTGCCGTGCATTTGCCGAGCAAAATCTGACATTGAAATCAAAGATGTCAAATATACGCTCAAAGAAAGGCGCGCATAATCATTCAAAAAGGCCAGCAGAGACGCTGGCCTTTTTTATATCTGCACACGAACACCGGATAAAAACTCATCGGCTGTCAGCATAGAAACTGACTTACCACCAATCTCTCTGCCATCATCATCATACAAAGAAAGACGGTACCCTAGGCAATCGGTCGCGAGAGGCTCCTCAGGCGCCTTCCGCCATCTCGAAATCAAGTCTTGGTGCTGATTATTCAGTGCTTCACCCAAAATAACTTTCTGGCTAGCCACTTGATACCAAACTAAAATCTTAGACTGATTTAACATGCCAACCTCCTTGTGTAATTGAAAACCGAATTGTCATTTTAAAGGTTATTCTGACGAATGCACGTTGCAAATCAAAGACGAAAACGTCTTCTATGAAAAATCATTCAGTTAGCGATTATATGAAATTCGAATAAAAATTAATTATATCGCTCGATGAGTAATAAGAAGAGCTTTCATTCACTTATTACAGAACGTAAAACCGTTAGTGTTTGACAAACTTGTCACACTACCCTAGCTGAATTTTTATTCACTTATTACACTACGAGGCACGAACATCTCTTTGACTCTCGATAATGAGCTGTAACCGACAAACATTGGTTTCTTGCTCAAATAACGACGCAACATATCGGCGGCGACAGTGGTTATCACCAATGCTTGCTCATCGCGGGAGTAATTTCGGTTCAAGGTGAGTGTTTGCCCCCATTCACCTTCTGGCGCAGCAAGGGTAACGCAGAACGCATTATCTGTAACCTTCCCCGTCACAATCGCTACATCGGTGCCGCATTTGTCCTTAGTCGCGCCAACCAACGCCAATGCTGCCGCTAGCTTGTCATCCGCTTGTTCTCCAATCGCAATTCGCTCACCTAAGACCCAGCCATGACCACAAAATTCTGCCGCCAAAGCATTTGACTGGATCCACTGAGAAAGTGCACCAAACGTAGATTGTTCAGCGGTTGAAATAGACATTTTTTTCTCTTGGATCAAATACGCGACATGTTTTTGCATCGACTCATCGACGCTCACTACATGCTCTTCGATAAGTTTAAAGATAATCTGTAATAGTTTGACGCGGTTATCCAAGTCTTCTTTAGGACCGAACAATTTTACTTCGATATAAGGTAAGTAGGAGCGATAACCAAGCGTATAACCTGTTGGCAGTTTGATTTTGTCGAGTTTGTCAGAGAGTGCTGATTCCGACGTACCGAAAGTATAAAGCTTGCTGCAATCTTGTCCTGTGACTTGTGGATGACTCGCTTTAATGTCAGGCAACACCTGCTGATCAACCATGAGCTTAAATTCACGGGGAACGCCAGGCGTAAAATAAAAATCACAGTCGTTAAGCGTGAGCTTAAAGCCACATGCCGTTCCGATAGGATTCTCTAACAATATTGAGCCTTTAGGCAACATCGCTTGCTTACGATTACTTTCAGGCATGATAATGCCGCGCGCAGCAAAAAATTCCTCTAATGTCTCTAACCACTTGGGGTACAGTACAAGTTCAGTGTCTAGCGCGAGTGATGCCGCTTGAGCACTTAAGTCGTCCGAGGTTGGACCTAGTCCACCATTCACAACCACAATGTCACAGTTAAAACTGAGCATTAATAATTCTTCAATTAACGCCGTCATTTCATCACCGACGGTTGAACGTTTGGTCATACTATAGCCATGTTCAAAAAAGCGTTGCGACAACCAAGCAGCGTTGGTGTCAACAATATCGCCGTGAAGGACCTCTTCCCCAGTACTGAGCATTGCTATCTTTAACATTGTTATATCCTTTGTGGGAAATCGTCACATATTTGTAGAGTTTAACTGATAATAATCATGCGCTTTGGTGAAAAATGAACCCTATTTCTTATTTAAGACAATTTCAAGTTCCCATTATGCTGACTTTGTTGGACAATTGTAAACTTGGCCGTCAAAAAAATAATAACGATGGAGTCTTTCGTGATCCAAAAAAGCATTTCCGCTTTAATGTTGTCAGTTTGCACTTACGCTAATGCCAATGTTTATCAGTCGAATCAACATATTGAGCTTTCGTATCAAGTAGATCAAGCGCAACCTGACAGCGTATTTCACAACTCCTATCAGTATCATATCAGCGATCCTTATTCTCTAAGTCTAACTGAGAGCACGTTTAAATTAGATGCGCCAGACTTGCCAAAATATTTGACCATGTCTGAGGAGAAGGATTGGGATTATTTAAAAGGTCAAACCTACACCATCTTAGGTTTGAGCGTCGCAACGGTCGGATTGATGACACTGCTGCCAGAATCTATCACTAAATGGGATGAAGAAGACCGTAACTTAAGTGGTTTAGGCTCAAAATGGAAAGACAACGTCACCGCAGGCCCAGTTTGGGATCGCGATGAACACTATCTCAACTACGTTATGCATCCCTATTTTGGTGGCGTCTATTACACGGCAGCACGCCATGCTGGGTTTAACGAATTTGAATCCTTCCTCTACTCTGCCACCATGTCGACTTTCTTCTGGGAGTATGGTGTAGAGTCATTTGCTGAAATTCCATCATGGCAAGATATCTTTATTACGCCGTTCTTCGGTGCGATTGTTGGTGAAATGATGCTCGAAGCCGAGCAAGATATTGTCAATACGGGTGGTGAAGTCATGGGTTCGGAAACCATGGGCGATATCACACTCTTCTTCTTGAACCCTGTCGGGCATATTCACGGTTGGGTCAGTGGTGCTTGGGGCGGCAGTGCAGAGTTTCAGTACAGCAGCAAGCCTTGGTTTGGCAACCAAGATGCAGCCAAATTTGCTCTTGATGCGGGCGCGAGCTACGACGATATTTTCTACGGTGTAGAAATGAAGGTCACCTTCTGATCGCCGTAACAACAGATTTTAGTTAAAGAAAGGCGCTTTTTTGTGCTCGCGGTACAATATTGGTAAGACTGACAAGGCATTAGGTTTAAAAGTTGATTTACATCAAACCTTAGCCGTTGAGCTCTTCTACACTGAGATTAGGCACCAATCCGTTTTTCGACGCTGAAAAGATTGGCTTGCAATATCTACTTCAGCGCTAGGAGGCCCCACTATGAACAGTACATTTATCGTAAACTTTGTCGGTCGAGCAACCCCGACAACCATCAAACAGTTGGCGACCATTACTCACGAAAATGGTGGTAAATGGCTTATCAGCAAAGTTAACTTTATTGAAGACCAAGTTGCCGCGGTGATCAAAGTTGATTTACCGACAAGCAATATGGATATCGTGAAAGAGGCGTTTAGCTCACATCCAGAGTTGATGGTTCAATTTACCGATTCAGATACCACAAATCACAATGCCGATACTATCTATCAGATGAGAGTCGATTCCAACGACAGGGCTGGTATCGTTAATGAAATTACCCACGTCCTTGATGACCAAGGCATCAGTATTCTCGATATGGACTGCCAACGAGTCTTTATCGCAGGAGGCGGTGGCGTCAGCTCGAGTCTATTTACTGCCAGTTTAGCCATTCGCATTCCTCAGCAAGTTGACATCAACGATGTCGCTAACGAATTAGAGTCTCTTAGCGAAGATACCCGAGTGATTGTTGAAAGCTAAGACCGCGATTAGGCGAATACTGCAACAACAATACTGCAACAACAATACTGCAACAACAAAGAGAGCGAATTGAACGCTCTCTTGTTATTTTATCCCGTTATGTCACAGACCACTGCGATAACGAACGCTTAAAATCAGCGTAGTCAAACTGGTTAAGCTTTTGAATCTCACCGCTTGAACGTTCACAGTAAACCGACGGCATGCGTAGACCGTTAAACCAGTTTAGTTTCACCATGGTGTAACCAGCGCTATCAAGAATGTGCAGACGTTGACCGATTTCTAATGGCTGATCAAAATTCGCCACACAGAACTGGTCACCCGCCAAACATGAGCATGAGCCGATAACGTACTCGTGTTCACCATTATCACACGCTTCTAGAATCGAAGCCGGCTCATTATAAATCAGAGTATCTAAACGATGTGCTTCAGTGGCTGAGTCAACAATTGCCGTTTTCTTCACATTTTCAACCACATCAACCACCGTTACGACCAGATCGGTGGTCTTAGTGATAATAGCTTCGCCCGGCTCTAGATACATTTGCACGCCGTGTTTTTCAGCGAACGCTTTCAGCGCTAAACCAAGCTTGCTGATATCGTATCCAGGCCAAGTAAAGAAGACACCGCCGCCCATGCTGACCCAATCAAGTTTATCTAAATACTCACCAAACTGCTGTGAGATGGAATCGAGCAAGCCAATAAACGCATCGACATCTTTGTTCTCACAGTTCATGTGAAACATCACGCCATCTATACCGTCAAAAATTTCAGGCTTGATGTGATCAGCCTGTACCCCAAGGCGAGAGAACTGACGTGCGGGATTGGCTAAATCTTGCCCCGCATAGCTCACGCCTGGGTTCAAACGAAGGCCAATCGATGCTTTACCTTCCACAATGTGACGGTGCGCTGCGAGTTGAGACTGTGAGTTAAAGATCATTTTATCGCAAATGTCTGCCACTTCACGCACGTCATCTTCACTGTAACCGACACTATAAGCGTGTGTTTCACCACCAAAGGTTTCATGGCCAAGCTTGACTTCAAACGGGCCCGAACTCGTGGTGCCATCTAAATATGGCTTGATGATGTCAAATACTCCCCAAGTTGAGAAGCATTTCAGCGCCAGAACAAGCTTGACGCCAGAGATCTCTTTGAGTTGTTTGGCTTTCTTTAGGTTCTCTATCAACTTATCTTCATTGATCATGAAGTACGGAGTTTTAAGTTGGTTGTGTTGCATTTAAATACCTTAAGCTCCCTCGCGTAAACGAAGGCACTATCAATATAAAATCGAACAAAGCCGACGCAGGTGCATCGGCTTACATTTAGATTTCAAATAAGAGAAATGACGTTCTTATTTCAACTTGTGGATCACAGGTTGACTCGGTTCTAGCTCTTGTACGTGCCAATCTAGGCCGATAGCAGGCATCGTTTCTAAGAACGGATCTGGGTCTAGCTGTTCCATGTTGAACACGCCTTTATCTGCCCACTTGCCGCGGAAAAATTGTAGTGCCGCCGTGATCGCAGGAACACCAGTGGTGTAAGAGATCGCTTGGTGCTCAACGTCTTCATATGCCACTTCATGATCAGCGTTGTTGTAGATAAATACGCTGCGCTCCTTGCCGTCTTTCTTACCTTGAACCCAGGTACCAATGCACGTTAAGCCTGTATAACCCGGCGCAAGAGATGTTGGGTCTGGAAGCAGTGCTTTCAAAACGTGTAGCGGCTGAACCACGGTACCGTCGTGTAGTGTGAGCGGCTCAGGGCTTAGCAGGCCGATATCACGCATTACATTGAAATAGTTTAGGTAACGGTCACCAAACCCCATCCAGAACTCGATACGTTTTGCCGGAATAAACTCTTGCATTGAACGCACTTCGTCATGTGCCATTGAGTAAACTTTGTGCGAACCACAGTTCGGGAAATCAAACTCAAGCATACGAGAATGACAAGGCACTTGTTTCCACTCGCCATTTTCCCAGTAGAAAGAGTCGCCTTGGATCTCTAACATATTGGTTTCTGGGTCAAAGTTAGTCGCGAACTTCTTGCCGTGGTCGCCAGCGTTAACATCCATGACGTCAATAGTATCGATTTCATCAAACAAATGTTTCACAGCATAAGCGGCAAATACGGATACTACGCCCGGATCGAAACCAGCTCCTAGAATACCAGTGATGCCTGCTTGTTCGAACTTCTCGCGGTAGCCCCATTGCCAGTCGTACGCTTGTGGTACTTGTTGGCCTTCGCTGCACAAGTCGACTGCAACCGAAGTATCTAGGTACGATACCTTAGATTGGTAACACGCTTCCATGATTGACATGTTGACCCATGGAGGACCTGCGTTGATCACAAGATCAGGCTGAACTTCTTTAATAAGAGCAACGAGAGAGTCAACGTCATCGGCATTGACTGCACGAGCTTCTAATTTCTTCGATGGATCTTTCAGGTTATTTTTATTCTGAATAGATTCAATGATTTTTTCACATTTGCCCACGGTTCGTGATGCAATGGTGATATCACCCAGAACGTCGTTGTTTTGCGCGGCTTTATGTGCAACTACCCAGCCAACGCCGCCTGCACCAATTTGTAGAATTGCCATAGTTTTCGTTACCTTTATTTCGCTAGCTCAACCGCTAGAGTATTAATTTTATTTAGCAAAGATTCGAAGTCCGAGATCTTCAAGCAAGGGTTTAGTATTGTGAATTTAAGGGCCGATTTACCATCCACAACAGTCTCTCCAAGTACCGCTACACCACGTGTTAGCGCTTCTAGTCTTAGCGTTTTATTGAGTTCATCTAGGTCGGTATTCCCCTGCACTGCGCGGAATAAAACGGTCGACAAAGCAGGTTCTGCCAATAACTCCAAACTGTCATTACTGCGCACTAAATTTGCCACTTGCTGAGTTTGTGCCAAGAGATGATCGTACATTTCACCTAAAGTGGCTGGGCCAACATTTTGCATTGTCATAAACACTTTCAATGCATCAAAGCGCTTAGTTGTCGCGATAGACTTGTCGACCAAGTTTGGCAGCTCATCATGTTCACGGTTCAAGTAATCTGCATGGTGCAGAAGAAACTTGAAGTTAGCTTTGTCGTTGACCAGTAAAGCACCGCAGCTAATCGTTTGGAAAAACAGCTTGTGGAAATCAACGCTTACCGACGCTGCGCGTTCAACGCCTTTAAGACGGTTCTTGTGGCTACTTAGAATCAATGCACCACCGTACGCGCCATCAACATGCATCCACATCTGATGCTTGTCAGCCATATCCGCGATAAAATCAAGATCGTCAATCGCTCCGTGATCGGTTGTACCCGCGGTACCCACGATAGCAAAAGGAATCAAACCTTCAGCTTTTGCCTGCTCAATGACTGCATCAAGCTGAGTGACATCCATCGTACCGTCTACGTTGGCATCTACTGCTAAAATCGCTTTTTCACCTAATCCCATCCAAGAGGCGGATTTTTGTACCGTAAAGTGAGATTTCTTTGAACAAATAATACGCAGTTTGTCTGCATAGTCAGGAAGACCAAGCTTTTGGATCGAATGTCCCGATAACGTATCGGCAATCCAGTCGCGTGCGAGCATGAGTCCCATTTGGTTACTTTGCGTGCCACCACTGGTAAAAATACCGTCTGACTGCTCGCCAAGGTCGTACTTTTCACATAGCCAGTCGGTGACTTTCTGCTCGACATAGGTCGCAGATGACGCCTGATCCCAAGAGTCCATCGATTGGTTTAACGCCGCAATCATTGCTTCCGCTGCCACGGCTGGCATTAACGGCGGAGTATGCAAGTGCGCAATACAGTTGGGATGTTGGGTAAAGATAGCATTCTTCGCCACAAGGTCCGCGGTTTCGCCAATCACATCGATAAGCGAAGCATTCTTGTTATCGAGGTCAACGGCGTTGATCGCACTTTGCAAAAGCTTAGGATCCAGACCAGAGTATGGAGCGTCGACTTGTTCAAATAACGACTTCATTGTCGCCGTAGTGTGGTTCATCACCTTAGCAAACTCGTGACTTCCCATCTCTCCGGTATGGATAAAGTGCGGCTTCCAACTTTGATTGGCTTGCTCAGCATCAATTTTATTGGCGCCTGAAACTAACATGGCTTCTTCAATCACACGCAGTGCAAAGTCGATCTGCTCAAAAGAGATAATCAACGGCGCAAGGAAACGAATCACCGAGCCGTCACGACCACCCTTTTCGATCATCAATCCACGCTCTAGCGCCGCACGTTGAATGCTTAGGGTAAGCTCACCATCCGATGCAGGCTCTCCAAACTTGTTCAGCTCATTGCCCGGCTTACGGATTTCAACACCCAGCATCAACCCTTTGCCACGGACCTCAGCAATACAGTCAACACGTTTTTGGATCGCTTCGAGACCATGACGTAAATATTGACCAGCAATATTGGCATGCTCAACAAGGTTATCACGCTGAATAATTTCAAGAGCCTTGGCGCCTGAAACCATCGCAAGTTGGTTACCACGGAACGTACCCGTATGCTCACCAGGCTTCCATGTATCGTGATCTCTTTTAATCACCAATAGCGACATCGGCATACCACCGCCGATCGCTTTCGATAAGCAGAGCACATCAGGGACGATACCTGCCTCTTCGAAGGCGAAGTTGTAACCTGTTTTGCCAACACCACATTGAATTTCGTCAAAGATAAGTAGGATGCCATGCTCATCACAAATGCGGCGCAACTCTCGCAGCCAGAACGCTGGTGCAGGGATAACGCCGCCTTCACCTTGAACGGGCTCTACCACGATAGCGGCAGGCTTCATTATTCCTGCTTCATCATCGTGAAGAAGACGTTCGATATAACGAATGCTCGCTTTAGCCCCTTCATCACCGCCTAAACCAAACGGGCAACGCAAGTTATATGGGAATGGCATAAAGTGGACGTCAGACATCAAACCTGTACGACGTGCTTTTGTACCTAAATTCCCCATCATTCCCATGGTACCATTGGTCATACCATGGTAGGCACCACGAAAAGCAAACATGGTATTACGCCCAGTCGTCTGCTTAGCCAGTTTAATCGCTGCTTCAACCGCATCTGCGCCTGATGGGCCACAAAATTGAATCACACAATGATTGCCCAATTGCTCAGGCAAAAAGTCTTTAACGGCCTTAATGAACTTGGTTTTCGCTTCAGTGGCGATGTCCAATGTTTGATATGGTAAACCGCTGTCAAGTTGGTCTTTAAGCGCTTGGTTGATCTCTGGGTGGTTATAACCCATTGCCAACGTGCCAGCTCCAGCCAAACAATCGAGAAATAATTGACCACGCGTATCTTCCACGAGCGCCCCGTATGCCTGTTTAATAGCAATAGGGAGTCGACGAGGGTATGAACGAACGGCAGATTCATGCTGCTCTTGGTCAAGAAGAACCTGGTCTGGAGTAAGATCGTAAATACCTTCCAGAACGGGAACCTGAGTAGAAAAAGGGGTTGCGATAAATGAATTATCGACTTCAAAGGCGGTGCTCATGATGTAATCCCTTGAAATAGTTTTATTTCCCTATTCAGAAACCAATTCTAGAATGAGGGCAAAGCAAAGAGTCACGCACTAAAATAAAGTAGCGTGTACGACAAATCGCTCCATCAAAGATGGACTATATACTGGTAATTAAATCAAGGTTCAGTAATGCAACTGTCTTGTAGAACAGGGCATTGAGGAAGAACGAAGCTGATTAATGGTTGTTTTTTATGTGAATTCAATGTTGGGTTTCCCATTCACATGCCGCTAAGCGACATTAGTATCCCGTCTATCGACAAAAGGACTTGTCGATACCTACCCTACGTGATGCTCACTCAGCCCGAATGTCATCACGCGTATCCCCCAGAATATCTTTTCGACTCATCTCCGAGATTGCGGCGAAAATTATCATAAAATGCGACGCACTGGCAATAATAATTTGTCGTCAAGAAGCAAAACTTTTATCTATTTATCAAAACAAAGGTAGCCGAATTGAGACCTGCTTTTGTTACACTTTGCCATCGAAGTTACACAGTATCAGTCTTTAGAATTTGCGTTAACATCTCCATCTCGTTAAGTGTGCCGTTATCAATGAAGACAGGGAAATGATAATGTTCACTTAAAATAAACAAGCGCTCCAGTTGGAGCGCTTGTTTCGTCTAAGAACTAGCACGATGATTGTTGCTCGAAATCTACCTACTGCGCGACAGTAACGGCTTTCTTTGGTAGTGAGAATCGCAACAAGAAATAACCAAGCACGGCAGCCGTCGTTGATCCCATCAAGATACCAAGTCGAGCATAGGTATCAAACTCAGCGTTAGCTTGACCAAAGGCCAGTGAAGAGATGAAGATTGACATCGTAAAGCCAATACCACACAACACAGAGACCGCAAAGATATGCTTGAAGTTAATCCCTTCAGGTAATTTAGCAATACCCAGCTTCACTGCCGCCCAACTGAATGTATAAATACCTAATGGTTTACCAATCAACAGGCCAAGGGCAATACCAATAGGCAACGCAGTACCTAAAGTCCCAATCGAAATGCCCTCAAGAGAAATACCAGCATTAGCAAAGGCGAACAAAGGTAAAATACCGAAGGCGACGTAAGGGTGCAGCGCATGCTCCATATGTTTAAGCGGCGAGTGATCTCCTTTCTTGCCTTGTAATGGAATAGAAAAACCAATTACAACACCCGCTAAAGTTGCGTGCACACCTGATTGGAGTACCGCGAACCAAAGAATTGCCCCGACTACCATATACGGAGTTAACTTAGTGACTTTCTTATTATTGAGTAAAACTAACGCCGCCGTCATCGCGAAACCTATCGCAAGCGCTGTGGTAGAAAGATCACCTGTGTAGAAAAAGGCAATAATGACGACCACACCTAAATCATCGATGATCGCAAGCGCGAGTAAGAATACTTTTAAACTAACAGGAACACGATTACCTAGTAACGCCATGATACCAAGCGCGAACGCGATGTCAGTGGCTGCAGGTATTGCCCAACCTTGAATGGCTTGTGGATCGTTATAGTTAAATAGAACATACATGAGGGCCGGAGCCAACATACCGCCTACAGCGGCAATGGCAGGAAAGATGGCGGTTTCCCTAGATTTTAACGCCCCTTCGAGCAGCTCTCGTTTTACTTCCAAGCCAATAAGTAAGAAAAACACAGCCATTAAGCCGTCATTGATCCAATGAGAAACTGACATACCCAGTAAGTAAGTGTGCAGAAAACCTTGGTATGCATCGTTGAGATCAGTATTTGCGATCGTCATTGCGATAGCCGCCGCTATCACAAGAAGTATGCCACCGGCAGACTCCATTTTGAAAAAATCGCGAATAGCATCAGTCATGATATTGCCCTTATATTAATTATTTACATAAGCGAGTAGCACAGAATAACTCATGAGTGTATAGAGTAAGCTACTTTGATAATAATCGCTTGTTTAGAGTTGTAACTTCGAAAATACCGATATAAACAACTTTAAACCACTTATTTTTTTTCAGTAACCATCGGCAATATTGACCACTTTCCCTAAGCAAGTCAAAAACCACTTGTCATTTCCTGACCTGTGGCTCGTTTAAAATACTACGCTATAACGCTGTACTAGTAACCAACTAGCTGTATAAAGCCTTGCGCTTGGTGACTGCCTTACGTTTCAATGCGGCTTTGCCAATAAGGAAAGGAGCAATTTACCACTGACTGAGTTGCAATCGATTTTCCGTTAGCGATGACCGTTGTGTGAAGAGGTACAATAATCAATTGATCATTCTTGAGTTGGATCACTTTACCATCGTTGGTGGCAAGAGCACCAAGCAGATAGGGCATCCGCTTACAACGAGTCACGCAGAGACTTCATTGGTGTGTTTCGAACCATTCTTAAAACCGGTATTGCACCTGCCAGCATCAAAGAACCCATCGCTAGTGTGACCGAATAAAGGTATTCTTGAGGAATAAATTGCAGCTCAATGGTCCAACCAAATGAATGCTTGATGATAATATCGACCACAAGGCTCGCCAAAGCCAGCCCGAGAGGCATCGCAATCAGTATTGAGATAGCACCAAAAACAAACAACTGCAAACTGCCCATCACGATCAGCTCTCGTCCAGACATTCCCAAACAACGCAATAACGAAATATGCCGTTGACGCGAGATTTCTCCGGCCACTGTCGCAAAGAAAATACCAAACACCGCAATCACCAAAGTAATGTTACCCAGTGAATCTGCGATAGAGAAGGTCCTATCAAATACACGCATTGCCTGATCATGAATGTAGCCAGTATCAAAAATGCGCTGAGAGTCGATTCTGAACAGCTTTTCGAGGCGGTGCTGCAATGCTTTTGTCTCGGCTTTAGGATCAAGCACAACACCTAAGGCAACACTGCCAGTGCCACCAAAAGCATAAAGCCAATTCCGATGAGAAAGCAGTATTTGGTTATAGCGGTTACCATAATCGTAATAAACTCCGCTCACCAACCAGCCATCACCCAATTTACCATTGAGGTTAATAATATCACCGGGACGTATGTCCATTTTAAGCGCCATCGATTCACTGATCATCACGGCTTTGGCTTGATGAAGATAATACCAATAATTAGGAACTCCAAGTTTAACCGTTAACGAGTCAAGTTCGCCTTCTGATGCCCCAGTACTCACCGCTTGCAACAAACCTTTATCGGTTGATATTTCTTTCTCCCAGCGCCACCAAACCGAATTAACTTCAGGTTGCTTCGTTAACCAAGCACTTATCCTTGTCGCTGATTGACTATTTGGATAAATATACAAGTCGGCAGCTAAACGCTGACTTAGCCATTTTTCGGTTGTATCTCGAAAGCTCCCGACCATGGTTTCAATACCAATATTGGCTGCCATCGCCAACATAAAAGCCATCGTCGCAACTCCGCGATAACTCATGCTCGCAGCCGCATCACCAAAAAACCAACGTGCTTTAACCCAACGAAGCGAGTAAGAAAAACCTTCAAATACCCGCCAGATAATGTAAGGCGTACACAGTGCCACACTCAGCAGCATCAGCACGATGATTGCAAAGCCCAACTCCTGACTTCTTGGCGCCTGATAGATAGCCACCGCTGAGACACAAAAAACACACGCGAGTAACGCTTGGAAGGTAAACTCTTTACCGGTAAAGCGAGTCAACGACAGCCTTGTGGTTAACCGTGAAGGCGGTGAACGCAGCAGACGAACCAAAGGCCATGCACAAGCGGTTACCGCCCCCAATGCCGACATCGCTAAACTATATAAACTTGCGTGCCAACTCCAAGCCACCGACAAACCGACATTGGCATCATAGAGATCGGCCAAGCTTGCCGATACAGAAGGAATCAATTGCTTGGCGAGCAACATACCAAACAAATTACTGCACATCCAACTAACAACGACCAACACAATCAGCTCTAAAAACAGCGACTGAGCAAGCTGCCAGCCTGAAACGCCCATTTGTCTAAGTAAGCCGACCAAACGCTGACGTTGAGTCAAAGAGAGTGATATTGCTTGATAAAAAATAAACAGTCCGACCAGAAATGCCAGCATCCCCATGGCACTGAGGTTGATATGAAAAGCTTGGGTAAGAGACTCAAGCTCCATACGCGAACTATGGCTGATCTCTATCCCGTTTGGCAACATAGCTCTGAGCATTGCCAACTTCTCTTGTGGCATTTCACTACAAGCAATAAAAGAGATACCAGCACTGCGCTCTATCATGCGTAGTAGTGCAATATCAGCCACGATGCGGGGTCCAGATATTACGCCTTCCGAATCAATGACAATAGGGCCTATCATGCGACCGTCTTGCAATTGGATGGCGTCATTTGCCTTCCAACCCATATGCGCAGCTAACTCGCTACTGACCATAATGGGATAAGGAGGACGCATCAAAACTAAAGACTTAAATTGACTAAGTTGAGCCTCTTGCTTGAAATGCATCATGGCCGCAGGGTCAATACCCATTAGATTAATATCGGTCCCATCGACGGTTTTTACCCGAACATTATCAAACGGCACGCATTGCTGGAAACCATCGCGACGGAGTTGAACGTAAAAACCTTGAGGTATTTTGTTAGGAGAGTGCTTAGAACGAATTCGGTAAGGAAGAGGATTATCAAACAGTTTTTCACCATGCTCATAACTGGCACGAGCATGGTCGTTAATCAAAGTAACACCAACAAGCAATGAGCCGCCAAGTGTCAACCCCAACCACACCAGCAATATTTGCAACGGATAACGTCGATAGTGACCCAGTAACGCCTTAAGTACGGGCCATAACATGCAATTGCCCTCCTTGCAGCCTCACTTTTCCTTCCATGTGCTCTGCCACACGTTGACTGTGAGTAACCAGTAACAGTGTGCAATTAAGCTGTTTGGTTAGCGATCTCAACAAGCGCATCACCGCTTCGGCATTACGTTCATCGAGACTGCCAGTAGGCTCATCCGCTAATAGTAGTTTGGGTTCCATATACAGTGCGCGTGCAATCGCCGCTCGTTGTTGCTGCCCACCTGAGACTTCTTCAGGATAACGACCCAGCAGCGGCATCAAATTGAGTGAGGAGAGAATCTGACGCCATAATCCTTGATCTTCAGGTAGCCCTTTTAACTGACGACAAAAACGAATATTGTCTGCGATATTCAAAGTCGGAAGTAAATTAAACTGCTGAAAAATAAGACCAATATTATTTCTTCGATAAGCCGTACGTTTGTTTTCTGTGACCTGATGCATCGAAAAGTCCGGAAACAGCACTTCACCAGAATCGACCGTATCAAGACCTGCGATCAAGTTAAGCAAGGTACTTTTACCTGACCCACTTTCACCCATCAAAGCGATTTGCTCACCTTGCTGCAAAGACAACTCAGCACCTTGTAAAACTGGGTGAAATTCTCCCCCGTCTAAATAGCCTTTACATAGGTCTGTCAGTTGTAACATTGAAACTCTCAGTAACGTAAATTTAGGCTGTGAATCTACACTAAATCTCACGCTCAAGAAAGCATTTTGGACTCTAGATCACAGGATATGCACTCAAGCGATATAAAACCACGCCTAACGTCTAATTTTCAATCAAATTTCGAATCCATTTACGAGTACGGGTACGATGAAGTGAACCAAACCACTTGATAAGCTCTTCGGTTAAAAACAACAGATAAATCCACTGTGGCTCCCAGCCTAATCCGATCGCGGCGAACGCCGCTAATGGAATTCCAATCAGCCATTGTGCAACTAAGTCTTGATAGAGGCAAAACTTCACATCGCCGCCAGCACGCAATATGCCAACGATAGTCATCATTGGGACGGAGCGCAGAATAATGCTCAAACTCAGCACAATCATAAACTTTTCAGCCAATGCTCTGGTTTCAGGGGTTAAAGCACTAAAGGCATCCAACACGCTACCCTGCACAACATAGAGTATTGCTGCGACCAAAATGCCGACGATTAAACTAAGTAACGTCACACCAATCGCTTGGTAATACACCGCTTCATAATTTTTAGCGCCAATCTGATTTCCCACTAACACCGCAGCAGCATTAGACATACCAATCAAAAGTGCCAACGAAATAGACTCAACCGGAGTCATTACCGACAGTGCCGCTAAACCTTGCACACCCGACTGCCCCATGATCGCATGGTAGGCAAACAACCCCCCAGCCCAAGCAAGAAAATTAAACGTAGTCGGTAGAGAGAGTTTAAGAAATTTAATCACTCGTGGTAACTCAATGACCGAGCGAATATCCTCAAGGCCAAACGCGAGAAGGTGCTTTTTAGCGTACAGATAGCCAAAAAGTGTCACCACTTCTATCGCGCCACTCATTACCGTCGCGATCGCAGCACCTTTGATTCCCATTGCCGGTATACCAAGCTTACCGAAGATCAATACCCAGTTGAGGAAAATATTCGACACAATCCCGATGCCACTAAAGAAGGTGCTAATACCAGGCCGATGCATAGCTCGTAAGCCAACGGACATACTGGCAACACCCGCAACTGCAAACATGGTCACAGAGGTAATCACCAAGTACTCACTGCCTAGACGATTAACGTCGGTATCGTTGGTCGCAAGCCCCATTATCTGCGTCGGAAACAAAATAAACAAACTCGCTGTCAACGCGGCAAAGATTGTACAAACTAGCCAGGTGAGCGCCGTACTTTCACGAACCCCCTGACGATCGCCAGCTCCCCAATACTGCGCCGTCAGCATTGCCCCACCTGTGGTGACGCCCACCAGCATAATGGTCGTCACAAACGTGGCTCGTGCGGCGACCCCAACAGCAGCAATTTCAGCCTCACCGAGCTGACCGAGCATTAAAACGTCAACCAAGCTACGGCTCGAAAACATAATGCTTTGTAACGTTATAGGCATCGCGATCGCAATCAAACGGCGAATAAAATCACCACGGGTGTGGTGTAACACTTGTGAAAACATCGTAGTGACCGTACCTTAAATTGCAACAGCATGAATAAAGAGAAAAAAGCAGCCGACTATTATATGATCACTCCTAATATGAAACCAATAAAATAATAGAGAATCGCGATGAAGAATGTACTGGTTTTAGGAGCTTCTGGTTATGTCGGCTCGCAATTGCTTACTCAGTTGTGTGCCCAAGGTTACAATGTCACGGCTGCCGCACGTCAAATAGACTATTTGCGCGCTCGGGTTGTTCCTCATTCAAACCTGCAACTGAACTATCTTGATCTAGCCGACAAGCAAGCCACTCAAAATCTGATACAACACTTTGATTTAGTTTACTTCCTTGTTCATGGTATGGCCCATGGACATGATTTTCTCGACTACGAAATCTCACTCGCAGAGAACTTCAAACAAGCGTTGTTGCAAAGCTCGGTTAAGCACGTGATCTACCTTAGTGCGATTCAACCGCAAACTGGCGATTCTTATCATTTGAAAGCTCGACGTATGACCGGTGATATCATCCGCCAAGCCAATATCCCTATTACAGAACTTCGCGCTGGAGTGATCATTGGTCCTGGCTCGGCAGCCTTCGAAATAATGCGCGATTTTGTTTATAACATGCCGATATTAATCACACCGAAATGGGTTGACTCTAGAGCCAATCCTATCGCCCTAGAAAATCTTAATCACTACCTTCTTGAAATCGCTCAAGAGCAGCCGTCGACTCATCAGCTATACGAAATCGGCGGTCCTGACACCCTTAGCTACCGCGATCAATTTAAAGTAATCGCTAAAGCGGTCAATAAGCCGATCACGATTTGGCCAACATCACTACTGACACCTAAAATGGCATCACGCTGGTTGGGGATTGTGACGTCGGTGCCTTCCAGTATCGGCGCTGCTTTGTTGTCAGGCCTAGAGCATGACTTCATTGCTAATTGCGAAGATATTCAAGCTAAATACCCACAGCCTTTGATTCGATTCGAGCAGATGGTCAACAACAGTATTCAACACGAAGGAACCTTTGTCCGCAGCAATGTCTGGGGGTACGACCCTGCCGCATTTTCACGTTGGCAACCCGGATTTGGCTACTACCCAAAACAAACTGGTGCTGAAATAACCACTGACTTAACGACGAAACAACTGTGGCAAATCGTGAAAACAATTGGTAGTCGAGAACAAGGTTACTTCTTTGCTAATAGCCTCTGGCGCACACGTGAATGGCTCGATATTTTCTTTGGCGGCGGTAAACCTATCAGACGCAGCCCGCCAGGCCCGGAACTAAAAGTGGGCGATTTTATTGATTCGTGGAAAGTTATTCGTTGTGAAGACGAGGCATTTATCTCACTCTTATTTGGCATGAAAGGGCCGGGGCTTGGCCGACTCGAATTCACTATTCAAGATCTTGGCGATAAAAGAACGTTTAATGTCACTGCGTGGTGGCACCCACAAGGCTTTAAAGGGTTACTTTACTGGTTTGCAATGATGCCAGCGCACCTATTTATTTTTAAAGGTATGGTTAAAGCCATTGTGCGTAAAGCAAAAGAGCTTCCGTAATGGAAGCCCTTTTATCGTTCAGTTAGACCGTTAAGCTCAAGGGAATTTCAGCTAACTGGTTACCGCGGTTGGCAGGAAAAATCAGGTACTCACCATGATATTTCACATTTGACTTGTAGTCGGTCACTTTATGCACCATAAAACCTGCCGCTGATGCTTTTTCAATAAAATCAGCATGGTGACCACGAACAAACCAATTCATCGGTTTGACCAGTTCTTCACCATCAAAGCAGTCGTCACATTGATCCGAGCAAAGCGCCAACGAATTAGAACCTTCGATAAATATCTGCACCTTGCCACAGCCAACCAAAGGCTCTGACGTCGACACTTCCCAACCGTTTACTTCCATCATATCGAGAAAAGCATCGATCTCTTTATCTTTGATCACACGCTCTGGTTCACCTTGCGGGAAAAACTGCTGATAATAAGTCGAGATCCGTTGGAAGGTTGTCATCAATCCGGCCTGATCGCCTTTTGAGCGACCCATTTTTTGCCAACGAACAAGATCATCGACAACAATACGCGGAAACTGCTGCGATTTAATCGCTTTAGTTACCCAACGTACCAGATAGAGATTGTTAGCCACCGAGCCATTGCTTAGCCTGCCCGCTTTATGCTCTTTAGCAATATCTTCTAGTGCTTGATCCACGAGTTTTTGTATTTCTACGGTATATTGCGACATCACGCCTTTCTTCCATACATCCAATAACACGCGGCCGAAATAATCGAACACGCGCTCATAACTAATACCATTGGCCATGTTACACCGCCTGGCAACCACGCGACTACGGCACCAATGATCGAACCGGTACCAAAACGCAATGTACCTGCCAGTGAAGATGCTGTGCCTGCCATGGTTGGGTATCCGCTCAAAAGTAGCCCCATACTATTACTACCTATGGTTGATAGCGTGCCAATAAACATCACAACAAAAATCACGGTCCCCCACAGTCCCCAATCAAATAACCATGTCGCGAACAATCCGAATCCAGCCAACAATTGCACCGCTAAACCAAAGCGCAACATGGTATGTGAGCCAACCTTTTTAACCAAACGTCCATTAATACTTGTCATCACGATCATCGCAATGATGTTCATACCAAACAGGTAACCAAACTGGTCAGGACGCACGCCATAAATATCAATATAAACAAACGAGCCCGCCGTTAGAAAGGCAAACATACCTGCAAACGAAAACGCCCCCGAGAAAATCAAACCAAGAGCTTGAGGGTTTTGGAACAGACGTGAATAGTTTCTTAAGGTATTTCGCAATCTGAACGGTTGCTTATTCTCAGCGCTCAATGTTTCAGGAATTTTCCACAACACTAAAGCAATCACAACCAAAGAGAAGCCGGCCAATATCCAAAAAATGGCTCGCCAACCAAACCAAATAGCAACATAACCACCAATCATTGGCGCGACCAAAGGAGCAAGCGTGACCACTAAAGTGACAAACGACATCGCTCGTGCAAAGTCTTCGCGATCAAACATATCCCGTACGACCGCTTGAATCACAACGGCCGCGGCTGCTCCAGCAAAGCCTTGCGCGGTACGAATCCACATCAATGCTTCAATACCGTTGGTTGTTGCACTGACAACAGATGCTAAAGCAAAGAACAGTATACCTAAAATCAATACTGGCCGTCGCCCGTAGCTATCTGCAAGTGGGCCATGAATAAGCTGCCCAATAGCAAAACCGGCTGTATAAGCGGTCAACGTAATCTGAACGGCGCCTTGTTGCACACCAAGATCGCGAGCAATCGTTGGCATCGCTGGCAAATACATATCAATCGCCAGAGGCGTTAGTGCACCGATGGCACCGAGAACAATAAATAAAAGCAAATTGATTTGTGGCGCATTAACATTAGATGGCGGTGAGGTATTCTCGGACATAAGTCTCCTACTCGGCTGTGGATTAGGTGCAGCCTCCTTGCTACAACCAAACAGAATGGAATCGCAGTGCCGTGTATCTTCATCGCGAAGACACATGACGATCGACACCTAAAAAAGATATTTGAGCGTTCTATCCTCAAACATTTAAAGCAAAAAGACGAGTTCCTATTTGGAAATAAACCATTTCCTAAACCTAGAATTATTTCCAAACAGAGTCAATTTCATCTTGAGTGAGGTAGCGATATTCACCAGGCTCTAGAGAGTCACATAATTCGATAGCACCGATTCGCTCTCGGTGTAAATGCTCGACCTTATTGCCCAATGCCGCGAACATACGCTTCACTTGATGGTACTTACCTTCGGTAATGGTCAGTAATACTTGGTTATCTTTACGATCCACAATCTCAAGCTTGGCAGGAAGCGTCAGATCTTTTTCGCTCCGCAGTTGAATGCCTTCGGCAAATTTTTCGACGTAATCATCTAATATCGGGTCAACAAGCCAAACACGGTAGGTTTTCTCACACTTGTGTTTTGGCGATGTAATACGGTGTGACCATTGACCATCATCGGTAATTAAAACCAAACCTGTGGTATCAACGTCTAATCGGCCAGCAAAGTGAAGTTCGTCCATTTTCACTTCATCTAGCAACATAAATGCCGTTTGATTGAAGCCATCTTCATGCGAGCACACAAAACCATCTGGTTTAAATAACATGATATAGCGCGGACCCAGTTTGTGAATTTCTCTGCCCTGCCACTCTACGCAGCAGTCATCGGTCACTTTGAACGCCCCACTTTTTTGCACGACGCCGTTTACCGTGACTTCACCACTTTTAAGGATTTTTGTTGCTTCTTTTCGCGTCGCACCAAGTGCGTCGCATAGATATTTATCTAAACGCATGAATACCTCATCTTTCTTAGGTGAGGTATTATAGTGCGACTGGACCAAATAGTTGAGCTATTTCACACAATTTATGTATACACTTCGCCCATACCAAGCTGACTCTGTCAAAGCTGTCATCCATTACTTTCGTAAACACTCGACACCTGCGGTATTAGTGCTTCCTACCGGAGCGGGCAAAAGCTTAGTGATTGCAGAACTCGCCCGGCTAGCCAAAGGACGCGTGCTTGTTCTCGCCCACGTCAAAGAATTGGTGGAACAAAACCACGCTAAATACGAAGGGTATGATCTTAAAGGGGCCATTTTCTCGGCTGGACTTGGCCGCAAAGAGACCGATCAACAAGTGGTCTTTGCCTCGGTTCAATCGGTCGTTCGTAACCTTGATCAATTCAAAAATCAATTCTCATTGCTGGTGATTGATGAGTGCCACCGCGTTCCCGATGACAAAAACACCAGTTACCAGAAAGTCATTCAGCATCTCAGCGAACAAAATCCTGGTATCAAAGTACTCGGTTTAACGGCCACCCCTTATCGCTTAGGCATGGGATGGATTTACCAATACCACACACGCGGCTTAGTGCGTAGTGAAGAACCTCGGTTTTTTAAAGATTGCATTTTCGAACTGCCGATTCGTTACCTGCTTGACGAACAGTTCCTGACGCCCGCGAAAATGATGGATGCTCCCGTGTTAAGTTACGATTTCTCGCAGCTTAAACCTGCAAGCACAGGACGCTACAAAGAGGCAGAACTCGACATGGTGATCGACAAGGCCAAGCGAGCCACCCCGCAAATTGTTGAGCAGATCATTACCATGGCTAAAGAGAAACAAGGTGTGATGATTTTTGCCGCTACCGTCAGGCACGCTCAAGAGATTTATCAGCTTTTACCCAGCGGCCAAACAGCCATTGTTATCGGTGATACCCCGACACCCGAACGCGATAGCATTATTGACCAATTCAAACAGCGTCAGATTAAGTTTCTGGTTAACGTCTCAGTACTGACGACTGGGTTTGACGCCCCCCACGTTGATCTCATTGCTATTTTACGCCCAACCGAATCAATTAGCCTCTATCAGCAAATTGTTGGACGTGGATTACGGTTATCTCCCGGAAAAAAAGAGTGTTTAGTGCTTGATTATGCGGGTAACAGTTACGATCTTTATCAGCCTGAAGTTGGCGATCCCAAACCCGATTCTGATAGCGAAATCATTACCATTCCCTGCCCTACTTGCGGGTTCAATAATAACTTTTGGGGCAAGCTTGATAGCAACGGTTTTCTTATCGAACACTTTGGTCGTAAATGTCAGGGCTTTCTCGAAGACGATGAAACGCGAGAGCGTGAGCATTGCAACTATCGTTTTCGCGCCAAATACTGCGGTGAATGTGGCGCAGACAATGACATTGCCGCGCGTATATGTCATGAATGTGACGCAACCTTAGTCGACCCTGACAAAAAGCTTAAAGAGGCATTAAACCTAAAAGATGCCTTAGTTTTCGAGTGCATCGAGATGGATTTATCCGTACATAAAGATGACAAGGGAAAAAGTAGTCTTAAGGTTTGTTATATCGGAGAAAATCAGGCTAAAGTCAGCGAATTTTGGTCACTCACAACTAGAAATCAGAAACAGCGCTTTAAAGATCAGTTTGTTCGTCCTCATCTTGCTGACAAACACCGCCCATTTGAAGATGCTTCACCAACTAAAGTGGTGAACAATCAACACCGCTTTCGACCGCCACAATTTGTTATTGCCAGAAAATCTGGCCGATTTTGGAAAATGCGCGACAAAATCTTCGCCGATGAGTTAATCCAATAATCGATAATTCACTTGGCGTTCATATTTGAGTCCATATACTCATATTGAGAAACTTTAAAGGGGTACCATTGTGTCTAAACGTCCAATTACACATTTTATAGTCTTGATGGTATGTACACTGTTCGCTTGGCCTACGATAGCAAAAGATCACGACGACTATGATGGCCATGCATTAGTTCAAGACGTCCACAAACCGGGCACTCGTATTGAATTCGATGAGGACCAAGACGAAGTCTACGACGCGGTAAAAAAAGGCTATATTCAGCCATTTTCTGAAATGTACGCCGTGGTTGAGCGCGACTTGCATGGTCGAATTATTCAGGTTGAACTTGAAGAGGATGATGATATGTGGATATACGAGCTAAAACTAAACCACAATAACAACATTCTGAAAGTTGAATACAACGCCCAGACGTTGGAAATGCTGCAAATTAAAGGCAGAAACATCAGACAAGCACTTAAAAATACAGAAGACTAACGCTTATGAAAATTCTTGTTGTTGAAGATGACCCACGTTTAGGCCAACAAATTATTGAGTCACTGGAACAGACGGGCTGGGTGCCAGAACTTGCCCAAGACGGCATTGATGCTTTATACCGCGCGACATCTGAAGAGTGGAACGCGATTGTATTAGATCTTGGGTTACCAAAACTGGATGGTTTAACCGTATTAAATGGCATTCGCGATGAAAACATCAATACCCCAGTGATTATTTTGAGCGCCCGTGACACCTTGACTCAGCGCGTTGAAGGCCTCAATGCCGGCGCCGATGACTACCTTACCAAGCCATTTGAGATGGTCGAACTCACCGCTCGTATTCGTGCTCAACTGCGCCGCGCTTCAGGCAGTGCTTCACCTATTCTACAAGTCGGCAACTTGAGCCTAGATACTCGTACATCAAAAGTCATGTGGCAAGGACAAGCGGTAAGCTTAACCGCTTTGGAATACAAAGTGGTTGCCTATTTTATGCATAACCCAGAAAAAGTTATTTCACGCACTGAGCTCGTCGAGCATATTTATAAACAAGATTTCGATCGTGACTCAAATACAATTGAAGTCTTCATTGGCCGAATCCGAAAAAAAATCGCCCCTAAAGTAATAAAGACTGTCCGCGGTTTAGGGTATCAATTGAATGCCGAATAAAATACGTCCAACTCTCAAGCGTCTGAGTCTTAAAAGTCGCTTAGTACTGGCGGCCATTGTGTGGCTAACCGCGATGGTTTTTGCTGCTGGAATCAGTGTCCCGAACCAAGTACTCAACTACATGGTCGATGACACTAAAGGACAATTAAATCTATTTATCGACGAAATATCCGCGTCGATTGAGGCGGATGAAACCGGCAATATCACACTGGCTAATGCACTTTCTGATCCGCGTTTTAATCGACCTTACAGCGGGCTTTATTGGTCTGCTCAGACTGACTCTGATTTACTGCGTTCGCGCTCATTGTGGGATAAAACCATGGTGTCTGAACCTAACGGTAAAGAGATGCTCGGCGCACGCGGTGAGCCACTAATTTTCGTCAAAATGAATCTCTATTACCCCGATTACAAAGGGCCAATTCAAGTACTGATTGGTATCGATGAGCAACCGATTAAAGATACGGTGCGCGAGCTTATGAGTCAGTTGTGGGTCATTCTTGCGCTACTCTATTTTGGGGTACTTCTCGTCATCATGTTGCAAGTTCAGTGGTCGCTGAGTCCATTGACCAAAATGCAAAAAGAGTTGGCTCAACTGCGCAGCGGAGATAAAACACGCCTTGACCAAGACTATCCGAAAGAAGTCTCGCCCGTCGTCTCTGATCTCAATGCGCTACTGTTCCACTATCAAGAGTTACTCGAACGCGCTCGGCATCATGGTGGTAACTTATCCCATGCATTAAAAACGCCCCTTTCGGTACTCAAAAACGAAATCAATAACTTGGACTCTAACACTCAACAGCACTTACTGCCTTCTGTCGAACAAATTCAAAGCCAGATTGATTATCATCTTGGCCGAGCCCGCATGGCAGGATCGAAGAATATTCTTTCCGTGCGTAGCAACGTAGCATCAAGGGTCGATGCGATTTCGATGGCATTTGACAAGCTCTATGCGAACCGTCAAATCACTTTGGTCAACGAGTTAGATTCTGAAATCGATGTCGCTGTAGAGCAAACCGACCTAGATGAAATGGTCGGCAACCTACTTGAGAACGCCTACAAGTGGTCGAATACGATTATTCGTGTTTACTCCGAGCCCGGTGAAATCGGCGACATTAATATTATTATTGAAGATGATGGTCCGGGAATTCCTAACGAGGATGTTAATCAAGTCACACAGCGCGGTGTCAGGTTAGATGAAACAACACCCGGCAGCGGTCTTGGCCTCAATATTGTCAGCGAGATGGCTCATAGTTACCGTGGTCAGCTGTCGCTTTCTACGAGTCACTTAGGTGGACTAAAAGTTACTCTATCATTGAAGCTTTCCACCTAACCACGAAAAGCACTGCCGAGACTCTGATTAACTAAATGAACTTAACTAATTGATGTCTGAGTAGACTTTATTGACTTTGTCCCAAGGGATAGGGTCTATCGACACACCCGCTTGTTTGGCTCTCTCGGCAATCATGTCACTGTAGTTAGCTTTATAGATATCGGCATTATTGCCAAAAGTATCAGCATCAAGCTCTGCATCTGGTGTTATCTCGGTGATGTATTTATATTCACCACAACCACGCAACCAAATTTTACTGTTCCCGTTGGGCAAAAAACCAAAAATCATATCGGTGCGATAGCAATCTCTCACAACACCATCCCATCTGGTGTACGTTTCTTTGGTACTCATCACCGTCTTGATATTGGGTGACAAATCCCATTTAGTCGTGAAAAATCTTTGGTTTGAAATGGAAGCCCAGTAAATGTAGATACTGTCCGGTAATGTTTGGGTGCCAGCGACCTGACCAATCTTAGTTACAGGTGTCCCTAGAACTAGACCAAAACCATCATAATCAGCTATATCTTGCCTTATCCTACTCAACTCTGTTCTGCGCATATAGTGCATATCGTTGTGAACAAACGATGTCCAATCCTTTTCCTCATTCACTCCATAAGCTTCGGTTATTTTTGCCGGATACAACGAAGACATAGCATATCCAATACGCCATTTAGGTATATCTTCAGGAACGCTAGGCACTTTTGCGAATGCACAAGAGGCCAGCAGCAACATCACGAACACGCTAGACAATAATTTTTGCACTATCACCACTGTCGGCAACCCGATGAGTAACCGGCTACAACACATCAGTTTACTTGTTTGATTTTTTCGCTGAAGTACACTTTGTTCACTTTGTCCCATGGGATTGGGTCTAAAGTCTCACCTACTTCTTCTGTTCTTTTAGTAATTCGTGCGCCATAGTTAGCTTTGTAAATTTCGGCATTGTTACCACGCGAGTCTGCTTCAAGCTCAGCATCTGGCATTAGTTCTGTTACGTATTTATACTCGCCGCAGCCATCTAACCAAACCTTAGTGTTTCCATTGGGCAAAAAACCAAAAACAATGTCATTTTGATAGCAATCTAGGACAGCACCATCCCATGTAGTCATTTGCCTTTTTGTAACCATCAATGATTTAACCTCTTTTGTTAAGTCAAATTTAGTCACAAAGAATCTTGCATTACTTATTGATGCCCAATATATAAATACGCTGTCTGGTAGTGTTTTGGTCCCTGCTACCTGAGGAAAGATCCCAACGGCCGAACCTAGCGGAATACCAAAGCCATTATAGTTTGGTAGCTTACCTAAAATTCTATCCAATTCTGTTCTACGAATAAATTGTAGATCGTTGTGAACAAACGATGTCCAATCCTTTTCCTCATTCACTCCATAAGCTTCGGTTATTTTTGCCGGATACAACGAAGACATAGCATAACCAATACGCCATTTAGGCATATCTTCAGGAACGCTAGGCACTTTTGCGAATGCACAAGAAGCCATCGGCAACATCATTAACACGCTAGACATTAATTTTTGCACTATCACCACTTTCGGGAAACTTGGTAAACACTAGAAGAATGTATATCAGTTTAACTGTGTAATTTTGTCGCTGGAGTACACTTTGTTCACTTTGTCCCATGGAATTGGGTCTATCGACACACCAGCTTCTTCGGCTCTTTTTTGTATTCGTTTTAGGTATGAACGTTTTTTGTAGTCGTCGGCACCGAAGCCATGGCTATCATGATCCATAACTCGCTCTGGCTCTAGCTCTGCGATGTAGATGAGTTCTCCACATCCTTTTACAAATACCTTAGCGCGCCCGTCAGGTAAAAGCCCAAAAACAATTTCACTTCGGTAGCAGCTAATCTCATCACCTGAATGTCCGATATAATTATCTTTGCTAGCCATCAGTCTTTTTATTTTTTCATCTAAGTCAAATCGAGTTACATAGAACTGAGTGTTTGTAAGCGAAGTCCAGTATAAATATACTTCATCTGGTAATGACCTTCTTCCCGAAATCTGAACTCCCCTTACCATAGTAAAAGTGTGTAGAGGTAAGCCGTAGCCATCATAACCGTCTAGCCACTTCTTAGCATTGCTCGTGTCACTCTTAGCCATAAACTGACTAAACGCATGTAGCTCGGATGTCCAATTTTCCTGATAGTTAGTCCCATAAGACTTTGTAACTTTGGTAGGAAATAGTGATGATGAGGAAACACTAACCCTCCACTCAGGCACATCACCCGGCGTCGTTGAAGCACATGCATTGGCGCTCAAAACGGCTAAGAATAAAGCTAAACGCAGTAATAGCCTATTAAGTATCTTTATTACACTCATAACTAGCTCTTTCAAATTGTTGTTTTGACTCATTCAATAGTGGCTTCATTCCAACAGTATCACTCGAAGAATGGTGGTACAAATCGGAATCCATAAACTCTTTTAACCTTTGCGGTGTACTCAGTGAGCTTATAACTCCCTCATAATCACCATTTTTTGCTAATTTCAATATATTGGCGTTTAACTCAGTAAATGCCATCGAATTATCCTTCTTATCGGAAGGTAAATCTTTTACTAATAGGTAGACGTTATCTGTCCAAGCGTATCCATCGTCATCCGTTAGAGGCACACCATGAAACTCTGCGAAGCCATACATCACTCGTAAATATAAGCGCGATAAGTCACCTTCAACTTTCCTCTTAATAAACAGTTTGCCTGTAACTCTATTCCGATTGTTGCCCAGCATAGTTTCCTCAAGAATCACTGGAGCGTAGTCTGAATCTTTCCATCCACTGTTTAAGTCCAGCTTTTTATATTCTTCCAGAGTCTGCTGGATATATTTAAGAGCTCTTTTTTTCTCAAATTGACTAGAATAAGAACGACTCACTTTTTTCACTAGTTTATTTTCCAGCAAAGGTAATAAATAATCCTCTTGAGAATATGAGTTCCTCGAGTGATAACCGCCACCAATATCTGAGTGAGCACCAGGCAACGTCAATTCAGAAAATGTCTCATACTCATTAATCCGGTTTAAACTAAAGTTCTCTCTACATTCAGTTTTTGAATTTGCAGTTAAGTGAACAACCCTTCTGACTCGCTCAGGATCAAGCCACAGCTTAACACCTCCATTGTCAGTATGAGTACTGAAGTCAAAATCGAGAATTGTTTTGGAGTCTAGCGATACAAGATGTACAACAGATGCCACCGTGTCAAACACCCCCACAAATGTTACCTCGCAACTAGCTCTATCCTTATCAGCTAAATCCCAATCAAAGGAGCTAGACAATCCAACTTTCTGCTTTTCACATTCATCTGTAAATGCTTTTGCAAATTCACCATCGCCCCCTTCAAGAACCACATTCACAAAATGCCTTGCAGAAGCAGCTCCTCGACTAAAGCCAAACACATCAAATTGTAACTTCGAAATACCATCCACTACATTGGGAAAATCATTTTCGAAAATACTTTTTAATCCGGAAACTTGTTCAACTAGCTTTTCTATCCCAAAATTTGCTTTTGCAACAACACCGTAATCACCGATGCCAGTACCTTGCCCAAATATCGATTCTTTTGCTGGTTTCTCAACAGTCTCATTTCCTGTGCCGATTCCGGTAATATAATGAGCTGAACAGAACAAGTTCTCGGTTTCAAAATACTTATCTTGAGCATATCGCTCAAACAACTTCTGTATATTGGTTAGCTCATTGGTCGCACTACCCTCAACAGTTTCTACTTCATCATCACTCTCAGAAAATAATTTGACCAAGAAGTTTTCTTCCTCAGGGTATTTGAAACATTCCTCAGACAACTCCGTAATTGGTATATTACTTTTCTTGTACTCAGACCTTTCTGAGATCAATTGACAATCTGCATCGTATATTTGACGCCACTTAGATTGATACTTCTCTAACTGCTTTTTGCCCCACTGGGCGCTGTACGTATTATTACCTGTTCCATCAAAGAACATCCCTACACGGAGAGTAATAAAGTTAAAGCCGCGTACTTGCAGTACATAACTATTATCTACGACCAACTTTAAGCTGTCTGCTTTACCTTTTTGATGGCGAGAAGGCAAAGCTTCCCCTTCCGCAAGTTCGGTTACATCTCCGGCGGTTATCTCGACGTATTTTGGTGTAGAATCTTGATGTCCCTGATATTCACTGGCGAACTCTTTTGTCGGATTGGCTTCTGAATTCGGTGTGCGCTTGTCACCTTGGGCTTCAATCAACCAAGATTGACTGTCTAACTTAAGAGTGGCAACACCCGCTGCGAGCTCTTCCAATAAAATTGGGGCTTCACCTAGTGATATTGGAAATTCATTACCAGCGCCGTCAATTAAAACGCCACTCACGCCTGAAAAGGGCTGATTGAACTCATCCCGAACAAGGATTTCAATCCAGTGATTACTGTTTTCACACGGATAGCAGTAAGGACTGGTTCCTGTTTCACTACTCACGACCAAGTCTCCTTAATTCTTTGTAATGCTTTAAGCTCATCAAATGTTAAACGAAGGGGCATTGATAGTTCTGAAAGGTGTAGATTCGCTTGTTTAGCCACTTCAATGATTACGCACGACTCTAGCTGCGACTTTTCATAGTTGCGTTCAATAGCACTTTCAAGCGCATGAATGATCACATTGGATGGACTGTCGAATTGCGCTAACGCATTGGGTATCAGTTCCCACAAACGTCTTTCAAGAATTTTTGCATGGTTTTGAACGTTGTAGAGCGCATCCATGTGATGCGGTAACAGACGCCACCAAACGTCCACATTGAGCTCAAAAGGCTTACTCGCGCTATTTTGAAACTCATGAACTTCTTGCTCTGCAAGTATCATAGTGTCGATATTGCCCATAAATGCATAACGTTCACTTTCATCCATGGCTTGAAGCATCGCGAGAAGGACCTTTTTATCGTAATAGCGAAACATGACTTCTTCACCGTCTAACGATGCGATTAAAAGGCTGCGTAGGTGATCAATCACCTCATCAACTGGTCTTTCACTGCGTAATAGGATACCTAGATCCAATACATCATCATCCAATGACGTAACTTGCTCGGTTACGGGGATCAACCAAGGTGATAAGTCCATCGCTGGCGCAAAAGTCTCTCCAAAGAAGAGTGGTACCGCCTCATCAAACCCGAAACTCAACGCTTTCACAGCAAGACGATGCGCTTTGCTATCGACTAACCAATAGGCGTTACTGTCACTACACGGTAAATATGCGGCTAACATCAAACATCACCTGCTAATGGGCACATTTTCACCGCCGGAATACTTGACTCTTCAGCTTGTAAAAGAGATTGGTAACGGATGGTTTTTGCAACTTCAGGAACTGGCGGCGACTCTACATCAATCGGTAGTATTGGCTCGCTGCCACTATAGACGCTGCCTGAACCTGCACTACCTCCAGAGTTTAGATTGATCGCAGGACCAACTAAATGAACACCACCGCCATCAACTTTGACGAAACTGCCACCGGCCTTGAGGGTAATTTCAGCCCCAGCCTCTACAACGATTTTGGCGCCACTCTTGAATGAAATTTCGCGCCCTGCCTCGGCTGCGAATAAGGTGTCAATTTTTTGCTCAAGGTTACTCTCGACTATTTCCGTGTTTGAGCCTACAACGGTCAGCCTTGATTCAGCTTGTGTCACTGCATGATAGTTGTTAGTTATTGAGTCAAACTGATCATTATCAATTTGAACATGGAGGTCATTGCGGATATGGGTTTTTACGTCATTGAGAACTTCAGCTTGAAAGTCTTTTTGTGCATGCAAGTAGATTTGCTCTTGGTTGGCTTGATCTTCAAAGCTCAGTTCATTAAAACCACTTCCTTGGTGTGACTCAGTTCGAATCACCGTTTTGCTCTTGTTGTCTGGCAACGGATAAGGCAAGGCGTTGGTTGCATTGTAAGTTCGGCCAGTAACAATCGGCTGATCTGGATCGCCATTTAAGAAAGAGACGATGACCTCTTGCCCCACTCTTGGCAACGCAACCATTCCATACTGAGAACCCGCCCAACCTTGAGAAACCCTTACCCAGCAAGAACTATACTCGTCGCCATTTGAGTAGCGATCCCAAGGGAAATGTAGCTTCACTCGCCCGTATTCATCACAATAGATTTCTTCAGCTTCTGGGCCAACGACTAGGGCAATACAAGCACCATCGACTTTAGGTTTCGCTTGCGGCTCTGCTTGCCAAATAGTATTGGCTGGAATCAAAATAAGTTCATTTTGGTACGTTGTGGCACCATTACCTCCCTCTTCTTCAAGAGCCTGAGGTTGAGTTCCGGTCACGACAAGATTAATCACTTGCCACAGGTTAGTAGAAAAGTTTTCTGATTGATCTTCAAGTTGAAACTTAAGCCCAGCTTGCATTTGCAAATGGTTACTCTGAGCAACCGCTGAATGCGCCATCCTACGTACATATTCTAAGCGAGTACGACTAATCGCAGCGCCGACTGACTCTTGTTTGTAACGCCCAGGAAAATCAAAGTGCTCGTAAAGGTGACTGTTTTGGTATTCAGCTTGCGATGCTTGTTGATCTTGTAAAAAACGATAAGCTGGCTTTTTAAAACTGTAGTCGCCGGTTTGAACGTGACTTACCTGTACACGTTTGGTTTCTGCCAAGCCAAAAACATGCGCAATATCTGCAGAGCCACCAGAAACTGCATTATAAGGAATCGGTGTCTGATACTCGATTAGACACTCAGTGGCATCACAAAAAACAACATTATGCTTGTTATCTTCATGCTGGAAGTAGTAAGTGATGCCCTCTTCGGCCAACAGACGATGAATAAACGCCAAATCTGTCTCTCGGTACTGCACACAGTATTCTCGAGTTGCATACTCTTTCTTTAGTGCAAAGCCGTAATCTGAAATTCCCATCTCTTGCAAAAGGATAGAGACGATTTCTGGCACCGTCTGCGATTGGAATATGCGGCTATTATGTCGTAACGACAAACGCTCAAGAGCGGGAACAAGAACAAGCGAGTAAAAGGTATGATGATGGCCAGTATCGCCTTTGGTAAAGCTTCTTACCACGCCATGTACAACTCGCTCGCGAACATTATTACGATACAGCTCGAGCTGTACATTTTGATCAACAACATCATCTTGATGAAGAGTATGGCGTCGGCTGGCTAAATCAATGTTGAAACGATAACCACAGCACTCTTGGCCAGATTCTAAACGCGTCGAAGATAACGACTCAGTACCTGAAAACTGTCGAACTACCAGCGAATCATCGTCTAGCCCTTCAATTTTTATCCGGTAATGCAGTGTTGGCATAACGCTTCCTTTCTTTGCTCGCAACTCACGAGACCATTTAGTGAATCTACGCGATGTTGCAAAGATAGCGCCAACAAACAACTTGTGCTTATTGCTGATATCCAGCGCATGAACCGCTAAAATCAAGCAAGGTTTTGCCTACTTTTAGGCAGCATTTTACTCATAGGCAAGATTTCTATTATCAGAGCGTAATACAGACAGTGCTTTAGACTTAACCAATTGATAGTGCATCGCCTTAAAACAAAGGGATTAGAGGATTTTGAGTTGCGGCAAAAGAGAGAGAATGTTAGTATCCGCGCTCGCTTATGGAGTTACTACCAATTTCTCTTGAGCGTTCAATGTCCGCGAGGTCGCATTGCGGACGGATAAATCAATTTGTATTTTTAGAGAGTCATACTATGAAATTTGAAGCAGTAGTACGTACTGAACTAGGTAAAGGTGCGAGCCGCCGCCTACGTCACGCTGGTAAATTCCCTGCTATCGTTTACGGTGGTGAAGCTGCGCCAGTATCTATCGTTCTTAAGCACGATGACGTTATCAACCAAATGGACAAGCCTGAGTTCTACGAAGGTATCGTTCTAGTAATTGACGGCGCTGAAGTTAAAGTTAAGCCACAAGACGTTCAACGTCACGCGTTCAAGCCAAAAGTTGAGCACATGGACTTCATCCGTATCTAATTCCTACCGGGAATTATTCGGATAAAATCCAACCTTTTGCATATAAGATAATCGGCATTACCAACCGAGAAGTCTAGAAATTCGAAACCCCGATGCTACCAACATCGGGGTTTCACCGTTTCTGGACCCTAGAAATCATACATTTCTAATTTAGATCAATAAGTTAAAATACCTGAGTGTACTTTGGATGTAGTTATACAGTCGACATCAAAAGAGCTGTAGCTTTTTTAATATTTCATTGTGCTCTTAAAGACGTACAGACCAACCTACGTAACTATAAGCTCTGTAGTGGTCAACTAAAATTGGCCACGGTTTTAGAGCTTTCCCAATACAAACGTTCCGATTCAT
>NZ_NIVQ01000049.1 GCF_002811245.1 Vibrio salilacus | reverse complement strand
AAGTGGATCAGTTTTCGATGATCGTTAGTGGATCAGTTTTGCATGATCGGTGACACTCAAGGAAGACAAGCAATGTTACATGTGGTTGTACTGCTCGGGAGCCGACTCCCCTGAAGCTAAACTCCCTGACATGAAAAATATCGTCTTGTTCGACTATCAAAACAGTCGCGCGAGAGTGTGCCCCGTGAACTTCTTGGGTGATTACTCAGGCTATCTGCAAAGTGATGGTTACGCGGCTTATGATGGATTAAGCAACGTCACTAATGTCGGTTGCTTCGCTCATGCACGTCGTAAGTTCATGGAAGCGAAGAAGCTTCAGGGCAAGGGTAAAACAGGTAAAGCGGATGTGGCGTTAGCCAAAATCCAAAAGTTGTACGCACTTGAATCTCGATTAAAACTGGCTTCGGTCGAAGAGCGTTGGGCAGAAAGACAAGCGCAGGCTAAACCGATGTTGGATGACTTCTATGACTGGTTAACCACGCAGAAAGTCATCGAATCGAGTCCTCTTGGTAAAGCCATCAAGTACACATTGGGTCAGTGGCCTAAGCTGATACGCTATGTTGAAGATGGGCATTTATCTATCGACAACAACCGAGCGGAACGCGCAATCAAATCGCTGGTCATTGGCAGAAAAAATTGGTTATTCTCGACGAATCCGCTTGGTGCTGATGCGAGTGCTTTGCTGTATAGCATCATCGAGACGGCGAAAGCGAACGGACTGATACTCTACGATTACATGGTCAAATGTATGAAAGAACTGGCAAAGCCAGAGCCTGATATTAACTCTCTTCTTCCTTGGAACTTCTCACACTGAAACTAAAACGCCCCGTGGGATCATGGGGCGCTTACTATTACTCTAACGATGGGGATGAGAGAATCAGACTCTTCGATTTCAGCAACAATAATTGGTATGGCGACAATGTAGAGAAATGCCGTATTTTCTATATGGATTTCTTAAACGCTGTGCTGGGTTTAAGCAAAGTGTGTCGTGTCAGTAAAGAACCCGGCGCGTTCGACATCCCAACCAAAGATGAGGATGACAAAAATACCACAGAAAAATGGTCAACGATCTGGGCTCGTAGCGCGGACGAAGGTGATTTAGATATTGCGGTATAAGCCTAACTGCATGAAATAGGCACGGAATGCGTCCTTTTTTCACTTTGACGAAAAGTCCTTCCTACACCAAGGTTACTTGGTGAATAGTAAGCCGAAAAAGGTAGGCCTTCACTCTTGGTATTATCTTGCTTTAACTGTCAATTAGGTTGCTGGATAACGTAATACGTTTTAGTGGAGGCTTAAGCCGTAAACAGTGGAAGTTGCACGTACGGTTCTAATATGGATTCCCAGTTTAAATCAACAAAACTTTACATAAAGCAATTGAGATGCGCGCTTATATTCGGGCTTTATTGGCTAGCTACACCCCACCAAGGCTAATCCAAGGTAAGCGTGTCTGAAGCCACACCATTACCCATATGGGGCGTTGTGTTTACGACCAAAAGGCTTATCCTTTCCTCGATATCGCCCTACGCTCATGGCTGTAGAGGCCACTTAATTATCCGGTTTTGCTTGAGAATTTGAGATCTGAAATATTTAGAAAGGGGTCTATAGTGGTTCTGGTAAAATCTCCGATAATCTAGACACCGACAAGAAATTAATAAAAGTAGGGCAAACCGCACCTCAGTCTTTTAAGTAACTGCAAGCCCTAAACTCATTTTGGGGCAAAAGTGTGTTTTTTGTTACTTTTAGTTTACTCCGCGCCACCAGACTAGCTATTGCCTAAAACCGAACAATTTTCATTGTAAATGCTCAGACTTTATTGCTTTCCGGCATCTGAGCATCAAGCCAACTAAGCCGTCTCGCAAATGAGATGGGGAGGGAAAAAGCCAAAGCTGGTTATTTGATTTTCTTAACTATACTTAATTTGTAGTTATAGCTAGGTCAATAAGGCGAGCAATCTGCATGAAAAAAATAAAACTCAATACTACAAACACCCCCGAGAGATTAAAATTAGTTTTGGATAGCACTCGGCTCGGCATGTGGGATTGGTCTCCGGTGACCGATGAGGTCGTGTTTGATTTTAACTGGGCAAACATGTTGGGTTTGAAGATGAGTGATCTGTCAATGACCTTGGATGATTGGTCCTCCCGCGTTCATCCAGACGATATGGATGCCTGCCTTGCCGACATCAAGGCACACATCGAAGGCAAAACAGAGTTCTATGAGAACATGCATCGAATGAGGCATGCGGACGGAAGTTGGGTTTATATTTTGGATCGCGGTAGGGTGGTAGAGAGAGATAGTGAGGGTAAGGCGCTACGTTTCACAGGCACCCATGCAGATATGACCGCACTCAAGAGTGCTGAGTTTGATGCATTGTTAGCGACCAAAGCAAAAGAGCGATTTTTCTCTACTATGTCACATGAGTTGCGGGCCCCTCTCCATGCGATGCTTGGGCTATTGGAAGTCGCGCAAAACGAACCCAATGCCGATGATATTCAGGATAAACTGAAAATCATCAGTGAGTCGGGTTTTCACCTATTGAATGTGGTGAATAACTTACTCGACGCAAGTCGTCTGCAACATACCTCACTGAACATTAAGCGCAGTGAGTATGATCTAGTTACTTTGGTGAACAATGCATACGATTTGTTCTCTCACAGAGCAGAAGAGAAGCAATTGAAGTTTGCTGTCATCAATCGACTAGATTCGAGACAATGTTATCTTCTGTCTGACCGTTCGCGAATGTTTCAAGTGCTGATTAACCTTATCTCTAACGCCATCAAGTTCACTTCTTCGGGCTCGGTATCGATTATGTTGGAAAAACACGACCAAGGGATCGCGATTAATGTGTGTGACTCTGGACAAGGCATCGATGACATCGCTGCCATCTATAAGCCCTTTTTCTCAAAAGATGTCAGTGAAAATTACGATGATGCGACTTCCACAGGGCTCGGTTTAAGCATCTCGAAAGAAATCGTCGATACGTTGGCTTGTAAGCTCGAAGTTCAATCGAGTCTCGGCGTAGTGTAGTGGTACAGTAAATTTGGCCACCTAAATAGAGGTGTTAAAATACATCTCAG
>NZ_NIVQ01000048.1 GCF_002811245.1 Vibrio salilacus | reverse complement strand
CGGCACAATGGTTTAAGTTAGGTGGCAATGTTGCTCACTACTTAACGCGGCGTTATGTGGTGGCGTACACCAGTGGTATTTGGACGTACCAAAATTAAGGGTATATTGATCGGATTAACCATAGTGTTATTTTGTTAGTTTCATTATTAACTACGAGGTCTTCATTATGTCAGATGACTGGATTTGGCAGTTGTTGCATGTGTTAAAGCTTTTGTTAGGTACTGGGCCGTTGTTGCTTATACTCATGATATTGATCCCATTTGCATTTCTTCCATCAATTATCGCGTTAAAGAAAAATCATCCTTATAAGATTCCTATCGCCTTGGTAAATGTTTTAGGTGTTTTATTGTGGTGGGCAGGATGGTTAATTGCTTTGATTTGGTGTTTTATTGTCCCAGAAAATAAAGCTGCGAGTATAGCTAACGTTGTAGATGAGCTTGATAAGCTCCACTCTTCGAAAGAGATATGTACTATTTCTGAGAATGAATTCAAGGTCAAATAGAAGGAACTAATGCCGCTGTAAAGAACCACATAACAAAAAATTTAAGAGTGATTCACAACGCTCGGCGCTCTCATTTCAAGTCAGTTTAGTGATTATGGCACAATGGTTTAGCTAAGGTGTTAGCGTTGTTCACACCTTAATTTGGCGTTAGTTGCCAGCGGTAAAAATGCAGCTAAATCAGAAAGTTTTGGGCTAATGCATCGTGCAATTTTACTCCTTTTTGTAGCTGAGTGTGGCTTGTTAAAATTGTGTTCGATTTTAGTGTTGTGATTTTGTTTTGCCGTTTCAGACGCAAATGCACTCGTTGAAAGTCAGCTTTGTAGCATTGCCTGTCCAAAAGATCTTTTTGGTGCTTTCAGTCAGCTTTCTACGGCGTTGTAAGTTCCAAGTGGTTTCAGTGACAATCGCTTTGAAACTGCGCCTGATTTGGGTTTTTCAACACGTTGAAAAACGGCGTTGGCAAAGTGGAAACAAACAAGAAATCAGAGGTTTAGAATGGCAACTAACAAAGCGTTTAAGGCAGATTCGCAACGCTCGGCAGTTTTGGTTTGCTTTGAATTTAGTGTTTACGGCACAATGGTTTAGGTCAGGTGGCAATGTTGCTCACTACTTAACGCGGCGTTAGGTTTCAATTCAAATTCAGTAACTTACATAGAACTAGAAATATGACTTACAGTGTAGCTTGGACAACAGAAACAGCAGCTTTTATCGTTACTGATAGTGCTGTAACAAATCCAATCGATCATCATGATGGAATGTCAAATGGAACGACTTCATTTTGTGAAAGACAAGGGAGGTTAGATAGCGGAAATTATGTATACGAGAGGGCATATAAGATTTTTTCAAAATCTAATGTTGCTTACTCGTTAGCTGGTGACGCAAATTTTGGAACTGAGTTTATAAATGATGTTGCGTTTCGTATTGAACTGGGATTTGACGTAGTGTCTTCGATTAGAGGAGCTATAGATAATTACCCTGATTTTAAACTCAAACCCTCAATCGAAGTTACTATTGCATTTTATGATGAACATCCGCAATTAATAACAGTTAAAAATACAAGATCAACTTATATCGAATTTGAAAATGGCTTGGTCCTTACCGGCTCACCAACAGAAGAGTTAATCGATTATACAAATACTTTCTATAATGTCTTTATGGAAGACTACCTTAAGATCCCTTTGGGTTCCGTAAGTGATGAAGAGTTATTGGTAAAAATGATTGCATTGCTGCAAAGCTATGGTATCCATAATTACACAATCGAAAATGGTATTGGTGGTGCATATACAGGGTTAAGTGTCACAGATTCTGGTGTAGAGTACCAGCCCGATATCTGCTACTTAATTTCTGGAGAAAATCCAGCTTTTGATAGCCAAAAGATAGCTGCTGTTAATGCCAATGAACACTCGGTTTGCATAATAAATACAGATATTTCCGATATCGTTATATCAAATAAAAATTCTGATGTAACTGAATCGACTCAGACCTCATTTTTAGATAGCTGTCGGAATAAGTTTGATCGTGGAGAGTATAAATATTTCATATTTATGAATATATACTGTCACGTTGTTTGCATCGTAGATATGAATTTTAGTAGACATCATTTACTACTGAGTCTAGACGTTCGAGAAGATAAATCGGGCACATTAGGTTTAATTGTAAGCAATGATTTACAAATGATGCTAAATGATGGCTATCAGGTTCCTACTAATATTCAAGATACGACGTTCCATTGTATTCCGTTTATTCCTGCCCCTGAGGGAAAAGTTAACTTGGTTGAAAAAGAGCTTACCAAGTTAAGAGTGGGAAAAATAAGTACACCAGCTGTACCGAAGTATAAATTCATCTTAATGGAGTCTGGAAGTCAGGTTGATTGGTATTATGGAAATGAAGATTCAATCTTTCCATTCTTAAAATACAATAAAGATCGAGAGTTTATTAGAATCGTAAATGTCTCGACCGATATGGTCGCATTGGAGTTTGAGAATGGGGATGTTATATTTCCAGACCTTGGTTTCCATGTTGATGAAGTATTTGTCAATATCGTAGATAAAGAAAGAAAGGAAGATATCTACATTTTTGACTTCTATCCAAACAATGGTGATGATGAGTTTCTGTTTGTTCACGTACTTGCCACAAACATCGATGATGCTTTGAACAAGGCGAAACAATCAGTTCATAGTGAATATGGTTACGAACCCACTTTGATTTTTTCGGGTAAACAATTTTATCATCCGAAGTATTTTTTCAGTGAATAGGTATCTGAAACCTAACAATCTGTTTAAGAGTGATTCGCAACGCTTGGCATTTTTGCTATGCGTTGCGTTTAGTGTTTAAGGTGGTATGCGGAAGCTTAGGTATTGCGTTGCTCACACCTTAATGCGGCGTTATGTTTACTTGTATTTCAGTGGCTTAAAGTTTCTTCGATCTATGTTCTTTGTCCCTTTGGCAGATCGTTTAAGTACTTCAGCAAATCGGCATTGTCGGCCCAAGTTCATGAATCACTCAGCCGGTAAAACATACTAATGTTCGTGGGTTGCTTCATTATTGGATCGTGGCGGTTGGGTTCAAATTGCACTGGCTCTAAGTCGCTTGCATCATATTTGCCAATTGGCATGTCAGCTTGGCAGTTGCCTCGACAATTTGCCATTGTTCTGCGCTGTGGTTGGAAAGAGAGGGCGCTTGTTGAACGTTGGCCGGGTTGCCTCAT
>NZ_NIVQ01000047.1 GCF_002811245.1 Vibrio salilacus | reverse complement strand
AGCAAAAGCGCTGCATGATGAATACATCGATGCTAGAGGCAGTATTAAGTGCTGGCTTTAATAATGTGGTGAAAATATAGACACTCATGCGGTCACCCTGTCTGCTATCCTTGTATCGTTGACTCTGATTTTTTTACGTTGCTTTGAACTCTCTTTTAGGTATGTTTCATAATCTAAACTACCATTTTCATTCATACTCTCTAAAGTGTTGATGTTTTTCTCAATTTCCTTTGTTTCAGAAGATATCTCACTGATTTTTTGTTTTATTTTTTTTATTTCTTTACTATTATCTTTCTTTGTTTTAGTTATCATTCCAAACATATTTGGAGTGGAAGAAAGAAAATCATCATACTTTATAGACTTGCTTTTACAACCTAAAACACGCCGCCCTTGGCATTTTAACATATAGTATAGGGTTCGCCCTTTTTTCGTGATTTTATCATCAGTTTCGAAATAGTATTTTTGCCCACAACCAGAACAGAATATTTTACCAGTAAATATATTTATTGACTTTCTACCAGAAGTTTTAGTGGTTTTTTTTGTTGCGGTCATTGACTGAACAACATCCCAATCGTCAATTGAAATAATTTGTGGATAGTAGTTTTTATATGTTTCACCTGTCTTTTTAATGTAAAGATCCCCGAGGACACATCGATTTTTGAGGAGGTGATTAATTTTTGCAGAGCTCCAAGAATTGGTAAAGTTCTTATGTCGCCTCTTTGCTACTTGTTCAATACTCTTTTCATTGAATATTCTCGCAATGTCACCCATTGAAGTTCCTTCAATATACATTTTAAAGACATTTTGAACAATTTTGGCTTTATCATTAACGACAAAATCTCTTTTTTGTTTTGTTCCTATATTATCTATCCAACCAGGAAAAATACCCACATATTGTATAGGTTCGTCATTGTTTAATTGATCAATCTTCTTATCAAAACTTTTCAAAATACGTTCTGACTTTTTAGCACTTTCTTCGTTAGCTTGTGCCATTAACATTGACGAATACATAATCGTCATTAAGTCATTAAGACTATCTTTTGTATAAGTCTTTTTATCCATTAAAGTAATAACATTCACATTAGCCTTAAGGATTTTTCTAAACACTTGGTAAGCTTCATCAATGCTCTGCCGTGAAAGTCGGTCTATTTGTTCAATACATAGGTAAGCAGATCCATCGGTTTCTATAACTCCCGCATCTAAAGCGTCTAAAAAGTCCCCTAATGAACCTTTTTCTATATGCTTTGCAGTGTATGCCGACACCCCTAAATCCTTTAATTCAAGGCTGTTATTGACTGTATAGCCGTTCTCTTTTGCATATTTTAATATGTCATCCATTTGCCGTTTGTAAGAACTACCACCAGATTGTTGCTCACTACTAAATCTAACATATGGGTAAATGATTTTATCCATTCTAAATCTCCTTAAACTATGCAAACCTAAACATAACATTTTTCCTGTTAATCATACATAAAATTACACTTCGATGTGCCCACTGCGATGAGTAAGTAGGAAAGCCCCAACTTGTTGAGCTAAACAGTGCTGTTGCTGCTATCAGCAAAAGTAGTCGCATAACCCCTGACTCCTTGGCTAACGGTCATAAAACCTTCTGTCATTTCATTTACGTTAAGTGTGGGTGTTAAGCTCAGTTTCTAATCACTCAATCAAGGATTTTTATCCAGACCTTGCACACAAATTGGCGCGCTGCATACCGAGTTCAAATCGTTACAGTAAACAAAAAGGGATGCAATTTTGCATCCCTTGTTGGTTATTCGCCAGCGACTGTTTGCTGTTTGGTTTTGACACTCGCAATTAGCATATAGAGGCATGTTGTCAGCAAGGCTGCAAACAAGTAACCCATAAGTCCTTGATTCCCTAGCATAAACCAGTCAGCAGCAACCGGGCCCGCTACAGAGCCAATACTGTAGCTAAATAGCATGACTTGTGTCGCCGAGACGATAAAACTCGCGTCCAGTTTGTCACAAGCTAGGTTGATTGCGATAGGATAAAGCGCAAATGTCGCCATACCAAGCAAGAACAGTGCGATACCTAGCGCGTCCACGCCATTCACCATCGAGGTGAAACTGATCGCCGCTACGCCGAGCAGACAGAACATCGCCATCAGTAGCGTACGTCCAAAGAACTTCGACAACCATGGCACAATCGGTTGCACAGCCATGCCACCAAGAATGACCACGGCCATCAGGCTACCAATATCACTATGACTGATGCCGCGTTTTTGTAGCTCGATAGGCATTAAACCGTAAATTGCGCCTAGCGTGAGCCCTGAAACAATACAACCAATAATAGCCGCGTGATTGAGCTTGCTAATTTGCTTGAGTGAAAGCGGTGTGCTGTATTCGCTTTGTGGTTGTTCACACTCTCCAAATAGCAGTACGACCACGGCCATAATTAATAAAGTAATAATAGCAATAAATGGCACGCCACCTGACACGCCAATGACGCCAATGCCTAATTGACCCAATGCACTACCGCCGTAGAGTGAACCCATGTAGAGCCCAAGACGTTTAGCGCGTGCACTTTCATCGCCGTGGAGCAGCCATGATTCAACGATGACAAACACGCCAGCCACTGCCATGCCTGCGACAAATCGCGCAGCAATCCAAGTTGCTGAGTAAGGCAGCAAAGGCAGGGCGATGATGGTGGCGATAAACGCGACTAAACACCAAACAAAGGCGTTACGATGGCCCACTTTACTGACTAAAGGCTCAATCATTACCGCCCCGATTAGTAGACCGGCGTAAAATACGCTAGCAAGCCAACTGGCGAGAGAAAAGTCCAAGCCATACGTTGGCAGCATGAGCGGAATCAAGCTCATAAGGTAACCCGATGCGACTGCATATAGAGCAAGCGCAATAACTGGTACAGAAATGCGAGCTTTTGAAGTTGTAGCAGCCGTGTTTTCCAATGTCTTTGCCTCAGTCAAATAGAATAATAAATAACTAAAAATCGGCGCGACTATGTGGTTAAAGCAACAGAAGGTAAAGCGAAAGATTTTGCTCATAACGATAAATAATATTTATCGTTATGAGCAGTGCATAATAGATAAAAAAAGTGGCCAAATCATGCAATTTCGACCACTTTAATTGTAATTTTGTAGATAAGATTATTTGGTCAATGTTTGGTTAAGCCATTGATAAAATTGACTCTTAGGAAGGGCGCCGTTAATGAAGTCGACTCTTTTGCCATTTTTAAACACCATAATGGTTGGAATGCTACGAATTTGATACTGTGCTGCAAGGTTCTGCTGATTTTCGGTATCAATTTTCACAAATCGAACCGTTCCTGAACGCTCGGCAGCGACGTCGGAAAAAATCGGTGCAAAGCCGACACAAGGATTGCACCAAGGGGCCCAAAAGTCGACCACGACAGGAACGTCACTAGCCAAAATCGCATTAAAGTTCAGTTCGGTTCCTTCGATAGGTGCACCGTCGAGAAGCGGAGATTGGCACTTGCCACAATTTGGCGTTTCATTGATGCGCTCTGTTGGAATACGATTGACACCCGAGCAAGATGGGCAGCGTGTATTAAAGGTAGGCATAATATTTCTCTCGTTGTTCTTTTCAATTAGGTGACAGTAAATGCCATCGCTAGTTATACTCTGAATCTAACAAAGCGTTTAAGGCAGATTCGCAACGCTAGGCATTTTCGGTTTGCTTTGA
>NZ_NIVQ01000046.1 GCF_002811245.1 Vibrio salilacus | reverse complement strand
CCAACACCGTTTTTCAGCGTGTTGAAAAACTCAAATCAGGCGCAGTTTCAAAGCGACTACCACTGAAACCACTTGGAACTTACAACGCCGCAGAAAACTGGCTAAAAGCACCAAAAAGACCTTTTGGAAAGACAATGCCACAAAGCTGACTTTCAACGAGTACATTTGCATCTGAAATGGCAAAACAAAACCACAACATTAACAACCAAACGAAACTTCAGCAAACCACACCAAGGCAAAAATCGTGCAAAGTTACACAATTCATTAGCCTTAAACTTTCTGCTTTAGCTGCGTTTTTACCACTGGCAACTAACGCCCTGTTAAGGTGTGAGCCACGCAATACCGATGCCGCCGCAAACCACCTTAAACACAAAACGTAACGCATAGTAAAAATGCCACGCGTTGCGAATCACTCTTAAACAGATTGTTAGAAGCCTAGTCAATTGGTGGTATAAACTTTTCTTTTTCAAGAGTTTGTATTAGCCCTCGCATTAAGAAATTGTTCATAAAATTAACGTAATAAGTCCGTCCATTCTCTTTTAATGGGCGAATAAAACCAGAATCTTTCATTTTCTTAACTTGATGTGTGCGCTGCCGTGGCGATAGTTCAGTCAAAATTATGTCTAGATCAGATGCTTGAAACTTTTGTCGCTTTATTCCAACTTTAAGTATTTCAGATTCTATTTTATTCAAATAGCCTCGATCCACTCCATGCTCTATGGTTGGGATTAAAATAGATTTAGATAAATAATCAAAATCTAATAGTTGATTGACTTTCTTCACTTCACCAAGAATTCCAGAAAGCACGTAGTCACACCAACCTAATAAAGACTCATCAGTTCCCTTATCAGCTTCGGTTAAATGCGCATAATATTCTTCTCTATCATTGCAAAATACTGCAGTAGGGTTAATTAACTTACCTTCTTTTACATTAAAGCCATATTTAATCAGTAAAGCATAAGTTAACAGCCTGACCACTCGACCGTTCCCATTCCCAAATGGGTGAATCCATGTAAATCTGTGATGAACTAGAGCTGTTTTTAACAAGTCATATTTACTAGAGTCAGGACGATTTATAAACTCTACTAGTTCGTCCATATAACTCTGAACATTAACCCAATCAGGTGGTAAATGTGTCGATTGAGAAATTTGAACGCCGACTTGTCGGTATTGACCGGGAGTTCTGTCCCCTTCGTCTGTCAAACCGCTAACAGCAAGCTCATGTAGTTGTCGAATGAAATAGTTTGTAATCTCTGTACCTTCCTCGATACTTTCTTCAATAAAAGTCATTGCCTCTTCAACATTAGCAATTTCTGAAAATCGTTCGGAAGACCTTTCTTTACTATCAATTTTTTGTTCTACATATTCTGAGATAGTCGTTCTGTTCCCTTCAATTCGTGCTGAGCCCACACTCTCTAAAAGGTGAAAAATTTCTTTTAATTGAAAGAATATCCAAGGTGCAGTTGTCCCGCTTAACCTTAACTTTCTCAGGTGATCTAATTCAATTAAAGTATCGGTTAGATCCATTTCAAAACTCGGACTAACTAATCTTAAATCAAAATCTTCAAATCTTGGTTCAGCCATAAAAACAACAACTCCACGTAAAAAACATAACTCATTGTATTTAAATAAAAATTAAAATACGAGAAAATAAGATTTTTACATTATAGCTGATTCCACATCTACACTAAAGCTTTGTGGCTTCTAACGCCCAATTAAGGGGTGAGCAACGCTACCACCCAACCTAAGGCATTGTACCGTAAACACTAAAATTGAAGTAGAAGCAAAAATGCCAAGCGTTGGGAATCCCTCTTAAATTGTTTGTTATGTGAATTTATTCTTGCATCGGTAATTCAATTATCCTGCGAATAGAAGCTACGTCTATTTCAACTTGCTCAAAAATGGCCTGCATCTCTTTGAATGTTTCACAAACTAGGTCGTAACGAGCGGGCTCTTGAGCGTCATAAATGTTCTGCATATTTTCTTCGTCAGTATGCGCAAAGCCGTGGACTGCGTAGCCATCCAACCCTGCTTGCTTAAAGTAAGGCAATGCTTTTTGATACCAGAGCTCATAAAGTTCAGCTAGTTTACTGCTAACGTATAACTTCTCTGACTCAATTAGTGTCTTACATTGCTCAAAATACCTGTAGTACGTTTCAGTAGATTCTGGCTCATCCGCTAGCGGGCTTTCGTTCATAAAACGGAAAAACTTCTGATTAAGTAAAAGTAATTCGGTATACACCTTTACCTTACGCTCAAAGTTCATTTCATAGGTAGACTTTGATATTTGGTGGTAATGATCTCGCTTTTGAAGCTCAACTTGTAACTCTCGCTCCATGCTCTTTAAGTTTGCAAGATTTGAGTCTTTAAGCTGCTGTAATTCTTTGTCCATTCGCAGCTTTTCTTGGTTCAGAATGCGTTTTGACCAAAGACTACCAAGCCAACTAGACAAACCTATTACTACAACACTCGCACCACCAAGAACACTAACGATGTTCTCTATAACTAATTGACTCATCTGCATAAAACTACCGTAAATTTGAAAGTATGGTGATTCACATAACGCCCGGCTAAGGGGTTGACAACGCACCGCCGAACTCAAAAAACACACCGTAAACACTGAACTGCAATTTTGCACTAAAGTCGCCAAGCGTTGGCAATCCCTCTTGAGCCGTTTGTTATGCAAATTCAATGAGATAAACCGACTTTACACGACCAAAAGCCACAATTGCAATGGTTGAGTGATTCAAGAATCAACCCAAGCCAGAGCCGTGATAAATAAGCCGCCAAAACAAAGCCCACCTTTCAACAACAAACCAAGCTTTTGAATGAGACAAACTCAACAAGCAAGATTTTCAGCAAGTACAAAATACTCGATAAACTTGCCCTTTCCACACTTTGCGCCCGCTGAATTGGCAACAAACCAGCACCAAAACTCATTGAGGCAAACAAAGAACCTTGCCTGTTTTACGGTTTGAGTGAACCACGAATCTGAGGGTAAAAGTGCTCATTTGCCGACAACACAAAACGGATGGCCAGAGAAATCTAAAAAGATTGAACCCCTAAATTTACCTGAGTTGCATAACGCCGCGTTAAGGTGTGAGTAACGCAATACTGGAGCCTCAGTATTGCGCCTTAAACACTAAAAGTTCACGCATAGTAAAAATGCTGTGCGTTACGAATCACTCTTAAATGCCTTGTTATGTTTTATGTGTGCGAAAACTTTCCTTAATTGATTCATTGCCTCTTCAGGGTTATATCTATAATCAGCGTATAACAAATTTTCGATAAACTTAGATAAAGGCTCATTATCAACCACAACAGGCAATATCTTTTTATTGAGATTGAACGCTTTTCTTAACTCTTTTCTAGACCACTCTGATGTAGCGCTCGAACTAGAGTGTACATAAATTATGTAATCACTTTCTTCCACTAAAGAACTTATTTTCTTATCAATATCATCGCCAACCATCAACTCATGTTTGTCAATAAGAATATCAACATTTATATCATTCAATGCTTGGCATATTTCTTTTACAACCGCTTCATCTTGAGGTGAATATGAAATAAAAACTTTAGGTTTTTTAAACGCAGTTCTAATTTTTGCGTATAGATAAACAACAACACCACCAATAAATGCACCTGAAAAACCAACTGCAAACTTCAAAACCTCAAAATTACCAGACTCTGATAACAAAAACATCAATGACAAAAGACCAGCAGTAACTGGAATAACTAGACCAGATATTCTATAAATTTCTTTAAATAATGGCTTTTTCATAACTAAATCCAGTTAACAACAAATAACAACACCGCTAAACCAAATACATCTGGAACGACAATACCCCAAAATATTTTCAGCTTATCATCACTTTCCCAGCCTCGTTTACGAACTATAGTAGAGACACTCCAAATACCGATAATAAACGCCATCAAAATCCAAGGCACTGAGGCAAGTTTTTCAACCACGTCAACTGGAGGATTTGTGGGCGGAAGACTAGCCGTTAATTGAGAGCTTCCAGTAATAAATATAAGTAGAGCAGTAACAGCAAGATCTAAACCCACAGCAACGTCTTCTTTTTTAAATCCAGAATGTCGATCATTTCGTGTAACATACTTGATAAATATAGAAAGCCCTACAGTTACCAATGGCACACCAAATTGTAGAAAATATGGACTTCCAAGCAAATTCACATAACAACCTTACTTCTAACTAAAATTGATAGTAACCACATAAAAACACTAGCATTATACTCACATGGAATTAAAAATAAAACATAACGCCGCGTTAAGGGGTGAGCAACGCGACTACCAACTCACCGCATTGCACTAAAAACCAATAAAATCAACGCATAACGAAAATGCTACGCGTTGCGAATCCCTCTTGAACGCTTTGTTATGTGATTTTGCGCTTGAGCTCCATTTCTTGCTCTTTGAACAATACATAATTACTAGCTTTTCTACTTTTCGCCGCCGTAAACCATTGAATCCCCGTTTCATCTAAGTGATTAAATTCCAAACGAAACTCGTATTTATTACTGCTAACAAAACCCAAAAAAGCACCGAACAAAAATGCTACCAATGGCAAAAAAGACGCAAAAGCTAATCCATATTCCTGATGTTCTGATGGGATAAAGATAAAAAGTAAACTCGATGAAATTGCACCCAAAAGGAGCATTCTCAAAAGATGGTCTTTGAACGTCAAAACTTTTACTTCAACACCAACAATTCGGCTTAAATCATAAGCATCTGAATTTACTTTCAATTGATTATTTGATTGTTGAATTACCACTGAATTAGCCATTTAATTCTCCTTTCTGTAGCTGAATTTACAATATCACATAACGCCGCGTTAAGTAGTGAGCAACATCGCCACCTAACCTAAACCATTGTGCCGTAAACACTAAATTCAAAGCAAACTGAAAATGCCTAGCGTTGCGAATCTGCCTTAAACGCTTTGTTAGTTGCCATTCTAAACCTTTGATT
>NZ_NIVQ01000045.1 GCF_002811245.1 Vibrio salilacus | reverse complement strand
GGCACAATGGTTTAGGTTAGGTGGCAATGTTGCTCACTACTTAACGCGGCGTTATGTGATTAATCGTTTTTTACGAGTTAGTAGAATAATATATAAGGATATTTGATGTCATATTTACCAACACTAAATGAGTTTACCAATGAAAATGATGGTAATGACGAATATAAATCAATTATAGATGATGTTTGCGAGTTTCCTGAGGGAGCGGAGCGCTTTAGCTTGCGGCTACAAGCAATTCAGCGAATTGATGACATTGTTATGTTTCATCGTTTTGTTATGGTTACACATGAAAATAATCAACAAACCATAGAGCCAGGGTTTAAAAAGTTTAACGAGCATTATCAGGGAATGTTCGATAATGTTAGACATGATAACCTCGATGAAGTGGCAACTACTCGAATGGTTTTCAATGCGTTCGATATATACAAACAACAAAGCCAAATCAAATGTATTGCAAATGAAAGTATGGTTATTAACCTATGGGCTACTATAGAGCAGTATGCAAACCGTATTCTAAAGATTCTATTGGGAAATCAAACATCGAGTTCTCATGTATGGAATAAGTTAGTCGAAAAATTTAAAGAAAAAAACATTGATATTACGGCGCTATCTTCGTATGAAGTGATTAATGAAATTAGAGTTCTTAATAATAAAATAAAACATTCTTATGTTGTTGATAATAACCTTGCCAATTTCCAGTTTTTCAATGAATACAATGGGAAATCTATAAGTGAAGTACCTTTAAGAGTTAACGACTATACAATAGCAACTTATCATTTTATTATTCAACTTATTAACATAATAGGCCCGTCCGAGCGTTACCCTGATGGAGAAGAAAGTGAAAACTAAACGCTTGCCTTCGGTGTAAAATATCACTTACATAACAAACTGTTTAAGAGTGATTCGCAACGCATGGCATTTTTACTATGCGTTAGGTTTTGTGGTTAAGGTGGTATGCGCGAGCATCGGTATTGCGTTGCTCACACCTTAACAGGGCGTTAGCTGAGGTTAAGAAAAACCATAAAATTAAGCGCTTATTTTTCTTAGTCAGAGGCTCTAGCTTTACACCTGAAAGTCAGCACTTTTCCGCGTATCTCGCCAGTGGCACTGTTCGTGAAGTGCTTGAGCTAACCGAAGTCTGTTTACGGGAAGTGGTGTGTTTGTTTATTTCTTTGGCGTGGCTTCTTTGGTTTTGAAGCTCTTTCACGCTTAAGTTGATTTCGAGCACTTGGTTGTTGGCTTCTTCGACATAATTCTTTGTAAATTGAAGCCTTAGAAGCTCGTCAGTTCTCCTGCTATTTCTTCTTTGCCAAGTGCGTTTCGTGGGTTAGGTTTTAGTTTCTCAGTTGTCCGTTTTACTTTGTTGCTTGAAAACAATAATGTGTTTCAAATTAAGCCGTTGGGTAGTCAATCTCCGGCTAAAGTGCAGCAGCTAACAAACGGCTCAAGAGGGATTGCCAACGCGTGGCGGCTTTAGTGCAAAATTGAAGTTCAGTGTTTACAGTGTGTTTTTTGAGTTCGGCTATGCGTCGTCAACCCCTTAGCCGGGCGTTATGTGGCAGGAGAGAAAATATGACCCCAGCAGCAGTTCTTATTCATGTCCCTAATGTAGAGCAGGGATTAGATTGGTATCAAAAAGCCTTTCCTGAAGCGACGCCTGTCTACCACTCAGATTTTGATTTTACAGTGTTAGACCTTGATGGCTTTTCTATTGAAATAGTGCAAGCTGATGAAAAGGTGGGCTCTGGTAAAAATGGTACTGTTCTTTACTGGTCGGTAAACGATTTATCCAATTCATTAGCATGCTTTGAGGCTCTTGGTGCAAAGCTATACAGAGGCCCAATGGAAATAGAAAATGGGCTTTCAATGTGTCAAGTAGAAGACCCTTTTGGTAACTTAATTGGCTTACGAGGCAAAGCCACATAACAAACGCTTCAAGAGGGACAGCCAACGCGTGGCATTTTTACTATGCGTTGGTTTTGGTGATTACGGTGTTATGCGGTAAGTTGGTAGTAGCGTTGACTGCCCCTTAAGCGGGCGTTATGTAACAAGGAAGGTTCAGTGGAAAAAATATGTTCAGATCGTTTAGTGATGTCTCCGATATCAGAAGATGATTGGTCTCTATTTCACACACTTCATACCGATCCAGAGGTGATTTCATTTTGCTTTGATGAACCGACTTTGCTGGAAATTCAATCTAAATTTCGTTCTAGGCTTGAACCATGGACACCAAATTCCAGCCATTGGTACTGTTTGGTTGTTTCGGAATTAGAAACTGGTATCAAAGTAGGCATAACGGGTTATTGTATCCAGAATGGAACTGCTGAAGTTGGCTTTATGTTTTTACCTAGTTTCCACGGTCGAGGTTATGGAACTGAATCATTACGAGCTTTAGTCGAATATTCCCGAAAACAGTTTTGCCTAAACAGTTTTTCCGCTGTGGTTACTGAAGGTAATCTGGGTTCGGAAAAAGTGTTAATCAAAAGTGGATTCACATTACATAGTGTTACTCCTGATGCATATGGAATTGGTGGTCAAATGTATGCTGATCACATATACATGATGGAAAATATTGTTACATAACAAACGCTTCAAGAGGGACAGCCAACGCGTGGCATTTTTACCATGCGTTGGTTTGTGTGATTACGATGTTATGCGGCAAGTTGGTAATAGCGTTGGCTGCCCCTTAAGCGGGCGTTATGCAACTCAGGTAAATTTAGGGGTTCAATCTTTTGGGATTTCTCCGGCCATTCGTTTTGTGTTGTCGGCAAATGAGCTTTTTGACCTTAAAATTCGTGGTTCACTCAAGCCGTAAAACAGACAAGGTTTTTTGTTTGCCTCAATCAGTTTTAGCGCTGGTTCGTTGCCAATTCAGCGTGCGTAAAGTGTGGAAAGGGTAAGTTTATCGAGCATTTTGCATTTGCTGAAAGTCTTGCTTGTTGAGTTTGTCTGATTCAAAAGTTTGGTTTGTTGCTGAAAGGTGGACTTTGTTTTGGCGGCTTATTTATCACGGCTCTGGCTTCGGTTGGTTCTTGAATTACTCAACCATTGCAATTGTGGCTTTTGATCGAGTAAAGTCAGTTTATCTTATTGAATTTGCATAACAAACGGTTCAAGAGGGACTGCCAACGCGTGGCGGTTTTAGTTCAAATCGGCATTTGTGATTACGGTTGTTATTTTAGGTTCAGTATTTTGCGTTGTCAGCCCCTTAACCGGGCGTTAGCCATCATAAAAAGGAGAAATTTATGCCTCAAATAGGAGACCACTTGAAAAGCTCTCGTGGTTTGTACTCTCACCATGGGCTCTATGTGGGAAATCAAGTTGTAGTTCATTATTCAGGTCTTGCTGATGGTCTACAGTCCGGACCCATTGAAGAAGTGAGTCTAAAGGAGTTTTGTGCCGGAAATGATTTTGAGGTGGTTCCTCATCCAAATCGCAGGTATTCCAGAACAGAATCTACCAAGCGCGCTCGCAGCAGATTAGGTGAAGATGCATATAGTCTCACGGGAAACAACTGCGAGCACTTTGTAAACTGGTGTTTAGATGGTAACCATGTTAGTAGGCAAGTCGATAGTGGAACAGCTGCAGCTTCTGGTTCTCTGTCAGCCTCAGCAGGCATTGCTAGTAGAGCAGCTGTTGCTTCCGCAGGTTCCGTGGCTGGATTATCCGGTTCTGGAGTTATGAGTGGGCTTGCGACAATAGGTGGTACTGTTGGTGGAGGAGCTGTAGCTGGCTTAGGGGTATTGGGTGGTTCTGGCGGTTTAGCAGCAGCTTCATTGATCAATAGTACTGTTTTAAAAGATGATGAAAGTCTTGACTCTGATGAACGAGAGTCGAGAAGCATCGGTCGAAAAGCAACGTATGCAGGGGCTGCAGCGGGAACAGCAGGTAGTATTGCAGCCGTTAGTGCCGCTGGTTCTGTAGCAGGTTTAAGTGGTGCGGGGATTACTTCTGGTCTTGCTGCGATTGGTGGGAGTGTTGGTGGTGGTATGGCTGCTGGTGTAGCGTTAACTACGGCAGCTCCGGTCGCGGCAGCGGCAGTAGTTGGCTATGGACTTTACAAAGCAGTTAAATGGTTTAAAGGATAAGACAATGTTTATTAACCAACTAGCAAATACAGAAAAGAAAGCTTTAATGTCGTTACTTGTAGATATTTCAAAGGCTGATGGAAATTTATCAGATGCTGAGATTGATTTTTTAAATGCGTATGCAAGCGAAAATGATATAGAACTTAACATTTTGAACACGCCGTCAATTGCAGAAGCATGCGGCGAAATAGGTAGCTATAAGGGGAAAGTTGTCGCTATTCAAGAGATAGTTAAGTTAGCAATAGTCGACGGTCACTATGATGAATCTGAAAGAGCAGGTGCTATAGCCATTTCACAGCTCTTACATTTACCAATATCAAAATTTGAAGAAATTGAAGCTTGGGTATTAGACGGTGAGCACTGGGTTAACCGTGGTATCCAACTTCTTGCTGAAGCCTGATGGCTAACAAACTGTTTAAGAGTGATTCGCAACGCTTGGCATTTTTGTTATGCGTTGCGTTTAGTGTTTAAGGTGGTATGCGGTGGCTTCGGTATTGCGTTGCTCACACCTTAACAGGGCGTTAGTTGCCAGCGGTAAAAATGCAGCTAAATCAGAATATTTAGGGCTAATGTATCGTGCAATTTTGCTCTGTTTTGTGTCTGATAGTTTGCTGAAATTGTGTTCGATATTTAATGCTGTGGTTTTGCTCTGCCGTTTCAGACGCGAATTTACTCGTTGAAAGTCAGCTTTGTGGCATTGCCTTTCCAAAGGTTTATTGGGTGCTTTTGGCCAGTTTTCTACGTCGTTGTAAGTTCCAAGTGGTTTCAGTGGCAGGCGCTTTAAAACTGCGCCTGAATTGAGTTGTCAAAGCGCTGAAAAACGGCGTTGTCAAAAAAGTGGAAATGAACTGGAAATCAAAGGTTTAGAATGGCAACTAACAAAGCGTTTAAGGCAGATTCG